>CAWGPB010000001.1:0-185681 GCA_963824335.1 uncultured Actinomycetota bacterium
CGATCGCCAAATCGCTTGCCGCAGCGCCATTCGCCGACCTGCTCTGGATGGAGACCAAGACGGCGGATCTTGTCGACGCGCGCGAATTCGCCGACGCGATCCACGCGCAGTTCCCCGACCAGATGCTGGCCTACAACCTCTCGCCGTCGTTCAACTGGGACACCACCGGCATGACCGATGACGAGATGCGCGCGTTCCCAGAGGAACTCGGCAAGATGGGCTTCGTCTTCAACTTCATCACCTACGGCGGCCACCAGATCGATGGTGTCGCGTCCGAGGAGTTCGCCACCTCGCTGCGGCAGGAGGGCATGCTCGCGCTGGCTCGTCTGCAACGCAAGATGCGACTGGTCGAATCCCCTTACCGCACACCGCAAACGCTGGTCGGCGGGCCCCGTAGCGACGCCGCACTGGCGGCCTCCTCCGGGCGGACCGCGACCACGAAGTCGATGGGTGAGGGATCCACGCAGCATCAGCACCTGGTGCAGACCGAGGTGCCCAAGAAGCTGCTCGAGGAGTGGCTGGCACTGTGGGGCGACCACTACAAGATCGGCGAGACGCTGACGGTGCGGCTACGTCCCCGGCGGGCCGGATCCGACGTGCTCGACCTCGGCATCTACGGCAACGACGCCGACGAGCCACTCGCCAATGTGGTCGTCGACCCGATCAAGGACCGGCACGGACGCAACATCCTCACGGTGCGCGACCAGAACACGTTCGCCGAGAAGATGCGACAGAAGCGGCTGATGGACGTCATTCACCTGTGGTTGATCCACCGCTTCAAGCCGGAGATCGTGTACTACGTGACGCCGACCGAGGACAACATCTATCAGACCGAGAAGATGAAGTCGCACGGCATCTTCAGCAACGTCTACCAGGAGGTCGGCGAGATCATCGTCGCGGATGTGAACCAGCCGCGTATCGACGAGCTACTGGCGTCCGATCGTGTCGCGCTGAAGAAGCTGATCGCCAAACAGGATTGAGCTCTCGCCGGATATTCCGTCACGGCCATCGGCACCACTCCCGCAAGCGTTTTCGCGCGGACATGTAGGATCACGGCTGGCGGTGCCGTCCGGTCGCCGGTTCGAGCGCGCGGCCGTCGTCGACGGCAGGTGTTGGTGCGGCGATGTGGCTGGGGATGAGGGCGGTGGCGATGAGTCCGAGAACGATGACTCCCGCGGCGATGTAGCCAGCGAAAGCGATACTGTGTGTCATCGCTTCGCGTGCGGCGTCGGCGACGGATACGGTCTGAGGTTGCGCGGCAAGGCCTTTGATCGCGGCCCCCGCGCTGTCGGTGACGGCATGCGTGAAATTATCGGCCTGCTTCGGCGGGGTGCCCGAGCCGGTGAGCGTGGTCTTCAACGTGTTGCTCAGTGTGCTGAAGAACGTCGTTGTCAAAACGGCGATGCCCAGAGCGGAGCCGAGTTGGCGAAAGGCGCTTTGGATGCCGGAGGCCTGGCCCGAGTTCTCTTCCCCTATTTCGCCGAGCACGACGTTGGTGACTTGCGCGGTCGCGAAGCCGACACCCACTCCGTAACAGCAAAGCATCCCGGCCAGTTGCCACCAGGGGGCGTTGACGTCAGCGACGAAAGCGAGGCCAGCGAGGCCGACTGCCTCGAATAGCAGGCCCAGCCGGACCAGATCCAGCGGCGAGACCTTCGAGGCCAGCCCGAAGCTAGCGCCACTGGCGACGAAGCTGCCAACCGCCAGGGGCACCAGAGCCAACCCGGCTTGCAGAGCGCTGTAGCCGAGAGTGAACTGCAGCCACAGCGGCAGCACAGCCACGATGCCGAATTCGCCGACGCCGATGATCAGGGTGGCGATGTTGCCGTTGCGGAACGACCGGATCGAGAACAGCCGCACGTCCATCAATGCCCGGTCCGGGTTCGAGCTGCGCGTCAGAATTGTTTGGCGGACAGCGAAGCCCACCAGTGCCGCCACCGCGAGAACCAGCGCTACCGCGACCGGTGATGGACCGCCCGACCAGATCCGACCGAACAGCGTCACTGGTTCCTTGACCGTCAGCCACCCGTAGGTCCGGCCCTCGATCAAGCCGAATGCGAGCGATCCCAGGCCCAACACCGACAGGATCGCGCCGAGTACGTCGACTCGCCCGGGAATTTCGGTTGAGCGGTCCAGCAAGATCAGCGACGCGGCAAAGATCAGGATTGCCAGCGGGATGTTGATCCCGAATGCCCAGCGCCACGAAAAGTGCTCGGACAGCCAACCGCCCAGCAGTGGGCCAAGCGCCGCGGCCGCGCCGATCGTCGATCCCCAGACCGCGAACGCCTGGCCGCGGGCCTTCCCGGTGAAGGAGGCCTTCAGCAGCGACAGCGAGGTGGGCAGGATCATCGCTGCGCCAGCGCCCTGGAGGAAACGTGCGGCGATCAACAGTTCGCCGGTGGGCGCCAAGCCGGCCAACAGACTCGACGCTCCGAAGACCACAACGCCGGTGAGAAAGACCCGGCGAGCACCGACGATGTCGCCGACACGGCCGACCAGCAATAGCAAAGCTGCCAGGACGATCGCGTAGGACTCCTGAACCCATTGCGCCTGAACGGAAGTGACCTTCACGTCTTCGATGATCGACGGAATGATGACATTGACGATCGTGGTATCGATCACGATCAGCGCCACTCCCAGCGCGATCGCGATCAAGCCCAGCCACCGCCGGGTAGCCGTCGAGATACGCACCGATTACCTCCATTGGAAAGTGATTTGATTATAAAGGTATATCCTACGTTCTGGAATTGTCAATCGAGTCCTGCACCCGACCACTGTCCCCCGCTTGGCGTCTTCATAATCGAGTAACTTTCTCTTTTAGACAGATGCGGATGGGCAATAGTTGTCAACGGCCGCAGCGCGATCGATGCACATGGATGAAGAGACAGGTGATCGAAAGCCATGGAGGATCCGACCACCACAGGCATCGCCGAGCAACATGCTCGCCTGCTGGAAGAACTCAGGATCTACGGTTCGATCTTCAACCAGTTCAGCCGCCGGTTCGCGAGTTGGCTCGGGTTGTACTCCACGGACTCAGAGGCGTTGCTGGAGATCGTGAACGGCGAGGAGCGCGGTGCCCCGCTGTCGCCCGCACGCCTGGCGAGCCGCATTGGCCTCTCGTCGGGCGCCACGACGTCGCTTCTCAACCGTCTCGAAGAAGCAGGCCATGTCGTGCGAAGTAGGGAAAGTACCGATCGGCGGGTCGTGACACTGCGCAGTAGCCCACAGGTGCACAGTCGCGCTGACGAGTTCTTCGCATCGCTGGCCAACCAGCTCGACAACACCATGTCGCGCTACCCACCCGAGTTGCTCGACAGGTTCAGGGACCTCCTCGTCGATCTGCACACCACCATGAGCGACCACCTGGCCGAGCGCCACGACGCGCCTCACAGCTGACGTGAGCTGAAGCGCCTGCCCGTCGAGATCGCCAAACAGGATTAGCCGACCAGTTCCGGATGGAACTTCGCCGCCATCCGGCGAAATCCGTCCTGCCAGTCGACCTTTCCGGCGCCGACCAGCTCGTGCATTCGGGTCGCGTCGGTGGGATTGCCACGCAACGCCTGCGGGCTTTCCTCGAACACCGGATCCTTGCCGACCAGTGAGCCGAGGTAGCGACACCAGTCCTGCAGGCTGACGGTCTGGTCGCCACACCAGTTGACTGTGGTCGCCGGCACCGATGCGGCCGCCAGCAACTTCGGGACCGTCGCGATGATGTCGTCTTCGTGAATCGGGTTGTAGCTGGCCGCAACTCCGGCGGGCACCGGGATCGGCATACCGGCCAGCATCATCTCCATGTGGTAGAACGGCCATCCCCCGTTGTCGCCGTACGGGACGTTGAGTCGGGCGATGACGGTCGGCACCCCGAGGGCGCGCGCCATGGTCCGGGCAACGACTTCACCGGCGATCTTGGAGATGGAGTAGGTCGGAAACAACGGCTTGTGGTTGTCACCCAAAGCGGAGCGCTCGGTGCGGGGCTCGTCGTCCGGCGGGTCGTAGACGGCTGCTGATGAGCAGTGCAGAAACGCTTGTGCGCTGCGGCAGTGCGCCATGAGTAACCCGACGGACTCGGCGTTGGCGCCGAGATCCTTGTCCCAGTCGCCGCTTTTCGCCACGGCCAGATTGAGCACGTAGTCGAAATCGGCTGGCAGACCGTCGAACTCACCGGCAGCGAGGTTGACCGCCTCGCACCGAACCCCTGCCTCCTCCAGCGTTTGTCGAGCCGCCGCGTTGGTGAAACGGGCGATGCCCCACACTTCGTTGTCGGCCGCCAGGGCTTGAGCTATGGGACTGGCAACTTGTCCGGTCGGACCGGTGATCAGAATTTTGGCGCCACGCATCTGCCGATCGTATGCCCGGCGTCATATCGCGTCGGCTTTACCACCGTGGAAAGCTCGGCTAGTTTGGAACAACGAAGTACACCGATCGGTTTACAAAGGCACCAGATGTCCGCACGAGCTCAAGGAGCCAGCATCATGTCAACAGTCCTCGTCACCGGAGCAGGTCGCGGAATCGGCCGCGCTATCACCGAAGAGTTCATCCGACGCGGTCACCGTGTGATCGGCACCGCCCGTGATCCCCGTTCGCTCGAAGGCCTCGACCTCGCCCAGCGGCTGGCCCTCGACGTCACCGATGACGCCAGCGTGACCGCCGCATTCAAGGCCGCGGGTGACGTCGACATCGTGGTCATCAACCCCGCCGAGATTTTTTACGCCGCCGTGGAGGCCATTCCGCTGGACAAACTGCAGGGACTGTTCAACCTCAACACCGTCGGCGCCATCCGGGTCGCGCAAGCCGCACTGCCGGGCTTTCGGGCCCGCGGCACCGGCAAGTTGCTATTCATGTCGAGCGTCGCCGGGCGGATCACGCTGCCGACCGGAGCGGCCTACGCGGCGACCAAGTGGGCGCTGGAAGCGCTCGTCGAAGCCCTGGCAATCGAGGTTGCCCCGTTCGGCGTTCAGGCCACGCTGCTCGAGCCCGGTGCTGTGAGTTCAGGCGCGCTCGACGACGTGCCGACCTACACGCTTCCCGACGACCCATACGCTGGGCTCGCCGCTGATGAGGATCTGCGCGCGGCGATGATCACCCCCGAGCAGGTGGCAATCGAGATTGCCGACGCCGCGGAGAAGCCGGAGCTGCCGCTGCGGCTTCCGATCGGCGACGCCGCCCGCGCGGTACTGAAGGCGCGTAGCGCTGCGCCGGACGACGTCCCGTTCGTGCCGTCTGCCGGCTAGGGCCGCATCTCGTAGGCGCCGTCGTAGGCCTTGACCTGGTGCCACACCCGATCAAATCGGTCGGCGTCAGTGACAGGTCTACGTACGGCAGCCAGGGCCCAATCTTGCTGCGCCGCATTCGAACTGGCTTTACCGTGCAGCGCGACGGCAACGCCGGAGAAGTCGCGGATCTGGACCTCGAAGATCTGGTCCACCAGGTCGGCACCGAGCCCGATCAGGTCGGCCTGCTCGAGGATCAACTGGCCGTACACGACCAAGGTGAACAAGTGACCGACGACCAGCAGGAAGTCGAGGTCTTTCATCTGCTCCGGGCTCGGCGGCGCGGTGATCAGCAGCTCCTTGAGCGCGAGCGCCTGCTCGTAGAACAGCGCGACGTTCGGAATTTCCGAATGCTGCTGATAAATCTTTGTCCAGTCGGCGAACTGAACTTTGGACGCGCCCCGCGCCGGCCCCTGCGCCCAGAAGAACACGTCGTCGGCAGGGTCGTTGCGGGTGCCGATCTCTGGATACTCCGCTGGGTTGAGCATGTAGTTGGGCATGAACTTCAGGATCTGCGCGACGTTGACGTGCACGGTGCCCTCCAGCCGCGGCAGCGCACCGATCAGCCGGGCCACTTCGCAGAAGTAGGTGTTCTTCTCGAAGCCCTTGGCGGCCAGCACATCCCATAGCAGGGTGACCACGGTCTCGCCTTCGGACGTCACCTTGGATTTGGTCACCGGGTTGAACAGCAGGTAGCGACGGTCATCGAGGCTGGCGCTGCGGAAGTAGTCGATCGCGCGATCGCTGAACGACTTCATCGCGATCACCCGAGCGTAGGCCTCGACGAAACTGGCCCGCACGTGCGGGAAGTCGGTGACCGGGTTGCCGTACAGGATGCGGTTGTTGGCGTGGGTGATCGCCTCGTAGAAGGCGTGCTCACACATACCGATTGAGCCCGAGCACAGGTTGAATTTGCCGACGTTGACGGTGTTGAGTGCGGCCGAGAACGCCTCCGGGCCGGTGCACAGGATGTCTTCCTCATGCACCGGGTAGTCGTTGAGCCGGAAATTGCTGACGAACATCTGGCCGTGCACCACGTTGCCGATGAGCTCGTAGTTGTCGTGGCCGCTGTCAGCGACGAACCACACGTAGCCGTCGGCGCCGTCGATGTCGGTACGGCGGGAGAACACCGACACCATGCCCGCGACGTTGCCGTTGCCGATGTAGTACTTCTCCCCCGACGCCCGAAATACGACCCCTTCGTCATCGTCGCGCGCGGGCGTCAGCAGCAGGTCGGTGTTGTAGATGTCGGCACCGTGCTCACGTTCGGACAGCGCGAACGCCATCACACCGCCGGCTTCGAGCTGCGCGGCCGCGCGCTCCTTGGCCTTGATGTTGTCGCTCTGCCAGATCGGCCCGAGACCCAGGATCGTCACCTGCTCGGCGTACCAGTACGACAGCCCGTAGAACCCGAAGATTTCGCTCAACGCGGCATTGCGGGAGGTGTCCCACCGCTTGTTCGGGTCGCCGCCGCCGTAGTCCGACGGGGTGAGGAATGTGGCGAAGATCTTCTCCTGCTTGATGAAGTCGAGGAAATCCGACACCCATGCCGCTTCGAGGTCGTCGCGCAGCAGCTTGACCTTTCCGCGCCCTTCGAACCACTCGATCACCGCGCGTAGCTGGCGCCGCGTTTCCGGATCGAAGTGCGACGGGTCGTAGGTATTTGGATCGAAGAGCAGTCCCATGACAAGCGAATCTAGCCCCAGGGCTCAGTCCGATCTCGGGAAGCTAACGATTCGGCTGTCGTGCGGCGTGGTGCGGCAGGTCGCTGGTCGCCCGTGGTGTCGTGAGGCCTTATGTCCTCTTACCTGCCTCGCACCCGACGAATCGCGGTCGCTGCGGCTGCGTGCTGGACCTTGTTCGCAGTCGGCACACCATTGGCCGCCGCCGATCCGTCCACCGACGCCCTGGGCTTCGTCGACTCCAGCGCGCGCTGCACAGCACCCAATACCGCGGTCGCTTTCGGCAGCACGGCGGAGTCACGGGTGGCGATCTGCAAAAGCCCCGCCGGCCAGTACGGCTACCACGGCGTGCGGGTCAGCGATGGAGCGAAACTGGTCGCGTCCGCCACCGCGGCCTCCGACGGGAGCTTCGTCGTCAAGCAGGACGGCGTCACCTACACCGTCACATCGAGCGCGCTGGTGGTCTCCGACGCCAACGGGGTGATCCGCCGGGAAACAATGGTGACCTACCACGGACCCAAGACCACGCAGAGTCCCAGCGCGGCGGCGCAGACACCGAACGCGGCGCCGGCTGCACCCCAAACCTCGGCGGCGCCGGCCAAACCGTTACCCCCGCCGCTGCCCGCCGAAGTCGGCGGCAAACACTAGTTAGCTTGCGCCGCTGTCGAAATCGACTGACTCACCGTGTAGCTGTCGATACCTTCGGCTCCGAGCTCGCGCCCGTAGCCGCTGTTCTTGACTCCACCGAACGGCGCGGCGGGATCCATGATGTAGCCCTCGTTGACACCGAATGTGCCGGACCGAACACGCGTTGCCACGCCATAACCGCGATCGGTGTCGGCGGTGAACACCGACCCGGCCAGCCCGTACTCGGTGTCATTGGCGATCCGGATCGCCTCGTCTTCGTCGCTGTAGGCGATGACGGTCAGCACCGGGCCGAAGATCTCCTCGCGCGCAATCCGCATGTCGTTGTTCGCGCCGCTGAACAGCGTGGGCCGCACATACCAACCGGTGTCCAGTCCGTCGGGCATTTCAGCGCCGCCGACGACCAGTCGGGCGCCTTCGGTCGTGCCCGATTCGATGTAGCCGCGGACACGCTCCTGCTGCCGTTGAGCCACCAACGGCCCGATCGCCGTGTTGGGATCGGACGGGTCGCCGACCGGCATCGACTCCATCGCGGCCGCCAGCGCGTCGACGAACTCCGCCTCGCGGGCCGCGGGCACCAGAATCCGGCTGAGCGCGTTACACACCTGGCCGCTGTTGGCCAGGCTGGCCATCTGAATCCCGGTCGCCACGGCTGACGGGTCCGCATCGTCGAGCACGATCGCCGCCGACTTCCCGCCCAGTTCCAGGCTCACCTGCTTCAATCCCGCCGCGCAGGCGAGCGCGACCTGACGCCCGGCCGCGGTCGAACCGGTGAACGAGACCTTGTCCACGCCGTCATGGCTGACCAACTGCTCGCCGACGTCGCGGCCGCCGGGCACCACGTTCAGCACCCCGGGCGGCAAGTCGGCTTCGGCGACCAGGTCGGCGAGCAGCTGCGCGTCAAGCACCGACTCGGGCGCGGGCTTGAGCACCACCGAGCACCCAGCCAGCAGCGCCGGCACCACCTTGGCCACCGTGAGGAACTGCGGCATGTTCCACGGCACGATCGCGGCAACGACCCCGACGGGGTGCTTGATGATCCGAATGTCCTTGCCGTACAACCCCGGACGATCCTGCTGCCACGGATAGCCAGCGGCGATGCCGCAGAACGCCGACATCATCGTCAGGGGCAGGCGGACCTGCGCCATTTTGGCGAAGCTGATCGGGGCGCCGATCTCGGCGGAGATCAGCGCCGCCATGTCCGCGCGACGCTCTTTGTAGACAGCCGCGAGGCGTCCGATCGCCTCAATCCGCTCGCTAGGCTGCATCCGCGGCCATGGTCCGGTGTCGAACGCCGCGCGAGCCGACTGCACGGCGCGGTCGACGTCGGCAGGCCCCGCACACGCCGCGCGACCGATCTCGGTGCCGCTGTGCGGAGAAATGACTGTGATAACGGAATCACCCTGCGCAGCAGTCCATTTCCCGTCGATGAAGAGTTCATCCCTCTTATACATCTGGTCCTCTCAGGTGTTGCGGCCGCCGTTGACGCCGAGTATCTGTCCGGTGATGTAGCTGGCGTCGTCGGAGATGAAAAACGAGCAGGCAGCGGCGATGTCCTCGGGCCGGCCCACCCGGCGCACCGGAGTGCGGGCTATGTGGTCTTCGACTTTTCCGCCGAGTTGGTGCTTACTCTCGGCACCGCGCAGCATCGGTGTGTCGACGAAGCCCGGCGGGACGGCATTGACGGTGATCCCGGCTGGACCGTATTCCAGTGCCAACGATTTGGTCAGGCCGTTGACCGCCGACTTGGCCGCGACGTAGTGCGCCATCAACGGCTGGCCGGAATGCGTGCTGGACGACGAGATGTTGACGATGCGCCCCCAGCCGGCGTCCACCATGTCCGGTAGCACTGCCTGGATGGTGTGGAAGACGCCGTTGAGGTTGACGTCAATCACCTTCGACCATTCCGCGAAGCTGATCTCCGAGAACTTCTGGAAACCCGTCATGCCGGCGGAGTTGACCAGCACCAGGATTGGGCCGAGCCGTTCACGAATGGCCGCCACCGCGGCGTTCACCTGATCGCGATCGGTGACATCGACGACGTGGCCGAATTCGTCATCGCACGGTGACAGGTCGATGACGGCCACTGCAAAGCCGTCGGCGCGCAAGCGTTCGGCGATCGCGCGACCAATTCCTGAGGCACCGCCGGTGACGATCGCCGTTTTCAAGCTCCCCAACCCGCTTTCCTGAGCGACTGCCCAAACACTGCATGCCTATCACCCCGCGTCGTTTATGGTCAAGCCCATGGACCGGCCCCCGTTTCGCTTCGCCGTGCAGGCGACCAATGCAGCCGGCGGGCGCGAGTGGCACGAAACCGTCCGCAAAGTCGAAGATCTCGGCTACTCAACGCTTTTCCTCGCCGATCACTATCTGGGCCCGGGGCCCGCCCAGCAAATTGCGCGTACCCCCCGCCAGGATCTCGCCCCGATCGCCGCGATGGCCGCAGCGGCCGCGGTCAGCGAGACACTGCGGATCGGTTGCCGGGTCTTCTGCATCGACTATCACCTGCCCGCCGTGTTGGCCAAGGAAGCAGCGACCCTGGATGTGCTCTCAGACGGCCGTCTGGAGATGGGCATCGGCGCGGGCTGGAGCGAAACCGAATACAACGCAATGGGTTTGACGTTCGACCGGCCGGGCCGGCGAATCGCCAAGCTGGCCGAGGTGGTGTCGCTCATCAAAGCGCACTGGGAGGGCGAGCAACTGGACTTCGCCGGCCAGGTCGTTCAGGTGCGTGGCTACGCCGGCCGGCCGCTGCCGGTGCAGCGCCCCCACCCGCCGATCATGATCGGCGGCGGTGGTCCGCGAATGCTGGCGTTCGCCGGCCGCGAGGCCGACATCGTCAGCCTGTCCAGCGTGCCGTTCGTTGCACGCGATGCCGATGGCAGGACCCCCCAAGCCGTCGCCGAGCACCGCGTAGCCGTGGTCCGGGCCGCGGCGGGCGAGCGCTACAGTCGGCTGGAAATCGAGAGTTCGCCGTACTTCACGGCCGTCACCGACGACCCCGAATCCACGTTGGCGCAGGCATCCTCGAGCACCGAGATTCCCGTCGACGTGTTGCGCGAGCACCCCAACGTGATGATCGGCTCTCTGGAAACCATTGAGGAGATCCTGTTTTCGCGACGGGAGTCGCTCGGCGTCAACTACGTCACGGTGCAACAGTCACAGATCGAATCGTTCGCGCCGGTTGTGGACCGGCTACGCGGCCGCTGAGCCTTGACCGCTGCGTGCGGAGGATGTAAGCATGGCACCTAACTATTGGGCGATCGCTCAAATAGTGCAGCATCCATCATCACCACCGGGAGTGCGAGACCTCAATGGCAAAGCGGACCAGATACAGCGAGTACCAGAACAGCTATGCCAACTACAGGTTCGAACTCACTGACGACGGCATCCTGTTCATGCAGTGCCACACCAACGGCGACAGCCTGGTGTGGAGCTGGAAGGCCCACGACGAGATGTCAGACGCCTTTGCTGATATCGCCGGCGACCGCGAGATCAAGGTGCTCATTCATACCGGCACGGGCGAAAACTACAACGCCAATTGGGGTCGTCTACCCAGCGGCGAACCGCCCGAACACCCCATCTATCAGGCCATGCCCAACGACCGTGGGACGCACAAGCTCGATGAGAAGGCTTGGTATGCCCGCCATCTCATTTTCAATGTGCTCGACGTCGACGTCCCGATGATCAGCGCGGTCAACGGTCCCTGCAACATGCACTCCGAGGTGCCGATCATGGGCGACATCGTGCTGGCCTCCGAGGACGCCTACTTTCAGGACGCCTCCCACTTCCCGCGCGGACAGGTGCCCGGGGACGGTCAGCACGTGATCTGGAGTGTGCTCGCCGGGCACAACCGCGCGCGCTACTTCCTACTCACGGGTCAGAAGGTCAGTGCGCAGGAGGCCAAGGAGTGGGGCGTGGTCAACGAGGTGCTGCCCAAGGACAAGGTGCTGGACCGCGCCTGGGAACACGCTCGCGAACTGGTCAAGCGCCCCCCGCTGACGCTGCGGTACACGCGACAACTGTTCACCAACCCGCTCAAGCGGGCGTTCGTCAACGAGCTCGGCCACGGGCTGGCCCGCGAAACCTACGCGCAGCGCGTGTTCTTCCCGTTCGGCGGCGAGATGGCGCCGCTGGATCGGGCTTGGGACGACGAGCCGTGGAGTACACCGCACAACGGGACGCCCGCACCAGAAGGATCTCACTCATGACCGGCATCCAGGAACGCCTGTCCACCGGACGCGGCAAGTTCACCACCGATTATCCCGAACTCGGTACGGCGCCGGTCAACTACGAAGACTCCATTTCACCGGAGTTCTTCGCCGACGAGCGCGAGGCGGTGTTCAAGCGACACTGGCTGTGCGTCGGTCGAATCGAACGGCTACCACGCAAGGGGTCGTACTTCACCCGCGACCTGCCCGGCCGGCTGGCCTCGATCGTGATCGCCCGCGACCTCGACGACGCGGTGCATGCGTTCCACAACGTCTGCGCCCACCGTGGCAACAAGGTCGTCTGGCAGGAACACCCCGGCGAGGAATCGTCGGGAAGCTGCCGTGCGTTCTCGTGCAAGTATCACGGGTGGCGATATGGCTTGGACGGCAAGGTCAATCACATCACCAACGAGGGCGAGTTCTTCGACCTGGACAAGAGCAAACTCCGGATGCCGCCGGTGCACTGCGCGGTATGGGCAGGCTTCATTTTTGTCAACCTCGCCGACGATCCGGCGCCGCTGCGCGAATTCCTCGGCGACGTTCTGCTTTTCATCGAGGGCTACCCCTTCGAGAAGATGACCCAGCATTACGGGTTCTCCACCCGGATCAACGGCAACTGGAAGCTCGCTGTCGACTCGGTCTGCGAGTGGTACCACCCGCCCTACGTGCACGGTCGCTTCATCGATCCGGACGTCGCCAAGGCCGAACTGATGGTGCCGCCGGTCGACTCCTATCACTATGACTTGTTCCGTCCGCACATGTTGACGTCGGTTCCCGGGCCGCCACCGCTGCCGGTCCGCGAACACGGCACCGCAGGACCGGCCCGTCAGGACCAGCGTTGGGTCTACAAGCTTTTCCGCGCAGGCCTTTTCGGACCCGACGACATTCCAGACATCGGTGTCGACGAGTCCGCTGAGTACCTGAACCGCGGCGAGATCGCCTCCTGGGGCAACGACCAGTTCTGGGTCTTCCCGAACATCTCGATCCAACTCTGGGCGCGCAACTACTACATCACCTACACCTACTGGCCGGAGACAGTCGACTCGCACATCTATGAGATCGACCTGTACTTCGTGCCGCCGGCGAACGCGTCGGATCGCCTGGCGCAGGAGTTGGTGGTGGACAGCACGATCGAGTTCGCCATGCAGGACGTCAACACCATCGAGGCCACGCATTCCGCCCTCAAGACGCGCGCGCAGAACACCTTTCACCTCAGCGATCAGGAACTGCTGATCCGCCAGTTCCACACCGTGATCCGTGACACCGTCGGCGCCTACCAGTCTGCGAAGGAGTCGTGATGTCGGCGCTCCCGCAAGCGTTTTCCGACCTCGAGCCGTTTGTCGCCGACTGGGCGCTCCCGACCCGGGCACAGCGCTACGACGCTCGTCTCTCGAAGCCTTTCCACGAGCTGGTCAGGTTTTACGACGCGCTGGCGCCCCGGGCGGAGGAGGCCATCGGTCACCTCAACGGCCTCGACATCGACGATCTGCCCGACGACGCCACGACACTGCTGCACATGCTCTACTCATTCATCTTGGTCTCCTACGCCGTCAACGTGTTCAAGCAGAACCGCATCCCGGACTCGGGTGCCGCCTTTTTCGACATGGTCGCCGAACCCGCGGTGTGATAAGACTCCCAACGTGACCGCATCCACCCGGCCCAAAGCACGCGACTCCAGCACCCGCGAGTTGTTGATCGCCGCGACGAGTCAGGTCATGGTCGAGGAGGGTTACGCCGCGGCGACCTCGCGCCGGGTCGCCGCCCAGGCCGGGGTCAAGCCGGCGCTCGTGCATTACTACTTCCCCACCATGGACGAGCTGTACCTGGCCGTTTTCCGGATCGGCGCGACGATCTACCTCGACCGACAACAGAAGGCGCTGGCCTCCGACCGGCCGCTGCACGCATTCTGGGACACCCTCACCGCACCCAAAGACACTCGACTGCTGCTGGAGTTCATGGGGCTTGCCAACCACCGCAAGGAGATCCGCGCGGAGATCGCGGCCTGGTCCGAACGCTGGCGTGAACAGCAGATCACCGCACTGAACTTCATCGTCCGCGAGCACGACCTCGACACCGACGATTTCCCGCCGGCCGCGCTGGCCGTGATCATCGCCGCGATCGGGCGCACGCTGATCCTCGAGGAGGGGCTCGGCACCGCCGGCGGCCACGACGAGGCCGTCGCGCTGGTGCATCGATTCCTGGACAAATTCGAGATGCCACAACCGAAGACGCGACAGAGCCGCGCCGCGCAGACCAGCTAGTCGCCCTTTGCTAGGCCGGCAAGATCCGCAGCTTCTCCCAGCCGCGCACGGTCGACGTCGACGCGAGTTGCGCAGTGTCGTAATCGATATCCCACTCCGGCCAGCGGTTGAGGATCTCGTCGAGCGCGACGCGGCCCTCCAACCGGGCCAGGTTGGCGCCTAGGCAATAGTGCACACCTTTACCGAAGGTGATGTGCGAAATGTTGTCGCGGTGGATGTTGAAGCTGTCCGGGTCGGTGTAGCGGCGCGGGTCCCGGTTGGCGGCGCCGAACAACAGCAACATCGCGCTACCTGCCGGGATGGTGGTGCCGTAGAGCTCGAAATCGGCTGCCATCCAACGAGCTACGTGGGGGCCTGTCGGCTCGAAACGCAGCGTCTCGTCAATGGTCCGGTTCAGCAGCGAGCGATCCTGTTCGACTTCGCGGCGCTGGTCGGGATGCTCGGCGAGAACCTTGGCCAGCCAGCCGATCAGGCGGCCCGTCGTCTCGTTACCCGCACCCGCGACCACCTGCGTGTAATGCAGCACTTCCTTGCGCGTCAGCTTCCGGTGCACTCCGTGCTCGTCATCGAATTCGACGTCGAGCAGCGTGGTCATCAAGTCGTCGGACGGGTTCTTCGACCGCCACTCGACGTAGTCGGCGTAGATCCGTCCGTCGGCGATGGAATCGGCATTGGCGACCTTGAGTGGGGCACCGGGCTTGGTACGCAGGTTGGCGTCGTTGGCATCACGGACCGAGATCTGTTCGGATTCAGGGATTCCCAGCAACATCCCGATCACCCGCATCGGCATCATCGACGCCAGCTCGGCGATGATGTCGAATCCACCGGATCCGACGAGCGGGTCCAGGCATCGCACGCAGTACTGGCGAATCTGTTCCTCGATGGCGGCCATCCGCCGTGGGGTGAACACCCGGGACATCAGGCCGCGCAGCAGGGAATGCTCGGGCGGATCCTGAAACATCATCACGCCGCGGGGCATGTCGAACTTCGACTTCACCAACTCGAGGATGTCGCTGCGTCGACTGGAGAAGACCTGCCAGTTCGCCAGCGCCTGTTCGACATCGGAATGCCGCGAGATCGCCCAGAAGTCGTACTGCTGGTTGTAATAGACCGGCGCTTCCTCGCGCAGCCGCGCGAACGTCGGATACGGGTTGGTGTTGATCCCGGTGTCGTATGGGTCGTAGTAGACGCCGGTCTCAGGTAGCTGGCCCATCCGAAGCCTCCGTGCAAATTTTTGGGCGATCGCCCAATTCGGGGCGCACGCCATGTGTAGCAGCCCCGTACTCAGCCCGTCAAGGCCCATGGACGCGTAGCGTGCAAGGCCGTGGACAGGCCACGAATGGACCGCTGATAAGCGGGTACACGATCGCGATACGCGGCAGAATGGCTGGACGATGCGTCAGCCACATTCGACGGGAAGCAGGGGCACGCCATGAGAATCATCCGGAAAGCTTGCGCGATAGGCGTGACGGCGATAGCCGCGCTGGTCGCCAGTACCGGAACGGCGCAGGCGATCGAGCCGTCGTACTTCTACAACAGCGACAACAGCATGCAGGTCAACTACGGCGAGGGCGGCGGTGCCATCTTCGCGACGGTCACCGATCTCCGAAACCCCCCATTCGCCACCGAAGTCTGCCAGTACCACGCAGTGGGGGTGCAGGGCACGCCGGCACTTCCCTACACCAAGCAGACGGTCGTCACCGGCCCGAATCCTTCGCCGCCGATCACCATCATCTTCCAGCAACTCGGCGGACATTATGCCGTCGACGTGAGTTGCCAGGGCACCGGCAACTCGGCCGCATTCTCGCCGGTGATCTACTGATCTGGCAGACCACTAAAACCTGCCCGAAATTGACACACAACGCCTGACCTGGCGTTAATGTGCTGTTCGTGAGCAGTAGCCGGGCAACCAACTGTCGGGGCCGCTGGTTGGCGTTCGGAGCGACGATCGCTGTTTCTGCAGGCATGCTCTACGCGCAAAGCACCGAGTCGCCCTGCTGCGGCAACACGGCGACGGCGAGCACCCCCAGCGCAAGCCCGGTGGCACATACCCAACCCGCGCCTCCCGTCCCGTCGGCACCACCGCCGGCCGCGCCGCTGCGGATGGCCAGCCCCGCCGAACTGAAGTCGTTGACGGCCGGTGCGCCCGCCGCCGCTCAGAGTTTCACCTTTGCGTTGCCGGCCGGCGTCGCGCCCGAAAACGGCTTGCAGGTCAAGACCATCTGGGCGGCCCGCGCCATCAGCTTGCTGTTTCCCCAGATCACCACCATCGGGGGCTACCGCCAGGACGCGTTGCGGTGGCATCCCAACGGGCTGGCAATCGACGTGATGATCCCCAACCACAACTCCCCCGACGGCATCGAGCTCGGCGACCAGATCGCCGGGTATGCGCTGGCCAACGCCAAACGGTGGGGAATCGACCACGTGATCTGGCGGCAGAAGATCTACCCCGGCCTGGGCAAGCCGAGCTGGACGGCCAACCTCGGCAACGAAACCGCCAACCACTACGACCACGTGCACATCGCCACCAATGGCGGCGGCTACCCGACGGGCCACGAAACCTACTCGATCGGGTCGATGACACCGACGCCGCCGAACTGACCGACCCGCGGGCGACGGCACAATCGAGGGATGACCGTCGAGCGCACGATTTTGCACGACACCACCGTCATCGACGTCCGTGACGGCAGCGCCCGCCGGGGCGTGGACATCACCATCGACGGCGGCCGGATCGCCTCGATCACGCCGAGCACCGACGATCATCCCGACCGGGTCGCGGTCGTCGACGCGCGCGGAACCTATGCGGTGCCTGGATTCTGCGACATGCACGCCCATCCGCTGGCGGGTCGACACGACGCCGGGCCGGCGCTGCGGTTGATGCTTGCTTGCGGTGTCACCGGGTTCCGGCAGATGGGCGGATCTTCCACGTTGCTCAACGACCGCAGCGACGGAAGGCTGCGGCTACCCGTCGACGGTCCGGCACTGTTATCGACGCCCGGCGACGTGCTGCTTCCCTTCAACGCGGGCAGCGAAGACGTTGCGCTGCAATCTGTTCGGCAGCAGGCAGAGGCCGGCGCCGATTTCATCAAGGTCGCCTCAGTGACGCCGCAGGTGTTTTTTGCGCTGCAGGCCGAGGCCGCCCGACTGGGATTGACCACCGTCGGGCATCTGCCGGTCGGGATCGACGTCCGGGCCGCCTCGGACGGCAGGATGCGATCGATCGAGCATCTCGGCCCTGGGGTGGGCATCGTCGCGGCCTGCTGTGACCATCAGGAGGCCATCGAGCGCGCGGTCGCTGACCGCCCCGCGCTGAAGTTCCCCAGCGTGCCGCGGCTGCCGTTCGCCGAACGGCTGATGGAGATGCTGATGTCGCGCGTGATGGCCAGGGTGGTGATCAATCCCCTGCTGCTGGCCAAAGACGAAGATGCCGCGCTGATCGCCGACGCCGGCAATTCGTTCAACGACGGTAAGGCCCGCGAGCTGGCCAGGGTTTTCGCGGCCGATCAGACGTGGCAATGCCCGACGCTGATTCGCAACCGCACCCAACAGTTCTGCGACGACTCGACCTATCACCACGACCCGAACAACCGGTTCGCCTCCAAGTCGACCCTCAAGAGCTGGCGCAAGGCTGCCAACAAATTCGCTGCACGCCCCGAGGCGGTGCGCACCATCTATCGCCGTCACTATGGCCGGTTGCTGCAGATGGTGCGCATCTTCGACGAGGAGGGCGTCAAGATGATTGCCGGCAGCGATGTCAGTGGATCCGGTTGGGAGATACCTGGATTCGCGTTGCACCAGGAGTTCGACCAGCTCGCCGCTGCCGGGCTGACACCGCTGCGGATCTTGCAGATGGCCACCATCAACGCCGCCGAGTTCCTCGGCAGAACCGACACCATGGGCACCGTGGACGTCGGCAAAGACGCCGATATCGTGCTGCTGTCCGGCGACCCCACCCAGGACGTGGCCAAGCTGCACGACGTCGCCGGCGTCGTCCGGGCCGGCCGGTATTACTCGCCGCAGACCCTCTCCTCGACGATCGAGACCATAGCCACGTCGCACTCAGCGGTCTGAACGGGTGCAGTCGGTAAACTGGCGCAACACCCAGAGCTACGGAGAGTTCATGAGACGCCCGGTTTTCACCGTTCCTGTCGCCGCTTTTGCCCTCCCGGCTGCGGCGATGATCCTGGCCGCACCCTTCGCTCATGCGCAGACGGCCGTTGAGGATTCCTGCAAGAGCGCAGGTGGTGAGTACACCAAGAGCGAGGTGAGCGCGCATTTCGGGCAAGACCCGAGTCTGTTCGAGGAGTGCTGCACCGGCACCGGCGCGACGAAGAAATGCGTGGACTACAAAGACGGGGTCCAAGGGCCGACTTACGGCGGTTGAGCCGGGCGCTCGCCTAGCCTCTCCCATCATGGCCGTGACTCCTCGGCCATCTCGATGCAGAGGGAGATCTCCGGTGGGACGAGTCGATGGAAAAGTCGCGCTGATCACGGGCGGTGCCCGTGGCATGGGTGCTGAACACGCGCGGCTATTGCTCAGCGAAGGCGCCAAGGTCGTGATCGGCGACGTCCTTGACGACGAAGGTCATTCCGTCGCAACCGAACTCGGCGACAATGCACATTACCTGCATCTCGACGTCACCCAACCGGAGCAGTGGGCTTTCGCGGTCGACGAAGCGGTCCGAAGGTTCGGGCGACTCGACATCCTGGTCAACAACGCCGGAGTCGCGGGCCGCAAGACCGTGCGCAAGTTCGAACTCGAACGCTGGCGCCACACCCTTGACGTCAATCTGACCGGCACTTTCCTGGGCACCCAAGCTGTCGTCGATGAAATGATCCGCTCCGGCAAGGGTTCGATCATCAACATCTCATCGATCGAGGGCTTGCGGGGCGCACCGTTCGCACACGCCTACGTCGCTTCGAAGTGGGCAGTTCGCGGATTGACCAAATCCACCGCCATCGAACTGGGGCGCTACAACATCCGGGTCAACTCGGTGCATCCCGGCCTGGTCCGCACACCCATGACCGCTCATTTCCCCGACGACATCGTCGCCGCGCCGCTCGGTCGTCCCGCTGAGCCGATCGAGGTATCCAATCTCGTCCTCTATTTGGCCAGCGACGAATCGTCGTATTCCACCGGTTCGGAGTTCGTCGTCGACGGCGGCGTCACCGCCGACACCCCCAGGAAAGATCTGAGGACCTAGCAACTGTCGGCGGAATGCTCGCCCCGGATGCGGAAAGCGCCGCGACGTGCGTGAATTGTGACACGCCGCGACGGCGCGGTTGCGCCAAGCAAAAGGGGTATTCCGTGTCAGACAAGACGTCCGACGACATCTTCAAGCTCGCCAAGGACGAACAGATCGAGTACGTCGACGTTCGCTTCTGCGATCTGCCGGGCACGATGCAGCACTTCACCATTCCGATCTATGCCTTCGACGAGACCGTATTCGAGGAGGGACTGGCGTTCGACGGCTCCTCGATTCGCGGGTTTCAGTCCATCCACGAGTCCGACATGCTGCTGCTTCCCGACCCGGAAACCGCGACCATCGACCCGTTTCGTGCTGCCAGAACGTTGATCGTGAACTTCTCCGTGCATGACCCGTTCACCCTCGAGTTGTACTCGCGGGACCCGCGCAACGTCGCCCGCAAAGCGGAGAACTACCTGATCAGCACCGGCGTCGCGGACACCGCCTACTTCGGCCCGGAAGCCGAGTTCTACATTTTCGACTCGGTCAGCTTCGACTCGCGCACCAATGAATCCTTCTACAAGGTGGACGCGACATCCGGGTGGTGGAACACCGGAGCGACGAGCGAGCCAGACGGCAGCCCCAACCTGGGCCACAAGGTCCGGCCCAAGGGTGGCTATTTCCCGGTCGCCCCCGCCGACCATTACGTCGACCTGCGCGACGTCATGCTCACCCACCTGACGAATGCCGGTTTTTCCCTGGAGAAGGGTCACCACGAAGTCGGCAGTGGCGGCCAGGCAGAGATCAATTACAAGTTCAACACGCTGCTGCACGCGGCCGACGACCATCAGATGTTCAAGTACATCGCCAAGCAGACCGCTTGGCAGGCAGGCAAATCCGTCACGTTCATGCCCAAGCCGCTGTTCGGCGATAACGGCTCCGGTATGCATTGTCACCAGTCGCTGTGGAGGGACGGCGTCCCACTGTTCTACGACGACGCCGGATACGCCGGACTGTCAGACATGGCGCGGCATTACATCGGCGGGCTGCTGTATCACGCCCCGTCGCTGCTGGCCTTCACCAATCCCACGGTGAACTCCTACAAGCGTCTGGTTCCCGGGTATGAGGCGCCGATCAACCTGGTCTACAGCCAGCGCAACAGGTCGGCCTGCGTGCGTATCCCGATCACCGGCAGCAACCCCAAAGCGAAGCGACTGGAATTCCGATGTCCGGACGCGTCGGGCAACCCGTATCTCTCGTTTTCTGCCATGTTGATGGCCGGCCTGGACGGCATCAAGAACAAGATCGAACCGCCTCCGCCGGTTGACAAGGATCTCTATGACTTGCCGCCGGAAGAGGCCGCGGACATCCCGCAGGCTCCCACCCAGCTGTCCGCGGTGATCGACCGGCTGGAAGAGGATCACGAATACCTCACTGAGGGTGGCGTTTTCACGCCCGACTTGATCGCGACGTGGATCAACTACAAACGCGACTACGAGCTTGCGCCGTACAACCTGCATCCCACCCCGTACGAGTTCGCGCTCTACTACGACGTATAGGCCAGCTAACGCAACGTGTCGCGCAATTCCATCAAGACGACGCCGAGCATGTTCTCGCCGTCCCCGGGGCATCGTCCGCAATGGCAGTCGCCCCAGAACTGGTCGTGCCACGTGTTGCCCTCGACGAGCCTGTGCGGGTGGGTGGCGGTGACAGCTCGGTTCGCTCTGGCGGAGGTAACCGACGTCGACAGAACGTACAGCGGGTTCACAGCTGGTCAAAGGGTGGCACCGAAGGTTCCGGGTTAGCGTTGAATCACCCCATCGGCATCAGGAGGCTCATTATGAGCAGCTACCTAGTAACCATTGAGTTCGATGACGGCGCGCGTGCGATTACGCGGTACTCGTCACCCAGTGACGTGCGGACCAAATTGGCCGAAGTCGTTCGAGATTTGACGGACGAAGACAGCATCGAACATTTCCGAAGTGTGACCGTCACCCAGGCGCCCCGCATTCAAGCGGCCTGAGCGTTAGGCCACATCTGCTCCTATTCGACGGGATCCGGCGCCCACCGCGGTCGCCGCGCCTCGGGCCGTTGCGGGCCACGTGCGGCCGCAAGCGCTATCGCGGCGTCACCGTTGATCGCGGTCATCGGAGGCGGTTGCCCCTTGCGTAGTGTCGCGATCAGTTCGCGATACGGGCCGATGAGATAGACGGTGTCGCCGGCTTGCAATTGAGCGTCGCGGCGCGGGCGCAACCTCACCGGTCCTTCTGGGCGGATGATCGCGATAACGCGCGTCTGGGTGGACATTTGCATCATCTGCAGTCCGTCGAGCTCGCTGCCCTCCGCCACCAGCATTGCGCCGACCATGAAGGATCGTTGTCCGACCCAGAATGTTCCCAGCACCTTCAAACCCATGGCCGCGCCGATGAACCACGGTGCAGCCAGATCCACGACCGACCGGACGTTCTCGAAACCGAACTGCTGACTCACCGCGGCGCTCAACGCACGGCCTTGCACACGCATCACAATCGGCGCCTTGGTATCGGACCCCAGGATTTTGAGCAAGACGATGCCGGTCCGGATGTTCTCCATGTCGGACTGCGTCATCACCGCTACTCCGCGGGCGCGATCGACGCGCGCAGATTCCAGCGTCGCGCGCATCGTCGAGTCGCCGAAGATCACCGGGACGTCGAGTTTGGCCACGGTGGACAGCAGGCGGTTGTTCTCGTCTTGCTCGATCACGACGACGTCGTAGCCAGCCGCGACGAGATCACTGACGACGCGGATGCCAGTCGATCCCAGGCCGACGACGATGATGTGGTCGCGCATATGGCGTGCCCGTCGGGCGCCTGCCAGGTGTACGAAGCGGCGCGACAACAGGATGTCCGAGAAGAGCGCAATGAGGATCGAGGTAATGGTCACACCGCCGAACATCAACGCGATAGCAAATATCCGCAGCCAAGGTGATTGTTGCGCGAAACCGAAATCGCCGAAGCCGACGGTGGTGATTATCTCGGACATGAAGTACAAGGAATCGAGCCACGACATCTGGGGGTTCAGGAAGGTGAAATGCAACACGGCTGCCGCACCGACCGTGAAAATTAGCGTGAATATCAACGATGGAAAAAATATCGGGTTCACGTCTTCGCGCATCGCGCGCACGGAATCGATGGCGCGTCGCACCCTGGACTGGCGGGAGCGGGTTGCGGTCGAGGGCGGCACCGAGATTCCGCGGGCTTCCATCTCGTCCTTCGGGCCGATCATCGAAGTCCAGTCGCCCTTGAAGACGCGCAGGTCACGCCCGGGACACGGCACCACCTCGCCGGGGGTAGGCGAATTCTTACCGTGGACCACCGCCACCGGCGCCAGGTCTTTATAGAGCTCGCGCAGCGAGCCATCCTTCGACGCCTCAGACCCCCAGACAACGAAATCGACACCAGCGGTGGAGAACTGGTGCGCGTTACGTGACAGGACGGCCTCGATAATCGACGGCGCCGCGAGGTCGGCGACATTCAAGATCGCGCCGGGTCCGCTGACCGCCTCCACCGCCTCGCGCAGCACATTGTCCGCCAGACGTGCTACCACGCGCACATTGGGACTGAATCGCCGCGCCAGTAGCGCGATTTCGAGATTCACCGCATCATTGGGCCCGGCGCAGACCACGGCCCGCGCACGATGCACCCCGGCGCCCAGCAGATCGGCGGCCGAGTTGATCCGGATGATCCGGGCGCCGGCGCCCCGCAGCTCGTCGATGATGGTGTTCGCCAGCGGGTCGTCACCGCAGACGATGATTTCGCGATGGAATTGAAAGGTTTCACCCTTTTGCGCAGCAGCGGGTTGACTTTTCAGCTGACCGACGGGGTCGATAGTGACAGACATAACCCCTCCAACCTCCGCCAACACCTAACAGTTCACACCTCATACGACTATCGGCCACAAATTCCGAAAGCGCCACCGGAGACAGCGGTATAGAGTTCACCAAAAGTGCTGCGCCGCAAGTAGAGTCGCCATGAAACATGGTTGACTCGGAATCTTCACGCAGGAGAAACAGAGGGCGAGTATCGCTTCAGGCGCCGGAGTAGTCAACCCGCCAGTGCTTGATGCCGTTGAGCCAGCCCGACCGCAACCGCTCGGGAGCGGCGAGCGCGGTGATGTCGGGCGTGACGTCGGCGATCGCGTCGAACATTACGCCCACCGTCATTCTGGCAAGGTTGGCCCCCAGGCAGTAGTGGGCGCCGGTGCCGCCGAAGCTCAAGTGCGGGTTAGGATCCCGCAGCACATTGAATGAGAACGGATCCTCGAACACGTCCTCGTCGAAGTTAGCCGAGCGGTAGAACAGCGCAAGCCGCTGACCTTGCTTGATCGGGACGCCGCCGAGTTCGATATCGCGCACTGCGGTGCGCTGAAAAGCTGTGATCGGTGTTGCCCAGCGAATGATCTCGTCGACGGCGGTCACCGGGCGTTGCTCTTTGAAGAGCTCCCACTGGCCCGGACTGCCAAGGAACGCCATCATGCCCTGAGTGATCGAATTGCGGGTCGTCTCGTTGCCGGCGACCGTCAAGGTCACCATGAACAAGCCGAACTCTTCATCGGTGAGCTTGTGGCCGTCGACATCGGCGGTGATCAGCTGAGTGACGATGTCCTCGCCGGGATGCTCAGCCTTGTGCGCGGCCAGTTGCATGCCGTAGAACATCAATTCACCGGCCGACGCCAGCGCTTCGGACTCGGCGAATTCGGGGTCCTCGTCGCCGACCATCTCGTTGGTCCAGTGGAACAGCTTCGAGCGATCTTCGAACGGGACCCCGAGTAGACCAGCGATCAATTGCAGCGGCAGTTCGCTGGCCACCTGCGCGACGAAATCCCCTGTTCCAGAATTCAATGCATCAGCCACGATGCTGCGAGCTCGCTGCGTCAGATCCGCACGCAGACGATCCACTGCGCGTGGCGTGAACCCGCGCGAGACGATCTTGCGCATCCGATCGTGCTGCGGCGCATCCATGTTGATGATCGAGAATCGACCGGCCTCGATCTGCCCGCGTGCCGTCTCCTCGTCGACGTAACGCGGGACGATGCAGTTTTCGGCGCTGGAGAACACATCGCTGCGCCGCGATACCTCTCGGACGTCGCGGTGCCTGCTGACCACCCAGTACCCGCCGTCGCTGAAACCGCCGACGCCAGGCGGCTGCTCGTTCCACCACACCGGGGACGCGTGTCGTAGCTGGCGCAGCTCCTCGGTAGGCAGCCGCACGGCGTATACGTCGGGGTTGGTGAAGTCGAACCCTTGCAGGAGTTGCGGTTTCGTCATGACGCTTCCCTAGGTTGTCCATTGGTCGACGAGATCGGCGCACCGCTGCGAGATGGTCTTTTCCATCTCGCCACGCTGACGGCGGACGTTGTCGTTGTCGGGCTCGACCGCGCCGATCGTCAACCGCGCCACTTCGTCGACCTGGTCGCGGTCCAGTCCGAATGCGAGCAGGGCGTCGAGATCGCTGTCGAGGTCGAGCTCGTCTGGTAACGCGGAGCGTGCTAGCAAGACAGCAGCGTTCTCCTCGCCAACCTCGAGCAGCATGGCGACCACGTTGGACTTGGTGGCCTTCACACCGGCCGACGGATCGAGAGCCGCAGTCCGTTGTCGCGCATGACAGTGCGGCACTGATCGGGGGTGTAGTCGAAGTTCTCCAAGTCCTTGATGTAGGACGCGGGCTCGGCCAGACCCTCGACGTGGGGAAAGTCCGAGCCCATGATGATCTGCTTGTCGCCCAACAGTTTCAGCAGGCTCGCCAGTTCGTCTTCGTAGAACGGCGACACCCAGACGTGCCGCTTGAAGGTCTCCCGTGGGTCTTCCTGATAGATCTGCGGGATCTGGCCGTAGGACTTGGTCAGCTTTTCGAAGAGGTGGAACACCCAGGTCGAGCCGCTCTCGATGCACGCCATCCGCAGATTGGGGAACCGCAGGAAAAGACCTTTGTGCAAGTGGTTGGCGAAGGTGTCCTGAATGGCGTCCCCGGAAAACAAACTGCGGAAACCGAGCAGCGCCTGGAACGACATCATGTAGTCCGATTCGCCCCAGGCCGGCATGAACTTGGAGTAATACGTCTCGCCCGAGTGGTAGCACACGGTGACACCTGAATCGTTTGCCAGCTGCCAGAAAGCGTCGAACATGGGGTCGCCAGGCGCACGCATACCGACATCCGTCGTGATCGGTCCGGGGATCATGACGATGAAGCGGGCATCCCGCTCCAGGGCCCATTCGAGCTCGCGAACGGCCTCGTCCGGCTTGCACAAGGTGATGTAGGGGGCGCCGAATATCCTTTCCTGGTAGGCGAATCCCCAGTCCTCGTCCATCCAGCGATTGAACGCCCGGAACGTCGCGACCGTAGCGTCGAAGTCAGGCAACAGTGCCTGTTCCATCCCTACTCCGAGGGTAGGCAACAGGATGCAACCCGCCATGCCCTGTTCGTCCATCATCGCCAGGCGCGCGTCGCGATCCCGATACGCCGCCGGTATCGGCTCCAACTCGCCGAAAAGCGCATTCAGGTCGGCACCTTTGGGGTTTCGGCCGCGGAAGTATTCGTCGAGCGCGCCAGGCTTACCCACCGGGTCGAACGTCGGATTCGGAATGAACCTGTTGACTCTGCCGCCGACGAGAAGACGCTGCCTGCCGTCCAGTTGCGCCCACTGAATCGCACGCTTCTTGTACTGCGGGTCGATGTAGCGGGTGAACGCGTCGAGGGCTTCGTAATAGTGGTTGTCGCAGTCGAAGAACGTGAACGGAAGCTGTGTGGTCATCGCGGCGAGTGTCCTTTCTGTGACGACGTGGCGATCAATTCCGCGGCAAGCCAAGGACCATCGACGCGATGACCGTCAACTGAATCTCCGGCGTGCCCCCGCCGATGAGCTCGGCAGGTGAGTCGAAATACGGCTTGACGACTGCCGGTTCGGACTTCTCCAACATCGCGACGCGACCGGTCAGGCCAAGCGTTGCGGTCCATGCCCGGCGCAAAAGCGTGACCATGGCGTACTTGGCGATGCTGGAGGTCGGCCCGGGCCCCTGCCCTTCCACCAGTCGGAGCGTTTCGCGCAGCACCAGGGCTTTGATCGCGGTGCTGTAGGCCTCGACGTCACCCAACGCCCGCAGTGCCGCATCCTGCTCGGGGCCGGCAATGTCGGCCACCGTGCGAAGTGCGGCGGTCCGGTCGATAGTGACGTAATTTCCGATAGCCGTCCGTTCGACAGCCATCGTCGAGACCGCGAGGCTCCACCCTTCGTCGGGTTTCCCGACGAGCATCTCGTCGGGCACGAACACATCGGTGAGAAAGACCTCGTTGAACTCGAAGCGTCCGCTGGCTTGTTTGATCGGCGAGACCTCGATACCGGGCGACGCCATGTCGATGAGGAAATAGCCGATGCCGCGGTGCTTCTTCGCTTCCGGATCCGTTCGGGCCAGCAATGCTCCGAACTCCGCCTGGTGCGCCATCGATGTCCAGATCTTGTGTCCGTTGATCAGCCATCCGCCGTCGACCTTGGCGGCCCGGGTGGACAACGACGCCAGATCGGATCCGGCGCCGGGTTCGCTGAAGAGCTGGCACCAGGGCTGCACACCACGCAGGATCGGGTCGGCGAATCGCTCGCGTTGCAGGTCGGTTCCGCTGCTGAGAATTGTCGGGAGGATCCACTCCGCGATGCCGAGCGACGGTCGGATCAACTCGGGCCGCCTGCCGAACTCGTCAGCGATGATCACCTGCTGAACCGCGGAGGCGCCAACACCCCACGGCGCGGGCAGATTTGGCGCCACCAGTCCGTGCCGCGCGAGCAGGTCACGTTGCGGTCCAGTGGCCAGGCCCGGGGTTCTGACGTCGCCGGAATAGTGATCGTTGGACACCGTCAGCGCCTCATCCAGGGTGGCTGCCACCCTGGCCCGGAATTCGGATTCGACGTCGCCCAGGTTGACTGTCGTGGAGCGCTTGACGCTGCAGGCCAACTCGCCGGCCTTCCGTGTCCAGCGGGTCATCGGACCCAATGACGCGGACAAGCTGGTGACGCGCCGCCAGTAGAGGTGGGTGTCGTGCTCCCAGGTGTAGCCGATGGCGCCGAACATCAGCAGCGCGTCGAGCACCAGGTCGGGGGCGGTGCCCAGCGCCATCACCGCCGCCGAGGCCGCCGCGAGTTGATGCTGCTCGATGGACTCGCTTTCGGCGCGGACTGCATCCCAGGCCGCCGACGCAGCAAGTTCAGACGCGACCAGCAGGGTCGCCGCTTTGTGTTGCAGCGCCTGAAAAGAACCGACTGGCTTGCCGAACTGCTCGCGCGTACGGATGTAGTCGATGGCGGCGTCAGCGCAGCGGCGCACCGCTCCGGCGGCCGCACACGCGGCGAGGCCCACCACCAGGCAACGCGCCCGCTCCAGGGGTATGCCGGATATCTCCGCGCTCTCCGGCACGATGTGGTCGGCGAGCTCGGCGACACCTACGTCGGTGCACAGGTCGGTGCCCTGCCGCGATTCGATCGTCACGCCTGGTCCGGGAGCGACCACAAACCATCGCAGGCCGCCATCCGCGGCACGGGCCGGAAGCAGAATGCGTTGTGCCGCACAGATTCCCAGCACCGACTCCGATGCTCCGTTGAGTCGCCATGAGCTTCCCTCGGAGACGGCGCGGATGTCGCAGTGCTCGGGCAGCACGAGCACCGCGGTCGCCCCGGCAGCCAGATCAGCCAGCAGCGGCTTGACGGAGGCATCGGCGAGATTTGCCACCGCGCTTGCCGTGACCGTGCTCAGCACCGGACCGGGTAGCAGCGCCGCCGCAGCCGCTTCGACCACACATGCGGTGTCGGCCAGGGTCCCGTCCTGGCCGCCGGCATGGCCCGGAAGGTGCACCGCGTGAAAGCCGTTACCGACGAATTCCTGCCACCACGAGGGTATTTCGCCGGCCGAGATCGATCCGAACGCGGCGCGGGTCTGGTCGGTGGGCGCGTAGCGGGCGGCAAAACGGCGAACGGCGTCGACGAGTTGGTCCTGCTCGGCAGTGATCGCCAGCGTCATCGATCCTCAGCCTTCCAGCCCGAGGATACGGGCGGCGTTGCCGTACAGGAACTTCGGCCAGACATCATCCTTCAGCGGGACATTGGGCAGGTCGCTGAAGATCCGCTCCAAAGAGAGGCCCATCGGAAAATAGCCGGCGTAGAGGATTTTGTCCGCGCCTCGGGAGTTCGCGTAGTCGATGATGGCCTTCGGGTAGTACTTGGGCGCGAACGCCGACGTCGAGTAGTACAGGTTGGGCCACTTCAACATGAGCTTGACCGCGAGGTCCTCCCACGGTTCGCACCCGTGGCGGGTGACGAACACCAGGTCCGGGAAGTCGAACATCACCACGTCGATGCGTGAGACATCTTGGCACGCAAAGGGAACTCGTGGCCCCGGGATACCCGCGCACACAAAGATCGGGATGCCGAGCTCGACGCAGGTGGCATAGATCGGGTACATCTTCGGGTCGTCGATCGGGACTTGCGGAAAAGTCCCGGCGGGAAACACCGACGTCGCACGGATCCCGAACTCTTCGTACTCGCGGCGAATCGCGTTCACCGAACCCATCACGTCGTTGGGGTCGACGAGCGCCCCAGATGGTACGAAGCGATCCGGGAACATCGTGAGTGCCGACTTCGCGGAGTCTTCGCTCACCCCGATCATCGCCTTCTCGATGCCGAACCGATCCATCTGCTGAAGCACCAGCGACACCGGGTCGTCGGTCGGCAGGCCCTGCGGGACGTCCTTGAACATGTACTCGACGGGGAAGTCGAAATCCTCTTTGGATTCACGGTCCTTGGTCTGTTTGCGAATGAAGTCGTACTGGGCGGAACCCTCGTGCGGAAATCCGATCATCGTGTCGATCACCGGTAGACCTGCCGGTCCGGGCATGACGTCCTCCGATCGCACTGGCATCCGCTGGCAACGATGCCGCCGGTCCATACTGAAACACTGTTCTACCAAAGTCAAGATTGAATAACGACTTGAGCTGCGATAACGTTGCCGGACGCGTCAGCTTTCAGACCGCTGATGAGAAGTACGTTCTATTCCGTCGTCAGGCCGACCCGGAGGTGGCACCGTCAACACTCCCGTCACTCCCGTCCAACGGCCTGATAGCGCCGTCGTTCCGCTGACGGATATGACCACCCGCCAGCTCATCCGGCGAGCCACGATCATCGAAGCGGTCATCGATCTGATTGCCGAGGTTGGCGCCGATGCGGTGCAGATGCGTGACGTGTCCAAGCGCTCAGGCGTAGCGCTGGGCACGGTGTACCGCTACTTCAACTCCAAGGAGTATCTCCTCGCCGCGGCGCTCGAGGATTGGCAGAGCCGACTGACCCGCCGGATCATTGCCTCGCGCGCCGGCCGCGCCAACCAGGACCCGCTACCCGGCATTCTCGACTACCTCCGACGCGCCCAGCGGGCATTTCACCGCAATCCGAATATGACCGCGCTGATGTTTCAGACGACGACGTCCTCCGATCCCCAAGCCAGAGCCACCGTCGAGCAGATGAATCGCACGAATACCGAGATGTTCAACAGGCTTCTGGAAGGTGCTGCGCCGGAGGATGTTCCCAACATCACCTTCGGACTCAACGCTGCGCTGAGCAGCTCGCTAGCCGGAGTGCTGGCCGGGATGATGACGCTGGAGGAATCCCTTCGTCGTGTCGAATGGGTTGCCCGCGTTCTGCTGGCGAACAGAGCTATGCACTAGCGACCCAGGAGTGAGACCAACGTTCAGCCGCGTTACTTGATACCGAGTTGATTGCATTCCAGGACGAACAGCTCGGTCGGCGGATCCGTGCCGTGGCTGTGCAACTCCTGGCCTTCACTGGTCGAATAGAAATGATCCGATTGGGCTTTGACGCACCGCTGGAGCTTGTGTTGGCCGGAGTTGTACCACATCCACCAGAGCCCCACGATGACGACAGTTGTCACAGCGACCGGTACAAAGAATCGTTTTCTCATGTCCTACTCGAGGATAGTCGGGGGTTCCAGCTGAGAGGTCGAAAGGGCTTGACGTAGCTCGCCATACGCGTCAATGAGCTGGTCGAGCGAGAAACCGATGTTCAACCCACTTGGGTTAGGCAACACCCATGCCTGCGTCCCGGCGAAGCCGGGGCCATACCGACCCCAGGCGACGTCTGACACGCCGATCATGCAGGCTAGAGCCCGCTTGCCGAGAAAGGCGATCACCCGCGGCGCGTAGCGATGCATCTTTGACTCGAATTCCGGACGTGCGCAGCGAAACTCAGTCGGCGAAACCTCGCTGGCAGACCTCGTCGGTCGCCGCACGACCGCCGTAACACCGCACCCGTAGTCCAGCAGCCGACGTTGATCGGCGGGCTGGAGGCGGACATCGGTGAAGCCGGCCAGATGCAGCACGGGCCAGAAGCGGTTGTTGCGATGGGAGAAGTGGTAGCCGTCCTCGACCGCGCTGGCAGCGTAGTTCAAACCGCAGAAAACGACATCGAGGCCCTCGGTCAAGATATCGGGTTCGAACTCAGCCACCGAGCCAGCCCCACCCCGCCGGCGCGGCGAATAACGCTGCGGCAGAGAACAACAGCGGCAACACAGCTGCAGCCCGACCGACCATCGATCCTCCACGGCTCGTAGACGTAACAAGAGCCCTGACCCAGAACATGCGGTTGCCGGGGATTATTTCCTGCGCTGCAAAGCCTGCGGCAGACCCGCGCTGCGCGGACGTTTGCAGTTGGCTACATGCACCTGAAGGCCGTCTGTTCAGTCGCGAGGAATCTGGTCGAGCAATGAAGTCATTTCAGAGGAAGATATTCCCGAGGTCGCCGCCGCGATGTCGCCCTGGGCCAACGCCGCCGCTGCCTCCTGCAGGTAGGCCGCGACGTGGGTGTAGACGGAAGAGCCCACACTGATTCGCTTGACTCCCGCTGCAGACAGTTCGGCCACGGTCAGCGTCTCGGATTTTATGCCCACCAAGAGATTCACCGGTTTAGGCGCAACAGCTTTCACGATCGCCCGGACGGCCATGAGGTCGGGTGGGTACGGCGCGTAGAGAACGTCAGCACCGGCCTCTGCGAACGCAGTCAGCCGCCGAATCGTGTCATCGAGGTCGTCGCGGCCATGGATGAAATTGTCGGTGCGCCCGGTCAGCACGATGCGGCCCTTGGCCGCCTCGGCTGCCGCTGCGACCCGCGCGACGGCTTCGTCGAAGTCGCGGATCGGGTTCGCGGGATCACCGGAGGTGTCCTCGATGCCGATGCCGGCCAAGCCGGCCTCGATCGCAGCGTGGACCGTTGCCGCCACGTCACCGGGTGTCTGACCGTAGCCGTCTTCGAAGTCGCCGTTCACCGGCAATCCCGCGACTTCGATCAGAAGCTTCGCGTGCGCGAGATGTTCGGCGACACCGACCGCGTGTCGACCGTCGCGGCGGCCCAGGGTGGCCGCGAAGGCTGCCGAGGATGTGGCCAGTGCGGCAAAGCCCGCCTTCTTGAAGATCAGCGCCGATAATCCGTCCCACGGATTGGGCATGACGAACGCGTCGGGTTGCTGATGCAAAGCCAGGAACTTCTCGTAGTGCTCGGCCTGGGCCATCACGCTGTCCTGTCGTTGATTCGCATGCGGATCTGGTCGGCGATGAATCCGATCACCACGGCAACCGCCAAGATCCCGAGCCCAAACAACCACGGCGGCACGGGCGCCCACGGGCCCTTACCGATCGTGACACTGTGGCGTGAATCCCCAGCACAACACGCGACCGAATCGACTCATCGCACATGAAGGTACGCGCCGCACTCGATGGGCGGGAAGCTATTTATCCGGCCGCGCAAGGCCCAGATGGTCGCGCAGTGTCTCACCGGCGTACTCGGTACGGAATCGACCGCGGCGTTGCAGTATCGGCACGACTTGATCGACGAACGCCGTAAGTTCATGCGGCAGAGTCGATCCCATGAATGTGAATCCGTCGACCGCACCGGCGTCCTGCCAAGCAATCATGTGGTCGGCGAGCTGCTCGGGAGTGCCGACGAAGTGTGTCCCGCCAGCACCCCCACTCGTCGGCTGGGTGATCTCGCGCAACGACGCGTTCGGTCGCGCACGTGCTGCCGCGTAGAGCTGCTCGGCACGGCTGGACGGGACCGATCCATGTGCCCACAGCTCGGCCGGAAGCGGAGCGTCCGGATCGAAGCCGTCGGGATCGAGTCCCGCGGTGTACAAGGCGTTCTGCCAACGGAATTCAGGGCTGGCCAGGTCTTCGAGTCGCTGCGCTCGGGCGTGCGCCTCGGCCTCGGTGCCCCCCAACGTCACCATCAATGCAGGCAACACCAGAACATGCTCGGGATTGCGACCTGCGGCCGCCGCCTGCGCGTGCAGGTCAGCCCGGAAGGCGACGGCGGCGTCGAGGGACGGCGGCCCGGAGAAGACCACCTCGGCGTACCGGGCGGCCAGTGCGACACCGCCGGCCGATTGACCCGCTTGAACGAGTACCGGGCGCCCCTGCGGCGAGCGTGGAAACGGCAGCACCCCTTCGACGTCGTAGTACTGACCGTGAAAGCGCGGGGCGTGCAGCTTGGTGCGATCGGCCCAGACGCCGTTCGTGCGATCGCCGACGACCGCGTCGTCGGCCCAGCTATCCCACGAGCGTGTGACGGCGTCGACGAATTCATGGGCGTGGGCATACCGATCGTCGCGTTCGGGGTGGAACCGTTCACCGAAGTTCGCCGCGGCCAGCGGTGTGACCGTGGTGACGATGTTCCAGCCGGCCCGACCAGCACTGAGGTGATCTAGCGTCGCAAACCGGCGAGCCAGCTCCCAGGGCTTGCTGTAGGTCGTCGAGCCGGTTCCGATCAGACCGATCCGGCTGGTGACAGCGGCGAGGGCCGAGAGCACCGAGATCGGGTCGAATTGAGTCTGCGGGAGATAGGTCGCCCGGTACTCCGCGATCGCGATGTTGTCGGCCAGGAACACCGAGTCCATCAGCCCGCGTTCAGCAATCCGCGCAATGTCGGCGTAGTACGACAGGCCGAGAACGTTGCGGACGTCGTCTTCGACCACACGCCACGCCGACTCGTGGTAGCCGTTGGGCCAGATGAATGCGTTGAAGTGCAATTGCGGCGTGCTCATCGTGAGCAGCAACACGGCCCGGGAGCGGATTAGTCCTGTGGACGCCGCGACCTCCGGTTTCTGTAGCCTTGCCCAAGGGGAGTCGGTTCAACGGGAGGCAATGTCATGAGGATCCGCATTTCACGCTGGGCGACGGGCCTGGCTGTGGCGCTGGCGACCGTCGCGATGGTCGTCGGGCTGAGCGACACACCGAGGGCCATGGCCGCCGACGAGCGTCTGCAGTTCACGGGTACGACGTTGACCGGCGCGGCCTTCAACGGCGCGAGCCTGCAAGGTAAACCCGCGGTGCTGTGGTTCTGGCGGCCGCAGTGCCCGTTCTGCAACCAGGAGGCTCCGTCGCTGAGCCAGGTCGCGGCGGCCAACCCCAAGGTGACCTTCGTCGGTGTGGCGGCCCGCTCCGATGAAGGGTCCATGCGGGACTTCGTATCGAAATACAACCTGAACTTCACCAACCTCAACGATGCCGACGGGTCGATCTGGCAGCGGTTCAACGTGCCGTGGCAGCCGGCGTACGTGTTCGAGAAGCCGGACGGCTCCTCGACGTTCGTGAACAACCCCACCTCGGCGATGTCGCAGCAGGAGTTGTCCGACCGGGTCGCTGCGCTCACCAGCTAGACCCACGGCGTCGTGAACCAAGGCCTGCTGGGTCTGGCCTTCGGCGCCGGACTGGTGGCCGCGCTCAATCCGTGTGGGTTTGCGCTGCTTCCGGCCTATCTGACGCTGGTGGTGCGGACGGAGCGGGCGGGCGGTCTCACCGCGGTGGGGCGTGCCCTGGCAGCCACCGTGGCGATGACTCTCGGGTTCCTCGCCGCTTTCGGCGTGTTCGGGTTGCTCACTGTGACGATCGCGGCGACCGTCGAGCGCTTACTGCCCTACGTGACCATCACGATTGGAATTTCCCTTGTCGCGCTGGGTTTTTGGCTCCTGGTCGGCCGCGACCTGACGGCGCTGACTCCGCGCTCACTGCTCGCCGGACACGGTCGTGCGCCGACCGCCCGAATCGGATCGATGTTCGGCTACGGGGTGGGATACGCAATCGCGTCGCTGTCCTGCACGATCGGGCCGTTCCTGGCGGTCACCGGAGCCGTCTTTCGCGGTGGCCCGGTTCTCGATGGACTCATGGTGTATCTCGCCTATGCCGCCGGATTCGGGTTGCTGGTCGGTGTGCTGGCGGTCGCCGTCGCGCTGGCCCGCTCAGCGCTGATCGACCGGATGCGCCGAATCTTGCCGTACATCAACCGGATCAGCGGTGTGCTACTGATCGCAGTCGGGCTGTATGTGGGTTACTACGGTTTGTACGAGGTCCGCCTGTTCGTCCTGCACGGCAGCCCGACGGATCCGGTGATCGCGGCGGCCGGGCACCTCCAGAGCCTGCTGGCCGGTTGGGTGCATCAGCACGGAGCCTGGCCGTGGGTGCTGGGATCGGCAGTCTCCGCGCTCGGCGTGCTGGCCGTAGCGATCCAACGCGGCCGCGCGCGGGCGAGTTCGACGCTAAGCGGGGTCGACGAATACCGGCGGCTCCCCTGACATTCCGGCCACCACGGCGGCGAGCTGATTGGGCTTGCCGATCAGCCCGGTCTGCAAGTCCGATTCGCGTTTCAGGGCAGCGGCGGCGTCGTCGCTGACCCAGGTCTCGTCGTAGAGGCGCTTGGCGGCACGCACGGCATCGGGCGATTTCTGCGCGATCTCCTCGGCAAGCGCCAGCGCCGACGCCAGCGGCTCGTCACTGTTTCGGGTGACCAACCCGAGCGCCAAAGCGTCACTGCCGGAAACGATTCGGCCGGTGAAGGTCAACTCCTTTGCGACGTCGATGGGGATCAGTCGAGGCAGCGTCTGAGTGATGGCCATGTCGGGAACGAGGCCCCACTTGATCTCCATGATCGACAGTTTCGCGTCCGGTGCAGCGATCCTGATGTCGGCGCCCAACGCGATCTGCAGACCGCCGCCGAAGCAATTCCCGTGAATGGCAGCGATCACCGGTGCCGGCACCAAGGACCAGTCGTAGGTCACGCGCTGGGCGAAGTTGGCCAGCCGGTCGCCGTCGCGCTCGAGCAGCACGCCGGTGCCGCCCTGGCCGGACATGAAGCTGGCGACGTCGAGTCCCGAGCAGAAGCTCTTCCCCTCGCCATGCAGCACGACCGCGCGCACCGATGTGTCGCCCGCCAGTTGGGCCGCGGCATTCATCAAGCCCTCGAACATGGCCTGGTCGAGCGCATTGTGCTTGTCGGCACGCACCATCGCCACCGTTGCGACGCCGTTGGCGCCGATCTTCACCTGAACTCTGTCTTCACCCACGCTCGGGAACTTACCGCTTCAGTGCTGGTGACGGCGAACGATTCGGGCCTCACACGAGCAGGCGAGCCGAGATCGCCGTCAGCTCAGCGTAGGTCGCAATTCCCGGGGCCGCCGCGCACACCGCGGGTATCGCGTTGACGAGCGGGGCGGCGGTGATGCGCAGTCCGATGCCGCGCATCCGGTCCGGCGTCAGGTCGGCGAGGTCTTCGGCGGTCGGCATCACGTCGACCTTCACATACACGTTCGGGTCGCCGAGGATTTCCACGCGGTAACCATGCTCGATCTTCCACGCCGGCTCCAGCGACTGGCTGGCGACCCAACGCTGGTTCACGGCGAGAACTTCGCTGCCGTCGACAATGCCGTGCCACTTGACGTCCATGCCGCCGACGTGGCCCGCCGGTATCGATACCCCGTCGGCCACAATGTCTTTGGTGGTATGTGCGAAGGTGACGTCGCAACAGATCTGATCGAGCTCGACGCCCATCAGTCGGGCGAAGACGTCGACGGCTTCGGCGAACACCGCCGTTCCGCGGCGCACGTCGTCGGCATGCCCGGGATCCCCCGGCGGCCGGCCCCAGCCGACGGACGCGAAATTCGCGTCGCCGACGAACTGCGACACGTCAACGGATTCGGTCATCGACGCATGCCGGACGTTGGTGGACACCCCACTCGATATCGCCGCCACCAGCTGGGCGAAACCCGGGTTCATGCCGCTGCCGAATATCGTCGCACCGCCGTTCTGGGCGGCGGCCTCGACAGCGGTCCGCTCGCGCTCGGACAGGTTGCGGCCGGTGAGGAACTCCGCGCTGGTGACGATGTTGACGCCGGCCCGCAAGATTCGTTGCACCTCCTCGACGTCGAAGTGCAGTGGCGTGTAGACCACGCAGTCCGGCTCGAGCGCTAAGAGCGCGTCGACATCATTGGTGGCGTAAACACCGAGATCGCCGCCCACACCGCACAGCACCCCGACGTCTTGACCGACCTTGTCCAGCGAATAGGCATACGCACCAACAAGTTCGAGGTCTGGGCGTGCCGACATGGCCTTCACCACCTCGACGGCGACATTGCCGGTGGTCCACTGGACGACACGCAACGCAGCGCTGCGGCCGTCAGTCATCGGCCGACCCTTCGAGGTAAGCCACGATCGCGTTGGTCAGCCCGCGCCGCGCCAGGTCGAGGTCGAAGTAGCTGCCCAGCTGACGTTCCGAGGTGATACCGCGCATCGCCCCGGGAATGAACGTCGCGACTTCGCGTACCCGTTCGGGGTCGACGACCAGGCCCGCGAACGCGTTCTGACAGGTTTCCAGCCAGCCCCGTCCCCAGGACTGAAGTTCGGCGGCGGTGCGCGGGTAGAGGCGTTCGAGTTCGGCGGGGTCGCGGGGCAGCGCGGCGCGCAGGTTCTCGATCGCCCGTGAGTCGGTGGCCGTCAAACCGTCGTAAAGGGTGTCGATGATCGCCGCGACGCGGTCTCGCAGCGGTGCCGAAGCGCTGGTCGGCTGGAATACGTCTGCCCGGTGTTCGGCGGTGCGCTGCAGCACCGCGGCCCACAGTCCGTCGGCGTCGCCGAACTGGTACTGCACGACACCCCAGGTGGCTCCGATCTCCTTGGCGATCCGATTCGCCGACACCGCGCCGGGATCGCCGGTCGCCAGTGCCTTCAGCGCGGCCTCGAGCATGTTCGCGCGGGTGGCGTCACCGCGTCGATTGGTGCGCTGCGGCTGGACACCCGCATCGGTCATCTAGGAGATGGTACGGCCCGACCACCGATACAAAGAGAGTTCTATGGTTTTTTCATTGACCCCACTATGCTCACGGTTCGACACCCTTTGTCTGCCCGACGCGCCACTGGAAAGGAGTTCAGATGGCGAAGCCGCCGCTGTCGATGAAACCGACCGGCTGGTTCCAGGTCGCGTGGTCAAACGAGATCGCAATCGGCGACGTGCACAAGATGCACTACTTCGGCCGGGAAATGGTGGCCTGGCGGGCGCAGTCGGGCCGGCTGACCGTGATGGACGCCTATTGCGAACATCTCGGTGCCCACCTGGGTTTCGGCGGCCACGTCGAGGGCGAGGTCATCGAGTGCGCGTTCCACGGTTGGCAGTGGAGCCACGACGGCCGCAACGTCTGCATTCCTTACGAGAAACGACCCAACCGGGGGCGCAGAATGCGCACCTATCCGGTGGTCGAGCGCAACGAGTCGGTGTACATCTGGCATGACGTCGAGGGCCGTGATCCGTACTTCGACGTGCCCGACGTTTTCGCCAGCTTCCAGGACGGCAGCAGCCTCGCCGACTACTACCCCCGGCAAAGCCTGTACGAGCGCAATCTCGAATTGCATCCGCAGTACGTCATGGAAAACGGTGTCGACGTCGCCCACTTCAAATTCGTGCACAAGACGCCGATCGTGCCCGTGTTCACCCGACACGATTTCGATCAGCCGACGTCCTACGTCGACTTCACCATCACCTTCGAGGGCGACGAGAACCAATCGATCGACGACATCGACAGCGGCGTCGAGGCCATCAACGGCGGCCTGGGTATCGCGGTGACCAAAAGTTCCGGCATGGTCGACAACCGGACCATCTCGGCGATCACCCCGGTCGACGACAACACCTCCGACGTGCGCTTCACGGTCTACATCGGTCGGGTGCCAGGCAAAGACTCCCCGCGGGCCGAGACCAGGGCGCAGGAGTTCGGTCAAGAGGTGATCCGGCAGTTCACGCAGGACATCTATATCTGGTCGCACCAACGCTATTCGGATCCGCCCGCACTGTCGTCCTCGGAGTTCGAGGGGTTCACCGCGATTCGCGAATGGGCCCGACAGTTCTATCCCGACGGGCGAGGCGGCAGCGCCGCCGAACTGCAGTCCGCGTCAACGAAAGGCCCGATCGAATGAATGCCCCCGTACGCGTCTTCCAGGTAGCCACCGGCAACGTCGGCTCCGAGATGATCAAACGCATCGGTAACCGCGGGGACCTGGAACTCGTTGGCCTGCACTGCTATTCAGCCGATAAGATCGGGCGCGACGCCGGCGAGATTGTCGGACTGCCGCCGATCGGGGTGACGGCCACCGGCACCGTCGAGGAGATCATCGCGGCCAAGCCGGACGTGCTCACCTTCCACGGCGTCTTCCCCGACGAGGATCTCTACGTGAAAGTCCTTGAGGCAGGCATCAATATCGTGACGACCGCCGACTGGATCACCGGCTGGCACCGCGACAAGAACCATCCCCACCCGTCTGGCAAGCCGGTGAGCCAGTTGCTGGCCGACGCCTGCGCACAGGGCGGCTCCTCCTTCTACGGCACCGGCATGAACCCCGGCCTCAACCAGATCCTGGGCATCGTGTGCTCCGCCGACGTCGCCGAGATCGAGAATGTCTTGACCCTCGAGTCCGTCGACGTGTCCTGTCACCACAGCAAGGACACCTGGATCGAGGTCGGCTACGGCCTGCCGGTCGACGACCCTAGCATCCCGGGCAGGCTGGAGAAGTACACCCGCGTCTTCGCCGACAGCGTGCTGATGATGGCCGACTGCTTCGACATCCAACTCGACGAGGTCACGTTCAGCTACGAACTCGGCGCCTGCACCAAAGACGTCGACCTCGGCTGGTACCAGATGCCGAAGGGCTCGCTGGGCGGCAGTTACATCAAGTACCAAGGCATGGTCGACGGCGTGCCCAAGGTGGAGACGCACCTGGAATGGCAGATGACCCCGCACACTGACCCGAGCTGGCACATCAAGGGCTGCTACATCACTCAGATTCAGGGCGACCCCTGCGTCTACAACAAGCACATGATCTTCCCCAAGCCCGGCGTCGACCTGTCCAACCCCGACAACTTCGCCTCCATCGGCATGACCGTCACGGGCCTGCCGGCCCTCAACGCCATCAAGTCCGTCGTCGACGCCCCGCCCGGACTGCTGACGAGCGCGGACCTACCACTGCGCGGCTTCGCCGGCCGCTTCAAGGTCTAGCCGAGCGGTGAGGACAGATATGGCATACGACACGATCATCCGCAACGGTCGCTGGTTCGACGGAACCGGAGCGCCGTCTGCCATCCGCAATATCGGCATCTCGGCCGGACACGTGACCGCAATCTCGGCCGAGGAGCTCGACGGCAGTGGGTGCCCGAATGTCATTGATGCGAACCGACAATGGGTTGTCCCCGGGTTCCTGGACATCCACACCCATTACGACATCGAGGTCCTGGAAGGCCCGGGACTGGCGGAGTCGGTCCGGCACGGCGTGACGACGGTGGCAACCGGCTCGTGCTCGATATCGACCATCCACGTCGACCCCGAAGAGGCCGGTGACCTGTTCGGCCGAGTCGAGGCGATCCCCCGCCCGCACGTGATCACGGCGCTCGGTGCCCATAAGAACTGGCGCAACGGCGAGGAGTACATCGCCGCGATCGAGAACCGGCCGCTGGGCCCAAACCTGTGCTCTTTCATCGGGCATTCGGATATCCGCACCGTCACGATGGGCCTGCAACGCGCCACCGACGACGACATCACGCCGACCCGCGCCGAGGTGACGCGCATGGAGCGGATGCTGACCGAGGCGCTGGATGCCGGCTTCCTCGGGTTGTCCACCAACCAGCTTCGGTTCGACAAACTCGACGGGCAGACCTGCCGGTCACGCACCCTGCCGTCGACCTACGCCAAACGGCGGGAGAATCGCCGCCTCAGGAAGTTGGTGCGCGCCCGCGGCCGCATTCTGCAGTCAGCGCCCGATATCAGCATGCCGCTGAACATGGTCTTTCAGGCGCTGCAATCGATCGGGTTGGTCCGCAAGCCGCTGAAGACGACCTTGCTGGCCGCAGCTGACGCCAAGTCAAACCCGTTGGCGCCGTACATCCTCAAGACGCTGGCAACGTCGGTCAATGTGCTCGGCGCCAACTTCCGCTTCCAGCATCTCCCGGTTCCGTTCACGGTGTACGCCGACGGTATCGACTTCGTCATCTTCGAGGAGTTCGGGTCGGGACAGGAAGCGATGCACCTGGCCGACTGCGTGGAACGCGACGAGTTGATGGGCGACGAGGCGTATCGGCGGCGGTTCCGCAAGGATTACGACCAGAAGTTCGGAATCCGGGTCTGGCACCGCGACTTCTTCGACGCGGTGATCACCGGCTGCCCCGACGCGTCGGTCGTCGGGAAGTCGTTCGGTGAGGTCGGTGTCGAGCGCGGAGGCCTGCACCCCGTCGACGCGTTCCTCGACCTCGTTTTGGAGCACGGCACGAATCTCCGTTGGTTCACCACGATCTCCAACCATCGACCCGATGTGCTCAAGAAGATGGCCAAGGACTCCTACACCCAGTTGGGGTTCTCCGACGCCGGGGCGCACCTGCGGAACATGGCTTTCTACAACATGGGGCTGCGACTGCTCAAGCACGTGCGCGACGCGGACATGGCCGGAAAGCCTTTCATGACAATGGAACACGCCGTACACCGACTGACTGGCGAGATCGCGGACTGGTACGGAGTCGACGCCGGCCATATCCGCATCGGTGACCGGGCGGACCTGTCGATCATCAACCCCGAGCGACTCGATGACTCGTTGGAGGAATACAGCGAGGAGCGCGTCGACCAGTACGGCGGGTTGTCCCGCATGGTGAACCGCAACGACGAGTGCGTCACGGCAGTGTTCGTCAGCGGTCAGCAGGTGATCGCCCAGGGCAGGCCTACGGACATCCTCGGCAAGGTCCGCACCGGAAGCTTCCTTCGGGTGGGCCGGCGGTCACCAGCGGTGCTCGATACCAGCACCGAAGCGATTCGCGCATCAGCCCGCTCATCCTGACAATCAGACTCAAGCATGAAAACGGCCCCCGGAGTGATTTCCGGGGGCCGTTTCTACTAGTAGCGGGGACAGGATTCGAACCTGCGACCTCTGGGTTATGAGCCCAGCGAGCTACCGAGCTGCTCCACCCCGCGACGGGTAAATATCAGGTTACCGAACGCACGCGAGGCCACCAAATCGCGCTCTTACCAGCGTCGGAACCCATCACTTTGCGCTGTTGTACTTGTTGATCGCGTCGTCGAGCCGCTGAAGTGCCGCGCCGTAGGCACCGAAGTCGCCCGATTTCTGCGCGTCACGTGCTGAACCCATCGCTGTCTCGACATCCTTGAGCGCGGCTGCCTTTGCCGGCGACAAGCTGACGGCAGCGCTGGGCGGAGGGGCGACAGCACCGGCCGGCGGTGGCGGGCTGGCCATCGGCTCGCCACCGGGTGGCGCGGCGGCGGGCGGACCGGATTCAGTGGGCGCGGGACCAGCTGCGGTCGCACTGGCGCCGGGTCCGAACAGCCCGTTCAGCGCATCGCCCACGGTCGGGCCGTAGCCGATCTTGTCGTTGTACATCATCGCTACCCGAATCAACCGCGGATAGGAGGACGCGACATCGCTCGAGCCGGGCGAGGCATACACCGGCTCGACATAGATCAGCCCACCCTGGGCCACCGGCAGCGTCAGTAGGTTGCCCCACTTGATCCGGTTCTGGTTGTCGCGCCCGATCACGCCGAGGTCTTGCGACACCGCGGTATCGGTGGTGATCGCGTTGTTCGCCAGCTTGGGACCGTTGACCTGTCCCGGGATGGTCAGCACCGTGATCTTGCCGTACGTGGACGGGTCGGAGCTGGCGCTGATGTAGGCCGCCAGGTAATCACGCTTGAACCGGTTCATCGCACTAGTCAGCTGGAACGACGGCAAATCATCTTCTTTGGCAATGTTTTTCGCGACGATGTAATACGGCGGTTGATAACTGCTGGCCGTGGGATTCGGGTCCAGCGGCACGTCCCAGAAATCCGATGTGGAGAAGAACGTCACCGGGTCGTTGACGTGATACTTGGCCAGCAACATCCGCTGCACCTTGAACAGGTCTTCGGGGTAGCGCAAATGCGCGGCCAACTCGCCGGTGATGTCACTCTTTGGTTTAACCGTTCCGGGAAAGACTTTCATCCAGGCCTGCAGCACCGGGTCGTGCTCGTCCTGCTCGTAGAGGGTGACCGTTCCGTCGTAGGCGTCGACGGTGGCCTTCACCGAGTTACGGATGTAGGACACCTGCTTGTCGGGTGCCAGCCGGTTGAACGCCACCTCGGTGGAGTCGGCGGTGGCCGACGACAGCGACGTGAGCTCGGAGTAAGGGTAGTTGTCCAGGGTGGTGTAGCCGTCGATGATCCAGACCAGCCGCTTGTTGACGATCGCCGGGTAGACACTGCTGTCGGTGGTCAACCACGGCGCCACCGCCTCCACCCGCTGAGCCGGGTCGCGGTTGAACAGGATCTTGCTGTTGGACCCGATCACGTTGGAGAACAGGAAGTTTCGCTCGGCGAATTTCGCGGCGAAGACGCTCCGGGAAATCAACCCGCCCAGCGGCACTCCACCGGTTCCGGTGTAGGTGTAGTTCTTGGTCTCGGTGTTGGTCTCGTAGTCGTATTCCCGGTCGACGCCGCTCTTTCCGACGATCGCGTAATCGGCGGGCGTGCTGGCGATGACCGGCCCGTAGTAGACGCGCGGTTGATCCAGCGGCGCAGGACCGCTGGAGGTCACGCTTCCGTTGGCCCCGACGACGCTGGCCAGGAACTCGGGGTAGCCGCCATTCTGGTTGGGGTCGTTGGCGATACCGCGCACGGTGTTGGCCGGCGAGGCGATGAAACCGTTGCCATGGGTGAAGACGGTGTGCCGGTTGATCCAGTCCCGCTGGTTATCGATCAGATGGTCCGGGTTGAGTTCGCGGGCGGCGACGACGTAGTCGTGCAGGTTGCCGTCGCGATCGCGGTAGCGGTCGATCGCCAGCTGGTCGGGGAAGTAGTAGAAGTTCTTGCCCTGCTGGAACTGGGTGAACGCCGGGCTGATGATGGTGGGGTCGAGCAGCCGAATGTTGGACGTGGTGGCCCGGTCTGACGCCACCTGCTCGGCCGTGGCCCGCCCGTCTCCGCTGTAGTCCCGGTACGTCACCACATCATCGGTCAGCCCGTAGGCCTGCCGGGTCGCGGTGATACTTCGGCTGATGTATTCGCGTTCCTTCTGCGCCGCATTGGGTTTGACGCTGAACTGTTCGATGACCAACGGCCAGGCGGCCCCCACGACCATCGACGAGAGCAACAGCAGCACCAGGCCGATGGATGGAATCCGCAAGTCCCGCAGCACAATCGCGGAGAACACCGCCGCCGCGCAGATCAACGCGATCGCCAGCAGGATCAGCTTGGCCGGCAGCACCGCGTTGATATCGGTGTACCCGGCGCCGGTGAACGGCTTGCCGGCGCGGGTGTGCGACAGCAGCTCGTAGCGATCCAGCCAGTAGGCGGCCGCCTTGAGTAGCACCAGCGTTCCGACCAGGCTGACCAACTGGATACGCGCCGACCGACTCAGCGCACCGGTGCGCCCGGACAACCTGATGCCACCGAAGATGTAGTGCGCCATCAGGTTCGCGACGAACGCAAGGAACATCGCAACGAATAAGAAGCTGAGCACTAGCCGGTAGAAGGGCAGCTCGAAGGCGTAGAAACCCAGATCTTTACCGAACTGCGGATCGCGGACACCGAAGCTGCTGCCGTGCAGGAAAAGCTGAATACGAACCCAAAAGGTCTGCGCGACAATGCCGGCCAGCAGTCCGATGGTCACCGGGACACCGATGCCAATCACCCGCAGCCGCGACATCACGACGGTGCGATAGCGCGCCACCGGATCGGCGCCGTTGCTCGGGACGAACACCGGCCGGGTCCGGTAGGCCACTGCCATTCCGGCGAACACGATGCCACCGACCAGCACCCCGATCACCACGAACACGATCAACCGGGTCACCAGCACGGTGGTGAACACCGAGCGATAACCCAACTCGCCGAACCAGAGCCAGTCGACATACGCGTCGATCAGTCGGGGGCCGACCAGCAGCAGTCCGATGACGGTCAACGCGATCGCGATGAGAGTCCGACTGCGTCGGGTCAGCTTCGGCATTCTGGCGGCGGGCCGCATCCCCACTAGCTTCGCTCCCTGCTCGGTCTCGACAGTCGCTGTCGCTGGATGTTGACGACTCTACGCACTACCGGTGATCTGCCCCGGGCTCGAACTTGCCGGGCTAGCAACTAGGGGCCTGTCCGCCGGAGGCCACGGTGTGCAGCGCGTCCACTGCCCCAGCGAGGGTGTCGACCTTGATCAATCGCAGGCCGGGCACCTTGCCGGAGTTCGCTTCGTAGCAATTTCCAGCCGGCACGAGAAATACCGTCGCGCCGGCGTCATGGGCGGCGCTCATCTTGTGTGCGATCCCGCCGATCTTGCCGACCTCGCCGTCCGGCTTGATCGTGCCGGTGCCTGCGACGAACTTCGAAGCGGCTAGGTCGCCGGTGGTGAGTTTGTCGATCACGGCCAGGCTGAACATCAGGCCTGCCGAGGGGCCGCCCACGTTGGCCAGGTTGAAATCGACCGCGAACGGCGCCCACGGCGCGTCGGTCACCGAGACGCCCAAGAAGCCGAAGTCGCCTTTGGGGTGATGACCCAAGGTGATCTGGGACGTTCCGGGCGGCGCATTTTTGCGGTGGAAGTCCACCGTGACCTGCTGTCCGGGCTTGGTGGTCTTGAGAAACGAGGTGAACTGCTCCACGTCCGCTACGGGCCTGCCGTCGACCGCTTGCACAGCGTCGCCGGCCTGCAACTTGCCCACCGACGGTCCGGGGTCGGTGAGCGTCACGATCGTCACGGCACGCGGGTACTTCAGATAGCCCAGGGCTGCGAACTCGGCGTTGTGTTCGGACTCTTTGAAGTCGGCGTCGTTGGCTTTGTCGACTTCGTCGCGCGACTGGCCGGGCGGGTAGACCAGATCGCGGGGCAACAGTTGTTCCTGCCCGGACACCCACAGCGTCAGCGCCTCGGCCAGGCTGAGCTCGTCACGCTGGGACACCGTCGTCATGTCCAGGTGGCCCGTCGTCGGGTGTGTCGTGGTGCCTTTGATCTCGACGACCTGCTTGCCGTCGACCTCGCCCAGCGTGTCGAAGGCCGGGCCGGGTCCCAGCGACACGTACGGCACGGTCACCGCAGCGAGCAGCACACCGAAGACCACGATCGGGACCAGCGCCACCATCAGCGTCAGAATCCGCCTGTTCACGTCGCTAACACTAGACGCCGGTGTCAGTCGGGTTCACTCAGAGCGTGACGCCGGGGCGCGCGTCATGGGTTGACCATGAGTACCGTTATGGACATGGCTGACCTGCCCTTCGGGTTCTCCGCGGGAGACGACCCGGACCGCGAGAACGACCCGGAGTCCGGCTCAGGATCTGACCCATTCGGGCTGGGCGGCCTGGGCGGCGAATTCAACGTGGCCGACCTGGGCCAGATGTTCACCCGGCTCGGACAGATGTTCAGCGGGGCCGGTTCGGCCATGGGCGGGCAATCCTCCGGCCCGGTGAACTACGAGCTGGCCCGCCAGATGGCGTCGAGCTCGATCGGATTCGTGGCCCCCATCCCCGTCGCCACCCGCGAGGCGATCGGCGACGCCGTCCACCTCGCCGAGACGTGGCTCAACGGCGTCACCGCACTGCCGGAGGGCACCACCAAGGTCATTGCCTGGACGCCCAACGACTGGGTGGACAGCACCATGGAGACCTGGAAAAGGTTGTGCGATCCGATGGCCCAGCAGATCGCCACCGTGTGGGCCTCCGCGCTGCCCGAGGAGGCCCAGGCCATGGCCGGCCCACTGCTGTCGATGATGTCGCAGATGGGCGGCATGGCATTCGGTTCGCAGCTCGGTCAAGCGCTGGCCCGATTGTCCAAGGAAGTCCTGACGTCGACCGACATCGGATTACCGTTGGGGCCCAAGGGAATTGCCGCGCTGCTGCCCGACGCCATCGAGTCGTTTGCCGACGGCTTGGAGCAATCCCGCAGTGAGATCGTCACTTTCCTGGCGGCCCGCGAGGCGGCCCACCATCGCTTGTTCACTCACGTGCCGTGGCTGTCCAGCCAGCTGCTCGGCGCCGTCGAGGCCTACGCCAAGGGCATGAAGATCGACATGGCCGGCATCGAGGATTTGGCCCGCGACTTCAACCCCGCGGTGATGAGTGATCCGGCCGCCGTCGAGCAGCTGCTGACCCAGGGCGTCTTCGAGCCCAAGGCGACGCCGGAGCAGACGCAGGCACTCGAACGGCTCGAGACACTGCTGGCGCTGATCGAGGGCTGGGTGCAGACCGTGGTGAACGCCGCCCTCGGCGATCGCATCCCCGGCGCGGACGCCCTCGGTGAGACGCTGCGGCGACGACGGGCCACCGGCGGGCCGGCCGAGCAGACCTTCGCCACGCTGGTGGGCCTCGAGCTACGGCCGCGCAAGCTACGCGAGGCCGCGGCGCTGTGGGACCGGCTGACGCAGGCCGTCGGTGTCGACGCACGCGACGCGGTCTGGCAGCACCCCGACCTGCTGCCCGGAGCCGAGGACCTGGACGACCCGGCAGGTTTCATCGACCGCGCGCTCGGCGGTGACACCAGCGGGATCGACGAAGCCATCGCCGAATTCGAGCGTCGCGCCGACGCCGGCGACGACGGCTCCAGCGCTGCAGATAGCTGAGCATGTGGAGCTAGCCGACTGCCCCGTCTTTCCCTCCGAGGCGGGAAGGGCCATGAGCTCGGACCGCGGCTTGGGTTGGCGCCTGGCGCGAGAAGCCGGCCCGGTTTTGCGACACCCAGGGGGAAACTGGTTCGAAAACTGGGTGTTTGTCGTCAGACGGGACGAGGTGCTGGCGAATCTGGACGATGCCCGGCTGGAAAGCAACCGTGCCCTTCCCGAACGCGATCTCGAGGTTCACCAGCAGCTGTTCGCGCCAAAATCAGCCCATGCCATTGCGGCAGCGTTCCGTCCGACCGCCGCGGCGCTGATCGATCGTTTCGTCGCGGCTGGTGGCGGTGACGCGGTGACCGATGTGACCGCGCCAATCGCCAGCGTTGTTTTCGACATCGTGTCGCGGCTGCAGCTATTGCCTGTTGAGCACCTCAATGGGCAGTCCGGTCAGGTCCTGTCCGAGGCGTGCCGCAACCTGTCCAGACACGCCGGCTCGCACGTGTTCGAGTTGGCACGCCGCCCCGAATTGTGCGACACGCTTCGACATCAGCCTGAGCTGATCCGCGAGTTCGTCGAAGAGGTATTGCGGCTGGAGCCGATGGTGCCGAGTTGCAGTCGTTTTACCACCCAGCCGACAACCATCGGTGAGGTGGAGCTGCCGGCCGGCATGGTGTTGATGCTGTGTATCGGTGCGGTGCAGCGGGATGGCAGCGACGCCCTGTCCACTGATGATCTTGTGATTGGCGATAGGGCGCACCGGCATTGGAGTTTGGGGGCGGGATCCATGCGTTGCCGGGGTGGGCACATCGTCCGGCAGGTGTTGCGCGTGCTGGTCGAGGAGTGGCTCGACCGAGCTGGGCATCTTGGGCCGGCTCCCGGTTTTCGCCCGGCGGTCGGGTTCCCGGCGACTCAGAGCGTTTCGTGGCTACCAGAGCTGCCGTTGGTGACGAGGGGTTAGTCGTATCAGCGGGCCGGTCGGACGCGCCCAAGTACCAACGGCTCTCCGCCCAGGTACCGCTGCCGCAACCGGGTGATGTGGCTCTGAGCCTCGTTGATGTCCCGGCGCAGCCCGGCGGCCTCGAGCGAAGAGCCGTGCTTCTCCAACACGGTCATCTGACCGATCATCTTGTCTCGCAAGTCGCACAGTGCCCGGACCAAAACCTCAGCCTGGGCTGCGTCCTGTTCACCCATGCCGGAGATTGTCTCATTCATCCGGAGCCGCGGCTCAGTGAGTCAGTCCAGCTCAGGAGCAGTCCGAACCGCGTTGGTTGCGCTGCGGCTCCGGCGCTGGGGATAGCTGAGTCGCTCGTCCCGATTGCTGTGGCACAGTGCCTCAGATGGCGCAGCCCACGCCGTCGCTGTATGCGCTGGACCCGGCGCTGCCCGTGCTGCTTCGCCCCGACGGCGCCGTGCAGGTGGGCTGGAGCCCGCGACGCGCCGTGCTGATCCGACCGCCGCGCGGCGTGACCGCCGCCCGGCTGGCGACGCTGCTGCGCGCGATGCATTCGCCGGTGCCGATCAGCGAGCTGCAACGTCAGCCCAGTGGGCTGAGCGATGACGAATTACGTGATCTGGTTGGACAATTGGTGAGGGCGGGGGTCGCCACCTGTGGCACCCGGCAGCGGTCGGCGCGGTCGGCGTCGATCCGGGTGCACGGCCGGGGCCCACTGTCGGATCTGCTGGCGGAGGGGCTGCGGTGCTCGGGCGCCAGGGTCAAACAGAGCAATCAGCCGCATGCCGCCGTGACCTCTACCGAGGCCGACCTGGTGGTGTTGTCGGACAATCTCGTCGCCGATCCGCGAATGCTGCGCGAACTGCACAGTCAGGGCGTCGCGCACCTCGCGGTGCGGGTACGCGACGGCGTCGGGCTGGTCGGCCCGCTGGTCGTGCCCGGTGTCACCAGCTGTCTGGACTGTGCTGATCTGCATCGCCGGGACCGCGACGCAGCCTGGCCCGCTGTCGCGGCACAGCTGCGCGACACCGTCGGGGTGGCCGACCGTGCGACGCTGCTTGCCACTGCGGCCCTGGCGCTCAGCCAGGTCAACCGGGTGATCGGGGCGATCCGCGGAGTCGATGCCGAGCCGCCCGCAGCGCTGAGCGCGACGCTCGAATTCGATGTGCACGCCGGCACGATCGTGGCGCGGCAGTGGCCGAGACACCCGCTGTGTTCCTGCTGACACCGCTTCAGTAGGGCGCGCACAGGGTCGTCGTGGATGATGGAGGACGTGGCAGACATCAAACGCGGGGGGGCCGCACGTAACGCGAAGCTGGCCGGCCTCGCCGGTGGCATAGCGGGTCGTACGGCACTCGGGTTCGGCAAGCGACTGGCCGGCAAATCGCAGGACGAGATCAACGCCGAGCTGATGGAGAAGGCAGCCAAGCAGCTCTTCACAGTGCTCGGCGAGCTCAAGGGCGGCGCGATGAAGGTCGGCCAGGCCCTCTCGGTGATGGAAGCCGCGATCCCCGAGGAGTTCGGTGAGCCCTACCGCGAAGCGCTGACCAAGCTGCAGAAGGATGCGCCGCCGCTGGCCGCCGAAAAAGTCCACCGGGTGCTGGACGCGCAGCTGGGCACGAAATGGCGTCAACGATTCTCGGAGTTCAACGACACCGCGGTGGCCTCGGCCAGCATCGGCCAGGTGCACAAAGGCGTCTGGGCCGACGGCCGCGAAGTCGCCGTCAAGATCCAATACCCCGGCGCCGACGAAGCGCTGCGGGCCGACCTGAAGACGCTTCGCCGCATGATCAGTGTGGTCAAGCAGCTCGCCCCGGGCGTGGACGTCGAAGGCGTCGTCGACGAGCTGATCGAGCGCACCGAGATGGAGCTCGACTACCGGCTGGAAGCCGAGCATCAGCGCGCCTTCGCCAAGGCTTACGAGGGCGACCCGCACTACCTGATCCCGCACGTGGTGGCCAGCGCCCCCAAAGTCGTGGTCCAGGAGTGGATCGAGGGCATTCCGATGGCGGACATCATCCGTGACGGCACCGTCGAACAGCGTGACCTGCTGGGAACTCGGCTGGCCGCCTTCATCTTCGACTCCCCGCGCAGGATCGAGATGATCCACGGCGACGCCCACCCGGGCAATTTCATGTTGATGCCCGACGGGAAGATGGGCGTCATCGACTTCGGGGCCGTCGCACCGCTGCCCGGCGGATTCCCGGTCGAGCTCGGAGCGACGATTCGGCTGGCCCGCGAGAAGAAATACGACCAGGTCCTGCCGACGATGGAAAAGGTCGGGTTCATCCAGAAGGGCCAGCAGGTGTCGGTGCGCGACATCGACGAGATGCTGCGCCAGTACGTCGAGCCCGTCGAGGTCGAAGTCTTCCACTACACGCGTAAGTGGTTGCAGCGCATGACTTATCGGCAGTTGAATCAGGGTGTCGCGCAGATCAAGACGGCGCGACAGATGGATCTGCCACCCAAGCTGGCGATCCCGATGCGGGTGCTCGCCACGTCGATGGCGATCCTGTGCCAGCTCGATGCGCACGTTCCGACCCAGAGATTGTCCGAGGAGCTGGTCCCCGGGTTCGCCGAGCCTGACACGGCCACCGCCTAAAACTGATCATTCGCAATAGTTTCCGCGTTCTACGCGGCGATCTTGCGGGGGCGTCCCCGCGGGCGTTTGCGGCTCACGACGGAGCCGCGATCGAAAATCTCGCCACCCCACACTCCCCACGGTTCAGCCCGGTTCAGCGCCTCGGCCAGACATGTGCGTCGGATCGGGCAGTCTGAGCACAGCTCCTTGGCGCGCTCCAGATCGGACGGGCTGTCAGCGAACCACAGGTCGGGATCGCTGACGTGACAAGGCAACTCCGGCTGCTGATCGTCGGGATCTAGTTCCGTCGTCATGTCGTGCATACCTGCTTCCTGGTCTGGTGGGTTCCGGACCAGTGGCGGTTGCTCAACAAAAAAATTGGCCACGGATCCTGGTGACTTCGGGTCCGTGGCCATCTGGCGAGATTGTGGGCTTCCTAGCTAAGTAGAGCCCCGATCCACGGACGCTGCGTCTTGGCGGCGGCAATGTGCTTGTGCGCGGCCGCCGAAATGGCGGCATGGCGGGAGCCAGCGTCGCCGGCCGGACGTACGTCGAATACGTTCACGGTGATCATGAGGGCTCCCTCCCTTCGTTTAGGCATCCGAGCATTCAGGCACGCGGATGTTGCGCATTGAGGCTAAATCTTAGCAGCGTAACCGGGCAAGCGATTTTCTGACCTGGCCTTTTGGTGGCGCTAGCCGCGGCTGCGGACGATTTCCAAGACGTCGGGGCCGAATTGCTCGAGTTTGCGAGCACCGATGCCCGGGATGGCGACCAGTGCGGCGTCGTCGGTGGGCAGCAGCTCGGCAATCGCGATCAGCGTGTTGTCGGTGAACACGACGTAAGCCGGGACACTCATCTCCTTGGCGGTGCGCAGCCGCCAGTCCTTGAGTTGAAGCAGCAGCTCGTCGTCGATGTCGGCGGCGCAGGTCTCGCAGCGGCGCAACATGATCGCCGCCGGGGTGGTCAGCTGGTTGTTGCAGATCCGGCAGCGCGACGCCGGTCCGCTCTTTCGCCGCGGCCGGTTCGGCGTCGGGTCGGCCTGCGTCTGCGGCGACAGCCCGTTGAGGAATCGTGACGACTTGCGACTCTGCCGTCCGCCCGGGTTGCGGGCCAGCGCCCAACTGATCGCCAAATGTACTCGGGCCCTGGTAATTCCGACATAGAGCAGTCGACGTTCCTCTTCGACGGCCTCACTCTCGCCGCCGTGGGCCAGCGCGTGCGAGATGGGCAGCGTGCCATCGGTCAAGCCGACCAGGAACACCGCGTCCCATTCCAGGCCCTTGGCGGCGTGCAGCGATGCCAGCGTGACCCCCTGTACGACGGGTGGGTGCCGTGAGTCGGCGCGAGTCCGCAGCTCGGCTACCAGCTCGGGCAGATCCAGCGATGGCCGGAGCCCGACTTCCTCGTCGACCAGTTCGGCCAGTGCTACCAACGCTTCCCAGCGTTCCCGGGCCCGGACCCCCGTCGGGGGTTCGGCGGTCAGGCCCAACGGTTCGAGCAGCCCGCGCACCACGTCCGGTAGCGGCACGTCGCCGTCGAGCTCTCGGTTGGCCGCCCGTTGCAAGGCCAGCAGGGCTTGCCGGATCTCCTGGCGGCTGAAAAAGCCCTCGCCACCGCGGACCTGATAGGCGATGCCCGCCTCGGTCAGCGCCTCCTCGTAAGCCTCGGACTGCGCGTTGATCCGGTACAGCACAGCGATTTCCGACGGCGGTGTGCCGGCGTCGACGAGCCGCGCGATCGAGGCTGCGACCGCGGCGGCTTCGGCGACCTCGTCGGGGTAGTCGCGAAACGTCGGCTCCGGCCCGGGCTCCCGCTGGCCCACCAGATGTAGCTTGCTGCCGGCTACCCGCCCGCGGGCGGACGCGATCACCCGGTTGGCCAGCGACACCACCTGAGGCGTGGACCGGTAGTCGCGCTCCAGCCGGACCACGGTCGCGTCCGGGAAACGCCGGGAGAAATCCAGCAGATAGCGCGGCGTGGCCCCGGTGAACGAGTAGATGGTCTGGTTGGCATCGCCGACGACGGTGAGGTCGTCGCGATCGCCCAGCCACGCCGACAGCACCCGCTGCTGCAGCGGTGTGACGTCCTGGTATTCGTCGACGACGAAGCAGCGGTAGCGGTTTCGGAACTCCTCGGCCACCGCGGCGTCGTTCTCGATCGCGGCCGCGGTGTGCAGCAGCAGGTCGTCGAAGTCGAGTAACGCAACGCCGTCCCCGCGGGCCTTAAGCGACTCGTAGGCGGTGTACACCGCGGCGACCCTGGCGGCGTCCAGCGGGACATCGCGCGACACTGCGGCCACTGCGTCGGGGTACTGCTCCGGGGAGATCAGCGACGCCTTGGCCCACTCGATCTCGCCGGCCACGTCGCGGACGTCGTCGGTGCTCAGCTTCAGACCGGCACTGGTGGCCCCGCGTGCGACGACCGCGAACTTGGTGTCCAACAGTTGCCAGCCGGTGTCGCCGACGACCCGCGGCCAGAAGTACCGCAGCTGCCGGTGCGCGGCGGCGTGGAACGTCACCGCCTGCACCGCGCCGACGCCGGTCTGCGCGGCGGCGCCCAGCGCCCGCAACCGCGTTCGCATCTCGCCGGCGGCACGCTGGGTGAACGTCACCGCCAGCACCTGGCCCGCACCGACGTGTCCGGTCGCGACGAGCTGGGCGATGCGGTGGGTGATCGTGCGGGTTTTGCCTGTTCCCGCGCCCGCCAGCACGCAGACCGGACCGCGGGGAGCCAGCACGGCCTCGCGCTGCTCATCGTCGAGTTCGGCAACCAAGGAGTCGGTGTTAGCAGTGATCGCCGCCATGGCGTCCATCTTGGCAGTGCTGGCCGACATACGTCGTGCGACGCCACGGCGCGGACACGTGCGGTGTCGAGTTGTCCGGCTCCTCCGCGGGTCTTATCCCGCGCGCGTCGTCGCCAGGTACGTTGAACGGACTATGACTAACGCTTCCATCACCATGTACAGCACGCAGTGGTGCGGCTACTGCCATCGGCTCAAGAAGGTGTTGAAGTCCGAGGGCATCGCGTATGACGAGGTGGACATCGAGCAGGATCCCGCGGCGGCGGAGTTCGTCGGCTCGGTCAACAACGGTAACCATGTCGTACCGACAGTGAAGTTCGCCGACGGCTCGACGATGACCAACCCCGCAGCCAAAGAGGTCAAAGCGAAGCTGGCCCAACTGGCGGGTTAGACGTCACCGGGGTCACCCGGCCTCGGCCCACGATTCGATGATCACCCGGGCGATCGACACCGATCCCGGCAGCAGCAGCCTGGATTCGGAATCGCTGCTCCAGTCACCGAGGGCCAGCGCGGCGCGGATCTCGTCGCGGGTGAACCACTCGGCTTCGGCGATCTCGCCGTCGTTGAACGCGAACGGCTCCGCGGGGTCGGCGATCGCGTGGAAGCCGATCATCAGCGACCGGGGAAACGGCCAGGGCTGGCTGCCCAGGTAGCGGATATCGCTGACGGTGAGCCCGATTTCCTCGTGGATCTCCCGGCCGACACAGGTCTCGAACGACTCCCCTGCCTCGACGAAACCGGCCAGCAGGGAAAACATCCGGTCAGGCCACACCGTCTGACGAGCGAGCACCGCGCGGTCTCCGCCGTCGTGCACCAGGCAGATGATCGCGGGATCGATGCGCGGGAACTCCTCGTGGCCGGTGACAGGGTTGACCCGCGCCCAGCCCGCCCGAATCGGTTTGGTCGGCGAGCCGTCGATCGCGCTGAACCGGGAGCTGGCATGCCAATTCAGCAGCGCCGCAGCAGCCGACACCAACTGCGCGCCGACGTCGTCGAAAAGCTGGCCCGCCCGGCGCAAGTCGGCGACCTCAGCTTTGACGTCGGGGTCTTCGGGTGATTCCAGCGGACCGCGGACCGCCCACACGTGGCGACCGTCGGCCATCCGCCCCAGAAACACCGCGTCCGCCGGCGGCTTGTCGGCCAGAACTTTCGCCTTACCCAGTAGCACCTTGCCGTCGGCGACCATCACCTGGTTGCGCGAGTCCAGCCGCAGCAGTGCCGCGTCCGGCCATCCGGCGGCAGCGGCATCGACGTCGGTGCGCACCTGATCGGCCCGATCGGCACCGATGCGCGACAGCAGCGGTACGGCCTTCAATTGAAAATCCACGTTGCGCCTAACGTCTGTTGGTTACTTCCCCGTGTTGCGAACAAAGAGCAGCCGGTCACCGGCCTCGATGGCGTCGGCCTCAGGTGCATCGACGCGAAGCAGCCGACCGTCGCGCACCACACCGAGCACGATGTCGGGCAGATGCCGCGGTGAGCCGCCGAGCTCGGTCTGCGCGACCTCACGTTCGCCGATGGCAAAGCCATGCGACGGCGTCAGCAGGTCGTCGATCATCTCGACGACGCTGGGCGTGGTGGTGGCCACGCCGAGCAGTCGGCCGGCTGTTTCGGACGAGACGACCACCGAGTCGGCGCCCGATTGCTTGAGCAGGTGCTGGTTCTCGGCCTCGCGAATCGACGCCACGATCTTGGCGTTGGGCGCGACCTCCCGGGCGGTGAGGGTGACCAGCGTTGCGGTGTCGTCGCGGCCGGTTGCGACGATGATCGCGGACGCGTGCTGGGCCGAGGCGAGCCGAAGGACGTCGGATCTGGTGGCGTCGCCGTGCACGGTGACCAGGTCGGCGGCCGCCGCGTGGTCAAGTGCCGCCTGGTTGATGTCGACAACGACGAAATCGTTGCTGGCCGCTGGGTCTCCGCACATCGCGGCGACGGCGGTCTTGCCTTTGGTGCCGTATCCGATGACGACGGTGTGGTTGCGCACTGTGCTCCTCCAACGCTGAATCTTCCAGGCTTGCCGCGACCGCTCAGTGAGCACCTGGAGGGTCGTGCCGACCAACACCACGAGGAACAGAATCCGCAACGGCGTGATGATGACAACGTTGGTCAGCCGAGCGAATTCCGAGTACGGCGTCAGATCGCCGTAGCCGACTGTGGTCAGCGAGATCGTGGCGAAGTACAAGCAGTCGACGAACGACAGCGGAACGCCGCGGACGTCGGTGTATCCGGCCCGGCCCAGGTAGACGGTGATCACCGCCACCAGCAGGGCCAGCAATGCGACGGCGACACGTCGCCAAATGGCCCGCATCGGGCTGACTTGCGCCTCCGGGACCCGCACCACGCCGACCAGGGCGTAGTCGGGCTGGGCGGTCAGCGTCTCGTCGAGATCACGTTCCCGAGGTCTAACTTTGACCACAGCTCATCGGCTCAAAGGGACGCACGACACAATGTAACCATGACCTCCATCACACACAGCCCTCAGCGGGACGCCGGCCAGACGCTCGCCTACCGAATCGCGGCGATGCTGTTCGGCGTCGGCACCCTCCACTTCGTGGCACCAAAGCCGTTCGACGACATCATCCCCGTCGAACTGCCCGGCAGCCCGCGCTTCTACACCTACGCGTCGGGAGTCGCCGAGCTCGTCATCGGCGCCCTATTGCTGCCGCTGCAGACCCGGCGGTTGGCGGCGTTGGCGGCGGCCGCGCTGTTCCTGGCGGTGTTCCCTGGCAACGTCAATATGGTCCGGTTGTGGTGGGGCAAGCCGTGGCCGATGCGCATCATCGCGCTGGCCCGGCTGCCATTACAGATTCCAATGATCACCACCGCGCTCAAGATCGCCCGCAACTCCTAAGCGGCGACGATGCGGCCCGGGGAGGAGCCGCTTAATAGGCCTAAGCGAGCATGCCGGCCAGCTCATCGTAGCCCGGCAGCGTCTCCGGGATGACGGTCCGTCCGGTTCGCACATAGTGAAAAGCCGTGCGCACCAACGATTCCTGGCAGCCGCTCAGCGCGGCCCAGGCCAGCCGGTAAACGCCGAGCTGGATGGCGGCGTGCCGGGCGGCCTCCGAGCCGCGTGGCTGCTCGCCGGTCTTCCAGTCCACGACCGTCGCGCCGCCGTCAGGCTCGGCGAAGACCGCGTCGATGCGCCCACGGACCACTGTGCCGCCGATGGCCATCTCGAACGGCACCTCGATGGCCACCGGCGTGCGCGCGGCCCACGGCGAGACCAGAAACGCATCCTGCAGCGCGGCAAGCTCATCGGCGTCACGCTGCGCGATGTCGGAGTCGGCCGCACCAGGCAGGTCAGCGAGGTCAAACAGCCGTTCGGCGCCGTAGAAGCGCTCGACCCAGTCGTGAAAGGCGTTGCCCAGCAGGGCGTGGGGCTCAGGTCGCGCGGGTAGCCGGCGGGCGAGCCGCTGCGCCGCTTTCTCGGGATCTCGAGCCAGGTCCACCAGGCCGCTGACCGACAGACCGCTCGGTAGCGTTGGCGCCGGCGTTTGCCCGGCGCGGGCACGCTCCTGCAGCAGTGCGTCGACATCGGCCGCCCACTCCTCGGCATCGTCGTCGGCGCCTGCGGTGGGCCCGTCCGCCGACATCGCGGCGGCGACCAGTGCGGCGCCCCGCTGAACATCGCCACGACGATCACCCAACGGATCGACGGGCCAATTTGCCTCGTGAACACTGTCGCGCAACGGATTCCGATCCCCACCAGCCGGGGCGGGCGCCCAGTGTTCGACCACACCGCACGCTTGGCCGGCGGCCGCAGACTGGTCGATGATGTCCTTGAGCTCGCAGAGGAAGTCCGACGGCCCACGCGGCTTGATGCCGGTGGCTGCCCAGTGGTGACCCGACAGCAGCAGCGTGTCCTCGCAGCGGGTGATGGCGACATACAGCAGCCGGCGCTCCTCGTCGATGCGGCGTTGCTCGAGCTGAGCCCGGTGTGCGGAGATTGTGTCGGACAACTGCTTTCGATCGGTCACGTCCGAGGTGTCCAGGACCGGCACACCCTGCAGGCCGTTGGCGGAACGGTCCCCACGCAGCAGCGGCGGCAGATCGGCGGCGTCGGTGAGCCAGGTACGAGCTTGTGCGGTCGACGGGAACAGTCCACCCGACAAGTGCGGCACAGCGACCATCTGCCACTCCAACCCCTTGGCGGCGTGGACCGTCAGCACCTGCACCCGGTTCTGCGCGACGACGACCTGGGCCGGCGCCAGGCCGTTCTCGACGACCGCGGCGGCGTCCAGGTAAGCCAGCAGGTCGACGACGGCGGTGAGGGAATCGGTCGCCGACGATCGTTCGGCGTAGCCGTTGACCACATCGGCGAAAGCGTCGAGCTGTTCGGCGCCGGTCCAGCCGTTGCCGGGCGATGCCGCACGCACCTCGCAGTCGACACCGAGCAGTCGGCGCACCTCGGCAACCAGATCGGGTAGCGGGTGGCCAAGGTGACCGCGCAGCATGCTCAGCTCCTCGCCGAGAGCCGCGATACGCCGATATCCCTCCACTGAATAGCCGCTCGCCGGACCCGGATCGGCCAACGCGTCGGCCAGGCCAGCGGAATCAGCCCGTAATCCAGCCGCCTCGGCGATCCGCTCAGCGGTTTCAGCGGCACGTGCCGCCTGCATCCCGTCCAGGCTGATCGCCCGACTCCACAGGGCCGCGACGTCCCGCGCGCCGAGCCGCCAGCGGGGCCCGGTGAGCACCCGCATCGCGGCCGCGCCGGCGGTGGGGTCGGCGACCAGGCGAAGCATCGCGACCACATCGGCGACCTCGGGGACTGACAGCAGCCCGGCCAGTCCGACGACTTCCACCGGTACGCCGCGGGCGCGAAGCGCGGCGGCAATTGGCGCGGCATCGGCGTTGCGGCGCACCAGGATTGCGGCGGTCGGGGGCGCGATGCCGTCCGCGGCGGCCTGCTGGTAGCGGCGCGCCAGGTGATCGGCGACCCAATCCCGTTCGGCGACAACGTCCGACAGCAGGGCGCAGCGCACAGTGCCGGGCGCGGCATCGGGGCGCGCGCGGAGCGCGTGCACGGCGACCGAACGTCGTCGCGCGTCGGCGGACACAGCATTGGCCACATGCAAGGTGGTCGGCGGATTACGCCAGCTGGTGCTCAGCTCCAGCACCGGCGCGGGGCTGCCGTCGGACATCGGGAAGTCGGTGGTGAACCGCGGCAGGTTGGTCGCCGACGCGCCACGCCAGCCGTAGATGGACTGGATCGGATCCCCGACGGCGGTCAACGACAGTTTCTCGTCGACCCCGCCGCCGAACAGCGACGACAGCAGCATGCGCTGCGCGTATCCGGTGTCTTGATATTCGTCGAGCAGCACCACTCGGTAGCGGCCGCGCAGCTGTTCGCCGACCTGCGGGACCGTCAGCGCCAGCCTTGCGGCGCAGGCCATCTGACTGCCGAAGTCCATCACCTTGTCCGCCCGCATCCGACGATGCAAGGCATCGACCAGAGGCACCAGTTCGGCGCGCTCGGCTTGGGTGGCCAGCATGCGCAGCAGCCACTGACTGGGCCCGCGATCGCGCTGGTAGCGACCCGCGGGCAGGGTGTGCACCAGCCGTTCGAGCTCGACGTGGGTGTCGCAGACCTGGCCGGTGTCGACCAGGTGCTCGGCGAGCTGACCGGACAGCCGCAGCACCATCGCGGTGACCGAGGCCGGGTTCCGCTCGGTCCGCAGCTCCCCGCCGTATCCGTTGACGACGTCGAAAGCCAGCTGCCAGAGCTCCGTCTCGCTGAGCAACCGGGTGTCGGGTTCGATCGGCGGCGCGTACTCACCCGCGCCCGGCGACAGCAGACCGTATTCACGCAGCAGCTGACCGGCGAAGGCGTGGTAAGTGCTGACCACCGGCGTGCCGGCAGGCTCGCCGGCCAACGGGCCCGGTTCACCGCTGAAGGCCAGACCGGCGCCGCTGAGCCGGGCCAGTCGGGACCTGACGCGGCGCAGCAGCTGCCCGGCCGCCTTCCGGGTGAACGTCAGGCCCAACACCTGACCGGGATCGGCATAGCCGTTGGCCACCAGCCACACCACCCGAGCTGCCATCGTCTCGGTCTTGCCGGCACCGGCTCCGGCGATCACCACCAATGGCCCCGGTGGAGCGGCGATGACTGCCGCCTGTTCGTCGGTGGGCGCGAAAAGCCCCAGCGCGCCGGCTAATTCGGCTGGACTGTAGCGCGTCGACGGCGCTGCCATGACGGTCATACCGCTCCCTTTCCGTCGATCCCGGTGTGAGCCGGGCAGCTGGGCCGCAGCGGGCAATGCGAGCACCCGTCGTTGACCCGGGCGATGAACTGCGGGCCGGCCGTCGCTCCGGCGGCCTCGCGGATCCGGTCACGCCACTGCTCGCGCGCTTCGGGAGTCAGCGGGTCCTGCTCGCGCTCGGTGGCGCCCGCCGACCCCGTCTTGCCCAGATAGACCAGCCGACCGCCGCCGGGTTCGTCGCCGTGTGTCACCAGGCCCTCGGCGACCGCGAGCTGGTACGCCGCGAGTTGGGCGTGCCGCTGTGCGTCGTCCTTGCTGACCGGTGTCTTGCCGGTCTTGACGTCGATGATCACCAGCCGGCCTTCGGCGTCGCGCTCGATGCGGTCGACCCGGCCACGCAGCCGAACACCGCCGTCGAGGACGCCGTCGACGTCGACTTCGACGCCGACCTCGGTCAGCTCGCCGCGGGTCTGCGCCCGCCAGGCCAGGAACGTTTCGATCATGGTCCGGTGCCGGGCCAGTTCATTGTCGGAGTACCAACGCGATTCGAACGGCAGATGCTGCCAGGCCCGCTCGAGGGCGGCGAGCAGTTCGAACTCACCGCCGGCCGGCTCGGCGATCAGCGCATGCACCACCGAGCCGACGGTCGAACCGAGGTCGCGCAGGTCGGTCCCGCCGTGGCGTTCGGCCATCCAGCGCAGCGGGCAGTCGGTCAACGTCTGCAAGCTCGACGGCGTGAGCGTGACGATGTGATCTGGGTGATCTTCCCTACTCCACATCGGTTCGGTGGTGCTCACCGGCGACATGCCATACCAGCCGGCCGGGTCGGCGCCCGGCACGCCCGCTTCGGCCAGGCGGGCCAATTGCTGTGCCGCGCAGTCACGCATCGCGTCACTGACCGACGCTTGCGGCGCGCAGACCACGCCGCGCAGGCGGCCCACCACGGCGTTGGCCGACAGCACCCGCGGCCCAGCGACCGGCTCAACCGCGGCGTCGGGGGATCCGGTCGACCAGTGCGCGATTTCGGCGAAGAACGGCGACGGCATGCTCGCCTCGTCACCGCCGCCGGCCTCGCCGTCGACGGCCGTCACCAACAGCCGCTTGCGCGCTCGGCCCATCGCAGCAACCAGCAGTCGCCGCTCCTCAGCAAGTAGCGGCGCGCGCATCGAGGCGTTCTCCGCTATGCCGTCGAGCACGTCCAGCAGACGCTGCGTGCCCAGCACTCCCCCGCGCGGAACGGTGTTGGGCCACAGACCTTCCTGCAAGCCGGCGATGACGACCAGATCCCACTCCTGGCCGAGCGCCGCGTGCGCACTGAGCACCGCGACCTGCTCCCCAGCAGCCGGCTCGGGGCCGACGGCGCGCAACTGCTCGGAACGCAGATGATCGATCAGGCCGCTGAGCGACGCACCCGCGGTGCGAGCCAGGTAGTGGTCGGTGGCATCGAACAACGCGGTCACCGCGTCGAGATCGCGCCCGGCCTGAACGCCCGCGGCGCCACCACGCTCGCACGCCGTCAGCCAGCGACGCTGCAAACCGGAACGCTGCCAGGCCGCCCACAGGGTGTAACGCGGCTCCTCACCGCGCCGGTGAGAGTCCGCCGCGGCATCCAGCACCGCGCGAACCAGTTTCAGCGGCCTGGCCTGGGCGGCGGGAAGCCGGGGTGTGGTGTCGCCGCTCAGCGCCCCAACCAGCAGGTCGCCGAATTCCTTTGCCGGCCCGTCGATGTCGGTGCGGCGCAGCGCGCGGCGCAACTGACGAAGCGACACCGGGTCGACGCGACCGATCGGGCCGGTCAGCAACGACAGTGCCTGCTCGCCATCCAGCCGATCGGCAGTCGCGGCCAACACGGTCAACAACGCCTGCGCTGCGGGCTGCGCAGCCAGCGGGCCGGTGAGCGCCGACGGTGCCACCGGAACGCCGGCCCGCGCCAGCGCGTGCGGCAGGCCGGCCGCCGCACGCGGCACCGACCTGACGACCACCGCCATCTGCGACCAGGGCACGCCGTCCACCAGGTGGGCGCGCCGCAGGTAGTCGGCGATCATCGTCGTCTCCGCGTGCGTAGAGGCGGCCAGCTTCACCAGCACCGAGCCGGGATCCTCGCCGGAGCCGTCGATGTCACCGCCGCCGCTGAGCCGGCCGGCAATTCCCGAGACAGCCTGCGCTACTGCCGGAGCGCAGCGGTGCGAGGTCCGCAACGTGATCGACGGCGTACCTTCGCCGAGCAGGGCCGCCGGCTCCGCACCACGGAAGCCGAACACCGCCTGATCCGGGTCACCGGCGAGCAGCGTCAGCTCGGCGCCGGCGGCCAGCACCCGAACCAGCAGGGCGGCCTGCGGATCGAGTTGCTGGGCATCGTCGACGAGCAGCACGCCGATCCGGGCGCGCTCGGCGGCCAACAACTCGGCGTCGACGGCGAAGGCCTCCAGCGCGGCGCCCACCAGTTCGGCGGCCCCGACCGCCGGCGTCGTCGCCTGCGGAGCCGCGGTTCCGACTGCCGCACGCAGGAGCATCACCTGCTCGTAGTTGCGCGCAAAGCGGCCCGCTGCGGTCCATTCCGGGCGACCCGACAACCGGCCCACCCGCTCCAGTTGCGCGGGGTCGACGCCACGTTCGGCGCACCGGGTCAGCAGCTCGCGCAGCTCCGCGGCAAAGCCATCGGTGCGCAGGGCCGCCCGGAGTGCGACGGGCCACGCCTCGGCACCATCGGCGATCTCACCGTCCAGCAACTCGGCGATGATCGCGTCTTGTTCGGCGCTGGTGACCAGTCTGGGGGGTGGGCCGCCGGCGCGCTGCGCCGCGAGCCGCAGCACGGCGAAGGCGTAGCTGTGCACGCTGCGCACCAACGGTTCCCGGATGACCGCGGGCCCGGTGCCGCCATCCTGTGAACCCAGCAGTCGCGCCGTCAACCTGCTGCGTGCTTGCGCGCCGATCCGGCCCGAACCGGTCAGCAGCAGAACCGATTCCGGATCGGTACCCGCGCCGATTCGCGTGGCCGCGACATCGATCAGCAGCGAGCTCTTCCCGGTGCCCGGCCCGCCGAGCACGCGCAACGTCCCCCGCAGACCGGGATCGAGAACGACGTGGGCTTCCGGGCCCCAGTGGTTGGACATAGCGGAATGACACCACGGGGGTCTGACAACTTGAGGCCCGGCCGAGGGTGGGTGATCATCGGGCTGGCACGATCTAACGCGTGAACCGCCTGCACGTGCACCGCTTCGGCCCGCCCGGACCTGCGCGGCTGCTGGCACTACATGGGCTCACCGGGCATGGCCGGCGCTGGGGGCACCTGGCCAACCGCTACCTGCCCGAGATCGCCGTTGCCGCACCGGATCTGATCGGACACGGCCACTCGTCCTGGGACGCGCCGTGGACCATCGAGGCCAACGTGACCGCCCTGGCCGGACTGCTGGAGCACGAGGCCGGCGACCCGGTCGTGGTGGTGGCGCACTCGTTCGGCAGCGCGGTCGCCATGCAGTTGGCGGCGGCGCACCCGGACCGGATCGCGGGACTGGTGCTGCTTGATCCGGCCGTCGGATTGGACGGCGCATGGATGCTCGAGATCGCCGACGCCATGCTGGCCTCCCCCGACTACTCCGACGAGGCAGAAGCCCGTGCCGCGAAAACCAACGGGTCCTGGTCCGGCGTGGACCCTGCCGTGGTCGATGCCGAACTCGACGAACACCTCGTCATGCTGCCCGGCGGCCGGTGCACCTGGCGACTCAGCCTGCCGGCGATGATGGCCTACTGGAGTGAGCTGGCGCGCGACATCGTGTTGCCGCCCAGAGGAATTGCGACGACGCTGGTGCGGGCGGCATGGACGTCGCCGCCGTATGTCACCGATCGTCTGGTCAGTGATCTGCGCGAGCAGTTGGACCCGGATTTTCGGTACCTGACGTTCGAATGCGACCACATGGTGGCCGAGACCCAGCCGGCCGAAGTCGCCGCGCTGATCCGCGAGCGGATGGCCTGACAATGGCGCCGGTGACCGACGATCAAATCGAGCGGGTGCGGGCCCTGGTTGCCTCGATCCCCTCTGGCCGGGTGTCGACCTACGGCGACATCGCCGCTGTCGCAGGACTTTCCAGCCCGCGCATCGTCGGATACATCATGCGCATCGATTCGCTGGACCTACCGTGGCATCGCGTGATCACCGCGTCGGGCCGCCCCGCAAAGCATCTGACCACACGGCAGCTGGAACTGCTGCGGGCAGAAGGGGTTCTGTCGAGCGACGGCAAGATCCCGCTCGACGAGGTCCGCTACGCCTTCCCCGACTAGAGGATCAGCCGCACCAATGCCGCGGTACGGGCCAGACCCGGGAAGGCTGCGGCCGTCGAACGCGGATGCAGCGCGTGCACTGCGAGCCGGAACATCAACGCGCGCAACAACATCTGTGGCCATTCCGGCAGCGCGTTCCAGCGGTCGATCAGACCTTCGTCCGCCTCTCCCCACGACAACGCATCGACGACGACAACTCCCGCCGCCCACGACGCGGGTCGCCAGTAGGGCGTGATGTCGGTGATCCCCGGCGCGGCCGCACCGGCGAACAACACCGTGCCGTAGAGGTCACCGTCGACCAGCTGGTTGGGGCTCTTGGTCGGACGACGAAGTGTGGCAAGCTGATTGATCAACTCGACCGACCGCTGGCCGTCCGCGGTGGGAGACGCTGCGCGGGCCGTGGCCGGCACCGACTGCAGCGGCCGCTCTTCCCATGCCGCCCGGTCGGCGGCGATGAAGACGTCGACATCGGCCCACGGCGCCGTCGGCCCCTGGGTCAGGAATCGCGGCCGTTCCAGCTTGCCGGTGGCCTCGTGCAACCGCACCGCGGCCGACACCACCTCGTCATGCCGGGGCTCGGGCTGGCCGGCCACGAAAGTGTCTGCTCGCCAACCCGACACCACGTAGCGCCCGTCGGTCGAGCGGACCGGCCGGGCCAGCCGCACACCGTCGACGAACAACGTCTCGCGGACCCTCGCCGACCAGGCGGCGCGAGCGTTCTCGGCGACCATCGACAGCACCACTTCGCCACACCGCCAGCCGCCCTCCCAGGCAGCGCCAAGGGCAATCGGCGCGACACCGCTCAAACCGAATGCCGACAGCACGTGCTCCGGCGGCGGGTCGACAGTCACGCGGTTAGCCTAATCGGGCCCAGCGAAGTCCCGGGACTAGACACGGAGTCGCAGTTCGGCACGAACCCGGTTGGCTTCAGCCGCGCGGCGGATCAGTACATCACCATGTCGGGCTGCATCTGCTGCGCCCAGGCCACGATGCCGCCCCGCAAATGCACCACGTCGGCAAACCCGGCGTCGCGGACCGCCGCCAACGCCTCGGCCGAGCGCACACCCGTCTTGCAATACAGCACCGGCCTGCGGTCTCGGGGCAGCCTGGTCAGGCCCTCGCCGGAATGGATCGACGAACTCGGGATCAGCTGAGCCCCGTCGATGTGGTTGATCTCCCACTCGGCCGGCTCCCGCACGTCGATCAGCGCAATCCCGGTGCCGGAATCGAGCAGATCACGCAGCTCATGGGGAGTGATCGCGGAGTCATCGGCGGTCTGGGACCCGACCCCGCAAAATTCGTCGTAGTCAATCAACCCGGTGATCATCGGGGCGGCCGGGTCCTTGCGGATCGCGATGGTGCGATAGCTCATCGCGAGCGCGTCATACATCAGTAGCCGGCCCAGCAACGGCTCGCCGATGCCGGTGATCAGCTTGATCGCCTCAGTTCCCATCACCGACGCGATCGAGCCGCACAGCACGCCCAGCACGCCGCCTTCGGCGCACGACGGGACCAGGCCGGGCGGCGGCGCGTCGGGGTACAGATCGCGGTAGTTCAGGCCCTGCTTATTGCCGACCTCATCGGCCGGCGCGTCTTCCCAGAACACCGACACCTGGCCTTCGAACCGGTAGATCGATCCCCACACGTACGGCTTGTGCGCCAGCACCGCGGCGTCGTTGACCAGGTAGCGGGTGGCGAAGTTGTCGGTGCCGTCGAGGATCAGGTCGTAATCCTCGAACAGGTCGATGGCATTGTGCCGATCAAGCCGAACCTCGTGCAGACGGACGCTCACCAGCGGGTTGATCTGCGCGATCGAGTCGCGCGCGGACTGCGCTTTGGACCTGCCGATATCGCCGACGCCGTGGATGATCTGACGTTGCAGATTCGACTCCTCGACGACGTCGTCGTCGACGATGCCGATCGTTCCGACCCCCGCCGCGGCCAGGTAGAGCAGCGTCGGCGCCCCGAGACCGCCTGCGCCGATCACCAGCACCCGGGCGTTCTTGAGCCGCTTCTGCCCGTCGACGCCCAGATCGGGGATGACGAGATGACGGCTGTAGCGGGCTACCTCGTCGCGGGTCAACTCGGCAGCCGGCTCGACTAGCGGCGGCAACACCCCACCGAGGCTAGGCCAAATCGCCGCCCGGCTAGGCGATCGGGTACGGCCAGGGGTTGAACCGACAGGTCTTGCCGTCCGGCTTGACGTACTCCGGGTCGAACTTGGAGTTGTCGTCATCGGAGGTGGAGAACGTCTGCTGCATCATGATCGGCGCCAGGCCGCCCTGCTTGTCGCACGGTTCATGGCGCAGGTAGCCGATGGCGTGGCCGACCTCGTGGTTGACCAGGTACTGCCGGTACGAGCCGATGTCGCCTTGGAAGGACAGCGCCCCGCGCACCCAGCGTGCCTCGTTGATGAACACCCGCGGCTCGACCCCGGCCCCGTAAGACGGGTTGTAGCAGGACGTCTCGAGCGGGAACTCGTATCCGCAGCCCTCGCGAACGGTCATCGGCGAGCTCAGCGAGATGCGGATATCGGGTTTAGCTCTGCCATTCGCGTCGACCCTGACGAAGGCGAACTGGGCGTCATGGGTCCAACTTTTCGGGTTGGCCAGCGTCTGGTCGACCATAGCGGCGAAGGCGTCATCACCGCCGAACGCGATGGGATCCATGCCGTTTTCGACCTCGACGGTGTACTTGAAGACTTTCGCCGTACCCTGGCCGGCCTGCGGCGTGACGCCCGGGACGGCGTGCCACGACTTGGCGCCCGCGTCGGTGAACGGCCCGCCGTTGGGCAGCATCCCGGTCGGCAGGCTGGCGTCGTATTGGGTCAGGCCGCGGGGCGGAGCGTCGGCGATCACCGTCCCCACAGCGCCGATCTTCGGGGGACCCTGCAATGGATGCCCGGACAACGGCGCGGACGCACTCGTCCCGGTGACGGTCTGATAGAGCACCACCCCGGTGACAGCGACCAGGACCGGCAGCGCGTAGGCGCGCCAGCCGTAGGTGGAGACGAAACGTCCCAGCCAACTCTGTTTGCGCCAGCGACTGGTGTCACGATTCGACCGGACCCGGCCGGCGCCACCCCACGCAAGGGGATCCCGCTGGGCGCGCAGCGGCTCGCGCCAGTCGTCGCGAAGAACCGGTGTCCGGTTACCCCCGCGCCGCTCGGGGTCGAAGGTCACATTCCCAGAATGGCACAACACCAGCTAGCAGGGACTCTCGGCGCGCCAGCGGGCGCAGGTTACCGGCTGACTCGGCAACATTCACGCCGCACGTATACGGGTGAAAATCCGTGCGGGTAGTAGTGTCGTTGCGATCAACCGCGCACTGGCTACTGCGGCGCGAGGACAAGCAGATTGAGGAATGGATGAGCGATCTCGCCAACGCCGCGGGACGGAGCGGGGTGAAGCCCACCACTCCTGGTCGGCGCGGCAACCGGCTGCCCCGTGACGAGCGTCGGGGCCAGTTGCTCATCGCTGCCAGTGACATTTTCGTCGACCGCGGCTACCACGCTGCCGGTATGGACGAAATCGCCGAACGCGCCGGGGTGAGCAAACCCGTTCTCTATCAGCACTTTTCAAGCAAGCTGGAACTGTACTTGGCGGTCTTGCAGCGGCATGTCGACAATCTGGTGTCCGGTGTGCGCCAGGCGCTGCGAACCACCACCGACAACCGTCAGCGGCTGCGTTCCGCGGTGGGGGCGTTCTTCGATTTCATCGAGCACGACAGCCAGGGCTACCGGTTGATCTTCGAGAACGACTTCACCACCGAGCCTCAGGTCGCCGCGCAGGTGCGGGTGGCCACCGAGTCGTGCATCGACGCTGTCTTCGACCTGATCAGCGCCGATTCCGGGCTGGACCCGCACCGCGCCCGGATGATCGCGGTGGGCCTGGTCGGGATCAGCGTCGACTGCGCCCGGTACTGGCTGGACGCCGACCGGCCGATCCCCCGAGACGATGCCGTCGACGGCACCGTGCTGTTCGCCTGGGGCGGCCTGTCGCACGTGCCGCTTACCCGCTCTTAGCCGCGCTGCTTCCGATACCGAAGCCGACGCGACGCGAGTCCGCGGCGCCGATCTCGACGTAGGCGATCTTGGTTGAGTTCACAAGGAAGCGGCGGCCTTTGTCGTCGGTGAGGCCCAGCACGTTCGAGTCTTTGCCCAGTGCAGCAGAGACCAGCGCCTCGACTTCGCTCGGCGTTTGGGCGCTGCTGAATGCCAACTCACGCGGGCTGTCCGTGATACCGATCTTGACCTCCACGACAGTCCCTTCCAATTCTTCAGTAGATGTTGCTTGCGCCTTGCAGGCTAGTGGACGCCCGTAGGGGGTGCCGAAAGCCGGTCGGCACCAAGGCTTCGCACGAACACCCCGCGGCAGCGGCCGCCGTTGGCAAATCGTGACCTGACACGCCCTCCTCACCGCCGGTGGTAGCCAGTCACATCGCTAACATCTGCATCATCAGCACCACCGATTACCTGGGCAATGAGCTCCAGGACTACGAGGATGACACCGTCGACGACATCTACGCCGAGGGCGATGACACGTCGGCCGATGGGCGCTGGCGTCCGATCGCGGTCATCGCCGGGATCATCTTCGTGCTTGCCGTGATCGCCAGCGTGGTGATCGTCAATGGCGGCGACAGCTCCTCGACCTCGGCGACCGTGGTGGTTCCGCCGACTCGCAGCACCACGCCCCGGTTGGTGCCGGCCCTGCCGCCCGAGACGGTCACCACCCTGACACCGAGGTCGCGACCGCCCAGTCCGACGGCCACCAACACCGCGCCGACCGAGACGCCGCCACCGATCGCGGCTCCCCCGGTGCCGCCGGACGTCGCCGCCCGCACCTTCGTCTACCGGGTAGCGGGCACCAAGGGCCTGCTCGATCTGGTCACCGTCGTCTACACCGACGCGTCGGGCGCGCCGCAGACCGATTTCAACGTGTCACTGCCATGGTCGAGGACCGTCGTCCTCAATCCAGGGGTTGGGCTGCGATCCGTCGTAGCGACCAGCCTGACCGGTCGCCTGAACTGCTCGATCGCCGACGGCGTGGGTGAGAACATCGCGATCTCTACCAGCAGCACGATGATCGCGACCTGTAGCCGCTAGACACGATTGCCCTGCTCCTCAGCGCTCGGCGCGCATCGTCGCAGGGCTAGGCCAGGCCCAGCTCCCGCACCCGCTCGTCATGGGTGCGCTGAAGGCGATCGAAGAACCCCGCCAGCTGCGTCAAGCCGTCGGACTTCGACACCACGAGGTCGACCAGCTCGTCGTGTTCGGCCAGCACGTACTGGGCCTGGGTGATCGCCTCGCCGAGCAGTCGGCGCGACCACAACGCCAGCCGGCTGCGCTGCTTGGCGCTCTTGGTGACGGCGGCACGCACTTCGGCAACGACGAACTGGGAGTGTCCGGTCTGGGCCATCACCGAGCGCACCACTCCGGCGACGTCATCGGGCAGCACATCGGCGATCTCCAAATAGAAATCGGCCGCCAGCGCGTCACCGATGTAGGTCTTGACCAGAGCCTCCAGCCAGGTGCTGGGCGTGGTGAGACGGTGGTAGCCGTCCAGCGCGGAGGCGTACTTCGAGATCGTCGGCACCACGTCGACACCGCGGCTCGCCAAGGCGTCGTGCAGTACCTCGTAGTGCGTCATCTCGGCGGCGGCCATGCTGGCCATCGAGATCCGTCCACGCAGATCCGGCGCCATCTTCGCTTCTTCAGTGAGCCGGTAGAACGCCACGACCTCCCCGTACGCCAGTAGCGCGAACAACTCGTTGACCCCGGGATGGTCCGCCGGCAGCCGTGGCGGAGGCGGATCGGCCAGCTGGTCGCCCGACGATAGCGAAGTCATGCCACCCACTCTAGGGGTCTGCCGCGGCGACCCGCTGCGACCGGCAAACGCCGCCCTGGCGATCGCCGACAGGGGTCTGCCGCGGCGACCCGCTGCGACCGGCAAACGCCGCGAATCGGGCCGGCGGTCACCCACCAGCTACAATTGCTCCAGGTAACGGTGGTCGATTCATACCACCCCCGCCTATGCAATGTGCGTGCACGCAGTTGGCCCCGCCTCAGCAGCGCAGGGCCCGCGATTCGGAAACGTATTCGAATGTCAACTGGTGCGCGCGTGACCGCAACGATTGACCAATCGAATACGAACCCGAAAGGCATACGTGTTTCACGCATGACTCCACTCATCACACCTAATCAAGCCGCAGCCGAAGCCACCTTTGCCGACCTCGGCGTCCGCGAAGAAATCGTCCGGGCCCTCAGCGAAAAGGGCATCGAGCATCCGTTCGCCATCCAGGAGCTGACGCTGCCGCTCGCCCTCACCGGCGACGACCTGATCGGACAAGCCCGCACCGGCATGGGCAAGACCTTCGCCTTCGGGGTGCCGCTGCTGCAGCGCATCACCACGTCGGCAGACCGCCCGCTCGACGGAACTCCTCGGGCGCTGATCGTGGTGCCTACCCGCGAACTGTGCCTCCAGGTCTTCGGTGACCTGTCCACGGCCGCGAAATACCTGAGCGCCGACGAAGGTCGACCGCTGTCGGTGGTGTCCATCTACGGCGGCCGGCCCTACGAGCCGCAGATCGAGTCGCTGCGCGCCGGCGCCGACGTGGTAGTCGGCACCCCGGGCCGCCTGCTCGACCTGGCCCAGCAAGGTCATCTGCAGCTTGGTGGCTTGTCGGTGCTGGTCCTCGACGAGGCCGACGAGATGCTCGACCTGGGCTTCCTGCCCGACATCGAGCGGATTTTGCGCCAGATCCCCGACGCTCGGCAGGCGATGCTGTTCTCCGCGACCATGCCGGATCCGATCATCACGCTGGCCCGCACGTTCATGAACCAGCCCACCCACATCCGGGCGGAAGCGCCGCACTCATCGGCGGTGCATGACTCCACCAAGCAGTACGTCTACCGCGCACACGCCCTCGACAAGGTCGAACTGATCAGCCGGGTACTGCAGGCTCGCGGACGCGGCGCCACCATGATCTTCACCCGCACCAAGCGCACCGCCCAGAAAGTCGCCGACGAGCTCGCCGAGCGCGGTTTCGCCGTCGGGGCGGTGCACGGAGACCTCGGCCAGATCGCGCGCGAGAAGGCGCTGAAGCAGTTCCGCGGCGGTGACATCGACGTACTGGTCGCCACCGACGTGGCCGCGCGCGGCATCGACATCGACGACATCACCCATGTGATCAACTACCAGATCCCTGAGGACGAGCAGGCCTACGTCCACCGCATCGGCCGGACCGGACGGGCCGGGAAGACCGGTATCGCCGTTACCCTCGTCGACTGGGACGACCTGGCCCGCTGGACCATGATCGACAAAGCCCTCGGTTTGGATTGTCCCGACCCCGCCGAAACCTACTCCAACTCGCCACACATCTTTGCCGAGCTGGACATCCCCACCGAGACCCAGGGCTCCATCGGAGCGCCGAAAAAGTCACCGGTCAAGCGCACCGCATCGAGCGCCCGCACCAGCGACGAGCCCGCGCCGTCGCGCAACAACAACCGCCAGCGACGCCGCACCCGCGGAGGCCAGTCGGCGACCGGGCACTCCGGAACCAACGGCAGCGCCGACACGGACGGGTCGGCAACGGCCGCAGGCAATTCCGACGCAGCGTCCGGCGAGGCCACCCGTGCACGGCGTCGCCGCCGTCGCCCCCGCGCGGGCACTAAAGCTCCCGCAGCACCCGCCAACTGATCCGTCGACCTAGCTCGATGGTCAAGCCGGAACGTCGCACCAAGGCTGATCTGCTGGCTGCGGCGGCCATCGTGACGGTGGTGGCCACGGCCGCGGCGTTGATCTGGTGGACCAGCGACGCCCGCGCCACCATCAGCCGGACGGCGATGCCCACTGCGAACCCCGCGCCCGCGCGCGCGGTGCCGGCGTCGTTGCGAGAGCTCTGGCGAGCCGACAGCGCCGCCACCGCGCAGCCGGTCGCCGTCGGCGGGTCGGTCGTCACTGGTCACGGGCGCGTCGTCGAGGGCCACGACCCGGTCACCGGCGCCGTGCGGTGGAGTTACTCCCGCGACACCGACCTGTGCGGCGTCACCTGGGTGTACCGCTTTGCGGTCGCGGTCTTCTCCGACGACCGGGGCTGCGGCCAGGCCAGCACCCTCGACGGATCCACGGGTGAACGCGGCCCGGCCCGCAGCAGCTACAGCAATCGGCGCGTGGAGCTGTCATCAGACGGCACGACGGTGCTGTCTGCCGGCGACACCCGGCTCGAGCTGTGGCGTTCTGACATGGTCCGGATGTTGTCGTACGGCGAGATCGACGCCCGGGTGAAGCCGTCGTCGAAGGGGTTGCACACCGGCTGTCGACTGGCGTCGGCCGGGGCCAGCTCGTCCTCGGTGTCGGTGTTCGAGGCATGTGGCCGGCAGGCCGACCTACGGCTGACGCTGCTGCGGCCGGCCAAAGAGGAAGACGAGCCGGACCAGCACAACGTGGCCGAGCCAGGCATCGGCGTGGACTCCGGCGCCAAAGTCCTGGCGGTATCAGACACCAGGACGGCGGTGTACCTGCCGGCACCCCAGCCCAGAGTCGATGTCATCGACGAGACCGGCGCCACCGTGGGAAGCACCCTATTGCCCGAGCCGCCACTGACCTCGAACGTGGTGACTCGGACCAGCAACCTGGTCACCTGGTGGACGGGTAGGCGGGTGATGGTGTTCGACACGGCGAATCTGACCTACCGCTATGCCATCGGGCCTGCGGGTTCTTCGGCTCCGGTCGGCCCGGCCACGCTGCTGGCCGGCAAGCTGATGGTCCCGGTCACCGACGGCATCGCGGTGTGCGATCCGGTCACCGGGGTTGGCGAGGGCTTCCTGCCGGTGCACCGCGCGCCGGGCGACGCCCCGGTGATCCCGCTGGCCACGGGCACGCAGCTGCTCGAGCAGCGCGGCAACACGCTCGTCGCGCTGGGCCCCGGATAACTGACTGCGCGCTAGCCCTAGCGGCGCTCAGGCGTCGATCGCGAACGTGGGCAACGCTTTGCCCGTCTTCCAATGTTTGAGCAGCGCCTGCGCCAGCTCCTGATAGGCGGCTGCGCCTTTGTTCTTCCGCGCGGCCAGCACCGACGACCCCGACGCGCTGGCTTCGGCGAACCGCACCGTGCGTGGGATGGGCGGCGCCAGTACCGGTAGGTCGTAGCGGTCGGCGACATCGAGCAGCACGTCGCGGGTGTGCGTGGTGCGTGGGTCGTACAGCGTCGGGAGCGCACCCAACAACTTCAGGCCGGGGTTGGTGATCTGCTGGACATCGTCGACGGTCCGCAGGAACTGCCCGACACCGCGATGCGCCAGCGTCTCACACTGCAGCGGCACAATGACCTCGTCGGCGGCGGTGAGGCCGTTCAGGGTGAGCACACCCAGCGACGGGGGGCAGTCGATCACCACGACGTCGAATGTGCCATCGAGTTTGTCCAGCGCCCGTTTGAGCGCGTACTCGCGGCCGGCCCGCATCAACAGCATCGCCTCGGCGCCGGCCAGGTCGATGTTCGCCGGCAGCAGCGTCATCCCTTCTGCGGTCTCCACCAGGGCAGCGTTGGGCTCGACGTCGCCGAGCAACACCTCGTGCACCGATACCGCCAGCTTCTCCGGATCCTGGCCGAGTGAGAAGGTCAGACAGCTCTGCGGGTCCAAGTCGACGAGCAGCACTCGCTTGCCTGCGTCCGCGAACGCCGCACCCAGCGAGGCAACCGTTGTCGTCTTGGCCACCCCGCCCTTCTGATTGGCCACCGCCAGCACTCGGGTCCTCTTCATCAGACGCCGTTCCCCCTTATTCCGTGCTGGCGGTTAACACTTGCCATCCAAGCACCAACACCACGGTGCCCGCGCGCGGATGGCTATGTGTGTCAGGCAGAATCGGTCAGCATGGGCGTCCAGAGCCATCGGCTGGTGTTGCTCCGCCACGGGGAAACCGAGTGGTCGCTGTCCGGTCAGCACACCGGGTGCACCGATCTGGACCTCACCGACAACGGTCGGGCCCAAGCGGTCGCCGCCGCCCCGGTGCTGGCCGATCTGCATCTCGACGATCCGAAGGTGATCAGCAGCCCGCGCCGACGCGCGGTGGAGACGGCCGAGCTGGCCGGCCTGACCGTCGACGAGAAGTCCGAGTTGCTCGCCGAATGGGATTACGGCTCCTACGAAGGCGTCACGACCCCGGAGATTCACAAAACTCAACCCGACTGGTCGATCTGGACGCACGGCGCCCCGAACGGCGAGTCGGTGGCGCACGTCAGCGAGCGCGCCGACCGGGCAGTCGCGTTGGCGCTGGAGCTGATGGAGTCGCGCGACGTGGTGTTCGTCGGACACGGCCACTTCTCCCGCGCCGTCATCACCCGCTGGGTGCAGCTGCCGCTGGTCGAGGGCAGCCGCTTCGGCATGGGCCCGGCCTCTGTCGCGATCGGCGGCTTCGAACATGGGATACGCCAGATCAGTGCGCTGGGTCTACCCCGTCCTCATGACGACTGAGCCGAATGACGGCTGAGCCGCCGTTCGTATTGTCGGGGCCGTCCGGGGTGATGATCGCCGATGGGGTGCGGGCCGGCTATCGCGACGTGGCCGGTGCGCAGTCGGCGCTGCGCTCGGGTCAAGCATCAATTGTGCTGGGCGCATTACCTTTTGACGTCGACGGACCGGCCGCTTTGATGGCTCCGAGCGCCGTCCGGCGGGCCGCCGAGCTGCCTAGCTGGCCGACTGGACCGATACCCGATGTGCGGGTGTCCGGCACGCTGCCCGCACCCGACGAGCACCGCGCCCGGGTTCGACGCGCGTGCGACGAGCTGACGGCCGTGGGCGGCACACTGCAGAAGGTGGTGCTGGCCCGCGCACTGCGGCTGACCGCCGATGGCCCACTGGATGCCCGAATCATCCTGCGCCGCTTGGTGAACAACGACCCCGCCGCATACGGTTATCTCGTCGACTTGTCGGCGGCGGGCGGGGACTATGCGGGCATGGTGCTGGTCGGAGCCAGCCCCGAGCTCCTGGTGGCCCGCGACGGTGATCGGGTGAGCTGCCAGCCGTTCGCCGGCTCCGCGCCGCGGGCCGTCGATCCCGGCCTCGACGCCGCCGCCGGCGCCGCGCTCGCCGAGTCAGCGAAGGATCGTCACGAGCATCAATTGGTGATCGACACCATGGCGGCGGCATTGCGCCCGCTGTGCAGCGAGCTGACGATTGCCCCCACACCGACGCTGAGCCGCACCAGCGCACTGTGGCACCTCAGCACGCCGATCACCGGACGGCTACGCGATACATCAACGACGGCAATCGATTTGACACTCGCCCTGCACCCCACCCCGGCGGTCGGCGGAGTGCCCACCGATGCCGCCGCACGTCTGATCGGCGAACTGGAAGGCGACCGCGGGTTCTACGCCGGCGCGGTCGGCTGGTGCGACGCCAACGGCGACGGGCGCTGGGTGGTCACCATTCGCGGTGCGCAACTGTCCGCCGACCGGCGCACTGCGCTGGCCCATGCCGGCGGCGGCATCGTCGCCGAATCCGATCCAGACGGCGAAGTCGCCGAGACGACAACCAAATTCATCACGATCCTGACCGCGCTGGGGGTCCGACCATGAATGTGCACATACGTCGAGCCGCGCCAGGCGACGCTGCGGCGATCACCGCGATGATCCACGACCTGGCGCTGTTCGAACGCGCCCCCGATCAATGCAGTGTCGTCGAATCACAAATCAGCTCAGCACTTTTCGGCGAATCAACGACGTTGCGGGCGCACGTCGCCGAGGTGGATGGCGAAGTCGCGGCGATGGCGCTGTGGTTCCTCAACTTCTCGACGTGGGACGGTGTCGAGGGCATCTACCTGGAAGACCTGTTCGTGCGGCCGCAATTTCGTCGCCTCGGGCTGGCCCGCGGTCTGCTCGCGGCACTGGCGAAAGAATGTGTTGATCACAACTACACCCGGCTGGCCTGGGCGGTGCTGAACTGGAATACCGACGCGATCACGCTGTATCAAGCCGTCGGTGGTCGACCGCAGAGCGAGTGGGTTACCTACCGGGTGTCGGGTCCCGAGCTGGCGGAACTGGCCGGACCGGCCTAAGACTCCGCGTTGGAGACCCAGCGCACCGCGGCGGGAGTGAACAGCAGCGCCAACACGATTAACGCCACGGCGGCCACCGGGATACCGATCAGCGCGCGATGCGAGCCCGTCGTCAGGTAGTAGGCCACGCCCAGCAGCAACAGCTCGGCGAAGACCGCCAGCCCTCGGCCCCAGCGCCGTCCGACCCGTAGCGACCAGCCGGCGGCCAACACCGCGCCGCCGAACAGCGCGAACCACGCGGCAGTCCCGAACACGTTGTTACCGCGTTGACCCGCGCCACCGATCGCCCGAATCAGCAGAACCGCGGCGACCACCACGCCCGTCGCGCCTTGAGCAGCGACGATCAATCCCGCACCACGCACGCTGGCCGGAGGACGCCTGGTCACCGCCTCAGCGTAGCCATGCCGCTGGGCCAGATAGTCGCGCTCCTCCTCGGCCCGCGGCGCGGCCCGCATCGTCGCCGCTCCCGTAGGCTTTCAGGTCATGCGCGCCGTGCTGATCGTCAATCCGACCGCGACATCGACGACGACGGCCGGCCGCGATCTGTTGGCGCACGCACTGAAAAGCCGCCTCGAGTTGAGAGTCGAGCACACCCGTCACCGCGGTCACGGGGGCGAAATCGCGGAGTCCGCCGTCCAGGACGGAGTGGATCTCGTCGTCGTACACGGCGGCGACGGCACGGTGAGCAATGTGGTCAACGGGCTACTCGGCAAGCCCGGGCAGCTGCCCACCGGGCATGTCCCCGCACTGGCGATCGTCCCCGGCGGATCGGCGAACGTGACGGCGCGCTCGCTGGGCATCCCGCCCGGACCGATCGACGCCACCAACCAGCTGATCTGGCTGCTCGACAAGTATGGCCCGCAGAAGCAGTGGCGCCGGATCGGGTTGATCGACTGCGGCGAACAGTGGGCAGTGCTCAACGCCGGGCTGGGTGTCGACGCCGAGGCGGTGGCCAAAGTTGAGGCGCAGCGGGAAAAAGGCCGCAAGGTCACGCCCACGCGCTACATCCTTGCCGCGACGCGCGCCACCCTCGCATACGCCCGTAAGGAGCCCCGGCTGACCGTCGAGCTGCCGGGCCGCGAGCCGATTTCCGGTACGTACTTCGTCTTCGTGTCCAACTCCAGCCCGTGGACCTACGCCGACGCCCGCCCGATGTGCACCAACCCTGGCACCAGGTTCGAATCCGGCCTCGGGGTGTTCGGCGTCACCAGACTGAAGGTCGTCCCGAGCCTGAGGCTGGTCGCACAGATGTTCTCCAAGCAGCCCAATATCGCTGGTGATCAGGTCGTTCGCGATGACAACGCCGAGTGCGTGCGCGTCACGTGCGCCGATCCGCCCATGCCGAGCCAAATCGACGGTGACTACCTCGGCTTGCGCGAAGGGATGACGTTTCGGTCGGTTCCCAACGCCCTGGATGTCGTCGCTCCGCCCGCAAAACGACTCCCCTGACCTGCGACGATCATGGCTTGTGGGCAATAACACTGGTCAGAACCGGACGGAGTGTAGTACAACCGGTTAAGGGATTTGGTCACAGATCCTTGAAGTGAGATAGCCCACGGACCAACGAGCCGCTATTGACATCTGTTGAGCCTGTGAAACGATCGAACCATCGCATGAAACGGTACGGAAACATTTCCTGTGCCTGCGTTAACAGCCGAAGAAAATCATTCGTGCGCATCGCTGCGCACACAGTGAGGAGCAACAACTTATGGATTGGCGCCACACAGCGGTCTGTCGCGACGAAGACCCGGAGCTGTTCTTCCCTGTCGGGAACAGCGGACCGGCTCTCGCACAGATCGCCGACGCGAAACTGGTCTGTAACCGCTGTTCGGTGACAACCGAGTGCCTGTCGTGGGCGCTCAACACCGGACAGGACTCTGGCGTATGGGGCGGAATGAGCGAGGACGAGCGACGTGCTCTGAAGCGTCGCAACGCCCGGACGAAGGCCCGTACCGGAGTTTGACCTAAGTCGCTTTCAACGGTGCGGCCCCGACACTATGTCGGGGCCGCACCGTTGTGTCGAGAGCTATTGCAGCGTTCGCGGGCGACGACCCATCGGAACCCGCAGCACCACGTCCGTGCCGCCTTCGGGTGCGTCCTGCATCTGCAGGGAGGCGTCGAGTTCCGCCGATACCAGCGTCCGCACGATCTGCAGACCGAGTCGGTCGGACTGCTCGATGCTGAACCCGTCGGGTAGCCCGCGGCCGTTGTCGTGTACGACCACGTCCAGCCAGCGCGCCGAACGCTCAGCGCGGATCGTCACCGACCCGCCTCTCGTCGCGGGTTCGCAGGTGGCCTGGTCAAAAGCGTGCTCGATGGCGTTCTGCACGAGTTCGGTGATCACCATGACCAGCGCAGTCGCCCGGTCAGAGTCCAGGACCCCGAGCATGCCCGCGCGATTGATCCGGATCGGGGTATCGACCGTCGCCACGTCGTTCATGATCGGCAGGATGCGGTCGATGACCTCGTCGAGGTTGACCTCCTCATCGACCGACATCGACAGCGCGTCGTGCACCAAGGCGATCGACGAGACCCGTCGCACCGATTCGATCAGCGCTTCGCGGCCCTCGGCATTGGTAGTCCGGCGTGCCTGCAGACGGAGCAGCGCCGCGACGGTTTGCAGGTTGTTCTTCACCCGGTGGTGGATTTCCCGGATCGTGGCGTCCTTGGACATCAGCGCGCGGTCCCGACGTTTGATCTCGGTGACGTCGCGGATCAGCACCGCGGCACCGGCGGCCGACCCGTGGAGCACCAGCGGCAGCGTCCGCAACAGCACCGCGGCACCGCCGGCATCGACCTCGACCCGCATGCTCGCCCCGCCGCTCAGCGAGTCGCGCACATGCGCGGCGAGTTCCTGGGCTTCGAACGGGTCGGAGATCAGCGGGCGGGTGACCTCGATCAGGTTTTGCCCCTCCAACTCCAGATTCAGACCCATCCGGTGGTAGGCCGACAGCGCGTTGGGGCTGGCGTAGGACACGACGCCGTCGACATCGAGTCGGATGAATCCGTCACCCACCCGCGGGCTCGACCGTGACATCGCCAGATCGCCCACGTTGGGAAACGTTCCCTCGGAGAGCATGTGCACGAGGTCCCCGGCACAGTCGAGGTAGGCGGTCTCCAACTGGCTTGATTTCGGGGTGTCCGCGACGGCCGTCTGATGCGTCAATACCGCGACCACGGCGTCGCCGTACCGCACCGGCACCGCTTCGATGTTCACCCCGGTCTGTTGCCACGAAAACTGATTATTTGCAGGACTTTCCAGGCGGATAGCACCCGATTCGAAGGCCGCGGTGATCGGGGGCATCCGGTCGGCATCAGAGACCGTTCCGACCGCGTCGCGCAGCAGTACCGTGGGCGCGGTGTTCGGCCGGACCTGTGCAACGCAGACCACCGAGTCGTCGTCGCGGCGAACCCACATCAGGTAGTCGGCGAACGACAGGTCGGCGAGCAGTTGCCACTCGCCCACCACGGCATGCAGATGGTCGACTGCGCTGCCCGGCAGAACGGTGTGTTCGGCTAGCAGGTCACCGAGGGTGGACATCGGCGCTCCCCGCTGTGATGTTCAGACGGCTAGCTGATCACGGCGATGAGATCGCCTGCTTGGATGACGTCTCCGACCGACACACTCACCTTGCTGATCGTGCCGGCGACCTCGGCCAGGACCGGGATTTCCATCTTCATCGATTCCAGCAGCACCAGGGTGTCGCCCTCGCCGATCTGGTCGCCCTCGTGGACCACGACCTCGAGCACGCTGGCCACGATCTCTGCGCGGACGTCCTCAGCCATCATCACCCCGTTCGTCAGCCAGCCGCTTTCGGCATTTGCGTTGCTTTATCGAACCACAACCGAGTTCTCCAGTTGCACTCCGAGCAAGTGTCGGCGACGGGCCGTTGCGCCGGCGACTGGTTTATGCACCTGAAAGGTCACGATTGATCTCCCGTAGATATCAATAAGCAAACTCCAAGATCACTAAGAGAACCTATAGAGCCGCTTCTGTGATCGTGTCGTGTTCGGATTGTGACATTTGGGCATCAGAGTGTTCAAAGTGAATGAAGTGCCTGAAGATCTCAGAGTGAAACAGCCGATATTGAGGGGTATTCCGTTGTCCGACAACATGTTTGCGCAGAAGACAGCTCGCAGACCATTGGCCCGAGTGGCCACCGGTTTCGGGGTGGCGATGGCAGCATTCGCCACGATCGGGCTTGGCGCCGGAGCCGCCGCGGCCGCTCCCCAGCAACCTTTCGCCGCCGACGACCCGATCCCGGGTATGCCTGGTGCCGGTAGCGCGGTGAACATCGCCAACTCGCTGTTCGGCTCTCTGAGCGGGCTGATGAACAACGTCATTCCCGGCGCCGGCGACCTGCTGATGCCGGCCAGCGGCGCGCTCGGCGGGGGCGGCGGCCTGCCCGGCGGCCTCGGTGGTCTCGGTGGGCTGCCCGGCGGCCTTCCGGGTGGGATTCCCGGTGGAATCCCGGGCGGCCTTCCGGGTGGTGGGATTCCGGGTGGCATCCCGGGTCAGGCTCCGGGGCTCGCCGGCTACCCGGGTGGCCTTCCTGGACAGACCCCGGGCGGCCTGCCCGGCCAGGGCGCCACGTACCCCGGCGGCCTGCCCGGCCAGCAGCTCCCGGGCCAAACGCCCGGACTGAGCGGTTATCCGCGCAGCACGGCTCCCGGCGGCGCGCCTGCTCCGCTGGCACCGGGACAGGGGCCCGCTGCTGCCGGTCCGGTGGCACCAGGCCAGGCTCCGCTCGCCGGTCAGCCTGCCGGCCAGCCCGGTCCGGTCGCCGCGGCGAGCGCCAACGGCACCACCTTGGCGCACGTGCCGGTCGTCTAGCAGTTGGCTTAGACGGCCAGCGGCATGAAAGACTGATCGGCAAGCAGAACTGCGAGGAGGATCAGACATGGCCAAGCGAGGCCGGAAGAAGCGCGACCGCAAGCACAGCAAGGCCAATCACGGCAAGCGGCCCAACGCGTAACCAACCGCTCGAGACCAACAAAGACGCGGACCGTCCGACAGGCGGCCCGCGTCTTTGTTGTTGGCTTATTGCCGGCTCAACGACCCTGGATGATCGTGGTCCGGCTGATTTCCACCTGCAGTCGCGCGCGCAGGCTCTCCGGGGCCCGCTCGCCGCGGCACTTGGTCGAGATCAGGGCTTTGATGCGTTCCTCAAGTCCGTAGGCCTGGAAGCAGGGCGGGCAGTCCTCGAGGTGTTGTCTGAGCTTGGCTTGGTTTTCCGGGCTGCACTCGCCGTCGAGCAAGGTCCAGACCTCGGCAAGCACCTCAGCGCATTCCGCTTTGATCCCGGGTTGGGATTCAGACGAGAATTCGGTCACGACGAAACCCCCTCGGCGGCCTGGTCACCGCGGATGAAACCCCGTTCTTTGGCGACATCGGTCAGCAGTTCACGCAGTTGACGGCGGCCGCGGTGCAGCCGTGACATCACCGTCCCGATCGGCGTGCCCATGATCTCGGCGATCTCCTTATAGGGAAACCCCTCGACGTCGGCGTAGTAGACCGCCATCCGAAACTCTTCGGGCAGGGCCTGCAGCGCCTCTTTGATCTCGGTGTCAGGCAGCGCCTCGAGCGCTTCGACCTCAGCGGACCGCAGTCCGGTCGACGAATGTTCAGCGGTGGCCGCTAGTTGCCAGTCGGTGATCTCGTCGGTCGGGTACTGCGCGGGCTGACGCTGTTTCTTGCGGTAGCTGTTGATGTAGGTGTTGGTCAGGATGCGGTAGAGCCACGCCTTGAGGTTGGTGCCCTCTTTGAAGGAGCGGAAGCCGGCGTAGGCCTTGACCATGGTTTCCTGCAGCAGGTCTTCGGCGTCTGCCGGGTTGCGGGTCATCCGCAAGGCGCCGCCGTACAACTGATCCAGCAGCGGAATCGCGTCGCGCTCGAAGCGCGCCGTCAACGCCGCGTCGGTCTCCGAGGATCGGTCTTCTCCACGAGTCTCGGTGAAGTCGATAACCTCCGCGATTCCGGAGTCTGTCGCGCCATCGATGTCGGCCATGTTGGGTGACACAGTCCCTTCCGTCGCGATGCCGCTGAACAGGTCCATCAATACCGGACCCGATCGACGAAGGCTCGTTGCCGTTGACACCGCACTCCCCTCTCCCAATCTAAAGGCTGCGACCGACATGTGTCTGCTTGACCAGACAGGAGGGTCAACAGCGACGGTCGCCGGGCTATTTCCGGACCGCTGATTCGGGGCGATTGTGAGCGACGTTACTGTGGCGCTCATGTCACTCAAGGCCAAGACCATGTTCATCTCGGGGGCCAGCCGCGGAATCGGCCTGGCCATCGCCAAGCGGGCCGCGCAAGACGGCGCCAACATCGCGCTGATCGCCAAGACGGCCGAGCCGCACCCCAAGCTCGAAGGCACCGTGTACACCGCCGCCAAGGAGCTCGAGGAGGCAGGCGGGCAGGCGTTGCCGATCGTCGGTGACGTCCGCGACCCGGAGTCGGTCGAGTCCGCAGTAGCCAAAGCCGTCGAGCAGTTCGGCGGGATCGACATCGTGGTGAACAACGCGTCGGCGATCAACCTCGGCTCCATCAGCGAGGTGCCGATGAAGCGATTCGACCTGATGAACGGGATCCAGGTGCGCGGCACTTATGCGGTCTCGCAGGCCTGTATCCCGCACATGAAGGGCCGGGAAAACCCGCACATCCTGACGCTGTCCCCGCCCGTGCTGCTCGGCAAAGAGTGGCTGAAGCCGACGGCGTACATGATGGCCAAGTTCGGTATGACGCTGTGCGCCTTGGGAATTGCGGAGGAACTGCGCGAGGACGGCATCGCCTCGAACACGCTGTGGCCGCGCACGTTGGTGGCCACCGCCGCGGTGCAGAACCTGCTCGGCGGCGACGAGGCGATGGGCCGCGCGCGCAAGCCGGACATCTACTCCGACGCGGCCTACGTCATCCTCAACAAGCCGTCCAGGGAGTACACCGGCAACACCCTGCTCTGCGAAGACGTGCTGGTGGAGTCAGGGGTCTCCGACCTGTCGGTCTACGACTGCATCCCGGGTTCGAAGCTCGGCGTCGACTTCTGGGTGGACGGCGTCAACCCGCCGGGGTACACGCAGCCTTAGTCGTGGCAAGGGCGGCGACCCCGGCGCTCGCGGCGCTGATCGATGCCGGCGTCCCCCATGAGGTGGTGAAGTTCGCGCACGATCCGCGCGAACGATCATTCGGCGGCGAGGCCGTCCGCGCGCTGACCACCGACGGTGCCGTCGTGCCCGAGCAGATCTTCAAGACGCTGATCATCGCGGTCCCCCACGGGTTGGCGGTCGCGATCCTGGCCGCGCCGGCGCGGCTGTCGTTGAAGGCGGCCGCCGCCGCGCTGGGTGCGGGCAAAGCCACCATGGCCGATCAGAATGCCGCCGAACGAGCGACCGGCTATGTGCTGGGCGCGATTTCGCCGCTGGGGCAGCGCACGCGGCTACCGACGGTCGTCGATTCGGGCGCGCTGGGCTGGGAGCGGATGTACGTGAGCGCCGGCCGGCGCGGCTGGGACGTCGCGGTGGCGCCCGCTGATCTGGTCCGGCTCACCGACGCGGTGACCGCGGATATTCAGGCTTGACGGCTGCGCCCGTCTGGAGCGGTCGGACCGGCATGGCATACTCGAACACATGTTCGATAAAGTGTCGGGGCGGAAGTCGTCGGCGGAGGCGATTGCCCGGCTTGATGACCTCTTCGAGCGTCGTCATCCCTCGACCACACCGGTATCCGCGGCGCTGCTGGATCGGATCTGCGCGGCCACGCGGACGGAGAACCGGGCGGCAGCCGCTCAGCTGGCGGCGATCGGGGAGTTGTTCGGCTACCGGCTGTCGCGCTGCTCGGACACCGAAGAATGGGCCGTGGACACCGAGGAAGCGCTGGCCGCCGAGGTAGCCGCGGCCTTGCGGATCAGCCAAGCCCTCGCCGCGAGCCGGCTGCGCTATGCCCGGGCCATGCGCGAACGCCTACCCAAAGTTGGCGAGGTATTTGCCGCCGGCGACATCGACTTTCGGATGTTCGCAACCATCGTGTATCGCACCGATCTGATCACCGACCCCGACGTGTTGGTGGCGGTGGATGCCCAGCTGGCCGTCGCGGTGCCGCGGTGGCCATCCATGACCCGGGCCCGGATGGCCGGCCAGATCGACAAGGTCGTGGCCGCTGCCGACGCCGATGCGGTGCGGCGGCGCAACGAACGCTTGCCCCAGCGCGAGGTGTGGTTCACCGATCTGGCCGGCGGCATTACCGAGATCCACGCCAGCCTGCTCACCCCCGAAGCCCATGCCTTGGACAAGCGGTTAACCGCGTTGGCGTCCACCGTGTGTGAGCACGATCCCCGTAACCGTGACCAGCGCCGTGCCGATGGGTTGGGCGCGCTGGCCGCCGGGGCGGATCGACTGGGCTGCCGCTGCGGGCGCCGCGACTGCGCCGCCGCACAGCGGCCCGCCGCTTCCCCGGTGCTGATCCATGTCATCGCCGAGCAAGCCAGCCTCACCGGCACCGGCGGGGCGCCCGCATCCGAGGTGGGCGCCGACGGGCTCATCCCACCAGAACTCCTCACGGAGTTGGCCGCCTCAGCAAAGCTCATACCGCTGATACACCCCGGCGACGCCCCGCCCGAACCCCGCTACACCCCGTCGCAAGCCCTGGCCGCCTTTGTGCGCTGCCGGGATTTGACCTGCCGCTGGCCCGGCTGCGACCAACCAGCCCACCGATGCGATCTGGACCACACCATTCCCTACGCCGACGGCGGGCCCACCCACGCCTCAAACCTCAAGTGTTACTGCCGTACCCATCATTTGGTAAAAACCTTCTGGGGCTGGCGTGATCAACAATTGCCCGACGGCACAATCATTCTCACCTCGCCGGCCGGGCACACGTATGTCACCACACCCGGCAGCGCCCTGCTGTTTCCCAGCCTCTGCCGATCCACCGGCGGTCTGCCCTCACCAGAAACCGAGCCGCCGCTCGACTACTGCGGCGAGCGCACCGCGATGATGCCCAAACGCCGCCGCACCCGCGACCAAAACCGGGCCCACCGCATCAACACCGAACGCCGACAGAATCGGGAAGCCCGGGGACGCCGCCGAGCCACATCCGCCAGCTACTTCGGTGCGGCGCCACCCGACACCGATCACGACCCACCACCCTTCTGACCGACCGCAGGTCGCGCAGCCAGCATCGCGTGCACGCTGTCGGCGAACGCGGCGGTGGTGAAGCAGGTGGGCTCGGCGAATTCCTCCATGGTCAGCGATTCGTGCCACCCGGCGTCGGCCGCCGCGCGCAGTAGGGGCTTGGTCATCGCGACGGCATGCGTCGGCATCGCCGCGACACGTGCGCACCACTCATCGGCGGTCTCGAGCAGGCGGTCGTGGTCAACGACCTGTTGAACCAGGCCGAGCCGTTGCGCTTCGTGAGCATCGATGTGCTCACCGCGTAGGTAATAGGCAAGCGCCCCTTGGTATCCCAGTCGCCGGGTCAGCGCCCAGCTGGTGCCGACCTCAGGAATCAGGCCGAGCCGGCCGAACGCCGGAACGATCACGGCGCGATCGCTGGCGACAGCGACGTCGCAGGCCAGCGCCCAGGCCAGCCCGACTCCGGCGGCGGGGCCGTTGATGGCGGCGACGAAGATCGTGTCCGATCCGGCGATGAGCCGGGCAATCCCACCGAATTCGCGGCGGATCCAGCGCCAGACGTCGGCGACGCCCTCGGGCCGGCTCAGGTTTGCCGTGGCCGTCTCCATCATCTTCAGGTCGCCGCCGGCGCTGAAGCCGGGATCGCGACCGGTCAGCACGACGCTTCGGACATCGCGGTCGACCACGAGGGCCTCCAGCGCACTGCGTAATTGGCGCACCAAGGGCGCCGACAGGACGTTGAGCCGGTCGGGTTCATCGAGGGTCACGATCGCGCGGTCGCCGCGGTGCTCGACCTCCACCCGGCGCGGCGCGTCGGGGTCGTCTCCCTCGGCCACCAGTCGGTTGTACAGCGATTCTGATGGAATCATCGGCTGTCCTCCTCGATCACGCTGGCCCGCAATGCTTTCCAGGCAGCATCGCCGAATGTCTTGACTACACCTCGCGGCATTCGGGGTTCGTCTCCGGCAATCCAGTACCGGCTGAATTCCTGCGCCGGGCCGAACCACAACGCGGCGGTGACTCCCGCGTGCATCGGGCGCAGGGCTCCGTAGGTGTGATGCGGCCGCCACCAGTCCCGCACGTCGGCGAAGAACGCCCGGTTCAATTCGCGCAGCTCCGCGCTGTCCAGTCGGCCACCCAGCAGCAGTGCCGCCTCGCCGCGGTGGGCGGACACCCATCGCAGGTGGTGTGCGACGCCACCGCGGATACCACCCTCGGCGCTGTCGTGATGGCGCAACATCGTCACAAATCCCGACTGGTACTCGCCCATCACCTGGGCGTAGACCGCCGCCGCGAGCGCGGGTTTGTCCGGAAAGTGGTGGTAGAGGGCACCGACGCTGACCTCTGCGTCCCGGCGGACCTCGTCGAGCGTCGCCGCCAGTGCTCCGTCAGCCGCAAAACGGCGGCGGGCCGACTGCATCAGCCGGCCGCGCGCATCGGTAGCTGATCGGGGCACGAGGATTACTCTAACTCGACAGAGGAATCCTCGGTATTGCGGGTTTGCGGCAGGCTCGGCATAGGGTTTCAGGTATGACGGGCACAGCGGTCGTGGTGGGCGCGGGGCCGAACGGGCTCGCCGCCGCCATAGCGCTGGCAGCCGAGGGCGTGCAGGTCACCGTCCTGGAGGCGGCCGACGAAGTCGGCGGAGGCGCCCGCAGCGGCGAAGCCATCCTTCCCGGGCTCCTGCACGACCACTGCTCGGCGATCCATCCGATGGCCGTCGGCTCGCCGTTCCTGCGCAGCTTCAACCTGGATCGCTACGGACTCGTCTGGCGCTGGCCGGAGGTGGACTGTGCGCACCCCCTCGACGGCGGCAGCGCCGGCGTGCTGTACCGCTCGGTGGAGCAGACCGCGAGCGGCCTCGGCCGCGATGGATGGCGCTGGCGGCGCGCATTCGGCTACCCGGCGTCGCGATTCGACGCGCTCAGTGAGGACATCATGGGTCCGCTGCTGCGGATCCCGCATCACCCGCTGAAGCTGGCCCGGTTCGGCGCACCCACGGTGCTGCCCGCGTCCGCGTTCGCCCGGGTCTTCCGCACCGAGGAGGGGCGCGCCTTATTCGGAGGCGTTGCGGCCCATACCTTCCGGCCGCTGCACTACCCGATGACCTCGGCAATCGGGATGGGCATCATCGCGGCGGGCCACCGGTACGGCTGGCCGGTCGCCGAAGGCGGATCGCAGTCGATCACCAACGCGATGGTTGCGCTGCTGAGCGACTTGGGCACCAAAATCGAGACCGGTGTGCCGGTTCGGACCGCGTCGCAGCTGCCGCCGGCCGACGTCACGATCTTCGATCTCGCGCCCGAAGCCGTCGCCGGCATCCTCGGCGATCGTCTTCCGCGCCGAATCTCGCGCGCGTTCACCAAGTTCCGGCGTGGTCCGGGCGCGTTCAAAGTCGACTTCGCCGTCGACGGCGGGGTGCCCTGGACTAACCCCGACGCCCACCGGGCCGGCACCGTGCACGTGGTCGGTAGTTATCGCGAACTCGCCGCCACCGAGCGGGAGATCCACGCCGGACGCATGCCCGAGCGGCCGTTCGTTCTGGTCGGTCAGCAGTATCTGGCCGACCCGCAACGCTCCGTCGGCGACGTCCATCCGTTGTGGACGTATGCCCACGTTCCCAATGGCTTCTCGGGCGACGCGACCGAGGCAATCACGGAGCAGATCGAGCGATTCGCGCCCGGCTTCCGGGATCGGATCGTCGGGACGGCCGTCCGGACCACCGCCGAATTCGCCTCCTACAACTCCAACTTCGTCGGCGGCGACATCATGACCGGCGCCAAGGACATCCGGCAGCTGACGTTTGGGCCGCGAACCACGCTGTCGCCGTACAGTATTGGAATTCCAGGCATGTATATCTGCTCGGCCGCCACGCCGCCTGGTCCGGGTGCGCACGGCATGTGCGGAGCCAATGCGGCCGGCTCGGCGCTCGCCTACCTCGCACGGCGGACATAACGCCGGGACCTCACCGGGGCACCCGCTTGGCAACGTAGTACTCGTCCGTTCGGGTGTGGTCGACGGTGTAGTCGACCGCCTTCGTGAAGTTTTCAGAGTCATACCCCAGCCAGCGCTCGCTGCGTTGACGCTCAAATTCACTCCAGGACGCCACGGTGAATCTCTCGAGGAACAAGTCCTTTTTTTCGACGCTGTGATACAGCCGCCAACTGTGGCCACCCGTTCGCAAGCGTGATCGCCTGACCCTGCTCATCGCGTCCACGAAGTCTTTCTCGTTCTCCTCCGACACTTGGTAGCGGACGACCACCAGCACTGGTCCATCGTTAGGAGATGGCTCGAACAACAGGTTCGGTTCAGGCCAGGCTGTCGAGACGTCGACGTTCAGCTTCCCGGTCATCGGCAGCAGCGGAAGGCCGACCACGCTGACGGCGGCGACGCCCAGCGCCACAGCCGAAGACAGCAACGCCGCGTCAAGTCCCGCCTGCGTGGCGACGGCACCCCAGGCATAGGCGCCGATTGCCTGAGATCCGGTCGACACCAGTAGATACACCGACAGCGCCCGGGCCCGAACCCATTGCGGCAATGTCAGCTGCGCTGACGCGTTCAACGTTGCCAACGTGACCAGCCAAGCCATCCCCGACAACATCAAGATTGGAATCGCTGGAGCGAAGGGCAGCCAGACGACCGCAAACGGCGCCAGACCGTACAGGGCTGCCGACGCGGCCAGCAGCGCGTTGTCTGACACCCGCCGGCGCAACGGGTCGGCGACCACGGCACCGAGTAAGGCACCTAAACCGATAGCCCCAAGCGCCACGCCATAGCCGCCGGCGCCGAGGTGCCATATGCGTGCGGCAGCAACCGGCAGCAGGGCCAACAGCGCCGAGGCGGGAAACAGGAAAAGCGCGGTGCGCAATAGAATCCTGCGGAAAATCGGACCGTTGGCCACGTAGAGCAGTCCACTGATGATGGCTTGGCCGAAGTGTTCTCGCTCGATCGGCGCGAGCTGCTTGGGCCGTTTCCACACCAGCAGAGCAACGATGATTCCCGCGAACGATGCGGCGTTGATCGCGAAGACCGCTGCGGGGCCGGCGAATGCCACGACAATGCCACCGATTGCCGGTCCGATGGCCCGCGAAGCATTACCCGAGACGCCGCCCAACATCGAGACGGCCGGTATCTGTTCTCGCGGGACGACCTCGGGTTGAATCGCCTGCCAGTCGGGTCCGGCGAGCGCCGAGGCGCAACCAATAGCGACGGTGAAGATCAATAGTGTCGTCGGGGTGAGACGACCGAGGTAGGTCAGCACCGCGAGGGCCAGCGCGACCACCACTGCGTACGACTGCAGAAATATCAGTAACCGCCGACGGTCGAAGAGATCGGCGAGCGCACCGGCGAACAATCCCAGAAGCAACGTCGGCCCAAGACTCGCCGTTTGGACCAGTGCGACGGTGACGTCGGGGCTGTGCTTCTCGACCAAAAACCATTGGGCCGCAACGCCCTGCATGTACGTCCCGATGTTGGAACCGAACGAGGCCATAAATAAGTTGCGGTACACGCGGTTGCGCAGCGGTGCCCATACGGACGGCCGCTGACCGTAGACCTGCCCCCGAGCCTCGATCACCATTGACATGATTCTGACATGGGGGCTACGCCATTCGCGCTCCGTTCGGGCTCGCTGCGGCAACATGTTTCAGTATCTATAAAAGCCCTCGCCGGTCTTGATGCCGAGCTTGCCGGCGTCGACGTAGGAGCGCAACAAGTCGCGGGGGGCCTTGGGTAGCTGCGGGAACTCCTCGACGTAATGGTTCTCGACGTCGAGAGCAACGTCGAGGCCGACCAGATCCATCAACTGGAACGGGCCGGCGGGCGCACCCAGGTTGAGCCGGTACATCCCGTCGACATCTTCCGGACGGGTAGACGCCGAACTCGGGCAAAACAGCCAGCAGGGTGTCCAGTAGGGCACGGTCGGTTTCACCGTCCGACATCAGGTCGAGGCCGTTGACCTCGGGCGGCATGTAGAAATGCGTGTTGCACAACCGCGTCTTGTCTCGCACCTTCTCGGCCATCAGGCGCGACGGATACGACGACGAGTTGGTCGCGAAAATGGTGTCGGGCGCTGCTGACTCGTCGATCTCGCCCCACAGCGGAATCTTGATCTCGAGTTTTTCGGGGGCCGACTCCACCGCCAGCCACGCCCCGTCCAGCGCCTCGGGAAGAGATGTCGTGGTGATCACGATGCCCGGTTCACCGAAGCCGCGATTCTCGATGACTCTCGAAAGGGTCTCGGCCACATATTGTTTCGCTGACTCCAGCTGCTCGTCGCGGCGGGCGTAGATTCGCACGGTGCCACCACGGCTGGCGAACATCAGCGCGATACGCCGTCCCAGCGTCCCCGCGCCGATCACCGCGACTGGGCGATTGCGGACATCATCGAACGTGTACGTATACAAGGCATTCACACACGCATGCTAGGTCGGAAGTTGCGCGCCCGAACCGGTGCGCGGCCGACAACTAGAGCAGCGTGGCCTGCTCCGGCTGCGGCTCGGCCGGTCGCAGGAGTTCGGGCCCGTTGTTGCGCACGCTGTTGACCAGCGTGGAGATTTCGCGCATCTCGATGCCGTCGACGCTCGGCGGGGCGGCCAGGAAGTCGAGGTCGGGCGGGACGTCGGGATCCAGCCAGCGGTCCCAGTCACGCTCGGGCACGATCAACGGCATCCGGTCGTGGATCTCGGCCAGCTCGCCGACCGCCTCGGTGGTGATGATCGTGCAACTCAGCAACGGGAAATCTGACTGACTGCTCGGGTCTTTCCATACCGACCACAGCCCCGCCATGAACAGCAGCTCGCCGTCGGCGCGATGCAGGAAGAACGGCGTCTTGCGGGCTTTCTTGCCGGCGTCGTTGTCGGGGTTCGCCCGCCACTCGTAGTAGCCGTCCATCGGCACCAGGCAGCGCTTGGACTTGGCGCTGGACCGAAAGGCCGGCGAGGTGGTGACCTTCTCCGCGCGGGCATTGATCAGCAGCGGGCCTCCTGCGTCGGGAGCACCGTCGGATCCCGCCTTGGCCCACGGTGGGATCAACCCCCAGCGCATCGACCGGATTCGCCGGGTGGGTTCATCGTCGGGTTCGTCGTGGCGGCGGACCACAGTGGTGATGGTGGTGGTGGGCGCCACGTTGTAGTTCGGACCGGCCGACTCGGCCGCGCGCGCCTCGTTGATCGCCTCGATCTTCTCGGCCAGCACCGCCGGGTCCGTCGTCACCGCGAATCGTCCGCACATGTGTCCATGGTGCCTCGCGGGGTTGTCGGGCGGCGACCCGCCGCGCCCGGCTTCGCCGCGCTTGCGATCGCCGGTAGGCAAGAATGGAGCACGTGAGTATCTGGTCCGCCCCGTCCACCTCGCGGCCGGTACATGCGACGGTGACGGTGCCCGGATCGAAATCCCAGACCAACCGGGCGCTGGTGCTCGCGGCGCTGGCGGCGGCCGGCGGCGGCGTGTCTACCATCAGCGGAGCGCTGCGCAGCCGCGACACCGACCTGATGATCGGCGCGCTGGAAGCGCTGGGACTTCGAGTCGACGGACCCGCCGACGAACTCGCGGTCAGCGGGACGATCGCGCCGCCGGCCGACGCTCGCATCGACTGCGGCCTGGCCGGCACGGTGTTGCGGTTCGTCCCGCCGCTGGCCGCGCTCGGCCTCTCTGACGTGACGTTCGACGGCGATGAGCAGGCCCGGGTTCGGCCGATCGCGCCGCTGCTGGATGCGCTGCGCGGCGTGGGCGTCGACATCGACGGCGACCGGCTGCCGTTCCGGGTGCGCGGCGCGGGGACGGTTGCCGGTGGCGCGGTCGACATCGACGCCTCGGCCTCGTCGCAGTTCGTCTCCGGTCTGCTGCTCGCCGCTCCGTCGTTCACCGACGGCCTGGCCGTGCACCATGTGGGCCCGTCGCTGCCGTCGGCGCCGCACATTGCGATGACGGTGGCGATGCTGCGCCAGGCCGGCGTGGACGTCGACGAAGCGAGCACCCACCGATGGATCGTTCGACCGGGGGCCGTCGCGGCGCGGCACTGGCAGATCGAACCGGACCTGTCCAACGCCGTACCCTTCATTGCCGCGGCGGTGGTCAGCGCGGGCACGGTCCGTATCGCCGGCTGGCCGGCCACCAGCATCCAGCCCGCCGACACCATCCTGCGCATCCTCGGTCAACTGAATTGTGTTGTGAAACATGATGATTCGTACCTGGAAGTGCAAGGTCCGCCGTCCTACCCGGGCTTCGACGTCAACCTGCGCGATGTCGGCGAACTCACCCCGTCGGTCGCGGTGCTCGCCGCGCTGGCCACTCCGGGCTCGGTCTCGCGGCTGTCCGGCGTCGCCCACCTGCGCGGCCACGAGACAGACCGGCTGGCCGCGTTGTCCACCGAGATCAACCGGCTCGGCGGCGATTGCCGCGAAACCGAGGACGGGCTGGAAATCACCGCAGCGGCACTGCGGCCCGGCACCTGGCAGTCGTATGCCGATCACCGGATGGCGACGGCCGGCGCGATCATCGGACTGCGCGTCGACGGCGTCGCGGTAGACGACATCGAGACCACCGCCAAGACGCTGCCGAACTTCCCGGCGATGTGGGCCGACATGTTGCGGAGCTCGTAGCTTGAAGGCGGGCGACTACGACGAGTCCGACGCCAAGATGCGCTCCCATAAGGGTTCACGCCCGCGGACCAAGACCCGCCCAGAGCACGCCGACGCCGAGCAGGCGATGGTGATCAGCGTCGACCGCGGCCGCTGGGGATGTGTGCTCGGCGGCGACGTAGACCGCCATGTCACCGCAATGCGGGCCCGCGAACTGGGCCGCACACCGATCGTGGTCGGCGATGAGGTTGACATCGTCGGCGACCTGTCCGGCCGCACCGACACCCTGGCCCGCATCGTGCGGCGCGGCCCGCGGCGAACTCTGTTGCGGCGCACCGCCGATGACACCGACCCGACCGAGCGGGTGGTCGTCGCCAACGCCGATCAACTGTTGATCGTGGTGGCGCTGGCCGACCCGCCGCCGCGGACGGGGCTGGTCGATCGAACGCTGATCGCCGCCTACGCCGGCGGGCTATCTCCGATCTTGTGCCTGACCAAGACCGACCTCGCGCCCGCCGCCCCGTTCGCCGAGCAGTATGCCGACCTCGATCTCACCGTGATCACCGCGGGCCGGAACGACCCGCTGGACGCGGTGGCGCATCTGCTCGACGGCAAAATGACGGTGCTACTGGGCCATTCGGGTGTCGGCAAGTCGACGTTGGTGAATCGGCTTGTCCCCGAAGCACATCGGGCGGTCGGCGAGGTGACCGACATCGGCCGGGGGCGGCACACGTCGACGCAATCGGTGGCGCTGTGGTTCGAGCCCAGCGGCTGGGTGATCGACACCCCGGGGATCCGCTCGTTCGGGTTGGCCCACATCAAGCCCGACGACGTGATGCTGGCATTCTCCGACCTGGCCGAAAAGATCGAAGACTGCCCACGCGGCTGCGGACACCTGGGGCCACCGGCGGATCCCGAATGCGCGTTGGACACCCTCACCGGGCCGGTGGTCCGGCGCGTCACAGCGGCGCGGCGGCTGCTGGCGGCGCTGCGCGAGGGCCCGGCCTGATCCCGACGCCTCAGCCTTCGGCCTGCGTCTGGACCCAGTCCAGGTTGGCCTGCATGTTCCTCTGCCACTCGGACAGCCGCCGGGAGACGATTCTGGCCTCCTTCTCCGGCTGCGACACGATCGCCGGAGTCAGGCCGGACGGCCCGGGCCCCATCCTCGCCCACTGCCGCACCAGGACGCCGTCGCTGGCGGGCTCCACCTCGAACGCCCAAGTCGCGCCGACGCCGTCGGGTCCGATCACGTCGTACACCCAACGGCGCTGGTCTCCATCCTCCTCGACCTCGGTCACCTGGCACACCGTCGACCAGTCCCCGAATGCCTCGTGCTTGCTGCGTCCGCGGAATCGCGCGCCGACTTCGACGCAGCTGGCCCCGTCGAGCCAATCGACGCCCTGCAGCTCCGACGAGCAGTGCGTCGGCACATTGATGTCGGTGACCAGGCGCCATGCCGTAGGAAGGTCGCACCGAATCCGCTGGGTCACTTCGATTGTGGGTTGGTCGCGGTAGCGCATAGTGGTTAGCATGCCAGCAATGAAGGTCGGCGCGATGATAGAACCCCGATTGCCAGGCGCCGCCGAGTTCGCCGTCGCAGCCGAAGGAATCGGCGTCGCATCGCTGTGGGTTCCGGAGGTGTGGGGCTACGACGCGCTGACCGGCCTGGCCTACCTGGCCGCCAAGACGTCGTCGGTCCAGCTCGGCACCTTCGTCGTGCAGTTGGGCTCGCGCAGTCCGGCGTTGCTGGCGACGTCGGCGCTGAGCCTGCAGGAGCTGTCGGCAGGGCGATTCATCTTGGGCGTCGGCACGTCGGGGCCACGGGTGATGGAGGGCTGGCACGGTGTTCGCTTTCGCAAGCCCGTGCAGACCACCCGGGAGACCATCGAGATCATCCGGATGGTGAGCCACGGCGAGCGGCTCGAGCATGCCGGGGAGATCTACCCGCTGCCGCTGCCGGATAGTCGCGGCTCGGCGCTCAAGCCGCTGGTGCGGCCGGGCGTTCACGTCCCGATCTACGTGGCAGCGATGGGTCCGCGGAATCTCGAGTTGACCGGCGAGACGGCCGACGGCTGGCTGGGCAACGCGTTCATCCCTGAGGCGGCCGAGGTGTTCCTCGGGCCGATCCGCGATGGCGCGCAGCGGGCCGGGCGCACCCTGGAGCAGCTCGACCTGGTCGCGCCCGTCGCGCTCGAGTTCCACGACGACCAGGCAGCCAGCGACGCGGCCGCCCGCCGGCACGCCGACGGGTATGCGTTCACCATCGGTGCGATGGGTGTCGGCGGGCAGAACTTCTACAACGACGCCTTCAGCCGGCTGGGTTACGCCGACGAGGTCGCCACGGTGGCCGAGCTATGGCAGGCCGGCAAACATGACGAGGCCCGCAGCAGCGTCCCGCTGGATCTCGGCCGCCTGACGAATCTGCTTGGCACCGAAGACATCATCGCCCAGCGCATCGATCGCTACCGAGCGGCCGGCATCACGACGCTGTTGGCGAAACTGGAAGGTGGTCACACCGAACAGCTGGCGGCACTGCAGCGCCTGGTCACTCTCGCCGAGAAAGCCTGAGCCGGCTTCACCAGCGCATCATCGGCAGCGGGCGCAGCGGATGCCGAATGGCATAGCCGGTCAGCCCTTTGGCCAGAAAGGCGTGAAAGCCGTTGTACGGCAATGCCTCAACGGCCGACCGAACCGCCGACCGCCCGATCCCCCGGCGCAGCACACCATGACTGACGTCGATCAGGTCGGCTTGGCGAAACGTCTCGGTGACGCGGTCTCTGACCGGACGTAGCCGGTGGTGTTCGGTGACCAGTGCGCGCAACTGATCGATGTCGTCGATCCCGAACTCAGCAGCGTACGTCACGGCAAGATCGGCCGACGGCGCCAGATAGTCCAGTGTGCCGGCCGTCCAGATGCCCAAGTCGTGAGTCGCCCAGGCCAGCGCCGCGACATCGGGCACCGAAAAGCCAAGCAGCAGCTGGTGATACGTGATGCAGCGATAGACATGATTGCCGTACGCCGTCCGGTCGCCACCTAAGGCATCGCGATGCCGATCCAGCACGGCGTCGACGATCGGATGCGTGGTGACAATGTCCGCCGTGTCCACCGCGCCGAGTCTAGGGCCTGGTCTAGGCTGCCAGGTCGTTGCGCCCGGGCGTCTGCCCGTTAGCGGCCCGCTTGTGGCGGCGCCAGCCCCGCACGGTGGCGATCGCGGTCCTCAGGCCGCGCCGACGTCCGGTCGCGGGATCGGTGCCGGCGAAACCGGGCTCCAACTCGGCGAACATCGACTCGCTGCGAGTCTCGGGAGCATTGTCGGCGGTGTCGCGCAGGTACTTGTCCGGCAGCGACAGCTTGGCGATCGTCCGCCATGTCTTGCCGTACTGCACCAGGAAAGAGCCTGTGGTGTAGGGCAAGTCGTACTTGTCGCACACCTGGCGCACCCGCTTGGAAATCTCGTGCAGCCGGTTGCTCGGCAGGTCCGGGTACAGGTGGTGTTCGATCTGGTGGCACAGGTTGCCACTCATGAAGCGCAGCGCGGGACCGGCCTCGAAGTTGGCGCTACCCAGCATCTGACGCAGGTACCAGTGACCCTTGGACTCGCCGACCATGTCCGTCTTAGTGAATTTCTCCGCACCGTCGGGGAAATGGCCGCAGAAGATCACCGCGTTGGCCCAGACGTTACGGATGATGTTGGCCAGCACATTGGCCTTCAGCGTCGACGTGAACGACGCGCCGGGTGACAGCGACGTCAGCGCCGGGAAAGCAACGTAGTCCTTGACCACCTGGTGACCGGCCTTGCGGAAGAACTCGTCGACGCGCTCGCGGACGTCGTCGCCTTCCATCCGCCTCATGACGATCTTGCCGATCTCCACGTGCTGCATGCCGACGCCCCACTCGAAACCGATCGCCAGCATCGCGTTGTAGAACACGTTGAGCAGGTTGAACCGCTTCCATTTATGGTCGCGGGTCACCCGCAGCAGGCCGTAGCCGACGTCGTCGTCCATGCCGAGGATGTTGGTGTACTTGTGGTGCACGTAGTTGTGGGTGTACCGCCAGTGCTTGGACGACCCCATCATGTCCCACTCCCACGACGAGGAGTGGATTTCGGGGTCGTTCATCCAGTCCCACTGGCCGTGCATGACGTTGTGGCCGATCTCCATGTTCTCGACGATCTTGGCCACACTGAGTGTCGCGGTGCCGGCCCACCAGGCGGAGCGGCGCTTGCTGAAAGCCAGCAGCAACCGGCCGGCGACCTCGAGGGCGCGCTGCGCGGCGATGGTGCGGTGAATGTAGCGGGCATCGCGCGCGCCACGGGAGTCTTCGATGTCCTGTCGAATTGCGTCGAGTTCGACGCCCAGGCTCTCGATGTCGGCGTCCGTCAGATGCGCGAAGACATCGATTTCGGTGATCGCCATCGTATGTTTGCCTTCCTTGCAGACTGCAGGTCTTGACCTACGCTATCGTAACCTACGAAAGCGTAGGTTACCAGCGGGTAACCCTCAGACGTCGAGTGTGCAATCGCCAGAAGCGGCGGAAATGCAGGTTTGAACGCGGGTCCCCGGCTCACGATCCAGACCGCTGCGCAGGTCGCGTGCGTGGCCGTCCGCGAGCGTCACCACGCAGGACTGGCAGATACCCATTCGGCAGCCGAACGGCATCTGCACACCCAATTGCTCGCCGGCATCCATCAACGACGTCGCCGCGTCGGCGAAGATGCTTTTGCCGCTCTTGGCGAACGTGACCGTGCCACCGGCACCGGCCGGCGCGGCCTTCGACACCGCGAACCGCTCGAGGTGCAGGTGGTCCTTGATGCCGGCCGCCGACCAGGCCTGCTCGGCCGAATTGAGCATGGCCTCGGGACCGCAGGCCCAGGTCTGCCTTTCGCGCCAGTCCGGCACCTCGGCATCGAGCCGGGAGAGATCCAGCCGCCCCTCGGTGCGCGTCGCCCGCAACTGCAGCCGGTATCCGGGGTGGTTGACGGCCAGCCGCGAAAGTTCCCCGCTGAACATCACATCGTCTGCGGTGGGCGCCGAATGCAGGTGAACGACGTCGGTGATCTGATCGCGACGGACCAGCGTGCGCAGCATCGACATCACCGGCGTGATGCCCGAGCCGGCGGTGACGAACAAAACAGCCGGCGGTGCCGGATCGGGCAGCACGAAATTCCCCTGCGGCGCAGCCAGTCGCACGATCGTCCCCGGTTGAACCCCGTCGACCAGATGCGTCGACAGAAATCCCTCGGGCATCGCCTTCACCGTGATCGTCACCGTCCGGGCGCTGCGGTGCGCACGTGTCCGGGGGCTCGACGTCAAGGAGTACGACCGCCAGCGCCACCGGCCGTCGACCAACAATCCGATGCCGATGTACTGACCGGATTCGTAGTCGAAGCTGAAACCCCAGCCAGGCTTGATGACCAGCGTCGCCGAGTCCCGCGTCTCCCGTCGCACTTCCAGAATCCGGCCGCGTAGCTCGCGCGCAGACCACAGCGGATTGGCCAGTCGCAGATAGTCATCGGGTAGTAGCGGCGTCGTGATGCGTCGAGCAACGGTTCTCAATGCATGCCAGCCAGGGTGTGTGTCCACTCCGGCCAGCGTAATGGGCCTGGTCTCGATACCTTGTTTCGCGGCTCGCGATCTTTTGCTGTCCATTCAGGAAACTCCTGCCCGCTCGGGACAACACCTACGGTACCGTAACTTACGGCACCGTAGGTAGGTCTGAGCGCCCGGATTCCACGCCGCCGAGAACTGCGCTTCGTCGCAGGGCGCGCTAGAGCAGCTCGAGCAGGAATGGCAGTTCTTGGACGGCGTACCAGGCCAGATCGTGATCCTGGGCGTCGCCGACGGTCAGCTCGGCGTCCTCGTCACCCAGATCCGCGGCGTCGATGACCTCGACCGCCGCACTGACCCGCGGTTCTGCCGCGGCGTTGTCGACGAACGCCGCGACCACGTCATCGGTGGTCACCGGATTCGCGATCCGGACCACCGCATCATCGAGATCCGGTCGCAATGTGACATCGCCGACATCGGCAACCAGCACCGCGCGTCGCGGCGGCAACGTGTCGCTGTCGGGCCCGTCTCGTCCGTCCGTGGCGCCGGCCAGCAGCCGCAGCGACGCCAGCGCCGCTTCCCGGAGCGCGACCTCGCCGAGCTCGTCATCACCACCCTCGGCATAGGCCTCGCGCAACTTCGGGGTCACTGCGAAGGCGGTACCACTCACCGGTCGCAGCGAACCGTCGGTGACGAGTTGCTGCAGCATCGCCAGCGTCACCGGAATGTAAATGCGCATCGGTAAGCGGTTATCCAGCTTTCTCCAGGTGAGCCATCAACGTTGCCACATGATCATCCACATACGTCGACAACTCGCGCGGCGGGCGATGATAATTGCCGCTGATCTCGCGATGCGAGGGGAGTTTGACCTTCGGCCGTTCCACCTCGACATAGTCGATGGTGGACAACAGATGCGCCATCATGTTCAGCCGGGCGTGCTTCTTGATGTCCGACTCGACGACGAACCACGGGCTGGCAGGCGTATCGGTGTGCACCATCATCTCGTCTTTGGCGCGCGAATAGTCTTCCCAGCGATTCAATGACTCGACGTCCATCGGGCTCAGTTTCCATTGCCGCACAGGATCATGCAGCCTGCCCTTGAAGCGGCGTAGCTGCTCGTCGTCGGAGACCGAAAACCAGTATTTGCGCAGCAGCACGCCGTCTTCGAGAAGCATCTGCTCGAAGATCGGCGTCTGCCGCAGGAACAGCGCGTGCTCTTGGGGGGTACAGAACCCCATGACTTTCTCGACGCCGGCCCGGTTGTACCAGGACCGGTCGAAGAGCACGATCTCCCCTTTGGCCGGCAGCTGCGCGATGTAGCGCTGGTAATACCACTGCCCACGTTCGCGGTCATTCGGAGCGGGCAGCGCGGCGATTCGTACGATGCGCGGATTGAGGTATTCGGTGATCCGCTTGATCGTCCCGCCTTTGCCCGCACCGTCGCGGCCCTCGAAGATCACCACGACCCGGGCGCCGGAGAACTTCACCCACTCTTGCAGTTTGACGAATTCCGTTTGCAGCCGGAATATTTCGGCCTCGTAGGCATCGTTGGGAATCTTGGCGGGCGAGGTCTTTTGACCTTTCGCGCCCGGCTTTTTACCTTGCTTCGATTTGGTTGAGGAGTCTTTAGCCGATCCGTTGTTGGTCATGCTTAGGAATCGTAAGGCCGTGAGCTGCATCTTTCTCGGCGAGCGACCGCACTACTGCGCGGCCTCGAGTAGTTCATCGAGCGCTTCGGCCAGTAATGCCGGCAACATGTCGACGTCGCTCATCGCTTCCCGATCGGCATTGATGCCGAAATACAGCATGCCGTTGTATGACGTCACACCGATGGCCAGCACCTGATTGTTCAGCAGCGGCGGCACCGCGTAGGTCTCGAGCAGCTTCGCACCCGCGACGTACATCTGCGCCTGAGTGCCCGGCGCGTTGGTGATCAATAGATTGAACAACCGCGACGACAAGCCGGTCGCAACGCGAATTCCCATGGCGTGCAGGGTCGGCGGCGCAAACCCGGACAGCGTCGCGATGGTGCGGGCATCGACCAGGCTGGCCGCGGTCGGATTGGTCTCGGTGGCGTGAGCGATCTGCGACAACCGCACCACGGTGTTGCCCTCGCCGACCGGTAGGTCAACCAGAAACGGCGCGACCTGGCTGATGGCCTGACCCCGGCTCGACGAGTCGAATGCTCTCGTAGACCGGCAGCGGCGCCATCGCCCGCACGGTCGCAGTCGGTGCGGCCGGCTCGCCGCGAGACGACAGCCAGCTGCGCAGCGCGCCGGTGATCACCGCCAGCACCACATCGTTGACGTCGCAGTTGTACCGCGACCGGATGGCCCGGTAATCGTCGAGTCGTCCGCATGCCACCGTGTAGCGCCGATTGCGCGACACCGTGGTGTTCAGCGGGCTGCGCGGCGCCGAGCCGCGCGCCAACGTCCGGGCGACGTCGAACATCCGGCGGCCGGTGTCGGCCAGTTGGCCGGAGTTGGTGAGCAGATCGACGACCCCGCTGTGGACGGCTTTCAGCTGCGCCTGCGGGCGGGTGGCCCAGTCGCCGATCGCGCCGAGCAGCAGCCGCGCCCGGCCCGGCTCGCGGCCTGGCACCCAGATGTCTTCGACGAACGGCGGCGGGCGGCGGTTGCGATCGGCGATGACGTGGCTGATCTCCACGGCGCCCATGCCGTTGATCAGCGCCTGGTGCGACTTGGTGTACAGCGCCAGCCGGTTCTTGGCCAGGCCCTCCACCAGGTACATCTCCCAGAGCGGCCGCGACTTGTCCAGCGGCCGCGCGGCCAGCCGGCCGATCAACTCGTGAAGTTGTTCGTCGCTGCCCGGCGACGGCAGCGCCGAGCGCCGGACGTGATACGTGATGTCGAAATCGTCGGTCGTCGACCCAGACCGGCCGGGCCAGCCGCATCGTGATTTCGCGGACCTTCTGCCGGTACCGCGGCACCTTCGGCAACTGCCGCTCAACGGCGGCCAGCAAGGTCTCGTAGCTCAACCCGGCGCGGGGCTGACGCAGGATCGACAGCGTGCCGACGTACAGCGGAGTCGCCGAGTTCTCGAGCTGGTAGAAGGAGGCGTCCGAGGCGGACAACCGGGTCACGTCGCCTCTCCCCTTCACCTGCCTGTGCCGAGTTGCTTCACCGACCAATATGCCGCACACACCTACCGTCTGTCGGCGCCGGCATCGGGCGAACACGCAAAACGCAACGGTTGTGCGATCATCGTCACACTGTCTGCCCCTCTCCGGCAGGCCAGCGTCTGTGGCCCTTCCATGTGCAGGAGAGTGCAGTGTCGACCAGCTCGAGCTCACCGGAGGCAGGCTCCGTGGACCGGGCCGCGTTCGCGGTCACCCCCGTCGTCGACTGCGAACCGCCGGCCCGCGATGTCCGGCAGTGCCGGCCACCCTCGCCGACCGCGTTGCGAAAGAGTAATACCCATGTGCCACAGAGGCATCCGACGCCGCCCGCACCAGCTATGTCGTTGCCGATGCGGCAAGCAGCGAGCTTCGCCGACGCCGCGATGCGACGGGTACTGGAGGTCATCGACCGTCGCCGCCCGATCGCTCAGCTGAACGGATTGCTGGCCGCGGGCCTCGTCGACTCGGTGCTGTCGGCCAATCGGCTGATCGGCAGCCAGCACGGCGTCGCGGTATTACGCCGGGTGCGACTGCAAGCGGTGAACGGGCCGAACACCGCTGCCGAGGTGTTCGGCAGCTACAGCCGCGGGCAGCGCATGCATGCCATCGCCTGCCGCATCGAACAGTTCGCCGGGCGCTGGCAGGTGGTCGCGCTGCACATCGGTTAGGCCCGCCAAGCGACAGCTACCTGCGTTTCGCCTTGGCGTGCCTGCCTTGCCGCCGGGCGGCCTCGCGGCGCTCGCGGCGCGAACCGCCACCGGCCTGCGAGTTGTCGCCGTTGCCCTGCACCTGCGCCGAACCGTCCTCGGCGGGCCCGGTGTAGGTCAGTTGCGGGTGCCTCGTTGTCAATTCCCTTGGCGCGCAACGCAGGCGCGGGCTCGCGCGCAGCACCACTGTGCTTCTGCGCGCCGGCCGCGGCGGCAGCGAACTCGGCCAGGCCGTCCGGCTCGTCAACAGGCCCTACCTGCTGCGGCGGAACCGCCTCGACGGAGACGTTGAACAAGAAACCGACGGACTCTTCTTTGAGGCCTTCCAGCATTCCGGCGAACATGTCGAAACCCTCGCGCTGGTATTCGACCAGCGGGTCGCGCTGCGCCATCGCACGCAGGCCGATGCCCTCTTTGAGGTAGTCCATCTCGTAGAGGTGCTCGCGCCACTTGCGGTCGATCACGTTGAGCAACACGTTGCGTTCCAGTTGACGCATCGCGCCCTCGCCGGCCAATGCCTCGAGTTCGGCTTCCCGCTTGGCGTACGCGCGTTCGGCGTCGGTGACCAACGCATCGAGCAGTTCCTCGCGGGTCAGCTCGCCGGGTTCGCCGACCGCGTCGGAGTCGATCAGGGTGTGGTGGTCGATACCGACCGGATACAGCGTCTTGAGGGCTTCCCAGAGCTTCTCCAGATCCCAGTCCTCGGCGTAGCCCGTCGGCGGTGGCGCCGTCGACGTAGGCGGTGATCACGGCGACGAGCATGTCGTGCGCCTGCTCCTGCAGGTTCTCGCCTTCCAGGATCCGGCGGCGCTCGGCGTAGATGACCTTGCGCTGCTGGTTCATCACCTCGTCGTACTTGAGGACGTTCTTTCTGACCTCGAAGTTCTGCTGCTCGACCTGGGTCTGGGCGCTCTTGATCGCCCGGGTCACCATCTTGGCCTCGATCGGCACATCGTCGGGCAGGTTCAGCCGGGTCAGCAGCGACTCCAGCGCCGCGCCGTTGAAGCGGCGCATCAACTCGTCACCCAGCGACAGGTAGAAGCGCGACTCACCCGGGTCGCCCTGGCGACCCGAACGGCCACGCAGCTGGTTGTCGATACGGCGCGACTCGTGCCGCTCGGTGCCCAGCACGTAGAGCCCGCCGGCCTCGATCACCTCTTTGGCTTCCGCGGCGGCCTCGTCCTTGACGATCGGGAGCTCTTCGTGCCAGGCCGCCTCGTACTCCTCGGGCGTCTCAACAGGATCCAGGCCGCGGGCCCGCAGCCGCAGGTCGGTGAGGAAGTCGACGTTGCCGCCCAGCACGATGTCGGTACCTCGGCCGGCCATGTTGGTGGCCACCGTGATGGCGCCGCGGCGACCGGCCTCGGCGACGATGCCGGCTTCCTGCTCGTGGTACTTCGCGTTGAGCACGTTGTGCGGGATGCGCCGCTTCTGAAATTGCCGCGACAGGTACTCCGAGCGCTCCACGCTGGTGGTACCGATCAGCACCGGCTGGCCCTTCTCGTAGCGCTCGCCGACGTCGTCGACGACGGCGATGTACTTGGCTTCCTCGGTCTTGTAGATCAGGTCGGACTGGTCGGTGCGGACCATTCGCTTGTTCGTCGGGATCGGAACCACGCCGAGCTTGTAGATCTCGTGCAGCTCGGCGGCCTCGGTCTGGGCGGTACCGGTCATGCCGGCGAGCTTGTCGTAGAGCCGGAAGTAGTTCTGCAGCGTGATGGTGGCCAGCGTCTGGTTCTCGGCCTTGATCTCGACCCGCTCCTTGGCCTCGATGGCCTGGTGCATGCCCTCGTTGTAGCGGCGCCCGACCAGCATGCGACCGGTGAACTCGTCGACGATGATCACCTCGCCGTCGCGGACGATGTAGTCCTTGTCGCGGGCGAACAGCTCCTTGGCTTTCAGCGCGTTGTTGAGGTAGTTGACCAGCGGCGAGTTGGCGGCCTCATAGAGGTTGTCGATGCCGAGCTGGTCCTCGACGAACTCCACGCCGAGCTCGTGCACACCGACGGTGCGCTTGCGGATGTCGACCTCGTAGTGGATGTCCTTCTCCATCAGCGGCGCCAGCCGGGCGAACTCGCCGTACCAGTTCGACGCGCCGTCGGCCGGCCCGGAGATGATCAGCGGGGTGCGGGCCTCGTCGATCAGAATCGAGTCGACCTCGTCGACGATGGCCAAGTTGTGGCCGCGCTGCACGCAGTCCTCCAACGTGTGGGCCATGTTGTCGCGCAGGTAGTCGAAGCCGAACTCGTTGTTGGTGCCGTAGGTGATGTCAGCGGCATAGGCGACGCGACGCTCGTCGGGGGTCATCTGCGACAGGATCACGCCGACGTCCAGGCCCAGGAAGCGGTGCACCCGGCCCATCCACTCGCTGTCGCGTTTGGCCAGGTAGTCGTTGACGGTGACGATGTGCACGCCCTTGCCGCCGATGCCGTTGAGGTAGGCCGGCAGCACCGAGGTCAGGGTCTTGCCTTCACCGGTCTTCATCTCGGCGACGTTGCCGAAGTGCAGCGCCGCTCCGCCCATCACCTGCACGTCGAAGTGGCCGCTGGTCGAGCACCCGCCATGCCGCCTCGCGGGCCACCGCGAACGCTTCGGGCAGCAGCTCGTCGAGGCTTTCCCCGTCGGCGTGCCGCTTCTTGAATTCGGCGGTCTTGGCCTGCAGTTCGGCGTCGGTGAGCTTCTCGATGTCGTCGGACAAGCTGTTGACGTAGTCGGCGACCCGCTTGAGGCGCTTGACCATGCGACCTTCACCAAGGCGCAACAACTTATCCAGCACGACTTAAATCCCCTAGGTCCTCTGTCGGATCAGACGTCTTCGGCGTCACCCATCCTAGGTGACGAGCCAGCTGGGACCCTCGGTTTCGACGTCGACGTGCCGTGCCCGGTGATCGGCTCAGGCCAGCCGGATCAGCCCGTAGTCGTAGGCGTGCCGGCGGTAGACCACCGACGGCCGTTCGGTCTGCTTGTCGTAGAACAGGAAGAAGTCGTGGCCGACGAGCTCCATCTCGTAGAGCGCGTCATCGACCGACATCGGCTTGGCCTCATGCTCCTTGGTGCGCACCACCCGGCCGGGCTGGTGATGCCCGTTGGTGCCGCCCGGGTCGCCGAATTGTGGCGTCTCGATGTCGTCGAAGGCCGGCTCGGGATCCGGCAGCGACCGCGGTGGCGGCGGCCAGCGAGACCGGGGTCTTGTCGCCGTAGTGGACTTTGCGGCGATCTTTCACGCGCCGCAGCCGGCCTTCCAGCTTGGCGACCGCGGCCTCGAGGGCGGCATAGAAACTGTCGGCGCAGGCTTCGCCACGGACCACCGGCCCGCGACCGCGAGCGGTGATCTCGACGTGCTGGCAGGACTTGCGCTGGCGACGGTTGCGCTCGTGGTCGAGTTCGACATCGAACAGGTAGACGGTTCGGTCGAGTCGCTCCAGGCGGGCGAGTTTCTGCGAGACGTAGATGCGGAAGTGGTCGGGGATTTCGACGTTGCGGCCTTTGACGACGACCTCGGCGGTTGCCGATCGGTTCGTCGTTCGTCGACGTCGACCGGACGTTCAGCCAGCAGCTGTCCGGAATCCACGGTTTGTCTTGACATACTTGACAACTCGTTTCTCTCGCATTGCGCGCAGATGGCGCGCCCGGCTATCAGATACACGCGCCGACGGGGTTGTCAGAACTCAATGGCCGCCCGCCGGTGCAAGGTGTCGAAAATTCACCCCCTACCGTCGACGGTGGCGCCTCGAGTCTGCGATCAGATGCGCTGCCTTGAGGCGTTGTGGTGCTTGATCCCGACGGTAGACCGTCGACGGGCGGCAGTGCCAGCATTTCGCGCGACCTGTTGCGAGTTCTTCATCAAACGACTCACGCCGCAGCTAGCGCCAGCACAGCCGACACCCGCGCCCCGGCCGCCTGCAGCACCCGGACCGACTCGCGGGCGGTCGCGCCGGTGGTGACGATGTCGTCGACCAGCAGCAGCTCGCCGCCGGGCGGCAGGCGCCGGCGCGTCAGCAGCACCCGGCCGGCGATGTTGCGTTCGCGAGCGGCGCTGCTCAGCCCGGCCGAGTCGCGGGCCAGCGCCTTCATCCGCAGCGCCCGGACCACGGTGATGTCCGGGATGGCCCGCCGTCGCCAGCGTGGCGATCCGGGTGACCGGGTCGCCGCCGCGCTGGCGGGCCGACCAGCCGCGGGTCGGCGCCGGGCACGATGGTCAGCGGAACGTCGAGCAGACCCCACATGCAGCAAGCGGTGGATGCCGAGAGCCAGCGACCGGGCCAGCGGCGCCAGCAGATCCGTCCGGCCGCGGTCTTTCATCGCGACGATCGCCCGCCGCCGCGCGCCGGCGTAACGACCGAGCGCGAACACCGGCACCTGCGGGTCGATGCGCGGGGTGACGACGCGCGGCGCGTCGGGACCGATCGCCAGTTCAGCGGCGCAGGCCGCGCACCATCGGGTCGACGGCGCCCCGCAGCCACCGCATTCCAGCGGAAGAACCAGATCCAGCACAGGGCAAGTGTGACGGCGAGGGGACCGACAGCCGGCGCAGCTCAGCCGGGCATCACCGGCATCGCCCCGCCCGCCATGAACGGCGGCGACGTCCAGCCAGCCCTGCAGGCCCTCGGCGCCCGAGATCGACAGCTGCATCACCCCGCGCGGATCGGCGACGTACACCGTCGACGGGTTGGCCGCGATCACGCCGCACCGGCTGCTGCAGATTGCCGCTCGGCGCGTCGGAGTTGACCCCGTCGATGTTGACGTAGGACACCGGGTGCTCGGCGTCGTTGCGGCTCACCGCGATGTCTTCGTCGGTGCGCCAGGACAGCGACACCACCGAGGAGCCCAGCCCGAAGCCGAGCCGACGCGGGTAGGTCAGCGCGAACTGGCCGCCTTGGGTCTGCTCGACGCTGGCCAGGATCACCTGCCCGTTGATGACCATCGCCGCGCGGGTGCCGTCCCGGGACAGCTGCAGCTCGGCGATCACCCCGGGGAATCGGCTGGACACCGCGGCCGAGTCGACCGGCAGACGCGCCGGCTGGCCCGAGGCGGTCTCCTGGATGGCGCGCAGCACGGTGTTGCCGTCGGCCACCACCCAGACCGCGTCGTCCAGCGACCAGGTCGGCCGCGAAAGGGTATGTCCGTCAGCGGCTTCGGCCGCCTCGCCGCCGAGGTCGCCGATCCACAGCGACGACGCCATGTCCGGCGCGCCGGGTCGAAGCGTCACCACCGAGGCCACCTGGTGCCCGTTGCGCGACAGCGCCGCCGAGGTCTGATCGGTCGTCCGCCCGAATGCGCCCGGCACCGGGTCGGAGCGCTGGCCGTCCAGCGCCACCACCCGCCCACCGATCAGCGCGTGCACCCCGGCCGCCGCGCCCTCGGCCACACCAGGGTCGGTGGCCGCGACGTCGGTGGTGTTCCATCCGTCGGCGAACCGGTCGTCCAGCGCGGCGCCGTCGGCCTTGATCACGTACGGCCCTTTGAGGTCCGCGCGCGCCAGCGTCCAGATGATCTGCGCGGCAAGCAATTGCCGGCTGCGCGGGTCGGCGACGGTCAGCAGTCTCCAGGTCGATGCGGGCGCCGCCGTAGCCGCGGCCCACGCCGCTCTTGCCGCCGTCGGCGCGGGTCACCGGTCCGCGCAGCCGCACCGGCGGTGTCGAGCATGTTGTGCACGCTTTTGGCCATCTCCGGGCGCGGACCGGCGATCAGCTTGGACACCAGCTCGGTGGCCAGCTGGTCGCGGTCGGACACCGCGACATAGCGCGGATCGGGCACCACCGTCTTGCCGGTCGGGTCGGCGAAGTACAGCGTGTTGCGCTTGTAGGTGGCCTGGAATTGCTGCCAGTCCAGGAACACTCCGTTGGGCAGCTTGTCGATGCGCCAGCCGCCCGGCGTCTTGACCAGCTCGATCGGACCGGGATCGGGCAGCTGCCCCTCGGCGGTCTCGAACACGCCCATGTCCGACAGCGACCCGAGCATGTCGGCCCGCATGGTCGACCGAAACCCGCTCGGCGCTATGGGTTTCGACGAACACCACGTGGTCGATCAGCAGCGCGCTACCGGCGTCGTCCCACGCATTGGACGCCGACTGGGTGAGGAATTGCCGCGCCGCCAGGTGCCGGTTGGCCGGATCAGCGGTGGCCTTGAGGAATTCGCGCAGCAGCACGTCGGGATCCATGCCGGGCGTCGGCTTGGGCAGATTCGGCGGCGCCGGACGGTCGACGGTGCCGATGGCCTGTGGCGCCGACGCGCTCGGCACACCCGCGCAGCCCGCGAGCACGACAGCCAGCGCGAGCAGCAGCGCCAGCGCGGCAGCGCCGCATCACACGCCCGCTCTCGGCGTGTTCCCGCGGCCGCGCCTGACGCGTCGTTGCGTTCGGGGGCAATGGGTTTCATCGGCAGCGGGCTGGTGGTGACCTTGTGTCCACGCACCAGCGGCAGGGTGAGCCGGAAGCAGGCGCCGTTGCCGGGCTCGCCCCAGGCCTCCAGCCGGCCCTGGTGCAGCCGCGCGTCCTCGACGCTGATCGCCAGCCCCAGCCCGGTCCCGCCGGAGCGCCGCACCCGCGACGGGTCCGAGCGCCAGAACCGGCTGAACACCAGCTTCTCCTCGCCCGGCCGCAGCCCGACGCCGTAGTCGCGGACGGTGACCGCGACGGTGTCCTCGTCGGCGGCCATCCGGATCCGCACCGGCTTGTGCTCGGCGTGGTCGATCGCATTGGCGATGAGGTTGCGCAGAATCCGCTCGACCCGGCGCGGGTCGACCTCGGCGATCACCTCGTCGTCCGGCATGTCGACGATCATCTGGACCCCCGCGTCTTCGGCCAGGTGCCCGACGTTGCCCAGCGCGCTGTTGACCGTCGTCCGCAGATCGACCGCCTCGACCGACAACTCGGCCACACCCGCGTCGTGGCGGGAGATTTCCAGCAGGTCGTTGAGCAGCGTCTCGAACCGGTCCAGCTCGTTGACCATCAGCTCGGTGGACCGTCGCAGCGCCGGGTCGAGGTCTTCGCTGTGGTCGTAGATCAGGTCGGCGGCCATCCGCACCGTGGTCAGCGGGGTGCGCAGCTCATGGCTGACGTCGGAGGTGAACCGGCGCTGCAGGTTTCCGAACTCCTCGAGCTGGGCGATCTGGCGCGACAGGCTCTCGGCCATGTCGTTGAACGACACCGCCAGCCGGGCCATGTCGTCTTCGCCGCGGATCGGCATCCGCTCGGACAGATGCCCGTCGGCGAACCGCTCGGCGGTCCGCGCCGCCGCCCGCACCGGCACCACCACCTGCCGGGTGACCATCCACGCGATCGCCGGCCAGCAGCACCATCAGCACCAGGCCGCCGGTGGCCATGGTGCCGCGGACCAGTGCGATCGTGCTCTGCTCGTTGCCCAGCGGGAAGACCAGGTACAGCTCGAGATTGGTCACCCGCGACGATCGTCGGGGTGCCGATCACCAGCGCCGGACCCGGAGAAGCCCTCGGTGTGCACCGTCGCGTACTGGTAGGCCACCTGCCCGGCCTTGACGAAGTCGCGCAGCGCATTCGGCAACTGGTCGACCGGCCCGGCCGACGGCGGCGGGCCGCGGGCCGTCGCCGGGCACCACCAGCACGGCGTCGAACGCGCCGGCCAGGCCGGCGCCGGAGGTCGGGTCGGTTTTCGACGTCAGCGTGTTGCGGGCCAGCTGCAGGCTGCTGTCCAGTGAGCGCGCCTCTTCCCCGCTGACGATTCCGCTGACCGTGTTGCGGGCCCGCTCGATCTGCTCGGTGGCGGCGCGGACCTTGACGTCGAGCACGCGGTTGGTGACCTGGCTGGTCAGCACGAAGCCGAGCACCAGGATGACCGCCAGCGACATTCCGAGCGTCAGGGCGAGCACTCGCAGTTGCAGCGAGCGCCGCCACGCCACGCCGAAGGCTCGGCCCAACGTGCCCATACCCCGCATCACCGGGGCCGACCGACCGGAACGACCGCGAAAGCGTGGCCTCGAGCCCCAGATCACCGGCGCCGCTCCTGCCCGTCGCGAGCTCCGGATCACGGCGGTCCGGCCTTGTAACCCACTCCTCGAACGGTCAGCACCACGGTCGGGTTCTCGGGGTCTTTCTCGACCTTGGCCCGCAGACGCTGGACGTGCACGTTCACCAAGCGGGTGTCCGCCGGGTGACGGTATCCCCACACCTGTTCGAGCAGCACATCACGAGTAAACACCTGGCGCGGTTTGCGCGCCAACGCCACCAGCAGGTCGAACTCCAGCGGCGTCAGCGAGATCTGCTCGCCGTTGCGGGTCACCTTGTGCGCGGGCACGTCGATGTCCACGTCGGCGATGGACAGCATCTCGGCCGGCTCGTCGTCGTTGCGCCGCAGCCGCGCCCGCACCCGGGCCACCAGTTCCTTGGGCTTGAACGGCTTCATGATGTAGTCGTCGGCGCCGGACTCCAGCCCGAGCACCACGTCGACGGTGTCGGTCTTGGCCGTCAGCATCACGATCGGGACGCCGGAGTCGGCGCGCAGCACCCGGCACACGTCGATGCCGTTCATGCCCGGCAGCATCAGGTCCAGCAACACCAGGTCGGGCCGCAGTTCACGCACAGCGGTCAGCGCCTGGGTGCCGTCACCGATGGAGGCGGTGTCGAAACCTTCCCCCCGCAGCACAATGGTCAGCATCTCGGCCAGCGACGCGTCGTCGTCAACCACGAGAATCCTTTGCCTCATGGTGTCCATGGTGTCACCAGAACGCGACAAACCGGGGCTACAACACGCGCGTTTCTGCACCATTATCCAACTCGCCGTCAGCGGGCAGCGGACTAGGCCATCAATTGGGCCGCCAGCCGGCCCGGATCGACGTCCGCGTCGACCACCAGCCAGCGTCCACCCCAGTCCGCCGCGGCCAGTCCGGCGTACACCGCGCCGGTGCGCTGCTGCAGCCCGGCGTCGCGTTCGTAGGCGTCACGCTCCCGGCCGGCATCGATGCTGGCGCGGTGGCGGGCCCGCTGATCGGCGAGTTCGGTCGGACACGCCAAGCAGCACCTGCCAATCCGGCACCGGCAGCTGCAACCGGCCGTATTCGATGTCGTGCACCCAGCCGACCACCTCGCCGTCGGCCTGCTGGTGCAGGCGCGCGGCGCTGTAGGCGGCGTTGGAGGCCACGTAGCGATCCAGGATCACCACGTCGTGGTCGGCGCACAGGTCGCGGATCTGGCTCGGCGCCGCCGGCGCGATCCAGCGCGAACAGCATCGCCATCGCGTACACCGACGATGCGAGGTCGCCGTGCTGGCCGTGCAGCGCCTCGGCCGCCACGTCGGCGGTCACCGACTGCCCGTAGCGCGGGAACGCCAGCGTGGCCACCGATTTCCCGTCGGCCTCCAACGACGCGCGCAGGCCGTCGGTGAGCGTCCGCTTGCCCGCGCCGTCGACGCCCTCGATAGCAATCAGCACGGCGCGAGCCTAACTACGCAGCCGTGCTGAGCGTGACCAACGGGAGATATGATGGCGAGGTGAAGATCAATAGGCTCAAAGAGGTAAGGTACGGAAGGTAGCGGGGCGCTGAGACGCATAGAGCTGAGTCATTTCTGGGTTTTTGCTTATAAAAAGCTGAGTGACTCTAATGTCATATTTAAGCAGGTATAGCTTATTGGAAGATTATGCAATTAGATTACAGAGTAGTAGTCTGATGATTAGCTTTAAAGTCTCTAAGAACCTCATAGACGCAATGGGGGTCTGAGATGGCGTAGATGCTGGGAAGCCGAATCGTCAGTCTAGCAACGCCAAGACGAGCTGCCGACGAGAGATAGGCCTGGGCGGCAGCGCCGGAGAGTTTCTGGCGTTCGGGCTGGGGCAGATGGCCGGAAGACGAGAGCTCACGCCGACGGTCTCGACGACCTGCTCGATGTGGTCGTCAGCTAGGACGACAGTTCAGCGGTGACGGCGGTTACCTCCGCTGACTTCTTCGATCTAGGTGTGTTGAGAGGCGAGCTGGAGGAAATGGGCAAGAGAACGGGGTAGGAAGAGGAGATGGCGAATCTGGGAATGCGAGATGGGTGGAACATCGCGCTGGCGGATCTGGCACTCCAGCGGTGTGAGTGTCCGACGCCAGCGCCGCGGCGACCGTGCTGATCTGTCGGAACGTCTTGAGTGCCTTCCAGCAGGATTGGATGAACAGCAGCTGAGTGAGCAGGTAGACGGCCAGCTGAATACTGAGCGGCGCAGGCGGATCCGGGACACGGTGATAGCTGAGGAGTGATCTAAAGGGAGCTAACGGAACCCCGGACGGGCGCTGGAACAGGCAGATGGTAAAGACGGCGAGACGTAGATGGGCGACGGTGGCAACGGCGCCACCGATGTGGCAGATGTGAGAGGGATCGGCGGAAACGACGAGGAGGACGGTAACGGCGGTATAGGCGGTGACGGGGCTGATGGAGAGGATGACGGTAACGGCGGTGACGGCGGGTAGGAGTAGGGAGACGGCGGGGAAGACGAGGATGACGGGGCGGGTGGTTGGGTTAATGATGGCGTTAGTGGTTATGGTGGTGATGATGGTTACGTTGGTACGAGTGTTGATGTTGGTATAGGTGGAGTTGGTGGGTACGGCGCGGCTGATACGGTTGCTGACTTCTATGGCGGTGACGGCGGGGCAGGGTATCTGTGAATAGCGGCGAGGCACCGAGACACCGATGGTAACGGGGAAGGTGAGAGTGGCAAGCTAGACCGCGATTGATGATGGGGGTGACGACGGGGTTGAGGGTACGACGGTGTGGGTGCGGCTGGTACGTATGGCGCGGCTGGTATGGCGAGTTTATGTCTGAACGGGGTTGTCGGTGGCCAGGTATTGTTGATGGTTACGGTGGTTATGGTGGGGCGAGCGGCCAATGGCGGCAAACTGCGCCTCTGACGCCGCTGATGATGGCGGTGTTGGATTGCTAGAGACGGGATAGTGGTAACGGCGGTGGTGGGGGTAATGGGTTGAGCTAGAGTCTAACGCGCTGGGGTTTACGGTGAGGTTAGTGTTGATAGTTTGGGTTGGTGTGGTTATTAATTTGGTTATGATGTAGTTGAGTGGTATAGTAGAGTTGTTTGTTGTTGTGAATGGTGTTGTTGGTTGGATGATGGTGATAGATGGAGTTGGTGGTTATGGTGGTTATGTTGGTATTTAGGTAATGATGGTTATGGTGTTTAATGGTGTTGTGTTTAGTTGTTTGTTGGTGGTTATGGTGGTTATGGTGGTGATTTTGGTATAGTAGTTAGTAGTGGTGAGATGGTTGGAGTCTAGAGTGGGTGACTTTTCCACCGGCAGGGCGGTAGGCACCGTCGGACCGCCAGGGCGCGGACTGTGTCGTTCACAGGCGCGTGCGGCACGGTGATTATGGTGGTAATGGTGTGAATGGTGTTGTGTTTGTTTTATTGTTGGTGATGATGGTGATAGGTGGTGATGGTGGATAGATAGGTGATGGCGGTCACGGCGGGTACGGCGAGTAACGGCGCGAACGGTCTGATTTTATGCTATCGGCGATTTTTCCACGCTGGCGTGGTAATGGAGGCAGGCGTGCACGCGGTGGTGTTAGTGGTTAGATTTATGGTGATGGTGGAGTTGATGGTTATGGTGGTGATGGGGGTGATAGTGGGTGTTGGTGTGGTTGGTGGTGATGGCGTTTAAGTTATAAGTGTAAGTCATCTCGAAAGGTAGCGCTCGGCACCGAGGAGACGCCCGAATGCTGTCACGAGGCGCTGAGCGGCGAGTGGGTGGCGCGAATGCCGATGTGGTGAGTGGCTGGCGGCGCTGGCGGGTGTAGAGTGGCACAGGTGGTTATGGCGGCGCATGGCGTTTACGGTTGGCTATGTCGCTCTTGCCTCTTGTTATACGTCGCGGCTAGCGGCTTTGGTGGTGTTGTTAGCTGATGGCGGCGCTTTAGTGGCATTATTGGCGACGTTTTAGTTTTGGTGGTGTTTGGTGGCGCGACTGTCTACGGCACTGATGGGGTTGTTGGTACTGGCGTCATTGGTGGTTGTGGTGGCGACGGCGGCACTGGTGGCACGGTTGGCACTGGTTGCTACGGCGGCTTCTCTTAGTATTATGTTTAGGGTTTTGGTGGTTATGGTGTTGAGGGTGGTTAAGGTGGTAACGCCGGCATGGCCGGCACTGTCGACAACGTTGTTGGTGTTTGTAGTGAGAGCGATATTGAGAGTGATAGGTGCAACGGTGGCACCGCCTGTTGCGGTGGCGTTAGTGGCAGCCGTCGTAACATTGATGCCTCTCTTTTTGTCGACTACGACGATAACGACGTTTACGTCGATGACGATGTCTATGTCGATAACGATGTTTATGTCGATGTATTTGATATATTCGATGATGTTATTGTTTTGAGATTTTTTGTTGATGTTATTGATATTTCTGTTTTCTATGTCTTTTTTATTGTTAAATTTGATAATTATTTTGTATTTGTTAATTTTTTTATTTATGTTTAATTTTTTTTATTTTATATTAATATATGTTTTTTATTTTTTAATATGTATTTATATTAATAATATTATATATAATTTATAAATGATAAATATATATATGAGAGAAAAATATAAGAGAATAAGAGATGTAAATAGATGAGAAGAAAAAGATATATGCACGCTCGGCGCCTACAGCGGTGACTCAGTAGCGGTAGTGGTCCGGCTTGTACGGGCCGTCGACGTCGACGCCGATGTACTCGGCCTGCTCCTTGGTGAGCTTGGTCAGCTCGCCGCCGAGGGCTTCCACGTGGATACGGGCCACCTTCTCGTCGAGGTGCTTGGGCAGCCGGTAGACCTCGTTGTCGTACTCGTCGTTCTTGGTCCACAGCTCGATCTGCGCGATGACCTGGTTGGAGAAGCTGTTGCTCATCACGAACGACGGGTGTCCGGTGGCGTTACCCAGGTTCAGCAGCCGGCCCTCGGACAGCAGGATGATCGACTTGCCGGTGTCCGGGAAGGTCCACAGGTCGACCTGCGGGCGGATGTTGGTCTTGGTAGCACCGGACTTCTCCAGCCGCGAGACCTGGATCTCGTTGTCGAAGTGGCCGATGTTGCCCAGGATCGCCTTGTCCTTCATCGCCCTGATGTGCTCGAGGGTGATGATGTCCTTGTTGCCGGTGGTGGTGATGACGATGTCGGCCTCGCCGATCACGTCCTCCACCCGCTTGACGTCGTAGCCCTCCATCAGCGCCTGCAGCGCGTTGATCGGGTCGATCTCGGTGACGGTCACCCGCGCGCCCTGGCCGGCCAGCGAGTCCACCGAGCCCTTGCCGACGTCGCCGTAGCCGCAGATCAGCACCTTCTTGCCACCGATCAGCACGTCGGTGCCGCGGTTGATGCCGTCGATCAGCGAGTGCCGGCAGCCGTACTTGTTGTCGAACTTCGACTTGGTCACCGAGTCGTTGACGTTGATCGCCGGGAAGGCCAGGTCACCGGCGGCGGCGAACTGGTAGAGCCGCAGCACGCCGGTGGTGGTCTCCTCGGAGACGCCCTTGATCGACGCGGCGATCTTGGTCCACTTGTCCTTGTCGGTCTCGAAGCGCTTGCGCAGCAGGCTCAGGAACACCCGGTGCTCGTCGGAGTCGTCCTCTTCGTCGGGCGGCACCACGCCGGCCTTCTCGTACTGCGCGCCACGCAGCACCAGCATGGTGGCGTCGCCACCGTCGTCCAGGATCAGGTTGGGCGGCTCGCCGGGCCAGGTCAGAATCTGCTCAGCGGCCCACCAGTACTCCTCGAGCGTCTCGCCCTTCCACGCGAAAACCGGTACACCCTTCGGGTTCTCGGGGGTGCCGTGCGGGCCGACGACGACCGCGGCGGCGGCGTGGTCCTGGGTGGAGAAGATGTTGCAGGAGGCCCACCGGACCTCGGCACCCAGCGCGACCAGCGTCTCGATCAACACCGCGGTCTGCACCGTCATGTGCAGCGAACCCGAGACGCGGGCGCCTTTGAGCGGCTGGACGTCGTGGTATTCACGACGCAGCGACATCAGACCCGGCATCTCCTGCTCGGATAGCTCGATGTCGCGGCGGCCGTAATCGGCCAACGACAGATCGGCCACCTTGAAATCGAGCCCGTTCACTACGTCAGCGGTCAGCTGCTGTTTCGGTCGTCGTCATCTACTACCCATTCCTCCGGTCAACTCATTAGCTTGGTTACATAATAGTCGCGACGCGTTCTCGGCCGCGATCTGAGGTCAGTCGGTGACGACAAGCCTATTCTTCGGCTTCCCCGCCGTCGCCGGTGGTCCCACCCTGGACCCCTGACTCGAAGTCTTCCTGAAGCTCACCGTAACGCTCCGCCGCGGGCGTCATGAGTCGCGCCAGGTCAGCGGCCACGTCGTGGTCGGCCTCCGGCGGCATCGACACATAGCTCATCGCCAGCCGCACGATGGCGCGCGCGATCATCCCGGAGTCCTCCTCGCTGGCGCGCATCCAGCTGTGCATGAACGACGTCGTCAACCGGGCCGAGCAGTGCGTGATGATCGGCCCACTGTCGGTGGTGATGATCTGCAGCAGGTCGGGTTTGGCCACACCTGTCAGCAGCGAGATCACCAGCGGGTCGGCCGCCGAATCGGCGAAGAACGCCCGAAAGCCCTGCAGGAAGGCGGCATAGACGTCGCCGACATTGGCGTAGATGGCGTCTTCGACGGCGTCCACCAGCCGGTCGGCCAGCCGTAGCGCGTAGCCCTGCGCCAGGCCTTGGCGTGATCCGAACTCGTTGTAGATGGTCTGGCGGCTGATACCCGCGGCGCGTGCCACGTCGGCCAGCGTGATCGACGACCAGTCGCGGCTGCCCAGCAGCTCGCGCATCGCATCGAGCACCGAGTCACGCAGAAGGGCCCGCGACGCCTCGGCGTACGGGACCCTTCGCATACGCGCGACCCTAACTGCTCTTGCGCCACTCCTCCTCAGTGGCGCCGCTCCTGCGGCGTACGGCTGGGTCGCCGGCGTAACGCCTGGACCGCCGCGACTGCGTATCGCGGCGGCCGGCGTTGTCGCTGACACGGTGCTCGTCACGAACGGGCGACTTCCACCATCTCGAAGTCGGACTTCGCGGCGCCGCAGTCCGGGCAGCTCCAGTCGTCGGGGATGTCGTCCCAGCGGGTGCCGGGCGCGATGCCGTCCTCCGGCCAGCCCTTGGCTTCGTCGTATTCGAATCCGCACTGCACGCAGATGAACAGTTTGTAGTCGCTCATGTCGTTACCTCCCTTACTTTTTCGAGTCTCCGCCGGACAGCCTTACCGCAGCCATCAGGCCGCGGCTCCGTAGCGGGCCAGCACCTTCTTGCGCAGCCGTGGTTGCACGTTGACCCGGCTGATGTCGCCGTTGTAATGCTCGATCACCCGGTGGTCCATCAGCTTGCGCCACAGCGGCGGGAAGTAGGTCAGCCCGATCAGCGCCGCGTAGCCGCTGGGCAGGTTCGGCGAACCGTCCATGCTGCGCAGGGTCTGGTAGCGCCGGGTCGGGTTGGCGTGATGGTCGCTGTGCCGCTGCAGGTGGTAGAGGAACAGGTTGGTGACGATGTGGTCGGAGTTCCAGCTGTGCTCGGGCGTGCAGCGCTCGTAGCGGCCGTTCTCGTTCTTGCTCCGTAGCAGCCCGTAGTGCTCGAGGTAGTTGACCGACTCGAGCAGGCTGAAGCCGAAGACCGCCTGGATGATCAGGAACGGGACTCAGCGCCGGGCCGAAGGCGGCGAGCAGGGCACCCCACAACACCACGGTCATCAGCCAGGCGTTGAGGACATCGTTGGACAGGTAGGTCTTCGGGTTCCACGGGTTGGCACCCTGTCGGCGGATCCGCTGGGCCTCGAGCCGCAGTCCCGAACGAAGGCTGCCGAAGACGCTGCGCGGCAGGAACTCCCAGAACGTCTCGCCGAAGCGAGCCGACGCGGGGTCCTCCGGCGTCGCCACCCGGACGTGGTGGCCGCGGTTGTGCTCGATGTAGAAGTGGCCGTAGCCGGTCTGGGCCAGGGTGATCTTGGACAGCCAGCGCTCCAGCGACTCTTTCTTGTGCCCCATCTCGTGGGCGGTGTTGATGCCGACGCCGCCCAGCGTTCCCACCGAAAGCGCCAAGCCGATCTTGGCCGGCCAGCTGAGCGACCCCTCGAAGCCCAGCCAACTCAGATTCGACGCGGTGAACAGGTAAGCGCTCAGGACCAGGCTGAGGTATTGGAACGGAATGAAGGCGTACGTGCAGTAGCGGTAGTACTTGTCGTTCTCCAGCCACTTCATCGCCTCGTCGGGCGGATTCTGGCCGTCGGCGCCGAATCGCAGATCGAGCGCGGGCAGCACGACGTACAGCAGGATCGGGCCGATCCAGAACCACACCTGGGACGCGGTCTGCCAGCCGAGCTGGTTCATCGCCCAGACGATCGGCAGCACAGCCAGCAGCAGTGTCGGGACGATCAGTCCCATCAGCCACAGGCCACGCTTGCGGTCCTGCCACATCGTTGTGTCTTCGGTTGATCCGGCGGTCATATCGCCTACCTCCTTGTGAGCCATAACACCTTCATAATGGACATTAGCGCTTTGTGCGTCCCCTGTCTAGACACGGAGCCATGTTTTGTAAAGCAGCGCGGGCCGACGCGATCGGCAGCAGCGGCGCATGAGAGCGCACGGAATGTCTGGACGGGTTCGGCGCACGATGATGACGGCGCCCTAGCAGCGGGAACGCGAAAGGTTAGGCCGTCGTCACGCCGCCGCGCCGTAGCGGGCCAGCACCTTCTCACGTAGCCGTGGTTGCACGTTGACCTGCGTGACGTCGCCGCCGTAGTGCTCGATCACCCGGTGGTCCATCAACATGCGCCACAGCGGCGGGAAATAGGTCAGCCCGATCAGCGTCCCGTAGCCGCACGGCAGATTCGGTGCCCCGTCCATGCTGCGCAGCGTTTGATAGCGCCGGGTCGGGTTGGCGTGGTGATCGCTATGCCGCTGCAGGTGGTACAGCAAAAGGTTGGTGACGATGTGGTCGGAGTTCCAGCTGTGCGACGGCGTGCATCGCTCATAGCGGCCGTTGGGCTTCTTCTGCCGCAGGAGTCCATAGTGCTCGAGGTAGTTGACCGCCTCCAGGAGGCTGATCCCGAAGGCCGCCTGGATGATCAGGAACGGGATCACGGCCGGGCCGCATACCGCTATCAGCGCGGCCCACAGCACGACGGTCATCAGCCAGGCGTTGACGGCATCGTTGACCAGGTAGGTTTTCGGGTTCCACGGGTTGGCGCCCAGCCGGCGAATCCGCTGGGCCTCCAGCCGCAACGCCGAGCGCAGACTGCCGAAAACGCTGCGCGGCAAGAACTCCCAGAACGTCTCACCGAAGCGAGCCGACGACGGGTCTTCCGGTGTCGCCACCCGGACGTGGTGACCACGGTTGTGCTCGATATAAAAATGACCGTAGCCGGTCGGCGCCAGGGAGATCTTGGACAGCCAGCGCTCCAGCGACGCCTTCTTGTGCCCCATCTCGTGCGCGGTATTGATGCCGACCCCGCCCAGTGCGCCTATCGACAGGGCCAGAGCGATCTGGCCGCCAGCTCAGCGGGCCGTCGTGACCCAACCAGCTCAAGTTCGGGGCGGTGAACGTCAAAGCGGCGGCGATCAGGCTGATGTATTGGAACGGGATGAACGCATAGGTGCAGAAGCGGTAGTACTTGTCGTTTTCGAGCCACTGGGTGGCGTCCTCGGGCGGATTCTGCCCGTCCTCCCCGAGCCGCAAGTCAAGGGTAGGCATCACCACATACAGCAAGATCGGGCCGATCCAGAACAGCACTTGGGAGGCGGGGTACCAGCCCAATTGGTTCATTGCCCAGATAAACGGCGTGACGGTGAGGACCAGCGTCGGGAAGACCAGTCCCATCAGCCAAAGACGGCGCTTCCTGTCCTGCCACCCCGTCGTGTTGTCGGTAGATCCTGTGGTCATATCGATAACCTCCGGGCGACTTGTAGCGCCTCGAGACGCGACGAGACGACAGAGCGCCTCGATTGATCTTGATTAACGATATTAGACGAAAAACCACACGTGTCAAATAGGGTTATTACCCAGTTGGACACCACTTTGACATCGGCATCGCGCCTGGCCAGCACCGAATTCCGGCGGCCGTAAGCCAGGTAGATGGCGATTCCGATGACCATCCACACGCCGAATCGCACCCAGGTGACGACGGTGAGGTTGACCATCAGCCAGACGCACGCACCCACCGAGGCGATCGGCAGCAACGGCACCAGCGGCGCGCGGAACCCGCGTGGCAGATCCGGGCGGGTACGGCGCAGCACGAGGACGCCGGCCGACACCAGCAGGAACGCGAACAGGGTTCCGACGTTGACCATTTCCTCCAGCTTGTCCGTCGGAAACGCCGAGGCTGTCGCAGCGACCAAAAACGCGACCAGCGCGGTGATTCGCACCGGGGTGCCGTGGGATCCGGTCTTGGCCAATCGGCGCGGCAAAAGGCCATCGCGCGCCATCGCGAACAGCACCCGGCAGCCACCGAGCAGCAGCACCATCACCACGGTGGTGAGACCGGCGAGCGCCCCGATCGAGATGATGCCGGAAGCCCAGCGCACGCCGTTCGCCGCAAAGGCGGTGGCCAGGTTGGCATGATGGCCGTCGGGGGTGGTCTTCAGCACGGTGTACGGAACCATCCCGGACAGCACGACCGACACCGCCACGTAGAGCACGGTCACGATGCCCAGCGTCGCCAGGATGCCGCGCGGGACATCGCGCTGCGGGTTTTTGGTCTCCTCGGCCATGGTGGCCACGATGTCGAAACCGATGAACGCGAAGAACACGATTGACGCGCCCGCCAGCACCCCGTACCAGCCGTAGTGGCTGCTGTGCGCGCCGGTGAGCAGCGACAGCAACGACTGGTCGGGTCCGGAGCCGGACCGATCGGTCTCGGGCGGCGGGATGAACGGGGTGTAGTTCGCCGCCTTGACGTAGAAGGCGCCGACGACGATCACCAGCAGCACCACCAGGACTTTGACCGTGGTGATCACAATGGAGAACTGTGACGACAGCCTGGTGCCCCACGCCAACAGGGCTGCCACCAGGGCAACGATCAACACCGCACCCCAGTCCAGCGTCACCGAGCCGAATGTGACTGTGCTGCTGGCGAATCCGAATACCGTGCCCAGGTAGCTCGACCACCCTTTGGCGACGACGGCGCCGCCGATCGCCAGCTCCAGCACGAGATTCCAGCCGATGGTCCAGGCGACGAACTCGCCGAACGTGGCATAGGAGAACGTGTAGGCGCTGCCCGCCACCGGCAGCATCGACGCGAACTCGGCGTAGCACAGCGCGGCCAGCCCGCAGGTGACGGCTGCGATGAGGAACGAAATCCAGATCGCCGGCCCGGTGATGTCGCCTGCGGTGGACGCGGTGACGGTGAAGATGCCCGCGCCGATCACCACCGACACCCCGAATACGCAGAGGTGCCACCAGCTCAGGTCCTTGCGGAGCTGGGTATCGGGATCGTCGGTGTCGGCGATCGACTGCTCGATCGATTTGGTGCGCCAGCGAGCAGCCATGTACCCGGACAGTACCTAGTACGGTGGCCACATGGGTGGGCGAAATAGCAGGAAACATGCTGTGGTGATCGGCGCGAGCCTCGCCGGGCTGTGCGCGGCACGGGTGCTGTCCGACTTCTACGACCGGGTCACGGTCTTCGAGCGCGACGAACTCCCGAGCACGCCGAGCAACCGCACCGCCGTCCCGCAGGGCCGCCACGTTCACCTCCTGATGGCCCGCGGCGCGATGGAGTTCGACGGCGCTGTTCCCCGGTCTGCTCGACGACATGGTGGCCGCCGGCGTGCCCATCCTGGAGAACCGGCCGGATTGCATCTACTTCGGCGCAGCCGGTCATGTGCTCGGCACCGGGCACACGTTGCGCGACGAGTTCACCGCGTACGTGCCCAGCCGCCCGCAGCTGGAATGGCAGATCCGGCAGCGGGTTCACAAGATCCCCAACGTCGAGGTCCAGCATCGCTCGGTGGCCCAGCCGCGATTCGACGTCGACGCCCAACGGGTCACGGGGTGTACCTCGACAGCGACGCCGAAGAGCCGGAGTACGTGGCCGCCGACGTGGTCGTCGACGCCGCCGGCCGCGGCACCCGGCTGCCGGTCTGGCTGGAGCAGTGGGGATATCAGCGCCCACCGGAACAGACCGTCGAGGTGGGCATCGGCTATGCGTCGCATCAGTTGCGGCTGCCCGAGGGGGCGGTTCGGGAACGGGTGATCGTCGCCGGCGCGTCGCGCGAGCACCCGCTCGGGCTGGGCCTGCTGGGCTACGAGGACGGCACCTGGACGCTGACCACCTTCGGCGTCGGCAAAGCCGAACCGCCGCAAAGCTTTCCGGAAATGCTCGCGCTCGCGAAAAAGATGCTGCCCGAACGCATCTCGACCGCGCTGCAGCATGCCGAGCCGGTCGGCGAGCCGGCTTTCCACCGCTACCCCACCAGCAAGTGGCGGCGCTACCACAAGCTGGAGCGGTTCCCTGCCGGGATCCTGCCGTTGGGCGATGCGGTAGCCAGCTTCGACCCCACCTACGGGCAGGGCATGACGATGACCTCGCTGCAGGCAGGTCATCTGCGCCGGGCTCTGGCCAACGGGGCCGACGAACACTTGGCCCGCGACGTCAATCGCGCCACCGCCAAGACCACGTGGCCGGTGTGGATGATGACCGCGATCGGCGACTACGCGTTCCACCACGCGAGCGGACCGCGGCCCTGGTGGTATCGGCCGGTGGGCAGCCTGTTCGACCAGTTCCTCGGCGCGGCCGAGACCGATCCTGTTCTCGCCGAATGGTTTTTGCGCCGCTTCTCGTTGCTGGACAGCCTGTACATGGTGCCCTCGCACGGAACTGGTCGGCCGCACTGTGCGGCACAACATGCGACTGTGGCTCGCCGAGCGTCGCGCCGGACGGGCTGAGAGCCGAAGCGCCCTCGCGGCGCATTAGTCACAGGCCGACGGTAGCCCGGAAAATCTTGGTCGGCTCATGCGCGACCAGCCGGATCGGTCCGTCGTCGGCGGCCACCCACGCGGCGGCGCCGCGGGTCAGCGTCAGCTTGCCGGACTTTCCGTGCACCGCCGTCGCGCCCTCGATGCACAGCAGGATCTGCGGACCGTCGTGCCGCGACGGCGCGTCGACTTCGTGGCCGACCTGGTCGTCGCCCAGTGTCAGCACCGACGCCGCGAATTCGGCCGTGGGCGTGTCGTAGAACGACGCCAGTCCATCCGGATGGGTGTCCGGCACGCAACTGAGACTCGGTGGTCGGGGTGAAGTCCAGGACCCGCAGCAGCTCGGGAACATCGACGTGCTTCGGGGTCAGGCCGCCTCGTAACACGTTGTCGGAGTTGGCCATCACCTCCAAGCCGACGCCGCGCAGGTAGGCGTGCAGGTTGCCGGCCGCCAGGTAGATCCCCTCGCCCGGACCCAGGGTGATCCGGTTGAGCAGCATCGCGGCCAGCACGCCGGCGTCGCCGGGATACCGCTCCCCCAGCTCCAGCACGGTCTTGGCTTCGGCCGCGAATTCCGTTGCACCGGAACTCAAGTAGCTGATGGCACCGTCGAGCACCGCGGGCACCAGCACGTCGAGGTCGGGCTGCGGCGCGGTGATCCAGGTGGTGAACAACGCCCGCAGCCCGTCGGCGTCGGACTGGTCGCTTCAGCAAGTCGATGAACGGATCCAGGTCGGAAACGGCCAGCGCCGCATCAGCTCGATGGTGTGGGCTGCGGGACGGAATCCGGCCAGCGCCTCGAACTGGCTGCAGCGCCACCAACAGCTCGGGCTTGTGGCTGGCGTCGCGGTAGTTGCGCATCGGCGAGTTGAGCGGGATGCCGAGCCGCTCCTCGCGCCGGTAACCCTCGGCGGCCTGCTCGGCGCTGGGGTGCGCCTGCAGCGACAGCGGCTCGTCGGCCGCCAGCACCTTGACCAGGAACGGCAGCGCGTCGCCGAATCGGGCGCGGGCCGCGGCGCCGAGCTGGCCTTCGGGATCGGCGAGCACGGCCTGCAGCAACGAGACTTCGCCGTCCGGCTCTTCCAGCCAGGCCGGATCGCCGGGGTTGCGCCCAGCCAGAGCTCGGCCTCTGGATGCGCGGCCGGAACCGGCCGGCCAGTGAACTCCGCGATGGCGGTCCGCGACCCCCACGCGTAGGTCCGTATCGCTCCACGTAGCAACTGCACTGCCAATACCTCAGAACCAGTTATCCCCGCACCAGTCGCAAATAAACCGCCGCCATCTCCAGCCGGACCGCCAATATCGCCAGCTGCTGCTCAGCGCGCTGGGCCCCGGGCCGCGCCGAGCGATCCACCGGCGCATGCGGCACGTCCTCGGCGGGCACGTCCTCCGGGCACGTCCTCGGCGCCCACCACGTCGATGTCGTCGAAGCCGGCGACCCGGGCAGCCACCACGGCCCGCTCGGCGTCCAGCGTCAACACCAGCAATCCGCAGCCGGTCGGTGATCGGCCCGTCGATCTCCTCGTCGTGGAACAACGCCTCCGCCGGATCGACGAAGGCCGTGCCCGCGCCGGTCGCGCAGCGCGGTCAGACGCGTCCGCCAGGCCGGCGGCGGCGGCCACCTCGTGCGCGGCCCGCAGCAGAACGCCGGATCCGTGCCGGGCCAGCGCCAGCGTCGCCGCGCAGTCGCCGGCCAGCACCACGCGCCGCCTCGACATGCGCTCGACCAGCGCCTTGGCCGGGTTGGTGAACACTTCGCGGCCGGCGCTGTTGCGCAACGCCTCGGCGTCCAGCTCGTCGGCCAGCGCGGCCAGGTCCATCCGCAGCCGGGGATCGACGCTTTCCAGGACGGCCAGCCCGACGGCCAGGTATCGGCACAGGCCGAAGTCGTCGGCGACCGGCAGCCGCGGCTCCATCACCGCGACCCGGCCGGCGGTGGCGTCGCGCAGCGGGCCCTCGTACGGTGCGGCGACCACGACCCGCGCACCGCGCCGCACTCCGCTCGCGGCGGCCGCCACCAGTGCCGGATCGCCGGGGTCGTCGCCGGCCACGACCAGCACGTCCAGCGCGCCGATCCACGGCGGCGCCTCGGCGGCGATCACGATCGGCGCGGGCGCCGAACCGCCCGCCGTCGCGGCCAGCATGGTGCCGGCGGTCTCGGCGGCACCGCGGCCGGCCACCCAGATCACGGTGCGCGGCCGATCGCCGCCGCGCAGCGAGTCGAACGCGCCCTCGTCGAGCGCGGCCGCGGCCGCCCGCACCTGCGCGCCGGCCATCGACGCCGCACGCAGCAGCCCGTCGCGGTCGGCGGCGAGCAGGCCTTCGGTGTCGTCGAGGTCGATCACGGCCTGGGCTGCGTTCACGTCACGGTCTCCGGCTGGCCGACCTGCTGGCGAATCTGCCTCGGCGACCTGCTCGACGATCTCGTCGACGTCCTCGGCGCTGCGAGCTTCGACATTCAGCCGCAGCAGCGGCTCGGTGTTGGAGGTGCGCAGGTTGAACCAGCTGCCCTCGCCGAGGTCGACGGTCACGCCGTCGAGGTGGTCGATCGAGTGGATCCGGGTGCCGAACGACTTGAGCACCGCCTCGACGCAGGCGGCGGCGTCGGCGACGGTGAAGTTGATCTCGCCGGAGGCCTCGTAGCGCTGATAGTCGGCCATCAGCTCCGACAGCGGACGGTCCTGCTCGCCCAGCGCGGCCAGCACGTGCAGCGCGGCCAGCATGCCGGAGTCGGCACCCCAGAAGTCCCGGAAGTAGTAGTGCGCCGAGTGCTCGCCGCCGAAGATCGCGCCGGTGTCGGCCATCAGCGCCTTGATGTAGGAGTGCCCGACGCGTGAGCGCACCGGCGTGCCGCCGCGCTCGACGACCAGCTCGGGCACCGCGCGCGAGGTGATCAGGTTGTGGATCACCGTCGCGCCGATCTCCCGGCTCAGCTCGCGAGCGGCGACCAGAGCGGTCACCGCCGACGGCGAGACCGGCCGGCCCCGCTCGTCGACGACGAAGCAGCGGTCGGCGTCGCCGTCGAACGCCAGCCCGATGTCGGCGCCGCTGGCGAGCACATAGGCCTGCAGGTCGACGAGGTTCGCCGGGTCCAGCGGGTTGGCCTCGTGGTTGGGGAACGAGCCGTCGAGTTCGAAGTACAGCGGCAGCAACGTGAGCGAGTCGATGGCACCGAGCACCGCGGGCGTGGTGTGGCCGGCCATGCCGTTGCCCGCGTCGACGGCCACCCGCAGCGGACGCAGCCCGCGGTGTCGACCAGCGAGCGCAGGAAGTCGCCGTAGTCGGTCGAGCACATCCTGGTCGGTGACTGCGCCGCTCGCGCCGTCGTGGGACGGCCACGCCGGCGATGACGTCGTCGCTGATGGTCGGTCAGCCCGGTGTCCTCGCCGACCGGCTTGGCGCCGGCCCGGCACAGCTTGATGCCGTTGTAGGCGGCCGGGTTGTGGCTTGCGGTGAACATCGCGCCCGGGCAGTCGAGCAGCCCCGAGGCGAAGTAGAGCTGATCGGTCGAGGCCAGGCCGATGCGGACCACGTCGAGACCCTGGCCGGTGACGCCGTCGCGCGAAGGCCGCCGCCAGCGACGGCGAGCTGTCGCGCATGTCGTAGCCGATGGCGACCCGGTCGCGCCCCTTCGCTGCGCATCAGCCGGGCGAACGCGGCGCCGACGTCGGAGACGAACGACTCGTCGATCTCCGTAGCCGACCAGACCTCGCACGTCATAGGCCTTGATCACACGGTGGACAGCCGCAGCGGGCCGAGACATCGAGAGGGCTCCTGACTACGGGGAGATGGTCTGCTAGCCACGTCAGCGCTATCGGCTGTGCGGACTGCACCGGTCGCGTGGTCCGAGTCGCGGTCGCTAGTCGGCGGGGTCGGGCAGCACCCGAAGGTGCCCGCGCCGACGACCGTTGCCGGCCGGGCGCGCGGCGGCCGAGGCCAACACACCGGCTCGCCGGAGCCTCGGTCGGCGCACCGTTGATCGTGCGCCACCCGGGTCGTGGAATCCGTTGACCGCGCCGCCGCCGGCGACGGCCACGTCGCGGCCTTCGCGCACGGCGTCGGCCAGCGCGACCAGGTCGTCGTCGTCGGGGTGGGTGGCCAGCGGGCCGGCGTGCCGGACCAGCTCCCAGCCGCGCGGCGCGGTGATCCGGCTGGCATGGCTGACGCAGAGGTCCCAGGAGTGCGGCTCCGGGCGATGGCCAGCGGGCCGACGACCGCCGTGGAATCCGAGTACACGAAGGTCAGCGTCGCCACCGCATAATGCGGGCACCCAGGCCGGCAGCAGCGACGCGGAACGTTCACGATCGAGAGGTTATCGTGCGAAAACGTCCGCACGGCGCCGGACACGCGCAATCGCTCGGGCCGGGATGCCCAACCGTTACCATCGCCGAGTGAGCGATTCGCGCAGCTCCCCGCGCGGCCGGCACTCGATGGGCAAAAAGGTCTCGCGCCGCGGCCGCGATATGCGCGGTCCGCTGCTACCGCCGACGGTGCCCGGCTGGCGCAGTCGCGCCGAACGCTTCGACATGGCGGTGCTCGAGGCGTACGAGCCCATCGAGCGGCGATGGCAGGAACGGCTGTCCGGGCTCGACGTCGCGGTCGACGAGATCCCGCGGATCTCGCCGAAGGATCCCGACAACGTGCAGTGGCCACCGGAGGTGGTCGCCGACGGGCCGATCGCACTGGCCCGGCTGATCGCGCCGGCGTCGACGTGCGCGGCAACGCCACGCGCGCGCGAATTGTGTTGTTCCGCAAGCCAATCGAGCGACGCGCCAAAGACACGGTCGAGCTGGCTGAATTACTGCATGAAATCTGGTGGCCCAGGTGGCCACCTATCTGGGCGTCGAACCGTCGGTCATCGACCCGACGATCGATGACGAATAACGGGTGATCGCAAGCGCGGCGTAGCCGGGCGCGGCGGGTCACCCGCTCGATCGCAGATGACCCGCGTCGCGTCAGATGATTCCGCGCTTGAGGCGACGGCGTTCCCGCTCCGAGAGGCCGCCCCAGATGCCGAAGCGCTCGTCGTGGGCCAAGGCGTAGTCGAGGCATTCGCTCCGTACCTCGCAGCCAAGGCAGATCCGCTTGGCCTCGCGGGTGGAGCCGCCCTTCTCGGGGAAGAACGCCTCGGGATCCGTCTGAGCACACAACGCACGGTCTTGCCACTGATCGGTCTCAACCTCGGCGGCCTCGAATTCGTCTTCGATCGTGTCGGGAACCAAACTCAAATGGGGCCTTGGGGATACCCCTGTGATCGGCAAGCCGGGAGTGGTGTGCGGTGTGTCCCACCCATTAAGCCCTCGAAGGTGTTCATAGGACATGTTCCGCCTCCTCACCTGGTTTCGTAGATCGTGAATGTGACCACTGTTTTGATGTCGGTCATCCCGATTCGAACAAATGATCGAATCTCGGTCTGCGACACCGAAACCGGCCGGCCAACCGAAATGACACTGATGTGATTACACACGGGTAAGAGGCGCTCTGCAAGCGATTCGGAAGAATTCCATACATCTCGTGACCAATTATTTGCGGCACGAGGCCGATGCGGGCTTGGCGTGTCGGTCACACCAGTCACACAAGGCATTCCGGCACCACCCGGCGAGTCGATTCCCCGACTCACCTCGGCGTCTGCCTCGTCGCCGCGCGTACTGTCGTGCGGTGTGAAGGTCACGGTTCTGGTCGGCGGCGTCGGCGGCGCCCGCTTCCTGCTCGGGGTGCAGCAGCTACTCGGACTGGGCCAATTCGCCTCCGGCGTCTGCGCCTGCCGGTGAGCACGAGCTGACGGCGGTCGTCAACATCGGCGACGACGCGTGGATGCACGGGGTGCGGATCTGCCCCGACCTGGACACCTGCATGTACACCCTGGGCGGAGGTATCGACCCGGAACGCGGCTGGGGCCATCGCAACGAAACCTGGCATGCCAAGGAGGAACTCGCCGCAGTACGGCGTGCAGCCCGACTGGTTCGGACTCGGCGACCGCGACCTGGCGACCCATCTGGTGCGCAGCCAGATGCTGCGCGCCGGCTATCCGCTGTCGCAGGTGACCGAGGCGCTGTGCGACCGGTGGCAGCCCGGCGCGCGGCTGCTGCCCGCCAGCGACGACCGCTGCGAAACACACGTCGTCATCACCGATCCCGACCGACGACAGTCGGCGCGCGATCCACTTCCAGGAGTGGTGGGTCCGCTACCGCGCGCAGCTGCCGACGCACAGCTTCGCCTTCGTCGGCGCCGAAAAGGCCAATGCCGACAACGGAAGTCACCGAGGCGATCGCCGAGGCCGACGTCGTCCTGGTGGCGCCGTCGAATCCGGTGGTGAGCGTCGGCGCGATCCTGGCCGTTCCCGGGATCCGCGGCGGCGCTGCGGTCCACCGGCGCCCCGGTCGTCGGCTACTCGCCGATCATCGGTGGAAAGCCGTTGCGCGGCATGGCCGATGAGTGCCTGAAGGTGATCGGCGTGGAGTCGACCGCCGAGGCGGTCGGCCGGCACTACGGTGCGCGGGCCGGCACCGGAATCCTGGACTGCTGGCTGATCCACGAGGGCGATCACGCCGAAATCGACGGTGTCGCAGTGCGATCAGTGCCGCTGCTGATGACCGATCCGAAAGCCACGGCCGAGATGGTGCAGCGCCGGTCTCGAGCTTGCGGGCGTGGCAGCGTGATCGCGCCGTGACGCAGAGCACGGCACCGCGTCACCGATCGAGATCCTGCCGGTCACCGGGCTTCCCGAGTTCCGGCCCGGCGACGACCTGGCCGCCGCGCTCGCCGCCGCGGCACCCTGGCTGCGCGACGGCGACGTGTTGGTTGTCACCAGCAAGGTGCTGTCCAAGTGCGAGGGCCGCCTGGTGCCTGCACCGGAGGATCCCGAGGAGCGAGATACGCTGCGCCGCAAGCTCGTCGACGCCGAGTCCGTCCGGGTGCTGGCCCGCAAGGGCCGAACGCTGATCACCGAGAACGGGCTCGGCGTGGTGCAGGCCGCATCCGGCGTGGACGGATCCAACATCGGCACCGACGAATTGGCGCTGCTGCCCGTCGATCCCGACGGCAGCGCCGCGTCGCTGCGGGCCGGGCTGCGCGACGAGCTCGGTGTCACCGTCGGCGTCGTCATCACCGACACCATGGGCCGCGCCTGGCGCAACGGCCAGACCGACGCCGCGGTCGGCGCGGCCGGGGTCTGGCGGTGCTGCACGGCTACGCCGGCGCGGTCGACCGGCACGGCAACGAGCTGTTGGTCACCGAGGTCGCGGTCGCCGACGAGATCGCCGCCGCGGCCGATCTGGTCAAGGGCAAGCTGACCGCGATACCGGTGGCCGTCGTGCGCGGGCTACCCGCCGGCGTGGTGACCGAGACCGAAGCCACGGCCCGGCATCTCGTGCGGTCCGGCACCGACGACCTGTTCTGGCTGGGCACCGCCGAGGCCCTGGACCTGGGTCGCCGGCAGGCCCAGCTGCTGCGCCGCTCGGTGCGCCGGTTCGCCGACGAACCGGTACCCCCGGAACTCGTCGAGGACGCCGTCGCCGAGGCGCTGACCGCGCCGGCACCGCATCACACCCGGCCGGTGCGCTTCGTCTGGCTGCAGACACCGCGGGCGCGACCGGCTGCTCGAGCGGATGCGTGACAAGTGGCGCGCCGACCTGACCGGCGACGGCAGGCCGGCCGACGCGGTCGAACGGCGAGTGGCACGCGGCCAGATCCTCTACGACGCACCCGAAGTCGTGATTCCGATGCTGGTGCCCGACGGCGCGCACAGCTATCCCGACGCCGCGCGCAGCGATGCCGAGCACACCATGTTCACCGTCGCGGTCGGGGCGGCGGTGCAGGCGCTGCTGGTGGCGTTGGCGGTGCGCGGGGTGGGCAGCTGCTGGATCGGCTCGACGATCTTCGCCGCCGACCTGGTTCGCGCCGAGCTCGACCTGCCCGGCGACTGGGAGCCGTTGGGCGCCATCGCGATCGGCTACCCCGAGGTGCCGGTTGCCGAGCCGCGCGAGCCGGTCGCAGCCGGTGATCTGTTGGTGCGCAAGTGAGCGTTCGATCCTCGGCGATAGCGCTGTTGTCCGACTGGCGGGCACCGGATCGGTCGCAGGATTCACTGCGTAACGCCGTACTGGCGTTCCTGGACGCGCGGGAGGACGCCTGCCTTCGCGAATGCGTACCGGGACACATCACAGCGTCGGCGTTGGTGCTCGACCACTCCGGCGGCCGGGTCCTGCTGACACTGCATCCGCGGCTGGGCCGTTGGGTCCAATTGGGTGGGCACTGCGAGGATTCCGACGCCGACATCCTCGGGGCGGCGCTGCGTGAGGCTACCGAAGAATCCGGCGTCGACGACCTGCGGATCGCACCCGACCTGGCCGCGATCAACGTGCACGCGCTCACCTGCTCGCTGGGAGTGCCGACCCGCCACCTCGACCTGCAGTTCGTGGCCCGCGCGCCAGCGGGGGCGCAGATCGCGCTCAGCGACGAATCTGTCGACCTGCGGTGGTGGCCGATCGACGGGCTGCCCGCCGGCTCCGACGATGCGCTGGCCTATCTGGTCGGGCGTGCGGCGATACCGGCGCATACGAGGCGGACTGTCTGCTGCGATCTCAGAGGACCGGCAGGCCTTCGGGAATCTTCCGCAGGTCACGCCAGAACGCGAACCGAACTACCGGGGCACAGGGGCGGGTGAGGGTGTCGGCGGAGCTAGTGCATGTCGTTGACGAAGCGGTTGAACAGCCGGGCAGACGGTGCGAGCCATGGTGCAACGCGAAGACGCTCGCGCCGAAGCGCTGCGCGAGAGCGGTGCCAAGTGCCATCGGAAACCTGAGAACCCCGTGATGTGCAACGCGCTAGAGGCATCACGGGATGTTTTTCAGCATGAGTGTGTCTGCTTCTATTTGGAGGCCACCACGGTGGTCTGCTCGCTTGCGGCGGAATTCGCGAATCTCGATGTGCTGGTCAACATGTCGCAGATGACAGTGTCGCAGATGACACGGACGAGCACTGCGGAGTCCCACCAACAGCGAGTGCACCGGCTCACCGAACAAGTCATGGACTGGTCACGGATACGCGCTGTGCAGATGAGGCCTACGGCCTTGCTGAGGGATTCGCAGTGCACAGTTCTCGCAGCTCACGCGAAACGGGGGTAGGATGTGTTCGCACTACGATTCGAGTAGGCCGGACCTGAGCGACGCAGCGAGCGAGACGCCGCCGCGGCGCGGGCGGTCTTGGTAGCCGGCGCCGCCGACATCGGGACGTCACCGAGCTATCCGCGGCGAACGTCCGCGACTTCGATGGGCTGGCAGCGCAGCACAGCAGCGCTTGGAGCGTCGAATCAACGGGCAGCGGGAGGACATCACAGAGCTTGACAGGCAGCTCGCGGGAGAGGACTCGATACAGACGGCCAGGAACACATCAGGACGACGGGTCGCCTAGATCGCGAGGACCGATACAACGCGCTGACGGCACGGTTGCAAGTTCACCGGGCATCCGGCGCAGAGCGTCGAAGATCTCGTACGCGCTCACGAATGAGCTAACACTACCGATAAGCGGGCGGCTCAGACGTCGCTGGAGTAGCGGATCCCGCCGTCGGGAATGTGCACGCCGGGCCACACCCGCGCCCCCCGCAGCAGCTCGCAGCGGGCGCCGATGTCGGCGCCGTCGCCGATCACGCCGTCGCGGATCAGCGCCCGCGGACCGATCCGCGCGCCGAACCCGATGATCGAGCGCTCGATCACGCTGCCGGCCTCGATCCGCACGCCGTCGAAGATGACCGCGCCGTCCAACCGGGCGCCAGGGCCGATCTCGGCGCCACGTCCGACGACCGTGCCGCCGATGAGCAGCGCGCCGGGCGACACCGCGGCGCCGTCGTGCACCAGCTGCTCGCCGCGATGGCCGCCCAGCGCCGGTGACGGAGCGATGCCGCGCACCAGATCCGCCGAGCCGCGGACGAAGTCCTCCGGGGTGCCCATGTCGCGCCAGTAGCTGGCGTCGACGTATCCGCACACCTTGACGCCGTCGGACAGCAGGGCGGGAAACACCTCGCGCTCGACCGACACCTCGCGGCCCCGCGGGATCCGGTCGATGATCTCGCGGGAGAACACGTAGCAGCCGGCGTTGATCTGATCGGTCGGCGGATCCTCGGTCTTCTCCAAAAACGCGGTGACGCGGCCGTTTTCGGTCGGCACGCAACCGAACGCCCGCGGATCGCCGACCCGCACCAGGTGCAGGGTGACGTCGGCCTGCTGCTCGTGGTGGTAGTCCAGCAGTTGACCCAGATCGGCGCCGGAGAGCACGTCGCCGTTGAACACCATCGCCGTGTCGTGGCGCAGATGGCCGGCGACGTTGGCGATTCCGCCGCCGGTGCCCAGCGGACTCTTCCTCGGTCACATACTCGATCTGCAGACCCAGCTTGGACCCGTCACCGAACTCGGCCTCGAATACCTTCGGCTTGTACGACGTGCCCAGGACCACGTGCTCGATACCGGCCGCGGCGATCCGCGACAGCAGATGGGTGAGGAACGGCAGCCCGGCGGTGGGCAGCATCGGCTTGGGCGCCGACAACGTCAGCGGCCGCAGCCGGGTGCCTTTACCGCCGACCAGGACGACGGCGTCCACTCCGCTTGCCCATCAGTCACCGCTGCCCTTCTGCAGAATTGCGCACCATCAGCCGCGACCGCACCGCCAGACCGGCCTGCAGGCCCAGCGCAGCGGAGCCTGCCACCGTCCAGAATGCCGGTCGGCCAGGTAGGTGTAGGTGCTTTTGTGGTGCGCCGCCAAGTTGCGCGACGACTCCCGCGCGGTCGCGTGGCCCTTGTGGTGCAGCACTTCGGCCGACGGCACATAGACGTTGAGCCAGCCCGCGCTGCCCAGCCGGTCGCCGAGGTCGACGTCCTCCATGTACATGAAGTAGCGCTCGTCGAAGCCGCCGATCTGCTCGAAGGCCGCGCGGCGCACCAGCAGGCACGATCCGGACAGCCAGCCGACCGGTCGCTCGCTGGGCTCCAGCCGCTCCTGCCGGTAGGCCGCCGACCAGGGGTTGTTCTTCCAGAACGGCCCGACGACCGCGTGCATGCCGCCGCGGATCAGGCTGGGCAGCTGGCGCGCCGACGGATACACCGAGCCGTCGGGATCGTGGATCAGCGGCCCAAGGTCGCCGCGCGGGGCCAGCGCGCCGCGGCCTCCAGCAGCGCGTCGATGCTGCCCGGGCCCCACTGCACGTCCGGGTTGGCCACGATGAACCACTCGTCGGCGTCGCCAAGCTGCGCGACGGCGCGGTTGACCGCGCTGCCGTAGCCGAGATTGGACCCGGTGGAGAACAGTCGCACACCCGGGTAGCGCTCGACCGCGGCCTCGGCGTCCCGTCGGTGGAGCCGTTGTCGGCCATCAGGACGCTGACCGGCCGCTCGGTGGCATGCGACAGCGTTGCCAGGAACCGGTCCAGATGCGGGCCCGGTGAATAGGTCACCGTGACCACCGGCAGCACGTCACTCACGGGTTGAGGGTAGCGGTCGGGGCCGCGCGCCGGCCCTGGGAGCAGCCGCCGCGCCGCCTCCAGCGCCGCGCGCCACGGCCGCAGCGGCGACAGGCCCGCGTCCGCGACTGCCGACCGGACAGCGCCGAATACGGCGGCCGCGCCGCCGGCCGCGGGTTGTGATCACTGCTCACCGGCCGCACCCGCTCCGGGTCGGCGCCGACGCCCTCGAACACCGCGCGGGCCTGCTCGAACCGGCTGACCTCGCCTTCGTTGGCGGCGTGCACGATCCCGTCGGCGCGTGCACCGCCCGTCGACCACCTCGAGCAGCGCGGCGACCAGGTCGACGACGTACGTCGGCGAGCCGGTCTGGTCGTCCACCACCTCGACGACGCCGTCGCCGGCCGCCAGCCTGCGCATGGTGGCGACGAAGTCCTTGCCGCTTCCGCCGGTGTAGACCCAGGCGGTGCGGACCACCACGGCCTGCGGCAATGCCGCCAGCACCGCCTGCTCGCCGGCCAGTTTGGTCTGCCCGTACACGCTCAGCGGCCGGGTCTCGTCGCCCGGCTCGTAGGGCCGCGGCGCGGCGTCGCCGAAGTCGCCGCTGAACACGTAGTCGGTGGAGATGTGCACCAGCCGCGCGCCGGCCCGGCGCAGGCCTGCGCGAGGTATTCCGGGCCGGCGGCGTTGACCGCGGATGCCCTGGCCTGGTCGCGTTCGGCATCGTCGACAGCGGTGTAGGCCGCGCAGTTGACCACCACGTCGCCGGCCTGCACGATCTGCGCCGGCGCACTGCGGATCGGTGATGTCCCACTGCGACGAAGTCAGCGCCAGCACGTCGCGCCCCTGCCGGATCGCCTCGGCCGCCAGAAAGCTGCCGACCTGCCCGCCGGCGCCGGCGATCACGATTCTGCTGCGTCATGAGTCACGAGTCTGGCACGCCGGGCCTCCGCTACCAGCGATACCACTGTGACGCAAGTAGCCTGATGTGATGCCTGAGCAACGGGTGACTCGTGTGATTGCGACCGTGGCGGCCCTCGCGGTCGTTCTCGTGACCGGGGTGGCGTGGAGCAAGGTCCGCTCCTTCGAGGACGGCATCTACCACGTCTTCGCGCCGTCGCTGGGCCACGGCGGCGACGACGGCGCGATCGACATCCTGCTGGTCGGCATGGACAGCCGCGCCGACGCCCACGGCAACCCGCTGAGCCCGCAAGAGCTGGCCACGCTGCGGGCCGGCGACGAGGTGGCGAGCAACACCGACACGATCATCCTGGTGCGTATCCCCAACAACGGGAAGTCGGCCACCGCGATCTCCATTCCGCGCGACACCTACGTGTCCGCACCCGGCCTGGGCAAGACCAAAATCAACGGCGTCTACGGCCAGACCAAGGAAGAGAAGCGAGTCAGCCTGGTCGAATCGGGCATGGCCCCCGACGAGGCCGAGCGGGAAGGCACCGAAGCCGGCCGCGAAGCGCTGATCAAGACGGTCGCCGACCTCACCGGCGTCACCGTCGACCACTACGCCGAGATCGGGCTGCTGGGCTTCTCGCTGATCACCGACGCCCTCGGCGGCGTCAACGTCTGCCTCAAAGAGCCTGTCTTCGAACCACTTTCGGGTGCGGACTTCCCGGCCGGCCCGCAGAAGCTCAACGGCCCGCAGGCGCTGAGCTTCGTTCGCCAGCGCCACGAGTTGCCGCGCGGCGACCTGGACCGGGTGGTGCGTCAGCAGGTGGTGATGGCCTCGCTGGCCCACCAGGTGATCTCCGGCAAGACACTGTCCAGCCCGGCGACGATGAACCGGCTGCAGTCGGCCATCCAGCGCTCGGTGGTGCTGTCATCGGGCTGGGACATCATGGATTTCGTGAATCAGCTGCAGAAGTTGGCCGGGGGCAAGATCGCCTTCGCCACCATCCCGGTGCTCGACGAGTCCGGCTGGAGCGACGACGGCATGCACAGCGTGGTGCGGGTCGATCCGCACCAGGTGCAGGACTGGGTCGGTGGCCTGCTGCAGGATCAGGCCAAGGGCAAGACCGAGGAGCTGGCCTACTCGCCGGGCAAGACCAGCGCCAGCGTCCTCAACGACACCGACATCAACGGCCTGGCCGCATCGGTGTCAGAAGTGTTGAGCGCCAAGGGATTCAGCACGGGCAAGGTCGGCAACAACGACACCGCGCACGTGTCGAGCAGCCAGGTGCAGGCCGCCAACGCCGACGACGTGGGCGCCAAAGCCATCGCCAAAGAACTCGGCGGGCTGCCCGTCATCGCCAACACGTCGGTACCGCAGGGCACGGTTCGGGTGGTGCTGGGCAACGACTACACCGGGCCGGGCTCGGGCCTCGGCGACGGCGGCCCCAAGCTGGCGGCGCCTCGACCCGGGACGGGCTCCGACGCTCCCCCGCCCTCGCCGATCCTGACCGCGGGCTCCGACCACCCCGAGTGCGTCAACTGATCTACTGACGTGGAATGATGAACCCGTGCCGACGACGATGCAGAGCCAAGCGATGCTGAGGAGTGGCACCAATTAACCTCAGCGCGGCGATCCTGGATCCGATGCTGCGCGCCGACCCGGTCGGCCCGCGCATCACCTACTACGACGACGCGACCGGCGAACGCATCGAGCTGTCCGCGGTCACGCTGGCCAACTGGGCGGCCAAGACCGGCAACCTGTTGCGCGACGAATTGGGCGCCGGGCCGGCCAGCCGGGTGGCGGTGCTGCTGCCGGCGCATTGGCAGACCGCGGCGGTGCTGTTCGGGGTGTGGTGGATCGGCGCGGAGGCGTACTACCGGACGGCGGCAAAGGCATCGCCGGCGACATCGCCCTGTGCACCGCCGAGCGACTGGACGAAGCCGACGCGACCGGCGCCGGCGAGGTCGCGGTGCTGTCGCTGGATGCGTTCGGCCGCCCGGTACCCGATCTGCCGATCGGCGTCACCGACTACGCGACCGCGGTACGGGTCCACGGCGACCAGATCGTCGCCGAGCGCCATCCCGGCCCGGCGCTGGCCGGCCGATCCGTCGAGAGGTGCTGGCCGCCTGCCAAAAGTCCGTGGCGGCAAAGGGTTTGACGGCCGAGGACCGAGTGCTCTCGACCGCATCCTGGAGCACGGCCGACGAGGTGATTGACGGCTTGGTGAGCGTGTTGGCGGTCGGCGGGTCGCTGGTGCACGTCGCCAACCCCGACCCGGCGGCGTTGCCGCGCAGGGTAGCGACCGAGAAGGTCACCCGCAGCTAGCGGTGTCGAAGGCTCCTAGCGCCCGACGGCGTCCTCCAGCAGGCACAGTTCGCGGTCCAGGCGATCGGCGAGGGTGCTCAATGGCGGGCACCGGGGTGGGGCGGCAGCGGTAAGGCCAGGGCGCGAACCGCACAACCCAGGCTGGACTGGGCATAAACGAGCGATACATGTTCGTATCGCAATGTATGTATGTTACCTTCGTCCGAAGGCCAAGAAGGCCGCACTGACATGACGGAAGGACGTTTGGCGATGGTGGTGCAAGGACTATTGGGTAAGGCAGCCGGGGCCGTGGTCACCGGGCTGGTCGGCGTCAGCGCCTACGAAGTCCTCCGCAAAGCCCTGGCCAAAGCCCCGATTCATCAGGCGGCGGTCGCCGCGACGGAGTTGGGACTGCGCGGAACCCGACGGGCCGAGGAAGCCGCGGAGTCCGCCCGGCTGAAGGTCGCTGACGTGGTCGCCGAAGCACGCGAGCGCATCGGTGAGGAGGCCCAGCCTCCCTCCATCGGCGAACACGACCACGAGCACTGACCGCGCGGGATGACCGCTGACGTAGAGGTCGTTTCGGACGCCGCCGGGCGGATGCGCGTCCGGGTGCCCTGGGTGCGCGCGAGTTCGCGCCGAGCGGTCGCGGTGGAAGAAGCAGTGGACCGACAGCACGGGGTGCGGGCCGTGCACGCGTATCCGCACACCGGCTCAGTCGTGGTGTGGTACTCGCCGAAGCGCTGCGACCGTGCCGAGGTGCTGGCGGCCATCGCCTCTGCCGAACACGTTGCCGCCGAGCTCATCCCGGCCCGTACACCGCGGTCGGCGGACATCCACAACACCGAGGTGCTGCGGATGGTGATCGGCGGCGCGGCGCTGGCCCTGCTCGGGGTGCGCCGCTACGCCTTCAACCGGCCACCGCTGTTGAGTTCGAGCGGCCAACTGGTCGCGACCGGCGCGACGGTGTTCATGGGTTATCCGTTCCTGCGCGGCGCGTTGCGCTCGCTGCGGTCCGGGCGCGCGGGCACCGACGCGTTGGTCACCGCGGCGACTGTTGCCAGCCTGGTGCTGCGCGAGAACGTGGTCGCGCTCACCGTGCTGTGGCTGCTCAATATCGGTGAATACCTGCAGGATCTGACGCTGCGCCGCACCCGGCGGGCCATTTCGGATCTGCTGCGCGGTACCGCCGACACGGCGTGGATCCGGCTGGCCGACGGCCCCAAGCCGGCACTGAGGTCCAGGTGCCGATCGACACCGTGCAGATCGGTGACGACGTGGTGATCCACGACCACGTGGCAATACCGGTCGACGGCGAGGTGGTCGACGGCGACGCTATCGTCGACCAGTCCGCGATCACCGGCGAAACCCTGCCGGTCAGCATCGTGGCCGGGGCTGTCGTGCACGCCGGTTCGGTGGTGCTGCGCGGCCGTCTGGTGGTTCGCGCCCGTGCGGTCGGCAACGAGACCACTATCGGCCGCATCATCACCCGCGTCGAAGAGGCTCAACACGACCGGGCGCCCATCCAGACCGTCGGCGAGAACTTCTCCCGTCGCTTCGTGCCGATCTCGTTCATCGTCTCCGCGCTCACCCTGGCGATCACCGGGGATGTCCGGCGGGCGATGACCATGTTGCTGATCGCGTGCCCGTGCGCGGTGGGCCTGGCGACGCCGACCGCGATCAGTGCGGCGATCGGCAACGGCGCGCGCCGCGGCATCCTGATCAAGGGCGGGTCGCACCTGGAGCAGGCCAGCCGGGTGGACGCGATCGTCTTCGACAAGACCGGGACGCTCACGGTCGGGCGTCCGGTGGTCACGAACATCATTGCCTTGCACAATGATTGGCAGCCCGAGCAGGTTCTCGCCTACGCGGCGAGCTCGGAGCTGCACTCTCGTCACCCGTTGGCCATGGCGGTGATCCGCTCGACCGAGGAACGCCGCATCACCATTCCGCCGCACGAGGAATGCGAGGTGCTGGTCGGCCTGGGCATGCGGACCTGGGCCGACGGGCGGACGCTGCTGCTGGGCAGCCCGTCGCTGCTGCGGTCGGAGAACGTCGAGGTGTCCCAGGATGCCGCCGACTGGGTCGACAAGCTGCGCCGTCAGGCCGAGACCCCGTTGCTGCTCGCCGTGGACGGCACGCTGGTGGGGCTGATCAGCCTGCGCGACGAAGTCCGCTCCGAGGCGTCCGACGTGCTGAAGAAGCTGCGCGGCAACGGAATCCGCCGAATCGTCATGCTCACCGGCGATCACCCCGACATCGCGAAAGTCGTTGCGGACGAACTCGGTATCGACGAGTGGCGCGCCGAGGTGCTGCCCGAGGACAAGCTCGAAGTGGTGCGCCGACTCCAGGACGAGGGCTACGTCGTCGGCATGGTCGGCGACGGCATCAACGACGCCCCGGCGCTGGCCGCCGCCAACATCGGCATCGCGATGGGCCTGGCCGGCACCGACGTCGCCGTCGAGACCGCCGATGTCGCGCTGGCCAACGACGACTTCCGGCGCCTGCTCGACGTCGGCGATCTGGGCGCCCGCGCGGTCGAGGTCATCCGGCAGAACTACGGCATGTCGATCGCCGTCAACGCGGCCGGGTTGCTCATCGGCGCCGGCGGCGCACTGTCACCGGTGCTCGCGGCGATCCTGCACAACGCGTCGTCGGTCGCCGTCGTCGCGAACAGTTCACGGCTGATTCGGTACCGCTTGGACTGAACGTGTGCACCGACAGTCTCGAACGGTGTCACGATGCCTAGGTGTCTCGACCCCGCTCGACCCCGTTGCCAGCGAACGGCTGTCGCACGCCGACAAGGTCTTCACATCGGACCTGTCGATCAACGAATTCGCACTTCTGCACGGGGCAGGTTTCGAGCCGCTCGATCTCGTGATGGGTGTCTCGGTCTACCACGTGGGCTACCAATTCACCGGTATCCGGCAACAATCCGAGCTGCCGGTGCTCACCGAGGCGACATATCGGGCGCGCTGGAACGCCATGGCCCGCATGCAGGCCGAAGCCGACGCGCTGGGCGCTGACGGCGTGGTCGGCGTCCGCCTGGAATGGCGCCAGCACGGCGCCGAATCGGAGCACTTGGAATTCATTGCGGTCGGAACCGCGGTTCGCTATACCCCTAAACCAGGCGCGTTTCGGCGGAGCAATGGGCAGGCGTTCTCCAGTCATCTGTCCGGACAGGACATGGCGACCCTGCTTCGATCGGCTATGCGCCGGTGGCGTTCGTCATGGGCAATTGCGTCTTTCACATTGCCGCGCAAGGCTTTCTGCAGACCTTGCGACAGATGGGCCGCAACGTCGAAATGCCGCAGTGGACAACGGGAAACTACGAAGCGCGCGAGTTGGCCATGTCGCGCATGCAAAGCGAAGCCGAGCGCGACGGCGCATCCGGAGTCGTCGGAGTGCATTTCGCCATCCAGAACTACGCCTGGGGCTACCACACGGTGGAGTTCTACGCTGCCGGAACGGCGGTGCGTCGCAGCGGGACAGCCGAAACCATCTCGCCGTCGTTCGTGCTCGCCATGAACGACTGATGGCGGCTTTCGATGCCGAGCGGGTAAGCCGAACCGTCACCGACGCGCTGGCCGGACCGGGCGGAATCTCTTTGGTGATCAATGTTTTCGCCGGGCTGCCGGGCGTTGCGCATACCGCTGCCCGTCGGGGAATCTTCAGGTCGCAACCCGCACGGCTGCAAATCAGCGATTGGCGCTACGAGGTGACTCCCGATGGCCGGTTGATGGCGGCACACGTGGTCGGTGGCATCGTAATCGCCGAAGAGGTCCTGCTGGCAGCGGCGGTGGTGCCGCACCTCGCGCGCTCGCTCGGACAACTTGTCGCCCGCTACGGCCACCGCGTCGTCCCGAACATCGACGCGGCGGTGGACGCCTTGAGCGCCGGCGCGGGGTGAGACGAGGGCGATCCGAGAGCCAGGACACTCGCGTCGTCGCATGCTTCGACGCGGCAGGGTGTAACCCGAGGAGCTGACGAACGTCGATGTCACGCCGTAGGTTCTCGGTCTGTTATTCGGTACTCTTTGCTGTTGTCGAAGCGACGGAAGGCTTGTGTGATGTCGAGAGACGGGTTTGCGCCCAGCTGGGTTCCCCGGTCGTTGCGCTGCAGCGCTGAATCCAGTAGCGGTTGCTTATGCGCGTTAACGCCATTAGGCCTACCGGGTGATCGGCCTTGGGTGAAGCAGATCCTCGCGACGGTGGCCGTGTTGGCGGCCCTCACTCCCGCCGCTCTTTTGAGCGCCCGAGTGTCACAAGCTGACCCGTCTGAGCCCACCACGACAGTCGCGCCTGCCCCTCCGGCGGTAATCGCCTCGGCGGCCGTCAGCCGGTCCCGCCTGCAGCCACTCCCTCTCCGGTTCATCCGACCGACGAGCCGCCGAGTCAAGCCGGGATTGTCGCCACAAGAGGCGAGCCGTCCCCCGGCGCCCACGCCGTCCCCGGCGCCCACGACCGAGCACAAGGTCGACGCCCCGGCTCCGCGCAACCAGACCTCGGCGGGTCCGGCGTCGTCGGCCGCGACACAGCCCTCGACTACCCAGGGCGCGAAGAAGTCCGCCGCGCCGGGCGCCGCGCCCGTCCCGACGGCATCCGGCACCGCGGGTGCGGCAGTGACCGCCAGTGTGGCAGTGCCCGCGCAGTTGGCGCCGTCAGCAGTGCCAGCTCAGCGCATCCCCCGGCGGCTGCTCAGTCGAGTCCGATCAACACGCCGAAAGAACTTCCGCTGCGGCAGTAACGACCTCGCTCAAACCGACGACCGTGGTCACTAACGGCCAGACGGTCACCGCGGTGGTGCCCGCCACCGTCTCCGCGTCGGCGTCTGTGCGCGCTGGGACGCGGGTGGTGGCTGCAACCCGGCGCGGTGCCGGTGCGCTCTGCCGAGGCCATCGAGGCTGCCAAAGTCGCTCCGGCGGTTGTGGTGAACCCCGGCAGACCGCCTCCACGACGAGGTCAAGGTCACCAACGTCACCGACATCAACACCCAGATCACCAACATCGTGCAGCTCAACGTCCACGACAACACCAATGTCACTGTCGACAACTGGCGACCCCAGCGGTGGGGACTACGTGGACTACGACCCCTACCGCCGCCCGATTTTGTACAACCCGTTGCGGGCAGGACGTGCGCTACCGGTACTACTACGACGGGGACTACCGCGAAACCTGGGTGCCCGCCGGCGGACGCATGGTGCTCAACGTCTCCACTGCCGGAGTGTTCCCATTCGTGGCCGTGGGATCGGACTTCGTGTCCAGCAGCTCCTTTAACGGAGGCGCATGGATTCCGCCATCCGACGACTACCAGGGCCCGCCCCCGCCCGACTGGCAGCCGTACAACCCGGTGTACTACGACAACGCCTACGTCGACGTGCCTGCGGCCAATCAGTCCATCTTCGTCAACCAGGTCACCGCGGTCGGCCACGACGACACTGCGCCAGCGGGTCAGCAGGACTCCTTCATGCTCGACGGCACCACCCTGGCCCACGGACAGATCAGCCCAGACGGCACCGCGATCACCCTGGCCACCGCGCAGAAGACACCTGGAGTAGGTCCGGTCACCAACGGAGTGGACTTGGTCGCCGCATCCACCCCGATCGCTCCCACGAGTAACAACACCCCCTACTACGTGGGTGCCGCGCTCGCTGTTGCCGCCTTGATGGGTGGAGTCTTCTGGTGGGTGTGGCGCAAGGGGCGTTCCAAGGCATCGCACGGCGCGGCAGGCTAGGACCCACCGACCCCGACAGACCAGTTGAGTTCGAACGGCCCTGACCGCCGAGCGAGACCAGGGGTACCGCGTCGCCAGGCGGCACGAAGCGGCATGCGACAATCTCGCACGTAAGGCGATGACGAACGTAGGAAGCCGGTGCAAATCCGGCGCGGTCCCGCCACTGTCATCGGGGAGCGAACCTCACTAGCCACGGCCCGCGAGCTGGAAGGCGAGGCGAGCAGCGATCCGAGAGCCAGGACACTCGCGTCGTCGCATCCTGCTACCCGGGGCGGTCGACCCCGAGAAAGCTGGCGAGCGAAATAGCGTCTTTTGAGCCATCCAGTGACCCGGCCGCGATCAGCGCGCTCGACGAACTCCGCAACGTCAGCGGATATTTCGCGGTGGGCGCCGGACCGCTTCTCGACGGCTGGCGCCCGGTCGGGCAGCTTTACGACGACACCGCCGTGCTGGCGGAGATCGTCGGACGGGTCAAAGCGCGCATGAACGTCACCGAGCAGCGCGTCGCGGCCTCGACGTTCTTCTTGGGCTTCGCCGCCCGGCTGTGGTCGATCGGAGTGGGCACGGTCGCGGGCTACCGACTGCTAGTCGACCTTGAGCCCGACCGTCTGCTCTTTCGTGAAATCGACGGTCAGATCGCACTGCACCTCGAGCATCCCGTTGCTGCGCAGCGAGACGACCTTCCCTGCGCGCTGGCCGACATGGTGCTCGACACGCATCTCAAGCCGCTGGCGGTCGCGCTGCGCCGAATCAGCCCGATCTCGGAGAGGTTGCTGGAGGGTAATTCGGCCTCAGCCCTGCTCGGCGCCGCGCGCGTCTTCGATCGCGATCGCGCGACGACGTCGGGGTGGCAACTGGCCCGCAGCATATGCACTGACCCACGACTGAGCGCAGCCGTCCGTTTTGACGATATCGACTACCGCCGCAACAGTTGCTGTTTGTATTACCGCACGCCTCATAGCGGGCTCTGCGGAGATTGTGCCCTGGACCGGGTGCCGGAAAGGTAGTGCGTTGATCGACGTCAGCCCTCCAGTCCTGACCACTGAGGACAACGGCCGAGAGCAGCTCTGGCCGTTGCCCACCGATGAGCAAAGTCTCCTGGACCTGATCCGGCTGTGCTTCGAGGAGTATTGGAACGACATCTGGTTCGGTGTCCTGGTCGAGGGCGCGGCGTGGGAGGTTGCCGCTCCCAACCCGCCCAAGCGGATCTCGATGTACGACGGATACGCAACCGTCGACTTCGGCCGCTGGCACTTTCACCTGTGCATCGGCGAGCACGCGGAGAGCGGGCCCGAGCTGGGCCGGATCCGCCGGTGCGCCCGCGCCGAGATGTACCGCCGGATCGGCAGCGACGGCGCGCCTACGTCGTGGGGTGTGCGCCTGTTCAATGGCCGCGACGACCAGTTGATGACGCTGATGCTGCCCGGCCCGTTCCTGACCAATACGCAGGAGATCCGCGACGAGCCCGACTGGGGTCAGCTGGAGCTCTGGGACCGCTTACGGGCCACTTACCTCGGACTGGATCCCGATCCACTTGACCGTTCCGGCAAGGGTTTTCGTCACGGCTGAGAGAGTCAGCAGCAGTCTTCGCCGCGCCAGGACTTGAAGCCCTGCCAGATCGCGGCGGCGGCGATGCCCAGACCGATGGCCGGGTCGAACCACCACACGCTGGGCCAGATCGCGGCGACCGCCAGACCGGTCAGGACGGCCGCGGCCTGCGCCCCGCACAGATAGTTCTGCGTGCCCTCGCCCGCGGTGGCCGCCGAGCCCAGCCGATCGGCGAGCGCATGCTTGGCGCGGCCCAAGATCGGCATCAACACCAGCGAAGCGGCGGTCAAGACGATCCCGATCACCGATGTCTCGGCGTCGTGCGGGTCGAGCAGGTGGTGGATGGATTCGGCAGCGATGTAGGGAGCGGTCAGCCAAAACGACCATGCGACACCGACTTGCGCGCGGCGCTCAGCCGTCGCCGACGCGGTTCGCGAGCCGGAGAAACGCCACGCCACCATGGCGCTGGCCAGCGCCTCCGGCAAGCTGCCCAGTGCCCATCCGGTCAGCGCGATCGAACCGACCGCGAGGCCCTGCCACAGCCCGACCACGCCTTCGGTGAGCATCGCGACCATGCTGACCCAGGCCAGCCGCCACGCCCATGTCGCGCCGTGCCGCCACTGCGAGTCATGCGCGACGGCATGTCCGTGCCCGGTTTCGGCGCAGCAGGTGTCAACGACAAGGCCGGCCTGATCGCCTGTCGAACGGGATTCGGTCACCCAGCGATGTTAGGTCAACCCGCGGCGCGGGCGTGCCCGCCGCACTGTCAAGAAGGCGCCAGGGGCCGCTTCATGGTGCAGACCATGCTCCACTCGAAGTAGAACTCGCCGCCCTTGTCGTACCCGGCGAAGTGGTGCGAGACCTGGACGCGCTGCACCGAGGAGTTCACCACCTCCCAGCCCTCGAGCCCGTGAGCGTTCAAGTGCCGGTTCGCTTCGTCGATGACAACTTGCAGGCTTTCGTTGGTCACACTGATGAAGGTGGTCTCCCACCGCGGTGCCGACCAGGTGCCGTCGGACACCACCCCTGACGCGGGCACAGGCGAAGGTGCGCTCATAAGGCGGTACCTTATTCCGCCGCGACCCCGGGAAAGTGAATGGAACTTGACCGGTGCGTTAAGTGATGTCGCCGAATTCCGGCGAGATCAGCAGCGCACAGCGCAACTCGGCGCGCCCTAGCCGCCTTCGAGGCGGCGCTGCCAGAAACCGACGTCGTGCCAGGCGTCATGTTTGAAACCGGCCTCACGAAGGTGGCCGACGCGGGCGAACCCGTGTCGCTCATGTAGCCGGACACTTGGATCGTTCGGCAACGCGATCACGGCGACCGCGCTGTGAAATCCCTTGCGATGCAAGCGATCAAGCAACTCGGTGTAGAGCGCGTCGCCGACTCCCCGACGATGCGCAGCCGGGTCGACGTAGATGGTGGATTCGACGGTCCACCGGTACGCAGCGCGATCGTTCCACGGACCCGCGTATGCCGCTCCGACGACGCGGTCGTCGACGACGGCCACCAGCCACGGGAACTGCTGGTGCCGCTGCGCCCAGAGGGCGCGTACCTCGTCGATGCTCTGCGGCTCGGTCCGGAAATTGAAGACGGAATGCTCGATGTAGTGGTTGACGATCTCGCGGACGCGTACCAGATCTTCCTCGGTCGAGGACCGCACCTGCACTGGGCTCACGGCGCCTTCGGCCGGTACCCGTCGATGTCCTTGGCCTCGATCGATCGAGCCAGCAGCTCACCCTTCGCCGTGAGCGCCAGCCACGCCGAGTACATCCACTTCTCGGGATCGTCGTAGCGCCTGACGTAGGCATGAGAAATCTTGTGCAGCGAGTGGTCGAGCGAATGATGCCAGGCGGCAAAGCGTTTCGCCTTGCCGCTGAGTTCGCCGAGCCGGAACAGTCCGTCGCTCACCCATTCGCGAATGGCATCCAGCGTCTCGTTCTGCACCTCTAGCGGCGAGGCCGACGAATGTTGATGCTTGACGCGCCAATCGACCGCATTGAGATCGATCGGCCCACTGAGAGCGTCGAGCAGCAGTTGATTACGCACGACCTCACGCGTGTTGTCCGTCATTTTGGTCACGGTACAGATCGACCGCGGGCGCATGAACGTTGAACGCACTGCCGATTTCGTGCCGCTTTCGACGCGGTATGGGACAATGTCTGCCGTTAGGCGATGACGACAGCAGGAAGCCGGTGCAAATCCGGCGCGGTCCCGCCACTGTCATCGGGGAGCGACCCTCACACAGCCACGGCCCGACTGAAGGTCGGAAGGCGAGGCGAGCAGCGATCCGAGAGCCAGGAGACTCGCGTCATCGCATCCTGCAAGCCGGGGCGGTCGACCCCGAGAGCGAGGGTCTCCCGTGACGCTGCATGCGTTGGTGTCTTCTATTTCCGAGGGTCGACTGTGACCGCCCCCATCTGGATGGCCGCGCCTCCCGAGGTGCATTCGACGCTGCTGAGCAGCGGGCCAGGCCCGGGGTCGCTGCTGGCGGCCGCTCGAGGCGTGGACCGCGCTGAGCACCAACTACACCGAGGTCGGCCGACGAACTGACCGCCGTGCTGGCCGGCGTGCAGGCCGGGAGCTGGGAGGGCCCGAGCGCCGAAAGCTATGCGGCCGCCCATGCGCCCTATCTGGCCTGGCTCCAGCAGGAAAGCGCGAACAGCGCCGCGACGGGCCGCCGAGCATCGAAACCGCGGCCGCCGCCTACACCACCGCGCTGGCCACAATGCCCTCCCTGGGCGAGTTGGCCGCCAACCACGCCACCCACGCGGTGTTGCTGGGAACGAATTTCCTTGGCATCAACACCATCCCGATCGCGTTCAACGAAGCCAACTATGCGCGAATGTGGGTGCAGGCCGCCACCGTGATGGGCACTTATGAGGGCATCGCGGACGCGTCGGTCGCGGCCACCCCGACAACCCAACCGGCTCCGACGATCACGAAGGCGGCGGCGCGGCCGGCCCGACCCGTCGACAGAGCCGCCCGCATGGTTCACCGACTTGGAGAACTATCTGCAAGGGCTTTTTCCCCAACCCTCGTACCCGAACATCGGCCCCGAGTATCAAGAGATACTCGACTTCTTCAACCAGATCGGCTTCACCGATTTCAACGATCCGATCGCGACGTGGTTGCAGGGGCTGAACCCGTCATGGTTGCCGCCGTACCCCATTCCTGGGAACTGGCTGGCGTTCAGCGGCGACTTTCTGAGTTACCTGACCCCCGAGTCCATCGCCTACGACTTGTCGGTGCCGCTGGACCCGGCGTCGTATATCGCCTTCACCGGCATAGTCATCGTCGACGACTTCTTGGCGATCGTCTACACCGCCGCGTTCAATCCTCAGGCTCTGGTCCTGGTCGTCCCGACCGCGCTGATCGAGATCGTCGGCTCCACGATCGGTAACACCATTCAGCTGCTGCACTACATCCTCGCATCGACGCTGCTGCCTTTACTGCCGGCCCTCTTGCCGGCGGTGACCGCTTCCCTGGTTCCCCTGGCAGCCGCGCCGGTAGGGCTGGCCGGCCTGGCGGGTTTGGCGGGGCTGGCCGGGCTGGCGCCGGCTGCGACCGTACCGATGCTGGCCCCGGTGTTCGCGATGGCTCCAACTCCGCCACCGGGGCCCGCACCCGCGCCCCTGGCGCCCACGCCCGCCCCGGTGATGGTCACCCACGCCCCGGCCGTAGCGCCTGCGCCCCCCCGCCCTGCCGCCCACGCCGGCCGGACCACCGGTGGTGACGAGGTCAAATACATGTACATGGTCGGCGATCTGGGCTTGGCAGCTCAGCAAGCCGCCACCGTGCCAGCAAGCGGGCCAAGAAGACGGCAGCAGCCGACACCGCCGAAAGAACACCTGCCGTTGCACCGGTTCCCGAGGAAAAGCAGGCTGTAAAGCGGCGACGGCAGCCCAAAGACACCATGCTCGGCCGCGGCTATGAATACATGGACTTGGACCAGGAGCTGAATTACCCGGACGCAGTGACTGCCTCGGCTCGTAGTGCCGGACCTATCGGGTTCGCCGGCAGCGCAGCCCCGGGCCGGCGCGGACAAACCGGGCGGGTTGGCCACCTTGACCGAGGACCAGTTCGGTGGCAGCTCGACCGTGCCGATGCTGCCCGGAACCTGGAACGCGGACCTCGACTGAGGCCGACCGGCGGCCACGTCGCTGTAGCGTGCTCCTCATGGTGGATTTTGCTCTGCGCTCGTGTGGACTGCGTGGACACGCAACGTTCGCTCCCGATGAGCCGGAACTCCGGGAGCGTCTGACGGTAGACACCCCGGCCGGAGAAGCCTGGCGTTGCTTGCGCTGCGAGACCTTTGTCGTCGGCCCGCCGCGGCGTAGCGGACCGGCCAACACCGCACCGGAAATCCCCCGTGGGCGCTTCCTACGCGACCGGACGTTGATGCGTGCTGCTCACATTCGAGCGCGCATTTCGTGTCGTGATCTTTCTGGCAGTGGCGGCCGGCGTGTTCAAGGTCAACGGGTCACGTGAGCGGTTGCGCCACGCGTTCGACCAAGTATTCCATTGCTCAAGCCGTTGGCAAACCAGATCGGATGGAATCCCGACAACTCCAAGATCATTCACACTATCGCGCACGCATTCTAATGTCGTCGTCGACGTTGACCTGGATCGCCGTGGGGCTTGGTCGCCTATGCGCTGATCGAACTGGTGGAGGCGGTCGGGCTATGGCTGATGCAACGGTGGGGCGAGTACTTCGCGGTGATCGCCACCAGCGTGTTCCTTCCGCTGGAAATCTATGAAGCTGACCGAAAAGGTCACGGCGCTGCGGCTTTTCGCTCTCGCTGTCAACATCGTCGCGGTGCTGTGGCTGTTGTGGAGCAAACGGCTGTTCGGGCTGAACGGCGGTGGCAAGGCGTACCGGGAAGAGCATGAAGCAGAAAGCCTGCTCAGCGTTGAGAGCGCGGGGCTGAGCGGAGCCACTGCCGGCGCAACGGTATAGCTTACGACTTCGCCTGCAGCGCGGCCTGGTGTTGCAGCGCGTAGGCAACCGCGTGGGTGCGGTTCTGCACGCCCAGCTTGGTCAAGATCGCCTCGACGTGGTGGCCAACCGTCTTGGGGCTGATGTGCAGCTCGGCGGCGATCTCTGGGTTGCTGAGCCCGGCGGCAAGCAGGTCGAAGACCTGGCGTTGGCGGCCGGTCAACGCGTAGGGATCTGAATCCTTGTCCGCCTGCCGCGTGCGCGGGGCCCGCTCGCGCAGCACGGCCAGTCGCTGCTGCGCGCGGCGGGCCGCCGCCTTGGCGCCAAGCTTCCGGAAAATGGCCAGCGCCTGTTTCACCGCGGAGACGTCGCCGCCGAGTTGCGCCAATGCCGCATCGTAGGGGCAGCCGCGACCGTCCACGCTTCGGCAGCGCGCTGCCACTGCCCGTTGATCTCCAAGTCGAACGGGTGGGTGAGCGGATCGTGGCCAGATGACTCTCGATAGTGCTGCCAGCCAAGCGAACCCAGCGTTGCAGCTGGCCCGTCTGGGCCATGGATCGGCGCGTTCGGGGGATGCGGCCAGCCCGGCCAGCGCTTCGGCAGGGGCACCTCGTCATCGCCGGCCAACCAGGCCACCTCAGCGCGGGCCGCCCACACCGCGCCAAGCTGGACCAGGTCGCGGGGTTGATCGTCGGCCGCGGCCTCCCCCACCAGCGCAGCCGGCGGCTGACCACGCCGAGCTCGCAGCAGAGTCAGCGTCACCAGCGGCAGGATCCGGTGCTGTGGGCTGAGCTCGGGCCGGGTGACAATCTGCTCGGCGGTGCGGGGCGCCAGATCCCAATCTCCCTGTGCAACGCCGCCAGCGTTGACGCAGCGGTCAGCAGCGAGCTGAACATGCCGAGATCGCGCTCATCGCAGAACCGGGACGCCTCCGCCAGATAGCCTTCAGCGCGGCCTAACTCGCAACGCAGCACCGCATACCAGTAGATCAGGACGCCCAGCACCGCCGCGTGCTCTTCGAGACCCTGGGTCTCGAGCGCTTCATGCCAGACGGTCTTCAGCTCGTCCCAGCCGGTGCCCCTGCTGAATACCTTGGTGAGCGCCGTGTAGCCGCGGGCCCGGATATCGACTGCGGGATCCTGCAATTCGAGGGCCAGCGCGTGTGCGCGGGCGGCGTAGTCGGCGCACGCCGGATCCAATTCCAGCGCGCTGATGTGTGCCATGTTGATCAGCGACCAGGCCAGCTGCGGCGACGGGCCGAGCTCTTCCAGCAGTCGCAGCGATGCATGCGCCGCGTCGATGGCTTCGGCAGCGCGCCCGAGCGGCTGCAGCAGACGCGACAGCCAGCGAAGGTCGTCGCCTTCGGCGATATGGTCAGAGAGCTTGCGCCGCATCGTGATCGCCTCGCGCAACGATGCGACCGCCGGCTCTGCCTGGCCGCTCAGGTAGCACGTGAACGCGTGTCCCTCCAGCCAGACAACCCGATCGTCGTCGCACGCAGCTTCTGCGCGGCGCAACGCTAGCGCGTACAAGCTCGCGGCTTCGCGGTTGGCCCCCAGTGATGCGGCCCGTTGCGCGGCGGCTATGCCGTAGCGGACGGTGGCTTCGTTATCGCCGGCCTCGTCGGCATGGAAAGCCAATGCCGCCAGTGCGTTCGGATCAGCGGGCGGTTCGGCCAGGGCGGTCAGCGCGCATCGGTGCAAATCGATGCGGTCGAAGTCGGGGATCTGCGCCAGGGTTGCCCGGCGCGCGAGCTCGTGACGAAAGCGGACCAGGTCCCCTTCGGCGATCAGCACCCCGGCGTCCAGACATTCATGCAGCGCCGGCCGGGCTTCGGGACATATCCTTTCCAGCAGGGCCACATCGACGCGCGGACCACATACCGCGACAGCGTTTGCGATATCGCGCGCCTTGGCCGACAGTCGCCCCAGCCGACCGCAGACCGCCTCGGAAATGCTGCGCGGCAGGTCTTCCCGGGTCAGCGCATCCGGTCCAGCCGCCAGCACCTCGGTGACGAAAAACGGGTTGCCGCCGGTGACCTGATGCAGCTGCTCGGCGTTGAGCCCGCTGCCGGCGGCCAATGCAGACACCGCCGGTAAACTCAGCGCCGCCAAAGCAATTCGGCTCACGTTGGCGTAGTTCGCCAGGTCTCCCAACGTGACGGCCAACGGATGGGTCGCGGCCAGTTCGTCGTCGCGGAAGGAGATCACCAGCAACATCCGTAGCGTTCGATACGTCGCGCGAGGAAGCGCACCAGATCCAAGGTGGCCCCGTCGGCCCAGTGGGCGTCCTCGATCGCCCACACCCATCGGCTGCGGTCGCCCAACGCCGCCAACAGCTGTCGATAGATTCGTGCGGTATCCCCCGAGTCGACGGCCGCGGCCAGCCCGGCTCCCGCGGCGGCGTCCAGCCCGGCCAGGGCGTCGGTCAGCGGACCCAGCGGACGCGGCGCGCAGAACGGGTCACACCAGCCACGAAATACCCGTGGTCCGGAATCGAGTTGGCCGACGAACTTGGCGAGTAATGCAGTTTTGCCGACGCCGGCCTCCCCGCGCAACAACACGACTTCCCCGGGGCCGCCGCGAGCCACGCGACGCGCGAGCGCATTCAGCTGCGCCAGCTGCGCGTCGCGCTCCGAGCAAGTGCATTCGCCCCAAGGTTGGCCATCCCGGGACATAATGCCGTTTTGACTGTAGCGCCACCTGGCCTCGGGGACGCGCGACAACAGCACATTAAAAAAGTCCCTGCCAGGACATCCTGTCGTGGCTCGTCGAGGTGCCGCTCAGCGCAGCAGTGCGCGCGACATCACCACGCGCTGAATCTGGTTGGTGCCCTCGTAGATCTGGGTGATCTTGGCGTCGCGCATGAACCGCTCGACCGGGAAGTCGGTGGTGTAGCCGGCGCCGCCGAACAGCTGCACGGCGTCGGTGGTGACTTCCATCGCCACGTCGGAGGCAAAGCATTTCGACGCCGCCGAGATGAAGCCCAGATTCGGCTCGCCGCGCTCGGCGCGGGCGGCGGCGGTGTAGACCATCAGCCGGGCGGCCTCGACCTTCATCGCCATGTCGGCCAGCATGAACTGGACGCCCTGGAAGTCGCTGATCGACTCGCCGAACTGCTTGCGGTCCTTGGTGTAAGCGATCGCCGCGTCAAGCGCGCCCTGCGCGATACCGACGGCCTGGGCGCCGATCGTCGGGCGGGTGTGGTCCAGCGTGGCCAGCGCGGTCTTGAACCCGGTGCCGGGCTCGCCGATGATCCGGTCGCCGGGGATCCGGCAGTTCTCGAAATACAGCTCGGTGGTCGGAGAACCCTTGATGCCCAACTTCTTTTCCTTGGGCCCGACGGTGAATCCCTCGTCGTCCTTGTGCACGATGAACGCCGAAATCCCGTTGGCGCCCTTGTCCGGGTCGGTCACCGCCATCACCGTGTACCAGGTGGACTTGCCGCCGTTGGTGATCCAGGACTTGGCGCCGTTGAGGATCCAGTCGTCGCCGTCGGCCTTGGCCCGGGTCCGCATCGACGCGGCGTCGCTGCCGGCCTCGCGCTCGCTCAACGCGTAGGACGCCATCGCCCCATCGGAGGCCAGCGACGGCAACACCTGCTTCTTCAGCTCCTCGGAGCCGCGCAGGATCAGGCCCATGGTGCCCAGCTTGTTCACTGCGGGGATCAGCGACGCCGACGCGTCGACGCGCGCCACCTCCTCGATCACGATGCACGCCGCCACCGAGTCCGCGCCCTGACCGCCGTACTCCTCGGGGACGTGGACGGCGTTGAAGCCCGACGCGTTCAGCGCCGTCAGCGCCTCCTCGGGAAAGCGGGGCTTCTCGTCGACGTCCGCGGCATGCGGGGCGATCTCTTTCTCCGCCAACGCGCGGATCGCCGCCCGCAGCTCGTCGTGCTCCTCGGGCAGCTTGAACAGATCGAACGACGGATCTCCAGCCATCCCAGCCTCCTTTCTCGTGCCTAACTGCGCGGTGCTACTCGCCGGTAACTTTACCTTGACGCTCTTTCAGCGCCGCATCCTTGGCCAGCACCGACTCCGCCAGATCCTTCTGGAAAGCCACGATCCGGCTGCGCAGCGCCGGATCCGACACCGCCAGGATGCGCACCGCCAGCAGGCCCGCATTGCGGGCGCCGCCGATCGACACCGTGGCCACCGGCACACCGGCCGGCATCTGCACGATCGACAGCAGCGAGTCCAGCCCGTCCAGCCTGCGCCAGCGGCACCGGCACGCCGATCACCGGCAGCGGGGTGGCCGAGGCCACCATGCCGGGCAGGTGGGCCGCGCCACCGGCGCCCGCGATGATCACCTCGATGCCCCGGCCGGCGGCCTGCTGCGCGTAGTCGAGCATCCGCTGCGGGGTGCGGTGCGCCGAGACCACCCCGACCTCGTAGGCGACGTCGAACTCGGCCAGCGCGTCGGCGGCGTCGGCCATCACCGACCAGTCGCTGTCGCTGCCCATGATCACGCCGACCGCGGGCGTGCTGCTCAGTCATGTGGATCCCATCCGTCCGTCCACTGCCCGTGCGACAACCAGTGTGCCGCCCGCTCGGCGCGTTCACGCAGGTTCGCCGACGTCGGCGACGCATCGTCGCCGAGAAAATTGACGTGGCCGATCTTGCGGCCCGGCCGTTCGCCCTTGCCGTACAGGTGCACCTTGGCGTCGGGCATCCGCGCGAACAGGTGGTGCAGCCGCTCGTCGAGCGTCATCGCCGGCGTCTGCGCGGCGCCCAGCACGTTGGCCATCACCGTCACCGGCGCGATGGCGTCGGTGTCGCCGAGCGGATAGTCCAGCACCGCCCGCAGGTGCTGCTCGAACTGGCTGGTGCGCGCGCCGTCCATGGTCCAGTGCCCGGAGTTGTGCGGGCGCATCGCCAGCTCGTTGACCAGCAGCTCGCCGTCGGCGGTCTCGAACAGCTCGACCGCCAGCACGCCGACGACGCCGAGCTCGGCGGCCAGCCTCAGCGCCAGCTGCTGCGGCCGCGGCGCCGACGTCGTCGGGCAGCTCCGGGGCCGGCGCGATGACCTCGACGCAGATGCCGTCGCGCTGCACCGTCTCGACCACCGGCCAGGCCGCGCCCTGCCCGAACGGCGACCGCGCCACCAGCGCCGCCAGCTCGCGGCGCATCGCGACCCGCTCCTCGACCAGTACCGGTACGCCAGAATCTAGATATTGACCCGCGACCTCGCGGGCCTGCGCCGGGTCGGCGGCCAGCTGCACCCCGCGGCCGTCGTAGCCGCCGCGGACCGCCTTGACCACGACCGGGCCGCCGACCAGCCGGGCGAACTCAGCAACGCCGTCCAGGTCGTCGGGCTGTCGACGGCCGCGTAGCGCGGCACCGGGGCGCCGAGCGCCTCCAGCCGTCGCCGCATGACCAGCTTGTCCTGCGCGTGGATCAGCGCCTCCGGCGGCGGCGCCACGTTGACGCCTTCGGCGACCAGCTTTTCCAGCAGCTCAGTGGGCACGTGCTCGTGGTCGAAGGTCAGCGCGGCGGCACCGGCGGCGACGCGGCGCAGCGCGTCGAGGTCGGTGTGCGAGCCGATCACCACGTCGGGGCTGACCTGGGCGGCGGGATCGGCGGCGTCGGCGGCCAGCACCCGCAGGGTCTGGCCCAGCGCGATCGCCGCCTGGTGGGTCATCCGGGCCAGCTGGCCGCCGCCGACCATGGCGACCTGGGCGAGGAGTTGGGGGTACTCGTCACGGCACTCATGGTGTCATGGCCCCAAGGAGGCTGAACGGGCGATTTGGCGGCGGTGACACAGTCACAGAGCACCCTTAATCGAGTAATCCGTAGACTGCGACATTGTGTCCTTTGCCGATGCCACGATCGCCCGACTGCCGGGGCCGATCCGCCCTTCGCCGAGCGCCATCACGAGCTGATCAAGTTCGCGATCGTCGGCGCGACCACGTTCATCATCGACTCGGCGATCTTCTACACGCTGAAGCTGACGATTCTGGAGCCCAAGCCGGTGACCGCCAAGGTCATCGCCGGCATCGTCGCGGTCATCGCGTCCTACATCCTGAACCGGGAATGGAGCTTCCGCGACCGCGGCGGCCGCGAGCGCCACCACGAGGCGCTGCTGTTCTTCGCGTTCAGCGGCGTCGGCGTGCTGCTGAGCATGGCGCCGCTGTGGGTGTCCAGCTACGTGCTGGAGCTGCGGGTGCCCGCCGGTGTCGCTGACCGCGGAGAACATCGCCGACTTCATCTCGGCCTACGTCATCGGCAACCTGCTGCAGATGGCGTTCCGGTTCTGGGCGTTCCGGCGCTGGGTGTTCCCCGACGAGGCTGCCCGCAGCGCGGACAAGGCGCTGGAGTCGGCGCTCACCGCCGGCGGTATCGCCGAGGTGTTCGAGGACGTCGAAGAGAGCGGCAACGTCACGCTGATGCGGGCGTGGCGTACGCGCCGCGGCCGGGTGGATCAGCTCGGCGATTCCTCGGAGCCGAGGGTGTCGAAAACTTCGTGATACAGCAGTGCGTGGACCTGCTCCACGCGCGGAATGTCATGGAACTCCAACGGATCTTGTGACGCCGATTCGATGATCAGCGTGCCGGTGCGCAGTAATCCGATCGATCAGCCGGTGCCGGAATTCGACGCTGTTGATCCGGGCCAGCGGGATGTCGATGCCGCTGCGGCTCAGCACCCCGTGCCGGAACATCACCCGCCGGTCGGTGATGACGAAATGCGTTGTGAGCCAATTCAGGAACGGCCACAGCGTCAGCCAGCCGATGAGCACCAGCCAGATCGCCCCGATGACCCAGTAGACGACCTGCTTGGCATTCGGGTCCCAGGCGGTGCCGTTGACCACCGCGCAGCCGAACGACGCCGCGGCGCTGGCCAGAATCAGCACGACGACCGGCCAGAACAGCCGCTTCCAGTGCGGGTGCCGGTGCAGCACCACCTGCTCGTCGCCGGCCAGCACATTGTCGGGGTAGCCCACGCTGGCACTTTAGACGCTGGGACGCAGGTGCGTGATGTCTCCGGCAGATATCGCATGAGTCTCGGCACCGGTGTCGACGCATAGTCGACCGGTCTCGTCGACGGATCGAGCGACGCCGACCACTTCCCGGTCGCCGGGCATGCTGGCACGAACCCGGGAATTCAGGGTCAGGCTGTAGCGCTGGTAGTCGGCGATCAGCGCCGAGTCGGCACCGCCCGCCGTGCGCCACGCATCGATACGCAACGCCAATTCGCGAAGTATCCTGCGCGCCAGCTCATTTCGATCGGTGGCCGATGAACCCAGCATCAGCAGCGAGGTGGCATCGGGATCCGGCGCCTCGTCGGCGGTCAACGTCACGTTGAGCCCGAGGCCGACCACGATCACCGGCGTCGGCGCGGCCACCTCGGCCAGGATCCCGGCCAACTTGCCGCCGTTGACCAGGACATCGTTCGGCCACTTCAGACCTGCCCCGATGTCCAGCGCCGTCAACGCATCCGCGACCGCGACACCGACGGCCAGCGTCAGCCATCCCCAGCCCGGCCGCGGCACCGACGCGCCGGCCACTCCCACCGACAGGGCCACCTGCGTCCGTGGCGGCGCCGACCATTGCCGGCCATGGCGACCCCGGCCGGCGCTCTGGTATTCGGCGAGCAATACCGATCCGTCGATATCGGCACCGCCTTCGGCCCGCGCGAGCAGATCGGCATTGGTGGAACCGGTTTCGGCGACGACATCGAGCTGACGCCACGGCATGCCGGGCCCGACCAGCGCGTCACGCAAGGCCGCCGCATCCAAGGGGGCTCGAAGTGGGTCATGCTTCATCGGCACTCAGCAACGGTCCCGTACCCAGCACACCGTCATCCAATTGCATTGGCCTGAAGGGGATGTCATCTGGCTGCCGACTGAGGTTCGCGGCGTTGACCGCAGCGCCCAGGGCAATCCGGTTGCCGCCGCTGCGTTTCGCCGCGTACATCGCTTCGTCGGCGCAGGCATAGATCGCGTCGAACTCTGACACGTCGCTGATGGCGCCGACCGCAATCCCGATGCTGGCGGTCGCTTTCGGAGTCTCCAGCGCCTCGATCGCGGCTCGGATACCTTCGCCGATCGCCGCTGCGGCGGACAGCTCGACTAGGTCGACGACCACAAACTCCTCTCCGCCCGTTCGCGCGACGAACGCCGACGGACCCACCGCAAGGCGGATCCGCTCGGCGGTCCGGGTGATAACGATGTCGCCGATCTTGTGGCCGTACTCGTCGTTGATGTTCTTGAACCCATCCAGATCAATGACGAATGCGCACAACGGTTCTAGAGACGCCAGTCTGTTGACTTTTCTGGACAGGTAATGGGACAGGCCGCGACGGTTGGCGAGGTCGGTGAGTGGATCCGTCAGAGATTCGATCGAGTTGCTGCGCACCAGCCAGAAGCCGAACTGCACGAACGGAAAGACCCCAACTGTCACCGTCAGCGCGATGAGTGCCTTGGAGATCGCCAGCGGCACCGCGTCGGGATGATCGGAGACCGCCAGCCATGTCGCTGCGGAAACGATCGTGACCGTGGCAAAAGCCATGTGCACGGCGTTGGCGCGGGGACCGTAGAAGAACACGATGAAGGCACCCGGCAGCGCGAAAAGCGGCGTGCTGGACAGCGCCGCCAGCGGGTCGGCATGCAAAGCGGTGGCGATAGCGACACCGATGTCGACTGGGACGAACAAGGCGGCAGCTTGTCGAGCGGTCGGCCACGGGAACCACCACCAATAGACCACCCAGCCGATCGAGGCCAGCGTCATCCCCGTGATCAGGGCGTGGATCAAAGCCCGCGGTTGAACCAGGTTTTCGAACTGCAAGCACACCAGGGCGATCGCGGTCACCACCCCACCGAGACCGATACTCGCCCGTAGCGCGGTCATGAATCCACGCAGCCGGAAAAACTCGACGACCCACAAGTAGTCGCCCGGTTCGTTCCACCACTGTCGCACCAGGCGGCCGCTCCCCGACTTCACCATGCGCGATCCTCCGGTCCCCGGCCCCATGGGACAAATAAGGTGACAGGAGACGAAGATTACCGTTGTCGGTCCTCACTGAACAAAGTCCGTCCACAGGACACGCAGAACGTCGGCGGGCTGCTGCGGGTACAAACTTAAGGGACCGCTAAGATCGACAGCCATGACGAGCACCTCCGAGACTTCGGTCGAGGCCCAAGCCGAGCACGAGATCGACATCCACACCACCGCGGGCAAACTCGCCGAACTGCGCAAGCGGAGCGAAGAGACGCTGCACCCGGTGGGTGAAGCCGCCGTGGAGAAGGTGCACGAAAAGGGCAAGCTCACTGCGCGCGAGCGCATCTACGCCCTGCTGGACGAGGGATCGTTCGTCGAACTCGACGCACTGGCCCGCCACCGCAGCACCAACTTCGGGCTGGAGACGAACCGCCCGCTCGGCGACGGTGTCGTCACCGGCTACGGCACCATCGACGGCCGCGACGTCTGCATCTTCAGCCAGGACGCCACGGTGTTCGGCGGCAGCCTCGGCGAGGTCTACGGCGAGAAGATCGTCAAGGTGCAGGAGCTGGCCCTCAAGACCGGCCGGCCGCTGATCGGGATCAACGACGGCGCGGGCGCCCGCATCCAGGAGGGCGTGGTCTCGCTCGGCCTGTACAGCAAGATCTTCCGCAACAACATCCTGGCTTCCGGCGTCATCCCGCAGATCTCGCTGATCATGGGTGCCGCCGCCGGTGGCCACGTCTACTCCCCCGCGCTGACCGACTTCGTGGTGATGGTCGACCAGACCAGCCAGATGTTCATCACCGGTCCGGACGTGATCAAGACCGTCACCGGCGAAGACGTCACGATGGAGGAACTGGGCGGCGCCCACACCCACATGGCCAAGTCGGGCACTGTGCACTACGTCGCCTCCGGCGAGCAGGACGCCCTCGACTACGTCCGCGATCTGCTGAGCTACCTGCCGCCCAACAACTTCACCGACCCGCCGAAGTTTGCCGTGCCGCATCCCCGAGGGCGCGATCGAGGACAACCTGACCGAAGAGGACCTCGAGCTCGACACGCTGATCCCGGACTCGGCCAACCAGCCCTACGACATGCACGAGGTGATCCGGCGGATCCTCGACGACGACGAGTTCCTCGAGATCCAGGAGGGCTACGCCCGAAACATCGTCGTCGGGTTCGGGCGCATCGAGGGACGGTCGGTCGGGATCGTCGCCAACCAGCCCACCCAGTTCGCCGGCTGCCTCGACATCAACGCCTCGGAGAAGGCCGCCCGCTTCGTCCGGACCTGCGACTGCTTCAACATCCCGGTGGTGATGCTGGTCGACGTGCCGGGCTTCCTGCCGGGCACCGGCCAGGAATACAACGGCATCATCCGCCGCGGCGCCAAGCTGCTGTACGCCTACGGCGAGGCCACCGTCCCCAAGATCACCGTCATCACCCGCAAGGCCTACGGCGGCGCGTACTGCGTCATGGGCTCCAAGGACATGGGTTGCGACGTCAACGTCGCCTGGCCGACGGCCCAGATCGCCGTGATGGGCGCCTCCGGCGCGGTCGGCTTCGTCTACCGCCAGCAGCTCAAGGAAGCCGCGCAAGGACGGCGAGGACGTCGACGCGCTGCGGCTGGAGCTGCAGCAGGAGTACGAGGACACCCTGGTCAACCCGTACATCGCCGCCGAGCGGGGCTACGTCGACGCGGTGATCCCGCCGTCGCACACCCGCGGCTACATCGCGACCTCGCTGCGGTTGCTGGAGCGCAAGATCGCCCAGGTGCCGCCGAAGAAGCACGGGAACATTCCCCTGTGACGAGCGAATCAGCCGCGTGAGCGGCGAGAACGCGGCGAGTGACGCCGCTGGGCCGGAGAGCCAGCCGCACGCGCCGCATATTCAGGTGCTCAAGGGCAGACCGACCGATGCGGAGGTGGCCGCGCTGGTCGCGGTGCTCAGCAGCGCTCGCGGCGGCGGCGGCGAACCGCCGACACCGGCGTTCTCCCGGTGGGGACTGCCCGTCGACAAATTGCGCTACTCGATCCATAGCTGGCAGCGCATGAGCCTGCAGCAACGGACGCACATGCGGGGCGATGACCCAGGCCTCCGACAACGATGATGCGGCGTAGCCGGGATCGAGGAGTGGGAATGACCCGTCTGATCCTCGGGTCGGCGTCCGAGGGTCGGCGACGGGTGCTGCGGCAGGCCGGGGTCGAACCGTTGGTCGTGGTGTCGGGGGTCGACGAGGACGCGGTCGTCGCCGGCATTGGGCGCGGATGCCGCCCCGGGTGACGTGGTTCGCAGCCTCGCCGAGGCCAAAGCCGAGCAGGTGCGTCACGCTGCTCGATCCCGCCGATGCCGCGGATTGCGTTGTCATTGGCTGTGATTCGATGCTCTACCTCGACGGCCGACTGATCGGCAAACCCGCATCCATCGATGCGGCGCGGCGCGAGTGGCGGTCGATGGGCGGTCGGTCCGGTCAGCTGCACACCGGACACTGCCTGGTACGGCTGGTCGACGGCGAAGTCACTCATCGCGCAGCCGAATCATTCGTCACCACAGTGCATTTCGCCACACCGGCGCCGGCGGATCTGGATGCGTACCTGGCCAGCGGCGAGTCGCTCGGGGTGGCCGGAGCGTTCACCATCGACGGGCTGGGCGGCTGGTTCGTCGACCGGATCGAGGGTGACCCGTCCAACGTCATCGGCCTGAGCCTGCCGCACACCCGGGCGCTGCTGCAGCGAGTGGGCGTGTCGATCGCCGATCTGTGGGCGGCCAACCCGCGTCGCGTCGTGAACTCCTCGCGGCGTCAACGCAGCAATGCCCGGGACTGGCCGGCAGGTAGGCTCGCGGTGTGCCTTTACCAGCAGATCCCAGCCCGACGCTGAGCGCTTACGCCCACCCGGAACGGCTGGTCACCTCCGACTGGCTGGCCGGCAACCTGGGCCGACCCGGACTCGCCATCGTCGAGTCCGATGAAGACGTCCTGCTCTACGACGTCGGCCACATCCCCGGGGCCGTCAAAATCGACTGGCACACCGACCTCAACGACCCGCGGGTGCGCGACTACATCAACGGCAAGCAGTTCGCGGAACTGATGGACCGCAAAGGCATTTCGCGCGACGACACCGTGGTGATCTACGGCGACAAGAGCAACTGGTGGGCCGCGTACGCGCTGTGGGTCTTCACCCTTTTCGGCCATCCTGACGTTCGGCTGCTCAACGGCGGACGCGACCTGTGGATGCACGACAACCGCGACACCACGCTGGATGTGCCGAGCCGCACCTCGTCGGGCTACCCCGTCGTGGAGCGCAACGACGCCCCGATCCGCGCATACAAAGACGACGTGCTGGGCGCCCTGGGCGAGGGACCGCTGATCGACGTGCGCTCGCCTGACGAGTACACCGGCAAGCGCACCCACATGCCCGACTACCCCGAAGAGGGCGCGTTGCGGGCCGGGCATATCCCGACGGCACAGTCGATCCCGTGGGCCAAGGCCGCCGATGACAGCGGGCGCTTCCGCAGCCATGACGAACTCGAGAAGCTGTACGGGTTCATCGGGCCGGATGACAAGACGATCGTCTACTGCCGCATCGGCGAACGGTCCAGCCACACCTGGTTCGTGTTGACGCATCTGCTGGGCATCCCCGGCGTGCGCAACTACGACGGTTCGTGGACCGAGTGGGGTAACGCGGTGCGCGTGCCGATCGTCGCCGGCGAAGCCCCGGGGGCTGTCCCGGCCCGATGAGCATGCCCGCGCCGCTGGCCGAGGTTGTCTCCGACTTCGCCGAAGTCCAAGGCCAAGACAAGCTGAAGCTCCTGTTGGAATATGCCGATGACCTTCCAGCTTTGCCGTCCACTCTGGAAGAGGCCGCGATGGAGCCGGTGCCCGAATGCCAGTCCCCGCTGTTTTTGCACGTCGACGGACACGACCCGGGCCGGGTGCGGCTGTATTTCAGCGCCCCCGTCGAAGCTCCCACGACACGTGGTTTCGCGTCGATTCTGGCCGCCGGCCTCGATGAGCAGCCCGCCGCCGACATCCTCGCGGTGCCGGAGGACTTCTATGCCGATCTGGGTCTGGCCGAGTTGATCAGCCCGCTGCGGCTGCGCGGGATGTCAGCGATGCTGGCCCGAATCAAGCGCCGACTGCGCGAGTCAGCGGAGAAGTAGACACCGGGTCTCGTCGCTCTCGGCGCGCCGCATAAACTTCCCCCGAAACGACTTGTAAGAATTTCTCTTAGACATCACCAGACGTGCTCACCAGGAGGCGAAGTGGCCAGTCACGCCAGCTCGACAATCTCGAAAGTTCTTGTCGCCAATCGCGGTGAGATCGCGGTACGGGTCATCCGTGCGGCCAAGGACGCGGGGCTGCCCAGCGTGGCGGTCTACGCCGAGCCCGACGCCGACGCCCCACACGTGAAGCTGGCCGACGAGGCCTTCGCGCTGGGCGGCCAGACGTCGGCCGAGTCCTACCTCGACTTCGGCAAGCTGCTGGAGGCGGCCGAGAAATCCGGCGCCAACGCGGTTCACCCCGGCTACGGATTCCTGTCGGAGAACGCCGACTTCGCTCAGGCGGTCCTGGACGCCGGCCTGATCTGGATCGGGCCCAGCCCGCAATCGATCCGCGACCTCGGTGACAAGGTCACCGCGCGGCACATCGCCGCCAAGGCGCAGGCTCCGCTGGTGCCCGGCACCCCGGACCCGGTCAAGAACGCCGACGAGGTGGTCGCCTTCGCCAAGGAGTACGGCGTTCCGGTCGCCATCAAGGCCGCGTTCGGCGGTGGCGGCCGCGGCATGAAGGTCGCGCGGACCATCGAGGAGATCCCGGAGCTGTTCGAGTCGGCGACCCGCGAGGCCGTCGCCGCGTTCGGTCGCGGGGAATGCTTCGTCGAGCGTTACCTGGACAAGCCGCGCCACGTCGAGGCGCAGGTGATCGCCGACCAACACGGCAATGTGATCGTCGCCGGCACCCGCGACTGCTCGTTGCAGCGCCGCTTCCAGAAGTTGGTGGAAGAAGCGCCGGCACCCTTCCTCACCGACGCGCAGCGCAAAGAGATCCACGAATCCGCCAAGCGGATCTGCAAGGAAGCCGGCTACTACGGCGCCGGCACGGTGGAGTACCTGGTCGGGCAGGACGGGCTGATCTCCTTCCTCGAGGTCAACACCCGTCTGCAGGTTGAGCACCCGGTGACCGAGGAGACCGCGGGCATCGACCTGGTGCTGCAGCAGTTCAAGATCGCCAACGGCGAGAAGCTGGAGATCACCGAGGACCCGACGCCCCGCGGGCACGCCATCGAATTCCGGATCAACGGCGAGGACGCCGGACGCGGGTTCCTGCCGGCCCCCGGACCGGTCACCAAGTACGAGACACCCAGCGGACCGGGGGTGCGGTTGGATTCCGGGGTCGAGGCCGGCTCAGTGATCGGCGGGCAGTTCGACTCGATGCTGGCCAAGCTGATCGTGTACGGCGCCACCCGGGAGGAAGCGCTGGCGCGCTCGCGCCGGGCGTTGGACGAGTTCCACGTCGAGGGTCTGGCCACCGTCATCCCGTTCCACCGGGCGGTGGTGTCGGACCCGGCGTTCATCGGCGACAACGACGGCTTCACCGTGCACACCCGCTGGATCGAAACCGAGTGGAACAACACCATCGAACCGTTCACCGGCGGAGAACCCATTGAGGAAGACGAGGCCCGGCCGCGGCAGAAGGTCGTCGTCGAGGTCGGCGGCCGACGGCTGGAGGTGTCACTGCCCGGCGATCTGGCGCTGTCCAACGGCGGCGGCGGCGGGGGCGAGGCCGGCGTGATCCGCAAGAAGCCCAAGGCGCGCAAGCGCGGTGCCGCCGGCGGCGCTGCGGTGTCCGGCGACGCGGTGACCGCTCCGATGCAGGGCACCGTGGTTAAGGTGGCTGTCGAAGAGGGACAAGAGGTTTCGACCGGCGACCTGGTAGTGGTTCTGGAGGCCATGAAGATGGAGAACCCGGTCACTGCACACAAGGACGGCGTCATCACCGGACTGGCCGTGGAAGCCGGTGCCGCCATCACTCAGGGCACGGTGCTGGCCGAGATCAAATAGCGCAGGCCCGAAGCGGCCCGGGGAGCAGCCGGACGTGGATCCAGTCGAGATCAACGCCGGGCGGTGGTATCTGCGCGGACTCCGCGCCGACGACCGCATCGATGATCGTTGCGCGCTAGCCGAACTCGGCGCGACCGACCCCGACCACGTCTCACGCCGTGCGGCCGAGTGGTCGTCGGACTCGCGTTACTCGTGGGCGGTGTGTGAGCCCAGCACAGGTGAGCTGCTGGCCGAGGTCACGCTGGATCCCGCGACCGGAGACATTGCCGGCCGAGCACGCGCCGGCCACGACGACGCAGCGGCCGCGGCTGCGGAGTCGGTCCGGCGTTTCGCCGCCGCAATCGTTGCGCCAAAGCACAATGCACGTTAAATCTAAGTGCTGCAACATCGTTGACGTGGCATTCTGAGAATCTCCGTCTCACGTTGAAGGCACGCAGTAGCCGGAGTAGTCTACTAACGAGGTTGAGTTACCAGCCGCACGGAACAGCGTTAATCCACGCAAGGGGAGATTTGTTCTCCCGCTCTCTCCTCGCGCGCGGCACCAATCCGCTTGACGTGATCCACAGAACGCACTGTCGACTGATGGAGTCACTTGATGTCTGCTGTACAACCCGTTTCTGCTTCGCCCGTTCGTGGAGCGGACGCAGAACTCCCCCCACCGGCATGGGAAAACCGTTCCGCCCGATTCAGCGCGGAATGGGATGTGGCCAAAGTGGTGATTACGGCTCACGGTGAGCTCGACGCATCCAATGCAGCCCAGCTCGCCGACTACTTTGATCTATGCATCGCCCACTGCACTCCGCTGGTCCTGGACCTGAGCGGTCTGAAATTTTTTGGCACCGATGGCTTTTCGGCGCTGCACCTGATCAACGTCAAATGCGCGGGCGCCAATCTGCGGTGGGCGGTAGTGCCGAGCGAACCAGTGACCCGGCTACTTCGGATCTGCGACCCCGACCACACCCTGCCGCTGATCAAGTCCGTGCACGCGATGCCGGACGCCGATGACGACGATCCGGACCACAACCGGCTATTCCAGCTCGTCCCGTAACCGCGCGAGCGATTTCGCCAGCAATCGCGAGACATGCATCTGCGAGATGCCGACCCGCTCCGCGATCTGCGTCTGCGTCATGGAATCGAAAAACCTGAGGACCAACACGGTTCGCTCGCGTTCCGGTAGTCCTTCCAGCAGCGGCCGCAGCGCTTCGCGGTTCTCGATGCGCTCCAGCCCGGTATCGACATCGCCGAGCGTGTCGGCGATAGCCCGCGCCTCCTCGTCGCCGCTGCCACCACCGCTATCGATGGACAGCGTGTTGTAGGAGCTGCCCGCCACCAAGCCCTCGACGACTTCGGCGCGGTCCATCTCCAGTTCTCGAGAGAGCTCGGTGGCGGTCGGCGCGCGGCCCAGCCGCTGCGACAGATCGGCGGTCGCCGCGCCGAGCCGTAGGTGGAGCTCCTTGAGCCGCCGCGGAACCTTGACCGACCAGCTGTTGTCCCGGAAATGCCGGCGAACTTCACCCATGATGGTGGGCACCGCGAAGGACACGAAGTCGGAGCCGGTTTCGACGTCGAATCGGGCCACCGCGTTGACCAAGCCGACCCGCGCGACCTGAACCAGATCGTCACGGGGTTCACCACGCCCTTCGAAGCGCCGGGCAATGTGATCGGCCAGCGGCAGGCAGCGTGCGACGATCTTGTCGCGATGACGCTGGAATTCCGCCGAGTCGGCGTCAAGGGTCGCCAACTCTCGGAACATGTCGGGAACGTCGGCGTATTCGTTGGGACGAGATGACGAACCACCGCCAGCTCGCGGCGTCACCTGTGAGTGCCCGCCCTTCGGGTGGTCAGCGTGACCCCGAAGACGCCCTGGCCGTTCTGGAATGTCTGGACGTCGTCAGCCAGTGACGTCAGGACATGCCAGCTGAAACTGCCGGGCGTCACCACGTCCTGGTTGGCGCACGTCGTCGATGCCTCGACCCGCAGCTCCTCGCCGTGTGGGTCGATGACGATCTCGAGAGTGGCATCTGGGACGGCCGAGCGGATCAGGCGCGTACAGACCTCGTCCACCGCGAGCCGAAGATCGGCGACCGCGTCGAAGTCCAGATCCTCGAAGGTTCCGACGGCGCCGACCAAAGTCCGTAACACCGCCAGATTCTCGAGCGTCGCTGCCACCCGCAACTCGATGGCGCGCTCGCCGCGTCGCTGATCTTTCGCCGCCTTCGCAGCAGCAGTCATCGGGCCTCCCAGCATAGTTTGACCGACAGTACCCTCGCGCTCGAGCTGATTAGTCATGATCGCAGCCGGGTAGTCCGCGGGCCACGGATCCTAGCGAGCACGCGGAAATCCAACGAACGCGCCGCTTTCGGCGCATGGCGCCAATATCCGTCATCACGCTGGTCATCCTTGCGTTGATCGCAGTCACCATCTATCTCGTCGCATTCGTGATTCTGTCACCCATGATCTGATGACCAGCGGACCGCCCGCTGAAATGCTCATTGTGGCCGAGGACATACCCACAACCGGTGGCCTGTCAAACCAGGCGACGCGGCCCAGACAGATACAACCGCGAGCTGCTCAGCCGGCCAGAATCGGCCCGGCGATCGGAGCGCCCATCGTGAGCGTGAGGAACATCAGGATCATCAACAGCCAGCCGGTGCCCTGCCATGCCCACCAGGTTCCGCGGTCGCGCCAGACGCGATAGGTGCGAACGAACGCCCACACACCCGCAACCAGCAGGATCACCGGAGCGCCGAGGGCCAGAATGGTCAGCTGGGGTGCCCCGCATGCCACGGTGTCGACCGACATCGCACCGGTGCAGGTGCTGTCCCACAGCGCGGCGACGACGAGGAACCCCACACCGGCCAACGCGGCCAGGACGGCGAACCGCACGGCGTGCCGCACCTCGTGGTCCGCCTGCCCGAGGCGGTCACCCGTCGAGGAGTGTTGTTGTGTCGTCATCGAAACCTCTATCGCCGTCGCTAGCGCCTAACTGCGCCACGCGTGTGTACCCGTCGACATAGCGGCAATAAACCAGGTCAGACGTTGTCCCCGTCACTCTGCGACCCGCGACGTGCGCTGTACCGAATCATGAAGATCGCCGCGGCTATCCCGATCACCAAGAGGCCCAGCGCACCCAGCTCGAACAGCAGGCGGTCGAGCTCCTTGTCGGAGTGCACCTGCTCAGACGCCGCGGTCACGATCAGGATCCGCCGCACGCAGGCGATGAGCCCGATGAAAAGGAAAGGCTCAGCGGCGATTTCGTGATATAGCAGCACCGCGCGCAGGGTTGCGGCGATCTCGGCGATGATCAGCACCATCAGCACTCGGTCCAGGACCAGGACGCCGCCCTGCAGCGTGTTGACCTTGTGGCTGACGGCTTGCACGACCGCCTCGCCGCCGCCGATCACCACCAGCACCGCGGCCGCCACCAGCAAAAGGAAGGCAATGGCGTAGATAACCGTCTCAAAGACGTCGACCAGGGCGCCGACCCGCTGGCTCAAGGCGTGGCGCGTCGGTTCGGTTGTGGCATCCATAGCGCCTGAGATTCTATGGCTCGCGTGTCGCGGGTGGACCTCCGCTCGCCGACAGCCGATGTTGCCCGTTGAGCGACCGAGCGGTGCGCGGAAGGTCGTTCGAAAATTCGCTGAGAGCGCGAACAACCTGGTAGACAGGCGACTACACTTCGCGGCGAGTCCAGATCGATTTTCCGCAATCGGACCTCACGAGGGCAAATAGAAGTTTGCAGGGGCTTCCCGTGCGTTGCGGGTCTACGCACGGTATCGACAAGTACCATCGGCTCTATGCGAACGCCCAGGCGCCGGTTATCTCCGGAGGATCGCCGCGCCGAGCTGCTCGCGTTGGGTGCTGAAGTCTTCGGCCAGCGGCCCTATGACGAGGTTCGTATCGACGAAATCGCGGAGCGCGCCGGCGTCTCGCGGGCGCTGATGTACCACTATTTCCCGGACAAGCGCGCATTTTTTGCCGCCGTCGTCAAGGGGCAGGCCGACCAGCTTTTCGAAACCACCAACACGCCTCCGACGCCCGGTCAGAACCTGTTCGAGGAGGTGCGGGGCGGCGTACTTGCCTATATGCAATATCACCAGGAGCACCCGCACGCGGCCTGGGCCGCCTACGTCGGCCTCGGCCGTTCCGACCCGGTCCTGCTCGGCATCGACGACGAGGCCAAAGACCGTCAGATGGAACACATCATGAGCCGCATCGTCGAGGTCGACGGGTCGGGCGGCAATCTGGAGCCCGACGTCGAACGCGACCTGCGGATCGTCGTCCACGGTTGGCTGGCGCTGACCTTCGAGTTCTGCCGCCAGCGCATCCTCCACCCGGAGACCGACGCGGGCCACCTCAGCGATTCCTGCGCGCACTCGCTGCTCGATGCGATCATCCGGGTGAACAACATTCCCGAGCAATTGGCCAAGGCGGTCGCGCCCGACCAGCGCTGACCGGCGCCTGAGCTCGTTGTCGGTGCCCGCTGGCACCATGGCTGGGTGAGCTCTGTATCCGGCGATCCGTTGAAGGCGCTGGGGCTTTTCAGCGTCGTCACCCGCGACTGGTTCGCCGGGACGTTCGCCGCGCCCACCCCCGCGCAGGCTGACGCCTGGTCGGCCATTGCTGACGGGCACAACACCCTGGTCATCGCCCCGACCGGCTCGGGCAAGACGCTGGCCGCATTCCTGTGGGCGATCGACGCGCTGGCCAGTGCGCCGCGCAGTGCGCGCGAGCCCGGCACCCGGGTCCTCTACGTTTCGCCGCTCAAGGCGCTGGCCGTCGACGTCGAGCGCAACCTGCGCACGCCACTGGCCGGAATGGCCCGCGTCGCCGCGCAACGCGGCCTGCCGACGCCGGAGATCACCGTCGGGCTGCGATCCGGCGACACCCCGCCGGCGCAACGTCGTCAGCTGGTCAGCAATCCCCCCGACGTGCTGATCACAACGCCCGAGTCGCTGTTCCTGATGCTGACCTCGGCGGCGCGTCAAACCCTGGCCGGCGTGCAGACCGTCATCGTCGACGAGGTGCATGCCATCGCCGGCACCAAGCGAGGCGCGCACCTTGGCGCTGTCGCTGGAGCGGCTCGACGACATGCTCGCGAAACCGGCTCAGCGAATTGGGCTTTCGGCCACCGTGCGCCCCGCCGAAGAGGTCGCCCGGTTTCTCTCGGGGGCCTCCCCGACGACTATCGTGTCCCCGCCGGCCGCGAAGACTTTCGAGCTGTCGGTGCAGGTCCCCGTCCCCGATATGGCCAACCTGGAAAACGGCAGCATCTGGCCTGACGTCGAGGCGCAGCTGGTCGACCTGGTCGAGACGCACAATTCAACGATCGTGTTCGCCAACTCGCGACGGCTGGCCGAACGATTGACCGCTCGGCTCAACGAGATTCACGCCGAGCGCACGGACACCGACGTGCCGGCCGAGGCCAATCCGAAAGTTGCCGGCGGTGCGCCCGCCCACCTACTCGGCAGCGGCCAAACCTATGGCGCCCCAGCACTGCTGGCCCGCGCCCACCACGGCTCGGTCAGCAAGGAACAGCGGGCCATCGTCGAGGACGACCTGAAATCCGGCCGACTCAAAGCGGTCGTGGCGACATCGAGCCTGGAGCTGGGCATCGACATGGGCGCTGTCGACCTCGTCATTCAAGTCGAAGCCCCGCCGTCGGTCGCCAGCGGTCTGCAACGTATCGGTCGCGCCGGCCACCAGGTCGGTGAGATCTCCCGCGGCGTGCTGTTCCCCAAGCACCGCACCGACCTGATCGGCTGCGCGGTGACCGTTCAACGCATGCTCGCCGGTCAGATCGAGACGATGCGAGTGCCGACCAACCCGCTCGATATCCTGGCCCAGCACACCGTGGCGGCCTCGGCGTTGGAGCCACTGGACGTCGACCGCTGGTTCGACACGGTCCGACGCAGTGCGCCGTTTGCCACGTTGCCGCGCAGCGTATTCGAGGCCACCCTGGATCTGCTGTCCGGGAAGTACCCGTCGACCGAGTTCGCCGAATTGCGGCCACGCCTGGTCTACGACCGCGATACCGGGACCGTGACGGCGCGGCCCGGCGCCCAGCGGCTCGCGGTGACGTCCGGCGGAGCCATCCCGGATCGCGGCCTGTTCACTGTCTACCTGGCCACTGACTCCGAAACTCCCTCTCGGGTAGGCGAACTCGACGAGGAGATGGTCTACGAGTCTCGGCCGGGCGATGTCATCGCGTTGGGCGCCACCAGCTGGCGGATCACCGAGATCACCCACGACCGGGTGCTGGTGATCCCGGCGCCCGGCGAGCCGGCCCGGCTGCCGTTCTGGCGCGGCGACGACTCGGGACGCCCCGCCGAACTCGGCCGCGCGATCGGCGCTTTCACCGGCGAGCTGGCCGCGCTCGATCGGGGCCCATTCGAGAGCCGTTGCGCCGAACTGGGATTCAACGAATACGCCACCGAAAACCTGTGGCGGCTGCTTGACGACCAGCGTAGTGCCACCACCGTAGTGCCCACCGACGCCACGCTGCTGGTCGAGCGGTTCCGCGACGAGCTGGGCGACTGGCGGGTGATCCTGCACTCCCCCTACGGATTGCGGGTGCACGGTCCGCTGGCCCTGGCAGTGAGCCGCCGGCTGCGCGACCGCTACGGCATCGACGAAAAACCGACCGCCTCCGACGACGGCATCGTGGTGCGGCTGCCCGACACGGTGTCCGAATCGGGGGCCGAAACCCCGCCGGGTGCCGAACTTTTCGTCTTCGACGCCGACGAGATCGATCCGATCGTCACCGCCGAAGTCGGCGGTTCGGCGTTGTTCGCGTCCCGGTTCCGGGAGTGCGCCGCGCGTGCGCTGCTGTTACCGCGCCGGCACCCGGGGCGTAGGTCCCCGCTGTGGCATCAACGTCAGCGTGCCGCCCAGCTGCTCGACGTGGCCCGCAAGTACCCGGACTTCCCGATCGTGTTGGAGACGGTCCGTGAGTGCCTGCAAGACGTGTACGACGTACCCACGCTGGCCGGGCTGATGAACGACATAGCCGCCCGGAAGATCCGCATCGTGGAGACCGAGACCGCGACACCCTCGCCCTTCGCGGCCTCGCTGCTGTTCGGCTACGTCGGGGCCTTCATGTACGAGGGCGACAGCCCGCTGGCCGAGCGCCGCGCGGCGGCGCTGTCGCTGGACCCCACGCTGCTGGCCGAGCTGCTGGGCCGGATCGAGCTACGCGAGCTGCTCGACCCCGACGTCGTCGCCGGCACCGGCCGCCAGTTGCAGCATCTGTCGCCCGATCGGGCCGCCCGGGACGCCGAGGCGGTCGCCGACCTTCTGCGCCTACTCGGGCCGTTGACCACCGACGAGGTGGCCGCCCGCGCCGGCGGCGCCGATGTCGGCGGCTGGCTGGAAGCGCTCTACGCCGCCAAGCGCGCGCTGCCGGTGTCGTTCGCCGGCGGCAGCTGGTGGGTGGCGATCGAGGACATCGGCCGGCTTGCGTGACGGCGTCGGAGTGGCGGTGCCGGTGGGCGTGCCCGCCAGCTTCACCGAGGCGGTCGCCGACCCGCTGGGCGAGCTGGTCAGCCGCTATGCGCGCACCCATGGGCCGTTCACCACCACCGACGTGGCGACCCGGTTCGGGCTGGGCCTGCGCGTCGCGGCCGACGTGCTGGGGCGCCTGGCCGCCGACGGGAAGCTGGTCCGCGGTGAGTTCTCCACCGACGCGCTCGGCGATGAGTGGTGCGACGCCGATGTGCTGCGCATTCTGCGGCGCCGATCGCTGGCGGCCTTGCGGGCCCAGGTCGAGCCGGTCAGCACCAGCGCCTACGCGCGGTTCCTGCCGGCCTGGCAGGGGGTGGGCGCAGGATCGGCGGCCAACGCCGGCCTGGACGGCCTGCTCGCGGTCATCGATCAACTGGCCGGCGTACCGCTGCCGGCGTCGGCGATCGAATCGCTGGTGTTGGGGCCGCGGGTCCGCGACTACTCCCCCGCGCTGCTCGACGAGCTGCTGGCCTCCGGGGAGGTGATGTGGTCGGGCGCGGGCTCGATCTCGGGCAGCGACGGCTGGGTCGCTTTCCATTCCGCCGACACCGCGCCGCTGACGCTGGCCGCCGGATCGGAGATCGAGTTCACCGCGACGCATCGCGCGGTTCTGGACATGTTGGCCGGCGGCGGGGCGTTCTTCTTCCGGCAGCTGGGGCAAGAGGGTATCGGCGAGGCCGAGCTCAAAACCGCACTGTGGGAACTGATCTGGGCCGGCTGGGTCACCGGCGACACGTTCGCGCCGTTACGCGCGATGCTGTCGGGAGCGCCGGGCCGCAAACGTTCGGCGCCCGCGCACCGGCAGGGCCGCGGCAAACGCCCACCGCGACTGAGTCGCTATAGCGTCGCGCACGCCCAGGCGCGGGCCGCCGACCCGACCGTCGCGGGCCGCTGGTCGGCGCTGCCACCGGCCGAGCCTGATTCCACCACGCGCGCCCACCACCAAGCGGAGCTGCTGCTCAACCGGCATGGGGTGCTGACCAGGGGCGCGGTCGGAGCCGAAGGAATCCCGGGCGGATTCGCGATGCTCTACAAGGTGCTGACAGCTTTCGAGGACGCCGGCCGGTGCCAGCGTGGGTACTTCGTCGAATCGCTCGGGGGCGCCCAGTTCGCGGTGGCTTCCACCGTCGACCGGTTACGCAGCTACCTCGACGGTGTCGATCCCGAACGGCCCGAGTACCGCGCGGTGGTGCTGGCCGCCGCAGACCCGGCCAACCCCTACGGCGCGGCGCTACCCTGGCCGTCCAGGGCAGGAGAAGACGGTTCGGGCCGCCCGGGCCGTAAAGCGGGCGCGCTGGTGGTGCTGGTCGACGGCAAACTGGTGTGGTTCCTCGAGCGTGGCGGACGGTCGATGCTCAGCTTCGACGACGACAGCGCGGACGCCAACCACGCTGCGGCGGTCGCCATCGCGAATCTCGTCGCTGCCGGTCAGGTCAATTCGATCCTCATCGAGCGCATCAACGGTGCGCCGGTTCTGGGGCCGCAGCTACCCGGGACGGTGGCAACGGCGCTGACCGACGCCGGGTTCTCCCGGACTCCGCGCGGGCTACGGCTGCGATAGCCCATGCCGGAGGGTGACACCGTTTTCCGTACCGCAGACAGACTGCGCAAGGCGTTGGTCGGTCACGCGCTGACCCGCTGCGATGTTCGGGTACCGCAGTATGCCACGGTCGACCTGAGCGGTCACGTGGTCGATGAGGTGCGCAGCCGCGGCAAACACCTGTTCATCCGCGTCGGGCCGGCCAGCATCCACTCGCACCTGAAGATGGACGGCAGTTGGCGGATCACGTCACGAGCCGGTCGCGCCGACTACCGAGTCCGAATCATCTTGGAAACAAACGATATCCGCGCGATCGGCATCGACCTGGGCGTGCTGGAGATTCTGGAACGCGACCACGACGACGACGCCGTGGACCACCTCGGACCCGATCTGCTGGGCGAGGACTGGGATCCGGACATCGCCGCGGACAATCTGATCGCCAACCCGGATCGCCCGATCGCCGAGGCGCTACTCGACCAGCGCGTGATGGCCGGAATCGGGAATGTCTTCAGCAACGAGTTGTGCTTTGTCAGCGGACACCTGCCGACCGCGCCGGTGAGTGCGATCACCGACCCCCGCCGTCTGGTCGTCCGCGCTCGCGACATGTTGTGGGTCAACCGCTTCCGCCAGAACCGCTGCACCACCGGCGACACCCGGCCCGGGCGGCAGCTGTGGGTGTACGGACGCCGTAGGCAGCGTTGCCGCCGCTGCGGCACGTCGATCCGCTACGACGACAGCGGCGAGCGGGTTGCCTACTGGTGCCCCGGCTGCCAACGCTGAACACCCAGGGCATGTCCATTCGGTAAACGATCCAGGTTGGCCGCGCTGGCCGCGGTGCACGCTTCAAAAGTCTGGGCGCGGCATGCAATGATCGCAATGTCGGCGGCTTTGCCCTGCTGCCCCACTACTTGCAACTTCTGCTCAGCGGACCGGATGAGAAAGGACGACCACCCGAGTGCGCTTGATCAATCCGGTGCGATCACTAGTGACCGGCCTCATCTTCGTGATCCTCGTGGCCCTGCCGCTCAGCCTCATGGCCGTCACCGCGGCCAGCGCGAGCGCCGACAACGTCGACTCCAGTTTCCTGAATGCGTTGAAGTCCAAAGAAATCACCTTCGCCTCCGGGCAGGCGGCGGTTATCGCCGGCCATCAGGTCTGCGATGCGCTCGACGGCGGCAGAGCCTCGAGCGACGTTGCCAACGACGTGATGCAGCAGAGCGGTCTGGACGGCTACCACGCCGGGTTCTTCGTCGGCGTCAGCATCGCCGCATTCTGTCCGCGGCACACCGGAGCCTGACGGCCGCCGCACCCATTTCTCAGCTGTTGCAGGCGCTTTCGCGGTAGATCTGAGCGCTTATCCCGCCGACGGGGGCGGTTTCATCACGTTGCCCTTGAGTTCGGCGCCGATCGAAATGTCTTCGTACTTCTGCGACTTGCGCTTGCGCCAGCCACTGCCCGGCGAGATCGGTGGTGCCATCAGCGGCGGCATCATCGGCATTCCGCCAGCCTCGCCCGCGCCGAGCGGCGTTGCCGCCGAGGCGAGTTGGACGGGTGCCTGCGACGTCGCCAACAGCGTCCCCGCGGCCGGCGGTGCCATCAGGCCACCCATCGGCACTGCCACACCGGTCGCCGCGGCCGCCGTGGGTGCCGACAGCCCGGCAGCGCCCAGCGCGCCGAGTCCGCCGCCGCCGGCCCCGAGCGCGCCCAGGGCTCCGGCCGCCCCGCCCAGACCGCCGCCACCCAGTGCCGCCTCGCCCTCGGAAACCCCCTGGCCGACCTGAGCGCTCACACCCTGCAACGCCTGCGCCGACTGGCTCTGCGCCAGGTAGCTGAGCAGGTTGATCGGAAATCCGGACGAGATGAACTGGTTGGCGTAGGTGTTCGCCTCGCCGACAAAACCGACGTTGGGGTCGAAGGCAGGGGGAATGGCATCGGCCGGGGTAGCGGCCGCGGCCTTCGCCGCGGTCGAGCTTCCCGCGTTGGTGGCCGCCGCCGTCTGCGTACTGCTCTGGGTGGCCTGCGCCGACGGGTTCGTGGTCGAGGCGGGCGAGGTGAACTGCGGCAGGTTGGTAGCCTGCGTCGCGGCGGCCTGATAGCGGGTCATCGCCGCCGCGTTGTTGGCCCACATGGTCTGGTAGTCGGCCTCGGTTGCGGCAATCGCCGGGAGGTTCCTGCCGAAGCCGTTGGTGGCGAGCAACTGCGCCAGCCGCGTCCGGTTGGCCAGCACCTGCGCCGTCGGGACCACCGCCGCGCTCGCGGAGTTGAACGCGCCCGCCGCGGCCTGGGCCGATGCGGCGACCTGCTGAGCCTGCTGCGAGGTGGTGCGAAGCCAGGTCAGAAATGGTGCGACCGACGACGACATCGCCGCCGCCGACGGGCCATGCCAGCTATCGGCCATCGACGACACCGCGGCCGCGTAGTTGTCCGCGGCATCCTCCAGGTCGGCACCGAGCTGGCGCCACGCCGTTGCGGCGTTAACCAGCGATTCCGAACCGGGCCCCGAATGAAGCAACGCCGAAATCACTTCGGGGGGCAGCGTCGTGAAATCCATGATGCAAAAGCTTTACTACCGTGGGAAAACGCTAGGGACACTGGGTTGACTACGGCGGAAAATGGCCTCGAACATTATGCTCGCCCCCTTACGAGATCGCGTTGATGGAGTTCAACAGCCGCGGCTTGAACTCGTCGGGAATCGGGATGTAGCCGGCACTGATCAGGTTCTTCTGACCTGGGCCGATGGCGCTCTGCATGAAGGCCCGCACGGCCTGGCCCACCTTGGGATCGGGGTACTTGGAGCAGACGATCTCATACGTCGCCAGCACAATCGGGTACGAGCCGGGCTGATTCGGCCGATAGAACGAGATGGTGTCGAGGGCGAGGTCCTCACCCTTCTTGATGAACCAAGCCGAGGAGATCGTCTTGCCCACCGTTTCCGGGCTGATGGCCACCGGGTCCGGGCCGGCCGAGGTGATGATGCTGGCCGTGTTCAGGTGTTGCGCCTGGGCGAACGACCACGCGAGGTAGGTGACCGATCCCTCGGTGTTTTTGACCTTTTCAGCGGCTCCGTCGTTGCCGACCGCGCCCTCGCCGACTCCGCCGTTGAATTTCCGTCCGGCGGGGAATCCCCATGTGCCTTTGGAAGCGGTGTCGAGATAACGCTGGAAGTTGTCGGTGGTTCCCGATTCGTCGCTGCGGAACACCACGTGAATCGGCTCATTGGGCAATGTCACGCCCAAGTTCTGCAGCGCGATCGCGCCGTCGTTCCACATGTTGATCTGGCCATTGAAAATCTGCGCCGCGGTCAGACCGTCGAGGTTCAGCGACGTCACACCGTTGACGTTGAACGCGATGGCGATCGGGCTGACCACCATGGGCAGGTTCCAGGTGGGCGAACCGCACCGCTGCTGTGCCCTGTTGTACTCGTCGCGCGACAGAACCGAATCCGAGCCGCCGAAATCGTTTTGGCTGTCCAGAAACTCGTTGATACCGGCGCTGGAATCGTCAGCGGTGTAGACCAGCGACTGCCCCGGGCAGGAGTTCTCGAAAGCCTTGACGAACTCGGTCATCGCGTTTTTCTGGGCCGTGGATCCGCTGGCTTTGAGGTCCGGCTTGCCTCCGCAGGTCACTTTCACCGGCGGCGCACTCGTGCTGGTGCTGCCACCCGAGGCGTTGTTGTGACTTCCGCACGCCGACAAGATCAGCACGCCGGCCACGAGCACGCTCAGTACGGCGCTAAATCGGTTGAGCTTCAATCCAATTCCTTCAGACGGTCAGCGGAGATAGTCGCACCGGCGATTTGTACGCCACACTGCTGTGTCGCTCGCACCCATGAGGCATGGTAACAAGATTCACGCCGCGGTAATTATGTCCGGCGTACGCCACGGATGCGGGTTTCACGAGTTCAGTCGGCGTTTGCCACGTGTTCATTGTCCTCCGGCATCCTCGGTGGGCAGTTGGCGGCGCCCTCGAAAGTATTCACGCGCTGTTGACGTCCGCCTCCCGGCCTCAAAGACGCGAAACGCATATCGTGGAATATCAACAGCGGCTCTTTGTTGCACGTCAGTGACGCGCGTCGCACGCCCCAGATGACATGGGCTTGATCACAAAAGCCGCAATATTCGAGCCAATGACGGCTCCCAAACGTTGAACAGTTGCCCGCCACTTACCAAAGGACGGACCACGTCGTGGAAATACTCCAAGATTTTGTCAGCGCACGCTTCGCTGACCTGACGGCCGCCACCGGCCTGACCGATTGGGCACGTCAAGTGCTCAATGCGGTCAACTCGGCGGCGTCGTCGGTGCTCGGTACCCCCTCGACCGCGCCCAAGGCCTCATCTCGGCCGGGATACGTCGCTGTCGGCTACGACCTGCCGCTGCTGCGCCCCGGCGTCGAGCGCTGCTGATATCGGCGGGACGAGTAACGTCCGCCGACTGACGAATTCGCGGTGCGCGCCGGTGCGCGGATCGTCGAATTCGAGCCGCTGTGCCAGCAATTGCAGCGGCGTCGAGAAATCATCGGCGGCAACGTCGATCACGTTGGGATAGAGCGGGTCTCCGTAGATCGGGATACCCAGCGACGCCATGTGCACCCGTAGCTGATGGGTGCGCCCGGTCCGTGGCGTCAGCCGGTACACGCCATTGGCCGACACCAGCTCGACCAGAGTCTCCGCGTTCGGGTCACCGGCTTCTTCGACAGCCTGAAAATTGCTGCGGTACTTGATGATCCGGCTGGATACTACCCGTGGCAACGCGATGCCGGGGTCCACCGGCGCTGCGGCCAGATAGGTCTTGCGCACATCGCCGCGGGCGAACAGCGTCTGATAGGCCCCGCGAACGGCGCGATGGGTCGTGAACAGCAACACCCCGGCCGTCAGACGATCCAACCGGTGGGCCGGACTGAGCTCGTCGAGCCCGAGTTGTCGCCGAAGCCGTACCAGCGCCGTCTGCGCGACGTGCCGGCCGCGCGGCATGGTGGCCAGAAAGTGCGGCTTGTCGGCGACGACGATGTCCTCGTCCTGGTAGAGCACCGGGATGTCGAACGGAACCGGGACCTCGTCGCGCAGGTCACGGTAGAGGTACACGATGGCGCCGGCGGGGAGCACCGTCGCGGCGTCGATCACCGCCCCGTGCTGGTCGACGACCTCGCCGGCGATCGCCTTGTCGGCCACATCCGGCCCGAACCGGCTGGCCAGCTCGTCACCAAGGGGCCCGCCGTGCACCCGCAGCCGTGCCGGTCCCAACCCGTCGCGTGGCGGCAGCGGCGCGCCTATCACCTCAGCGGCACCGTCACTTGAGCGGCACCGGCTCGAGGATCTCGGCACGGGCTTCGGGGGCACTGGCCCGCAGCGCATCCGCCGACGCGTCGTCGGGCTGAGCCTGCGAGAGCACCTCGGCCTCCACTCGCGCCGTGTACGTCTCGACCTCGCGGTCGACGTCGGCGGCGGTCCAGCCCAGGATCGGCGCGGCGATATCGGCCACTTCGCGGGCGCAGTCGACGCCGCGGTGGGAGTACTCGATCGCGATGCGGGTCCGCCGCGCCAGGATGTCCTCCAGATGCAGCGCGCCCTCGGCCGCAACGGCGTAGGCCACCTCGACCCGCAGGTAACCGGGGGCGGCGGCGATCGGGTTGAGCAGGTCGCGGTGGTCGGCCGCCATGGCCAGCACCTCGCCGATCAGCGACCCATAGCGATCCAGCAGGTGGCGAACCCGGTAGGAATGCAGCCCCGCCATCGCGCCGACATGCTCGGTCTGGTTGATCAGGGCGAAATACCCGTCGGCCCCGAGCAGTGGCACCTTCTCCGTGATCGACTGCGCGATTCGTGCCGGAACATATTGCGCCGCAGCGTCTATCGCGTCAGCCGCCATCACTCGGTAGGTGGTGTACTTGCCACCGGCGATGGCGACCAGTCCCGGCGCGGGCACTGCGACCGCGTGTTCGCGCGACAATGTGGAGGTGTCTTCACTCTCGCCCGCCAGCAGCGGCCGAAGACCCGCGTATACCCCGTCAATGTCGTTGTGTGTCAACGGAGTGGCGAGCACGGTGTTGACAGTGCCCAGGATGTAGTCGATGTCGGCTTTGGTGGCGGCCGGGTGGGCGAGGTCCAATCCCCAGTCGGTGTCCGTGGTTCCGATGATCCAGTGGTTGCCCCAGGGAATCACGAACATCACCGACTTCGCTGTGCGCAGGATGATCGCCACGTCGCTGACGATCCGGTCCCGCGGTACGACGATGTGCACACCCTTGGAAGCCCGCACCCGAAAGCGCCCGCGCTGCTTGGACAATGCCTGAATCTCATCAGTCCAGACCCCGGTCGCGTTGACCACGACGTGGGCGCGGACGTTGGTGACGGCGCCGTCCTCGGAGTCGCGCACCCGAACCCCGGTGACCCGGTCACCTTCGCGGACCAGGGACACCACCTGGGTGGACGAGCGCACGACAGCGCCGTAGTGCGCCGCGGTACGGACGACTGTCAGCGTGTGCCGGGCGTCGTCGACGACGGTGTCGTAGTAGCGTATTCCGCCGATGAGTGCGGTGCGCTTCAAGCCTGGCGACAACCGCAGCGCCCCGGCCCGGGTCAAATGCTTTTGCGCGGGAACGGATTTCGCCCCGCCGAGCTGGTCGTAGAGCAGCAGGCCGGCGGCGGTGTACGGGCGTTCCCACCACCGCTTCGTCAGCGGGTAGAGGAACGGCAGCGGCTTGACCAGATGCGGCGCCAGCGTCGTCAACGACAACTCGCGCTCGAAGAGGGCCTCGCGGACCAATCCGAATTCGAGTTGCTCGAGATAACGCAGCCCGCCGTGAAACATCTTCGACGATCTGCTCGACGTGCCGGACGCGAAGTCTCGGGCCTCGACCAAGGCCACTTTCAGCCCGCGGGTGGCGGCGTCGAGTGCAGCGCCCGAACCCACCACTCCGCCGCCGATGACCACCACGTCGAATTGCTCGCTACCGAGGCGCTCCCAAGCCGACGCGCGTTGTTCGGGCCCCAAAAACGAACCCGGCCGGGTGTGCTCGCTCGCCGGGACGCGAATCGGGTCGCTCACGGCACGGTCTCCTGTCGGTTACTCGTCAGTAGATTTGTTGCCTCAAGGCTACCTGGCCCAATTGCCGCGCTCCTTCTCATCGCTAGGCTCTGCATCGTCGCCGCGGCGGGACGCTTAGTCCAGGTCGTCGTGCGCCATCAGGCGTCGCGCCGCCTCGGTGATCGAGCCGGACAGCGACGGGTACACGCTCAAGGTCTGTGCCAGATGGTTCACGGTCAGCCGGGTCTGCACCGCCATCGCTATCGGCAGGATCAACTCCGACGCGATCGGCGCCACCACCACGCCGCCGATCACCACACCGGTGGCCGGACGGCAGAAGAGCTTCACGAAGCCGTGCCTCAGGCCGGACATCTTCGCCCGCGCGTTGGTGCGCAGCGGCAACATGATGGTGCGTGCCTGCACAGATCCGTCGTCGATGGCGGATTGCGGGACGCCCACTGCGGCGAGTTCGGGCCGGGTGAACACCGCCGCGGCGACGGTACGCAGCCGGATCGGGGAGACGGCCTCGCCGAGGGCGTGCCACATCGCGATCCGGCCCTGCATTGCGGCGACCGAGGCCAGCGGCAGAAGTCCCGTGCAGTCGCCGGCGGCGTAGATGTTGGACACCGAGGTCCGGGACACCCGGTCGACGGTCAGGTAGTTGCCGGGCCCCAGTTCGATGCCGACCCGGTCCAGGCCCAGGCCACCGGTGTTGGGCACCGAGCCGATCGTCATCAGCGCGTGGCTGCCCTCGACGGTGCGACCGTCGGCGAGCTTGACCAGCACCCCGGTGTCGGTGCGGGTCACCGAGTCGGCGCGGGCGTTCTTGACCAGCTCGACACCGCGCTCGGCGAAGATCCGCTCCAGCACGGCGGCCGCGTCGGCGTCCTCGTAGGGCAGGATCTGGTCGCGGCTGGCGACCACCGTCACGTCGACACCCAGCTCGGTGTAGGCGTGCACGAATTCGGCGCCGGTGACCCCGGAGCCGACCACGATCAGGTGTTCGGGCAGCGCGTCCAGGTCGTAGAGCTGACGCCAGGTCAGGATGCGTTCGCCGTCGGGCCGCGCGCTCGGCAGCTCGCGGGGGCTGGCCCCGGTGGCGATCAGCACCACGTCGGCGTCGTAGGTGCTCGTAGTCCCGTCCGGACCGGTGGCCTGTACGAGGTGGGTGGCCAGACCAGGGGTCGTATCGATCAGCGCGCCCTTGCCGGCGACCACCGCGACACCGGCGCTGAGCAGCTGCGCCTTGACATCGGCGGACTGGTCAGCGGCCAGCCGCTTCACGCGCTGGTGGATCTCGGGCAGCGAGATCTTGGCCGCTTCGATGTCGATGTCGAAGCCCAGGTGCGGCCCGCGGCGCAGTTCGGTGCGCACACCGGTCGACGCGATGAACGTCTTCGACGGCACACAGTCGAACAGCACCGCGGCGCCGCCGATGCCGTCGGAGTCGATCACGGTGACGTGGGCATTGCGCGCCGCTGCGGTCAGTGCCGCCTCGTATCCGGCGGGTCCTCCCCCGATGATCACGATGCGGGTCGCCACCGCCCTAACCTAACGAATGTTGCGGATGCGCGCCGCGTCAGCGCACGCCGTCTAGGATCTCCCCGTGCCGATCTACGCCGCTTACGGCTCGAACATGCATCCCGACCAGATGCAGCAGCGTGCACCCCACTCGCCGATGGCCGGAACCGGCTGGCTGCACGGCTGGCGCCTGACGTTCGGCGGCGAGGACATCGGCTGGGAAGGCGCGCTGGCCACGGTCGTGGAGGACCCGACATCCAAGGTGTTCGTCGTGCTCTACGACATGACGCCGGCCGACGAGAGCAACCTCGACCGCTGGGAAGGCTCCGAACTCGGCGTGCACAAGAAGATCCGCTGCCGGGTGGAACGCCTGGCGTCGGACACCGATACCGATCCGGTGCTGGCGTGGCTATATGTGGTGGACGCCTGGGAAGGCGGCGTGCCGTCCGCGCGGTACATCGGCGTGATGGCTGATGCTGCCGAAATCGCCGGTGCGCCAAGCGAATACGTCCACAAGATCCGTACCTGGCCGGCCCGCAACGTCGGGCCGGGGCACGGCGAGTAACGCTACGGTTTTGCCCGGTATCTGGTTTCCAACGCGATACACAATTCGGCCGCCGCGCGGGGGTCACTGAGCGCACGTCCGGTGTATTGCTCGAGTTTGCGCAGTCGCTGCCGCACGGTGTTGGGGTGCAGGTAGAGCACGCCGGCGGCGCGCTCGGCCGATCCGCAGTTGTCGAACCAGGCATCGAGCGTGTCGAGTAGCGCGTCCCGCTCGTGACTCGGCAGCTCGTCGAGTGGCCCAAGGACGTTCGTGGCAATCCTGCTCATCACCTCGGGCGCCGCCGCGGCGGTCACCGCCATCACGTCACGGTCAAATACGGTGACCGGCCCGCGATTCGGACGGCTCGCGGTCATCGCGATCCGGGCGTAGCGCAGTGCGCTCGCGGTTTCGGCGAGGTCGGGGATGGGCGGGCTGATCCCCACCCGCGTTGCGACGTATCCGCTCAACACACCCACCACGGAGTCGAGCTGTCCTGTCGGACCGAGGTGCAAAATCCCGATCTCGATGTCAGGCTGCAGCCGCCACGCCGAGAAGATGCCCTGCTTGGAGAGTCGGGCCTCGACATCAGGCAGCACTGATCGGCCGATGCTGACCAACTCCGCGCACACCACCAGATAGGGACCGTGCAACGAAATACGAAGTGTGTCAGCGGTATTCCATAGTTCGACGGTGTCGGTCAGGCGACCGTCGATCAAGGCTTGCACCATTGCCGATCGCTCCTGTTGGCGGCCGACGAGTTGGCGGGCCATCTCCTCCTGATAACCGGTGACCATCGCCGTGGTGAATTCTTCGAGTACCCGCCACATCGCCTCCGAAGCACCGACCACTCCCGCATCGGTCACGGTGTCGCTGCGCGCGGCCTCGGCGCGAAGCTCGTCCCAGATGAAGCGCGCGCACAGCCGGTAAGAGTCCATGACGGCGGCCAGCGGTACACCGGCCGCCGCTCGGTTGCGCCCGGTCACCGCCGCCGCGCCGGTGTCGTAGCTGATCGGCGCGGCGCCGAAGGCTCCGAGAATGAAATCGAGATGGGTCCGCACGGTGGTGCGCAGGTCGTCGTCGGACACCAACGCCACACTGCGGTGAAAGCCCACGTCACGGCGCATCAGGGCCACCATGTTGTCTGCCAGCTCGTCGGCCCGCGCAAGCAATGTCGCGCCCAGTTCAGTGAGCTGGCCTTCGACGGAGTCGGCTGCCATATCGGCAGACTAGTCGTGGTCTGTCAGGGGATGAGCACCGTCGAGCCATGTGTTCTGCGACCCTCGAGGTCGCGATGGGCTTGAGCCGCGTCGGCGAGGCGATACTTCTCCCCCGTCGTCACCGTGATCGTCCCGTCCAGAATTGCTTCGAACAAATCGGCTGAGCGCCAGGCGAATTCGTCATAGGTGCGGTTGAAGTGGGTGCGTAACGGGCGGGTCAGGTACACCGAGCCCGCTGCGTTGAGTCGCTGCGGATCGACGGGTGGGACGGGACCGCTGGACGCGCCGTAGAGCGCCAGGGTGCCGCGGATCGCCAAGCTGGCGAGGCTGGCGTCGAACGTCGATTTGCCGACACCGTCGTAGACGGCGGCGACTCCTTGCCCGCCGGTCAGCGAACGGATCTGGGCGCCGAACAGGGCCGGATCGTCGGGATAGTCGAGCACCTCGGCCGCGCCCGCCTGTCGCGACAACGCGGCCTTCTGTGCGGTCGAGACGGTGGTGATCACCCGGGCGCCCAGGCTGGTCGCCCACTGGGTCAGGATCAGCCCGACTCCTCCCGCTCCTGCATGCAGCAGCACGTTGTCACCCGAGCGAACGGGATACACCGACTTGACGAGTAAGTGCGCGGTGTGACCTTTGAGCAGGGACGACGCCGCCACCTCGGGCGCAATGCCGTCGGGCACGCGGGTCACCAGGTCGGCCGGCGCCACTGCGAATTCGGCGTACGCACCCAGCGCATCGGAGGTCGCGACCCGGTCGCCCACCGCTACCCGGTCCACGCCCGCGCCGACGGCGGCCACCGGGCCGCAGACTTCGCTGCCGAGGATGAACGGAAGCGGGTGCGGATACAGCCCGGTCCGGAAATACGTGTCGATGAAGTTGACGCCGATCGCCTCGGACTTGATCAGCACCTGCCCGGGCCCGGGCTCGGGCACTGGTCGGTTGACGTAGTCCAAGACCTCGGGGCCACCGTGTGCCGAGACCTCGATAGCGCGCATCCTCACCCCAGGTGTGCGACCTGAGGCTTGGTGGGCACGACGATGACGGTCGGCCCGTCGGCGCCCAGCGCTGCCTCGAATTCCTTGACCAGTTGCAGGGTTCCGTCGACCGTGACGGCGCGGCAACCGAAACCGATCGCAAGCGACTCGATGTCCAGGCCGGGTAGGTCGAGCCCGGGCACGTTGGGCGTCTTCTCCAGCAACGCAAACGATTTCAGGATGGAGTACTCACCGTTGCGCATGACCACGAACACGATCGGCAGTTTGTGCTGAGCGGCGGTCCAGATCGCCTGAATCGAATACTGGAAAGAGCCATCACCGATGGTGGCGATCACGTGACGGTTGCGGCCCGCGGCGCGGTCACCCAACGCGACG
>CAWGPB010000002.1:0-94888 GCA_963824335.1 uncultured Actinomycetota bacterium
TGGCATTTGAGCGAGGCGGCCGCGGACCTGAAGCTGGACTTCTTCCTCACTACCTCCTCGATTGCCTCGGTCTGGGGCGGATACGGTCAGACCGCCTACGGCGCGGCGAACGCCTTCCTGGACGGGCTGACCTGGCGTCTGCGCGAGCAGGGCATCGCCGGCGTCAGCGCGAACTTCGGTCCGTGGTCGGCGGGGATGGCCGATGAGGAGTCTCGCGCCAAGTTGAGCAAGCGCGGCATCAAGACGTTGTCACCAGCCGATGCGCTGGCGGGTATCGCCGAGTTGATCGCCGTCTCGGCCGAGCAGGGTGCAGCACAAGGTGTGGTGGCCCGGATCGATTGGGCGCGTTTTCTTCCGCTGTATCAGCAGGCGGGCCGTCGGGCGTTCTTGGCCGAGTTGGAGCGCGAGGTGCCCAGCACGGTGCCGGTGACCCTAGCTTCCGGGAAGACCGAACTGGTCGAGCGGCTCACCAACGCGCCGGTGCAGCAGCGCCGCAAACTCATGTCGGACTTCCTGCGTGACGCGGTGGCCGACGTGACCCGGGTCGACCCTGGCGAAATCCGGGAAGACGCCGGATTCTTCGACCTGGGCATGGATTCGCTGATGGCCGTCGAACTGCGGCGCCGCATCGAGCAGGGTGTCGGGAAGGAGATTCCGGCGACGCTGGCGATGGACCACCCGCGTCTGTCTGACACGGTGGACTATCTGCTCAGCGATGTGCTCGCGCTGAGCGAGCAGGCGTCAAAGTCCGGGGCCGCCCTGGCGACCGCGGTGACGACCCGCTCCGACGAGGCGATCGCGATCATCGCGGTGTCCTGCCGCTTCCCCGGCGCCCCCAACCCGGAAGCGTTCTGGGATCTGTTGTCCGGCGGTGTAAACGCGATCCGGGAAGTCCCGGAAGACCGCTTCGACATCGACGAGTTCTACGACCCCGACCCGGACGTCGCGGGCAAGACCTACACCCGCTTCGGCGGATTCCTGGACGGCATCGACGGATTCGATCCGGAGTTCTTCGGCATCTCGCCGCGCGAGGCGGTATGGATCGAGCCGCAGCAGCGGCTGATGCTCGAAACGGTCTGGGAGGGCCTGGAGCGGGCCGGTCTATCGCCGGCGTCGCTGCGCGGCAGCCGAACCGGCATCTTCGCCGGCGTGGCCGCCAACGAGTACGCGCATCTGCTGTCCGCCGAGTCGATCGACAAAATCGAGCCGTACTTCATCACCGGTAACGCGCTGAATGCGATCTCGGGCCGGGTCGCCTTCGCGCTCGGATTCGAAGGACCGGCCGTTGCGGTAGACACCGCGTGCAGCTCGTCGCTGGTGGCCGTTCACCAGGCCGTCCAGGCATTGCACTCCGGTGACTGCGATCTCGCGGTGGCCGGCGGTGTGAACGTCCTGCTGAGCCCGGTGACTGTGGTTGCTGCCTCACGCGCCCGGATGCTGTCGCCGGTCGGGCAGTGCAAGACCTTCGACGCATCGGCTGACGGCTATGTCCGCAGTGAAGGCTGCGGGATCCTGGTGCTCAAGCGGCTGAGCGACGCGCAGCGCGACGGCGACCGGATTGCCGCGGTGATCCCGGGCACCGCGGTCAACCAGGACGGCGCATCCAGCGGCCTGACCGTACCCAATGGTGGTGCGCAGCAACGGCTTATCTCCACCGCACTGGCCCGGGCCGGACTGGTCGGTGGAGACGTCGACTACCTCGAGGCGCACGGGACGGGCACTCCGCTCGGCGATCCGATCGAGGTGCAGGCAGCCGGTGCCGCTTACGGTGGCGGGCGCGACGCCAACCGGCCGCTGCTGATGGGTTCGGTCAAGACCAACATCGGTCACACCGAATCGGCATCGGGTGCCGCGGGTCTGATCAAGGTCGTGTTGTCCCTGCAGAACCGCGAACTGCCGCAGAGCCTGCACTTCGACAACCCGTCACCGCACATCCCTTGGGGCACACTGCCGGTGAAGGTCGTCGACAAGTCGACGCCGTGGGAGCCCAACGGCCGTCCGCGCCGGGCCGGGGTGAGTTCATTCGGATTCACCGGCACCAACGCGCACGTGCTGATCGAGGAAGCTCCGGCGGCACAGTCGGCGGTCATCGACGAGCAGCCGGCCGACGACGCTGTGGAAACGCCGGAGTCCAAGGGTAAGGACGCGTTGGTCAGTGTGCTGCCGCTGTCGGCGCGTTCTCCTGAGGCGCTGGTGGAACTGGCGCAGCGCTACGGGACCTGGTTTGCCGCCAACCCGGACGCCGACATCGCTGAGGTGAGCCGCACGGCCGGGGTGGGTCGCTCGCATTTCGAGCATCGCGCCGCGCTTGTGGTGGATTCCGTGCAGAGCGCGACGGCCGGCCTGGCAGACCTGGCCGCGGGTCAGCAGCGTCCCGGCGTGGTCCGTGGCGAGTGCGCCGACCGGCCGACGACGGCCTGGCTCTTCACCGGCCAGGGCAGCCAGTATCCCGGCATGGCACGCGAATTGTTTGCTGCTGAGCCGGTTTTCGCGGAGACTGTGAAACTTTGCGCCGACGCAGTCAGCGAGATCTTGCCGCAGCCGCTGCTGGAGGTGATTTTCGCCACCGACCGCGAGACCGGTGGCAAGGCCGGCGAAACGCTGAAGCACACGTCGTTCGCGCAGCCGGCGCTGTTCGCCATCGAAATGGGCCTGGCCAGGTTGTGGCAGTCATGGGGGATTGAGCCCGATGTGGTCCTCGGCCACAGTGTGGGCCAGTATGCGGCGGCGTGCGTCGCCGGGGTGTTCAGCCTCGAGGACGGCGCACGGCTGATGGCCGAGCGTGGACGGCTGTTCGGCAGCCTGCCCGCGGGCGGCCGGATGGTGGCGGTATTCGCCGACCCCAAGCTCGCCGAGCAGGTTGCCGGCGATTTCCCGAAGGTGTCGGTCGGGGCGTACAACGGCCCCAACACCGTGCTTTCGGGTCCGGGAGAAGACCTCGAACAGGTCGTCGCCAAGTTCAGCGAGGACGGTGTGCGCTGCACGTGGCTGGAGACCAGCCACGCGTTCCATTCCGAGCTGCTGGAGCCGGTGCTCGGTGAGTTCGAATCGTTCGCAAGCCAATTCGAGTTCGCGGTGCCGACGTTGCCGTTGGTCTGCAACCGCACCGGTGCCATCCTGACGACGGAAACCCCGCTGGATGCCCAGTACTGGCGGCGGCATTCCCGCCAGCCGGTGCAGTTCGCCGAAAGCGTTCGTACCGTTGCGGCGCTGGGCTGCTCGGTGCTGATGGAGATCGGCCCGCAACCGGTGCTCACCGGGGCCGCTGTGCAGGTCTGGCCGGAGCATCTGGCCGCGCCACGGGCGATCGTGTCGCTGCGTAAGGGTGTCGGTGACCGCGGCCAGATCGCCGATGCGTTGGCCAACGCCTACGTCAGCGGACACCGGCCCACGTTCGCCGCGCTGCACCAGCAGCACGGCCGCCGGCTGGAACTGCCGACGTATCCGTTCCAGCGCCGTCGTTTCTGGCCCAAGAGCTCGGCGATCACCGTCGACGGTCCTGCGATGTCCGGACTCCTCGGCAGCGGAAAGGATCTCGCTTCCGGCGACTCCGTCTACACCAGCAGACTGTCGGTCAGGTCGCAGCCGTGGCTGTCTGACCACGTCATCTACGGCACCGTCGTCGTGCCCGGCGCCACGTATGCCGCGATGGCTCTGGCCGCGGTCGGTACACCGGCACACGTCAAAGAGGTCTTCTTCTACGAGCCGATCATTCTGCCGGAGAAGGCTTCTCGTGAGGTGCAGCTGACGCTGCATCCGCTCGACGAAGGCACCGGCTGGAAATTCCAGGTGCACAGCCGCCCGTTCGGCGTCAAAGACTCCGACTGGTCGTTGAACGCCGATGGGACCGCAGTGCCGGGCGTTGAAGAAGAGGACCCGGCTGCCGACTCTGTGGAGCCGGTTGACACCGCGATCGAGCGGATGGAGCGCATGCGTCCGCAAGAGCTGTTCGAGACCTTCGACGACATGGAATTGTCGTGGGGGCCGAACTGGTCCGGGTCACTGAAGTCGCTCTGGCTGGGTGAGGGCGAGGCGATCGGCGACATCTCCGTCGGCGAAGAATTGTCCGAGAATCTGGGTACCGAGCCGATGCACCCGGTTCTGATGGATCTGTGCACCGGTGTCGCCTTCCCCGCGTTCCCGGCGTTGCGCGCAGCCGAACAGGGCGTCAACGGCTTGTTCTTGCCGCTGCGCTACGAGCGAGTGACGCTGCGGGAGAAGATGCCTCGCCGGTTCTACTGCCGCGCGAAATGGCACGCAGGCGAACTCGACAGCGAGACTCAGGTCTTCGATCTCGACTACATCGATCGAGACGGCCGCCTTTTGGGCGGGATCAAAGGGTTCACCGTCAAGCGGGCGCCACGAGAGGCCTTGCTGCGCGGGCTCGGCGGCGACGCCACCCGGCTGCTGTACACCCTCGGCTGGCACGAGGTGCGGCGATTGCGCCGCGCGAGCAGGCCGAAACCCCAAGTGGCACATGGCTGGTCGCCGGGTTCAGCGAACTGGCGGCTGCGCTACCGGGCTGCATCCCGTTCGACCGGGCTTCCGACACCGAGCTGTTGGGTCAGGTGCTGGCCCAAGCGCACGAGAAGGGCATGCCGTACGCCGGCATCGTCTGGCGCAGCTCCGGGCCCAAGCCGCACGAGTCGACACCCATGCAGATCAGCCGACTGGAGGCCGAGGTCGAGAATCTGCTGAGCGCGGTGCACACCGCGCAGGCCGACAACTCGGTGAAGCTGCCCGGTGGGCTGTGGATCGTCACCGAACGTGCGGTGGCGACCGAGTCCGGTGAGCCGGTCGACGCGGTGCAGGCCGCATTGTGGGGACTCGGGCGCACCATACTCAACGAAGAGCCCGGTCTGCGCAGCAAGCTGGTCGATGTCGACGGATCGCCAGAGGCGGTGCAGCTGCTGACCGGTCTGCTCAGTACACCTATCGACGAGCCGGAAATCGCGGTGCGCCAAGGAAAAGCGTTGGCATCGCGGTTGCTGCAGTGGTCGCGTAGCGGACACCTCAACGTGCCGCGCGCCGACGATTACGCCCTGCTTCCCACGGAGCGCGGCGCGATCGACAACCTGCGTCTGACCGAGAAGGAAGTGCTGCCGCCTGACGAAGGCTACGTCCAGGTACGGGTCGAGGCCGCGGGCCTGAACTTCCGCGACGTGCTCAACGTATTGGGCCTCTACCCGGGTGACCCGGGACCGGTCGGTGGCGACTTCGCCGGCACCGTCACCCAATTGGGCGAGGGTGTGACCGGATTGGAGGTCGGTCAGCGGGTCTACGGCTCGATGCAGGGTGCGTTCGCCAGCCGATTCAACGTGCCGGCCCAGTTCCTGGCCCCGATCCCGGACGGGGTGAGCGCGGTCGAGGCCGCGACCATTCCGGCCGCGGCGCTCACGGTTCGGCTCTCGTTCGATTGGTCGGGGCTGAATCCTGGCGACAAGGTGCTCATCCACGCCGCCAGTGGTGGTGTCGGACTGGCCGCCATCCAGATGGCGCAACAGCACGGTGCAGAGGTGTACGCCACGGCGAGCACCTTCAAGCGGGCTACGCTGCGCAAGCTCGGCGTGAAGCATGTGTACGACTCGCGGACAACCGATTTCGCCGACCAGATCCTCGCGGACACCGACGGTGCCGGCGTGGACGTCGTACTCAACTCCCTGACCAGCGAAGGGTTCGTCGAGGCGACCGTCCGGGCCACCGCCAAGAACGGCCGCTTCGCCGAGATCGCCAAGCGCGACATCTGGACTCCTGAGCAGATGGCCGAGGCCCGACCCGACATCGCCTACGAGATCGTCGCGTTGGACACGGTGATGTTCCAAGAGCCGGACCGCATTCGCGACTTGCTCACCGAGGTGTCCGAAGGGCTGGCCAAGGGGGAGTGGACACCACTGCCCGCCGAGGTCTACCCGCTGACCGAGGCAAGAGCGGCGTTCCGTCGCATGCAGCAGGCCCGGCACATCGGAAAGATCGTCTGCCAGATGCCGAATCCACTTGCACCGCGGCCCGACCGGAGCTACCTGATCACCGGTGGTCTCGGGGCCATCGGTCTGAGCACGGCCTCATACCTGGCGCAGCGCGGCGCCGGTGACATCGTGCTGACCAGTCGACGTGAGCCGGATGCGGAGGCGCAGAGGACGATCGAGGAGATCACCGAGCGCTACAAGACCCGTATCCACACCTTCTCGGCCGACGTAGGCGAGGAGTCGGACGTCGAGAAGCTGCTGGAGCGCATTCGCACGGAGCTGCCTCCGCTCGCGGGAGTCGCGCACCTGGCCGGTGTGCTCGACGACGCACTGCTCAACCAGCAGGACCTGGACCGATTCCGGACGACGTTGGCGCCCAAGGCGTTCGGCGCGTTCTACCTCGACAGGTTGACCAGGAACGACAAGCTCGAATTCTTCATCGTGTCCTCGTCGGTGTCGAGCCTGCTCGGCCCGCCCGGACAGGCCAACTACTCGACGGCCAACGCGGTGCTCGACGGACTGATCGCGGACCGCAAGGCGCACGGCCTGCCAGCGACCGGGATCAACTTCGGACCCTGGGGCGGGGCCGGTATGGCCTCCTCGGAGGCCGCTAGCTCCAACATCAGTGCCCAAGGGTTGCTTCCGCTAGACGCAGCAGGGGCGCTGGGTGCGCTCGCCGAGGTGGTCGCCAACGGCACCGGGCAGGCGACGGTGCTCAAGGCCAACTGGGCGCGGGCGGCGAAAGTCATGGGCAGCTCGCGGCCACCGATCCTGGATCTGGTGTTGCCCAGTGAGATGGCCGAGGTGGTCGACAGCGAGTTGCTCAAGCAACTGCAGGAACTCCCGGTGTCGGAGCGGGCGACGTTCATCACCGAATTCCTGCAGCGCGAAGTGCAGGGCTTCCTGCGGCTCGCGCAGCCGCCCGCCCCGACCAGCCGCTTCCTGGATCTTGGCACCGACTCGCTGATGGCGGTCGAGCTCCGCAACCGGTTGCACAGCCAGTTCGGTGGCAAGTTCACCATCAACGCCACCGCGGTGTTCGACTACCCGACGATCGGCGGGCTGGGTGAGTACCTGGCGGCTCAGATGCCGGATGCGGAGGGCGAGCCGGCACCTTCGGAAGCGCCGGCAGAAGCGAGCGCGGAGCCGGAGTCTGTTGAGGCGCACGCGGAGACGTGGAATCTGTGCAGCGAGGCGTCGGGTTCGGTTCTGAGCAGGGCTGAGATCGACTGCCGTGCGCCGGGAGAGCCGTGCTCTAGTTCCATGACGCTGTCTTGCAGGCGAGGCGTTACAGCGATCGTGACGACTTCGTAGTCGCCGACCTGATCGATCAACACATGCAGCTGGTCTTGGGCAGAGCCCAGGGTGTGGTCGATCGCTGTCAGCCGCGCCGCGTAGTGGCCGACCGGATATTCATTGGTCATTCCGATGCCGCCGTGCAGCTGGATCGCCTCCTGGCTGATGTGGCGGCCCGAGCGGCCGATCTGCAGCTTGGCGCGCGCCGCAATGACCGGATCGTAGTTGCCGTCGGCAACCGAGAGCCCGGCGTAGAGGTTCATGCTGCGGGCCAACTCCAGCGATACGTACATGTCGGCCGAACGCTGCGTCAGCGTTTGGAAGGTGTTCAGGGTGACGCCGAACTGCTTGCGTTGCTTGAGGTAATCGGTCGTCAGTCGTAACGCCTCTTCCATCGCGCCCACCGCCTCTGCGGCCAAAGCGGACTGGATCCGAACGATGCCGTTGCTGATCGCGGTCGACGCGTCCACCGCGTCGCCGAGGGGCTCGCCGGGGGCGTTGTCCAGGTCGATCTGCGCGCCGCGCTGACCGTCGAAGGTGCGGTACGGGTGCCGGCTGACCGCTTCTCCGTCGACCAGGAACAAACCGACTCCGCCGTCGGGCAGCTTCGCGCTGACGACCAGGGTGTCGGCCGAGTCGCCGGCAAGCACCGGGTTCTTGCGCCCGGTCAGCACCCACGAATCACCTTGTTGCACAGCCGTTGTCGCGACCGTGTCGGCCGAAGTGCCGCGCGCGCCGGGTTCCAGGTGTGCGAAAGCCAGCAACCGCTGACCTTCGGCGACCTCGCCGAGCAGTTCCTTCTGGGCGTCGGTGCCGACCTCGGCGATGATCGCGCCGGGCCCCAGCGCGGCGTGCACGATGGGTTCGGGTGCCAGCCGGCGACCGACTTCGGTGAGCACCGTGATCACTTCGATCTGCCCGGCCTCGTCGGGGTCGAATCCGAGTCCCAGAATCCCGGTTTCGGCCAGCTGTGTCCACACCTCGCGGCTCCAGCCCAACTCGGAGTCGACGGCCTTGATGCGGCTTTCGGCGTCGTAGCTCCGCGCCAGCAGGTCGCGGGTGGTGTCGCGCAGCAGCGTCTGTTCTTCGCTGAGTTGAAAGTCCATGTCAGTTCCTGTCTTACAAGCCGAGAATGGTCGACGCGATGATGGTGCGCTGCACTTCGTTACTACCGCCGTAAATCGACGTCTTGCGGTAGTTCAGGTAGTGCGGCGCGCTGCCCTGTGCCCATGCCGGGGAAGCGATCTCGTCGCCGGCGTCGAATGGCAACGAATCGGGTCCGGCGACCTCGACAAGCAATTCGGTGGCGATCTGTTGCAACTGGCTGCCGCGCAGCTTGAGCACCGAGGACGCCGGATTGGGCTTGCCGTCCGTCGATCCGGACGTGACCCGCATCTGGGTCAGTTCGAGTGCCAACAAGTCGTTCTCGGCTTCGGCGACCCGCGCGGCGAACAGCGGATCGTCGAGCAGACCGATTTCGGCGGCACGCTTTTTCACGTCAGCGAGCTTGACCTTGGTGCGGCCCACCTGGGCGATCCCGGTCCGCTCGTTGCCCAGCAGGAACTTCGCATAACTCCAGCCTTGATTCTCTTCGCCGACAAGTTGATCGGCGGGCACCCGGACGTCCTCGAAGAAGACTTCGTTGACCTCGACGCTGCCGTCGATCAACTTGATCGGTCGCATCGTGATCCCGGGGGTGTCCAGGTCGATGAGCAGGAACGAGATGCCGGCCTGCTTCTTCGGCGCCTGCGGGTCGGTGCGCACCAGGCAGAAAATCCAGTCCGCGTACTGGCCGAGTGTGGTCCAGGTCTTCTGCCCGTTGACGACGTAGCTGTCGCCGTCGCGCAGCGCGGTGGTGCGCAGCGAGGCCAAGTCCGAACCGGCTTCGGGCTCGGAGAAGCCTTGGCACCACCAGATGTCCAGGGCAGCCGTGGGCGGCAGGAAGCGTTGCTTGATCTCCTGCGACCCGAACTCGGCGATGACCGGGCCGACCATCTTCGCGTTGAAGTTCAGCGGCTCCGGCACGGAGGCCAGTTGCATCTCGTCGAGCCAGATCTGGTGCTGGGCCGGCGTCCAGTCCTTGCCGCCCCATTCGACGGGCCAGTGGGGAACCGCGAGGCCGTGCTCGTGGAGGATCTTGTGGCTGGTCGCGAGATCGTCGCGGTCAAGGCCTTCGCCCGAGCGGGTCCGCTCGCGGATTTCCGCGGGGATCTTCGTCGTATAAAAGGTGCGTAGCTCGTCGCGGAAGGCGGCTTCGTCCTTTGTGAGCGCCAGTTGCACGGCAGTCTCCTCTGTTGGATCAGACGGTCCTGTATGCACGTTATCCGGCTGCCCAACCAACCAGTCAGGCGGCTCGTCGCTCAGCGTTCATCCACAGTCGCCGCCCCATCCACAACGGGCACTCGGCGAGCACCGCGACGGCGCTCACTCGGCAGAGGGCAGCCCTACCGTCGAGCACATGCCAACAGAACTGCCCGCCGAGCGATTGCGCCGGCGACTCGGTGCTCAACCGAGCCCGGTCGGGCAATCCGACCGCGACACCGGCGCCGGCGATGACGCCGATGCCGACCCCAACTCGCTTTTGCCGCGCTGGCTTCCGGACGGTTCGGCACAGGGCGACGGCTGGCTGGCCAAGGTGCGCGCCGATCCCGGCCGCGCCGGGGTTATCGCGTTGGCTGCGGTCGCAGCCATCGCAGTACTGGTCACCATCTTCACGCTGATGCGCGAACAGCCCGCGCCGGTGGCGTCGGCGAAGCTGCCGCCCGTCGACATGGCAGCCACCGCGAGTCGCAGTCCGAGCCCTGCCGCGCATCCGAACCAGCCGGTGGTGGTCAGTGTCGTGGGCCTAGTGCGCACGCCGGGGCTTGTCACGCTGCCGCCCGGCTCGCGAATTGCCGACGCGCTGAAAGCGGCGGGGGGCACGACGAACGGCGCCGACACCATCGGGCTCAACATGGCCCGCCAGGTGGACGACGGTGAGCAGATCGTGGTCGGGCTGGCACCGGTCAAAGGCCAGCCCGCGGTGTTGGGCAGTTCGGTGAGCCCCGGATCGACCGCCCCCGTTCCGACCAGCTCGGCATCCCGCCCGGCCAAGGGCGGGCCGGCGCAGATGATCAACCTGAACACCGCGACCGTGCAGCAGTTGGACACCCTGCCCGGCGTAGGGCCGGTGATGGCTGCGGCGATCGTTTCCTGGCGGCAGGCCAACGGCAAGTTCACCAGCGTCGACCAACTGGGCGAGGTCGACGGCATCGGCCCCGGGCGACTGGAGAAACTGCGCCCGCTGGTCCGTGTCTGAGGCCGGTGGCGCAACCATCCACCACCGATCCCGCTGCAGCCAGGTTGGATGCACGTCTGGTGCCGTCGGCGCTGACGAGTTGGATCGTGACCGCCGCCGGAATCGTCTGGCCGATCGGCACGCTCGTCGGGTCGGTGTTTCTTGTCGCCGGTATGTCCGGCGCGCTGCTGTGGCGGTTCGGGCCGCGGCGTCCCCGGATCCGGGCGATCGGCGTCGGTGTGACTGCTGCGGGCGTTGTCGGTGCGGGTTTCGGATTCGCAATCGCGATGCGCGCCAACGCAGTCGCGCACCACCCGATCACGGCGGCATTCGGTACCACCGTGGAGGTCGCCGTCACACCGACCGAAAGCGCGGTGTCGGTCGGTCACAGTCGGCTGTTGTTCCGCGCCAGGCTAAGGCAGCTCGGACGCGACGAGACATCGGGCCGCGCTGTGGTTTTCGCGCCGGTGCGCGACTTCGGCGCGGTCATGGTCGGTCAGCCGATGCGCTTCCGCGCGCGGATCACCGCCCCCACGCGTCGAGACTTGAGCGTGGCTGTCATCACCGCAACCGGTGCGCCGACGCTGGGTCGCGCCGGGCCGCTGAACCGCGCCGCGTATGCAGTTCGGGCCGGGTTCGCTGACGCGGCCCGTCGCGTGCTGCCCGCCGACCAGGCGGCGATGCTGCCGGCGCTGGTGCTCGGTGACATGTCGACCGTCACCCGGGTCGCCGGCCAGGAATTCCGCACGGCGGGTTTGACGCACCTGACCGCGGTGTCGGGGGCCAACGTCACGATCGTCTGCGGGGCGGTGTTGTTCTCGTCACGCCTGATCGGCCCGCGGGCAGCGGTCGCTCTGGCGGGCGTCGCTCTGGCGTTGTTCGTCGTGGTGGTGCAGCCCTCGGCAAGCGTGCTGCGCGCGGCGGTGATGGGCGCGATCGCCTTGGTTGGTGTGCTCTCGTCGCGGCGCCGGCAGGCGATTCCGGCGCTCGCGGCCACCGTGTTGCTGTTGATGGTCATCGCGCCGCAATTGGCCGTGGATGTCGGGCTGGCTTTGTCGGTGGTGGCGACGGCGGCGCTGGTGATCATCGCGCCGATCTGGTCGCGACGTCTGGTGGGGGCGGGCTGGCCCAAGTCACTCGCGGACGCCGTCTGTGTGGCGTGTGCGGCACAGTTGGTGACGGCGCCACTGATCGCCGGTATCTCCGGCCGGCTCAGCCTGGTGTCCGCGGCGGCCAACCTGGCGGTGGCGGCGCTGATCGCTCCGATCACCGTGCTGGGCAGCGCGGCGGCCGCACTATGCCTGTTCTGGCCGGCCGGGGCGCAGCTGCTGATCCGATTCACCGGCCCGGAACTGTGGTGGCTGTTGCGGATCGCGCATTGGGCGGCGAGCGTGCCCGGTGCGAGCGTGCCGGTGCCCTCGGGGCTTTCCGGTGTGATGCTCGTCGGCGCCGGGGGAGTGCTGACGGTGTTGCTGTGGCGGTGGCGGTGGTTTCGGACGGGGATGGCGCTGGCAGCGTGCGCGCTGCTGGCCTGGTCGCTGTCCGGTCTGCTGGCGGGTATCGGTGGGCCTGTCGGCCGAACATGACACGATCAACCGGTGAGCCAGCAGGAATCGGCAGTGCATCTCGTACTGGGAGATGAAGCACTGCTCGTCGAGCGCGCCGTCGCGGATGTGCTGCGGTCGGCACGCACACGCGCCGGCACCGACGACGTTCCGGTCGACTGGGTACGAGCCGGCGATGTCGGGGTGTACGAACTGGCTGAACTGCTAAGCCCGTCGCTGTTCGCCGACGAGCGCGTCGTCGTCCTGGAATCTGCCGGTGAGGCCGGAAAAGAAGCCGCCGAGCTGATCGCCAAGGCTGCCGCGGATGTGCCCGCCGGCACCGAACTGGTCGTCGTGCACTCCGGGGGCGGGCGCGCCAAAGCGCTGGCCAATCAGCTGCAAGCGCTGGGCGCACAGGTGCATCCCTGTGCGCGGATCACCAAGGCCGGCGAGCGGTTTGACTTCGTGCGTAAGGAATTTCGCGCGCTGAAGGTCAAGGTCGACGACGACACGCTCAACGTGCTGCTCGATGCGGTCGGCTCTGATGTGCGCGACTTGGCTTCGGCCTGTTCACAATTGGTCGCCGATACCGGTGGGCACGTCGACGTCGCGGCGGTCCGGCGCTATCACCACGGCAAGGCCGAGGTGAAAGGGTTCGACATCGCCGACAAGGCCGTCGTGGGTGACGTCGAAGGCGCCGTCGAGGCGCTGCGCTGGGCCATGCTGGCCGGCGAGCCGCACGTCGTGTTGGCCGACGCGCTGGCCGAGGCCGTGCACAGCATCGGGCGAGTCGGGTCGCTGTCGGGAGACCCCTACCGGCTGGCGTCAGAGTTGGGGATGCCGCCTTGGCGGGTGCAGAAAGCGCAGAAGCAGGCCCGGCGCTGGTCACGCGACTCGGTGGCTACCGCGATGCGGCTGGTGGCGGCACTGAACGCCGACGTGAAAGGGGCCGCTGCGGACCCGAGCTATGCCCTGGAAGCGGCGGTGCGAAAGGTCGCTGAGCTCGTCGCTGACTAGCTGCCGAGCTTGTGGAGTGCGTGGGCGAGCGCGGACTTCTTGTTCGCGGCCTGGTTCTTGTGGATGACGCCCTTGCTGGCGGCCTTGTCCAACTCGCGGCTGGTGGAGACCAGCAGTTCGGCGGCCTTGTCCTTCTCGCCGGCCTCGGCGGCTTCACGGAAGTGGCGGACAGCCGTGCGAAGCGACGACTTCACCGACTTGTTGCGCAGCCGGGCGCGCTCGTTGGTGCGGTTGCGCTTCTGCTGCGACTTGATGTTGGCCACGCGTAATTCCTTCGTAAATCTGAATGGCTTGTGTTGTCACGGTTTGCTCCAGCGGTTCAACGCTTAAGCGACGACTGCCCAGGGTATCAGTCCCCGATGCCTTCATCCAAAGCGAAGACCCCGGACCTGCGGAGCAGGACGTTTTGATGCAGCATGGCACAGTGGCCCTTCGAACCTTGCCTGGAGAAACCAAACGCCAACAGCGCAGCAAGCCGCAGTCGCCGCCGCCCTACGAGGCCATCTTCGATGGCTACAACACGGCCCAGGGGTGTTATCTGGAAGCGTTCGACGAGATGTTCGACGCGCAGGGCAACGTCCGCGGACCGTACAAAGGCATCTACAAGGAACTGGCACCGTCGGATGCTGCCGACCTTTACGACCGGGCCGAGGCGCTGGCCCGGGCGTTCGTCGACCAGGGCATTACGTTCTCGCTGTCCGGCCAGGAGCGGCCGTTTCCGCTGGACCAGGTCCCGCGCGTCATCTCGGCCGCCGAGTGGACTCGGCTGGAGCGCGGAATCACCCAGCGCGTCAAAGCCCTCGAGGCGTACCTCGACGACATCTACGGCGACCAGGAGATCCTGCGCGACGGCGTGATTCCGCGCCGGCTGATCACCTCCTGCGAGCACTTCCACCGCCAAGCTGTCGGCATCGTCCCGCCCAACGGCGTGCGCATCCACGTCGCGGGCATCGACATGATCAAGGACGAGAAGGGCACCTGGCGGGTGCTCGAGGACAATTTGCGGTCACCGTCGGGGGTGTCCTATGTGATGGAGAACCGTCGCACGATGGCGCGGGTCTTCCCGAACCTGTTCGCCAGCCACCGAGTCCGCGCCGTCGACGACTACTCAGCGCACCTGCTGCGGGCGCTACGCAAGTCCGCGGCCACCAACGAGGCCGATCCGACCGTGGTGGTGCTGACCCCCGGCGTCTACAACTCGGCGTATTTCGAGCACTCGTTGCTGGCCCGTCAGATGGGCGTCGAGCTCGTCGAAGGCCGCGATCTGTTCTGCCGGGACAATCAGGTCTACATGCGCACCACCGAGGGTGAGGTGCAGGTCGATGTCATCTACCGGCGCATCGACGACATCTACCTGGACCCGATGCACTTCCGCCCCGATTCGGTGCTTGGCGTCGCGGGCCTGCTCAACGCGGCTCGCGCGGGCAACGTGGTGATCTCCAGCGCGATCGGCAACGGGGTGGGTGACGACAAACTTGTCTACACCTATATGCCGACCATCATCGAGTACTACCTGGGCGAGAAGCCGCTGCTGGCCAACGTGGACACGTTCCGGTGCTGGCTGGACGACGAGCGCGAAGAGGTGCTCGACCGGGTCGATGAGCTGGTGATCAAACCCGTCGAGGGCTCGGGTGGCTACGGCATCGTCTTCGGTCCGGAAGCATCTACCAAAGAGCTGAACGCGATCAGCAAGAGCATCCGCGACGACCCGCGGGGCTGGATCGCCCAGCCGATGATGCAGCTGTCGACCGTTCCGACGCAGGTGGGCGACGCGCTCACGCCCCGTTACGTCGACCTGCGGCCGTTCGCGGTCAATGACGGCGACGACGTGTGGGTGTTACCGGGCGGGCTGACCCGGGTGGCGTTGGTCGAAGGGTCGCGGGTGGTGAACTCGAGCCAGGGCGGCGGGTCCAAGGACACCTGGGTGTTGGCGTCGCGCACGTCGGGCGCCGACCGCGAGCTCGGCGCCGCCGAGGTGGTGAAGAAACTGCCCAAAGCGGCCACGTCGTCCAACGGCGAGGCGGACGGCGACAAGTCGCAGTCGCAGAAGCAATTCCAGCAGCAGCGGCAGACGAAGTCCGAACCGGTGATGGAACAACAGCCCGGTCAACAGCAGCAGCTACAACAGCAGGTGGTGATTCGCTGATGCTCGCACGGAATGCCGAGGCGCTGTACTGGATCGGACGCTACGTCGAGCGGGCCGACGACACGGCGCGCATCCTCGACGTCACCGTCCACCAACTGCTGGAGGATTCCAGCGTCGACCCGGACCACACCTCACGAGTGCTGTTGCAGGTGTTGGGAATCGAACCTCCCGACACCGAGCTCGACGTCTGGTCGTTGACCGACTTGGTGGCGTTCAGTCACAACGCCCCGGGTGACGGCTCCTCGATCGTCGACGCCATCACGGCCGCGCGGGAAAACGCCAGGTCGGCCCGAGAGGTAACGTCCACCGAGACCTGGGAGTGCCTCAACACCACCTTCAATGCGCTGGGAGAGCGTGAGCGGGCAGCCAAACGGCTTGGGCCGCATGAGTTTTTATCGTTCATCGAAGGTCGTGCCGCGATGTTCGCCGGGCTTGCCGACTCGACTCTGTCCCGAGACGACGGTTACCGCTTCATGGTGCTCGGTCGCGCGATCGAACGGGTGGACATGACTGTGCGGATGTTGCTGTCCCGAGTCGGCGACAGCGCGGTGTCCCCGGCATGGGTGACCGTGCTCCGCTCCGCGGGCGCGCATGACACCTATCTGCGTACGTATCGTGGTGTGCTGGATGCGAATCGGGTTGTCGAGTTCATCCTCCTGGACCGCCTCTTCCCGCGCTCGATCTTCTACTCGCTGAAGTTGGCAGAGCACAGCCTTGACGAACTGCTGCACAGTCGGGGTAGTCGCGTCGGCGCCACCTCCGAGGCCCAGCGCCTGTTGGGACGGGCGCGCAGCGAGCTGGAATTCGTCCGCCCGGGGGTTCTGCTCGAATCCCTCGAAATGCGCTTGGCCGGCTTGCAGAAGTCGTGCTTCGATGTCGGAGAAGCCTTGGCAACGCAGTACTTCCACGCCGTGCCGTGGGTTGCCTGGTCAGACGCCGGTTATCGTGATCCGCTGGTGGCGGGGCAGGAGAAGAACTGATGTGGCGTAACCGCGTTCTTCACGCGACCGGCTACGCCTACCCGTCGCCGGCCACGGCCTCCTACAATGAGGCCCGGCTCACCCCACGGTCAGACTCGCGGCAAAATGTTGTCCTCAATCGCGTCGAAACCCTGCCTGCCACAAGGTCATACCGGTACATCGACTATTGGGGTACTGCGGTGACGGCGTTCGACCTGCACGCGCCGCATACGGAGCTGACGGTGACTTCCGCGTCGATAGTCGAGACCGAGCGGCCCGACCCGGTGACCGAGAAGCTGTCCTGGGCTGACCTGAAGCAAGAGGCCGTGATCGATCGGTATGACGAGTTGCTGAGCCCGACCGATTACACCCCGGTGAGTAAACGTGTTGCGGCCGTGGGTAAGCGGATCGCCAGAGAACACGAACCCGCCGACGCCGTAATCGCGGCCGCCGACTGGGTGCGTGGCGAATTGGATTACGTCAAGGGCAGCACCGGCGTGCACACCTCGGGTTCGGACGCCCTACGCGAAGGCAAGGGGGTCTGTCAGGACTTCGTCCACCTGTCGCTGATGGTGTTGCGCAGCATGGGAATTCCCGCGCGCTACGTGTCTGGATACCACCATCCCGACGCTGACGCGGCGATCGGGAAGACCGTAGACGGGCAGAGCCATGCCTGGATCCAGGCCTGGACCGGAAGTTGGTGGGATCACGATCCCACCAACGACTCCGAAATCAACGAGCAGTACATCACCGTCGGGGTTGGCCGTGACTACTCCGACGTGTCCCCGCTCAAGGGCATCTACCACGGGCAAGGTGCCACCGATCTCGACGTGGTCGTCGAAATCACCCGCTTGGCCTAGCCCTAGCCGGCGCGCGGTTGCCGACACGCCCGAATCGAAGCTGCAGCGGCTGTCTGAGCTGGCAGTTTCGCCGACTTTGGTCAGCTACTTACGCGCCCGCCGATATCGCCGTAGCCTGGATGTGAACCTGATCACACTCGGCGGGAGGCTTCATGCGGATAGCAGATGTGCTGCGCGGCAAAGGCGGCGCGGTGGTGACGATCAACCCCGACGCGACGATTGCTGAGCTGGTCGCGGGGCTCGCCGAACACAACATCGGCGCCATGGTCGTGGCCGGGCCTGACGGCATCAAAGGCATCGTCTCTGAGCGTGACGTGGTGCGACAGCTGCACACCCATGGGGCGTCGGTGCTGTCGCGGCAGGTCGAGAAGATCATGACGTCGGTGCTCTCGACCTGCAGCAAGGAAGACACGGTCGACAGCCTCACGCTGCTGATGACCGAGAACCGGGTGCGGCACGTGCCGGTGCTCGAGGACGGCAAGCTGATCGGCATCGTCAGCATCGGCGACGTCGTCAAGACGCGGATGCAGGAGCTGGAAAGCGAGCACGAGCAGCTGCAGTCCTACATCACCCAGGGGTAGCTCAGCTCCAGGAGTAGTCGCGACGCAGCCGGGCGGCCACCTCATCGAAGATGGCGCGCTCGAGAATCGCGCCTTCGCGACGGATGCTCTCCTCCGGAACGTCGAGCACGCGGTCTAGTCGCACCCAACTGGGTCTGCCCTCGCCGTCCCAGCTGCCGCTGCCGATCCCCACCCACGACCGGTCGGCGGCATGGCGTTCCTGGCTCGACAACATCAAGCCGAGCAGGGTGGCGTGGTCGCGGCCGACGACCAGCACCGGGCGGTCTTTGCCGCGGGTCGGGTCTTCCTCGTACGTCACCCAGGTCCACACGACCTCGCCCGGATCTGCACGACCGTCCAAGTCGGGTGCGTAGATCAGCTTCCGGGCCCGGTGCGCCGTTGGCACGCTGGTGCGGGTCACCGGCCGTCCCTCAGTGATCTCGGCCGGCGGCTCGGATGCGGTGCTCGCAAGTACGTCGAGACCGATCTTGATGCTGCGCCGGACAGTCGGCGACTGCTGCAGCTGACGAATCAGCTTGGGCGCCTCGCCGAACACCAGATTCTCAGCGAGTCGCTGGAACGTCCTCCACCCTGACGCCATCTTCGCAGCATAGGACGGATCGGCGGGGTCGTGCCGCCAGCCGGCGGGGTTCAAAAGAGTAGGGAAACCCCTTATTGATTCACCACGCAGGAATCCCTCAGGCTTGTTTAAGCATTTGCACATCAAGTGCTTGGAGCCAACTCATCCGTCCCTGTCCCGAACGGAGCGCCAACGTGAGCACCCAGCAGGCCGAAAGCCTGGTCACTATCTACAATCTCGAGCACCCCAGGTCCCTCACCCGCCGCATTAAGGCGTGCCTGACGCTGGCCGGCGCTGCAGCCGCCGGCATCCTTGCGCTGACTGCAACCAGCCCGGCGGCCAACGCCGACACGGTCGATCTGCCCGTGCTGCCGGTAGGCGGCGGCGAGATCGACCCCCAGTCATTGGGCATTGCCCCGTTCTTCATCGAGCAAGCCTATGAGCAGAATGGCACGTACACCGATCTGCTGGGCGACCAATTCAACACGACTACTGACGGCGATCCATTTCAGATCAATCTCTACGAATTCCCAGGTATCAACCCAAGTCTCGTTTTCAGCGATGTGTTCACGCAAGGCGAAGCGAGTGACAGTGGCGCGATTAACGGCATCGTCGAGCCCACCACGTTCAGCGCCGCAGAAGATACAAATCTGGGTCTTTACAACATCTACGAGAACACACCGTTCGAAGCAACGGGCGCAGCGGAGCCGACCCAGAACATCAACGATGTGCTCCTGTACGACCCGTCGCTTGCCAGCCCGTATACCGATCCGTCCGCGATCGAGTTCGGCATTCAGTACCTGGATCTGCCGGACGCGGCCGCGCCCGTCGACGCGATCAACGTCCTGGGCTCGGGAGGCGAGATTCTGTTCTCCATTCCGGTGACCGGTGACCTGTTCGCCGGACTCTGAGCCGAGCGGTGCGATGACCGCATATCGACCCATCGCCGGACCTCCGGCCATATCTGCCGCACCGCCGGCAACACACACCCTGAAAGGCATGACATGAACATCCGCAGAATTGCCGCGGCCGCAGGCTTCGCGACCGGGGCTGCACTCGCGTTCGCGCCGCTGGCCGCGGCCGATACGTCATCCAGCGACGCGGCGTCGACGATCGATACACTCCTGAGTGTGGCCTCCCCCGCCTCGGCGACACCTATAGATCTGGAGATCTCGTTCGACGGCTACACCATCTACGACGGCGGTGGCAGCGCCAACGCCGAGACCACCACCGGGGATTACAGCCTGGCGATCGCCTACGGCGACGGGGCCCGCGCCGAGGCCTTCGGCATCGGCGGCTCCGCCTCGGCCTACGGCACCGGCGCCTTCGCCGGCTCCGGGGGCGGCACCGGCGACTACGCCCTCGCCAGCGGCACCGACGCCAACGCCGAGGCCGGCTCGTTGGCAGACGGTGCCACCGGCAACAACTACGACACCGCCGTCGACGTCGGCAACAACGGCTCCGGCTACTTGACGCAAAACGTGGGCGCCTACGCCGGCAATGGGAGCCTGCAGTTCGGGGCCACTGACGTCGGCACCGACAGCAACGACACCGCCTACGACTTCGGCAACAACAGCGCAGGTGTGACCAATAGCGGCGCGTTCGCCGGCTTCTACCATGGCTCCGGAGGCAACGGTGACACCGCCTATGACGCCGGCAACAACAGCGCCAGCTACGACGGCGCGTACGCCATCCAGGGCAACGGCAACATCGCCAGCGACTCGGGCAACAACTCCGCTACGAGCGATTATGCGTACGCGGGCGACGGCAACAACAACACCGCCATCGCCGACACCAGCTACACCACCCTTGGCAAATATGCGGAGGCCTATAACGGCGACGGCAACTATGCCTACGTCGACGGCCCCGACAACAGCACCGCGTCAGCCATAGGCGACAGCAACGTCGCCTACGTCAGCGACCCGTTCAGCGGCGTCACGGCAGCGCCCGACAGCGCGCTCGCCGGTGACGGCTATAGCAATGACCTGGCCGAAGTGTTGTTCGCGCACGGCAACGCCACTGCCGACAGCGCCAATTTGCTGTACGACATCGTCTCGTTGTTCGGTAATAACGCCGGCTCGTTCTGACAGCCAACCTCGTCCTGGCGGGTCCGCGCCTGATCTGCAGCGCGCGGGCCCGCCAGCACGTCCAGGCCGATCTTGATGCTGCGCTGGGCGCTCGGCGAATGCTGCAGCGGACGGATCAGCAAGGGACTAGCCCGGCGCTTATCAGATTCTCGGCCGACACCCGCCATGTGCTCACAGTTTCTCAGTTGTTGGAATTTTCTTCCAACTGACCGGCCGACACGCCGACTAAGTTGGAACTGTCGCGGAGCTGACATGTTTCTGTGTATTTGCCCTGTATAACGGCGTGAGGCGGCTGGATATGACCAGCTATTAGTACGAACGGCTGAATCCTTAAAGTTTGTTGGGCTAAGCCTTCCGGATCACTCACGAAGTTGTTATGTTCCTCTCAGGTTTTCACCAGGCGGTGTTTTGGGAGGGCCTCCGGCGGTACGCCCGGCCGTCGGTGGGAAGCTTTGAAAGGCATTCGATGAACATTCGTAAGATCGCGGCAGCTGCCACCTTCGCGACGGGAGCAGCGCTGGCGTTCGCCCCGCTCGCCTCGGCGGACACCGCCCTTCTCGACAGCGAGATCTCTTCGCAAAACTCGCTCTTCGACTTTTACGCGCTCTTGGCGGGTGACACAGTCACCAAGGCCACTACCCCCACCGGTTTCGACTCTGTCCCTTTGTCAGACGTACCGCAGGCGACCACCTTCGGTGAAGTCACTCCCCTGGAGACCTACCTCTACGGGGCAAACCCGATTCTGGCGGGCATCTCCGGCGATTCAGGTCCCTACAGCGAGTTCAACGGCGCGCTGACCCAGTTCTACAACGCTTACGACGTCGCAGCGTACGCAGCGCAGAACGGCGGAACCCTGGACACCAACCAGGGTGACTACATCGAAAACAACGCGCTCAACCACGCGCTGACCCTGGGCACCCCGCAGGAGGCCGAACAGTACCTTTACAACTTCGGCCTTGGCGACCTGAAGGGATACGACGCGATCTTCGCGCCGGCGACGACGACGACCGCGCCTACTGACATCCTTCCCTACGAGTCCAACGAGATCGTGCAACTCAACAACCTGTTCGAGCTCGACGGCAAGATCGCCGGTGATTTCGGCGACATCGCGCCACATACGGCTGTGGGCACCAACGTGGGCTTCGATACGATCAACCCGACGGACCTGAACAGCACCCTCGACTCCCTCGTGTTCGGAGCCTCCAGCGCCAGCGGCGACCCGGGTTCGTACGACGTGTTCAACGGTGCACTGACTGAGTTCTTCAACGCCTCCAATGTCGAGCTCTACTCGCTGTTGAATGCCGGTGCAATCCTTCCCGACGCCGACCTGTTCGGAACTCACGACTTCCTGAGCTCCGGCGTCACCACTGCGGTGGCCGATTACCTCCAGCTCGGATTGTCCGACCTGGCCGGCTACTTCTGATCGGTCTGATCCACGCTCTACAACGAAACCCCCGGAGGCAACTCCGGGGGTTTCGTTTCGGCCCACCGGCCCGCGATTGTGCTGCAGCACCTGTCCCTGGATACGCTGATAGTGCCTAAGCCCGGCTTCACCAGGAGATTCCCATCAGCAGTTTCGCCGACCAGACCTTCACCGCGCCGGCGCAGATTCGGAACTTCTGCATCATCGCCCACATCGACCACGGCAAGTCCACGCTGGCCGACCGGATGCTGCAGCTCACCGGTGTCGTCGCGGATCGGGATATGCGGGCGCAGTACCTCGACCGGATGGACATCGAGCGCGAGCGCGGCATCACCATCAAGGCCCAGAACGTGCGGCTGCCGTGGAACGTAGATGGCACCGACTATGTCCTGCATCTGATCGATACGCCCGGCCACGTCGACTTCACCTACGAGGTGTCGCGCGCGCTGGAGGCCTGCGAAGGCGCGGTGCTGCTGGTTGACGCCGCCCAGGGCATCGAGGCCCAGACGCTGGCCAACCTGTACCTGGCGCTGGATCGCGACCTGCACATCATTCCGGTGCTCAACAAGATCGACCTGCCCGCCGCGGACCCCGACCGCTACGCCGGCGAGATCGCGCACATCATCGGATGTGAGCCCGACGACGTCCTGAGGGTGTCGGGCAAGACCGGGGAGGGCGTCACCGAATTGCTCGATCACGTGGTGCGCGAGGTGCCTGCTCCAACCGGTGACGCCGACGCGCCAACTCGGGCAATGATTTTCGACTCCGTCTACGACATCTACCGGGGTGTGGTGACGTACGTGCGGGTCGTGGACGGCAAAATCACGCCGCGCGAGAAGGTCACGATGATGTCCACCGGCTCCACCCACGAGCTACTGGAAGTAGGCATCGTTTCTCCTGAGCCGAAGGCTTCTGTCGGCCTCGGCGTCGGCGAGGTGGGCTACCTCATCACCGGCGTGAAAGATGTCCGTCAGTCGAAGGTCGGCGATACCGTCACCAGCGCCCGAAACGGTGCAACCGAGGCATTGGTCGGGTACCGCGAGCCGAGGCCGATGGTCTACTCCGGCCTCTATCCCGTCGACGGCTCCGACTACCCCGATCTGCGTGACGCGTTGGAGCGGCTGCAACTCAACGACGCGGCCCTGACGTGGGAGCCGGAGACGTCGGTGGCGCTCGGGTTCGGCTTCCGCTGTGGCTTCCTCGGCCTCCTACATATGGAGATCACCCGTGAGCGGCTGGAACGCGAGTTCGACCTCGATCTGATCTCGACGTCGCCGAACGTCGTGTATCGCGTTGTCAAAGAAGACAATTCCGAACTGGTCGTCACCAACCCGTCGGACTGGCCCGAGGGTAAGGTACGCGCCGTCTACGAGCCCGTCGTGAAAACCACGATCATCACGCCCAGCGAATTCATCGGCTCGATCATGGAGCTCTGCCAGTCCCGGCGCGGCGAACTCGGCGGCATGGACTACCTGTCGCCGGAGCGCGTCGAGCTTCGCTACACGATGCCGTTGGGCGAGATCATCTTCGACTTCTTCGACTCGCTGAAATCGCGCACCCGCGGCTACGCCAGCCTCGATTACGAAGAGGCCGGCGAACAGGAAGCTGCGTTGGTCAAGGTCGACATCCTGCTGCAGGGCGAGGCCGTCGACGCGTTCAGCGCCATCGTGCACAAGGACGGAGCCGCGGCCTACGGCAACAAGATGACCGTCCGGCTCAAGGAGCTCATCCCGCGTCAGCAGTTCGAGGTGCCGATTCAAGCTGCCATCGGATCGAAAATCATTGCGCGCGAGAACATTCGCGCGATCCGCAAAGACGTCTTGTCCAAGTGCTACGGCGGTGACATCACCCGTAAGCGCAAACTGCTGGAAAAGCAGAAAGAAGGCAAGAAGCGGATGAAGACCATCGGCCGGGTCGAGGTGCCGCAGGAGGCGTTCGTCGCCGCGCTGTCTACGGACTCCGCGGCAGACAAAGGCAACAAGAAGTAGCCATGCGCGGGCTCGCAGTGGCAACGGCGTGCACGGTGGTTGCCGCGTTCGCGGTGGGCTGCGGGTCGGTCGTCGCCGGCACGGCGAAGCCGGCGCCGAACTTGAAGCCGCGGCCCTTGTCCGGCCGGACCGTCGAACATGTATTGCTCGACGGCAAGGTGCTGTCGCGGATGCTCGGCCAGCCGTTCGTCGCGCATCAGCCCGCGAAATTCGGCGGGGCCGACAGGCTCGATGAGCGAGAGGTCCCCGCGGAATCGGCCGACTGCGTGGGCGTCTCCGCAATGCTGCAGAAGAGCGTGTACGACTCCGCCGATGTGCAGAATGTGGCATCGGTGTCGTGGTGGAACGATGGCAACCCGGCTCAGGTGATCAGTGTCATGGAGGGCGTAGTCGCGTTGCCGTCGGTGGAGCAGGCGCAGGCGTTGTTCGCGAAGTTCCCCCAACAGTGGCAGCGGTGCAAAGGTCAGACCACCACCGAAGAGACCGGTCCGATAAGCACGACGACGATGATAGACGACATTCGGACTCTGAATTCCGTTGTCGCAGCATCGAATACCGCGACCGCGACGCTGCCCAACATGCCGGCCCTGCAGCCCACGCCCCAGGCCCGTGCCATCGGCGTCCGGTTGAACTGCATTGTCGAGGTCGAGATCGTCTTCTTCGGCGACCGGCAAGCAACCGATCCCGGATCGGCGACCCCGGACACCAGCGCCGTCGACGTCGCCCAAGCAATGATGGAGAAGGTCAGCACCCTCAGCTGACCCCGTAATCGCTGATGAACCCCGACACTCGCACACGCGCCGACCTGTGCCCCGGTGTGTGGCGACCGTGGCAGGCCGACGACGGGATGCTGATCCGCATCCGGCTGATGGGTGGCCTGCTGCCCACGGCGGCGCTGCAACAACTGTCCGAGGTCAGCCGGCAGCACGCCGACGGTTGCATCTACCTGACCCGGCGGGCGAATCTGCAACTGCGCGGGCTGCCGGGCGACGGAGGGCAACTGACCGCGGCCGCCGCGGCGGCACTCGAGTCGACCGGCCTGGTCCCCACGCGCACGCACGAACTCGTGCGCAACGTGCTCGCCTCACCGCAGACGGGCCTGGCCGGTGGCCGCGCCGATCTGCGCCCGGTGATCGACCGCCTCGACTCGCTGCTGTGCGCCAATCCCGACCTCGCCCGGCTACCGGGGCGTTTCCTGTTCACGCTCGACGACGGACGTGGCGATCTGCTCGACCGGCTCACCGGAGCCGGCAAGCGCGGCACCGACCTCGGTTGCGTGGCGCTCGGCGATGACCTGGCTCAGTTGCGCATCGGCGATCACTGGGGAGCGGTCGCTGCTGTGGATGAGGTCGCCGACCGGCTGGCCGATCTGGCGTCGCAATTCCTCGACGCCCGGGGAACCGGTACTGATGCGCCGTGGCACATCCGCGAGCTCACCAGGCCACTGCGACCACCGGTTACCGCCGACCCTCGCATCCCTGCTCCGGCCCCGCCGCTGCCGTATGGCTCGGTGCCCGGTGGCAGCCACATGCCGGCCCAGGACGATGCCCTGACTCCCGAACTCGTCGAATCGATACTCGAACAAGCAACTGGTGCAACATATGTCGTCGTCACGCCCTGGCGTGGCGTCCTCGTCCCGAACACCCCGGAGGTATCCGAGTGACCCAGACGAGCCATGGCCGCCCGCCGACCCGGCGCTACGACTACATCGCCGACGGCCCCGCCATCTACGCGGATTCGTTCGCCACCATCCGCCGCGAAGCCGACCTGTCCGGAATCCCGGCGGACGCGGAGAAGCTGGCCGTCCGGATGATCCACGGCACCGGGCAGCCAAACCTGGTCGACGACTTGGTGATTCACCCCGCGCTGGCGTCTGCCGCGCGTTGCGCGCTGAAATCCGGCGCGCCAATCTTGTGCGATGCACGCATGGTCGCCACCGGCATCACCGCCGGGCGACTCCCGGCTGCCAACCAGGTGCACTGCTTCCTGAACGACCCAGGCGTGCCGGAGTTGGCCAGGCAGTGGAACACCACCCGTACCGCGGCCGCGGTCTCGTTCTGGGAGCCCCTGCTGGACGGCGCGGTCGTCGCCATCGGCAACGCCCCAACCGCGCTGTTTCATCTCTTGGAGATGCTGATCGACGGGGCGCCTCGACCCGCCGCCATTGTGGGCTGTCCGGTGGGATTCATCGGTGCCGCGGAATCCAAAGAGGCCCTCGCCTCGTTGGCCCGCGAGCACGGCATCGACGTCCCGTTCGTGACGGTGCGGGGGCGGCGCGGCGGGTCGGCCATCACGTCGTCGGCCATCAACGCGCTGGCCTCGGAGGTAGAGTGACGGCCGGCCGGTTCTACGGAATCGGCTTGGGCCCAGGTGATCCCGAGCTGATCACCCTCAAAGCAGCACGGGTCATCGGCGAGTCCGATGTCATCGCCTACCACGCGGGCGTCAACAAGCAGTCCTACGCGCGGACCATCGCGGCGGAACTTATACCGGCGGATGCCATCGAAGAGGAGCTGCGCTACCCGCTCACCACCGGGACGACAGACCACGCGCAAGGATATGCCGGGGCACTGGCCGAGTTTTACCAGGAATCGGCCGCCAGGCTCGCCGCGCATCTGGAAGCCGGACGCACCGTTTCCCTGCTCGCCGAAGGGGATCCGCTGTTCTACGGCTCCTTCATGTACATGCACGACCGGCTCAGCGCCCGCTTCGCCACCGAGGTCATCCCCGGTATACCGGCGTTCACTGCCGCGACGGCGGCTGTCGCCTCCCCGCTGGTTCGCCAGACCGATGTGCTGACGGTGCTGCCCGGAACCCTGCCGGAGGCCGAACTCGCGCGCCGCCTGGCTGACACCGACGGCGCCATCATCATGAAGCTGGGCCGGACGTTTCCGGCAGTGCGTCGCGCGCTGGCCGCTGCCGGCCGGCTCGATCACGCGATGTACGTCGAGCGGGCCAGTCACCCACAGCAGCGCTGGATGCCGGTGGCAGATGTCGACGAGTCAACCGTGCCGTATCTGTCGCTGATTGTGGTCAACGGCGATTCGATCAATGGTCCCCGTTCCCGCATCATGGTCGAAGAGCCCAGTCCCGCAATCGTTTCCACCGGAACGGGGATCGCCGAACTGCTCGTCATCGGGCTGGGGCCCGGACCGGACGGCTGGCTGACGCCGGAGGCGGCGACCGCGCTGGCCCAAGTGCAGCACGTGGTCGGCTATGGACCGTACGTGGCGCGGGTGCCACAGCGGGAAGGCCTGCAGCGGCACGCATCCGGCAACACCGTCGAAGTCGACCGGGCGCGGTTCGCGCTCGACCTTGCGTTGAAGGGCGAGTCCGTGGCCGTCGTCTCCGGCGGCGACGCAGGGGTATTCGGGATGGCATCAGCGGTGTTCGAGGCCGCCGACGACGAACGATTCGCCGAGGTCCCGATCCGGGTACTGCCCGCCGTGTCGGCCGTCCACGCCGTCGCTGCACTGGCCGGTGCGCCGCTGGGCGCAGACTTCGCGGTGATGAGCCTGTCGGACCGGCTCAAGCCGTGGTCGGTGATCGAGAAGCGACTGCGCGCCGTCGCCGAGGCCGATCTCATTCTGGCGATTTACAATCCGGCCTCGCGAGCCCGGCCTGACCAGATCAAGCTGGCCCGCGACATCCTGCTCGAGCACCGTCGCGCCGAGACCGTGGTCGTCGTCGGACGTGACGTCGGACGAGCTGAGGAATCGCTGACCGTGACGACGCTCGGCAGCCTCGACACCGACGCCATCGACATGAAGAGTCTTGTCTTGGTCGGAGCCTCGAGCACCCGCACGACCGCGTCTGGCCGGGTGTGGACGCCGCGGTGGGTGCGTTGAGCGCCGCCGACGGCGCGGTGCAGTTCGTCGGCGCCGGGCCGGGCGCCGCTGATCTGCTGACCGTCCGGGCGGTCCGGCTGCTCGAAGCGGCCGACGCGGTCCTGTACCCAGGCAGCTATCTCGATGCGGACGTGCTGCAAAGCTGCTCGCCGGCAGCCGAATTGATCGACACCCAGAATCTGGATCTCGACGAGATCGTCGCTCACATCGTCGAGGCGCACAGCGCCGGCCAACGCGTCGTACGTCTGGTATCGGGCGACCCTTCGCTCTACAGCGCGGTCTCGGAGCAGACTCGACGACTCGACGCGGCCGGCGTGCCCTGGCAGATCACGCCGGGTGTGCCGTCCTACGCCGCCGCAGCAGCGCGAGTCGGTCGCGAGCTCACCGTTCCGCTGGTCGCCCAATCCGTGGTGTTGACGCGGACCCAGGCACGTTCGACGGCGATGCCGGAGACCGAGTCGTTGGCGGCGTTTGCCGCGACCCGCGCAACTCTGGTGCTGCACTTGGCGATTACCGCCATCCGTGCATTGATGGACGAGCTCGCACCGACACATGGCCGGGACTGCCCGGTTGTGGTGGTGTACCGGGCTTCTCAGCCCGAGGAGCTCGTTCTTCGCGGGATCGTCGCCGACATCGCCGATCAGGTCGAGGCGGCCGGACTACGCCAAGCCGCAGTGATTCTGGTGGGCGAAGCGCTCGGTGAGCGTACCGGGGAGAGTCATCTCTACGACCCACTGCGCGACCGATCGGCGACCCGGTGAGATCAGCCAGGCGGCTTGGTGAACGCCCACTGGGTCACCGCGCGCGCCGGAGTCCAGCCGGTGAACGACCCGACCGGCGCGGCATGCTCGACATGAATGCGGGTGAGCTCACCCCCGTGCTCGGCGTACGCCGTGGCCAGCATCCCCTCGGTCTCCACGGTCACCCCGTGCACAACGATCCGGCCGCCGCCGCGAAGGCCGTCGAGGCATCGCTGCACAACCCCGGGCCGACTCGCGCCACCGCCGACGAAAATTGCATCGGGAGTAGCCAAGTCGCCCAAAGCTTCCGGGGCCGAAGCGCAGACGACGTGAAGCGCGGGCACACCCAACGACCGCGCGTTACGCCCGATTCGTTCAGCACGAACGGCGTCAGCTTCCACCGCAACAGCTCGACACAAGGGGTGAGCTCGCATCCACTCGATGCCCACCGAGCCCGCGCCGGCGCCGATGTCCCACAACAACTGACCCGGCACCGGCAGCAGACGGGCCAGCGCGGCGGCGCGCAGATCCCGCTTGGTGAGTTGGCCGTCGTGTTCGAAGGATTCATCGGGCAAACCGGTCGCCCACCCGGCAAGCAGTGGTCCGTTCAGCTGCAGCGCAACAATATTCAGCCGGGGCGCTGCGCCCGAGAAGTCAGCGGCCGTGGTGTCGTCGACCGTCTCGCGGTCGCTGCCGATGCCACCCAGCACCACGAAGCGGCTCGTCCCGTATCCGCGAGCGACAAGCAGATCCGCAAGGGCCGCAGGCGTTTTCTCGTCGGACGACAGCACCAGGACTCGGCGCCCGGGGGCCAGTTGACGCAGCGCCGCGTGCACATCGCGGCCCACAACGCTGACGACCGCGGTGGATTCCGCGGACCAGCCGAGCCGCGCCCGCGCCAGCGTTACGGAAGACAGATGGGGGATGACCGCGACCCGGTCAGCGCCCAAGATATCGACCAGCGTGGTGCCGATTCCGCTCAGCATCGGATCACCGGAGGCCAGGGCGACCACGTGCCGACCGGCGAATTGCGTCAACAGCTCCGGCAACGCCGCGCTCAACGGAGATGGCCACGCCTGGTGGACCTGGCCATCCGCGACGGGCACCAGCTCCAGCTGGCGCGGGCCGCCCAGCACGACCTCCGCCGCACCGATGATGGCCCGCGCGGCCGGCGTCAGACCGTCCCAACCATCGGCGCCGACGCCGACGACAGTTACCCGCAGGTCAGAGGACGACACTGCGGCGATGCTAGCCTAAGGCCCGCGAGGCACCCCGCGAACAGGCGTAATCGGTTCGTTGGGGCACCGAGGGAAGCCGGTGAGATTCCGGCACAGGCCCGCTACGGTGATCCGTCGCGTCGCCCGGTAAACGGGCGCACGAACGGTCAGTCCGAATACCGGCCTCGCGTGCCAGAGTTGGCAACCACGAGCGGAGCCTCACTGTGACCTCGACCGGTCAGCTGTACCCGTTTCCCGCCGTCCTCGGCGGTGACCCCGACGCGCCCGGTGGGCTCGACGACATGGCGCTGGCGCTGGTTCTCAGCGTCATCGACCCCGGCATCGGGGGCGTGCTCGTGCGCGGTGAGAAGGGCACCGCGAAATCGACTCTGGTGCGCGCGCTCGCCCGGATCCTGCCGCCCATCGACGTCATTGCCGGTGACCGTTTCTCCACTGACCCGGCCGAGCACAACCCGGCCTCACCCGACGGAGCTTTCGGGCCGGACGCCCCCGTGCAGACCCGACCCGTGAGCCTGGTGGAGCTTCCCGTCGGCGCCACCGAGGATCGGGTCGCAGGATCCATCGACCTCAAACAGGCGCTGGCCGATGGCGCGGTGCACTTCGAACCGGGCCTGCTGGCCAAGGCGCATCGCGGAATCCTCTACGTCGACGAGGTCAACCTGCTGCACGACCACCTGGTCGATCTGCTCCTCGATGCGGCCGCCATGGGAACTGTCACGGTGGAGCGCGACGGCATATCGGTCACCCACGCGGCGAGGTTTGTGCTGGTCGGCACGATGAACCCCGAAGAGGGCGAGTTGCGTCCGCAATTACTCGACCGCTTCGGCCTCGCCGTCGAGGTGGCCGCCCCGCGGGACCCGGCGCAGCGCGCCGAGGTCGTGCGCCGCCGACTGCAGTTCGACGCCGACCCGCAGGCCTTCCGCGCCCGTTACGCGAAGGCCGAAGAGGCGCTTCGCGATCGGATCCAACACGCCCAGTCGATCCTGGCCCACATTCAGCTCACCGATGCGGCATTGCTCAGGATCGCTGAAGTCTGCTCGGCGGCCGGTGTCGACGGCATGCGAGCCGACATCGTCATGGCGCGGGCCGCCGCCGCCCACGCCGCCTGGCACGACCGCGACCACCCGAACATCGACGATCTGCGGGCGGCCGCCAAACTCGCACTGCCACATCGCCGTCGACGCAACCCTTTCGACGCGCCCGGTCTCGACGACAACGAACTCGACGAGCTGTTGCCGCCCGACACCGACACCGACACCGATCCCGATCCCGATCCCGACCCCGATGGCGGGTACGACGCTGACGACACGCCGGAAGCGGTGCCGCCGGGTTCCGGGGGTCAGCGGAATCCGACGTCCACGCCGCCGGTCGGTGCCGGTGAGCCCTACCGGACAAAGCTTTTCACGGTCCGCGGAGTCGGGGACGGGCACGCCGGCCGTCGCAGCCGCGCCCGGACGACGACGGGTCGACGTACCGGGGCCACCCCGCTGTCCGACTCGGGTATCCATCTCGTGGAGACCGTGCGGGCCGCCGCGCCCCATCAGGCCGCTCGCGGGCGCAACAGCGGTCGACTGCTGCTGTGGCCGACCGACCTGCGCCGGGCGATACGCGAGGGACGCGAAGCCAACCTGGTGGTATTCGTCGTCGACACCTCCGGCTCCATGGCAGCGCGGGAACGGATGCATCAGGTCAAGACGGCCATCCTGTCGTTGTTGCTCGATGCCTACCGGCGACGTGACCGGGTCGGCGTCGTCACCTTCCGCGACCGGACGGCCGAGATCGCCCTTCCCCCCACCGGTTCGATCGACATTGCGGCGAGGCGACTCGACGACCTGCCCGCGGGTGGGCGGACACCGCTGGCCGAGGGGCTGATGAAAGCGGCCGAGGTGGTCCGGCGCGAACGGCTGCGCGACCCGAGTCGGCGGCCGCTGCTGGTCGTCGTCACCGATGGTCGCGCGACCGCGGGCCCGGACGCTGTCGGCCGGGCCCAGCAGGCCGCGGCGTATCTGGTGAACGAAGGTATCGGCAGCATCGTCGTCGACTGCGAAAGTGGCCGGATGCGAATGGGTCTGGCCGCGAGCCTGGCCGAGCATCTCCATGCCGAGCATGTGCCGCTTGCGCAGGTGAACGCCCAGGCGCTGGCCGACATCGTCCGCGGCGCAACAACTCCGGGAGCGGCCTGATGCCGCAGGGTCAGGTATCCGTGGTGCCCGATGACCAGCTCACGACGCGCCAGCGCCGCAACCGGCCACTGCTGATGGTGCATACCGGCGAAGGGAAGGGTAAGTCGACCGCCGCCTTCGGATTGGCGCTGCGCGGGTGGAATCAGGGATTCCGGATCGGGGTGTTCCAGTTCGTCAAGTCGGCCAAGTGGCGGATCGGCGAGCAGACCGTGCTCGAGCGACTGGGCGCCTTGCACACCGAGACCGGCGAAGGCGGCCCCGTCGAATGGCACAAAATGGGGTCGGGCTGGTCGTGGAGCCGTAAGGCCGGTACCGACGTCGACCACGCGCAGGAGGCCGCCGCCGGTTGGGCCGAGATCAAACGGCGCCTCGCCGACGAGACCCACGACCTATACGTGCTCGACGAATTCACCTATCCGATCGGCTGGGGCTGGGTCGACATCGACGATGTCGTCGACACCCTCGCCGGCAGGCCAGGCCATCAGCACGTCGTCATCACCGGCCGCAGAGCTGATCCGCGACTGATCGATATCGCCGACCTGGTCACCGAGATGACCAACGTCAAGCACCCGATGGACGCCGGCCAGAAAGGCCAGCGAGGCATCGAGTGGTAGCCACCGAGCTTCCTCGTATCGTCGTCGCCGCTCCGGCGTCCGGCCACGGAAAGACCACTGTGGCAACCGGATTGATGGCCGCGCTGGCCGGGCGTGGCCTGTCGGTATCCGGCCACAAGGTAGGGCCCGACTTCATCGACCCGGGCTATCATGCCCTGGCCACCGGCCGTCCCGGCCGCAATCTGGACCCATTCCTGGTCGGCGAGCACCGCATCGTCCCGCTGCTGCTACACGGCGCACGCTCTGCCGACATCGCCGTGATCGAAGGGGTGATGGGCCTTTTCGACGGTCGGCTGGGTACCGGCGGGGAAGCGTCGACTGCCCACGTTGCCGCACTGACGGGGTCGCCGGTGCTGCTGGTCGTCGACATTTCGCACGCGTCGCGAACGCACGCGGCGATGATTGCCGGATTGGCGGCATTCGACACAGGAGTCCGGATCGCGGGCGTCATCCTCAACAAGGCGGCCAGCGCACGGCACGCCGACGAGGTTCGAGACGCACTCGACCCAACCGGCATTCCGGTGCTCGGAGTCCTGCCGCGTGACGAGGGCATCGAGACGCCGTCACGTCACCTGGGTCTGGTACCGGCCGCCGAGCGCGCCGAGTCCGCGCAGACGCTTGCCCGGATGGCGGAAGTGATTGCCGCGCATGTCGATATCGACGCGGTAGTGCACATCGCTCGTGGTGCCGAGGCGGTATGCGGTACTCCGTGGGATCCGACGCACGACGTCGCGCCGCCGACGCCGGCCCGGCCCGTCGTCGCGATGGCGGGTGGGCGGGCGTTCACCTTCCGCTACGCGGAGACGGAAGAGCTGCTGCGCGCCGCCGGATGCGACGTTGTCGAATTCGACCCGCTGGTGGATCCGAACCTGCCCGCCGGCACCGCCGGCCTTTATCTCGGTGGCGGCTTCCCCGAGGTACACGCCGCCGAGCTCGTCGAGAATCGTCGTCTGATAGCCCAATTGCGATCCGCGATCGCCGCAGGTGTCCCAACAGTCGCCGAGTGCGCCGGGCTGCTCTACCTGTGCCGGTCGCTTGACGGCACACCGATGGTCGGCGCGGTGCCCGCCGATGCGGCCATGACACCGCGGCTCACTCTTGGCTACCGAACCGCCACCAGCCCGGCGGATTCGGTGCTCATCGCAGCCGGCGAGCAGGTCACCGGGCACGAATTCCACCGCACGGCGATCACTTCTGCTGCTCTGGACGGACACGCCGCGTGGCAGCTACCCGCGGGCCCCGAAGGCTTCGCCACGCCGACGCTGCACGCCGCCTACCTGCATACGCATTGGGCGGGTTACCCCGCTCTGGCGCAACGATTCGCCCACGCTGTCCACGTATCTCAGTGAACCCTAAGCACTAGTGCACAAACCTCACAGCGGTCCGGCGCGAATCATTAATAGGTGACAGTAGGACTGGCACCATGCTCGGGCGAATACGAGAAGTGGGTGAGTCACTGTGCGGGGCTATGCGGTCTTCATCGCCTTGATGACATTGGGCGCCACGCTGCTGGTCAGCGAAGCCCTCGACGCGCGGCAGCACCGGACCCTCAACCTGGTGATCGTGGCGATCATGTTCTGCGGAGCCGCGTTGGATCTTGCGCTGTCGATCCGGCGCCGGCGGGCCCAAAACGCACGCTAGGCAAGCGGGCGTAGCCATTCGACGACATCGTCGACGCCTGACACCACGGCCACTCCGGGCGGGAGAGTCGGCCGCCGCACGATCACGACAGGAATCCCCAACGTCTCGGCGGCCTGCATCTTGGGCCAGGTGTAGTCGCCGCCGGAATCTTTGGTGACGAGCACGTCGGCCTGATGCGCACCGATCAGCTCGAGCTCGTCGGGCAGCGCGTAGGGTCCGCGGTCGTTGACCACTCGCCACGACGGTGGCAACGCGAAGTCCGGGTCGTCGACGACGCGTGCCAACACCGCCAATTCGCCGAGTGCGCTCACGAACTCGTGCAGCTGCTGGCGGCCGACGGTCAGCAGCGGCCTTGTACCCAGCCGTCGCGCCTCGTCGGCGGCCTCGCTGTGCGAGCTCACCCAGTGCCAGGACGGTGTGGCCCGGTCGGCCCAGCCGGGACGTTGCACGCGCAGTAGCGGAACTCCCTCGTCGGCGCAGGCGCGCACGGCGTTGGCCGAAATCGTCGCCGAGAAGGGATGAGTGGCGTCGACCACGGTGTCGAAGTCGGCCAACGCCTTTCGCAAACCGTCGGCACCGCCGAAGCCGCCGATCCGCACCGCCCCCTCGGGCATTCGCGGCCGGGCGACCCGGCCAGCCAGCGAGCTCGTCACGTCGACCCCGTCGGCGACCAGTCGCGCGGCCAGCGCGCGGGCTTCCGACGTCCCGCCCAGCAGCAGCACCCGCATCAGCGGCGCCGCAGCAGGTAGATGTCCATCACCCAGCCGGTATCGTCGTGGGCTTGCTCGCGAGCCTCGGCGATCTGCGCGGCTACGCTGCCCAATCGTCCAGAGATCAGCCGTTCGCCGCTAGCCCCGAGATTGGCGGCCCACCACACCGACCAGTCGTCCAGGCCGGTGAGGTCGAGCCGTTCCGGCGGAGGGTTGAGCATGGTGACGATGTTGTCCTGCCCGGCGGCGACGGCATCCTGCAGCATCCGAGCGGTGGTGATGTGCACCGGGCGGCCGACCTCGTGCAACACGATGCGGTGTCGCGCGGCGAGCAGTTGCAATGCACTGATTCCCGGCAACACGTCGAATTCGACTGGCACACCGAGTTGCTGAATCTTCTCGACCACCCGGATGGTCGAGTCGTAGAACGAGGGGTCACCCAACACCAGAAACGCCGCACTGCCGCCACGCCTCCTGAGCACGTCGGCGTAGGCGGCGGCGCGGGCGCGGTGCCAGTCGCCCACCGCACGCAGGTAGCCGGCGGTACCTAGATCCGTGGCGCGGTCCCGCTGCGGATCACGCACCGGGACAAGGTCTACCGTGCCGTCGGTATGCGCGTCGACAATCGCGCGCCGCAGCGCCAGCAGTTCGTCGTCGTCGCCGTCAGCACCCTTGTCGGCGGCCAGCACGTAGTCGACCGACCGCAGCGCCTCGGCGACTTCCGGCGTGACGTGTTGAGGGCCCATGCCGACCCCCAGGATGCGGACCCGGACCGGATCAGGCACCGGCGCGGCCTTCGATGTCGCCTTCCACCTCGAGGTAGGCCTGCCGCAGCGCGGCCAATGTCTCCGGCGAGGGGTCGGCCCACAGGCCCCGGTCCGCGGCTTCCTGTAGACGCTCGACCATGCCGTGCAAGGCCCAGGGGTTGGACTGGTTGAGAAACTCTCGGGTCTGCGGATCGAGAACGTAGGACTCGGCCAGCTTTTCGTACATCCAGTCGTGTACGACGCCCGCGGTCGCGTCGAAGCCGAAGAGGTAGTCGACAGTGGCGGCGAGCTCGAAGGCGCCTTTGTAGCCGTGCCTGCGCATGGCCGAGATCCAGCGCGGGTTGACCACCCGGGCGCGGAACACCCGTGCGGTCTCCTCGGACAACGTGCGGGTACGCACCGCGTCGGGTGTGGTCGAATCGCCCACGTAAGCCTTGGGATCGGACCCGGTCAGCGCCCGCACCGTCGCGATCATGCCGCCGTGATACTGGAAGTAGTCGTCGCTGTCGGCGATGTCGTGTTCGCGGGTGTCGATGTTCTTGGCCGCCACCTTGATGCGCTTGTAATTGGTGCGCATATCGTCTGCTGCGGCGACGCCGTTCAGCCCGCGCCCGTAGGCGAACCCGCCCCATGCCGTATAGACCTCGGCCAGATCCTTGTCGTCGCGCCAAGTGCCGGCCTCGACGACCTGCAGGATGCCCGCCCCGTAGGATCCCGGTTTGGACCCGAAAACCCTTGTGGTGGCGCGTCGTTCGTCGCCGTGGTCGGCGAGGTCGGCCCGGGCGTGCGCGGCCACATAGTTGTCCTCGTCGGGCTCGTCGAGCAGCGCCACCATCCGCACCGCGTCGTCGAGCATCATCACGACGTGCGGGAAGGCGTCGCGGAAGAACCCGGAGATACGAACGGTCACGTCGATGCGCGGCCGCCTGAGCTCGTCGAGCGGGATCACCTCCAACCGGCTGACCCGCCGTGATGCCTCGTCCCAGTCCGGCCGAACGCCCAACAGCGCCAGCACTTCCGCGATGTCGTCGCCGGACGTGCGCATCGCACTGGTGCCCCACACCGACAGTCCGACCGACTCGGGGTAGGTGCTGGTGTCGTCGAGGTAGCGCTGCAGCAGCGACTCCGCCATCGCCTGCCCGGTCTGCCAGGCCAGTCGCGACGGCACCGCGCGCGGGTCGACGGTGTAGAAGTTGCGCCCGGTGGGCAGCACGTTGACCAGACCCCGCAGCGGCGAACCGGACGGCCCCGGCCGCACGAACCCGCCGTCCAAAGCCCGCATCACCGCGTCGATCTCACCCGCGGTGCCGGACAAACGCGGTACCACTTCGGTTGCCGCGAACCTCAGCGACGCCTGCACATCCGGCGCGTCGTGTAGCGCGTCGACCGCCCCGGCGTCCCATCCGCTGGCCTCCATCGCCTCGACCAACGCACGGGCCTGGTTCTCGACGTCGTCCACCGCTGTCAGCTCGGCGCCCTCCTTCAGACCGAGGGCGGTGCGCAATCCCGGGACGGCATGGTCCTGACCACCCCACACCTGGGCGGCGCGCAGGATCGCCAGCACCAGGTTGACCCGCGCCGGTCCGGTCGGCGCTTCGCCCAGCACATGCAGCCCGTCGCGGATCTGGGCGTCCTTGATCTCGCACAGCCAGCCGTCGACGTGCAGCAAGAAGTCGTCGAACTCTTCGTCGTCGGGCCGGTCATCGAGCCCTAGATCGCGATGCATCTCTGCGGCCCGCATCAGGTTCCAGATCTCGCCGCGGATGGCCGGCAGCTTGGCCGGATCCATCGCCGCGATGTTTCCGTATTCATCGAGTAGCTGTTCGAGCCGTGCGATGTCGCCGTAGCTCTCGGCGCGCGCCATCGGTGGGATCAGATGGTCGACGATGGTGGCGTGCGCACGCCGCTTCGCCTGTGCGCCCTCGCCCGGGTCGTTGACCAGGAACGGGTAGATCAGCGGCAGGTTCCCCAGCACGGCGTCGGTGGCACACGCCGCTGATAGCGCGGCGTTCTTGCCCGGCAGCCATTCCATCGAGCCGTGCTTGCCGAGATGCACCACCGCGTGGGCACCGAAGCCGTGCTCCAGCCACCGGTACGCAGCCAGGTAGTGATGGCTGGCCGGCAGGTCCGGGTCGTGGTAAATCGCCACCGGGTTCTCTCCGAATCCGCGCGGCGGCTGGATCATCAGCACCACGTTGCCCGCCCGCAAAGCGGCGATCACGATATCGCCGTCACCGTTGACGAAAAGCCGTCCCGGCGCCGGGCCCCACGCCTGTGCCATCGCATCGCGCAGTTCAGCCGGAAGGGCGGCGGTCCACTCGGCGTATTGCGCCGCGCTGACCTTCACTTGTGCACCGGCGACCTGCTCGCTGGTGAGCCACTGCTCGTCCTGGCCGCCCGCGTCGATCAGCGTGTGTATCAACCGGTCGCCGGCCAGGGTCTCGTCCTCGATGCCGAGCACGCCGAATCCGTCACCCACGTCGTAGCCGTCCTGGGCGAGACGCCGCAGGAGTCGCACGGCGGATGCCGGTGTGTCGAGGCCGACCGCGTTGCCGACGCGAGAATGCTTGGTGGGATAGGCCGAGAGCACCAGCGCCAGCTTTTTCTCGGCGTTGGGTATCCGACGCAGCAGCGCGTGGTTGACCGCGATGGATGCGACCCGCGCGCAGCGCTCCGCGTCGGCCACGTATTGGGGGAGTCCATCGCTGTCGACTTCCTTGAAGGAATACGGCGCCGTGATGATGCGCCCGTCGAACTCGGGGATCGCGATCTGTGTTGCCGAGTCGAGCGGGGTGACGCCGTCGCTGTTCGACTCCCATTCCTCGCGCGAGGAGGTCAGGCAAAGCCCCTGCAGCACAGGGATGTCCATGGCGGCTATGCGCTCGATGTCCCACGAGGAGTCGTCTTCGCCGGCACCGGCTGAGGCGGCCTTCGACCCGCCGGCCGCCAGCATGCTGACTACGACGGCATCCAGATCGCCCAGCGCGCCGAACAGTTCGTCGGGCGCGCTGCGCAGCGAGGATGCGAAAATCGGGACACCGACCGCGCTGCCGGTGGCATCGATCGCGTCGGCGAGTGCATGAGCGAAACCGGAGTTGCCGCTGACCTCGTGGGCCCGGTAGTAGAGCACGCCGATCCGCGATGTGGCGCTGACCTCAGCAGGCCGCTCGGCGAATCCCCACTCGGGAATCACCACCGGCTCGTCGAATCCATGGCCGGTGAGCAGCACGGTGTCGCATAGAAATGCATGTAGCTGCGCGAGATTGGCCGGTCCGCCTTCGGCGAGGTACGAGTGTGCTTGCGCGGCAAGCCCGATCGGGACCGTGGAACACTCCATCAGTTCGGCGCTCGGCGCGCGTTCGCCGCCGAGCACGATCAACGGCAAACCGGTGGCCCGCAGCACGCCGAGTTCCGCGGCGACCTCCGCCGACGAGCCGAGCACCCGGAGGACCACGACCTCCGCATCGCCGAGAACGTCTTCGATGGGTTGGCGCGCCGGGTTGCCCAAGCGGTACGCCGCGAGTGACGCGCGCGCCGAGAGCAGGTCGGTATCCGATGTGGACAGCAGAGCGATGCGGTGCACACGCTGCGGGGTGTCGACGGTGTTCACGGGTTCCTCCTCGGGGTTCTCGCCCCGTCGGTGTGGAGTGCCTCGCGACCAGTGTCTGGCTCAGGCCGACGGCTGAACACCGACGCCCTCACAGTGGCGGAACCGCCCCGGGCTTTCACCGGATTCCTGTTGCCACGAGACGTGCGCGGATCAGCTTAGTAGGGTGAGCGCGATGAACGCGATCCTCAACTGGTGGGACGGCGTCGAGCTGTGGCTGTCCGGTCTGGGGTTCGTCTTCCAGACGATTGTGGTGATGCCGGTCGTGCTGGCGCTGGCCTACGTGATCGCGGCAGCACTGGACGGGGTGCTGGGCCGCGGTATCCAGGTGATGCGCCGCCTCCGGCACAGTGACAAAGAGGCCGGATGAGCCGAAACACCGGCATGCCGCGATCGCGGGTCTCGCTGATCCTGATCGCGCTGATTGTGCTGGTCATTGTCGCCTGGTTCTTGACCCGCTGACCTGCATCGGCCGCGAATGCGGGTCGAATCGATTCTGTTACGCTTTCGCGCATGCACGCAGCGTCCGGCAGTACCGAGTGCCACGTCTTGGCGCTCATTGCCGTGGGCGATTGCGCTGTCGCTGACGTGCATTGTTGTCGCTGACTTTCTGCCCGCGCGCTTTCCTTCGCAACGGGACCCGTCAGACGCCACGTTCAATTCCGAAAGGTCGACCATTGTTCGACGACCACAAAAATCCCGTGAGGTGGCGACACGCTGTCGCGCTGACCCTCACCGCGGGCCTGATCGCCGGGTGCCACGGGGGCGCCAGCGATGTCGTCGGGGGTGGTGGACCGGCGGGTGCGAACACGAGCATCACGCTGGTCGCCTACTCGGTACCTGAGCCCGGCTGGAGCAAGGTGATCCCGGCGTTCAACGACTCGCCGGAAGGCAAGGGCATCCAGGTGATCGCCTCCTACGGCGCTTCTGGCGACCAGTCCCGCGGTGTCGTCGACGGCAAGCCGGCCGACATCGTCAACTTCTCGGTCGAGCCCGACATCACCCGGTTGGTCAAGGCGGGCAAGGTCTCCAAGGATTGGGATAAGGACGCCACCAAGGGCATCCCGTTCGGATCGGTCGTGACGCTGGTGGTGCGACCGGGCAATCCCAAGAACATCAAGGACTGGGACGACCTGCTACGTCCCGATGTCGAGGTCGTGACGCCCAGCCCGCTGAGTTCCGGCTCGGCGAAGTGGAACCTGCTGGCGCCCTATGTGGTCAAGAGCGGTGGCGGCCACGACCCGAAGGCGGGCCTCGACTACGTCAAGAAGTTGGTCGGCCAGCACGTCAAACTGCGCCCGGGATCGGGACGCGAAGCCACCGACGTGTTCGTTCAGGGCAGCGGCGACGTGCTGATCAGTTACGAAAACGAGGCGATCGCCACCGAGCGTCTAGGAAAGCCGATCATTCACATCAACCCGCCGCAGACCATCAAGATCGAGAACCCGGTGGCCGTGGTGACCACCAGCCCGCACGTCAACGCCGCCGTCGCGTTCAAGAATTTCCAGTACACTGCGGAAGCCCAAAAGGTCTGGGCGGCGGCTGGATTCCGTCCGGTCGACCCCGCGGTCGCCGCCCAGGTACGCGACCAGTTCCCGGCACCGCAGAAGCTGTGGACGCTCGCCGATCTCGGTGGCTGGCCGTCGGTGGACTCGGAGCTGTTCGACAAGAAATCGGGCAGCATCACCAAGATCTACACGCAGGCCACCGGATGACGACGGCGATCACGCGCGAAGTAACCGGCCGCGCCGGCGGCGGTAAACCGCGCGGCCGCAACAAGCTGGCCAACAACGGCACATCGCTGCGGGTCGGCGTCTCCGTCGTCTGGCTCTCGGTCATCGTGTTGCTGCCGCTGGCGGCCATCCTGTGGCAATCGGTGGGCGGGGGCTGGCAGGCGTTTTGGCTCGCGGTCACCTCGAACGCGGCGCTGGAGTCGTTCCGGGTGACGTTGACGATCTCCGCCGGCGTCACCGTGCTCAACATGTTCTTCGGACTTCTGATCGCCTGGGTCTTGGTGCGCGACGACTTCCTGGGCAAGCGGGTGGTCGACGTCCTCATCGACCTGCCATTCGCCTTGCCCACGATTGTGGCCAGCCTGGTGATGCTGGCCCTCTACGGAAACCACAGTCCGGTCGGGCTGCACCTGCAGCACACCGGGTGGGGTGTGGGGGTGGCGTTGGCTTTCGTCACACTGCCGTTCGTGGTGCGGGCCGTGCAGCCGGTGCTGCTCGAGATCGACCACGAGACCGAGGAGGCGGCCGCGTCGCTGGGCGCCAACAACGCGACGATCTTCACCACCGTCGTGTTGCCCTCGCTGACCCCGGTTCTGTTGACCGGTGCCGGGTTGACGTTCGCCCGGGCCATCGGCGAATTCGGTTCCGTGGTGCTGATCGGCGGCGCGGTGCCCGGTAAGACCGAAGTGTCCTCGCAGTGGATCCGCACCCTGATCGAGAACGATGACCGCACCGGTGCTGCCGCGATATCAATTGTGCTGCTGGCGATCTCGTTCATCGTGCTCTTGGTGCTACGTACCCTCGGATCGCGCGCGGCCAAGCGTGAGGAGTTGGCCTAGTGACCCTCTCGTTAAAAGTTCGCTATCTGCTTCGTTTCCTGGCCCTGGCCTACGTGTCGGTACTGCTCGTCGTCCCGGTGGGGCTGATTCTGTGGCGGACCTTCGCACCCGGTGTCGGCCAGTTCGTTGACTGGATCAGCACGCCGGCCGCGATTTCCGCGCTGAACTTGTCAGTGCTGGTGGTGGCGATCGTGGTGCCACTGAACGTCGTCTTCGGGATCCCGACCGCATTGATGCTCGCGCGCAACCGGTTCCGCGGCAAGGGCGTGCTGCAGGCCATTATCGACCTGCCGTTCGCCGTGTCGCCGGTGGTGGTCGGCGTCGCGTTGATCGTGCTGTGGGGATCGGCGGGGCTGCTCGGCTTCGTCGAGAAAGACTTCGGCTTCAAGATCATCTTCGGCTTGCCGGGCATTGTGCTCGCCAGCATTTTCGCCACGCTGCCTTTTGTCGTGCGCGAGGTCGAGCCGGTGTTGCACGAGGTGGGCAATGATCAGGAGCAGGCGGCTGCGACGCTGGGTTCCAATTGGTGGCAGACGTTTTGGCGGATCACCCTGCCGTCGATTCGCTGGGGCTTGACCTACGGGGTCGTGCTGACCATCGCGCGCACGCTTGGTGAATACGGCGCGGTCATCATGGTGTCGTCCAACCTGCCGGGGCAATCGCAGACGCTGACGCTGTTGGTGTCCGACCGCTACAACCGCGGTGCCGAGTATGGCGCGTACGCCCTTTCGACGCTGCTGATGGCGGTATCCGTACTGGTTCTGATCGTTCAGGTGATTCTCGATGCTCGCCGCAACCGGGCAGCCAAGCAGGCATGACAGGGAGGAGTAGCGCTAAATGCGCGCCGACGACGATGCAGAGCGAAGCGATGAGGAGGAGTGGCGCTAAATGACCGACAACGCAATCACAGTGCGGGGCGCCAACAAACGTTACGGCGACTTCGCCGCGCTGGACAACGTCGACTTCGATGTGCCAGAAGGATCTTTGACGGCACTGCTCGGGCCCAGCGGGTCGGGCAAGTCGACACTGCTGCGCGCCATCGCCGGACTCGACCAGCCAGACTCCGGCACGATCACGATCGGTGGCCGGGACGTCACCACCGTCGCGCCGCAACGGCGTGGAATCGGTTTCGTCTTCCAGCACTACGCAGCCTTCAAGCATCTGACCGTTCGTGACAACGTGGGCTTCGGCCTGAAGATCAGGCGGAAGCCGAAGGCTGAGATCGCCGAGAAGGTCGACCATTTGCTGGAGGTGGTGGGCCTCAGCGGATTCCAGACCCGTTACCCCAGTCAGCTTTCTGGCGGTCAGCGCCAGCGCATGGCATTGGCGCGCGCGCTCGCGGTCGACCCGCAGGTGCTGCTGCTCGATGAACCCTTCGGCGCACTCGACGCGAAAGTCCGCGACGATCTGCGGGCCTGGTTGCGCCGCTTGCACGACGAGGTGCACGTCACCACCGTGCTGGTGACCCACGATCAGGCCGAGGCGCTGGACGTGGCGGATCGGATCGCCGTGCTCAAGGACGGACGCATCGAGCAGGTGGGATCACCGAGCGAGGTCTACGACACCCCGGCCAACCCGTTTGTGATGTCGTTCCTGGGCGCTGTCTCGTCGCTGAACGGGACTCTTGTTCGCCCGCACGACATCCGGGTGGGCCGCAATCCCGACATGGCGATCGCGGCCGGCGACGGCACCGCCGAGGCCACCGGCGTGGTCCGCGCGACCATCGACCGCGTGGTCGCACTGGGCTTCGAGGTACGTGTCGAACTGATCAACGCCGCCACCGGGGGACCGTTCATCGCCCAGATCACCCGCGGTGACGCCGAGGCGCTCGGCCTGCAGCCGGGCGACACCGTCTACGTGCGGGCCACCCGGGTACCCACACTCCCTGAGAAACCACTGCCGCCCAAGGAAGCTGACGTCGACGCGGACGGGGTCAGGGTGAGTTCCAGCTGAAGGCTGGTCCGACCTTTATCGACGTGGCGCGGTCGGCGCTGGAATGCGCCACGCACCCGGCCGCGTGTGTGTCGAGCTGTTTCCATTCGGCGCCCGGGGACCACGCGTCGACCTGAATGCCGGGGTCACGGTCGGCTGTGGTCGAGTACTTCCGAAGCTCGGCCTTACATCGATTCTCGATTTGGCGCTGCTCGGGGTCGCTGTCTGGGAAGCGTGACAGTGACAGCATTGCGAAGAGCTCGTCGGAGTGTGGTTGGTCGCAGCTGACCGGCGAATTGACATCGCCGCGGAAGCACGTGCCCACCCGATCGGAGTGCAATGTGCCGGTGATCAGGGCGTCTCTGGGCCAGAACCGATACGCCCAGATCGCGCCCCACAGCACGCAGATGACGATTCCGGCGACGGCGAGGCCACGTCCGGGCTGCTTGCCGCCTCTGGTCTTGATCAGCGCCACGGCCCCGGTAAGCAGGCTCAGCGGGATGAGGCTCACCAAGCCCAGCAGGAAGGTAGCGGTTGCCCATCTGCTGACAGGCCGATCGGTGGTTACCTCGTCCGGTACTTGTGGTGGCGATGTCATCGTGATGGCTACCGTAACCTTCCGTTAAGGTTCCATCAACGTATTCGCAACCACCTATCGGGTCATTCTGGCTAAGCGGCGACGCGCTGGGCTATCGCTGCGTCGAAGCGGTCCAGCACAGTCGCGGCCACCAGCCGGTGCCCGCCGAGCGGCGCTGCCATCGGAATACCTTCTGCTGCAGCAAATTTCGCGACTCGATCGGTCAGTCGACCGGGAGCCAGAAACCACGGCGCAATAACCACGCGGCGAGCGCCCAGGCGGCGCAATTGATGGGCAGCCTCCGCCGGTGACGGCCCTCCGCCGGTGGCGAACGCCGTCGTCGTAGCGCGCCACTGAGTGCCCGCGATGAGCTTTTCCGCGACCTGCGCGGTGCGTGCATTGGCCGCGGCATGGGTCGAGCCGATCGCGACGACCAGTACACCGAGTTCCGGGTCGATCTTGGTGACGCCCAGCTCGGCCAGTCGCTCGTGCAGCACGTCCACCAAGCGGTCGTCCTCGCCGAGGACTGCGGCCTGCCGGACGGGCAGCCCGCTGCTCGCGATCTGATGCGGAATGTCTATTTGCGCGTGGTAGGCGTCGGCCAGTAGGAACGGTGTGACCACCGCGTCCGGGACGAGGACGTCACCCAGGCGCGGGGTGTTCAGGTCGCAGAACGCGACCCGCACATGCAGGCCGGGCCGCATGAAGCGAATCCGGTTGGCGACGGCCCGGGCGTTGGCGGCCGATCGTGGGTCTGCGCTGCCGTGCGCCGCGAGAATCAGGCTGGTCACGACGCGTGCAGCCCGCATTCCGTTTTCGACAGACCCTGCCAGCGACCGCTGCGCGGGTCAGCGCCCTCGACGGGCTTGGCCGTGCACGGCGCGCAGCCGATCGACGGATACCCTTCGTAGACAAGCGGATTGACCAGAACATCGTTCTCGTCGATGTAGTTCTGCATCTGGTCGTCAGACCACGTGGCCAACGGGTTGATCTTCACCAGGCCAAAGGCCTCGTCGAAGCTGACCAACGGTGCGTTGGCGCGCGTCGGCGCTTCGACCCGCCGTAGGCCGGTCACCCACGCGGAGTAGCCGCGCAGCGCTTTGGACAGCGGGGCGACCTTGCGCATCCGGCAGCACTCGCTGGGCTTACGGGCGAACAAGTCTTTGCCATACAACTCGTCCTGCTCTGCGACGGAGTGCTCGGGCGTGACGTTGAGCACCCGGATGTCGTACACAGCCTCGACCGCGTCGCGGGTGCCGACGGTCTCCACGAAGTGATATCCGGTGTCCAAGAACAGGACCGGCACACCGGGGCGGACCTTGGCCGCCAGATCGATCAACACGGCATCCTGCATGTTAGAGGCCACCACGTAGTTGCAGGTCGCCGACGAACGAGGCCCACCGACGCCGCCGAAGTTCTCGTCAGTCCAGCGCAACAGGTCGGTGGCGCTGGCGCCCTCCAACTCGACGGCCCCTTTGTCGGCCAGTTCGCGTAGTTCGGCTTCGGTCAAGCCGATCGCCTCCTCTGTGCTCATCTGCACGGCTCCTCTCGCATCGCTGTGCTCTGCATCGTCGCCGGCGGGGTCATCGCAGATCGGCCTCCTCGGCGCGCAGCGCCCAGTTGGCGAACCGCTCGTCGCCGTCGCGCTGCTTGACGAAGTTGCGCACCACGCGATCGATGTAGTCGCCGAGCTCGTCGCTGGTGACCTTGTGCTGGCGCAGCTTTCGCCCGAAACCGCTGTCGAGACCCAGGCTGCCCCCTAGGTGAACCTGAAATCCCTCAACCGAATTCCCATCGCCGTCGTCGACCATCTGACCCTTGAAGCCGATATCGGCGATCTGAATGCGCGCACACGAGTTCGGGCAGCCGTTGATGTTGACGGTGACCGGCACATCCAGTTGCGTGTTGAGGTCTTCGAGCCGGCGTTCCAGCTCGGGCACCAGCGATTGTGAACGCACCCGGGTCTCGGCGAACGACAACTTGCAGAACTCGATTCCGGTGCACGCCATGAGGTTTCGACGCCAGTGCGATGGCCGCGACGGCAGCCCCAGCGCATCGAGACCAGCGACCAAAGCGTCGAGCTTGTCATCGGCAACGTCGAGGATGATCAGCTTCTGGTACGGGGTGAAGCTGACCTTGTCCGATCCCGCCTGCTCGGCCAGGTCGGCGACCGCGGCGAGGATCGTGCCGGACACCCGACCGGCGATCGGCGCGACACCAACCGCGTTGAGCCCGTTCTTCAGTCGCTGCACGCCGACGTGGTCGATCGGTCGGGCGAGCGGCTCCGGCGCCGGGCCGTCGATGAGTTTGCGTCGCAGGTACTCGGTTTCCAGCACCTCGCGGAACTTCTCGATTCCCCAGTCTTTGACGAGGAACTTCAGCCGGGCCTTGGCCCGCAGTCGGCGGTAACCGTAGTCGCGGAAGAGCGAGGTGACCGCCTCCCAGACGTCGGGGACCTCGTCCAGCGGCACCCATGCACCGACCCGCTGCGCCAGCATCGGATTTGTCGACAGGCCGCCGCCGACCCAAAGGTCAAGTCCGGGGCCGTGTTCGGGGTGATTGACGCCGATGAACGCGATGTCGTTGATCTCGTGCGCGACGTCCTGCAAACCCGAGATCGCGGTCTTGAACTTGCGGGGCAGGTTCGAAAACTCCGGGTTGCCGATATAGCGGCGGACGATCTCGTCGATCGCCGGAGTGGGATCGAGCACCTCGTCGACGGACAGGCCGGCCAGCGGGGAGCCCAGCACCACACGCGGGCAGTCGCCGCACGCCTCGGTGGTCTGCAGGCCGACCGCGGCCAAGCGCTCCCAGATCTTTGGGACATCCTCGATCTGGATCCAGTGGTACTGAACGTTTTCCCGGTCGGAGATGTCGGCGGTGTCGCGGGCGAACTCGGTGGAGATCTCTCCGAGCGTGCGCAATGCCGCGGTGGAGATGGCCCCGCCATCGCAGCGCACCCGCATCATGAAGTACTTGGCTTCCAGCAGGTCGATGTTCTCGTCGCCGGTGAAGCTTCCGTCGTATCCCTGCTCACGCTGGGTGTAGAGACCGGCCCAGCGCATCCGCCCACGCAGGTCGTTCTTGTCGATGCTGTCGAAACCTGTCTTGGCGTACTGGTTCACGATCCGGTCGAGGACGTTGAGGGCGTCGTCGTCCTTCTTGAACTGCTCGTTGGGGTTGAGCGGTTCGCGATGACCGAGCGCCCACTGGCCTTGGCTCTTGGTGAAGCGGGGGGTCGTCATTCGGCGATCTCCTTAAGTGGAGTAGCCGGCGTGGGGCGCGCATACCACCGGGGGCTGTACCGGCGGCGCAGATCCGGAAGCCAGCTGAAGGTGCAGGTAGGCGGGTCTACGAGGTCAAGCCGGACAGCGACAGCTGCACACGCGCTTGAAGTCGACATGACGGCGCGCCACCAACGGGATACGAATCTGGCTGTGGTGGGCAACGGTCACGCGACCATTGTGCCACGGATATGGGCTGCCCCTGCGACCAGGGTCAAGTTTCGCTCACCGTGAGCGAAACTCGGTAAGGTGGCCGAGACGCGCCGTGGGTGGTCACGGGTGGAGGTTGGGCCGCTTCTGCGGAATATTGAGTCGACGTGACGGCATCCTCCCCGCCGGTCGGCCTGCCCGATCTGCAGCTGCGCCCAGGTGGGCCATTCGGCATCTACGTGCACGTGCCGTTCTGCTTCATCCGGTGCGGCTACTGCGACTTCAACACCTACACGCCGGCCGAGTTGGGTGGCGCCAATCCGGACGCATGGCTGCAGAACGTGGCCGTGGAGCTCGAGATGGCCGCCGCCAAGCTGGGCGGACCGACCGTGCAGACGGTCTTCATCGGTGGCGGGACGCCATCATTGCTCGGCGGTGAGCGCCTGGCCCAGGTCGTGAAGGCGGTGCGGGACAACTTCGAACTTGCCGACGACGCGGAGGTGACGACCGAGGCCAACCCGGAGTCGGCGTGGCCGGACTTTTTTGCCGCGGCCCGCGCGGCCGGCTGCACCAGGGTGTCGCTGGGCATGCAGTCGGTGGCGCCGCATGTGCTGGGCGTTCTCGACCGGATCCACACCCCGAACCGATCGGCGGCGGCGGCCCGCGAGGCGCTGGCCGAAGGATTCGAACACGTCAGCCTCGACCTCATCTACGGCACACCGGGGGAGTCCGACGACGATCTGCTCTGGTCGGTCGAGACCGCGATCGAGACCGGCGTCGACCACATATCCGCCTACGCGCTCGTCGTGGAGGACGGAACCGCGCTGGCGCGCCGTGTCCGCAGCGGTGAGCTGGCCGCCCCGGACGACGACGTGCTCGCTCGCCGCTACGAGATACTGGACAAGGAACTGTCGCAGGCCGGCCTCAACTGGTACGAGGTGTCGAACTGGAGTCGCCCCGGCGGGGAGTGCCGACACAATCTGGGCTACTGGGACGGCGGTCAGTGGTGGGGCGCCGGCCCGGGCGCGCACAGTTTCGTCGGCCAGACGCGCTGGTGGAATGTCAAGCACCCCAACGCGTATGCCCAGGTGCTCGGCGACGCGACGTTGCCGGTCGCCGGCTTCGAGCAGCTGGATGCCGCCAGCCGTCACACCGAAGACGTGCTGCTACGAATCCGGCTGCGCCAGGGTATGCGAGTCGACGTGCTGGACTCCGCCGAGCGTGAGCGGGCCGACGTCGCGATTGAGGACGGCCTGCTGCGACGTGAAGGCGAGCGGCTCGTGCTCACCAACCGGGGACGGCTACTGGCCGACGGCGTCGTCCGCAACCTGCTGGCGTGAGCTAGGCGGCGTGCTGCGCCAGCGCAATGCCGACGCTGACTTCGAGTTCACTGATCACCAGCGTCGCGGCGTGGGGCGGCGCGGCTGACCGGTGGCGCCCGCCGGTTGGGGTGATGTATTCCGCTGTGTGTCTACCGGTTTCGTCGACATGCGTGTGGACTTGCCAGCCAGCGGCTTCTTTGACGTAGTTGCAGCGTTCACACAATCCCAGTCCGTTGTCCGCGGTGGTTGGCCCACCGCGTGCACGTGGTGTGGCATGGTCGCGATGCCGGATCGGCGCGTCGCAGTACGGCGTGCGACACCGTTCGTCGCGCAGGCCGATAAATGTGGCCAATCCGTTCGGAAAGTTCCGGGCTCTTGACTCCATCGCCACCAGCGCACCCGACCGAGGATGGGCGTACAGCCGTCGCAGCGTCGCACGCGACTTCGAATCGGTAGCGGCGGCTGACACCAGCTTGCGAGCCACCTCGGCCGGGATCGGGCCGTAGCCAGTGACACTCGCCGGCGTGGTGTCGTCGCCCAGCAGCGTGCGGTCCGAGAGCACCAGATTGACAGCGATAGGCGTGGGCGCCGTCATACTGCGACCGGTGGCGCGTTCAACGAGAGTGTCGGCCATGATCTGCCCGCGGGATCTGTCGTCGAACGTGGTGTCCGCAGCGCGGCGCAGTGCCGCATATACCGAGACGCCCTGCGCGACAGGCAAGAGTGCGGTCAGATAGGTCATCGTGTCAGGGGCGGGCCGGATGGTGACCGTGCGTTCGGTTTCGGCCTTGGCTGCCCGGTCGACAACCGCATGCGGGTCAAGCCGGTAGGCGATCCCCTTGGCCGCCGCCACTACGCGCGTGTCACCCATCCCGTCCAAAGTTGCTGTATCGGAGCATAACTCGGCATCCAGAGTCCGCCGGTCCTCGACGTCCAGGCAGGCGCTTTCGCGCACGATCAGGGTGGCCCGCCATTCGGTCAACACCCCGGCCTCCAAGGCGGCCAGGGTGTGCGGCATCTCGTAGACCAGCGCTTTGGCGAAGCCGAGATGCCGATTGCCACGGGCCGGCGAGTCGCGTCGGGCCAGGGCGACCTCGCTGGCCACGCCGCGTCCGCGTCGTGCGGGTGGCATGCCCGCCGCGGCCTCCGCGCTACGGCGGGCCGCATCCAGAATTGCCGCCGCTCGCGCCTGACCCGCGGCCGCGGCGGATTTGACCCGTTCCAGCTCGGCAATCCGCTCGACCAGCGCCGACTCGTCTGCAGAAGGGTCAACCGACACCAGTGATTCGAACATACATTCGACTATAGCGCCGCCCGACGACAAGTCCAGGCAGGCGCCTGCTACCGCCGTCCCCCCGGTTTCTTCACCCGATGCGTCACCCACGCCCACGCCGCCGGTGAGTAGTGCGTGGTGACTTCCTCGAACCCGTCGACCCGGTGCACGCTCAGGACTCCGGTGTTCTCGTTGACGGTCAACGCGTCGTCTGCGGAGCCGCGGACTTCCTCGCCGTCGCGCAGTCGGATAACGAACACGGTGTTGTCCTCTCGTTTGCCGCGGGCTGGACTATCCGCGCAGGGCTGGATCCATCGTGAGGCCGGGCCGTGAACGTGCGGTAACGATGCCGCAGAAAATGCTCTGGCCAGCACAGTGGGCGTCGAACACGAGCGTTCGCAGACCGGAGTTGCCTGTGCGTTCATAGGTTAGGCTAAATTTACTAACCGTGACCCAAGTTGGTGTCGAGACCAGTCCGGCAGGCGCTGATTCCTTGTCGTTCCCGCTGCCGGCCGGCATCGCTCCAGCGGACGTGGCGGCCGAGTTGGTGGCCGCGTTGGCCGAGGCCGACGGCGAGGAGTATCTGCTCTACGAGCGCGATGGGCAGTGGGTGCTGGCCATCGGTGCGCTGGCGGTCATCGAGCTGGACTGCGACGAACTGCGCATCATCCAGGACGGCGTCACGCAGCGACAGGCGTGGTCCGGTCGGCCCGGGCCGGTGCTCGGTGAGGCCGTCGATCGCCTGCTACTGGAGACCGTCGAGGCTTTCGGTTGGATCGCCTTCGAATTCGGGGCGTACCGGTTCGGACTGCAGGAGCGTCTGGCGCCACAGACTCCGCTGGCGCGGGTGTTCTGGCCGCGCACCCGCATCGTCGTCTCCGCCGATTCCGTCGCGCTGTTCGGCGCCCAAGACCGCCAGATCGACAGCGTGAGCCAGCTACTGAACGCCGGTGTGCCACCGCTGCCAACGCCTTCGGCTGTCGATGTGTCCGCCGACGCTTCCGACTACCGTGCCCGGGTTGGCGCCGCTATCGACGAGATCACCGCTGGGGACTACCACAAGGTGATCTTGTCCCGCTGCGTCAATGTGCCTTTTGCACTGGACTTTCCGTCGACGTACCGGGTGGGGCGCCGGCACAACACCCCGGCGCGCTCATTTCTGTTGCATCTCGGTGGATTTCGGGCGCTGGGCTACAGCCCGGAATTGGTCGCCGCGGTGCACGACGGCGTGGTGGTGACCGAACCGCTGGCAGGCACCCGGGCGTTGGGCCGCGGCGCCGAGTTCGACCGTGCGGCCCGGGAGGACTTGGAGTCCAACACCAAAGAAATTGTCGAGCATGCGATGTCGGTGCGCAGCTCGGTGCAGGAGATCGACGAGGTCGCCGAACCCGGAAGCTCCGCGGTGGTGGATTTCATGACGGTGCGCGAACGCGGCAGTGTGCAGCATCTCGGCTCAACGGTCATCGGACGACTTCAGGCGTCCAAGAATCGAATGGACGCGCTGGAGACGCTGTTCCCCGCGGTCACCGCTTCGGGCATTCCCAAGGGCGCGAGCGTGGACGCGATCCTGCGTCTCGACGATTGTCCCCGCGAATTGTATTCCGGAGCAGTGGTTAGATTTTCGGCTGACGGCGGGCTCGATGCGGCGTTGACACTTCGGACCGTCTTCGAGCGCGACGGCCGCACCTGGCTGCGCGCCGGCGCGGGCATCATCGCCGCGTCCGATCCCGACCGGGAATTCGAGGAGACCTGCGAGAAGCTGACCACGTTGGCGCCGTACTTGGTTGCGCGCCGCGAGATGTCCTAACCGGCGTCGGCCTCGGGTGACCGCTCCAGATATTCGGCCAGGATCTGGCTGACCAACGACTCAATGGTCGTCTCGATCGACGACGCCAAGGTGGCGGTCACCGACGACACGGCCTGAGTGCGAAAGCGCACCAGCATCGTGATCAGCTCGGCGATTTCGGTGTCGGCCGGCAGAGCCTCCCCGGGCTTGATCCGGTCGGCCACGTGTTCGGCTCCGGCCCGCACCAGCATTTCGCTGATCTGGTCGATCAGCGGCGTGATGTGCTCGTGCAGGTCGATGAGCTTGTCCATGCTCATGCCGTAGCCGCGTACCTCGTTGAACGCTTCGATCAGTTTCGGGCGGGCGATGGTGGCCTGCCCGTCGTCGACATGGATCACCTGAAGGCTCACCAGACGGTCGAAAGCCTTGGGGTCGTTGATAAGTCGTTGCGCTTCGGCAACCGGCATGGTCTGGGATTTCTCACTGGTCCAGGTGCCGACGATGGCTGTTTCCAGGCCGAGTACGTCGCCGAGATCTTTTCCTTCCTCCCAGGCGCTGAGCATTTCCCGGACGTGTGCGATGTTGTATCCGCGGTCGAGCATCGAGGTGATCAGCCGCAACCGGGTCAGGTGGGTGTCGTTGAACAGTGCGATGCGTCCAACCCGCAGTGGGGGCGGCAGCAGCCCACGGTCGCGGTAGACCCGGATGTTGCGGGTGGTGGTGCCGGCCAGCCGGGCCAGGTCCTCGATGCGGTATTCCCCGGAGCCCAAGGCGGCGTGGGGATAGCGGACCGCCGCGTCGAACAACTGCGAGACCGCGTTCTCGATGACCTCCCGCGATTGGCGCCGGACGCGTTTGGGGGCGCGGCGCAGGTTCGCCAGAACGCCGGCGATGGTGCCGGCTTCGGCTCGGTGCGGTCGGTCAGGCGCCATCGTGTCAGGCAGTCGAGCTCACGCGTGAAGCGGCGTATTCGACTGCGTCGTAGTCGGCGTACTGGAAGTCGCGCATCTGTCGAAGATACTGCGTGGCGAACCCGGGGTACATCGACACGTTGCGGCCGTCCTTGGTCAGATACCAACTGCTGCAGCCCGACATCCAGGTGGTCTTGGTGAGCCGCTTCTGGATGCGCTCGTTGTAGCGCCGCTGCACATCCGCGCGGACGTCGAGGTACCGCAAATCGTTGTCCAGGATGGTGGTGATGCCACGGACGGCGTAATCGAGTTGACCCTCGATGTAGACCAGCAGCGAGTTGTGTCCGGGCCCCGAGTTCGGGCCGGTCATCATGAAAAGGTTCGGGTAGCCGTGCGCACTGGCACTCTTGTAAGCCTGCGCGCCGTCGGTCCATTCGTCGCTCAGTGAGCGACCACCCAGCCCGGTGACCGGGAACGGCGGACCGTTCAGGTGCACGTCGTAACCGGTGGCGAACACGATGCAGTCCAGGTGGTGCTCGATGCCATCGCTGGTGCGAAGACCCACCGGGCTCAACGTGGCTATGGGCCAGTCGATCAGCTTGCAGTTGTCGCGCTGCAGAGCCGGGTAGTAGTCGCTGGACACCAGCATCCGCTTGCAGCCGGGGGTGAAGTCAGGCGTCAGCTGGCGGCGCAGCCACGGGTCTTTGACCTGACGGTTCAGGTGCATCCGGCCGAGCCGGGCCACCACCGAGGTCAACGGTGTGTTCCACACCAGGGCTGTCGCACTGGCCTCATGCCCCCAATACAGCGCTTGGCGCGCAAGCTGTTGGACTGCAGGCGCTTTGGCAAAGGCCGTCTGGACAGCGGGCGGCGTCGCGAAGTCGAAGCGGGGGAGCACCCAGCCCGGGGTGCGCTGGAACACCTTCACGAATTCGGCCTGCTTGACCAGTTCGGGGATGATCTGGATCGCGCTGGCGCCGGTGCCGATGACGCCGACCCGTTTTCCGGCGAAGTCGTAATCCTTGTCCCAGCGGGCACTGTGGATCTTGTGGCCATCGTAGGTATCGATACCCCGGATGTCGGGGAAGCTGGAATCGGGTAGCGGCCCAGACGCCAGGATCACCGTACGGGCGTGAAAACGCTTGCGGCCGGCCGTGGTTGCGGTCCATGCGCCGGCGTCGGAGTCGAAAGACAGTCCGGTGACCTCTTGACCGAACTGAATGCGGCGACGGATGTCGAACCGATCGGCCAGGTCCTCGATGTGGTTGCGGATTTCGTCTGCCGGCGAATAGGTCCGCGACCAGGTCGGGTTCTTGACGAACGAGAACGAGTAGAGCAGTGACGGGATGTCACAGCTGGCACCCGGATAGCTGGTGTCCCGCCAGGTTCCGCCGACGCGGTCGCTGCGCTCCAGAATGACGACGTCGTCGATGCCGGCTTGGGCCAGCTTGATCGCCGCGCCAAGGCCGCTGAACCCGGCTCCGACGATCAGCGTCGCGTAGGTGGGTGTCTTCGCCATGATCACGCCGCCGGCTCGTGGGTGACTTCGCGAACCCACGTGGGTACCGCCGGCAACAGCGGCCGTGGATACCGATCGGAAAGCCACACCATTGAATTCGCCAGCAGGTGATAAGGGTGGCGCGGATTGGTGACTACGCCGGCGTAGCCCCGCAGGAACCGATACGTCGGGACCCGGCTGGTGTTTTCGCCGCGGTCGCCGAGTTCTTTGAATCGTTTCACGGCGCGGTAAAGCCGCTCGGGCTCCATGCCCATGCCGATGATCTCGTTGCGGATCCGGTTGATCAGCGGTGCGCCCATGATCGCGCCGATGATGAGACCCGGAGTGGCGTTGTGACCGACGAAGTCGATCAGCAACCGTCGGATCTTCGCGTGCCCGATCATGTCGAGAACTTCGAAATCGACCACCAGATGGCGTGATTCGTCGTTGTTGATCTTCTCGAACACCTGGTGACACACCGGGTCGTGCACCTCGTCGAGTAAGAACTTCAACAGGGCACCGTCCAGCGCGACTTCCAGCATCGGGATGACGGTGCCGAGCAGCGACAGCGGCATGTCGTCGGCCCAGCGGTCCAGCCAGTCGATGGCCAGCCGGATGTTGACGTTCGGCTCGGGAACCTCACCGTCTTCGAGCATGCCCCAGCGCTTCATCAGCGCCAGTTCAGCGTTGGCGTGGCGCTGTTCCTCGGCGTGGAAGTAGCGGTAGATCTCAGCGATGGTCGGCGTGGGTGCCTTCTTCGCCAGCGCTGCGAAGCCCCGGGCGCCGATGTTCTCGATCCAGCACAGGTCGGCCATGAACGCCTTGAGCTTAGGCCGCTGCTCGTCGCTGATCATCTCGGCGCCCGGTGCGTCCCAGTCGATGTCGGCCAGTGCCCATTGGCGGTCTTTGATCTTGGCCAGCATTACTTCCATGTCGATACTCATCGGATCCTCCTTTGGATCTTTTCTCACATCGGGGTGGCCCTGGACACCAGGCCGATGGCGCGGGTGTAGGTACCAGGGATCAAGCGTTTGATGCTCCAGCCGATCTTCGCTTCGAGTTGGGGCATGCAGTACAGGTCGCCGCGATCGTGGGCGTCCAGGCACGTGTGCGCCACTTTCTCCGCCGAGACGCCGGTCCAGCGCATGATTTTGTGGGCGAACTGATTCGTCTCGCTGGAGATGCGGCCGGATTCCAGGATGTTGGTCTTGACGAAGGTGGGGCACAGGGCCGTGACTTTGACTCCGCTGCCGGACAATTCGGCGGCCAGGGTCTCCGAGAGCGACAGCGCACCGGCCTTGCTGACGTTGTAGGCCGCCATGCTGGGTGCGGCGCCGAAGGCTGCGGCCGAGGCGACGTTGATGATGCCGCGGGGCTCGGATGAGTCACCCGTCCGCAGGATCGGCGCGAAGACGTGGCAGCCGTGGATGGGTCCCCACAGGTTGATGCCCAGCACCCACTGCCAGTCCTCGATCGGGAGTTCTCCGATCGGGGCACCGCCGGAGCCGACGCCGGCGTTGTTGATCACCAGCGTGGGAGCGGCGCCGAACCACGATTGCGACTGGGCGGCCAGGTCGGCCACATGGTCGAGTTGGGTCACGTCGCAGGCGATTGCGACGGCCTCTCCGCCGCGGTCGGTGATCGCGGTGACTGTTCGTTTTGCCGCGACTTCGTCGATGTCGCTGCAGACGACGCGGCTGCCGCGGTTGGCCAGCTCGACGGCGAACGCCGCGCCGATCCCGCTGCCCGCACCGGTCACCACCGCGCGCGCGTGGTGGCTGACCTTGGGTGATTTGCCGAACGGCCCGATCATGGTCAGCCCGCCTTTCCGGTGATGTTCTCGATGTTGTTGTCGTGCAGCGCAGTACGAATGAACTTCGCGGCCTGCGCCATCGCCTTGGCGGCTTCGGGTGTCAGCCGCGGCAAGGCCTGGAACACATGCACCTGGTCTGGCCACACCTGGAGGGTGCAGCGGCCACCGCCGGTGCGGATGTCAGCGGCCAGGTGGCGCGCGTCGGCGAGGAGGAACTCCGCGCCGCCCGCCTGGATGAGTGTTGGCGGCAGCGACGGCCCGCCGGCGACATCGAGTTTCAGGCGCGGGTGCGCGGGATCCACTCCACGGCTGTACAGCCGTACCAGGCGGGCGGCATCGGCAGCCCGGATCGCGGGGTCGCGGCGCAAATCTTCACGCGCACGGGCCAGTTCAAGCGTGAGGTCGATCAGCGGCGAGAACAGCACCAGCGCAGCCGGGCCACGGGCGGCCACATCAGGCTGCAGCAGCAGATCCACCGACAGATGGCCACCGGCCGAATCACCGGTAATCACAATGCGATCCGCCGGCACTTGGGCGGTGAGCCAGTCCCAGCCGGCGCGCACATCGTCGGCCGCGGTGGGGAAGCGGTGCCTGGGTGCCAGCCGATAGTCGACGGTGAACACCGGGAGCCCGGTCAGCCGGGACAGCCACGATGCCAGTCGGCGGTGCGTGCGCGGCGAACACAGCGCAAAACCGCTGCCATGCACGAAGTAGATGGCGCCCCGGCTCGTCGAGACGCCGGGGGCACGCACCCACTCACCGACGACGCGACGCCCATCGTGTTGCACGTCGATGTGCTCGATGCGGGTCCCGGCCAGTGAAGGTCCGAAGGCATCCATGATGCCGGCGATGATGCGACGTGACGCCCACAGGCCCCACGTCTGCTCGGGCGGCAACACCGCGCTCAGCTGCCGCAACGTCGCTAAGCTCACCAGCGCTGCAGAACGTGATCGCAGCGATCCGCGGGTCGGCACTGACTCCGTCATACGACAGAGTCAACACAAAATGGTGACATTCGTCAATGGCAACGTTCGGTGTTTCTCCCGAAAGTCAGCGTGAACTGCGATTGATGTGGTCATCGACGCAGCCGATGAAGGCCTGCGAGGCCGCTGATCGCAGCGCGTCGTTGGGCGCGACGAGATTGACCTGGCGGTAGAGGTCGGCCCCGGCGACCGGGCGCAGCACGAGCGTCGGATCGTCGCCCACCCGCGAGACCGCGACCGACTCCGGCAACAGTGCGACCCCGAGATCTCTTCTGACGAAATGGATTACCTCGTCGACACGGGTGACTTCGAACGCCACCCGTCGGGTCACGTTGGCGAACCCGCGGTCGGTTTCATGGCGCAGGCCATAGCCCGGGGGGAAATCGATGAACGGCAGCGATGCCAGCTGGTCGAGGCGCACCGCGCCGCCGCCGGCCAACGGGTGGCCGGCCGGCAGCACCGCGACCAGCGACTCGACGAACAACTCGGTGAAGGTCAGCCGGCCGGTCGTCGACGGCACGTTGGACCCGACAATCGCGACGTCGAGCTTGCGATCGCGCACCGCGTCGATCAACAGATCGCTGCCGCCGCTGCGCAGCGTGACGCTGACCTCGGGATAGCGGGTGTGAAAGGTGGCCATCAGCGCCGCGACGTCGAGGCTTTCGGAGGGCACTTCCATCATTCCGACCGTGAGCCGGCCCGCGACGGTGCCGCTGATCGATTGCGCGCCGATCTTGATCTGGTCGACACCGGCCAACACCTGGCGCATCAAGGGCAGCAGTGCCTCACCGGCCGGCGTCGGCGCGACCATCCGCGTGGTGCGCTCGAAGAGCGTGACGCCCAGCTCGTCCTCGAGTTTGCGAAGTTGCTGGCTGAGCGCCGACTGCACGACGTACTCGTTGACGGCGGCCTTGGTGAAGCTCTGAGCGTCGGCCAGGGCGACCGCGTATCGCAGCTGCTGCAGGTTCATCGTTCTTCACTTTCAGTGATGAATCGCATCATATCTATGCGTTGGACTGAGAAGTGCCGCGGCGCCAAAATTGCGGAATGTCTGCTTCGTCCGCTTTGCCGGTTCGAATCTCCGCCCGGGCGCTGGGCGGCCCGAATACCAACGATTGCTCCGACCTGAAAGTGCGGGAGGCCGTCACTGCCGAGTTGACCGCGCTGCCTTTCCTGGGAGCGTTGACCTGCCCGACCTCCACGGTCATCGCGGGATCGACGCAAGAATTGGTCTTCACCTACACCGTCGGCCAATCGGGGATCGCCGACAGCGGGTGGCTCAAGCTGTGCTTCCGGTTCTATTCGGACTGGGATCTGCAGACCACCGATCCGCAATCGCGCGACTTCGCCTCGGCGCGGCTGCTCAGCCGATCGCTGATCGGGCGCGCATCGAAGGACTCGGCGGCGACGGCGCAACAGCTCACAATCCGTTACGACGTCAAAGGCGGCGAACGCCCGTTCCAGAAGGCGCTGTTGATCCATGTGGTCGACGGGTACCTGCGGCCCGGCGACGTCGTCGAAATCCGTTTGGGCGACCGACGCTTCGGCGGGCCGGGAACCCGGGTACAAACTTTCGTCGAAGATGAATTCGAGTTTCATCTATTCGTCGATCCGCTGGGAACATCGCGGATGGCACGCGCCGCACGTGCGCTGCTCGCGATCGCTCCCGGTCCACCGCATCGGCTGGCGGTACACGGTCCACGCCTGGTGCGTTCCGACGCCGCGACGGCCGAACTGCGGATGCATCTGCAGGACCGCTGGGGCAACGCTTGCCGCGACGTCTCTGCCGTCGCGCAGGCTCGGGTGGGCGAGACGACCGTCGCGTCCGCAGACTTCCCGGCCGAGGGGTGGGCGACCGCAACGGTGACGGTCCCGGCTGAGCACCGTTGCATCGACGTGGTCGCCCAGACCGAGTCCGGCGCCATCGGCCTGGAGAAGTGCTACCTGGACCAGATCGACGACTTCCCCTCGCCGCGAGCATTTTTCGCCGATCTGCACGTGCATTCCAACGACACGGTAGGCACTCAGGACACGCCGTCGAATCTTGCTTACGGACGCGATGTCGGCGCGCTAGATGTGATCGGCTACACCGCCAACGACTTTCAGATCACCGATGATGTCTGGGCCGACGTCGTCGCGGCCTGTCGCGACGTCAATGACGACGGGCGGCTGGTCTGCTATCCCGGCGTCGAGTGGTGTGGAACCGCCGGCGTCGGGGGCGATCACAACGTCGTGTTCCTCGGCCACGACACCACGTTGGCACGGTCGCTGGAATGGCATCAGGGCATGGCATCGGCGGCACCCGTTCCGCAGACGTGGCCGATCACGCAGCTGTACGCCGCCTACGACAAGGACCCCGACTCCTATCTGCTGATCCCGCATGTGGGTGGGCGGCGAGCGATTCTCGACTGGCATCATCCGCAATTGGAGCGATTGATCGAGGTGCACTCCGCGTGGGGAACCAGCCCCTGGTTCTTCGAGGATGCGGTGGCCCGCGGACTGCGCCTCGGTGCCAGCGCCGCCAGCGACGAGCACCGCGGACGCCCCGGCGGCGGCGCGCCCGGGGCAAACATCTTCGGCGGGCATGGCGGGCTCACCGGGGTGCTGGCGCCCGAGCTCACCCGCACGGACGTCGGACGATCATTGCGGGCCCGGCGGACGTGGGCGACGACCGGCGTGCGCGCCGTAGCGCTGCTGCGTAGCGGCCAACACTGGATGGGTGACGAGATCAACTGTGCCACAGAAGAACTCAATGCTGACTACGCTCTGTACGGGACGACCGGCTGGGAAGAGCTCCAGGCCTGGGACGCGGCGGGGATGCTGTATCGCCGTGACTTCCACGCCGAAACCGGGTTGTCCGATGCGCTGGTGCGTGTCCGGTGGGGCGGGGCACGGCACAAAGACCGCTACCGGTGGGCAACCTGGACTGGACGGCTCACGGTCGACGGCAGCTCGGTCGATGACGTCACCCCTTGGGCGGCAACACATCCCGAGCAGGTGTTCACTCACGAAGGGGATGACATCAGCTGGCACACCCAGACGTTCGGCGGCGACATCGGCGTTATTGTCCGCCTCGCGGACCTGGCTGCTGCCCGCCTGCGGATCACCACGGGCATCGAAGAGGATGGGTTGGCGGCCGACCTGTCGCTGACCGGTGCCGACCTGCTGGCCACCGGCGACCGCGAGATCGCGGTCGGCGGGCTGAATCTGACGCTGAGGGTGGAGCGCATCGCGGAGCCGGCGGCCCTTCCCGTCACCGTGAACGGAAAGCTGACAATCGACCTGCCGCCTGCCGACACTGCGGTTTACCTGCGAGCACGGCAATCCGACGGGCATCAGGTGTGGACCAGCCCGCTGTTCATCAACCACCAGCGCGCCGAATAATGCTGCCCTCGTGACTCGAAGGAGAACCATGGCGCCTCGCATGCACAGACGTTTCGCGCTGACGATGGCGGTCGCGCTCACCGCCGCACTGCTGACCGCCTGCGGGCATTCCGCGACCAGCGGCTCCGGTGCGCACGTCACACTGCGACTCGGCTACCTGACCCGCATCACGCACGCGTCCGCGCTGGTGGGAATCGATCGGGGTCTGTTCGCCAAAAATCTCGGACCGGATGCGACGCTGGCCCCCCAGCCCTTCGGGCAGGGCACCGCCGAGGCCACCGCGCTGCTATCCGGTCAGATCGACGCCGCGTACGTCGGACCCAACCCCGCGTTCAATGCCTGGCAGAAATCCGGCGGCACAGCCATCAAGATCATCTCCGGATCCGCGCAAGGCGGAACATCATTCGTCGTCAAACCCGAGATCACGTCCGCGCAGGCTTTGCGGGGCAAGACGGTGGCCGACCCGGCCCTGGGCGGCAACCATGATGTGCTACTGCGAAGCTGGCTGAAGGACAACGGTTTACAGACCAACAAGCAGGGTGGCGGTGACGTGTTCATCAAACCCACCAAACCGGAGTCGGCCATCGTGCAGGAGTTCAGCGCCAACCAGATCGCCGGCGCGGTGGAGTCTGCCCCGTACGACGTACAGATGGTGAAGGCGGGCGGCGTCCGGCTGTGGCCCGACCTCGGGACGATCACCATTCTGGTGGTGCGCCAAGACTTCCTGGCCGCCCACCCCGACGCCGTGGCCGGGCTGCTGCGCGGACAGGTCGAAGCCGACGAGCTCATCCACAACAATCCAAGCGCAGCAAGGCAATCGGCGAACAACGCGCTGGCGACGAATGTGGGCAAGGGCTTGGACGCCGATGTGCTAAACGCGTCGTTCCAGGAGACCACCTTCACCAACGACCCCAATGTCGCCTCGCTCAACGAGTTGGCGCGCAAGTCGGTGTCGGTGGGCCTGCTCGACCCACTCAACCTGAACGGCTTGTTTGATCTGGGCCCGCTCAACCGCGTGTTGACAACGACCGGCCGCCCCCAGGTCAACTCGTGAGCCCCACCACGGCCGCCGAGCCGACAGCACACCCCGAACGGAAAGCCATGACCGACGGCATAGTCCGGCTCTCGGGCGTCTCTAAAGCCTACGGTCGAGGCAACTCCGCGGTCGATGCGCTGACCGAGGTGTCGATCAACGTCGCGAAGGGGGAGTTCCTCTGCTTCGTCGGGGCGTCGGGCTGCGGCAAAAGCACACTGCTGTCCTTGGTTGCCGGGCTCGACCAACCCACCTCGGGCGAGGTCAGCACCGGAGATCACCAGGTAGCGTTCATGTTTCAGGAGCCGGCACTGTTCCCCTGGTTGACCGCCGCCGGCAACATCGATCTGGCCTTGCGGGCGCGCAAGATACCCAAGGGGCAACGACGCAGCCGGGCGGCCGAACTGCTCGACATCGTGGGTCTCGCCGGTTTCGCCGGTGCCCGGCCGCATCAGCTGTCCGGCGGAATGCGCCAGCGCGTCGCTCTGGCACGGGCGTTGGCACAGGACGCCGATGTGCTGCTGATGGACGAACCGTTCGGCGCGCTCGACGCCATCACCCGCAACCTGTTGCACGGTGAACTCGAACGCATCGTTGCCGAAACAGGTTTGACGGTTCTGTTCGTGACCCACAACGTCAGCGAAGCGATCCGGCTCGCCGACCGGGTGATCGTGCTGAGCAATCGACCCGGTCGCATCATCGCCGAACACACCGTCGACCTGCCGCGACCGCGGCGTATCGACGGCGCCCGGGCCGCGGAGTTGACCGCCGCGATCACCGCCGGCCTGCAGGGGCAGGGGCCACGTGATGGTGCTTAGCGAGGTGCAGCGTGATCGCCCGCCGGCGGACGCATCGCGCCGCACCGATTCCGTCGTCAGGCGGCGGGTCCGATCGCTGTGGGCTCCCGGGGTGGGACTGCTCGTCGTTCTCGCGTTCTGGCAGACGGTGTACCTGAGCGGTTGGAAGCCTTCATTCGTGCTGCCGAGTCCGGCTGCTGCCCTGGCGAGTCTCTGGACCCAGGCCCATCAGCCGCTGCTGTGGCAGGCCATCGCGACCACGATGGGCAGGGCTGTCTACGGATTCGGGCTGGCGGTGGTGATCGGCCTCGCTGTCGGGATCGTGGTATCGCGCAACAAGATCGTGCGGGGTGCATTCGGTCCGATCATCACCGGTATGCAGACGATGCCGGCCATCGCCTGGTTCCCGTTCGCGATCATCTTCTTCGGTCTCACCACGTCGGCGATCTTGTTCGTGATTGTGATCGGCACGGCGCCCGCGATTGCCGTCGCCGTGATCGCCGGCAGCGACCAGATCCCTCCGTTGTTACGGCGTGCGGCGAAGATGATGGGCCTCAAGGGATTAGCGCTCTACCGGCACGTGATCCTGCCCGCCTCGCTGCCGGTTTTCGTGACGGGTCTCAAGCAGGGCTGGGCCTTCGCCTGGCGTAGCCTCATGTCAGGTGAGTTGGTGGTGATCGTGACCAACACGGCGTCTATCGGCGTACTGCTGGAAAATGCGCAGAACCTGTCCGACATGCCCTCGGCCATCGCGGTGATGATCGTGATCTTGACTCTCGGGATCTTCATCGATGGGCTTTTCACGCTCCTGGACAACGTGGTTCGCCGTCGTTGGGGCCTGATCGGCGCCGACGAATCATGACCGCCGAGTCGCAGCCCCTGCGGCTGTGGGCCTTCGGCGACGCCCACGTCGGCACCGACCGGCAACACGACAGAAGCAGCCTGGCCGAGGCGATTTCGCAGTCCGAGTTCGGTGGAACCGAGGGTGGTCCACCGTTCCGGTGGGACATCGCGATCGACGTGGGTGACATGTCCGGCGCACACCACGCGTTGCCGGACGACGCCGAAGGCCAGGAAGTCGTCAAGCAGCTCGCGGCGCTGCGGACCCACCGCCGGGAGGACATCTACAGCGTCTGCGGTAACCATGACCGCAGCGGGCTCGACGAACCCGAGGCGTGGTGGTGGCAGAAGTGGGTCGACCCGCTCGGTCGCAACACCGAGTTCTCCGGCGTCGACCCGGCGGCCCGTCGGTACCCGGTGCAGGGTAGCTGGGAGCGGTACAGCTTCCGGGTAGGCAATCTGCTGTTCCTGATGATGAGCGACCGCAACGAACCCACCCAGCAGATCGGTCGGGGAACGCTCGGCGGAAACCCCGGTGGAGTGGTCAGCGGCGAGACATTCGACTGGTGGACATCGATGGTCGAGGACAATCCCGACGCTGTCATCGTGTCGGTCCATCACTACGTGCTCAAGGACACCACCGTCGCCTCAGGTGAGTGGGAGGGCATCCGGCGTTCGGCCACCGGCGAATTGGTGGAGCACTATCACCGACCGTTCGAGCTGGGCACGCCGAATGGCGCGTCGTACCTGTACTGGGTGGACAGCAAACCGGACTCCGCGGCGTTCGAGTCCTTCCTGGCGGGCCGTCCTGGGCGGGTCGCGCTCTGGCTCGCCGGACATACGCACACTCATCCTGAGGATTCGTTCGGCGGGAAAACCCACATCGAACAGCGTTGGGGGACGTGGTTTCTCAATGTCGCATCGCTGAGCCGGCATCACATGCCCCGCACCACCCTGCCGGTCAGTCGGCTGCTGACATTTCAGCCGGGCAGCAATCAGGTTCGTGTGCAGTGTTATCTGCACACCAGCCAGTACGCCCCGCAGGGTTGGTATGAGAAGTCCGAAAAGACGTTGACGCTGGACCGCCCGTTTCTGTGGTCGTAAGCCCCTTGGGGAATCTACTGTGTTCCCGAGGAGAAAAGAGCTGCGATGACTGCTGCCGTCGACCCGTCGGTGCCGCCCAGCGGTGTCGGCTGCGCTGAGTGCGATGCCGACGGCGGTTGGTGGGTACACCTGCGGCGGTGTGCCAGCTGTGGCCACATCGGTTGCTGCGACGATTCTCTTGCTCGACACGCGACGGGGCATTGGCGAGAAACCGGTCACCCGATCATCCGATCGTTCGAGCCAGGCGAGGCCTGGTTCTGGGACTATGCGACCAACGACTACTACGACGGTCCCGAACTTGCCCCGCCGCAATGTCATCCCGAGGACCAGACGGTGCCGGGGCCGCGCGGTCGAGTGCCGCGCAATTGGGCTGAACTCCTCGGTCAGTAGAACGGCAGGCGACGCAACCAGCCGCCACGGTGTTTACATATCGTGCCGCGTATGTAACATTGCGTAGCATGGTCGTCGTCACAGTCGGGGTCTGCGGTCGTGCCGCCAGGTAAGCCCCGGGTGGGCGTCATCGGCGCCGGCCCCGGCGGTATCGCCATGGGGATGCAGCTGGACCAGGGCGGTTACGACTTCACGATTTTCGAACGCGGCGACGGGTTCGGCGGGACGTGGCGCAACAACACCTACCCGGGTGCGGCCTGCGACGTGCCATCACACTTTTACTCGTTTTCCTTCGCGCTCAATCCGTACTGGAGCAAGACCTACGCCAATCAGCCCGAAATCCTTGCCTATCTGGAGCGAGTGGCTGACGACCATGGCCTCGGCAAGCACCTGCGGACCAACACTGCCGTGACCGCGGCACGGTGGTCGGACGCCGACTCGCGATGGACGATCGAGACCCAGCAGGGGGAGCGGCACGAGGTCGACATCGTGGTCAGCGCTGTCGGCATGCTCGATGTCCCCAACATTCCCGCGATCCCCGACCGGGAGCTTTTCGCCGGCAGGGTCTTTCACTCCTCGCGCTGGGACCATTCGAAATCGACAGCGGGAGAAAGGGTTGCGTCGATCGGCACGGGCGCCAGCGCCGTACAGTACGTCCCGGCGATCGCCTCGGAGACCGAGCATCTGACCGTGTTCCAGCGCACCCCGATATGGGTGGCCCCGCGATTCGACGATCCGTTCACCCCAGACCAGCAGGAGTTGTTCGCCAACGATCCTGCCGAGGCGCTCAAGCTGCGAGACGCGGCCTTCGAGCAGTACGAGGCGGCCGACTTCGATGCCGGATCCGACATGACCAAGATGCTGACCGACATGTCATACGGCTATCTGATGAAAAAAGTGCAGGATCCGGAATTGCGTTCGAAGTTGTTGCCCAACTATCCCGTTGGTTGCAAGCGCCCACTGCAGTCCAAGACATGGTTTCCGGTGTTCGCGCTACCGAACGTCACCCTGGAAACCGCCCCCATCGTCGCCTTCACCGAACACGGTCTGCGCACCGCGGACGGTGTTGAGCACCGGGCCGACACGGTGATCTTCGGAACCGGTTTCAAGGCTGCCGATTACCTGAGCAGCCTGGAGGTGTACGGCAGCGGTGGCCGGCGACTGCACCACGAATGGCGTGACGGTGCAGAAGCCTTTCTGGGCACGGTGGTGCCCGGCTATCCGAATCTGTTCACGCTTTACGGGCCAAACACCAATGGGATCACCTCGATGATCTACATCCTGGAAGCTCAGGCGGAATTCGTGCGACGACTGCTTGACACGATGAGCCGAGAAGATATCGCGGCAGTCGAGATCAAGCGCGGCCCGCATGAAGAATTCAACGCCGAGATCCAGGCGGCACTGGACAAGACTGTCTGGGCCGCGAACTGCAGCAACTACTTCCGCCATCCCAGCGGCAAAATGGTGACTCAATATCCCTACAGCGGAAGCATGTTCACGCAGCGACTCGCCGCAGTGAACCTTGACGTCTTCGAAACCACAAAGGCTGGTGTCGCATGAACGGTATTCATCACACGGCGATCGTGACAACCGATGTGGAACGCGCGCTGCGCTTTTGGCAGGAAGGCCTGGGTCTGACGACCCTCTTCGATCATGTTTTCACCGGTGACTGGCCAACCCTGTTCGATGCTACGACCGACAAGCTTCGGTCGGTTTTTCTGGGTGACGCCGAGGCGCCTGACACCGGCATCGTTGAACTGGTCGTGTTCGAGGATCCGGAACCAGCCCGCGAGCCCGCAGTGGGCCCGTCGCCTGGCTTCTTTCTGGTCTCGTTGAATCGCGACGTCGAGCCGACACTTCGTCGGTTGGCCGATTTGGGGTTCACCGACGGAGTCAGGCAGATCGTCGTTCCCGCACCGAACCGAAAGCAGGTCGAGATGGCCGTGGTCGCCGCGCCGGACGGTGTCCGCGTCGAACTGATCGGGCCCGCGCGGTGAGTGCCATCGTGACCGGTGGCGCGTCAGGCATCGGCGAAGCCGCCGCTGGCCGGCTACGCAAAGCGGGGCACGACGTCGTCACCTGGGATCTGCGCGGCGGCGACATTGCCTGCGACATCAGCGATCCCGACGGCGTGGCCGCAGCGCTGGAGCAGACGCTGGCGAAAGTCGGGGTGCCTGATCGCCTGGTCGCCTGCGCAGCGGTGGGTGCATCCGGCATGTTGATCGCGCAGGATCCGGCCGACTGGAAGCGAGTGATCGACGTCAACCTCACCGGAACCTGGCTGACGATGCGCGCGGTCGCGCAGGCGATGATCGACAACGGTCGCGGCGGTTCTATCGTCGCCGTGTCGAGCATCAGCGGCACCGTCGCCGACCGCGACATGGGGGCCTACTGCGTCTCCAAAGCCGGGGTCGACATGCTCGTCCGGGTAGCGGCAAGCGAATGGGGACCGCACGCGATTCGGGTCAACGCAGTAGGGCCGGGGGTCACACGAACCCCGATGCTTGCCGGTGCCGAGCAGCTTCCGGGCTGGCTTGATGCGCTGAATCAGCGAACGGCGTTGGGTCGGGTGGGTGAGGCTGACGATGTGGCAGAGGCCATTGTTGCGCTGCTCGAAATGAGTTGGGTGACAGGACAAACCGTCTTGGCCGATGGTGGGTTGGCGCTGCAGAGTCCGATCGACACCTACGGCCAGGTTCAGCGACTGCGCGCCAAACGCGGCTAGCCGACCACCGAGCGCGCTGTCTCTTTACCGAGGCTGATCGTCGGCGTATCGTTTCGACCTGCTAGCAGTGTGCTGTCGGGGCGCCTTGTGGGTGGCCCTGCGGTGTGCAGAGACGGAGGTCGACTCCGATGTCACGTGTTGCGGTAGTCACCGGTGCCAGTCGGGGCATCGGTGCGGCAACTGCGCTTCTTCTGGCGCAGCGCGGATTTTGCGTCGCCGTCAATTACCGGGCCAGTGCCGCCGAAGCGGAAGAGGTGGTGGTCGCTACGGACGCTGCCGGCGGCGAGGCGTTTGCCATTCGAGCGGACGTCACCTCACCCGACGACGTCGACAGGATGGTGGCCGAAACAAAGGCGAAGTGGGGTGGTGTCGACGTGCTCGTACACAACGCACTGATCCCTTATGACGTCACGTCATTCACGGATCTGACGTGGGAGCAGCTTGGTGGCAAGCTAGAACGGGAGTTGCATGCCGCGTTCTTGCTCACCAAAGCTGTTGTGCCTGACATGGTCTCGCGCGGATTTGGCCGGCTGATCTATATGACCACGATCCTGTCACGCCGGCCGCGTGATGGCATGATCACGCTGGGCACCTCAAAGGCTGCGATGGACCAATTCGTCCGCTATGTCGCTCTGGAGCTTGCGCCGCACGGCGTTACGGCGAACTTGGTCTCGCCGGCCACGGTGGCCAACACCGAGGCCAATAAGCTGCTGACCGCCGACGATCTGCATCACCTCGGGGCCACCAACCCGATGGGACGTCTCGTAACTCCCGACGAGGTTGCTCACACGATTGCGTTTCTCGCCGGCGAGGATTCGGGCTTCATCACCGGTCACTGCGTGGAGGTCAACGGCGGACTGGCAATGGACTGACAAGAGTCGGCTGAGAAGGGTTGTGCAGTGGAACATATCGATCTCGCCTATGTCGGTCGCGGAATGCACGAAGAACTCATCGCCCATATCGCCGACCAAGAAGGCTACTTCGAGGACGAAGGAGTTCACGTCGCCATCCGCGACGGGATCGGCTGGCCGGCGGATCGGCTACGCCGTGGTGCGGTCATCGGTCTTGGTAGGGCTCTGCAGTCTCGGCTGCTAGACGGGATCGAGTGGACAGCCGTCAGCGTGAGCACGGACCGTCCGCTGTTCTGGTTCCTCGGTGGCGCCGACGTGAAGTCCATGGCCGATCTTCGAGGCCGACGCCTCGCCGTCCATGGCCCGTCCGACCCGCCCGGCATCTTTGCCCGAATCGTGATGCGTCAAAACGGTTTAGATCCTGATCGTGACGTGAAATGTGTGGTGCGGCACCCCGGTGACTACCAAATGGATCTTCGTCGGCTACGAGACGGATCCATCGACGCAGCGTACGTAGGAAGCACGATGTCGCCCGAACAGGTTGCCGCTGAAGAAGGGTTCCATGTGCTGTCCTGGGTCGGCGATCACTTTCAGATCCCCACCGTCGGTGTCGTCGTTGACCCGACTCAGATCCCCCTGGACAGCCCCGCCCTCGTCCGGGTAGCGCGGGCCAATCAGCGAGCTCTGCGCCTACTTGCCGAACACCCGGGCCGAGGTGTCGACTATCTCCTGTGGTTTCTCGACAGGCTCACGCGCGACGAGGCGCAGCGATACTTCGACCGCTATGTCGGACCGTACTTTCGCGCCGATCGCACGGTAGATCCCGATAAGGCGCAGCGGTCGATCGACGCGGTGGCAACCGAGCTGGGAGTTGCTACGACGAGGGCCGACGCCTTCTACGCACCACTTCTCACACACACCTGAATTAGGAGGTCGAAAAGCCTTGGCACCGAACGAAGATCTGAGTCAGCGCCGTTTTCCGTTGAACAACGGAAGCGGAGAAATCCCGGCGCTCGGATTTGGAACATCACTGTCCGACAACACGAAGACCCGTGGTGCGGTCAAGACCGCGGTCGAAGTGGGTTTCCGTCATCTCGATGCCGCTGAGCGATACCGCAACGAAGCCGAGGTGGGAGCGGCTATCAAAGAGTTGTTGGCCGACAACGTTGTTCGGCGAGAGGATCTGTTCGTCACCACGAAGTTGTGGAACAACAACCATCGCCCCGAACGGGTCACATCTGCTCTGCAGAAGAGTCTGGACCGGCTCGGGCTCGACCACGTCGACCTGTACCTAGTGCATACGCCGTTCGCGTTTCAGCCGGGGGATGACCAAGACCCGCGCCACCCGGATGGAGGTGTCATCTACGACGACGGCATCACATTGCAGGAGACGTGGTCGGCTATGGAAGGCCTTGTCGATCAGGGTCTTTCCCGAGCCATCGGTCTTTCGGACATAAGTGCGGAACGCGTCCGAGAGATCATCGAAACCGCCCGAATTGCACCGTCGGTCGTGGAGGTTGAGTCGCACCCCTACCACCCGCAGTGGGAGTTGCACGAGCTGTGCGCGGCGCACGGACTCATCCTGCTGGCGTTCGCTTCGCTCGGCCACGCGCTGGAGCCGCGGCTGCTCGACGATGAACTCATCGTCTCGATCGCGGACCAGGTCGGAAAGACGCCGGCGCAGGTGCTTCTTGCCTGGGGTATCCAGCGCGGCAGCGCGGTGCTGACGGCATCCGTCACGCCCTCACGCATCCACGAAAACTTCGATGTGTCCGCGCTTCCCGAGCAGGCCATTCACGACATCAACGAGAGACTTGAGACGCGGATCCGGTTCAATTCCGTGGCCGATGGCGGTGAGCCGGGATTCGCTGAGGTGCCCTCAGACCGGTAGGAATAGCCGAGCACCGACTCGGCCGAGCGCGAAGCCTTGTGGAGCTTGGCGGTGTTCTGATCGCCACTACTCAACCAATGACTGCGTGCCGAGAACTACTGCGAGGCTGAGTAGCTCGGCGTCGTCGGTATCGGGCTCGGCCGTGTAGATCATGATGCGCAGGTCGTTGGCGGCGACCACCAGCGTGTCGCAGTCCAACGTGATGTGCCCGACGTCGGGATGGTGGATCACCTTGTGACGGCCGAAATCCTGATGCGGCACCGGAGCTCCTGACTCCCAGAGCTTTTCGAAGCGCGGGCTCTGCGTGGCGAGCTCGCGGATCAGCTGCTTCAACCTCTGATCGGTGGGATAGCGGGCCGCCGTCACACGTAGGTCGGCGACCAGGCCCGCCTCGAATTCGCGCTTCTGCTCGGCAGTGTGGACCGCTCGGCTGCCCGGGCCGACAATATGGCGCCAGACGCTATTGCGTTCCATTCCCTGCCAACTCGTCGTCGGGCCCATCAGCGCGTCGTAGGGCGCGTTGGCAACGATCAGCGTCCAGGTGGCGTCGTAGACCGCGACGGGTGTGTTCGCCAGGCGGTCGAGCAGTCGCTGCACACTCGGCGTGATCCGCGACGAGACGACCTCGAGTCCAGGAGTCGCATGGCCGGCAAGCCGGAACAGCAGGTCACGCTCGGCGTCGGAGACCCGCAGTGCGCGGGCGAGCGACTCGACGACTTGGACCGACGGTGACGTGGCCCGGCCCTGCTCGAGCCTGGTCAGGTAGTCGACCGAGATCCCGGCCAACCCGGCCAGTTCCTCGCGGCGCAGCCCCGTGGCGCGGCGGCGCGCACCGACCGGCACGCCGGCCGCGGCGGGCGTCACGCGGTCGCGCCAGCCCCGTACCGCGCGCCCGAAGTCCCACGATTCCACCACTCCACTGTGCGCCACGCAGGCTGGTTTGTCCTGGCCCTGGCAGTCCTACGACAACTGGACGACTGCCTGGCGTGGGAGATCCCGGACAGACTCGCAGGCATGAATTCGATGTCATCCGGAACCGTGTTGATTACCGGGCCCACCGGTGGACTTGGCAGAGCAACGACACTCGCGATCGCCCGCCGCCCGGCGGAACAGCGTCCTGACCTGGTGCTGGTCGGCAGGCCTGGTCAGGGACTCACCGAGGTGGCCGAGGCCGCCCGGGCGGCCGGCGCGACCGTGCAGGAAATCGGCTGCGATCTGGCCCGGTTAGCCGATGTCCGCGCCGCGGGACGACGGGTCAAGGAACTGCTGGAGGCAGGTGCCTTGCGCCCATTGCGCGGGATCGTGGCCAATGCCGGCGTCTCGGTAGCCGACACCCACAGCGCGTCGGCGGACGGCTACGAACTCACCTTCGCCGTCAACCATCTCGCGCACGCACAGCTCGTCGGCGATCTCCTGGATTCGCTTGTCGCACCGGCCCGTGTCGTGTTGCTGGGGTCAAACACCTACCACCAGAACATATTTCGACGTATCTTGCGGGTGCCTCCGGCGGTCTGGCGGGATCCAATAGAACTCGCTAGGCCTACCGAGTCCGATATGCCGGCCACGCTGGAAAGTGCCGGAGTCGCCTATTCCAACTCAAAGCTTGCGATCCTCTATTACGCCCACGAATTGCAGCGACGCTCGCCCGCGGGCGTCAATATCTCGGTGTTCGAACCTGGGTTCATGCCGGGCACGGGTCTGAGCAGGGCACACGGGGCCGGTGTGCAGAAGGTTGGTCGGATGATCGAGCGCATTCCCGGCGTCTCGTCACCGGGTCGGTCGGGTCCGGCGCTGGCATCGATCGTGCTGGACGACCGTTGGGCACACGTGCGCGGCGGCGCATTCGTCGTGAAGAGTCAGGAACGTGAGCTCAAACCGTTCGCCAACGACCCGGCTCGCGAGTCGCGGCTGTGGAACGCTACAGCGGAGCTACTTGCCGTGGAAAGCTAACAGGGCGTCACCGGGGATCATGCTGGACGGCGAGGCCATCGCAGCACCTGCTCCGAGGAACGCCGCGCCCGTCGCGAGCACCGAAAAGGCGATCGACATGACTGACCGCTTCGCCTCCACGCGGCCGTTTGCCGCGGACGTTGTGCTGTCATCAGTTGCCATCATGTTGTCGACAGTAGTGACGAAAGGTAAAGGATCTCTGTCCGTACTCGGTGAATTCTGCGGCGAATCTTAAGACTGTAATTGCCGGGCAATGGCCTTCTTGTCGATCTTGCCGACCGGCGTTGTCGGCAACGAGGCCATTGCGCTCAGCACGTCGGGCCGGGCGTGCCGGGATACGCCACGCTGGTCGAGATAGGTGTGCAGCTCCGCCAGCGTCACCGGATTCCCGGCGAAAACAACCGCCGCGCAGATTTTTTCGCCCAGGTATGGGTCGGGCAGCGCCACTGCCGCCGCTGACGAGATCGCCGGGTGGGTACGCAGGTGCTCTTCGAGGTCGGCCGCGGGAATTGTCTCCCCGCCACGGTGAATGACGTCTTTCACCCGGCCGGTGACCTCTAAGTTTCCGCTCGCGTGCTGACGGACGAGATCGCCACTGCGGTAGAAACCGTCCGGGTCAAAGCAGAGCGCATTGGCGTCGTCGGCACGGAAGTAGCCGTTGAAGGTGTAGGGACCCCTGACCAGCAGCTCACCCTCGGTGCCGGCTGCGACCGGCTGGCCGGCGCCATCGACGATGCGTAATTCGTCATCGACACACAGCGGTCGACCCTGGGTGTGGTCGACGACGTCCGGCGGGTCGCCCGGTCGGGTGTAATTCAGCAGCCCTTCGGCCATACCGAACACCTGTTGCAGGCCCGGGGTCAGCGTCTCGCGGATCCGTCGAGCATCGCCGGCTTCCAGCTTTGCGCCACCAACCTGCAACAGCCGCAACGAGGTTGGCGCGTCCGGCTCCCATTCGGTGGCCTGAGCCCACAAGTTGGCCAACGCCGGCACCAGCGCGGTGACGGTGACGCGATGGCGCGCGATGGCGCCGAACGCCGACTCCGGACTGGGGTTGGCGAGAAAGACGGTGGGCGCGCCGGCTGTGATGGCGCCGAGAAGTCCGGGGCAGGCCAGCGGAAAGTTATGCGCGGCAGGCAAAGCCGCCATGTAGACGTCGTCGGAGGTAAGCCCGCAGAGCTCTGCGCTGGCGGTGGCGTTGTACACGTAGTCGTTGTGGGTGCGGGGGATCAGCTTCGGTGTACCGGTGGTGCCGCCGGACACCAGCAGCAACGCGGGGGACGCCGGATCTGGTTGGTGTTGTGGCTTTTCGGCGTCGCTGGCGCAGACTTTCGACCACGACACGAACGACCCCGGGTCGCCGTCGACGATGACGTGACGCAGCCCGGGATGCTCGCGTGAGAGTTCGTCCGCCATCCGGCGGTAGTCGAAACCGCTTGCGCTGTACGGTATCAGCAGTGCCGTCGCCTCGCTGACCGCGGCGAAATGTCCCAGCTCGGCGGCGCGGTGTCCGGTCAGGCACATCACCGGGATCGCACCGGCCCGCAGGAGCGCGAACAACGCCACCGCGAACTCGCAGCTGTTAGGCAGCTGCAGCAGCACCCGATCGCCAACAGCGATGCCCAGCTCTGCGAGTCCCGCGGCAGCACGGTCGGCGCGTTCGTCCAACTGCGCGAAGGTCAGCAGCCCGGGTCCGTCGGCATCGACCACCGCGACATGAGTCGGCCAGCTTTGGGCCGCGTCCGTCAGCATCGAGTCGACGGTCCGGCCGCTCCAGTAACCGGCAGCCCGGTAGTTGGCAGCGCGGTCCGCCGGAAACGGCACAAAGCCTTCCATGATGGAAGACGACATCCGTGGCCTCCAAGCGCGTCCTTTGTTCAGAGGTTAGAACAGTCCCGTGAACAGGTCGGGCAGCGCGGTCGAGACGGATTCCGCCGCAACCGACGCGCCGGACTCGGCCCCCAACGTGCCCAGCGCCGTGATGAACTGCTGGGTGAAGGTGGTGTACAGCTCATCGAGGAAGCTGCCCGCGTTGATCAGGCCGGGGAACAGATTCTCGCTGCCGTCAACGGGATTGACACCGGCGTCATAGCCGTTGACGACGGCGTTGAGCACATCGGACCCCAAGTTGTTCAGGTCAGTCAGGGCCGTGGTGCTGTCGCCCGCACCGAACGCGGTGTTGATGCTGTCCAGGTCGCTAGACAGCGCGAACATCCCGCTGATTTCGGGCGACAGCACGGTCTGGGCGAGCTCTTTCAGCTCGTTGTAGGTGCCGAACTGTTCAAGCAGGTTGGTCTGGATCTGCGATAGCTCGACGGGAATCGAGTAGGTCGTGACACCCTTGCTGGTCTCGTCGAGAAGCGGGGCCAGCAATGGCTTGGCCGTGTGGTCCAACAGCTCCAACTCGTAGTCGTTGATGTCGCTGAAGAGCTGCTCGCTGCCGTTCGGGTTCGTCGAGATGTTCGCGAAATCGTTCGAGAGGACTTGGAGGAGGCTGCCGGTCTCCGGGCCATCGGCTCCCGTCACCGGCTCACCGCCGAACAGGCCGAAGACGTAGCCGTCGTCGCCGCCATACCAACCGCCGAACAGCGCGTTGTTGATCCCGGTGTCCAAGCCGGTCAGCGCCGTGCTGATCTGGGTGCTGAAGGCGTCGGAGACGTTACCGAGCGCCGTCGTCAGTTCGGTGCTCGATGTGGCGCCCTCGCTTTGCAGCGTCGCCAGGTTCTCCTCCACGTTGGTGATGAATGTCGACCAGTCGACTTCGCCTGCGGCCAGCTTCACGTCCCGGTGCTCGACCAGCGGACCGGTGGAGGCCGGTGCGTTCATCGCGAACAAGCCAGCGCCTACGACCGCGAGGCCGGCAATCAAAAGGCGGCTCGCGTGAGCCGCCTTCAGGGTGGAGGGGGGAGCTAGATGCACGGCATCTCCTTCAGTAACCGTCAACGGGACAGACTGCCTTTACGAGGCGCGACGGACGCTACCTGAGAACGAAGTAAGACACAATAGGCTTGCCTAACCTCACTTAGCTGGGCTTTGGACTTCGGATGGCAAACACGTAGTGCCTGCTCCGGGTCGGTCGATTGCGCCGCTCACGTGGGGATTGCCGGGTAGCCCGTTCGTACGACATGCCTCGCATGTGGGAGATTCTTAGTGCCACCTGAGGGCGGTAGCGTCGCGGGTACCCCGACTATTAAAGTGACCGGCAATTTAGGCTAGCCTCAACTAACCAGTAGGAGGTTGAGTGTTGACTGGCGGGGCTGGGGCTTCCATTGCTGGTAGCCCAAATGACGTGCGCGCTGAGGTCGCCGAATTGCTCGGCGTCAGCGCCGATGCCGTCGACCCCGCTAGCGACCTCATCGGCCAGGGTCTTGACTCGATTCGAATGATGTCGCTCGCCGGGAAGTGGCGGCGTCGCGGAATCGACGTCGACTTCGCCGCGTTGTCGGCCGACCCCACCATCGAGGCGTGGTCGCGGCTCGTGGGCGTCGAGACCATGGAGCCCGACGTCCCGGCGGCCCCGACGATCCCCGCCGCCGACGGCGCTTTCCCGCTGGCCCCCATGCAGCACGCCATGTGGGTGGGGCGCCACGACAGTCAACCGTTGGGCGGCGTGGCAGGCCACCTGTACGTCGAATTCGACGGCGGTGCAATAGATCCCGAACGCCTTACGCGGGCGGCGACATCGCTGGCGTTGCGGCATCCGATGCTGCGGGTGCGATTTCTCCCTGACGGTACCCAGCAGATCGATACGTCGGCGGAGACCGACCTGGCCGTTACCGTCCACGACTTCCGCGACCTCGCTGAGGATGCCGCCGGTGAACGGCTACGCGGTCTTCGGGAAGCCAAGTCGCACCAGCAGCTCGATGATGAGGTGTTCGAGCTGACCCTCTCGTTGCTGCCCGGCGAGAAGTCGCGTCTGCACGTCGATTTGGACATGCAAGCAGCCGATGCGATGAGCTACCGCACCCTGATGACCGACTTGGCGGCCTTGTACCAGGGACGGCACTTGCCGGAATTGGGCTTCAGCTATCGGGAGTACCGCAACGAGATCATGCGCAGGGAAGCTGAGCCGCGACCGTCTCGCGATGCCGACCGGGACTGGTGGTCGCACCGCATTCCCGAGTTCCCGGACCCGCCCGCGCTGCCGTCGGCAAACCGGAAGACGTTATCTCCTAACAGCATTCGCCGCTGGCAGTGGTTGGATCCCGACACCCGGGATGCGCTTTTCGCACACGCCCGCAGCTGCGGGGTGACACCCGCGATGATGTTCGCCGCGGCCTTCTCGCACACCTTGGCCTGCTGGTCGAGCACCTCGCGTTTCCTGCTGAACGTGCCACTGTTCGGTCGTGAGGCCCTGCACCCCGATGTGGACCGTCTGGTCGGCGATTTCACCTCGTCGCTGCTACTCGACATCGACCTGAGCGGCACCACTGACGCGGCGTCGCGGGCGCATGCCGTACAACACGCCATGCGGACCGCCGCTGCGCACGCGAGTTACCCGGGCCTTTCGGTACTGCGGGATCTGGCCCGCCACCGCAGTACGCCGGTTCTGGCCCCGGTCGTGTTCACCAGCGCTCTCGGACTCGGCGAGTTGTTCGGCAGCGACGTAACCGAGGCTTTCGGCACGCCCAGTTGGATCATCTCGCAGGGTCCGCAGGTTTCACTCGATGCGCAGGTCACCGAATTCGACGGCGGCGTCATGGTGAATTGGGATGTCCGCGAAGACATTTTCCCGGCCGGCGTGATCGATGCGATGTTCGCCCATCATGTCGACGAACTGCGACGGCTCGCCACCGCGAGCGGCGCGTGGACTCAGCCGGACCCGCCGGCTCTGCCGGCGGAACAGCGCGCGGTGCGCGACGCCGTCAACGGCCGTCGTGCGGCGCCCAGCGGGGAGGCGCTGCACGACGGCTTCTTTCGGCGTGCCCAGGATCGGCCGGATGCGCCGGCAGTGCTGTCCAGCTCCGGCGATCTGACCTACGGTCAGCTGCGACATCAGGCGCTTGCCGTGGCTGCAGCGTTGCGCGACAACGGGATCGGCAACGGCGACACGGTGGCGTTGGTGGGTCCCAAAACTGCCGAACAGGTACCAGCTGTGCTGGGGATCCTGGCGGCTGGCGGAGTCTACCTGCCGATCAGTGTCGACCAGCCGCGTGACCGCGCGGAGCGCATTCTGCACGCCGGTCAGGTGAAGTTGGCCCTGGTGTGCGGCGGTCAGCCGTTCTCGTTGGCGGTGCCCGCGTTGACGATCGCCGACCTGCTGGACGACGCGCCCGGCAATCTCGAGTTCCCGCTCACGGCAACCGATCCTGCGGAGCTCGCCTACGTGCTGTTCACCTCGGGCTCGACCGGTGAGCCCAAGGGCGTCGAGGTCACCCATGAGGCTTCGATGAACACCGTGGAGTTCATCGCGCGGCATTTCGAGATCGGACCCACGGATCGTTGCCTTGCGTTGTCCACGCTCGAGGGCGACATCTCGGTGATGGACATCTTTGTCACCTTGCGGACCGGCGGGTCGATCGTGGTGGTCGACGAAGCGCAGCGACGCGATCCCGACGCCTGGGCCCGCCTCATCGACACCCATGACGTCACAGTGCTGCACTTCATGCCGGGTTGGCTGGAGATGCTCAGCGAGGTCGGTGCGGGACGGCTGTTGTCGGTGCGGGTGGTGCCGACCGGTGGAGACTGGGTGCGACCCGAGGTCATCCGTCGCCTGCGCGCCGATTCGCCTGCGCTGCGCTTCGCCGGGCTGGGCGGTGCAACCGAAACCGCCACACACAACACCATTTTCGAGGTTGGCGATCTCGCCGAACTCTCACCGGAGCTGACCGCGCTGCCGTTCGGCGTACCGCTGAGCAACAACGCCTGCCGGGTGGTGAACGACCGGGGCGGCGATTGCCCCGACTGGGTCGCCGGCGAGCTGTGGATTTCCGGGCGCGGCATCGCGCGGGGTTACCGTGGTCGCCCGGACCTCACCGCCGAGCGTTTCGTCGAACACGACGGCCGGACGTGGTACCGCACCGGCGATCTGGCCAGATATTGGCCGGACGGCGTCCTGGAATTCGTCGGCCGTGCCGATCACCGCGTCAAGATCAGCGGCTACCGCGTCGAAATCGGCGAGGTCGAGGCCGCGCTGCGTCAGATCCCGGGCGTGGCAACGGCAGTCGCGGCCGTCGTGACCGCGACGGGTGACGGTGAGGTGCTGGCTGCAGCCGTCCACGCCGACGACCGACAGCTCACCACCGACCGGGTGCGGGCGGCGATGGCTGATCTCGTTCCCGCGCACATGATTCCGCAGCACCTGTTGTTCGTGGATCAGGTGCCGTACACGCTCGCCGGCAAGATCGACCGACGCGTCGTCAGCCGCCAACTGACGGCCGCCGTGGCCGATTCGTCGGCACCTGAGCGCCGCGGCCCGTCGACACCGGTCGAATCCGCGATCGCGGCGATTGTCGGCGACGTGCTGGGCATCGACTCGATCGGTATCGACGACGACTTCTTCGCCCTGGGCGGCGACTCGGTGCTGGCGACACAAGCCGTCGCACGCATCCGCGCGTGGCTGGACACCCCGGATGCGATCGTCGCCGACATCTTCGCCACCCGAACCGTCTCCGCGCTGGCCGGCTTGCTCCGCCGCCGCGAACCCGACCCCGGCCGGCTCGATCAGGTGGCCGAGCTCTACTTGGAAGTCATCGGCATGGACGCCGGCCATGTGGCCGCGGCGATCGCCGGAAATGAAGCCGTGCAATGATCTTCGACAACCTGACTTCGGTGCAGAAGAAGGAATTCCCGCCCTGGATCAAGCGAGTCCCCGGCCGCGGCGGGGGAGTTCGCGGCGCCACCGTGGTGTTCCCGCATGCCGGCGGCGCGGCAACCGGCTACCGCAAGTTGGCGACCGCGCTGGCCGCCGGCGGTGGTGACGTGTACATCGTTCAGTATCCGCAGCGTGCCGAGCGGCTCCGCGAGCCCGCTGCCCACACTATCCAAGACCTCGCGCGCAGCTTGTTCGTCGCCGGTCCGTGGCGTCAGGTGGCGCCGTTGCGGCTGTTCGGCCACAGCATGGGCGCTGTCGTCGCTTTCGAATTCGCCAGGATCGCGGAATCCCGCGGCGCCACAGTAGAGCGGCTCTGGGCCTCGGCGGCTCCCGCCCCGTGCGCCGTCGAGGCCAAGCCGGATTTGCCGATCAGCCACGACGATCTGCTCGTCGATATGACCGACTTCGGCGGGACCGATGCCGAACTGCTCGCCGACCCGGAGTTCGCCGAACTGCTGATCACCGCGATGCGGGCCGACTATGCGGCGATCAACCGCTACACCTGCAGCCCCGACATCCAGATAACCGCGGATATCTCGGTGTTGGGAGCCCACGGCGACCTCCGCGTCGACGCCGCCGAACTGCAGCGGTGGGAAGGTCACACCGCGGGAGCATTCGCGCTGAATTGGTACGACGGCGGACATTTCTACATCGACGACAACATCGCTGACGTCGCCGCGCGGGTGAATGCCGATGGCTGAGGACAGGTTCGCGGCCGCCGCCGATCCCGTCGTGGTGGTCGGCATGGCGCTGGAGGCGCCCGGTCGAATCGATACCGCCGCCGCATATTGGGAGCTGCTGGCCCACGGTCGTGAAGCGTTGACGCCGTTTCCCGTCGACCGCGGCTGGTCGGTCCGCGAGTTGTTCGCCGGCTCGCGACGCAGCGGCTTCAAGGAGATCCACGACCGCGGTGGGTTTCTCAGCGGTGCAACGATGTTCGACCCGGAATTCTTCGGTATCTCGCCGCGCGAAGCAGTCGCGATGGACCCTCAGCAACGCGTTGCGTTGCGGGTGTCGTGGCGAGCGCTGGAGAACAGCGGCATCAATCCCGACGACATGGCAGGCCATGACATGGGCTGCTATCTCGGTGCATCCGCCACCGGATACGGGCCGCAGATGGCCGAATTCTCGGAATACAGCGGCCATCTGCTCGCCGGCACCGCTTTGAGCGTGATATCCGGCAGGATCGCTTACACGCTCGGATCGACCGGCCCGGCCGTGACGATCGACTCCTCCTGCGCGTCGGCGCTGGTGGCCTTTCACGCGGCAGTGCGCGCACTGCAAAACGGCGATTGCGACCTGGCGTTGGCCGGCGGGGTCAACGTGCTGGGCTCGCCCGGCTTTTTCGTCGAGTTCTCCAAACAGCACGCCTTGTCCGACGACGGCCACTGCCGCGCCTACAGCGCGCAGGCCAGCGGGACCGTCTGGGCCGAAGGCGCAGCAGTCTTTGTGCTGCAACGAAAGTCGGCGGCGGCACGTGACGGCCGGCAGATCCTTGCCGAGATCCTCGGTAGCGCCATCAACCATGACGGTCGCAGCGCGGGCCTCAGTGCCCCCAGCGGCGCGGCACAGGTCAGTCTGTTCCGACGCGCTATCGCCGAGGCCGGCATCCGTGCCGACGAGGTCGGCATGGTCGAGGGACACGGGACCGGCACCCGGCTGGGCGACCGCACCGAGTTGCAGTCGCTGGCCCAGACGTACGGGGATACCGAACCCGAAAGCGGTGCCCTGTTGGGTTCGGTGAAGTCCAATCTGGGTCACGCGCTGGCCGCCAGCGGAGCCCTGGGGCTGGCCAAGATCCTGGTGTCCGCCGAACACGGCGCGATACCGCCGACGCTGCACGCAGCCGAGCCGAGCCCCGAGATCGACTGGGCTAAACAGGGTTTGCGGCTGGCGAGTGAGCTGACGCCGTGGCCTGCCGTCGACGGCCATCGGGTCGCGGCGACCTCGGCGTTCGGGATCGCCGGCACCAACGCTCACGTCATCGTGTCACTGCCCGAGGTCGCGTGATGCTGGCCCAACCGTTGCCTGACGGCCGCGTACCGGTGGTGCTGTCGGCGCACGACGAACGGTTGATCGGCCAGGACGCCTGGGCGATTCTCGATTACGTCAACCACTTCGACGCGGATCGTGATCCGACGGTCGAGGTCGCATCGACGTTGCTCCGTCTTCGGCGGGTACGGCGGCACCGCGCCGTGGTACGGGCCGCGGACCGCGCCGAACTGATGGCCGCCTTGTCGGCGCTGGCTCATGACGAAGAGCATCCGCTGGTGTCCCGGTCCTCGAAAAGTGTTGCGCCGTCGGTTGCGTTCGTGTTTCCCGGCCAGGGCAATCAATGGCAGTCCATGGGGTCGGGCGCCTACCGGCGACTGGCTGCTTACCGTGCCGAGGCCGACCGCTGCGCCGCAGCGTTCGTCGCGGCAGGTTTTCCGTCGCCACTGCCATATCTGCAGGGTGACCAGGAACAGGACTGGTCGCGAACCGAGATCCAGGGTGCGCAGTTCATCCATGCGGTCAGCCTGGCGACGCAGTGGAAGTTCTGCGGTGTGTTACCGGCGATCGCGGTCGGACACAGCCTCGGCGAGGTCGCGGCGGCCTATGTGGCGGAGAAGATTTCGTTAGCCGACGCCGTCACCCTGGTCGGCGCGCGCGCCACCGTGGTCGACCGGTTGACCGGTGACTACGCCATGGTGGTGCTCGGTCTCAGCCTCGACGAGGCGCAGGCGCTGGTCGCCGAAACACCGGGCTGGCTGGAGATCTCCGCGGTCAACGGGCCGGCGGCCACCGTGGTGTCGGGTGACCGTGACGCGGTGATAGCTCTCGCTGAGCTGGCCCAGGTGCGCGGCGTGTTCGCCCAGCAGCTCATCGTGGACTATCCGGGCCACACCAGCGCCTTGCGGGCCCTCGGCGCCGAACTGGACGCGTTAGCGCCCCGGTCGGCTTTTCGCGACGGGCCGATGGCGTTCGTCGGCTCTGCTGTCGGCGCAGAGGTTGGCAGTGACGTGGACTTCTCGCGGTATTGGCACGAAAGTTTCTGCAGCACAGTGCGATTTGATCGCGCCGTGGTCGCCGCACAGAAGTGCGGTGCGGACGCCTTCATCGAGATGTCGGCACATCCCTCGCTGCTGTATCCGCTCAACGAACTGGTCGGCGACGACTCGGCGGTGATCCTCGGGTCGGGCCACCGCGACGGGTCTATCACCGACGTGCTGTCGGCCAACATCGCGGCCGCCGCGGTCGCCGACCCGCACTACCCATGGGCTGATGCGCTGCCCGGGGAAGTCCGGCCGCCGCTGCGCGGGTTCCCCAATGCCCCGATGCGGGCCGTGCACCTTTGGGCGGCACCGGAACCCGTGACCACCACGTTCGCCGACGCGAACGATTCCCTGACCATCGCCGTCGAGGACTGGCGTCCCACGGACGTGCCGACCCCCGCCGCGGCGACCCGGTGCGGCATAGCGATCGTCGGTGACACCACGCTGACGCAGCTGCTGAACGCCGCCGCGTCAGCCCACCGCGGGTACGACGTCGTGCCGCCGCACGAAGCGGACATCGTTGCGGTGGTGGCGCCTGCGCTCGATCAGCTCGACGCGACAGCAGCGGTGGCGCAGATCGCCGGACGCGCCGATGTGGGACTTCCGGACTACGACGCGATCATCGGCTCACGATGCCGGGCCGTGTGGCTGCTCACCGCCGGCGGCGAACGAGTCCTGCCCGATGATCCGGCCCCCCGGCCCGCCCAGGCGGCGCTGGCCGCCATGCACCGCAGCGTCGGCTTCGAATTCGGCGACCAGACCTTCGGCTGCCTCGACCTGCCGGTGGGCGAGATCGACGAGCGGGCCGCAGCCGCCGTGCTTGACGTGCTGCTCGGTGACGGCGGCGTGCTGGCGCTGCGCGCCGACGGCGGCAACACCACGCCGCGCCGCTACGTCCGGACCCTGCGCGAGCACCGTGAGCCGACGACCACGCGGGCGCTCGACGCGGCCGCGCTGGAGAACGTGGTGATCACCGGCGGAAGCGGAGCCATCGGCCTGCGATACGCGCAGTACTGCATCGAACGCGGTGCCCGCAGGGTAATCCTGTTGAGCCGCAACGGTGTCGAGGTGGATGTTCTCAACCAGTTGATCAGGCGTTATCACGTCGACGTCCACGCGCCACACTGCGATATCACCGACCGGGTCGCGGTCGCGGCCGTCGCGGCCGAATATGCCGGGGCCGGAGCGTCATTGCTGATTCACGCCGCCGGAATCGCTGCGGCAGCCCGGCGCGCAGAGCTGACCGGTGCGGACGTGGCCGCGGTGTGCGCCGCGAAAGTGTCGGGCTTGGCGGCGGTGGCCGACCTGTGGCCGCTGCAGCCGGAATGCCGAATCCTGGCGTGCTCGTCGGTGTTCGGCGTCTGGGGTGGCCATGGCCACGCCGCCTACGCGGCGTCGAATCGGATCCTCGACGTACTGGCCGCGCAGCTGCGCGCAACGGGGTTGGACTGCAGGGCGATTCGGTGGGGACTATGGGAGGACGCCGGAGTGGTCGCCGCGGCGGAGATCGCCCGGACCGAGCGTTCGGGGCTCACCGCGATGCGACCCGAATCGGCGGTGAGCGCCAGCCTCGGCCTATTCGCCGACGACCCGCTGATCTTCGACGCCGACTTCGACCGGCTCCGGGTGTTCTTCGAAAGCCAAGGTATCCCGATGCCGTTTCATCTGACCGCCGACATCGACGACCCCGCGCCACACACCGATGTCGACACACGACCGCTGGCCGAGGTGGTGCGCGCCGAATTGGCGGCAACGCTGCACGCGGGCGACTGGGTGTCGATCGACGCCAGCGCGTCGCTGCTCGACCTCGGGTTGGACTCACTGCTCGCGCTCGATCTGCGCCGGCGACTGCGCCGGGCGCTGGGCCACTCGGCTCCGGTGGCGCGGATGCTCGGCGGAATCACCGTCGACGAACTGATCGACGTCCTGGGTGCCGGCTCGACCAACGGTCAGGACCTGGGGAAGGCGGGAATCCACGCGTGACTGACACCACCGGATTGGACACCCTCGACGCGCAGCGCCTGGAATTGTTGCGCCGCAAGATCGCCGAGCGTGGTCTGACCCGACCGGCCGCCGCGGCAGCCGAGGGCGAGCATCGACCTCAGATGTCCGATGGCCAGCGCCGGATGTGGTTCGTCCAGTCTGTCGACCCGGACGGTGCGCTGCTCAACATCTGCGTCTCCTACCGGGTCACCGGTGACGTCGATGTCGCACGCCTGCACCGGGCGGTCGACGCTGTGGCAGTGCGTCACCCGGTGCTGCGCACCACGTACCGGACCGACAACGCCGGCGATCCGTATCCGGTGGTCCATGACGATCTGCGGCCGGGCTGGGCCGAGCACGACCTGTCCGGCCTCGCCGAGCAGGCCCGCCGGCTCAGGCTGGAAGTATTGGCGCAACGGCAGTTTCGACAGCCGGTCGATCTGACCCGGGACTCACCGCTTCGGATCGAGGCCGCACGAGTCGGCGCCGACGAATTGATGCTCCTGTTCACCGCGCACCACATCGCCTGGGACGACGGGTCCTGGGCGCCGTTCTTCACCGACCTTGTGCATGCCTACACCGACGGTGAGGCCGGGCCGGTGATCTCGGTCGCGGGCGACCCGGTTCGCAGCAGCGACGACGATCTGACTTATTGGCGCTCGCTGATGACGGATCTGCCTGAGCCGCTTGAACTTCCCGGCCCCAACGGCTCGGTGGTTCCCAGCACGTGGCGCGCCCATCGGGCCACGGCGCGGCTGTCGGCGGAGACCATCGACCGCGTCGCCGCGCTGGCCCGGGAGACCGGTGCCACCCCGTACATGGTGTTGATGGCGGCGTTCGGTGCGCTGGTTCATCGGTACACCCATGCGTCCGACTTCCTGGTCGCGACCCCGGTGCTCAACCGTGGCGCCGGAACCGAGAACGCGATCGGCTATTTCGGCAACACCCTGGTGATGCGGATGCGCCCCGAGCCACAGCTGACATTCCGCGAGCTGCTCGCGCAGACCAGGGATAGTGCGGTCGGCGCGCTGGCGCATTCGCGGGTCGATCTGGAATGGCTGGTACGCGCCTCCAACCCCGACCGCAGGCACGGGGCCGAACGAATGACCAGGGTCAGCTTCGGACTACGCGAGGCGGACGGCGGTGGCTTCAACCCGCCCGGGGTGCGCTGCGAGCGCGCCGAATTGCGCGGCCATCTCAGTCAATTGCCGCTCGGCTTGATGATCGAGCTGGACGGCGCGGGCCGCGGTGCGGAGGTCGAAGCCGAGTACCTAGTCGAAGTTCTCGACCGCCCACTGGTGGACCAAATGCTGCGGCACTACGGCGTCCTGTTGGACCACGCGCTCGCGAACCCGGACACCACGCTGTCCGCGTGTGCACTGATGAGCGACGCCGACGCCGAATGGCTACGTGCCGTCTCGGCCGGTGAAGACTTCAGCAACCCGGCCAGCACGCTACCGGCCCTGGTTGCACGCCGCGCCGCCGTAACCCCGGATGCCGTCGCCGTCGTCTACGAAGGTCGCCAGTACAGCTACCGCGAGATCGACGAGCAGGCAAACCGGTTGGCGCACTGGCTGATCGAACAGGGCATCGGCACCGAAGACCGGGTGGCGGTGCTGCTCGACAAGTCACCCGAACTGGTCATCACCGCGCTGGGCGTCCTGAAAGCCGGCGGCGTCTACCTGCCCGTCGACCCCACCTACCCCGACGACCGGCTGGCGTTCATCCTCGACGACGCTCAAGCGAAACTCGTTCTGCGCGAACCGGTCACCGGCCTGCAGCGCTACCCGTCCGTCGAGCCGAGCGAACTTCTCCGGCCACTGAGGCCGCAGAACACCGCGTACCTGATCTACACCTCGGGTTCCACCGGCCTGCCCAAAGGTGTCCCGGTGCCGCACGCGCCGATCGCCGAGTACTTCGTCTGGTTCGGCGAGGAATATCGCGTCGACGACACCGACCGCCTGCTGCAGGTGGCCTCACCCAGCTTCGACGTGTCGATCGGCGAGATCTTCGGAACACTGATCTGTGGTGCACGACTGGTCATTCCGCGCCCGGACGGTCTCCGCGACATCGGCTACCTGACCGAGCTGCTGCGCCGCGAAGGCATCACCTCGATGCACTTCGTCCCGTCCCTGCTCGGACTGTTTCTGTCCCTTCCGGGCGTCAACCAGTGGCGCACCCTGCGCCGGGTGCCGATCGGCGGCGAGCCGTTGCCCGGCGAGATCGCCGACAAGTTTCACGCCACCTTCGACGCCCTGCTCTACAACTTCTACGGACCCACCGAGACCATCGTCAACGCCACCAGCTACCCGGTCGAGGGTGCGCAGGGGACCCGTGTGGTGCCGATCGGCCGACCCAAGATCAACACCCAGATTCACCTGCTCGATGATGCCCTGCAGCCGGTCCCGGTCGGGGTTATCGGCGAAATCTACATCGGCGGAACGCATGTGGCACGCGGCTACCACCGGCGGCCCGGTCTGACCGCCGAGCGCTTCATCGCCGATCCGTTCACACCGGGCGCCCGGCTCTACCGCTCCGGAGACTTGGCCCGCCGCAACGCAGACGGCGACATCGAGTTCGTCGGCCGCGCCGACGAACAGGTGAAGATCCGCGGATTCCGCATCGAGTTGGGCGAAGTCGGCGCGGCGATCTCGGTCGACCCGAGTGTCGGCCAGGCTGTCGTGGTGGCCAGCGACCTCCCGGGGTTGGGCAAGAGCCTGGTGGGCTACGTGACTCCGGCCGACGGCGCCGGTAACGACACCGTCGACCTCGAGCGGATTCGCGCGCGAGTGGCCGCGGCGCTGCCCGAATACATGACCCCGGCCGCCTACGTGGTGATCGACGAGATTCCGATCACGGCGCACGGCAAGATCGACCGCGCCGCGCTGCCGGAACCGGAGATCATGGCGAAAGCGCGCTACCGCGACCCGTCCACCGCCACCGAACGCCGAATCGCCGCACTGTTTTCCGAGCTGCTGGGTCATGACCGAGTCGGAGTCGACGACTCGTTCTTCGACCTCGGCGGTCACTCACTGGTGGCCACCAAGCTGGCCACCGCCATCCGCTCGGAATGTGGTGTCGAGCTGGGCATCCGCGACGTCTTCGAGCTCGGCACGGTGGGATCCTTGGCGGAGCGGGTCGACGATCTGCGCTCCGGTACGCGCGGCCAGGCGCGTCCCAAGCTCGTCGCGACCACCCACGACGAACCGCTACCACTGTCGGCGTCGCAACTGCGGAGTTGGTTCGCCTTCCGGGTGGACGGTCCGAGCCCGGTGAACAACATCCCGTTCGCCGCCAGGCTGACCGGACCGTGGGACATCGACGCGCTGATCGCCGCGGTCGGCGACGTCGTCGCGCGCCACGAGATCCTGCGCACCACCTACGTCGACGACGACGGCGTTCCGTACCAGGTTGTCTGCCCGGTTGCGGACCTGGCGGTGCGCCGCGCCACCGGCGACGGCGAACAGTGGCTGGAGGAACAACTCGAAGCCGAGCGCCGGCACTGCTTCGAACTGGATCGCGAATGGCCGATCCGGGTCGCGGTGCTCGACACCGGCGATACCGGTGAGCACGTGCTGTCGCTGGTCGTTCACCACATCGCCTCCGACCACTGGTCGGCCGGCGTGCTGTTCGCCGACGTGATGACCGCCTACCGGGCCCGCCGTGACGGCGAAGCTCCGGCGTGGGCGCCGCTGCGCGTCCAGTACGCCGATTACGCTGCCTGGCAACGTGATTTCCTGGGTGAGCCGGGCGGCCAGGAATCCACGGTCGCCGCCGAACAACGGGACTACTGGACCAGCCAGCTGGCCGGGCTTCCGGAGGACAGCGGCCTGCGACCCGACTTCCCGCGCCCGCCGCTGCCCAGCGGCGACGGTGAATCGGTGACCTTCACCATCGACGCGGCCACTCGGGCCAAGCTCGCCGAGCGGTGCCGTGAATTGGGCGTCACCGAGTTCATGGCGCTGCAAGCGGCCGTCGCTGTCGTGCTGCACAAGGCGGGAAGCGGCGTCGACATCCCGCTCGGCACACCGGTCGCCGGGCGCAGCGAAGCCGAGCTCGATCAGCTGATCGGCTTCTTCGTCAACATTCTGGTGCTGCGCAACGACTTGGGGGGCAACCCATCCCTGCGCGAGGTGCTGAGCCGGGCGCGCGAAACCGCGCTGGCCGCCTACGCCCATCAGGACCTGCCGTTCGACCGGGTGGTCGACAGCGTCAGCCCGGTGCGATCGCTGTCGCGACACCCGCTGTTTCAGGTCATCGTCCATGTCCGCGACCACCTTCCGGCCACCCGTGTCGTCGAATCGGCGCCGCACGGCAGCGACGCGCAGGACACGGTGTGCACGTCGCTGGACCCCGTCTTCGACATGGCCCACGCCGACCTGAGCGTCAACTTCTTCGGTACCGACGGATCCGACGGCATCGGCTACACCGGCAACCTGATCTTCCGCACCGAGTTGTATCGACGGAACACCATCGAGCGGCTGGCCGGTTGGCTCACTCGCGTCGTCACCGAGTTTGCCAGCGACATCGACCAGAGTTTGCGGGATGTGGTGTTGGCCGACGCGCAGGAACAGCAACGGATCCTGACTCAGTGGAGCCGTGGCAGTAAGCCGCCGGCTGACCGACCGCGTACCGTTCCGGAACTGCTGGAAGCGAGCCGTCAGTACGACGCCACGCGGGTTGCGGTGCGCTGCGCCGGTGAAGACCTGGACTACGCTGCCCTGCACCAACATTCGGACAATCTGGCGGTCCTGCTCGCCGAACGTGGCGTGCGGCCGGGGTCCTTCGTCGGGCTGTCGACCCGGCGCGGCATCGACATGGTGGTGGCGCTGGTGGCCATCGTCAAATCCGGCGCAGCCTATTTCCCGATCGATCCCGGTTATCCGTTGGCGCGCAAGCAGTTCATGCTCGACGACGTCCGGCCTCCGGTCGTCATCGCGACCGTTGAAGCTCTCGACACCATGCCAGGCGAATCCGAGGCCGCCGTCGTCCTGCTCGACGACGCCGAGGTGCGGACGGCGATCGAAGGGTCGGGGCGGGGGCTAGCGCCACTGGGCCTGCCGCATCCCGACGATCCGATGTATCTGGTGTTCACCTCCGGATCGACCGGAAAACCCAAGGGCGCGGTCGGTACTCAGCGCGCGATGGCGGCCCGGCTCGATTGGCAGCTCCGGCACTATCCGCCGCGCGCCGACGACATCCGGCTGTCCCAAGCCTCGATGACGTTCCTCGAAGGCGGCATGGAACTGCTGGCCGGTCTGGCGGCGGGTGCGACCATGATTCTCGCCGACGACGCCGAGCACCGCGACGCCGAAGCGCTTGGCGCGCTGATGAAACGGGAGTCCGTCGCCCAGATCACCGCGGTGCCCAGCCTGGTGTCCGCGCTGGTGGACAGCGCGCCCGACGCGGTGCGATCATTGGCGCGGCTGGTGTGCGGTGGAGAGCCGGTGAGCAGCTCGCTGCTGCAGCGATTGACAGCCGCCTGTGCCGGCACCGGCGAGCATGGCCCGGAGCTGCTGAACAATATCGGCTCCACCGAGACCTCCGGCGCGGTGTCGCGCGGCCGGTTGAGCCCGCCGAGCCCGTTGGTCGGCTCACCGGTGGCCGGGGCGCAGGCCTATCTGCTGGACGACGGCCTGCGGCCGGTGCCGGTCGGCGTGGTGGGTGAGTTGTACTACGCCGGTGACCAGTTGGCCCGCGGCTACTGGAAGCGGGCCGCGTTGACCTCGACGCGGTTCATCGCCAACCCCTTTGCGGCCGAACCCGGTAGCCGGTTGTACCGCAGTGGCGATCTGGCCCGGTGGACCGAGGACGGGCGGCTGGAGTTCGCCGGCCGAGCCGACCATCAGGTGCAGGTGCGCGGATTCCGGGTCGAGCTGGCCGAGGTCGAGGCCGCACTGGCCGCCGCCGACGGTGTCGCGGCCGCCGCCGCACGGACCTGGGACGTGCACGACGGGACCAGCCTGGCCGGATACGTTGTGCCGCAACAGCTCATCGCCGACGATGCCGGCAAGGCGGCGTTCGCGGCCGCGGTGCGTGCCGCGATCAGCACCATCCTGCCCGGCTACATGGTGCCGTCGTCGCTGACGGTGCTCGATGCGCTGCCCAAGACGGAGTCGGGGAAGCTCAACCGGCCCGGGTTGCCGCGGCCGGCTGTCACTACCAGCGGCCACACCGAGCCGACGCGGACCGACACCGAACACGCGCTGGCCGCGGTGTTCGCCGACTTGCTCTCGACCTCGCAGGTCGGGCGCTTCGACGACTTCTTCGCGCTCGGCGGGGACAGTATTCTCTCGGTCCAATTGGCCTCGCGGGCAAGGGCGGTCGGATTGTCTGTCAACCCGCGGATGGTGTTCGAGAATCCGACGGTCGAGAAACTTGCTGCCGCAGTGGATGCGGCCGAGGCATCCGTTGACGGCGGTTCCGCAGACGTGGTGCCCGAGACCCGGTTCGAGCCGATGTCGACGTCCGGCCTGTCGGCGACCGACCTGGCCGCGGTCACGGAGCTGTGGTCGAAGTCGCGAGGCAGTGCACCGTGACAGCCACAGGAGTCGAAGCCACCGAGGCTGACAAGAGCGAAGGCGCGCCCGACATCGAGGACGTGATGGCGCTGAGTCCTCTTCAGGAGGGCCTGTATTCGTTAACCGCACTGGCGGAGTTCTCCGACGGCCAACCCGCCGACGACCCGTACGTGATCGGCATGGCCGCCGACATCTACGGCTCTCTCGACGTCGCGCTGCTGCGCGACTGCGCGGCGAAAATGTTGGTCCGGCATCCGAACCTGCGGGCCAGCTTCTTCAGCCGGGGGATCGCCCGGCCGGTGCAGATCGTGCCGTCGCGAGTCGATCTGCCGTGGCGCGACGTCGCCGCGACCGAAGCGGACATCGAAGCGATTGAACTCGATGAGCGACGACGGCCGTTCGATCTCGAGCGGCTCCCTGCGCTGCGCTTCCTGCTGATCGAATTGCCTGATGCACGTTGGCGTTTGGTGATCACCGCCCACCACATCGTGATCGACGGCTGGTCGCTGCCGGTGTTCGTCGCCGAGATGATGATCCTCTACCGCGCCGGCGGCGACCTCGGCGCCCTGCCGGTCGCGCCGCGCCCATACCGGGATTACATCGGCTGGCTCGCCGGTCGCGATCAGGAAGCCAGCCAACGGGTCTGGCGTGAGCACCTTGCCGGCCTGACCGCTCCCACGTTGTTGGCCGCCGCATTCGGCGGCGAGGACGCCGCCCGCACATCGACGCGGCTGCCGCAGAGCACCGAGCTGCAACTGGATGCCGAGGCCACCGAACGGCTGGTCACGGGCGCCCGCTCACGCGGCATCACGCTCAACACGCTGCTCCAGATGGCGTGGGCGACCATCGTGTCACGCCTGACCGACCGCGACGATGTCGTGTTCGGTGTGACCGTGTCCGGCCGCCCCGCAGAACTCGCCGGTGTCGAGACCATGGTCGGCCTGTTCATCAACACCGTCCCGCTGCGGGTGCGCCTCGACGCCTCTGCCCCCGTCGGCCAGCAGTGCCTTGCCGTGCAACGCGAGTCGGCGATCCTGCGCGAGCACAGCTACCTCGGGCATGCGCAGCTGCGTGCCGTGGGTGGCGTCGGCGAAATGTATGACACCCTGCTGGTCTACGAGAACTTCCCGACCGGCGGCATGTCCGCGGGTGACCAGTTGGCCGGCGCCGGGGTCACCTTTCGGCCCGCGGCAGTGCAAAGCCTCACGCATTTCCCGATCGTGCTTGCCGCGCACATGAGCGACGAGGGCCTGGTCCTGATGGTCGAAGTCATCGACGGCGCCATCGGGAACACCACCGCGGCCGCGCTCGGTCAACGGCTACTGGCCACCGCCGAGCAACTGCTGCAGCAGTGGGATCGTCCGCTCCGCGAGGTCAGCGTGCTGCTAGCCGACGAGGCGACTCCGCTGCGCGCGGCCTCGCCGAAACCCGTTACGACGCAGAGCATTCACACCCGGTTCGCCGCGGTCGCCGCGCGCGTACCGGACAGCCCAGCGGTGACATGGGCCAACGGCACGCTGAGCTATCGCGAGCTCGATGACGCCGCCAATCAGCTCGCCGGCGCGCTGGTGGCGCGCGGCGTGGGTGCCGAAACCTCGGTGGCCATCCAGCTTTCCCGCGGACCGCGATACGTCGTGGCGATCCTGGCCGCACTGAAAGCCGGTGCGACCTACGTGCCGTTGGAGCCGAAGATGCCCGCGGAACGGGTGCATTCGATTCTGCGGCAAAGCGGTGCCACCATCGTGATCGACGACGACTTCGCGGCCGACGGCGCCGGCGATTTCCGGCCCGTCGAGGTCGATCCCCGTCATGCCGCCTACGTGGTGTTCACCTCGGGAACAACCGGGGAACCCAAGGGCGTCATCGGAACTCACGCCGCGATCGGCGCCTACGCCGACGATCATCTCGACCACGTGTTGCGCCCGGCAGCGGCCCGGTTGGGCCGTCCGTTGCGCATCGCGCACGCCTGGTCGTTCGCGTTCGACGCGGCCTGGCAGCCGCTGGTGGCGCTGCTCGACGGCCACATCGTGCACATCGTCGACGAACACACCCAGACCGACGCCGAGGCATTGGTTGCTGCCATCGCCGAGCACGGCGTCGACATGATCGACACCACCCCATCGATGTTTGCTCAGCTGAGGTCGGCAGGTTTGCTGACGCGGGTGCCGCTGGCCGTGCTCGCGCTCGGCGGTGAAGCTCTGGGTGGCAGCTCCTGGGCGTTCATCCGTGCCCAGTGCGCCCGCACCGGCATGACCGCCTTCAACTGTTACGGCCCCACCGAGACCACGGTCGAGGCGGTGGTGGCCACCATCGACCACCACGACGAGCCGTCGATCGGGGGCCCGACCAGTCACACCCGCGGCTACGTGCTGGACTCCGCGCTGCGCCCGGTGCCCGACGGCGTCGCGGGGGAGCTGTACCTCGGCGGCGCGCAGCTGGCCCGCGGTTACCTGAACCGCGCATCCGAAACCGCGCAGCGCTTCGTCGCGGACCCCAACGCCCGCGGGATGCGGATGTATCGCACCGGCGATCTGGTGCGCCGCCAACCTGGCGGTTCGTTGCAGTACGTGGGGCGGGCCGATGCGCAGGTCAAGATTCGCGGCCACCGGGTGGAGCCGGGTGAGATCGCGGTGGCGCTCGAATCGCACCCGGGCGTGCGGCATGCCGGCGTCGTGGTGCATGAACGGCACGGCGTTCCTCGATTGGTCGCCTATGTGGCGGTGGGGGATTCGACGGGACGGCCAGCGACGGTGAACGAGCTGCGCCGCATGCTGGTTGGCCGGTTGCCGCGCTACATGGTGCCGCAACGCATCGTGACCGTCGACGACATCCCGCTGACCCCCAACGGCAAACTCGACGAAATAGCCCTGGCAGCAATGGATTCAGCCGCGTCGATGGAGTCGGGCGCGACCGAGCCGGACACCGCGACCGAATCCGCGCTCACCGACGTGCTCACCGAAATCCTGCACGTCTCCCGCATCGACCCGAACGCCGACTTTCTGGAGCTGGGACTCGACAGCATTGTGGCGCTGTCGGTCGTGCAGTCGGCCCGCAGGCGCGGCATCGCGCTGCGCGCCAGGCTCGTTCTCGAATGCAGCAGCGTGCGTGAACTCGCTGCGGCCATCGACACTGAAGCCGCTGAGGCAGCCGACGAGTCTGCCCACCCGGTGGCGGACGCCCACGCCGACGGCGGGCCGATACCGCTGCTGGCGAACGCGCACTGGCTCTACGAATTCGGCGACCCGCGAAGGCTGGCGCAGGCCGAAGCGATTCGGCTGCCTGAGGCTGTCACCGGTGACCAGCTGAACGCGGCGCTGGCTGCCATCGTCGACGGCCACGAAGTCCTGCGCAGTCGGCTGGACCGCGCGAGCATGACGCTGCGCCCCGATCAGCCACGCGATTTCCTCATCGAGGTCACCGTTTCCGGTGAGCTGCAGGCTGCCGTCGCCGCTGAGACCGGGCGCGCGATCGACAGCATCGACCCCGAACGCGGAAAGCTCGTGGCGGCAGCGTGGCTGCGGCCGCCGAGCGGCCAGAGCGTGCTGGTGCTGGCCGCCCATGTGCTGGCCCTGGACCCGGTGTCGTGGCAGGTGGTGCTCGGCGAACTCGACGCCACCCTGCACGCGCTCATGGCCGGCAACACCCCGGCACCCGTCCGCGAGCACACCAGCTACCGACGTTGGGTCGACATGATGACTGCGCGGGCGAAATCGCTTGACAGCGAACCATATTGGACCACGCAGCTCGCCGGTGAGGATCCCGAGCTCGGTCGACGCCGGCTGGTGCCGGGCAGCGACGTCGCCGCCGGACTACTCGTCCAGACCGCGATGCTCGACGTGGACACCACTGCGCGGCTGCTGAAGTCCGGGCTACCGGTGTTCGACGTTCTGATCGCCGCCGCGTCGCGGATGGTCACCGCGTGGCGCCGACGCCGCGGCCAGCCGACGCCTGCGCCGTTGCTCGCACTGGAGACCCACGGCCGCGCCGACGCGCTGTTCGACGACGCGGTCGACACGGGCGAAACGGTGGGACTGCTGAGCGCGATCTACCCGCTGCGCGTGGACACCGACGACCCGCGGCAGGTGCGGGAACTGCTGACGTCGATTCCCGGCGACGGGGTCGACTACGGGCTGCTGCGCTATCTGCGCGGCGACACCGCACGCGGACTGGCCACCTTCGGCGAACCGCAGCTGCTGCTGAACTATCTGGGTCGAGCCGACGTCGGTGGAACCAGTGGACTGTGGCTGGATCGTGGTCTGCTGACCGGGGTTTCGCCGCTGCCGGAGCCCGGATTGGCCGTGCGCTACGAGCTGAGCCTGGTAGCCACCGTGCTCGGCAGTGGCGATCACCAGGTATTGGTGACACAGTGGCGGGCGCTGCCCGACATACTCAGTGAATCGGACATCGCTGCTCTGCAG
>CAWGPB010000003.1:0-136951 GCA_963824335.1 uncultured Actinomycetota bacterium
CGGCTCGCGTCTACGCGCGGCGCTAACCCTCAGGCGCACAGCTCGATTCGCTGCGCATCCTTGACTCCATCGTAACGGGCTGGCGTGCAGGTCAATACGATGACCTGTCCGCGCTCAGCCAACGTGTCGAACACCGCGGCCATCTTGACCAACCGCTCCGGATCGGTGAAGCCGAGCGCGTCGTCGATCAGGATCGGGACGGCATCCTCCTTGGCGACCAGAGCCGCCCCGGCCAGCCGCGCCAGGATGCCGAGTTGCTCCTTGGCCCCGCCGGACAGCGACTCGTACGGCACGGTCCGGCCATCCAGCGTGCGGGTGAGGATGCACAGGTCGCTGTCGACCTCGACCTCGAAGCTCGGGCCGAAAACTGGACGGCCGAGCCGCTGCAGTTCGGCGCGGAACGGCTCGACATAACGCAGCCGGGTGGAGTCGCGGTGACGCGTCATCACCTCGCGCAGCATCTGCACAGCACGGGCTCGGCGACCGACCCGGTCATGCTCACTGCGGGCGTGCTCGAGGTCGATCTCGGCGGCATCGAGCTTGCCTTTGCGGCCTTCGGTGCCGAATACCTTCAGCTGCGCGGCGATCTCGTGCAGAGTGCGGGTGACGTCGTCATGCCGCTGACTCAACACGGCAGCTGCCTCGACGGCGTCGGCCAGCTCCGCAGCGACGGCCTCGGGTGCTTGCGCGGCCAACTGTTCCGACAGTTCCGCGACGCGACGGGCCGCGGTGGCAGCAGCCGTCGCGTCGGCGTCCACGGCTGCGGCCAGCTTCTCGTCCGGCACCATGGCCCGCAGTTCGGCTAGCCGATCGGCGACGGTAACGAGCTCGGCCCGCTGGGTCACCAGCTTGTCCTGCACGCGCGTTGCCTGCGTGGATATGTCGGTGAGCTTCTTCAACGCCAACGCCGCGACTTTGCGATGGGTTTCGCAGTCCACGCCGGCCTGGGCCCGGGCCGCGACCGCCTCGAGGAGTTCGGCACGGGCGGCGCCGGCGTCGATATCGTCGGAAAGCGCGGGTTGAGACTCTAATTCCGTCAGCCGCGACCGCAGCTGCTCGACGTCGTCGCCGTCAGACAAGCCCGCCAGCGTGGCGGTGAGCCGATCGCGGGTGCCCTGCAATTCACGGCGGCGCTGATCGGCGTGCCGTGCCGCGGCCAGATCAGTGGCCTGTGCCGCTGCCAGCACAGCGGTCAACTTCTCTTGCGCCGCAGCGAATTGCGCCTGAATGTCGAGCGCGGACGCGCCAGGGGTGACGCGCGCGGTCACGACGCCGGGTATCTCGACCTCGGTCGCGGTGTTGGCGACCGTCGACCAGCTCTGACCCGCCGGTACCAGCACCCGCTGATCGCCGACGACCAGTTCGATGTCAGCAGCGGCGACGAATTCGACTGTCGCCGATACCAATGCAAGCTGACTCTCGGTCCGCTCGACGGCTGCGGCGGCCTGTTCGATCTGCCGCAACAGCTCGTCAGTCACAGCGATCGTGGACAGCTCGCGGGCAACCGCGTCCCGCTCGCTCAACGCGGCATCGATCTTGGTCAGCTTGGCCGCCAGGCGCTGGGTTTCCTCGCGGCGGGCCAGGTCCTCGACGCGGCGCCGCGCGGACTCGGCGCGCTGCTCGGCAGCGGCCAAGGCCTGGTCGGCCCGCTCGACGCCGTCGTCGGCCTCGACGGTGACGTCGCGCGCTATCGCCTGCGCCTCGGTGATCTCGCGAGCTTCGTCTTCCAGCGCGGCCACTGAGGCTGTGCGCGCGTCGTTTTCAGTACGCAGCCGGGTCCGCTCGGTCTGGGCGGCGGTCGACGCGGTGCTGGTCGCGGTGGCGGCAGCGGCAATGAGCTCGGCTTCCCGCACCTGCTCGGTGAGCCGGGCGATGGCGTCAGCCGCGGCCTGAGCGACGGCCTGGCGCGCGCCGGCCGCCTGCCGCTGCTCTGACAGCTCGGCCAGCTCGACAGTGAGCGCGGCATGGCGCTGCACCCGGTCGTCGACCTCGGCCACGGCCGCGGCGCAGCGGTCCACCTCCTGGTTGGCGGCTTCCAGCGCTTTGATCGCCGCAGTCCATTCGCCGGTGGGGCGGCCGGTCGGGGTGAAGTAGCGCGCGTATTCGCTGTCGATGCGCTCGATCAGCAGCGGCTCGGTCCCCGACAGGGCGGCCGCGTCACCGGCGGCGACGTCGAGGGCACGGGTCAGGGCGTTGCAACCGGACAGGTTGACCGCTGCGGTCGACGCGGATTGCACAACCCTTTGGGCATGCCATAACTCGGTGTCCACGGTCTCGGCCAGCATGGCCTGGACGCGGTCGTGCGCCTCGTCCCCGCTGTGCTGTTCGCGGCGCGGCTCGAGAACCGTCAGCTGCGTCTCGGGCTTCTTGTGGAAGCGCTTGCGATAGATGAAACGGTAAGCGCCCGTGCTGATCTCGGCGGTGATCTCGGATCCGACGTCCGCGTGGGTCGGCTTGACCTGCTTGACCTCTTTCTTCGTCGACCGGTCCTTGGACTCCAGCAACAGATCGAGTGCCTCGACCATCGACGACTTGCCGATCTCGTTGGCGCCCGACACCACGACCACCCCGTGATCGGGAAAGTCGATCTCGCGGTTGTCGATGCCGCGGTAGTTCTTCAGAACCAGGCGATGCAATTTCACGCCGCACCCCGCCTTTGCTGGCCGTGGTCGGTCAGCCGCAGCAGCAACGCGAGGGCCGCCTGTGCGTCGCCCGCAGTCTCGTCGTCTCCGTCGCGCGCGACGTCCACCAACTCCTCGACCGCCGCGGCGGCGAACCCACCGATTCCCAGGTCGCTGAACTCCCCGTCGGCCGGGATCACGGCCAGATCGCTGTGGCTGTCCCACACCCGCAGCGACGCGAACAATCGCGAATACTTGTCCAGGCAAGCGTCCAACCCGGCGCGGTCGGTGACGGTCAACGAGCCAATCAGGGCCAGCTGCAACACCGTTCGGTCCTTGTCGGGCATCAGGTCGAGGTTCACGTCCAAGTCGGCGATATCGCGGCTGTTGTTCACGTCCCGGTTCAGCGTGCCGAATCGCCAGCGGCCGACGCGCGGAGCATCGACGGTCACCGGATGCTGCGGGTCTGCCTCGTCGATGTCGACGATCAGCACGTGGCCGGGGTCGGCCTCGATATGGTCGTAGTTGGTCACCTCCGGTGAGCCGGAGTACCAGACTCGCCCGGTGAGGCCCACGTTGGTCAGCGAATGCTTGTCGCCGAGGGCCACGTAGTGAATTGCGCCGCGTGCCAACGCGTCCTGGACGCCGGCCAGCCGAATCAACGACGGCTTGGTGGGATCGGGATCAAGCACGTCGACACCGCCGTGCGCTACCAGCACCCGGGTGACGCCGTCAGCCGGAAGGCCTTCCAGCACCTCGGCGACCAGGTCGGTGGTCGGCCGTTTGGAGCGCCATGGCGCCGCGACGATCTGCACTCCGGGCCGGACCTCGTGGATGCCGGACCGGTCGAGCACGTGGACGTTGGCCGGGCACTCGGCGGTGAACAGCGCACTGGTGTACACCGAGGAGGCGTCCAGGGGATCGTGATTGCCGGGCAGCAGGTAGACGGGAATTCCGATGGCGCGCATGGCTTCCAGAGACTGGCTGACGACCGTCGGCGCCAACTGGTTGTCTTCGAAGACGTCGCCGGACACCACGACGAACTCCGCACCGGCGTCGGCCGCCAGCGGACCGAGTCCGGCCACCGCGTCGCGCCGGGCGGCCGAGTAGCGCGGCTGCGCTTCGCCCGCGAGGAAGTGACGGGTCATGCCGAGTTGCCAGTCGGCGGTGTGCACGAATCGCATTGCGACCGGAGCCCCTTCTGCGAGATGCCGGCCGGAGGCGACCGGGCACCGCGAGTTTAGGACCGCCCGCCGACAAGTCCGGGGACCCCGATCGGCAGGTCCGGCACTCGTCACCGGCGTCGCGCCTCACCGATACACAGGTGCCACATCAGCCACATGAGCCACTGGCAGGGCCGACCGGAAAGTACCCTCGATCGCGTGAGCGACCACGAACGCACGCTGGTGCTGCTGCGCCACGCCAAGTCGGCCTACCCGGACGGAGTCGCCGACCATGACCGACCGCTGGCATCTCGCGGTAGACGCGAAGCGGGTCTGGCGGGTGACTGGCTGCGTGCCCGCCTGCTCACCATCGACGCGGTGCTCTGCTCGACGGCGACCCGCACCCGTGAAACTCTGGCGCGCACCGGCATTGACGCACCGGTCCGCTACGACGACCGGCTCTACGACGCGTCACCAGGCATGGTGATCGAGCAGATCAACGGTGTCGGTGACGACGTCTCGGTGTTGCTGGTGATCGGGCACGAGCCCACAATGACGCAGCTGGCCTTAGGACTGGCCAACCCTGTGACGATCAATGCGAATGCCGCCGAACGTATTTCGGTCAAATTTCCGACGTCAGCCATGGCGGTACTACGGTTCAACGGCAGCTGGACGGACCTCGAACTCGGGTCCGCCCAGCTGGCCGATTTTCACGTGCCGCGTTAGCGGCGACGACGACGGGTTACTTGCAAACCTCGACGATCTTCTTGATCTTGTCGTCGAGGTTTTGCCGAAGCTCGTCCTGAGCGAAGTCCTGCGCGCCGGCCAGGTAGCCGATGCTGAGTTCTTCAAGCTGGGTTCCCAGCGCGTTCGCGTTGTCCGCCAGGTCTTTCGGGGTCGCCGGTTCTGCGGCCACCCGGTCGCGCAGGAAATCCCCACCGTCGTAGAAGGCGAAACGCTGCGCGGTCGCGACCGAGAGCGCGCCGATCGGCCCACCGTTCTCCGGGTTCTTCAGGTGTGAGTTCCTGACCACGGCGCGGTCGACGATCTTGAAGGTCTCGCAGATGTGCTTTTTGGCGTCGTTGCGCTGCTGGTCGGTGTATTTGCCCGCGGCGGCTGCGCTCTCGTTTGGGTAGAAGTAACCGTAAGCAGCGCCCGCAACGCCGAGGATCGCCAGCACCAGCGCGGCGACGGCCAGCCAGAAGGGCAGCTTCGACGGGCGTGCGGCGTGAGACGTGGGAGTTGCGGCCACCGGCGCGGCGGCTGGCGCGGCGACAGTTTCGGTGGTGTCCGTTGCTGTAGCGGACAATGGCTCATTCGAGGGTGTTTCAGACATTCGTCGATCGTATAGGGCTGCACTAATCGCCCGTAACCGTTTGAGGTGTCAATAAGATTTAACTCTCTCAATCGGTTTGGTGGACAAATCCCCATTACGGATGCGAAATCCAGTGCGCTGGCACGTTCGGCCAGCGCACCGACAGTTCGGTGTGGAGAATCAGGAATTGGTCGAGAGCGTGAGCTCCATGAGCTTGATGGCCTGCGCGCAGGCGTCGATGCCGGGGACCTGGGGGTTGACCCACCAGCCGACCACACCGGCCGCATCGCTGGCGACGCCGCACGATCCGTTGGGATCGTTGGGCTTCATCACGATCGAGGCCACGCCCGCGATCGCCCGAGTCTCAATCTGGTACTTCAGGAATTCGGCGACCTTGCGCTCGTTGTCCAGGCTGCCCTGTTCGAACCAGAACCGGGTGATGTCGATCAGACCACCCGGATTGGCGGCCTGCCAGCGGCAGATCGCGCCGACGAACGTGCTCTGGATGTCTTGCGGGTCGGCGCCCACCGTCTTGGCCAGCACATCGGTGGTCAGAACTTCGCATTCCTTTTGCAGGTTCGGATACTGCTGCTCGGAATTGTTGTTGCGCTGTGAATCACCGGCGCCCGCTTTCTGCGCCGAACCGTCGACCGACTTGGTGCACCCGGTCGCCACCGACAACGCGGTGGCCAGCACGGCCACGCTCACCAATAAACGACGACGCACGATGACACTCATTTGCCATTCGCAATCGTTTGACGCGCCAACTCTTTGGCGATGTTGCAGGCGTCGGGGTAGGGCTTCTGGTTGAAGTTCACCGACCATTCGAAGAAGTCGTCGTGGAACTGGATTCCGACCTCGCACAGCGAGTCACCCAACTGCGGGTCATTACCGACAGCGATGAAGCCGCCGTGTCCGCTGATATTGATGTCTTCGACGCTGGAACGCGACAATTCCTCGGTCTTGCGTTCGCGTCCGATCGGGCTGCCGCGATACCAGGAGAACGAGAAGTGCGGGCCGAGGATGCCTCCGCCGGCCAGCCATTGGCAGCCCACCGAGTTCTTGGCCGTGTTGATCAACCCGTTGATTTGCGTCAGCTTGTCCACCGTCTCGTCGGTGACACCCCCGCACTGCGGGAACGACGGACCATGACTCCCCTGCCCGGACGATGGTGCCGTCGACGCGGGTGACTGGGACTGGTTGGAGCCGGAATCTGAGCACGCAGCCGCCATGGGAACCAAGGCTGCCGCCGCGCATGCAAGCGCCGCCACGTTCCGCCGCACCACTACCCCCACCTTCTGGTGATCACAGGTTGCACTGTAGCGGCACCACCTTATGGCAACCATCGCACACGCGGTGAGCTGTGGTTTCTCGTATGCAACAGTTATCGGATGCTCGTGGCACTGCTGCGCCAGTTTGTGCGGCCGTACCGATGGCTGGTCGCGGCGGTGATGGCGCTGCAATTGGTCAGCACCCTGGCCTCGCTGTATTTACCGACGGTAAACGCCACCATAATCGACGACGGCATCGCCAAAGGCGACTCCGCCGCCATCGTCCGGCTCGGTGTGCTGATGTTCGCCGTGACGGGGCTGCAGGTGCTGTGCGCGGTGGGTGCGGTGTATTTCGGCTCCCGCGCCGGAACGGGGTTCGGCCGCGACCTTCGCTCGGCGATGTTTCACCACGTCACCACCTTCTCTGAGCACGAGACCGCCCGATTCGGCGCGCCGACCTTGCTGACCCGCACCACCAACGACGTCCGCCAGATCCAGTTCCTGGTGCAGATGGGGTGCACGGTGCTGGTCGCCGCGCCGATCATGTGCGTGGGCGGAATCTTCATGGCCATTCATCAGGACGCCGGGCTGTCCTGGCTGCTCCTGATCAGCGTCCCGGTGCTGGTGGTGGCCAACTACTGGATCATCTCGAGGACGCTGCCGCTGTTTCGCAGCATGCAGCGGCTGATCGACAACATCAACCGGGTCATGCGCGAGCAGTTGTCCGGTGTGCGGGTGGTGCGCGCGTTCGCCCGTGAGCCGTTCGAGCGGGAGCGGTTCGACGACGCCAACGTCGCACTGTCGACCACCACGCAGAACGCCAGCAACTGGCAGGCGTTGCTGCTGCCGGTGACCACGCTGACCATCAATTGCTCCAGCGTGGCGCTGATCTGGTTCGGCGGCCTGCGCATCGACAGCGGCCAGATGCAGGTCGGTTCGCTGATCGCTTTTCTGGTCTACTTCGCCCAGATCCTGATGGCCGTGGTGATGGCGACGATGACGATCATGGTGTTGCCGCGGGCCGCGGTGTGCGCCGAACGGATAACCCAGGTGCTGTCGACGACTCCGGCGGTCGGAAACCCGGACAATCCGCTGGTGCCATCGCCCGACGAGCGGGGATTGGTTCGGCTCGACCATGCGTCGTTCCGTTATCCAGGAGCGGATCGGGCTGTGCTGCAAGAGGTCTCGCTGACCGCACGGCCCGGTACGAGCACCGCCGTCATAGGCAGCACCGGTTCGGGCAAGTCGACGCTGGTGGCGCTGATCTGCCGGTTGTACGACGCGACAGAGGGAACCGTTGAGGTCGGCGGCATCGACGTACGCGACCGCGACGTCGAAGAGCTGTGGTCGACGATCGGGCTGGTGCCCCAACGCGGCTACCTGTTCTCCGGGACCATCGCCGAGAACCTGCGGTACGGCAAAGCGGACGCCACCGACGACGAGATGTGGGACGCGCTGCGCGTCGCCGCCGCCGACGACTTCGTGCGGACACACGCCGACGGCCTGCAGATGCGCGTCGCGCAGGGTGGGATCAACTTTTCCGGCGGGCAGCGGCAACGATTGGCGATCGCTCGGGCGGTGATCCGGCGTCCGGCGATCTACGTGTTCGACGACGCGTTTTCCGCACTGGATGTACACACCGATGCGCTGGTGCGGGCCAGGCTGGCCGAGATCACCCCGGACGCGACGGTGATTGTTGTGGCGCAACGTATCTCGACCATCATCGACGCCGACCAGGTGATCGTCCTCGAAGACGGCCAGGTGCTGGGCACCGGTACGCACGAATCGCTGTTGGCGGACTCACCGACCTACCGGGAGTTCGCCGAATCGCAGTCACTGGACGCCGAAGTGGGTGGCCCGCGGTGACCTCGGCGACGCGGCGGCCGGCCGCTCCTGCGGCCATGCGACCGCGGAATTTTGCGGGCTCGACCGTCCGCCTGGTGAAGTTGCTTGCGCCGCAACGGCGCGCCGCGATCGCGGTGATGGCACTGAGCGTCCTGGGCACCGTCATCGGTGTCGTGGTCCCGCGGATTCTCGGCCATGCCACCGACCTGTTGTTCAACGGTGTGATCGGTCGTCGGCTACCCGCGGGCATCACCAAGGACCAGGCTGTTGCCGCCGCGCGGGCGCACGGCGACAACGCCTTCGCCGATCTCCTCTCCGGGATGCACGTGATCCCCGGCCACGGGGTTGACTTCGACGCGATCTTCCGGACACTGGCGCTGGCCTTGGGCATGTATCTGGTTGCGGCGCTGATGATTTACGCGCAGGCCCGGCTGCTCAACGTGACCGTGCGACGCTCACTGCAGGCGCTGCGCACGCAGGTCGAAGACAAGCTGCACCGGCTTCCGTTGGCGTACTTCGACACTCGTCAACGAGGTGAAGTGCTGAGCCGGGTCACCAACGACATCGACAACCTGCAGACGTCGCTGTCGATGACCATCACCCAACTGCTGAGCGCGGTCCTGACTGTGGCGACCGTGCTGGTGATGATGCTGAGTATCTCGCCGCTGCTGACCGGTCTCGCGCTGTTGACCGTGCCGCTGTCGATCGTGGTCACCCGGGCGATCGCCCGGCGCTCCCAGCGACTGTTCGTCGCGCAGTGGACCAATACCGGACGGCTCAACGCCCACATCGAAGAGAGCTACAGCGGCTTCACTCTGGTACGGACGTTCGGGCAGCGGGCACGAATCGAGGACGAGTTCCGTCGGCGCAATGACGACATGTACGAGGCCAGCTTCGGCGCCCAGGTGATTTCGGGGATGGTGGGGCCGGCGACCACGTTCATCGGCAACCTCAGCTACGTCGCCGTCGCGGTCGTCGGCGGCGTGCAAGTCGCGACCGGACAGATCACCGTGGGCAATATCCAGGCCTTCATCCAGTACGTGCGTCAGTTCTACGCACCGCTGAATCAGGTGGCCTCGATGTACAACACCCTACAGTCGGGAGTGGCCAGCGCCGAGCGGGTCTTCGAATTGCTCGACGAGCAGGAGGAATCGCCGGAGTGCTCTGCGTCTCTGCCCGCGCTCAACGGCGAAAGCCCCACGGGAAGAGTGGAATTCGATCACGTCAGCTTTGGCTATCAGCCCGGCGTTCCGGTCATCGACGACCTGTCGTTCGCCGCCGAGCCGGGCAACACGATCGCGATCGTCGGGCCGACCGGGGTCGGTAAGACGACGCTGGTGAACCTGTTGATGCGGTTCTACGACGCCGACTCTGGCCGGATCCTGATCGACGGCGTCGACATCGCCACAATTAGCCGGCATTCGCTGCGATCGCGCATCGGGATGGTGCTGCAGGACACCTGGCTGTTCAGCGGGACGATCGCGGAGAACATCGCCTACGGACGCCCCGATGCCGGCGACGACGAGGTGCTCGAGGCGGCCACGGCGGCCTACGTGGATCGGTTCGTGCACTCGCTGCCCAAGGGCTACGACACCCAGGTCAACGACGGCGGGAGCAACATCAGCGCCGGCGAGCGGCAGCTGATCACCATTGCGCGGGCATTTCTCGCGCGTCCGCAGTTGCTGGTACTCGATGAGGCAACCAGCTCGGTGGACACCCGCACCGAGTTGCTGATCGCCAAGGCCACCCACGAACTTCGCCGCGACCGAACGAGTTTCATTATCGCCCATCGCCTTTCGACGATCCGCGACGCGGACGTGATCCTGGTGATGGAGTCGGGGAAGATCGTCGAACAGGGCAACCACGGCGAGCTGCTGGCCCGCCGTGGCGCCTACTACCGGATGACCCAGGCTTGAGTCCGGCGGCTGTCACCATCCGTCACATCGGCACCGGCTCCCGACCATGACGCGATCTTCGAAACGTGACCGCATGCGATATCACCGCCGGTCGTGATATCGCCGGTGCACACAAAACGGAAAAAGAGGGCAACCCTTCAGCCAGCGACTGGTGAGGATGCCGAGTCTATTGAGACTCGTGAGGCGGTTTAGAGTTCGGGACCTTCGGCACGCACGTCGTCGACCGCCGACATCGCGTCCCGCAGCTTGGCCAGCCACTCCTCGGTGTGCTCGCCGACCAACTTGACCGACCAGGCGAGTGCGTCGGAGCGCGACCGCGCCACCCCCGCGTCGACCAGCGTGTCGAGCACCTGACGCTCCGGCTGCTTCAACCGGGTCATCACCGGCACGGCGATGTGGGTGAACAGCACCGGCTCGCCGGCCACCTGCACACCCCAGGAAACCTTGCGGCCGTAGCGGTCCTGCGCCTCGTCGGCGATGGTCATCCGCTCCGCACGGGTCTCTTCACGAAAGCGCGAGGCCCGGCCCGAGGCGTGCGCCTCGCTTTCGTCGCCCGCCGCGCTAGGCAGCGTCCCGATGACGGTGATCTCTTCGCGGTCGACGACGACGCTGGGGTCGCCGTCGAACCAGGTATCCGGCAGACGTCCGGCGAACCAGTCCGCGGCGTCGCCCGCCTCGGGTTGGCCGGCCTGCTGCCAGCCACCGGGGCGACCGTGGCGCCGCCCATGTCCATGTTGTTGTCTCATGCTTACATGATTACAGCGTTACAACCGACGTCAAGGCAGTTTCACTTCCCGCGAACACCGGACAGCGTGATTAACTGTCGCCGCGCCGGGCGCGGAACAGCTTCACCTCGTCCTTGATGCCTTTCAGGCGTCGCGCGCCGGCGAACGACCAGCTGAAACCCGCGTCGTCACCGAGTTCGTCGCGCACCGATTCGGCGGCGAGCACCGTTCCCGGCCGGGCCGCCGCGGTCACCCGGCTGGCGGTGTTCACCGGGCTGCCGAACCAGTCCCCCGCCCGGCTCACCGCCGAACCGGACGCGATGCCCGCCCGGAGTCGGGGAAAGTCGTTGTCGCCGTCGGTGATGTCGACGAGCTTGAGCACGGCGTCCAGCAGCGGCGCCGGTTCGGTGCAGACGAACATCGCGGCGTCACCGATCGTCTTGATGAACCGCACCGGCGGCGTCGCGACATCTCTAGCCAGGTCGGCAAGTCGATTGGCCAGCTGGCCGAGTTCCTCGGGCGGCACCTCTTCGCCCAGCCGGGTGAAGCCGACCAGATCGGCGAACGCGGCGGTGATGTGCCGAGCACCGGGTAGCGGCGCGCCTGCAGCCCGCTCGCTGGCGTTGACGGCCTCGGTCTCCATCATGTGCCGTAGCTGCATGAACAGCATGTCCTCGATCATCGGGCCGAGCAGCGGCGCGATACGGGACACCAGCGCGTGCGACGCCTGCGCGGTCTGTAGTTCGGTGGCGCCGGGCTGCAGGACTGTCGACAACGCGGTATACCGCATCACCTCGGCCGCGTGCGAAAGTCCTTCGGCGAGAACGCGAACGACCTGTACCACCTGGTCGGGATGGATGCCTAGATCGAGGAACTCCTTCGCGTGCGCGGCGGCTGCGACGTCGGCGCGCAGATGCACGGCCGCGTCGGGATCGTCGACCCGCACCACACCGATGGCCCGTTGAATGCGCTGCAGCAATTCCAGGTCGAGACCGGTCGCCTCGCTGATCTCCCGGGTTGAGACGAAGTCGCCGTCGTCACCGATCAACCGGCGGGATCCCACCAACATCGGAACCGGGGACGCACGGATCTCCTCAGCGGAGATGCCCTGTTCCAACAGCCACTCGATCAACTCGGCGCGCTCCGCGCGCGCGTCGCCCTCCAGGCCCTCGAGTAGCTTCTCGACTTCAGAGTCATCCACGTGGTCAAGGTATAACGCGGCGAGGCATCATGGGCATCTGATGACCACGCCGCTGCTCCAAGGGTTCCCGCCCGTCGTCGACGACACCGCCGAGTTGCTGATCCTGGGATCGTTTCCCAGCGTCCTGTCGTTGGCGAGCGGTCAGTATTACGGCAACCCGCGAAATGCGTTCTGGCCGATCACCGGTGCTCTCTTCGGCTTTGATGCTGCAGCCGCCTACGAAACCCGTTTGGCCGCATTGCAATCGGCCGGCGCCGCGCTCTGGGATGTGCTGCGCACCTGCCGTCGCGCCGGCAGCGCGGACGCCAAGATTGATCCGAAGAGTTTGGTGGCCAACGATTTTAGTCAGCTGCTCGCCCGCTACCCGTCGATCACACGGGTGTGCTTCAACGGCACCGCTGCGGAGCAACTCTTCCGCCGACTGGTCCACGTCGACATGCAAGTCGATTATCGACTGTTGCCGTCGACCAGCCCCGCACGCGCCATGCCGGCCGGCCAGAAACTGCAGGCCTGGCGGGTTATCACGCAGTCATGACACCCGTGGGCGGCGGTGCGCCCAGGGCCGGACGGCCTCGATCTGGGCGCCCAGCGACAGCAGCGTCGCCTCGTCGTTCGGGCGGCCGACCAGTTGGATCGACAGCGGAATGCCGTTGCCGTCGAGCCCCCACGGCACGGCCGCGGCTGGCTGACCGGTCAGATTCCAGATCTCGAAGAACGGCACCCGCTGGGATACCGCCAGCAGGCTGGCGATGCCGCCGAGGCGTTGGTAAGCGCCGATGCGCGACGGCCCGGTGGCGTTGCCGGGGGTGATGACGACGTCGACGTCGTCAAAGATCGACTGGATCCGCTCGGCCAGAGCAGATTCCGCCGCGCGTATTTTCGCCATCCGGCCATCCGGGATCAGCGACCCGATGCGCGCCATGTTGCGGGTCCGCTTCTCGAGTCGCTCTTGATGCGGCATCACCCGCACGTCGTTGTAGATCCCGCGGAAATAGCGGGGCAGGAAATTGCCGTAGATCGCCGCCGGTGGATAGTCCGGGTCGCGGACCACGACGTCGTGGCCGAGGTCGCGCAGCAGTGCCCCAGCCGCATCGACCGCCGCCCGCTGCTCCTTACCGACGCGGGCCACCAGTGGCGGTGGAACTTTGGTGCTCAACGCAATTCGCAGTCGGCCCGGATTCTTCGCGGCAGCAGCGACGAAGCCGCCGTCGGGAGCGGGCGTCGTGGTCGTGGCGTCCAGGAACAACGCCGCGTCTTCCACCGTCCGCGCAAGCGGACCGTTGACGCTCAGCCCGCACCAGGCATCTACGTGTGGCGCCAGCGAGACCCGGTCGCGTTGCGGTTTGATCCCGAACAGCCCGCACCAGCCCGACGGGATGCGGATCGAGCCGCCACCATCGGATCCCAGTGCCAGCGGCGCCAGCCCGGCGGCCACCGCAGCCCCACTGCCGCCGCTGCTGCCGCCCGGCGACAGCGCGGTGTCCCACGGATTGCGCGTCACCCCGAAGGTCAGCGACTCGGTGAACGGGAAGATCATCAATTCCGGCACGCTGGTTTTGCCGATGATCACCGCGCCCGCCGCGCGCAGCGCGCTGACCACCTCCGCATCGTGGGCCGCGGGTGTAGAAACTGCGCTGCTGCCGCACGTGGTGAGTTCGCCGGCCACGTCGTTGTCGTCTTTGATAGCGACCGGAACTCCCAGCAGCGGCAGCCGCTCGCCGGCGTCGAGTCGGCGTTGGGCGGCCAGGGCTTCCTGACGCGCGGTCTCGGCGAGCACCACCCGGTAGCTCCGCAGCTGCGGGTCCAGCCGCGCGATCCGGTCCAGGTAGATCTCGAGGAGCGCCGGAGCGGTGATGGTGGCCGCGGCCAGCATCCGCGCCTGCTCGGCAGCTCCCGCGAAGGCCAGCTCTGCTACGTCCACGTCGAGGCAGACTACTCAACTGAGCGACCCGGCGTACCGCTACCGTGACGTCCATGTCCTGTGTGTTCTGCGCGATCGTCGCCGGCCAGGCCCCGGCCATCCGGATCTACGAAGACGACGACTATCTGGCCTTCCTCGACATCCGTCCGTTCACCCGCGGCCACACCCTGGTCGTGCCCAAGCAGCACTCGGTGGACCTCACCGATACACCGCCGGAGACGCTGGCCGGTATGGCGACCATCGGACAGCGGATCGCCAAAGCGGCACGTGCGACCGAACTGGCCGATGCCACCAACATCGGGATCAACGACGGACAGGCCGCGTTCCAAACGGTCTTCCACATCCACTTGCATGTGCTTCCACGGCGCAACGGAGACAAGCTGTCCGTCGCCAAGGGGCTGCTACTACGCCGCGACCCCGACCGCGAGTCGACCGGCCAAATTCTGCGGGACGCGCTGGCGGAGATCGACGCCGGCAGTTGATACTGGTCGCATGGCCCTTCCGTTGGAACAAGCGCTGCTGCCCTACGTGCTACGCATCCATGACACCGTCTACCAGAAGACCAACGGCTGGATCGGGCATCGCGTGCTTGGTGTGCCCAACCTGCTGCTGCACACCGTCGGTGCCAAGACCGGCCAAGCCCGGACCGCCTCGCTGACCTACGCCCGTGACGGCGACGACTACCTGATCGTTGCCTCCAAGGGCGGCGACCCCAAAGCGCCGGGTTGGTATCACAACTTGAAAGCCAACCCGAGCGTCGAAATCAACGTCGGGCCAAAGCGTTTCCGCGTGACCGCCAAGCCGGTGCTACCCGACGACGCGGACTACGCGCGACTGTGGAAGATCGTCAACGAGAACAACAGCAACCGCTACGAGGCCTATCAGGAGAAGACCTCGCGGCCCATTCCGGTGGTCGTGCTCAAACCCGCCTAAAAGAGTTCTTTGGCCAGTAACTCCAGCGTTGTCTCGCGCGCGGGCGCAGTCGCGGGATCGGTGCCGCGATGCGCCGATGCGACGGGATGCACCATCACCTCATCGACGCCGAAACGCTCGGCCAGCGCTTTAATCTGGTCGGCGGCTTCGGCGGGCGACCCGACGACGGCTCGTTGCAGCCCGCTGTCGACGATGTGCTGCTGTTGCGGAGTGAGTTCGGCGCCGCGGATGTCCTCCACCAGATCCACCGGCCCCAACGGCTGACCGGTCCGCAGCCGGGCCATCATGTGCAGGTTCGGCATCATCAAAGCCGTTGCCTCGTCGCGGGTTTCGGCCACCGCGGCGTTGACGGTCAGGAAGGTCACCGGTTCGGCGGCCAGCTCGCTGGGCACGAACTGCGATCGGTAGAGCTCCAGCGCCTCTTCGGTGCCTTGGCCGGAGAAGTGATGGGCGAACACGTAGGGCAGGCCCTTGGCCGCGGCTAGTTGCGCTGAGTACATCGACGATCCGAGCAGCCACAGTCGCGGTACGCCAGCCGCGGCCGGAGTGGCCTTGAGGATGTAGTCGGCGCCGTCGCGTAGTTGCACCGGCACGCCCCCGGTGCTCATCATCGCCCGCACGTGGTCGAGGTACTGCGGGAACTGGTCGATGTCGCGATCGTCGCGGCCGGCGGCGCCGCGCAGCAGAGCCGACGTCACCGGATCGGAGCCGGGCGCGCGGCCGATGCCGAGGTCGATGCGGCCCGGGGCCGCCGCTTCCAACAGCGCGAACTGCTCGGCGACCGCAAGCGGCGCATGATTGGGCAGCATCACGCCGCCGGAGCCCAGCCGCACCTGGGTGGTCTGCGCCGCCAGATAGGCGATCACCACCGGCGGGCTGGTAGCGCCGACCGACGGCATGTTGTGGTGTTCGGCCACCCAGTAACGGGTGAAGCCCAGCCGGTCGGCGGTCTGCGCCAGGCGCACGGTGGCTGCCAGCGCGTCCGCGGTGGTCTGGTCGGTGCGGACGGGGACGAGATCGAGAACAGAAAGCCGCATGAGGGGGTCAACGCCTCCGGTCTGCCGTTCGTTCCCCGTCGTCATCGAATTCCTGCCCGCTCCTTCGCCGTCGCGAAGATGCCGTCCAGCATCGCCGGGGTCAGCTTGCCGGTGAAGGTGTTCTGCTGACTGGGGTGGTAGCAACCCAGCAGGGCGACCTCGCCGTGAGCGGCGCGAACAGTCGCGGTGGCGGCGTGGCCGAACTTTGGCTGTGGCCGAGGTACCTGGCCGCCGGCGGCGCGGACCATGTCGAGAGCACAGCGCCAGCCGAATGCGCCCAGCGCCACGATCACTCGCGTGTCTGCGCTCACCAGCCGCCACTCGGCGTCTAGCCACGGCGCGCATGTCGAACGCTCGGCTGGGGTCGGCGCGTTCGCCGGCGGGGCACATCGGACCGCGGCCACCACACGAACGTCGTTGAGCTGCAAGCCGTCAGCGGCGTCGACGGCGATCGGCGAGTTCGCCAAGCCCGCTCGATGCAGTGCCGCGTACAGGAAATCGCCGGAACGGTCGCCAGTAAAGACCCGACCCGTCCGGTTGGCGCCGTTGGCCGCCGGCGCCAGCCCGACGACGATGATCCGCGGGCGCGCATCGCCCCAACCCGGAACCGGCCGGCCCCAGTACGGCTGATCGGCAAACGATCGTCGCTTGATCAGCGCGGACTCCTCGCGCCACTCCACCAGCCGCGGGCAGGCTCGGCACACCGATATCTCGGCGTCGAGCTGCGCCAGCGATGTGGCCGCCTCGGCCAGCTCACTCACCTGCTTGCGGTCCGCCGCCACTGCCGTCGCTGCGGTGGCGGGATCGCCAGGCCACCCGGTGCCCGGCGAGACCGGTGAGTCGAAAAGCGCGCCGGTGCGCGGGTGGGCGAAGTTCACAGCTCCACTGTGTACCAGCGCTGTGAAACGGTGACCGTAGGATCGCTGCCATGGCCGCTGATGCGCTGGCCGGCCTGATTGCCGAGCTGCCGGAGGGGATGGTCGTCACCGACCCCGCAATCACCGAGGGATACCGCTACGACCGTGCGCTGGATCCGTCGGCCGGCAAGCCCTTGGCCGTGGTGCGCGCGCAGCGAACCGAAGAGGTGCAAGCCGTGCTGCGGTGGGCGACCGCCCACCAGATACCGGTGGTGACCCGCGGAATGGGCACCGGTCTGTCCGGTGGCGCCACCGCGGTCGACGGCGGAATCGTGTTGTCGACGGAGAAGATGCGCGACATCGTCGTCGACCCCGTCACGCGCACCGCGGTGTGCCAGCCCGGCCTGCTCAACGCCGAGGTGAAGAAGACCGCCGCCGAGTACGGCCTGTGGTACCCGCCCGACCCGTCGTCGTATGAGATCTGCAGCATCGGCGGCAACATCGCGACCAACGCCGGCGGGCTGTGCTGCGTGAAATACGGCGTCACCACTGACTACGTGCTCGGCGTTCAGGTGGTGCTGGCCGACGGCACCGCGGTCCGGCTCGGTGGACCTCGGTTGAAGGACGTTGCCGGGCTGAGCCTGACCAAGTTGTTCGTCGGCAGCGAGGGCGCGCTGGGCGTGATCACCGAGGTGACGCTGCGGTTGGTGCCGGCCCAGCAGCCTCTGGCCACGGTGGTCGCCTACTTCGCGTCGGTAGAGGCTGCCGCGCAAGCCGTGCTCGGGGTCACGTCGCGGCTGCGCCCGGCGATGCTGGAGTTCATGGATTCGGCCACCATCAACGCCGTCGAAGACAAGCTGCGGATGGGCCTGGACCGCGAGGCGGGCGCCATGCTGGTCGCCGCGTCCGACGAACGCGGCCTCGCGGGCAGCGACGACGCCGAAGTCATGGCCGCGACGTTCACCGAATTCGGTGCAACGGAAGTCTTTTCGACAGACGATCCCGATGAAAGCGAGGCGTTTATCGCCGCTCGCCGGTTCGCCATCCCCGCGGTCGAGGAGAAGGGCCCGTTACTCCTCGAGGACGTCGGCGTGCCGGTACCTGCGCTGGCGGAGCTGGTCAGCGGGATCGTGCGGATCGCTGAGCAGCATGACCTGATGATCGCGGTGATCGCGCATGCGGGCGACGGCAACACCCACCCCCTGATCGTCTACAACCCCGACGACGTGGCGATGACCGAGCGGGCCAACCTGGCGTACGGCGAGATCATGGACCTTGCCGTACGGCTGGGCGGCACCATCACCGGCGAGCACGGCGTTGGGCGGTTGAAACGGCCGTGGCTGGCCGGCTATCTCGGGCCCGAGGCCATGGCACTGAATCAACGCATCAAAGACGCGCTCGATCCGCAGGGGATCCTGAACCCGGGTGCCGGGGTCTGACCACTTGCCGATCGTGAATCTGCCGATGCCTTCACGGCGTGTCGCGTCGCTGAATTCACACTCGACGACCGTCGCTCGGCCGTGGCGCTATGCGAGACTGTTTCGACGAATTCGACTGGAGGGATGGACATGTCGGGCTGGATGGGGGGAAGCCTCTTCGCCGCTGTGAAGGCAGCTGGAGTGGCTTCGATATGTGGCTGGGCATTGGTGCTGGGCGCGGGTCCCGCGGTGGCGGATCCGGATCCTGGCGATCCAGGGGCTGCTGCGGGGCAAGACCCGCCACCGCCCGTTGGCATCGCGCCATTCGCGCCTTTCGCGCCGCCGAGGCTCGTCCCCGCCAACGGCTCGACGGTCGGTGTGGCCCAGCCGATCATCATCAACTTCCCCGGGCCCGTCGATAACGCCGATGCAGCCGAAAACGCCGTCCACGTCTCTGCGGACCCGCCGGTTGCCGGCAAGTTCTACTGGATGAATCCCACGCAGCTACGCTGGCGCCCGCTGAGCTTCTGGCCCGCGCACACCGGTGTGACGGTCGACGCAGGCGGCACCGTCTCCAGCTTCCAAACGGGAGACACCTTGGTCGCGACGGCTGACGACACCACGCACCAACTGACCGTCACCCGCAACGGGGCCGTGGAGAAGACCATCCCCATGTCGATGGGAATGGCGGCCGGCGGCCACCAAACCCCGAACGGCACTTACTACGTCCAAGAGAAGAAGCCCTCGATAGTCATGGATTCGTCGACCTACGGCGTTCCGGTCAACTCGACGTACGGATACAAGACGACGGTTGAACTCGCCGTCCGGTTCGATGACAGCGGTGACTTCGTCCACAGCGCACCATGGTCGGTCGATGACCAAGGAAAGCGCGATGTCAGCCACGGTTGCATCAACATCAGCCCGAGCAACGCGAAATGGTTTTTCGACAACTTCAACGCCGGCGATCCCATCGTCGTGACCAACTCCGGTGGCGGTACCTACTCCAGGCACGACGGATCCAACGACTGGCAAATCTAGCGGGCGCTACGAGATTGCCGTGCGCGACAGCGGTCGCGTGAGACTTCGCCTGCCGCTGCGTTTGTCTGGCGTCAGGTGTCGAGAGGCCCCGTAGTTCCACAGGGCCGGCGCATAGGTCGTGAACTCCGGTGCTGTGATGCCGGTGCCGCCAGTGATCAGATACCGCGGCACGGTCGCATAGGGTGCGCTGTTCAGGGTCATAGGCTGGGCTCCTTTATGCAGTTCACGAGCCCTAATTGCGACAGCCGATACTAATTACCTGCGAAGCTTTGTGATCACCCCGTCAGTCGCTGTCTTCACCCGGGATGTCCGGCTGGACGTGGGTCTGGCCGCCGACGTCGGTGATGGTGCCGTGTTCGAACCTGGATTCGGTGCCGCCGGCGACGGGGCGCCCGTCGCTGGTGGGATAGCCCAGCGGGCCCGCGGGGCCACCATTGGTGTTCCAGGTCCACAGAATTTGGCCCGCTATGGAATGGGCGCCGGTCTGCGGCGTCCAGTAAATGCTTCCATGCTGGAATTCATTGAACCGGCCCCCATGTGGCGCAACCCTCTCGCTCGAGGTCGGTTCCCCGAGCCAACCGCTGGGGCCGTCGGCATCCTGGTACTTCTCGAGGATCGCTCCTTGGACAACGAAATATCCTGCCGCCGTGCCGATTCGGCTAGTGGAAACGGAACTCGTCACACTGGCGAGATCGCCAGATGGCGGCCGGGAACAGCCCGCTATCAGAACGGCCCCGGCTAGGACGATGAGGAGGCCAGGGACGTGTGCGCGTGTCGGTACCACCGGTACACGGTACCGCGGGTAGCGCCGCTCGTCACCCTCGTCGCGGTCGGCGGATCCGCACCGGCCGCCGCGCATCGGCGCACGAGATCTATTCTCTATCAGTATATTTGGTCGTTGTCTCACATCGGCGTGGGTGTCATCGAATCGCCGCAGCACACGGGGATTTCGGCTAACTCGTGAGATTGTCTCGCCGTCTCACCGTGAGACAACCGTCTGGGCCGGGCGGGCACAGCCCCGATTCACGTTGGGCGGAGAGCCCGGGCGAATCGTTGCGCTAATGCGCGTTCTTCGGCCGGATCATCGAGCGGGTACTCGACCAGGGACCAGATGATCCGAATCAGCGTTTTGGCGGCGATGTGGTCCTCGAGTGGAGACAGTGCTGCGCACTCATCGCCGGGAGCGAGCGACTCAGGAATCTCGAAGTACTGACTCATCTGCTCGCGGCCCACGTTATTGATCACATCGAATAAAATCGGGTCGGCACGAATCCCGTTGACGGTGGCCAAGATCGACTCGACGATTCGCTCGTCGCCGGTGAGTGCAGCGGTGGCACGGCGGACGGCGGCCGTGACGGGGATGCTGCGTTGCCGGACCAGGGCGTCGAAGATCGCCGGGCGTCCGCCCAGGTAGCGGTACAGCGTCGCGCGCGAACAGCCAACCCGCTGGCAGATGTCCTCGGTGCTGACGCCAACGGCTCCGCGTTCGGCGATGAGTTGCGCTGCGACCTCCAGGATCCGGGCTTCTGACGCCTCGCGGCGTGTACCGCCGGCAAGCCAGTCATGAGACGCACCATAGGCTCCGCCGGCGGCCTGTCGCCGCACAGCGTTCATGCCGCGCTGAAGGCGGTGTAGATCATGCGTCCGTACAGTTCCCCGAGATCGTCTGCGCCCCAAGGGTTGGACGTATCCAGCAGGCAACGGACCGCCGCCTCACACGATGAGAGGAAGAATTCGATCAGCGCGGGCAGTTTGGCGTCGGCGTCGACGATCCCCCACCAGCGCGTCAGCGCCGGGGCAAGCATCGCCGATGTGGCCTCGGCCATCTGCGCGCGGACCTTTAGGAACCGACCTTTGACCGCCGGGTCGGGTCCGGCCGAGAACACCACCCGCCAAGAGTCGGGTCGCTCGGCCACCGCCTGCAGCATCGACTGGAACCCGACGATGAACGACGTCTCGCGCTTCTCGCCCCGGGCGGCGTCCAACGCTGAGATCAGCGCACCCTGCAAGGCCTCCGTTTCCCGCTCGAGCAGCGCGGTGATGATCTCGACCCGATCGGCGAAGCATGCGTAAATCACCGGACGAGTGACCTGGAGTCGGTCGGCTACCGAACCGACCGTCACCTGACCCACACCTTGTTCGACGGTGATCGCCAGCGCGGCGTCCAGCACCTGCGGCCGGCGGCGTTCGGGGCCCAGGTGGCGTGCCCGACTGCGGGTGCTGCGGGCCGTTCGGGTGGCGGCGGCGTTAGGCATGCCATGGAATCTAACACGCGACACTTCGGGACTGTAGGAAATTACTTCACACTTGTAGATTTTGACAGCCGGGTAACACTGAAAGCACAGGTGTGGGCTAACGTCGGCGTCACCCGCCGGCCCGCGACACGGGGAGGGATGTCATGACGTATCGCCCCCGCGGGGCCGCTGGGCGGCGTGACCACAGGTGGGCTGGCTCCGCCCTCGTGGCGGTGTGCTTGATCCTGGTGGCTACTGCGTGCGGGCCCACCGTGATTCAGGGCCGGGCAGCGTCGATGTTGTACGACCCTGATCGGGTCGGGGGTTTGCGCGCGGACGGCGGCTTCAGCGGAGTACGCCACGACGCGCCGCCGGCGCGGGGCCGCGTCGAGCACACCGACGGCGGCGACAACGATCGGCTGGCGTTGCTGGCAGTCAACGATATTGAGGAATTCTGGACGGCCACCTACCCGCAGTACTTCACGGGCGGGTACCGCCCGGTGTCGGCGACGCGGTCCTACGACGCCAGCAATCCCTCCAGCGGGCGGGTATGCGGCACGACCGTAACCTACTCAGACCCCAATGCGGCGTACTGCCTTAGCGACGATTCGATTTCGTGGGACCGCGGCATCCTTATTCCTGACGCACGCAAATACTTTGGAGACGTGTCGGTGGCTGCGGTGCTCGCGCACGAGCTCGGCCACGCCGTTCAGACCAGGGCCCACACCGTGCACCGGCTGTCGCGCACCATCGTCAAGGAACAGCAGGCCGACTGCTTCGCCGGGGTCTACCTGCATTGGGTGGCCCAAGGTCACTCATCCCGCTTCGCCATGAACACCACCGACGCTCTCGACCATGTGATCGCCGGTGTCATCACACTGCGCGATCCCACCGACGAATCCGAAAACGCTCCTGGCGCACACGGTTCCGCACTTGACCGCATCGGCGCGTTTCAGGAAGGCTTTGATGGCGATGCCGGCACGTGCGCCGCCATCGACCACCACGAGATCGCCCGCCGCCACGTCGGCCTGCCCCCCGCTATGCAGGACTACTCCTCCAGCGGTGGCCGGGCCGGCGAGTTGCCGATCACCGACGACTCGCTGGGCCTTCTGATGGAAACCCTCACCCAGATCTTCAAACCCGACAAGGCGCCCACCTTGACTGTCGGCGGCACCACCGCGTGCACGGACGCCAGCCCGAGCCCCCCGGCGTCGTACTGTCCCGCAGCCAACACCATCAACGTCGATCTCGCTGGCCTGCAACGGATCGGCGCCTACGCCGACAGCCAGAGCCACGAACTCTTGCAAGGTGACGACACCGCCTTCTCCGTGGTCACATCGCGCTACATGCTCGCCGTCGAACACCAGCAAGGCCTTGCGCTGACCGGCGAACGCGCCGCAATGCGCACTGCATGCCTGACCGGGGTTGCCCAGCGCAACATGGCCACACCCGTCGCGCTGCCCTCCGGACGCACCATGGTGCTCAACGCCGGCGACCTCGACGAAGCGATCTCCGGCCTACTCACCAACCATCTCGTCGCCAGCGACACCAACGGCGACAGCGTCCCCGCCGGCTTCACCCGGATCACCGCATTCCGCGCCGGTCTCGTCGGCGACACCGCGCAGTGCTACGGAAATTTCCCGTGAATCGCCCACCACCGCACACCGGGCCTGGGCGCGAGCCGCCGCCTGACAGACCCTGGTACCAGCGGCCCCCAACATCCGGCGATCCGACCAGCATCGCGCGACAATTGCCAGCCCCACAGCGCGCCCGCCCGGCGTTCACTCCCCCGCCAGCTCCATGGCCACCGACCCCCAGTCGCGACTCACCTACGCCGGAGATCCCCTGGTACCTTCAGCGTCCAGACCGTGCAACCCCGCCACCGCCTCCGGTCGAACACCCAACTCCGCCAACGAAACCCAAACGTGTCCCCTGGCTCCTCGTCGGCGCCGGCGCCTTGGCGGTCGTGATTGGCGCCGCGGTCGTGCTGGCGAAAATCTCCACGATCGGCATCGCCGGCGGCACGGTCCTTGACGTGACCAAAGTTCAGGCGGGCGTCCTGCAGACCCTCTCCGATCCCGCCAGTGGCTACGGCGCCAACAGCGTGACCGACGTCAGCTGCAATGGTGGCCGCAACCCTAGTGCCCGCAAAGGAACGACGTTCAGTTGCACCGCCACCGTGAACGGGCTCCAACGCCAGGTAGCTATCGCCGTGTCCGACGACAGCGGAACCTACGAAATCGACCGTCCTCGTTAGCTTTTGAGAATTCGGAGCCTACGAGGTGGGGTTGTGTCGGGTGCATCCTGACCACTGTCGGCGCCAAGAACGGCACCCCACGCCTCGCTCGGCTCTTGACAATTGGCACACCCGCGCGTAACCCTTTAAACAAGTATTCAGTAGTTACAGGAGGGTGGAAGTGCGAAGGGTTGCAGCAGCCGAAGAGGGAGCGATGCCGACCGGACATCGCACAAGGTCCGTGAAGCCTTGACGCGCGGCCACGAACCGGTAGCGGCACCGGATTCGGAGTCCGAAGCAAGGACTGTGAGCCACCAGGCACCTGTGGAGATCGTCAAGGAACTCTACGCAAAGTTGACTGCCGGCGATCCAGGCGGCGCGCTCGCGCTGATGTCTGACGACATCGAGTGGATCACCATGATGGACTACAAGGTCGCCGGCCGTGGTCCGCAAAAAGTCCTTGAGGGCATGCTGATACCGGCAATGGAAGAGTGGGAACCGTACACGCTTACGCCGCACGAATTCATCTGCGACGGCGATAAAGTCGTATCGGTTGGGCGGTTCAAGGGAACGAACCGTGCGACCGGTAAACATGTGGAGGTTGACTACTCCCACATCTGGGAAATAAAGGGCCACAAGATAGTACGGCACCGCCAATTCATCGACACCGGCAAGATTGAGCCAGCGCGCCGTCCCGGTTAAGGCCGCTGCGGCGCAGAGGCCGCCAACCAAACCTGCGTGATATCGCTCGAATAGCGCTCGATCCGCCCACGCGCCGACGATTCTGCCCTTCCCAGGTTCTCATCATCGTGGAGCGCGGGTGACTTCGCGTCGGACACGGTTGCTGGAAATCGCTTAGTTCGTCGACGACTTCCTCAGCAGCACAACACAAAGCCATTGACGCGGCGCAGCAGAAAGGAGGATCTAGGCAATGGGCGGAGCGTTGCGAGGTAAGACCGTTGTCGTCGTGGGGCAAGGCGGTGGGATTGCGCGTGCTGTCACGGTTGCGGCTCGCTCTAAGGGCGCTCGAGTCGTTGTCGCCGGCCGCGATAAGGCCCGACTGGCAGCCGCCTACCACGACACCGGCATCAACGCCGAGTTTGTTGACGTCACCGACGATTCGTCGATTGCAGCACTTGCTGAACGATTAGGCCCCGTTGACCACGTCGTGTCGGCGGTCTCGGCCCGCGCACGGGGAAGACTTGACGCGCTGGAGCGCGCGAGCCTGCTGAAATCGTTTGATACGAAGGTGATCGGGCCACTGATGCTCGCGAAACACTTCGCGACACAGATCAATCAGGGCGGGTCGCTCCTCCTTTTCTCGGGATTTCCCGCGTTCAAAATCAACGCCGGTTTTCTCGGGGTCGCGATTACCGACGGCGCGGTCGACTCTTTGACGCGCGCGCTGGCAGTCGAGCTTGCCCCGATCCGGGTCAACGCGATCTCTCCGGGTGTCATTGACTCCGGCGCGTGGGATTCGCTGGGCGAACAGGGCAAGCGCGACCACTTTCAGAACGTCAGCTGCACCAACCTGGCGCAACGGATAGGGACGGCCGAGGAGGTGGCCGATGCTGCGCTTTTCGCGATGATGAACACGTTTGTGACCGGTGTGACGCTGAAGGTGGACGGCGGCCAGCATCTGACCTAATCCAGCGGTGACGACTGGGTCGCTGTCGACGGCGGTTGACGTTGTTCCGTCAGTGCGTCAGCTGGCGGATGTTCGATGGCGCCGTACTTTGGCGCGGTTGCCGCACAGTGCCATGGAACACCAGCGTCGACGGTGGGCTTTCGTGCGGTCGTAGAAAATAATGGTGCAGCCAGGGCATTGCCGGATCAACGTCGGGTCGGCTTCGACGAGCAGGTGCGCCCAGGCTTGTGCGGAGAGAACGAGAAGCTGGGTGGGCTGTTCCCAGTGCCGCCGCTCATGCAGCATCAGAGAGTCGTCGTTGTCGGGGTCGAGCTGGGTGTATCGCCGATCCTGGGACAGCAGCGCGTTCAGCTCGTTGATCACATCAGCGGGGAATGGCACCGGCTTTTCGCTGGTCCAGGCCAGCACAAGCGGCCGCAGCTTCTCCCGGAGAGTGCGGGCGTCCGCGGCGGCAGCGTCGAGTTGATCGGCGTTGAACATATCTTCGAGCACTGCGAGGTCGTCATGGTCGATGAGTCCCGTACGCGCGAGCCACTGAAGATAATCAGCGGCGTTTCCGATCAATTCGATCGGCTCTGCACCTGGGGAAGGCGTGGCCCGGCTGTTCAGCAGTTCCAGGGCAGGGTGTCCTGCGAGGCCGACGATGAGATCGAGTGGCTGCATCAGCCTCTCCTCCCGGCGGATCGCCGAGGCGCTGGTAACCCCTCCGCTCGCTGTTGACAGGTTATCAAGTGTCTGCGTAACCTCTAATAGGCATTTTCAACGGTTACATGGGTTGACAGGGAGCACGGGTCGCGATGGGTGTCATCAGCCACAAGAGGATCAATGTCGACGGCCTGGGGGTTTTTGTTCGTGAGTCCGGTGATCGATCGCGACCGACCCTGGTGCTGTTGCCCGGATATCCGTCGAGCACCCGAGCGTATGTGCGGCTCATCGACCTGCTGGCCAATCACTGGCATGTTGTGGCGATCGACTACCCCGGCTTCGGTTCGTCTGACCCATTGCCCGGTGAGCCCACCTTCGACGAACTGGCGGTGGTCACCGGCGCGACCATCGATGCGCTAGGCATCAACGACTATGCGGTGTACATGTTCGACTTCGGCGCGCCGGTCGGATTTCGTATTGCCCTCGACCACGACGAGCGGGTCCGCGCCATCGTCACCCAAAACGGCAACGCCTACACCGACGGTTTCGGACCGGGCGTTGCCCCGTTAGCGGAGTGGTGGGCCGACAAGGCGGCCGGTCAGGCGACTGTCGACTGGTTCGTCAGCCTGGCCGGAACTCAGCATCAGTGGCAGGCCGGTGCCCGCGACCTCGAACACATCGATCCGGAGCAAGCACTGGCTGATCAGCTCGTGCTGGATCGTCCCGGCCGCACCGCCTACATGAAGGCCCTGCTGTGGGACTACCAGAACAACCCACCCCGCTACCCAGAGTGGCAGGCGTGGCTGCGCCGCCGCCAACCAGCACTGCTGGCGATCTGGGGCGCCAACGACCCATTCTTCATCCCAGCCGGCGCCCAGGCCTACCGCAACGATGTGCCCGACGCCGAGGTGGTCCTGCTCGACACCGGCCACTTCGCGCTGGAAGAAGAGCTCGACGAAATCGCCACGCGCATCGGCAATTTGATGGACACCACCTTCGGGGCGAAATCCCGATGACAACCGACACAACCTTTGTCTTGGTTCACGCGGCGTGGGCCGACAGCTCCAGCTGGGCACCAGTAATTCATCAACTACAGCAGCGCGGCCACCACGTCATCGCTGCACCACTACCGCTGACATCGTTCGACGACGACACCACAGCGCTCAACCGAGTTCTCGAGCGTGTCCAGGGAGATATCGTTCTCGGCGGTCACGCGTATGCCGGCGCGGTCATCGGCGCGGCACATACTGAATCGGTAACAGCGTTGGTCTACGTTGCTGCGATCGCACCTGATGAAGGTGAAACAGTCGCCAGTCTGTTTCACCGCGCCCCTGCCCATCGTCTCGCCCCTGCCCTAGAGCCAGATCGTCACGGTTTAATTTGGTTGCCGCACAGGGCTTTCGCCGCAGCATTCGCACAAAACGCCACCCCTGAACAACACGCCATGCTCGCCGCAGTCCAGCGACCCCTCGCACCGGCGTGCATCACCACACCCGCCCCGCGGCCCGCCTGGAAAGACGTCCCGAGCTGGTTCCTCATCGCCGAACACGACCGCATGATCGCCGCGGAAACCCAGCACTTCGTCGCCACTCGGATGAACGCAACCATCCACGCCGTTAATGCCGACCACTTACCCATGCTGACCAACCCCGACAGCGTCACCGAGATACTGCTCGCGGCGGCCAACCAGTGCACATGAATACTGAGCCCACCGCACCGAAGAATTCCGTTCACGCCGATGTCGGTGAAATCCGCACCGGTGGCGCCACGACGGGCGGGTGTGCCTTGGCCCAGGCGGCCAGAAACTTGCCCGCCGCGGCCTGTCCGTTGGCGAACAACTTGTCACGCTGATCGGTCGTCAGCCCGAAATCGGTGCTGGCGATGCCCATCGTGTCCACGAACACCGTCCGGGCGCCGACACCCTCATCGGCCAGGGGATAGCGGTTCCACTCGCCCATGGCCGTGTGCGCGATCGAGACGACCTCGCGGATATCGCCCTGCACCGGCACGTCCGGTGTGTTCAGGTCCGGACGCGACGAGAGCTTGATCCCGAACGTCGGCCATCGGTTGGGCCGGCCGTCGGTCCGGTCGAACACGGTGACCGGGAAGTTCTGCAGCAGCCCGCCGTCGACCCAGGTGCAGGCGCCCAGTGCCGTCTTCTGCTCGAAGGGCTGGAAGAAGAACGGGATCGACATCGACGCGCGGACCGCGTCCACGATCGGATAGCTGTCGATGACCGCGATCTGCCGGGCCGGATCACCCTGATCCTTGCTGCTCAGCAGGTAGTAGGGCAGGTCCCAGGGCAGCCGGGCCAGGGCGCCGCGGGTCAGGTCCGAGGTGTGAGTGACCAGCCGGTAGCGCTGGTAGGGGGCCAGGGAGGTGCCGTCGTCCCCGGTGATCTTGAGGTCGGCGAAAGTGCGGATGCCCAGCGGTTCCAGCTTCGAGGTCAGCCACTCCTGGACGTAGGAACTGGCGTAGAGGCCCTGATGACTCACCAGCGCAGTGGCGTCCCCGATCAGGCCGAGGTGCTTCTCGGCCCAGGTCTTCTGCATGAACTGGGTGTAATCCAGCTCGGCCATATCCGTCTGAAGCTGGGTAAGCGGGACGTCCGCCACCTGATATGCGGCAATAAGGGCCGCCACAATGGCGCCGGCCGACGTACCCCCGATCCGCGGAAAGACAAAGCCCGCCTCATGCAGGGTCAGGACGGCCCCGACCAGGCCGATCCCCTTGACTCCCCCGCCCTCGAGGACCAGATCCGCGCCCGGGCCGGCCTGCGCGCGCTCCTCCAGCGTCATGCGCTGACCCGCCTGGCCGCCCGCCGTTGTCATGCCAGCCTCCGTGAATTTCCGGTAACCCTTGAGAATGTGACCTAAGTACAGGTCAAAATTCCGCCCGCTGCCAGCGAATGCCGCTTTCGGGCGCCAGGTTGAGGTTCGGAGATGATTAGTTGACATATTTTCGCGCCTGTCGTACCAATAAGACATGACAACGACTTTGTCTCACGCGCCGCAGTTCCAACTGGCTAATGCGCAGACGTGGGCCAACCCCTGGCCGATGTACCGCGCGCTGCGGGACAACGACCCGGTGCACCGCGTGGTGCCGGCCAACAAGCCCGAAGACGACTACTACGTGCTGACCCGGCACGCCGACATCTGGGCGGCGGCGCGCGACCATGAAACGTTCTCCTCGGCACAGGGTCTGACCGTCAACTACGGCGACCTGGAAATGATTGGGCTCAAGGACAATCCGCCGATGGTGATGACAGATCCCCCGGTACACACCGAGTTCCGGAAGTTGGTGGCCCGCGGCTTCACCCCACGACAGGTCGAGGCGGTGGAACCTAAGGTCCGCGAATACGTGGTCGAGCGCCTCGACCGGCTCATCGCGAACGGCGGCGGCGACATCGTCGCCGAGCTGTTCAAGCCGCTGCCGTCGATGGTGGTCGCGCACTACCTCGGCGTTCCCGAGGAAGACCGCGGCCAGTTCGACGGCTGGACCGAAGCCATCGTCGCGGCCAACACCGCCGAGGGCGGCATCGGCTCCGCGCTGGAAACCGTTGGCGATGCGGTCGGGTCGATGATGGCCTACTTCAGCCAGCTGATCGAACGCCGCCGCACCGAGCCTGAAGACGACACCATCTCGCATCTGGTCGCCGCGGGCGTGGGCGCCGACGGCGACATCGCCGGTGTGCTGTCCGTACTCGCTTTCACCTTCACGATGGTCACCGGCGGAAACGACACCACCACCGGCATGCTGGGTGGTTCGGTGCAGCTCCTGCATCAGCGGCCCGACCAGAAACGTCTGATGGCTGAGAAACCGGATCTGATCCCCGGTGCCGTCGAGGAGCTCCTGCGGCTGACGTCGCCTGTCCAGGCGTTGGCCCGCACCGTCACTCGCGACGTGACCATCGGCGACACCACCGTGCCCGCCGGTCGCCGGGTCTTGCTGGTGTACGGCTCCGGGAACCGCGACGAGCGCCAATTCGGTTCGAACGCAGGTGAACTCGACGTACAGCGTCGTCCCCGCAACATCTTGACCTTCAGCCACGGCGCCCACCACTGCCTGGGCGCGGCCGCGGCACGCATGCAGTCGCGGGTCGCGTTGACCGAGTTGCTTTCCCGTTGCCCTGATTTCGCGGTCGACGAGGACAACATCGTCTGGGCCGGCGGCAGCTATGTCCGACGGCCGCTGTCGGTCCCCTTCCGGGTCGGCGCGTAAATGCCGGCCAACGACTGGCTCGCCGAGCGCCGCACCGAAGTGGCGGCCGACCGTATCCTCGACGCCGCCGAGCAGTTGTTCACCCGCCACGATCCCGGTTCGGTGGGCATGAACGAGATCGCCAAGGCCGCAGGATGTTCCCGCGCGACGCTGTACCGCTACTTCGAGAATCGTGAGGCGCTGCGCATCGCCTACGTGGCTCGCGAAACCCATCGGCTGTCCGAGTCGATCGACGTCGACGACATCGAGGACCCACGGGAAAGACTGGTCACCGGCATCCTCACGACGCTCCGCCTGGTCCGCGAAAGCCCCGCGCTGTCAGCCTGGTTCGCGACGACATCGGGGCCGCTGGGCGCCGAGTTGGCCGAGCAGTCCGACGTGATCACCGGGTTGGCCGCCGCATTCGTCACCTCACTGGGCGACGACCATCCGGCGAACGTGGCCGGTCGCGGCCGCTGGCTGGTGCGGGCGATCACCTCGCTGCTGATCTTCCCCGGTCGCGACGAGGCCGACGAGCGGACGATGCTCACCGAGTTCGTCGCCCCGGTCGTGGTGCCCGCCGATCAGGTCAGTCGCGCACTCGGGTGAACCGGTGCAGCAGCCAGGCCGGCGGAATCGTGACCACGACCGTCGCCACGAACAGCCCCGCCATCGAACCGGTGTAGACGTGATCCTGCATGATGTAGACCATCGCGAATTCCATGGTGATCAAATGGATCAGGAAGATCTCGTAGGAGATCTCGCCGAGCCAGACCATCGGCTTGCTCGCCAGTAGTCGGCAGTACAGCCCCTCGTTGCCCAGCGCCAACGGCGCCAGTGCCAGCCCGGAGATCACCGCGTAGAACACCGCTTTGTACAGCGCTTGGGACAGGCCGAGCGGCGATGTCGTGGGATCCCCGGCGATCGGCGTGGACGCGATCAGATAGCAGATCGCGGCGAGCGGCAAAGCGACGAACGCATAACAGCGCGCGCCCATCCGTTGCAGTACAGTCAAACTCATGCCGGCCAGAAACCAGATCAGGTAGGTGGGTAGCCACAGCCTTGCCCCGTTGGGGATCGAGGTGGTGAGGTGTACCCCGACCAGCCAGGCCGGCGAAATCAGTGCCAGGGCAGCGATACCGGACAGCAGCAGCTTCGGATGCCACTGCCGTCGACACAGCACCACCACCAGCAGATAGGCCAGCAGCGGGAGAAGCACGTAGAACGAGGCCTCCACCGCCAGACTCCACATCTGGGTCAGCCCCTGATGGAGATACCCCCTCATGTAGTTGAAGGTGTAGATCTGCGTCAGCGTGAGATTGCGGAACAACCCGAACCAGGTGTGACCGAAATTCGGTCCGGCATGGCGGAAGTGGTAGACGACGTACGCGGTGAGCACCGTAACGACGTAGGCCGGCATGATGCGCCGCACGCGGTGCCAGGCGTAACGCCGGATCGACGGTTGCGGGCCGTTCGTCGCGGCCGATTTCACCCACGGCCGGAACAACAGAAACCCGGACAACGCAAAGAAGATCGGAACGCCCATCTCCATCCGGGAGCAGAACAGACCGAAATAGCCCTCGATATATTTGCCGGTGGTGTACGCGGCGTGCGTGGCCACCACGAGAAGTGCTGCAACGGCACGGATGCCGGTCAACGACGCGACCCGATCCGGCCCGGCGACCTGTTCGAGGCCGCCTTGGGCCGACGTGTCGGCCTGGGTCATCCTTTGTGTTCCCGCCGCGGTGCACCTTGACCGCCGCGGCGGTTCTTGTCCGGAGCACGGTCGGGCTGCAGGTTGATCAGCACGCCGGAAATACGAGTCTTCTCAAGTGCTTTCAACGTCTCGCGGGACAACTTGACCGGCAGTTCTACCAGCGAGAAGTCCGGCTTGATCGTGATGTGGCCGAAATCGCTGCGGTGCAAACCACCTTCGTTGGCAATGGCGCCGACGATCGAGCCGGGTCCGACCTTGTGCCGCTTGCCGACCGCGATGCGGTAGGTGGCGAGCCCCTTCCTGGGGCCGTCGCCGGTGCCGCGGGCCGGTTTGCCGGGACGGTCCTGGTATTCCCGGGTCCGCCGCTCGGGCGGCGGCTCGGGGGCCAGCAGGAAGGCTTCGCCGTCACGCAATTGCGCTGCGAGCGCCGCGGCGATGTCGGCCATCGGAACGTCGTGGTCACGTTCGTAATCCGCGACCAGACGGCGGAACAACTCGATACCGGGTGCGCTGAGGCTGTTGGTGATGGAGTCGGCGAATTTCGCCACCCGCTGCGCGTTCACGTCATCGACGCTGGGGAGTTGAGCTTCGGTGAGCTTCTGCCGCGTCGCCTTCTCGATCGCGTTGAGCAGATGACGTTCTCGCGGCGACACGAAAAGCAGCGCGGCGCCGGACCGTCCGGCCCGGCCGGTTCGCCCGATCCGGTGCACATAGGACTCGGTGTCGTGCGGGATGTCGTAGTTCAGCACGTGCGATATCCGGTCGACGTCCAGACCGCGGGCCGCGACGTCGGTGGCGACCAGGATGTCGATTCCGTTGCCGCCGCCTCTTTTGAGGGCGGCGATCGTCCGCTCCCGCACGGCCTGCGGTATGTCACCGTTGATGGCCGCGGCGGAAAATCCTCGGGCGCGCAGCTTTTCGGCGACTTCTTCGGTGGCCTGCTTGGTGCGGACGAAAACGATCATCGCCTCGAACGGCTCGACTTCGAGGACCCGGGTCAGTGCGTCCATCTTGCGCGGACCGGCAACCTGGATGTAGCGCTGCGAAATGTTGTCGGCGGTGGCGGTTTTCGCGTCGACCTTGACCTCGGTCGGGTCGTGCAGATACTTGTTGCTGAGCTTGCGGATTGCCGGCGGCATCGTCGCGGAGAACAGCGCCACCTGCTTGTACTCCGGGGTCTCGGCCAGGATCCGCTCGACTTCCTCGGCGAAACCCATCGTCAGCATCTCGTCGGCCTCGTCGAGCACCAGGTAATCCACATGGGACAGATCCAGCGTCCCGCGCTCGATGTGATCGATCACGCGGCCGGGCGTGCCGACCACCACCTGCGCGCCGCGCTTCAGCCCGGCCAACTGCGTCATATAGGAGGCTCCGCCGTAGATCGGCAGCACGTTGATCTTCGGCAGGTGGGTGCCGTACCGGCTGAACGCCTCGGCGACCTGCAACGCCAACTCCCGCGTCGGCGCCAGCACCAGCGCCTGGGTGGCCTTGCTGCTGGTGTCGATCTTCGACAGGATCGGCACCGCGAACGCGGCCGTCTTACCGGTCCCGGTCTGGGCCAGGCCCACCACATCCGAGCCCGCCATCAGGGCCGGAATGGTCGCCGCCTGGATCGCTGACGGCGACTCGTAGCCCACGTCAGAGAGGGCCTGCAGCACCGAAGGGTGAATCTGCAGGTCGGCGAAGGTCACGGTGTCATCATGCTGGGCGTCCATTTCGATTAGAAGTTTACGGCGTGATCGACCGCCGCTCGGCCACGCCTGCCGCATCGACAGGGCTGGTCAAGGTACGGTGCGGCGTTGTGTGGACACGACTCCGCGGTAGCCGGCGGGTATCCGGGCTCACCGCTGCCGCACTGCTGGCCGCGACGCTGAGCGGGTGCGGATCAGGGGATTCGACCGTCGCCAAGACCCCGGAGCCCACCGCCCATCCGACCGCCGCGCCGCACCCGGCGGCCCCGCCACCGGCCCCGACCGCCGCCCCGACCACCCCCGGCCCCGTCGACCCCTGCGCGGTCAACCTGGCCGACCCCGCGATCGCCCGCGGTGTGTCCGAGCTGCCGCAGGACCCGCGCAGCCACCAGCCGTGGAATCCCGAGCCGCTGGCCGGCAACTTCAACCAGTGCGCGCAGTTGTCGGCGGTCATCGTCAAGGCCAACACCAACGCCGAGAGCCCGAGTGCGCGCAGCTGTCCGCGGTCATCGTCAAGGCCAACACCAACGCCGAGAGCCCCAACACCCGCGCGGTGCTGTTCCATCTCGGCAAGCTGATTCCGCCGCAGGGCGTCCCCGACACCTACGGCTTCAACGGGCTCGACAACTCGCAGTGCACCGGCGACACAGTGGCGCTGAGTTACTCCGGCGGGATCGGCCTGCCCAGCGTGGTGAAGTTCCGCTGGAACGGCAACGGGGTGGAGCTGATCGCCAACACCGGCTAGTCGGCCCGCAGCGTCGCCTGACGTGTCGGTGTAGCCGCCTACAGTGGCTGCTGTGTTCCTGGCGGGCGACAGCATCATCTACAGCGCTTCGGATCTCGCGTCCGCTGCGCGTTGTGAGTACGCCCTGCTGCGGGAATTCGACGCGAAACTCGGCTGGGGTCAACGGGTCAGCGTCACCGACGAATTGCTCGAGCGCACGGCGTCACTCGGTGACGAGCACGAGCAACGCCGGCTCGACCAGCTGCGCGAAGAATACGGCGGAGACGTTGCCGTCATCGGCCGTCCTGTCCCGTTCACCCTCGACGAATGTCACCGCGGCGGCCGGCGCAGACCCGGCGGGCCATCGACCGCGGCGCTCCGGTGATCTATCAGGCCGCGATGTTCGACGGCCGCTTCGTCGGGTTCGCCGACTTCCTGGTCCGCCGCGACGGGACGTACCAGGTTTCCGACACCAAGCTGGCCCGCTCGGCGAAAGTCACCGCGCTGCTGCAGATCGCCGCGTACGCCGACACGTTGAGCCAGACCGGAATCCCGGTGCACCCGGAAGCCGAATTGATTCTCGGCAACGGCACCGTGGTCAACTACCAGGTCGACGAGCTGATCCCGGTGTACCGCGAGCAGCGCGCGCGACTGCAGCGGCTGCTCGACGATCACTACGCCGGCGGTTCCGCGGTGCGCTGGGAAGACGACGGCGTTCGTGCCTGCTTCCGCTGCCCGGTCTGCGAGGAGCAGGTGCGCGCGGCCGACGACCTGTTGCTCGTCGCGGGCCTGCGGGTCAGCCAGCGCGCCACGTTGCTCGACGCCGGCATCAGCACGGTTGCCGGGCTGGCCGAGCACGCCGGCCCGGTGCCGGGCATGTCCGCCCGCTCGCTGAGCGCACTGGTCGCGCAGGCCAAACTTCAGGTCCGCCAACGCGACACCGGCACACCGCAGTTCGAGGTCGCCGACCCGCAGCCGCTGACCTTGCTGCCCGACCCCGACGAGGGCGACCTGTTCTTCGACTTCGAGGGCGACCCGCTGTGGACGGCCGACGGCGTCGACTGGGGACTGGAATATCTGTTCGGCGTTCTCGAAGGCGGAAAGGCGGGCACCTTCCACCCGCTGTGGGCGCATAACCGCCCCGATGAGCGGCAAGCGCTGATCGACTTTCTCGCGCTGGTGGCCAAGCGGCGCAAGCGGTTTCCGAACATGCACATCTACCACTACGCCACATACGAGAAGACGGCGTTGCTGCGGCTGGCCGGGCGCCACGGCGTCGGGGAGGACGAAGTCGACGACTTGCTGCGCAGCGGTACGTTGGTCGACCTGTATCCGATTGTGCGCAAGAGCATTCGGACCGGCGCCGAGTCGCTCAGCCTCAAGGCGCTGGAGCCGCTGTACATGGGATCGCAGCTGCGGGCGGGCGATGTCACGACGGCCACCGATTCGATCACGCAGTACGCGCGCTACAGCGAGCTGCGGGGCAACGGCGAACTCGACGAGGCAGCGGCCGTGCTCAAGGAGATCGAGGACTACAACCAGTACGACTGCGTGTCCACCCGCGAGCTGCGCGACTGGCTGCTGATCCGGGCCTTCGAGAGCGGCGTCACACCGATTGGCGCGCAACCCGTTTCCGATGGCGGCGCCATCGAGGAGCCGACGCGCTCGCGGTGAAGCTGGAGGAGTTCACCGGGGTGGCGGCGAGCCCTGACCGCACCCCCGAGCAGACGGCGGTTGCACTGGTGTCGGCCGCGCGCGGCTATCACCGCCGCGAGGACAAGCCGTTCTGGTGGGCGCATTTCGATCGGCTGAATTATCCCGTCGACGAATGGTCCGACGAGGCAGATGTTTTCATCGTCGATCAGGCCAAGGTCGCGGTCGACTGGCACAAGCCTCCGCGTGCGCGCAAGCTCCAGCGGCGATTGCAGCTGACCGGCGAATTGGCCCGCGGCGCTCTCAAGCCCGACCGTGTTCGCGCTCTACGACCCGCCGGCGCCGTCCGGGTTGACCGACAATCCCGACCGACGCGCGACCGGGCAGGCCGAGGTCGTGGAGGGCGATGACCCGAGTGTGCCGACCGAGGTGGTCATCCTCGAGCGAACTCCGCCCGACGGCAGCACTTTTCACGAGTTGCCGTTCGCCCTGACGCCTGGTGCGCCGATCGGGACCAAGCCGCTGCGGGAGGCCATCGAGGCGATGGCCGCCGATGTCGCGGCGGGGCTGCCACGCCTCCCCCGCACTGCGGTGGCCGACATCCTGCTCCGACAGCGGCCCCGGACTCGCAGCGGCGCGGACCTTCCCAGAAGCGGCGGCGCGATCGACGACATCACCGCCGCCCTGCTCGACCTGGATTCGTCGTACGTCGCGGTGCACGGACCGCCCGGCACCGGCAAGACCTACACCGCCGCGCACGTGATCACCCGACTGGTCACCGAGCACGGCTGGCGCATCGGCGTGGTCGCGCAATCGCACGCGGTGGTGGAGAACCTGCTGCAGGGCGTGATCAACGCCGGCATCGACCCGACGCGGGTCGCCAAGAAGGGCCGACCGCGCCGGACGTCGCGTGGCAGCAGATCAGCGAGGCCGAGTACGCCGCATTCATCAGCGGCACAACAGGATGCGTGATCGGCGGGACAGCCTGGGACTTCGCCAACCCGGGCCGGGTTCCACCGGGAAGCCTGGATCTGCTGGTGATCGACGAGGCCGGCCAGTTCTGCCTGGCCAACACGATCGCGGTGGCCGCTTCGGCCGCCAACCTGCTGCTGCTCGGCGACCCGCAGCAGCTGCCGCAGGTCAGCCAGGGCACCCATCCCGAGCCGGTCGACGGGTCCGCGCTGGGCTGGCTGGTCGAAGACCACCGCACGCTGCCCGCTGAACGCGGCTACTTCCTGGACCGTTCACGCCGTATGCATCCCGCGGTGTGCGCACCGGTCTCGGCACTGGCCTACGAGGGGCGGCTGCAGCCCCACACCGAAGTCACCGCCGCGCGTCGGCTCGACGGGTATCCGCCGGGCGTGCAGGTGCTTCGCGTTCGCCACGAGGGCAATGCGACCGAGAGCCCCGAGGAAGCCGAGGCCATCGTCGACCTGATCCACACGCTGGTCGGCCTGGACTGGACCGACCGAGGACGGCACCCGGCCGTTGACGCCCCGCGACGTGCTGGTGTTGGCGCCCTACAACGCTCAAGTCGTGCTGCTGCGCCGGTGCCTGGCCGACGCGGGACTCGGCGACGTGCGGGTCGGGACCGTCGACAAGTTTCAGGGCGCCGAGGCGCCGGTGGCCATCGTCTCGATGACAGCCTCGTCGGTCGACGACGATTCCGCGCGGGATCCCGTTCCTGCTCAACCGGAATCGGCTGAATGTGGCGATCAGCCGTGCGCAGTATGCGGCGGTCATCGTCCGGTGCGGAGACGCTGACCGAATATCTGCCGGCCGCACCGAACGGTCTGGTGGAACTCGGCGCGTTCCTGGCGTTGACGGCGCCTGACCGTACGGCTTAGCGGCTACCCACCGGGATGGGAATGCCGCCCGGTGCCGTCGTCGGGATCTGGGCGACGCCGGCCGCGGGGCGGCGGCCGGTGATAGCCGTTGCGCCCGTCGTCGCGGGAGGCCGATCCGCCGTAGGTGTCGATGTCGTCGACAAACGGCTCGCGCCGAGGCGGGAATTCCTCGACCGGATGAAAACGCTGTTCGTCCTCGACATGAAAGCCGTTGTGAGCTTTAGTGATTGGCTCAAGCTCGGCCGTTGTCGTCACGTCGTCGAGCAAACTGCGCCACGACTCGACCGGTGCGGTGCGCCAGTTCTCGACCGGCGCCGGTCGGGGGTGCTCCTTGTGCGTCGCCAACGGTTCGGTCTCCGGCTCGAAGGCAGGCCGACGAGCCGGAGTCGCGGCGCGAGATAGCCGCGGAGCCGCCGCGGGCGCCGGCGACAACGTGTACTCGACATAGTCGTCGTCGTCGTCGAAACCGTCCCGGAAGCCGTCGAAGTCACTCTCGAAACCGTCTGCGGCGCTTGGCCGCACCCGAACGCGACGGGTCGGCGCGTCCACGCCGTCCGGCTCGGCGGTGGGCGGCGCATCGAGAGCAGTCGATGACCCGCCGGATCCGACCAGAAACAGCGCCGCACCGATGCCGAACAGCGCCACGAACGCGGGCAACAGCATCGACTGCGACATCGCGGCGGCGAAGGGCTCGTGCAGGAACTCCGGCATCTCCAGACCCGCACCCGGGCCGGCCGGCGGGCCCGATCCCCCGTCGGGCGTCGGCCCCAGCGCGGCGGTGATTCGCGACGTCATGAACGACGCCATGCCGGCGCTGCCCAGTACAGCACCCACTTGGCGGGTCGCGTTGAACACGCCGGAACTGGCGCCGGCGAGCCGCAGCGGCAGATTACGCGTCGCGGTCGCAGTGATCGGCGCCCAGATGAACGCCATCGCCGCACCCAGCGCGAAGAACGGCAGCACCAATTCCCAGATCGGGGTGGACGGGGTCATCACGAAGGACAGCCAGGTGAGGCCGATCGCCAGACACGAGAAACCGAATCCGACCACCGGCCGCGGGTGGACTCGGTCGACGAGCCGGCCGGCGATCGGCGCGAGCACACCGCTGGTGATCGCCATCGGCGCGGTCAACAATGCCGAGCGGGTCGGCGACAATCCGCACACCGTTTGGGCGTAGAACATCAGCGGCAGGATCATGCTGGTCGCCGCGAACGCGATCACCACCGCCGCGGCGTTGCACAGGCCGAAGTCGCGGTACCGGAAGAGGTCCAGCGGAATCAGCGGCTCGTGGGTGCTGATCGACTGCCAGTACACGAACGCCGTCATCAGGCCGATGCCGGCGACGAGCACCGCCCAGATCCACGGCGCCCAGTTGTTGGACTGCCCTTCCTGCAGGGAAAACACGATCAGGAACATCCCGACCCCGGACAGGCCCACCCCGATCAGGTCGAAGCGGTGCTTGTGGGTGGGCAGTTCGGGTACCAGCCAGAACGCCAACCCCAGTCCGATCAGGCCGATCGGAACGTTGACGAAGAAGATCCAGGCCCAGCCCATCGCGTCCACCAGCACACCGCCGGCCAGCGGCCCGACCAGCGTGGCCACTCCCGCGGTGGCGCCCCACACGCTCATCGCCACCCCGCGGCCCGCGGGCGGGAAGATGCGGGTGATGACGGACAACGTCTGTGGGCTCATGATCGCGGCACCGATGCCCTGGACCACCCGCGCCGTGATCAGCATGGCGATGGTGCCAGACAGGCCGCACCACAGCGAGGCAGCGGTGAAGGTGGCCAGGCCGACCAGATACAGGTTCTTCGGCCCGAACCGGTCACCGAGCCGACCGGCCACCAGCAGCGGGACCGCGTAGGCCAGCAGGTAGGCACTGGTCACCCAGATGACCGTGTCGTATCCGGTGCCGAGCTTGACCATGATGCTGGGATTGGCGACCGCGACGATCGTCGAGTCGAGCAGGATCATGAAGAAGCCGACCATCATCGCCCACAGCGCATGCCACGGGTTCACGTCGCCGGCACGCGTCGTGGCCGCCGGGCCCCCGCCCGGTCGCCGACCAGCAGTCGCCGTGGTCATAGCCCCACCCCGTCCGTCTGTTGCCGCCCCCGCCGACCGGATCGCATCGAGCTGGCCAGGCCTCGCAGCCAGGTGAGCTCTGCTTGCGTGGTGGCCAGCAGGTAATCGAAAGCCACCAGATATCCGGCGGGCGTGACGCTGGCGTCTCGAAGCGCCATGATTTCGGCGGCCCGAGCCTCCAGTCCCCCGACGCGGTGGTCAACTGCATCCGCCGCATCGCCCTCATCCAGAGTATCGATCTCGGCGAGTGCGACAGCAAACTGTGGAAACTCATGGGCCGGCACGGAGATCAGTTGACCCACCCGATCGGCGAGCGCCTCGACGCCGGCGTCGGTGATCTCGTAGATGGCCCGCTCGGGCCGTTTACCGTCGCGCGTGGTCCCCGTGCGGCGGATCAATTTTTCTTCCGTGAGCCGGTCGACGACGTGATAGAGCGAACCCGGCCGGACCTTCACGATGCGGTCCGCGTGGCGCTCGACCAGCGTCTGGAACATTTCGTAGCCGTGCATCGGCTGGGCCCTGAGCAGCGCCAACACCGAGATACCCAGCGAGGTGAGTTGGTAGGGCATCGACCATCCGTCTTTGCTTGGCGGGCCGCTCCGGCTCGTCGTCGAGTCAGAACTGACCCCGCATCGTGATCGCACGGGTCCATGCCGGATTATTCCTAATGGACTATTCCGTTGGACGCCGGCCCCACGTGTGCTGGCGGCGGCGCTAGCCTGGAAGCACGTCACTGCCCGCGAAGGACTGGGCAGCTACACCGCCTGGAGGCATCCATGAGCGCCCGATGGAACCGGTCATCGTCTGATTCGTTGCCCGCCACCACCGACGGCAAGCCCAAGATGTCGGCGCGCGCGCTGGCCAGCATCATCGAGCGCAGCTCGCGCGTGCAGGGCCCCCTCGCGACGGCGTACGTCGAACGGCTGCGCCGCGCAGATCCCAGCGCCGGCCCCGCGACGATCGCCAAGAAGTTGGAGAAGCACTACGTCAACGCCGTGACGGCCAGCGGCGCGGCGGTGGGGTCGACTGCCGTGCTGCCGGGACTCGGGACGATCGCCGCCCTGTCCGCCGCCGCCGGCGAGACTGCGGTGTTCCTGGAGGCCACCGCGTTCTACGCGCTGGCGACTGCGGCGGTGTACGGCGTATCTGCCGACAATCGGGAACAACGCCGCGCACTGGTGCTATCCGTGCTGGTCGGCGACGACAGCAAGCATGCGCTGGCGGAATTGCTCGGTCCGGGCCGGCGAAATGGCGCCTGGCTGTCGGAGGGCGTGGCATCGATGCCGATGGCCGCGTTGGCGCAGTTGAATTCGCGGTTGCTCAAACGCGCCGTCAGGCGATACACGCTGCGCCGCAGCGCGCTGGTGTTCGGCAAGATGCTGCCGGTCGGTATCGGCGCCGGCGTCGGCGCCGTCGGCAACCGACTGGCCGGCAAGAAGATCGTGAACAACGCCCGCAATGCCTTCGGTAAGCCGCCGGCCCGGTGGCCAGGCGCCCTGCACCTGCTCCCGACGGCGGCCGACGCACCCTGACCGCAGCGCAACAGCAACTGAGCTGGTAGCGAAGTCACATGGCGGATCGTCGTCGAAGGGTTAGCCTTTATGGGGCGGTCTGTCGAGCCGTCGCGGGCAATTCAGATGAGACGCACCGGGCACCGCGAGGTGCAGAAGAACTAGTGGCAAGCGTGGCATAACGCTTTTTCGGACAGAGGAATCGAGGCGAGCAGCTGCCGTGAGCAGTACGAGTTCACCATTCGGACAGAACGAATGGCTGGTCGAGGAGATGTACCGCAAGTTCCGCGACGACCCCTCCTCGGTCGATGCGAGCTGGCATGAGTTCTTGGTCGACTACAACCCCGACGCGACGGGCGAAACTCCGGTTGAGGTGAAGGTTGCGGCCGCGGCGGCGCCGCCGGCAGCACCCCCGCGACCGGCAGCGCCTCTGCCGGCCGCGGCATCCGGCAACGGCGCGGCCAGGCCTGCGGCGCCGGCGCCACCCCCACCCGTACCTGCGGCTGCTGCTGCGCCCAAACCGTCGGGCCCCCCGCCCGCCGAAGGCGACGAAAATCAGATATTGCGTGGTGCCGCCGCGGCGGTCGTGAAGAACATGTCGATGTCGCTGGACCTTCCGACTGCGACCAGCGTCCGGGCCATCCCGGCCAAGCTGATGATCGACAACCGCGTCGTGATCAACAACCAGCTAAAACGCACACGTGGCGGCAAGGTTTCGTTCACCCACATCCTGGGTTACGCGTTGGTGCAGGCGCTCAAGGCGTTCCCGAACATGAACCGGCACTACGCCGAGATCGACGGCAAGCCGAACGCGGTGACTCCCGCCCACACCAACTTGGGTCTGGCCATCGACCTGCAGGGTAAGGACGGCAAGCGTTCGCTGGTGGTCGCAGGCATCAAGCGTTGCGAAACCATGAGTTTCGGCGAGTTCGTCGCGGCGTACGAAGACATCGTCCGGCGGGCCCGTGACGGCAAGCTGACCGCCGAAGACTTTGCCGGCGTGACGATTTCGTTGACCAACCCGGGCACCATCGGCACCGTGCACTCAGTGCCGCGGCTGATGGCCGGCCAGGGCGCGATCATCGGTGTCGGTGCGATGGAGTACCCCGCCGAACTCCAGGGCGCCAGCGCGGAACGCATCGCCGAGTTGGGTATCGGCAAGCTGATCACCCTGACCTCGACCTACGACCACCGCATCATCCAGGGTGCGGAGTCGGGCGACTTCCTGCGCACCATTCACGAACTGCTCCTCGCCGACGGCTTCTGGGACGACCTGTTCCGGGAGATGGGCGTGCCCTACCTGCCGATTCGCTGGAGCACCGACAACCCCGACTCGATCGTCGACAAGAACGCCCGCGTGATGGAGTTGATCGCGGCGTACCGCAACCGCGGGCATCTGATGGCCGACATCGACCCACTTCGGTTGGACAGCACCAGGTTCCGCAGTCACCCCGACCTCGAGGTGGTCACCCACGGGTTGACCCTGTGGGATCTGGACCGGGTGTTCAAGGTCAACGGCTTCGGCGGCTCGGAATACAAGAAGCTGCGCGACATCCTCGGACTGCTGCGCGACGCCTACTGTCGCCACATCGGCGTCGAGTACACCCACATCCTGGATCCCGAACAGCTGGCCTGGCTGGAAGAACGTGTCGAGACCAAGCACGTCAAACCGACTGTGGCGCAGCAGAAATACATCCTGAGCAAGCTCAACGCCGCGGAGGCGTTCGAGACGTTCCTGCAGACGAAGTACGTTGGGCAGAAACGGTTCTCGCTCGAAGGGGCCGAAAGCACCATCCCACTGATGGACGCGGCGATCGACCAGTGCGCCGAGCACGGGCTCGACGAAGTGGTCATCGCGATGCCGCACCGCGGCCGGCTCAACGTGCTGGCCAACATCGTCGGCAAGCCGTATTCGCAGATCTTCAGCGAGTTCGAAGGCAACCTCAATCCGGCTCAGGCGCATGGCTCCGGGGACGTCAAGTATCACCTCGGCGCCACCGGCGTATACATTCAGATGTTCGGAGACAACGACATTCAGGTGTCGCTGACCGCGAACCCGTCGCACCTGGAGGCAGTCGATCCGGTGCTGGAGGGCCTCGTCCGCGCCAAGCAGGATCTGCTCGACAAAGGCGAGGGCGACCGCGGCAACTCCGTGGTGCCGATGATGCTGCACGGTGACGCCGCCTTCGCCGGTCAGGGCGTCGTCGCCGAAACCCTCAACCTGGCCAAGCTGCCCGGCTACCGGGTCGGCGGCACCATCCACATCATCGTCAACAACCAGATCGGCTTCACCACCGCGCCCGAGTACTCGCGATCCAGCGAGTACTGCACCGACGTCGCGAAAATGATTGGCGCGCCGATCTTCCACGTCAACGGCGACGACCCGGAGGCCTGCGTCTGGGTGGCCAGGCTGGCCGTCGACTTCCGGCAGAAGTTCAAGAAGGACGTCATCATCGACATGCTGTGCTACCGCCGCCGCGGGCACAACGAGGGCGATGACCCGTCGATGACGAACCCGTACATGTACGACGTCGTCGACGTCAAGCGTGGCGTCCGCAAGACCTACACCGAAGCGCTGATCGGCCGTGGCGACATCTCGATGAAAGAGGCCGAAGACGCGTTGCGCGACTACCAGGGCCAACTCGAGCGGGTCTTCAACGACGTCCGCGAACTGGAGAAGCACGGCGTGCAGGCGAGCATGTCGGTGGAGGCCAACCAGCAGCTCGCGGCCGGCCTGGACACTGCGGTCGACAAGGCGCTGCTCGCCCGCATCGGTGACGCATTCCTCGCTCTGCCAGAGGGATTCGCCGCCCACTCGCGAGTCATTCCGGTGCTGGAGAAGCGCCGCGAGATGGCCTACGAAGGCAAGATCGACTGGGCCTTCGGTGAGTTGCTGGCATTGGGTTCGCTGGTCGCCGAAGGCAAATTGGTCCGGCTGTCCGGCCAGGACACCCGGCGTGGCACCTTCTCGCAACGGCATTCGGTGATCATCGACCGCCAAACCGGCGAAGAGTTCACCCCGTTGCAGCTGCTGACCATCGACAAGGACGGCAACCCGACCGGCGGAAAGTTCATGGTGTACGACTCGCCGCTGTCGGAGTACGCCGCCGTCGGGTTCGAGTACGGCTACACGGTCGGCAACCCGGACGCATTGGTGTTGTGGGAGGGCCAGTTCGGCGACTTCGTCAACGGAGCCCAGTCGATCATCGACGAGTTCATCAGCTCCGGCGAGGCCAAGTGGGGCCAGCTGTCCAGCGTAGTGCTGCTGCTGCCGCACGGCCATGAAGGCCAGGGACCCGACCACACCTCCGGCCGCATCGAGCGGTTCCTGCAGTTGTGGGCGGAGGGCTCGATGACGATCGCGGTGCCGTCGACTCCGGCCAACTACTTCCACCTGCTGCGCCGTCACGCCCTCGACGGGGTGCAGCGTCCGCTGATCGTCTTCACCCCGAAGTCGATGCTGCGCAACAAGGCTGCGGTCAGCGACATCAAGGAGTTCACCGAGACCAGGTTCCACTCGGTGCTCGAGGAGCCCACCTACACCGACGGCACCGGCGACCGCAGCAGGGCGACGCGCATGTTGTTGACCAGCGGCAAGATCTACTACGAGCTGGCGGCCCGCAAAGCCAAGGACAACCGCGACGACGTCGCGATCGTGCGCATCGAGCAGCTTGCGCCGCTGCCGTTCCACCGTCTCCAGGAGGCGATCGAGCACTATCCGAACGTCAACCAGTACTTCTGGGTCCAGGAGGAGCCTGCCAACCAGGGCGCCTGGCCACGGTTCGGTCTGGAGCTGCCAGAGTTGTTCCCGGACACACTGACTGGCATCAAACGGATTTCACGTCGCGCGATGTCGGCGCCGTCGTCGGGTTCGTCGAAGGTGCATGCTTTCGAGCAGCAGGCAATCATCGACGAGGCATTCCGCTGATCGGTTGAGCAGGAATGAGATTCACCGGTGTAGCGACCGCGGGTAACTCGTAGCGTCACCGCTCGCCAACGGCCCGGTCGCGTCGGCATCGGCGGGCTCGTCAGCGGCCGGCGTAGCAACGGCAGCCCGGCGCCGGACCCGCGGTGGCCGCGACGCGACGTTCATCGGCCACCAGAACCAGCGTCCCAGCATCGCCGCGATGGACGGCATCAGGAACGAACGCACCACCAACGTGTCGAACAGCAGACCGAGACCGATGGTCGTACCCACCTGACCGACGGCGCGGTTGTCGCTGACCATCATCGAAGCCATGGTGAACGCGAACACCAGACCCGCGGCTGTCACCACCCTGCCGGTGCCACCCATCGACCGGATGATGCCCGTCTTGATCCCGGCACCGATCTCCTCTTTGAATCGCGCGACCAGCAGCAGGTTGTAGTCGGAGCCGACGGCCAACAGGACGATCACCGACATCACCATCACGAGCCAGTGCAGCCTGACGCCAATGATGTACTGCCAGAGGAGAACCGACATCCCGAAGGAGGCGGCCAACGAGAGCGTGACCGTGCCGACAATCACCAGAGCGGCCACCAGGCTGCGCGTGATGAGCAGCATGATGATGAAGATCATGCACAGTGACGAAATGCCGGCGATCATGAAGTCATAGTTCGAGGCTTCCCGCAGGTCCTTGAAAGTCGCTGCGGTGCCGGACACGTAGACCTTGGCGTCCTCGAGCGCGGTCCCTTTCAGCGCTTCGTAGGCAGCGGTCTTGATGGCGTCGATTCGCGACATGCCCTCGCGGGTCGCGGGATCACCCTTGTGCGAGATGATGAACCGTGCCGCCGTGCCGTCCGGGGACAGGAACAGCTTCTCGACCCGCTGGAAGTCCGGGTTGGCGAAAGCCTCGTGCGGCAGGTAGAACGAGTCGCCGATCTTCGCCGCATCGAAGTCCCTGCCCATCGCGGTTGCGTCGCCGCCGAGGTCGTTGACCTGATCGAGCATCCCCGACAGCGTGCTGTGCATGGTCAGCACCATCGTCCGCAGGCTCCGCATGGTCTCGATCTGCGACGGCAGGAGCGCAACCAATTGCGGCACAACGGTGTCCACGCTGTCCACGTCTTTGGTGAGCTCCCCCAACTTTTCGCTGAGCTTGTCCACTCCGTCGGTGGCGTTGTATGCCGAGCGGATTGCCCAGCAGATCGGGATGTTGTAGCAGTGCTGGTCCGCGTAGAAGTAGCTGCGCATCGGGCGGAACGTGTCGTCGAAGTCAGCGATGTTGTCGCGCACCTCGTCGGTGATCGCCTTGGTCTCTTTGGTGACACCGGCGACGTGATGGGTGGTGGCGACCATCTGATTCATCAGACCGTTGACACGTTCGAGCGAGCTGATGGTTCCGCCGAGCTGGTCGGCCAGCTTGGTCAGATCACCGAGATGGCCCTGGGCCACCTGCAGGTTCTGCAGTTGCCCGGCGTTCTGCAAACTCAGCAGGAAGGGAATCGAGGTGTGTTCGAGCGGAGTGCCCTGCGGCCGGGTGATGCTCTGCACCCGAGCGATTCCCTCGACCCGGAAGATGCTCTTGGCCAACCTGTCCAGCACCAAGAAGTCCGCCGAATTGCGCATGTCGTGATCGGACTCGATCATCAGCACTTCCGGCAGCATCCGGGCCTGAGAGAAATGCCTTTCCGCAGCGGCCATTCCGACGTTGCCCGGGGTGTCCTTCGGAATGTAGTCGCGGTCGATGTAGCTGACCTTGTAGCTCGGCAAAGCAAGCAGACCGACCACCGTGACCGCACATGCCGCGGCGAAAATCGGTGCCGGCCACCGCACAACAGCTGTGCCGACGCGCCGCCAGCCGCGCACACTGTGTAGCCGCGTGGGCTCGAGAAGACCGAATCGACTGCCGACCGCGATGACCGCCGGGATCAGGGTCAGCGCGACCGCGACGGCGACCAACATGCCGACCGCGCAGGGCGCTCCCAGAGTCTGGAAAACCGGCAAGCGGGCAAAGCTGAGGCAATACGTGGCGCCCGCGATGGTAAGGCCCGACGCCAAAACAACATGGGCGACGCCGCGATAGGCGGTGAAGTAGGCGATCCTGCGGTCCTCACCGGCGTGACGTGCCTCGTGATAACGCCCGATGAAAAAGATCCCGTAGTCCGTGCCCGCCGCAATAGCGAGCGACACCAGCATATTGGTGGCGAAGGTCGACAACTTGATCACATCGTGCAACGCGAGGAACGCGACAATGCCTCGGGCGGCGGCCAATTCAACGCCAACCATGGCCAGTAGCAGCGCCACCGTGACGAAGGACCGGTAGACGAAAAGCAGCATCACGAAGATCACGACGACCGTGGTGATCATGATCTTCACGATGGTCTTGTCGCCGCTGGTATTGCCGTCCGCCGCAATAGCGGCCGGCCCAGTCACATAGGCCTTCACGCCCTTCGGCGCGGGAATGCCGTCCACGATCTTGCGGACGTTGGCAACAGAATTGTTCGACGACGTCTCGCCTTGATTGCCAACGAGATTCAGCTGGACATAAACGGCTTTGCCGTCGGGACTCTGTGCACCCGCCGCGGTGAGCGGGTCGCCCCAGAAATCCTGGATGTGCTGAACGTCTTTCGGGTCGGCCTTGAGTCGGCCGATGATGTCCCGGTAGTACTGATGAGCGTCGTCACCGAGCTTGTCAGCACCCTCGATGACGATCATCGCCATCGCGTCGGAATCCGATTCCTTGAACGCCTTTCCGATCCGCGCCATGGCCTTGACCGACGGCGCGTTCTTGGCGCCCAGTGAAACGGCATGCTCGCGGGCGACCTGCTCCAGCGAGGGAACGGCGACGCTGACGATCACGGTGATCACCAACCACCCGAGAATGATCGGCACCGACAACTGGCGAACCATTCGCGCTGCGAACGTCCCCGCGGCGTGTGCGTGACGGAGTTGGTGACTGGTCATGCGCCTTTGACCCGGCAGTAGGTGAACGCATTCACTTCGTGCGAGATCCTTTCAGCCTTGATATGACCATCGACGAGTATCCGACAGCCAATGCTGTTGCTGTCACCCTGCGCAACGACGCTGCCTAGGACGGCGGCACTCGTCACGATGATCTGTATGGACCACGGTAGCGGTGCCCGATCGACCCGCCGCGGGTCGGAGTTGGCATCAAAATAGCTGATGTCTGCGACCGCGCCCACCGGACCGTCCACCTCGTAGACGACCGATTTTTCCGATAGCTGCCCGACGTCGGCAACCTCAGATTTTCCATAGGGCAAGTACGTGTCTGATCCGGAGACAGCGCGGACCCGCGATACCGAAAACACTGCGCCGGCGATGACGGCCAGCACGACCAGCGGTATCCATGCGCGCCTGAGCACTGCAGCGAACGCCATCCCCTTGCCCCGTCCCGAACGCCTGTGGCGCTTCGATACGCAAGCGACCAGTGGGAGGAGTAAACCACGCTGTCGCGACTATGCGTCAGGGGTTTTCCCCGTGCTTTATCTAAGAATTGAACCCAAGCCAAACAGCGCTTCTAGCTGCAGTGATGCCGCCAGGATGACAATTTTCTGGCACACTATTTCAGGCCGGTAAAGCAATCGTACATCCCGCGGTTGGCGGCCGGACGCCGTCGATATGGGCAGCGATTATTGCGCCTGCTATTTGACCCACCAGGCCATTGGCTTGTAAGGGTATACGCGAAAGGCGGAGAATGGTCGCGCCGGGCTCGTCGGTCAAATCCCGTTTCACGGTAATGCTTTCCGACGCCCGCCGCGGTCCATGTCAGCATGCGTGGCGGCTCGGCCGGGGCGAAACCCCCGGTTTGGGGATGGACCTGCGGTTTCGGCGAGAACCGACGGTCAGCGGTCCCAGCCGGTTTGGTCGTCGTCCCCGCGCACATGTCATACTTCCGCGATGGCCACCGCGAACCGCCTGACACGTCGCCCGCTAGTTCATCGACTGGTGATAAACCCCTTCGTCTTTCGTTTGATATTCACCTCATTCGCCACCACACGGTTCGCCTCGCAAACCAAGCTGCTCGGCGGGGACGACTGGCTGTTCTTCAACTACGGGTACGAAGAAGACCCAGCGATGGGTATTCCACTCGACGATGCCGACGAGCCGCACCGGTACTTCATCCAGCTGTATCACCGCACGGCCACCCAGGTGGACCTGGCCGGCAAGAAGGTGCTCGAGTGCAGCTGCGGCCATGGCGGCGGGGCCTCATACCTTGTGCGCACTCAGCACCCGGCCACCTACACCGGACTGGACCTCAACCCGGCCGGCATCGAGTTCGCCAAGAACCGGCACCACCTGCCCAACCTGGATTTCATCGAGGGCAACGCTCAGGCTCTGCCGTTTGCCGACGAGTCCTTCGACGCGCTGGTCAACGTCGAGGCCTCGCACCTCTACCCCGACGTTCCGAAATTCCTCAGCGAAGTGAAGCGCGTGCTGCGCCCGGGCGGACACTTCCTCTACACCGACTTCCGTCCTCGTTCCGAAGTCGCCGAGTGGGAATCGAACTTGGCCAACTCGGGTCTGCGGAAGCTGTCTGAATCGATCATCGACCAGAATGTGTTGCGCGGCAACGAGAAGAATTCACCGCGCAAACAAGAGCGGATCAGTCAGCACCACGGCTCGGCGGTCAGCCGCACGTTCGCCCGCTACGCCAGCGACATGACCGACTGGGCATTCAACGGCGCGCTGCGCGGCGGCGAGTACACCTACCGCGTGTACTTGTTCACCAAGGATCAGTAGCGCCTCGGTACGCTGAATTTGCTGCTGGAGAACGACAAGGGGGGGTGACATGGCGACGGCGACGACCGACCCGGTGCGACTGCCGCCGACGCTGCGGTTGCCGAAGCTCGTTCAGAGCGTGCTGTTTCTGACCTCGCTGCAGTATTCCGTCCTACCCCGACTGAGCCGCCATTACGGCGGTCCGTTCATGATCAATCTGCCGATCTTCGGCAAGATGATCGTCATCCACGACCGCGACATCGTCAAAGAGGTCTACAGCGCCAGCTTCGATCTGATCGAACGCCCGACCAAGGTGCTCGGGCAGGCGTTCGGGCCCGGCTCGACGTTCAGCCTGCTCGGCAAGGAGCACTCGGAGCGGCGAAAGCTGGTGCTACCCAACTTCTCCGGCAAGCGGGTGAAGAACTACGAGCGCATCGTCGAAGACGAGGTGCTGCGCGAAACCGCCGATTGGCCGCAGGGCCAGGAGTTCGAAACGCTCGAGACCATGACCCGGCTGACGCTCAACGCGATCATGCGGGCCACCTTCGGCGAGCGCGCCGACGCGTTGGACGAACTTCGCGTCGTGATCCCACCGTTGATCACACTGGGTTCCCTGATGCAGCGGATGCCACCGGTGGTGCGACGCGAGTACGGGCCGTGGAGTCCGGGCAGCAAGCTGGCGGGTTACCGGCGGCGGTTCGACGCCGTGATCGAGGAACTCCTCGCCGAGGCACGCGTCGATCCGGGATTGGCGGAGCGCGGCGACATGCTCGCGCTGTTGATGCAGGCCCGCTACGAAGACGGCCAGCCGATCTCCGACAGTCACATCGCCGACGAACTGCTCACCCTCGTCGCCGCCGGTCATGAGACGACCGCCTCGCAGCTGGCGTGGGCCGTGGAGCGGTTACGGCGCCACCCCGACGTGATGAAGCGACTCACCGAGGAAGTCGACGCCGGCGGATCCGAGCTGCGGCAGGCCACCATCTACGAAATTCAGCGCGTCCGGCCCACCATCGCGGCCTCACTACGCACCACGAAAACCAGGGTCCGGGTGGGTGAGTGGGTTCTGCCCGAGGGTGCCTCGATCATGGTCGATTTCCAGCTCGCTCACGAGTCGGACACCAACTACACCGACCCGGAAGCGTTCAACCCGGATCGGTATAACGGCGGCACCCCGCCGTCGTTCCGCTGGCTGCCGTTTGGCGGCGGCATAAACCGTTGCGTGGGAGCATCTTTCGCTCACATGGAGATGGATATCACACTGCGGACGCTGTTTCGGGAATTCCGTTTCACCCCAACCGATGCACCCGACGAGAGCCGCAACTTCCGCGGCGTGGCGATCGCGCCGGGCAAGGGCGGACGCGCGGTGGTCTACCGGCGCACAGACTCCGTATCGCGCGATCACGACTCCATGTCGGTCGCCGACCACGGCAGCTGACCCCAACCCTCGCCTGGCATACTTCCCGGCATGCCTACGACTAAGGACCGCGTCACCGACATCGGCTACCGGGGCTACAAGGCCTTCATGAACAAGGTCTGGTACCCGTTCCTGACCCGTCGGCTCAACACCCAGGACGTCACATTCCTCAACTACGGCTACGAGGGTGACCCGCCGCTGAACCTCCCGCTGGACGACGCCGACGCGGCCACTCGCTACTCGACCAACCTGTACCACCAGGTGGCCTCGCAGATCGACCTGACCGGCAAGAAGGTCCTGGAGTGCAGTTGCGGGCACGGCGGCGGCGCGTCCTACATCATGCGGACGTTCTCCCCCGCCGAGTACACCGGTCTGGATTACAACCCGGACGGCGTCGCGTACTGCAATGCGCACCACAAACTGCCCGGCCTGACCTTCGTGCACGGCAATGCCGAAGATCTGCCGTTTCCGGACAACAGCTTTGACGCGATCGTGAATGTCGAAGCCTCGCACGCCTATCCGAACCTGGAGAAGTTCCTGTCCGAGGTGAACCGCGTACTGAAGCCGGGCGGCAGCCTGCTCTACGCCGACTTCCGCGGCCGGGCCGAATTCCCGGTCTGGGAAGCCGCTTTGGATGCGATGCCGCTGCGCCAGGTCTCGATGCAGGTGATCAACGACGGCGTGATCCGTTCGCTGGACGCCAGCGCGCAGCAGAAGCTCGACCTGATCAGCGCGCAGCTGCCGAAGTGGTTCCGGCCGTTCGGCCGCCACTTCGCGGGCGTACCGGGCACCGGGATCTACAACGTCATCGAGAGCGGCGGCGCGGAATACCGCATCTACCAGTTCATCAAGGACTGATCTCCGGTCAGGCGATGGCGTAGTCCGACATCGGGAAGGTCTCCTGCTCCTTGACGGCGCTGCGCACCGATGTCGGACGGAACAGCGGCGCCTCACCTTTGCCGGTGTGGTTCCTGAACCAGTAGGACCGTGAGCCGACGCAGTTGCCGAGTTCGAATGCGGAGTCTTTCATCAGGTTGGTCATCCGCTCCAGGAAGCGTGCGTTGGCGTCTTCGGTGACCTCGAAGGTGCGGGCGTCACGCTGTTGCATCTCACCGAAAAGCCGTTCCATGTGCTTCATCTGGTACTCGACGGTGTTGAACCACGACAGGCCCACCCAGGCGTACGGGCTGGCCATCGACAGGAAGTTCGGGAAGCCGGGCATCGAAATACCCTGGTAGGCCTGGAATTGGGTCTCGCGCCACCATTTTCCGAGATTCTTGCCGTCGCGTCCGATCACCTCGATCGCGGGCAGGTTCGCCTCCCAGACGTCGAATCCGGTTGCCAGAACCAGGGTGTCGATCAGGCGCTTACTGCCGTCGTTGGCGACGATGCCGTCGGGCTCGATCCGGTCGATCCCGTTGGTCTCCAAATGCACGTGCGACTTGGTGAACGCCCGGTAGAAGTCGTTGGAGATGGTGGGCCGCTTGCAACCGAAGTCGAAGTCGGGGTCCAGCTTCCGCGACAGCTCCCGGTTGCGCACCAACAGCAGCCGGTACAACCTCGAAAACTGTGAGATGCCTTTGTTGAAGACCTTGAAGTAGCGGAACTTCCACATCGTGATGACCATGGACCACTCGAGAATCGCGTCGGTGTACCAGCGCAGGGCGCGTTGAGTCGCCGGGAACTTGGCGAAAAGCCGCTGCACGAATGGAAAAAACTTCACGTCGAACTTCGGCAGCACCCAGATCGGGGTGCGCTGATAAACCGTGAGTTCGGCGACTTCTTTCGCCAACTCCGGGACAACCTGCACACCGGTGGAGCCGGTTCCGATGACGGCGGCCCGGCGGCCGGTCGGCGAGAAGTCGTCATCCCAGACTGCGGTGTGGACGATGCGGCCGGCGAACGTCTCGATACCGGGGATGTCCGGCATTTTCGGCTGACACAGGAACCCGGTCGCCACGATCAGGTACTGCGTGCTCAGCGTCTCCCCGCCGGCCAGGGCCAAGCGCCACACCTGGGCGTCCTCGTCCCACCGGGCACCCTCGACGGTGGTGTTGAACCGCATGAACCGCCGCACGTCGTACTTCTCGGCCACGTTCACCGCGTAGCTCTTGAGCTCGGACCCTGGCGCATACATCCGCGACCAGTACGGGTTCGGCTCGAACCGGTAGGAGAACGTGGGTGACGGCTGGTCGACCGAGAGCCCCGGATAGTGGTTGACGTGCCACGTCCCGCCCAGGTCGTCTTCGCGGTCGACGACGAGAATGTTCTCGTAACCCAGGCTGCTCAGCTGGATCGCGGCGCCGATTCCGCCGAAACCCGCCCCCACGATGATGACATCGAACTGCTCCTCGCCCATAGACAAACGGTACCTTCTGCTGCGGCGACGGTGAAACGACACCGAACGCGCTCCAGCCGGCGGGATTCGGCCGCGGCGATTTCATCGGCGGAATGGGCGAGCCGGTCACGGCTGACGACGCGCGGATCCTGTTCGCGCAGGTCCTGGGCCCGGACGCTGTTTGCGGCAGCAGGGATGACGCTCTGGCTAATATTGCCCGCCTGATCCCGTAACCTGTGACCACGGAGGGTCAACCAGCGGACAGCGTATGTGTACTGTCTAATGAGAATTGGCTGTTCGAGGGGCACAAGCAGAGCTGATCTCAGTCACCCGGGGACTAAAAGATAGACATGAGAATGAGGCCGTTCCGTACCAGGTCTTTCACACTCAACCGGTAGGCTCAGGTCCCAACTGTGCCCGTGGAGCGCATGTGCAGCAGAGTCGCATGCCTAGCTGAGCCGGAGGGAGGCCTCGGTTTGCCGGTCACGCTGGGCATTCTCTTCCTCGTGCTGGGCGCCGTCGTCTCGGTGGCCCTGCTGCTGTTCGTCGCGTCCAGGCGGCTCAAGCGCAATATGGACGTCAGCGATGACTCCGACTACGCAGCCACCCTGAACTCGCTCTCTGAAGCCTCGGTACGCCATTTCAACCCCTACACCGACGTCGACTGGGAAGCGCCGGTGTTCACCGTCACCGAGAACGACCCACGCTGGGTGCTGTCGACGTCGGATCCGCTGGGAAGCCATTCCTGGTACCGAGCTCAACCGCTGGAGAAGCAGGTTGCCATCGGAATGTGGCGTCAGGCCAACATGGCCAAGGTCGGGACGCAATTCGAAGGCATCCTGGTCCGCGGCCTGCTGCATTACGCGTTCTGGGTGCCCAACGGCTCCCCCGAATACCGCTACTGCGTCCACGAATCCATCGAGGAATGCAGCCACAGCCTGATGTTTCAGGAGATCGTCAACCGTATCGGCGTCGACGTTCCCGGAATGCCGCGCTGGCTGCGCGTGCTGTCGCCGGTGGTCCCGTTCTACGCGGGTCCGCTGCCGAACGCGTTTTTCTTCGGGGTGCTGGCCGGTGAAGTGCCCTTCGACTACCTGCAGACGAATCTGCTACGGGAACCCGAGCCGCGGTCGATTCACCCGATCATGCAGGACCTGATCGCGATTCACGTCGCCGAAGAGGCCCGCCACATCTCCTTCGCGCACGAATATCTGCACCGGCGTGTGCCGCGTCTGACCCGGTTCAGCCGGTTCTGGCTGTCGCTGTACGTGCCGGTCGTCATGCGGATGCTGGGCCAGGCCATGGTCGTTCCATCGCGGCGCTTCTTCCGCCAGTTCGACATCCCGCGCTCGGTGCGCAGGGAGTTGTATTCCAGCGCGCCGGACGCACGCCAGACGCTGCGCGACATGTTCGCCGATATTCGGATGCTGTGCGACGATCTGGGATTGATGAACCCGTTCGCGCTGATGATGTGGCGCGTCTGCCGAATCAACGGCCCCGCGTCGCGCTATCGCAGTGAGCCGCAGCGCGCCCAAGTTTCACCTTCGGTGCGCGCCGCTTAAATCTCTTGTCACACAGCCCTTCACGGGCCGCAGTGTCGCAACTCGGTCGCCTTTCCTTGGCGCGGTATGCGTTTGGCATAGTGATGAATCAACCCGTCGGCCGAAAAAGGCCTGCCACAGCAAGCACTCCCGACCCTGTGCGATACTTCCTGCATGGTTCGTAGCCCTTCATTGGACAACGTCGGCGCAAGTCTCGTCTACCGCATCGGTTCGACGGCGACGTACAAAAAGCTCTTCCGGTACTGGTATCCATTGATGACCAAGCGCCTGAATTCCGGCGACGACGTCCAGTTCCTGAACTGGGGCTACGAGGAAGACCCACCGCTGGGCCTGCCGCTCGACCCGGCCGACGAGCCGAACCGGTACAGCATCCAGCTCTACCACCAGACCGCAACCCAGGACGGTGTCGACTTAGCCGGCAAGAAGGTGCTGGAGTGCAGCTCCGGCCACGGCGGCGGCGCCTCTTATCTGTCCCGCACGCTGAAGCCGGCCTCCTACACCGGTCTGGACTTCAACGCGGCCGGAGTCGAATTCTGCAAGGAGCGGCACAAGGTGCCGGGCCTCGACTTCGTGCATGGCGACGCCGAGAACCTGCCCTTCCCGGACGAGTCCTTCGACGCGGTGATCAACGTCGAGGCCTCGCACATCTACCCGCACTTCGACCGCTTCCTCAGCGAGGTCAAGCGAGTGCTGCGTCCCGGCGGGCACTTCCTTCACGTGGACTTCCGCAACCGCGACAACTTCGCGTCCTGGGAGTCGGACCTGGCGAACTCGGGCCTGCGGCAAGTCTCGTCGCGAGTCATCAACGCCGAAGTGCTGCGCGGCCTCAAGAAGAACTCGGCTCGTTCGAACGAGATCATCAATACTCGCCTGCCGGCCTTCCTGCGCAAGTTCGGCCGCGAGTTCGCGGTGGTTGACGGTTCATGGTTCTACAACGACCTCGAACGGGGCGAAATCGACTACCGCGCATACCACCTCACGAAGGACTGAAATCCTTCGCGGTCGCAGGCGGGTGCTTCGATGCCCGCCGGGCGGCTGCCCTTGCGTCGGTAGTTCTGCACGAGGGGGTTTGTGACATGACGCTGGCTCGCAGGCTGCGATTCCGCGCCAGCCTGATGAAGGTCGGCGTCGACGGGGCGCTCGGGGTGGCGCGGGATAAGGCCACCTCCTACGGCTACTCGTTGACCGGCCGAAAAACAGCGCCCGCCACCGACTTCGACCCGTTCTCGGCCGAAATCATGCACGATCCTTACCCCGGCTATCAGTCGTTGCTGACCGGTCCGGATGTACCCAGCGTCTGGTACAACCGCAAGCGCGGCATCTGGATCATCGCCGGCTACGACGATGTGCGAAAAGCGTTGCGCGACAACGAAGAACTTTCGTCAGCGCAGAGCCAGAGCCGGTTCCGCGTCTATCTACCGTCGATGAACGCCGCCGACCCGCCGGCGCACACCCGGCTGCGTAAATTCGTCTCCCGCGCTTTCACCGCACGGGCGATGGCAGCCTGGCAGACCAACATCAACGAGGTCGCCGACGAACTCGTCGACACCGTGATCGCCCAAGGCCATGCCGAGGCGGTCACCCAACTCGCCAAGCCGCTGCCGACCCGACTGATCGCCAGGATGCTGGGCATCCCACCGGAAGATCAGCCTCAGTTCGTCGCGTGGTCGGACGACATGGTCGCGGGCGCCTTTGCGCCGTTGACCCCGCACGGCATGCGACTCTCGGCGCGCTCAGGCAGTGCGACCGCGGCGATGCGCCGCAGCCTCGACCCGCTGATCGCGCAGCGCCGCCTCCATCCCGGCGATGACCTGATCTCGATGATGACTCCGGCCGATGCCGACGATGCGCTCACCGATGACGAGATCTTTTGGAGCGCCGCCATGTTGATCGGCGCGGGCAGTGAGACGACGACGAACATGTTGTCCGGCTTGCTGTTGACGCTGGCTCAGCGACCTGAGTTGTACGCCCGGCTGCGTGCGCATCCGGAGCTGATTCCCGCCGCGGTCGAGGAGCAGCTCCGGATGGGCTCGCCGGTGCAGGGCTTCTACCGGACCGCGACTCGCGATTACCCGGTGGGGGACAACACAATTCCGGCCGGCGCGCGGGTGCTGCTGCTGTTCGCCGCGGCCAACCGCGACCCACGGCACTACCCCGATCCGGACACCTTCGACCTCGACCGGAATCCGACCGACCACCTCGCCTTCGGCGGCGGTGTGCATTACTGCTTGGGGGTACCCCTGACCCGGCTGGAAGGCGCACGGGTGTTTTCCCAGCTGCTGCCGAGGGTCGCCGAGATTCGTCTGGCCGGCGATTACCGCTACCTGGACAACCCGACAATGCGTGGGCTAGAACATCTTCCGCTGGAGTTGGTGCGCGCCAAAGGGGTGTGACCCGCTGGGCTCAGAGCCCGCGGGTGCCGAGCCAGGTGTCGATTCGTTCAGCGACAGAGCCCCAGCCGGGCTCGAGCATCATGTTGTGACCCATGTCGGGGAAGAACTCCGCCTGGGTGCCGTAAGCGCGTGCGGTGGCCAGGATTTCCCCGCGGGTGTGCGCGCCATCCTCCTCGGCTCCAAGGACCAGGATCGGCGCCGTGACCCGCTTGGGTCGGGGCAACCGCAACAGCAGGCAGTCGATGCCGATCCGCGAACTGTCCTCCTGCAACTTGGCCGCGTACTTGCGGACGTCGGCTTCCGGTGTATGCGGGGAAAAGAATCGCTCCCGGGCCAGTTGCGGCGGGTTGATGTAGGGCAGGGCTTTGCCGGTGATCGTCATCCTCGCGAAATGCGACGGGTACTCCCGGATCCAGCGCAGCGCGTTGCCGAGATTTCCCTGCGGCGGGATAGAGCTCATCAGGACGCCGGCCGGCGCTTCGTGGTGCTCCAGATACTTCTGCACGATCAGACCGCCCATGGAGTGGCCGATGATCACCGGAGGCGTGGGCAATGAGTCGGCTACTGAGGCAACGTCTTCGACATAGTCGGAAACCGAAAGGCTGCGCAGCGGCTTGCTGGTCGGGCTGTTGCCGTGGCCCCGAAAGCTCAGCGCGACAGCGCGGTAACCTTTGTCGGCAAAGAAGCTGAGGAAATTCTCATCCCAGCACCACGCGGCATGCCAGGCGCCGTGCACGAACAGCAACGGAACGGGATGCGCATCACTGACGCTTCCCTTCTCAATCACCTCGAGCACCGCGCTAGCCTATCTGCCCGCACGTCACGCTCCTTGACGTGTCCAACATTCCGTACGTCGTTGTGTCGACCGCTGACGCCGCTAGAGCTTTTTTGTTAGCCGAGCACGCCGCGCAAGAAGCGGTAATAGCACGTCATAGGGTGCGACTCGGCAAAATGCCGCCGCAAGACGGTTTGCCCGACCGGGGACTACGTGACTCTTGTTCGCCGCTAGACCATCAAGCCCAGCGCGCGCCACCTCATCGGCGGTCTTCCACATGAAGCCCGGTAATACGGCCGCGCGTTCCCCCGCCCCGAAACCTGCCGCATCGTCGAACCCGGTCGCGACCGGACCCGGGCACAGCGCTGTTGCCGTGACACCAGTACCGCGCAACTCGTTGCGCAGCCCCTCGGTGTAGGAGAGCACGAAAGCCTTGGCGGCGCCGTAGGCGGCCTGCCCGGGCACCGGCAGAAAACCGGCCAGTGACGACACGTTGAGGACGGCGCCGCAGTTACGTTCCACCATTCCCGGCAGAAACCTGGTGCACAGATCGACCACGGCGGCGACGTCGACCTCGACCAAGTTAAGTTGTTGCTCGGGAACCGATTTCGCGATTACCGCGCTGGCCGAAAGACCTGCGTTGTTGACCAGAATGTCCGGCTGCAACCCCAACGCCGCAACACGGCCCGGCAGACCGGCGCGTTCGGCCGGACGTGAAAGGTCAGCGGCGAGTACATGCGCCGGCGGGTCAAAATCTCTGGCGATCTCGTGCAGGCGATCGACGCGTCGAGCGACCAAGACCAATTGGTGGCCGCGCTGCGCAAGTTCCCGAGCGATGGCTTCGCCGATCCCGGACGACGCGCCGGTGACGATGGCCGCCCGGTTTGCTGCCGGCAGCGGAAGGGACACGCGGAACGACCTTACCCGGGTTAGCCCACGTCGCGAGTTGAAAATCCAACTGCGTCAGATTGAAAATCCTCACGTTTAGAGGCGCCGGATCGAGGCAAAACAGGGTAATTTAAAGCATCGGTGCGCGGGGGTCGCACGTTGAATTGGGGTTCGATGACGCTGTGGAAAGCCCGGGGGCTTGGTGCTGGATTTTTGGCGGGCGCCTGCTTCGGCCTGCTTGACCTTGCTGGAGTCCTGAACGCGGCGCCAGCTCTGGCAGATGACGACGGTTACACCGCGCTGGTCTTGGGCCACGCGTTCCTGGCCCAGCCGGACGCCACCTACATGCAGGAAGTGATCGACACCTACGTCGATCCCACTCCTGCCTATGGGAACGGGGCGCCCGATTACAACATCGTCGGTAGCCCCGTCAGCGTGTACACACCGGAAACCGACTACAACACGGGGCTCACCCAGGGCATCACCGACCTGAACAGCGAGCTGACTCCGTACCTGACGGCGAACCCCGACGCCGCGCTCGTCGTCACCGGCTACTCGATGAGCACCTCGGTCATCACCCAGGAGATGATCAACCTCGCGAACGCCGGAGTAACCGACCCGAACCTGAAATTCGTGCTGGCTGAGGATCTGCAAACGCCCAATGGCGGATTTTTCACGCGGTTCCCGGATTTCGCCGGCGCGAACCTTCCCGCGACGCCGGTGGACACTCCGTACGACACGACCATCTACTCCATTGAATACAGCGGAGCGTCGGACTATCCCGAGTACACCAGCAACATCTACGCGGATATCAATGCCGCCGACGGGTACATCGACCTGCATCCCTACCTGCTGCCCGGCTGGCCGGCCTACTTCGACCCGTCGACGGTCGCTAATGCGGTGCAGGAGAACACATCTGCGGCCGACCTCAACACCAGCTACTACCTCATTCCCACGCAGGATCTGCCGATGTTGAACGACCTCCGCGACGCGCCTGGCGCGCCGTCAGCGTTCGCCGACTTGATGCAACCCGACATGCGGGTGCTGGTCGACTTGGGTTACAACTGGACGAGCGACGCGGATGTCACCACAGCCGCAACGTCGGCGAGCCCCACCATCGACTTCACCGCGGTCAACTCCTATCTCGATGCTGGTGCGGACCAGGGCATGATCGCGTATCTGGTGGATCTCGGCGTTTTGCCGCAGTCTGACCTGACGGGTCTGGCGGACCTCTACCCGTACGTGCCGGATATCGCCGGTCTGGAGGCCGGCGCCCTGACCAACGACACCCTGGCGGCAACAGACGCTTCGACGTCTTCTGCCGCACTGGTCACCGATCTGGCCGATTCGACGAACCCGATCGCAGTGGACTTCGGCTCCTATTTCCCCGGCATGGCAACCGATCTCGCCGACTACTTCCAGATGCTCGCCAGCTCGCTCTGATAGCCGTTGAGTACCAAGCTTGTTGCGCTGATCACGGGAGCGACGAGCGGCATCGGCGAGGCTACCGCCTACCGCCTCCATGACCGCGGATACACCGTGTTCGCCACCGGTCGCAACCCAGAAGCGCTGAATGTCCTGCGCTCCAAGGGCTTACAAGCCCGCTCCCTCGACGTGACCGACGAAGGCGCCGCGTCGCTGCTCGTCGACGAGATCAGCGCCGAGCATGGCGGAGTCGACGTACTGGTCAACAGCGCCGGCTATCCGCTCCCCCGCCCGCTGGAGCAGGTGGAACTGGCTGAGCTGCGGCATCTCTTCGAAACCAATGTTGTTGCCACACTTCACTTGTCGCAGGCAGTGCTGCCCGGGATGCGCGAGCGTGGCTCTGGCAAGATCGTCACCATCGGGAGCACAGGTGGGCGTTTCACCAGCCCAGGGGCCGGCGCGTACCACACGGTGAAGTACGCCGTCGAGGCGCTGTCGCTGTCACTGGGCGCCGAGGTCGCGCAGTTCGGGGTTCGGGTGGTGCTGATCGACCCCACCGGAGTGCGGACGCCATTCGTCACATCACAATTCGAAACCGTGCACTCCTACCCCGACGACGACCCCTACGGCCGGTTCAAGATCCGCTACTCGGAGACGACCCGCCGCCTGGCCACGACACCGGGAGCGACTGTCGACGCCGACACGGTGGCTCGCGCGGTGGTGCGAGTCGTCAAGGCGAAGAACCCCAAACCGCGCTACGTCGTCGGGGCGTCCGGAAAGGCATCCGTGCTCGCCCGGGCATTACTGAGCGACCGAATGTGGGACCGCGTCATGACGACCGGCCTCAAGGGCTGACGTGGGCTGACGTCGGCCGCGTCGGCCGCGAAACAGAAACTGCGGCTGTGGAAGTGGGTCATCGACCACCCTGGCTTCTGTCTCGCGCAGCTGGCCGCGCCGAAGTGAGCTTTAGAACATGCTCGGTATCGACGTGGCCAGGTCCGTGGCCAACTGAGGACCGAAGTCTGCGGCGAACTGCGTGCTCAAGTCCGTAAGCAGTTGGCTCAGCCCGTCCGAGCCCACACCGGTGCCGAGGCCGGCCAGTAGTGTGCTCAGATCCGCGGTGAGGCCGGTGGGATCGGTAGCCGCCCCCGCGGACGACGCCGCGCTCTCGCCGAGCAACGCCGCGAGCGCCGTTGGGTCTCCTGGGAAGAGGAAGTCGGTCGCCAGCGTGTTCAGGTCGGTCGACAGAGTCGGGTCCACCGGGGTGGTGCCGGCATCTTGGAACAACTTCACCAGATCGTCGCCGACCAAGAAATAGTTGTAGCCGCCGTACTCGCCGACCAGCTGTCCGCTCGAGTTGGTGATACCCGTGGCCGTGGGATCCGACAGATACGTCAGGTAGTTGGGGTCGGTCAGAATGCCTTCGTTGGTATACAGCGCCGGCAGTTCGGGATTGATGTTGCCTAGCGCCGTGTCGATCTGCGCGAGTTCCGTCGGGGAGAAGTTGTAGGAACCCGTCTGCAGCAGTGCTACGGCGTCGTTGATTTCCGGGACGGTGGCGTTGTTCTGCGCGGCAAAGTCGCCGACGTAGCTGGCCAGCGATGTGTTGCTCGGATCCAGTGCGAGAACGTCTTTCAACAGATCGAGTTGGGTGGTGCCGGCCGGTATGTCACACAAGGCCGGGCACGCGGGGCTTCCCGCGACGAACGGATCGAAGGCGACGATCGACCCCGCGGTGAGGTTTTGGAAAGCGTCGACAAGTTCGGTGCCGGTGGGTATTTCAACGCCCGTTCCGTCGAGGCCGCCAGTCGGGGCGTCGAAAAAGCTGTTGTAGTAGCTCTCGAAGGGCCCGAGCAGGTTCAGCTGGAATGTGTCGCCGGCCCATGGCATGTATTCACCAGTACCGGTGCCGTCGACGCCAGTGGTGCCGTCGAAGCCCAACGAGCCAGTCACACCGGGAGCGTCAGCGCCGATGTCGGGGCTCGGGTCGATCAGGCCCGGATCGTCTTCGGGGGTAAAGGTGAAGTTGCCGCTGGTCAACTCGGACAGCGGGACCTGTAACCAGTTGGAGAACAACGAGAACGGCTCGCCGTTCGCGTCGGTGCCATGGCCGCTGAGCGCTTCCAAGAAACCGATGTCGCGGTCGTATCCTGTGTTGCCCGTGATGACCTCCGGCGGGGTCATGGGGGCGCAGGCCTGTGCGTCGCAGGACGCGCTGGTGGGGAGCTCGGCCGCGGCCAGCAGACTGATCTGCTGCGCCAAGCCGGCCATGCCGCTCGAGTCGAGCGTTGGGTCGATCTCGGGCTGGCCGAGCCCGGAGATCTGCGGCGCGAACGGGAGCAAGGTGTCGAGGATGCCCATGTAGTGCCCGATGTCGCCGGGGTCGGTCCCCCAGATGTTCGTGGCACTGGGAACCCACCAGTCACCGCTGAAGAGCAGTGAGTTGCCCAGGACGTCGATGCCGGCGATCTCGTTGTACGGGATGTTGACGACGTCGTCGAAGAGGTTGATCGGCACGTCGGTGTAGTCGACCAGCCGGGTTTGCATACTCCGAACGGGGACCTGCGAGGCTTTCGGCGCGGCCGGTGTGAGGACAACGGCACTCGTCGCTGCGACCGCCGCCGCAGCCAAGACATACGCACGCGAAGCAGCCTGCATGGCGCCCCCTCCCCGGTAAATGAGTGCCCGCTGAACCTACAGCGAAAGAAAGTTGAGGCTCCACTTGGGCAGGTACCTGGGCGCGTAAAGAATCCTTGGGTGACGCTGTCTATTACCTGATGGCTCGAAGTCAGAGCAAATACTCGGACTTGATGTCCTGCACAGCAACAAACGAACCCCCCGGCGGTGGGCCGGGGGGTTCGTTTGTTGTGTCTTGGACCTTCCGGCTTAGAAGAGGCTCAGCACCGACTGCGGCACGAAGCTCGCGAGGTCCGCGCTGATCTGCGCCGAAAGCTCGGCGAGCGCGGCGCTGATCGCGTCCGAGCTCACCGTGGTGCTGAGGCCCGCCAGCAGCGTGCTGAGGTCGGACGAGAAGCTCGGGTCCAACGCGCTGGGGTCCACCGCTGCGCCTGGCGTTGCCGCTGCCCCTGCTGCGACGGTTCCGCCGTCCAGCACGGCCTGAAGGGCCGTCGGGTCACCCGGGAAGGAGAAGTCCGTCGCGAGCAGTTGCAGGTCGGCGGACAACGTCGGGTCGACCGGGTTGGTGCCGGCGTCCTGCAGCAGTGTCAGGAAGTCGGTGCCCACCAAGTTCGGGTTGTAGCCGCCGTACTCGCCGACGAGCCCAGTGGTCGTCGTGGGATCTGACACATACGCCAAGTAATTGGGGTCGGTGATGATCCCGTCGTTGGTGTACAGGAACGGCAGTTCAGGGTTGATTCTGGCCAGCGCCTCGTCGACTTGTGCCAGCTCCGTCGGGCTGAAGTTGTATTCGCCGGTCTGCAGCAGCGCAATGGAGTTGTTGATCTGATCCTGCGTCGGCTCGTTGACCAACGTCGGGTCGATCGCGTAATCCTTCACCCAATCAGCGAGCACCGTGTTGGACGGATCCGAGTTAGCGATGTCCGCGACCAGCGCCGGGATCTGCTCACTCGCGGGTATGTCGCACAGCCCCGGGCAGGCGGGGCTACCCGCGGTGTAGGGGTCGAAGTCGATGATGAGACCGGCCTCGAGGTTCTCGAAGGTGTGCATGACGTCGGTCAGCGAGTAGGAATCGATGCCGCTGCCGTCGATGCCGCTGGTCGACGGCGTCTGCTCCAGGCTGTCGAGCAACGTCTGGAACGGCTGGAACAGGTTGAGTTGGTAGGTCAGCCCGTCCCACGGCATGGTGTCGCCGGCGCCGGTGCCACCCTCGAAGGGGTTGCCGCTGCTACCCCAGCCGAGTATCTGCGCCCACTGGTCGTTGACCGGACCGCCGGGGTTGACGATGCCGGTGTCGTAGCCCGGCTCACCCGTCGTACCGCCGGCAGGGTTGGCCTGGAACGTGTAGCCGTTGACCAAGTCCTGGATCGGCACCTGGAAGAAGTTGGTGAACAGCCCGTTGGGATCGCCGTTGGCGTCGGTGGCATTCCCCATCAACGCGGCCAAGAACCCGATGTCGCGGTCATACCCGGTGTCGCCGGTGAGGACCTCCGGTGGTGTCATCGGGGCGCACGCAACGGCGTCACACGATGAGCTCACCGGGAGCTCGGACGCCAGGAACCCGGCGAATTCGTAGTCCAGGCCGGGCTCGTAGACGCCCTGGGCGTTGGTGAACCCTTCGGTGAATGCCGTGAAGGGAATGAAGTTGTCGATCAGCGCGATGTGCGTGGGGTCGCCGGGGTCGATGCCCCAGAGGTTCGTCGAGCTGGGCACCCACCAGGTTCCGGTGAACAAAAAGGAATTCGCCACGGTGGCCAGGCCGCCGCCGACGGTCTCGTTGTAAGGAATGTTCAGAATGTCATCGAACAAGTTGACCGGGATGTTGTCGACGCTGACGTCGACGAGCGCGGTCTCCATCTGACGAACACCAAGCGGGATCTGACGCGCCACGACGGGCGTCACAACAACGGTGCTTACCGCGGCAAGCGCCGCGGCGGCCAGGACATATGGACGCGAAGCAACCTGCACGTCTCCCCCTTCAGGTGTTCGGTAGCTCAACAACAACTGAACATACACTAAGAGATTCTAAGTTCATGCGGAATCTGAACAATTCGGTGTCACGCCAATCCGTGACACCGATCACACGAATTAGCGCGTGTTTAATAGCGAATGCGAAGTCCAATGAATTGGACATTTCGGCGGGCGGTTCTCAAGCGCCGTTGTTGCTGCCCGCCGTCACCACGGACGTCCCATTCTCGCCTTATGCCGGCCCACTCCTGCAACCGCGAAACCCGTTGGCGGTCAACGACCCAACGCTTAAATCGCACTCAGGGCCGACGTCGCCAGATCGGGCACCCATGCCGCGGTCAGGTCTTCCAGCAGGTTGGCGAACTCCGCCGACATAGCGGCAGTATCGAATCCACCGAACAATGCGCCGAGGTCCAGAGAAGCGAGGTCGACGCCGCCGAACAATGCGCTCAGGTCAAACGCCGAACCGTCGGAGCCGCCAATTAAACCGCTCAGGTCGAACGTCGCGGGATCGAACACCTGTCCGAGCTCGACCGCCGTAGACGCGCCCGGCTCCGCCGCCGTCGACGACAACGGGAAGAACAGCGTTTCCAGCGTATTGATGTTGAGCAGTTGTCCCCAGTTGGTCTCGTAGTCGTCGAGCGCAAGCAGGTCGTTGAAGACCAACGCGGGGTTGTAACCACCGTAAAGACCGTCAAGGGGCGCCGCCGGATCCAGTCCTCCGTTGTCGGGCTGAATGAACTGGAGGTACTCGGGATCGGTCACGATGCCGGCATTGGTGAACAGCGCGGGCAGCCCGCCATTGATACTCGCCAGCGCGTCGTTGTAGTTGTCCAATTGTTCCGGCGTCAGGTTGTACATGCCCGTCTGCAGCAGGGCGATCGCGTAGTTGATCTGTTCCTGCGTCGCGTTGTTGTTCGGGTAGAGAGCGTCGTCTGCGAAACCGGCCAGCCACGCCTGAATCATCGGGTTGGAATCGTCTGGATCCAACATGGCCACCAATTCAGGGGTGGACCAACCTTCGGGAATGTCGCACTGACCGGGGCAGGCCGGGCTGCCCGCAGTGAATGGGTTGAAGGCCGCGATCAGCGAGGCTGTGACGGATTGCAGCGACTGTCCGAACTCGCCGAGGGTGGGAATCTGAATGCCGGTTCCCGGGAGGTCCCCGTCGGTTGCCGGGTCTTCCAGCAGGTGCTCCCAGTAATTCTGAAAAGGCTGCAAGAGGTTCAGCACATACGTCTGGCCATTCCACGGCATGGCGTCGTCCTCGCCAATCGTTCCGCCGAGGAACGGGTTGGTTCCGTCACCGAATCCGAACGCGGGATCGTTGTAGGCGGGACCGCTGGGGTTGTATGCGTCTTCGAAGGTGTAACCGTTGATCAGGTTCTGAATCGGCACCTGGAACCAGTTCTGGAAAAGCCCGAAGTTCTCGCCGTTGCCCTGGCCCGACAGCGCCTCGAGGTAACCGATCAACCGGTCGAACGACGTGCTGCCGGTGATGACTTCCGGCGGCGTCATCGGGAAACAGGTCTCGGCATCGCAGGAGTCGCTTACCGGAAGCTGCGCGGCCAGAAACCCGGCTAGTTGGTACTGCAAGCCGCCTTCACCCTGGTTGAAGGCGGTGAACGGCGCGAAGAGGTTGGTCAGAAACGCGACCTTGGTCGGGTCACCGGTGTCGATGCCCCACAGGTTCGTCGAACTCGGCACCCACCAACTGCCGCCCAGAAAGTTCGAGCCGGCCAGCGAGTTGAGGGCCTGCACCTCGTTGTAGGGGATGTTCGCCAAATCGGTGAGCAGGTTGACCGGGATATTCAGCAGGGACTCGTCTATCAGCTGGGTCTCGATGCTGAGCGTCGGCAGTTGGACAACCTTGCGGGCTACCGGCGTGACGGCAACGAGACTTGTCGCTGCCAGCACTGCACCTGCCATGACATACGGACGCGCAGCAACATGCATGACGCGTTCCCCCCTCCCAATTGAACTAGCTGAATGGCTTCTGAAGTCAAACTCAGAAAGCCTCAGCTGTCCGCATCGAAGGGGTTCCTCTTTAGAACCTCATATCTATCTGGCCAAACTCATAAATGGTTGCGCCGCAACATAAGCCACGGCCCCGCCGCCTCCCGGCTGGGCGCTGCGGTTCCGGCAGCCCTCAGTACAGCGCTTAGAACAAGCTCAGCAGGTCCGTCGACAATGTGGTGCCGAGGTCCGTCGACAGCGTCGTGCCAAGCTCCGCCGACAGTGCTGTGCTGAGGTCCGTCGAGAGTTGCGACACCAGAGCACTGAAGTCCGTCGAGAGGGCCGATGCGCCGCTGAGGCCGAGCAGTGCGCTGAGGTTGGCGGCATCGGTCGCCGCCGAGGTGCCATCCGAGCTGGCGGCCACCGCGCCGGGGTCGGTCAATACCGCGCCGGGATCGAGCAGGGCCAACAATTCGCCGGGGTTAGACAGCGCGGTGATGCTCGTGTCGTTGTTGGTCAGCAGGGTCAGGAGGTCCTGCGGGCCGAGGTAGGAATCCAAGCCGCCGTATACCGGATCAAAGGGCGGATTCGCGGCCTGGTTTGCTTCTACTGCGTCCGCGTAGGCCACGTATCCGGGGTCGGTCAGTATCCCGACGTTCGTGTACAGCGCAGGCAATTCGGGGTTGATGGCGGCCAAGTCCGCGTCCTCGGTTGCCAGCTCCGCCGGGGTCAGGTTGTAAATACCCGTCTGCAAGACAGCTATCGACGCGTCGACTTCGGGGGTAGTCGGAAGGGTGTCGTACCCGTCGGTGAGGCCGTTCAGGTAGGCCTGAATCGTCGTGTTAGTCGGATCCAGGTTTTCGATATCCTGCACCAGCGCCGGAACGGTCAAAGTGTCGGGTATGTCGCACGTCGCCGGGCAGACCGAGCTCCCTTCGACAGCCGGATCGAAGGCGATAACCAGTGACGCGGCCAACGTCTGAAGAGACTGGGTGAACTCCGTGAGGGTAGGCAGCTCGATGCCGGTGCCGTCGATGCCATCGGTTGGGGGCGCAGCCAACAAGCTGTTGTAGTAGTCCTCGAACGGCCCGAACAGGTTCAGCTTGAAGGTGTCGCCGGCCCACGGCACCAGGCCAGCGGTGGCGCCGTCGGCTCCGGTCGTGCCGTCGAAGCCGAACGCGCTCTCCACCGCCCCGTCCGGGCCGGAGCCGGGGCTGGGGTCGACGAGCCCCGCGTCGTCTGCGGAGGTGAATGTGAACCCGCTCGTCAAATCCGAAAGCGGCACCGTGAAAAAGTTGTCGAAAATTCCGAGCGGCTCCTGCCCGGTAATCGTCTCGATGAACCCGATGTCGCGGTCGAAATCTGTGCTGCCGGTGATCACATCCGGTGGGGTGATCGGCGCGCACGTCTCGGCGTCACAGGAGGCACTTATCGGGAGCTCGGCCGCGGCCAGTAACCCGATCTGCTGCGCCAACCCTGCGGTGCCGTCCGCATCGGCAGTGGGATCGATTTCGGGTTGGTCGAGCCCGGATATCTGCGGAGCGAACGGGAGCGCAACGTCGATGAGTCCCATGTAGTGGCCGAGGTCGCCGGGGTCTGTTCCAAAAATGTTTACGGCGCTAGGGACGAAAAAGTTCCCGCTGAAGATCAGCGCATCTGAGAGCACGTTCAATCCCTGGATCTCGTTTTCCGGGATGTTGATGAGGTCGTCCAACAGGTTGATCGGGACATTGAGAAGCGAGTCGGCGTCGACGAGGCGGGTTTCGGCGCTCACCACCGGAGGATGTGCGGGCCGCAACGTGAACGGTGCGACAGCGACGGCCCCCGTGGCCGCCAACATCGCAGCCACCAGGACATATGAACGTGACACAGCTTGCATGACGATCCCCCCGAATCTGTCTTGCCATACATCAGGACGGAAAATTCCTGAGGAGCGGCTCATTACACACAGCGCGAATACTGACGGCATCCTGAGAGGACTTTTCGAGATGTATTCGGCGCAGATCCGCAGTTGGATCGGTTAGGTGCCCAACCAGACGCGGTTGCCGTAGGTGTCGAGGTGCGCGACCTGCTCGACGGGTATCCGGGTGGTCGGCCCGTAACGGCCGCGCGGCCAGCCCAGGGCCACCACGCAGCACGGAGTCACCGAGCGCGGCAGGCCGAGGATTTTGCGGGCCCGGCTCACGCCCCACAACGGCAATGTGATCAACGACGCGCCCAAGCCCATCGCGCGCGCCGCCAACAAAAGGTTCTGCACGCTCGGGTAAATCGAGCCCCAATACCCCGACACTGCGGCATGGGGCATCAACGAATAGGGCGCGCGGCCTTCGCGAACGGTCAGCCGCAGGCAGGCCACCACCAGAACCGGGATTTCGTTGAAGTGGTCGACCTGCCATTGCGCCGCGCGGATCACCTTGGCCAACGACGGGTCGTTGTCACCGGCGCTGCTGAGCAGTCCGCCGTAGGAGAATTTCCAGCCTTTGCGATAACGGCCGGCGAGTTTTTTGATCACGCGCCGGTCCTTGACGACGATGAACTCCCAGTTCTGGCCGTTGGCGCCGGTCGGCGCGCGCAGCGCCAACTCGATGCACTTCAGCACGACGGCGTCGTCGACCGGCTCGGAATACACCCGGCGCACCGCACGCTGAGTCAGCATCGCCTCCTGCAGCGGCATATCCAGGCCGTCGAGCGCGTCGGAGGTGCTCGGCGCTACCCGAAAAGCATCGGCGTAAGGAGAGTCGGCGTTCGGCGTGTCAGTCATACGGTCAGGCGTGCTCGCTGACCCACCGGGCGGTGAAGTCCTGGACATCCGGTATCCCGTTGGCGAATTCGCGGGCGATGAAGCTTTCCACGGTCCCGCCGACCAGTGGCACTTTGAACTCCACCGTGCCGTTCAGCGTGAGCAGTGAACCGTGCTCAGTGGGCGCAACCGAGGCGGCCGCCGAACCGGCGCCCGGTGCTCCGGTCACGGCGACGACGATCTCACCGCGGAGTTGGTCTCCCGACGGCGTCCACGTCTCGGTGTGGCGGACTTTGATGTCGCGACGGTAGAACTTCGAGACGATCCCGGGCAGCAGGTCGCGGCCGAGATCCTGGGTGGTGGTCACCCGTACGGTCCGGTCGTCGTCGATGACCAGCGATTCCAGCGTAGTGCCGCCGCTCATGTTCCCCAGCCGCGCCAGCCAGTACTCCTCGGCGCTGAACGCTGCGTGAACCTGGTCGACGCTGGCGGGCGATTCGACCGAAACGTCGAAAGGACGTGGCATATCGGTCCTACACCGGTTCCTGGCCCGGCAGCGCCGAACTCTTGGCCAACAACCGATCCGCCAGCCGTCCCGCGAACGTGCGGGCCTGCTCCAGTTGTTCAGGCTGCACGTTGGTCGGCGGAAGCTTGAGGCCCAGCGATTTCTTGCGGTACTCCCCTGTGCCGAGATAGCTGGTCAGCGCCAGCATCGAGTGGAGGTTGTCGCCGGGATAGGTGAAGTGAATTTCGTCGACGTAGCGGCCACCCTGCTCCTCGGCGAGTTCACGCACTCCCTCGAGATTCGCCTGCCAGAACGTGCGGCATACCACGAACACCGCAAACGGCTTGCCGGACAACAACTTGCGCGCCTCGTCCGACTTCAGGAACGAGCGCAGCGGCATGCTGACATTGTCCCACCAGGTGGGCGATCCGATCAGAATTAGGTCATAGTCGCCGTCGCGCACGGTGTCCGGGGTTTCGATCTCACCGGTTTCATTGCGCTTTTGGGCACCCAGCACGCTGAGCATGTCGGGCCAGACCTTGCGCATCGGGAAACGGGAGAACTTCTCCGAATACTTCGGATCGGTGAACTTGATCTCGGCTTCGCTCACCTCGCAGCCTCGGTCACGGAACACCTCACCCGCGGCATCGAGCACCTTGTGTGCCTGACCGGTGTAGGAGTAGTACAGCAGCAAGACCCGCGCGGGACGTGCGGTCGTATCCGTCATGGCTTCCTCCATCTCAAACGTCGCACACTAGGCTCTACCGTCGTGACCGACAAAGTTTCCATCGACCTCAGCGGTCCTTCGCAGACGATGCTGACCACGCTGTACTGCAAGGCACTGGACGCCGACTGGGACCGGCCGATACTGGGTGACGACTTCGCCAAGGCGGCCGTGGCCCGAATCGACTACGACTGGGCCGAACTCAAGGTCGCCAACCGCTGGACACCGCTGGTGACGGTCCGGACCGCGCAGTTCGACGTATGGGCCGGCGAGTTCCTGGCCGCACATCCCGAGGCCACGGTCATCCACGTCGGGTGCGGTCTGGACAGCCGGGTGTTCCGGCTGGATCCCGGACCGGGCGTGCAATGGTACGACGTCGACTTTCCGTCGGTAATCGCGTTGCGCGAGAAGGTGTTTGGAGTCGAAGGGTCCAGCCGGCCGAACTACCACCTTGTTGCCACGCCGGCGACTGACCCGTCCTGGCTGGACCAGATCCCGGCCGACCGGCCGACGCTGCTGCTGGCCGAGGGCATCAGCATGTACCTGGCCGAGGACGACGGTGTCGCACTGCTGCAACACGTCATCGACCGGTTCGGCACCGGCGAGATTCAGATCGACTACTACAGCCGGCTCGTCGTCCGATCGCAGAAAACGCACCGCCTGCAACGGCAATCCGGGTCGACGCTGTACTGGGCCGTGAACAAGCCGTCCGACGTCCTCGATCGCCTGTCCGGTGCCCGATTGGTCGACGGGGTGACGTTTTTCGACGCCAGCACGTTCGGTCGCGCCTCGCGAGCATTCCGGTTGATGCGGCAGTTGGTCCGCCCCCTGCCGCCGCTGCGCCGAACCTTCCAGTACCACCGTTACGCCTACGGGCCGGTCAGCTGACGCTTGCGTGCTGCTCGGCGACGGCGACCAGTAGCGAACGAATGGCCTCGATCGACTTCTCCGGCTCGGGCCCGTGCGAGTGGTACTCGACGTTGAGCTGCTCGGCGTAGATCTGGGTGAAGTAGATCTCGATGCCGGCGCTGACGGCGAAGTACAGCTCGCCGTGGGTGGCGGTCACTTCCACGCCCTTGGGCGTGCGCACCGGAGGCACCAAACCGTTGTCGGACAACAAGACAACGTCGGGCATGCCCGGCGCGTTGCCGACGTACTGAGGGCTGAAGTGCAGGCGGGACTGTTGGATCACGCCCTCGTCCAGGTCGCCCTTGAACGTCGCCGCGATGTCGCGGGCAAGCTCGACCACTGTGGTCTTCGGGCTGATCTCGGCGAGGTAGGTGCCCAGCCCCACCGGGTTCGTGCATCCGGTTGCCGACACGGGCGGCGACAGGAAGTACCGCAAGTCGACGGTGTAGATGAACGGCACCGGGATGTTCAGCCTGCCGCGCACCTGCCACTCCGCGATCAGGATCGCGGCCGACAGCACCGAGTGCAGTCCGAGTTTTTCGGCGCGGCACAGTTCGACGATGGCGTGTGTCTGTTCCTCGCTGAGCCGGCAGGACACCATCGGAACACGCACGGGTGAAGCGGGTTTCACGCCGGTGTCACCTCGCCGCGACGGCGGAAGGTCATAGGCGAACAACGCCGGCATGAACCGCTCGATACCCGATCGCGGTCCCTTCTGGATGCCCCGGTCGGCCAGCACGGTCTCGATCGACTCCGGCGCGGGTTGCGCGGCCACCGGACCGGTCTTCCCGTTGGTGACCAGATCGGTGTAGAACGACAGCAATTCCTCGATCAGGCCGTACATGTGGTGACCGTCAGCCAGCGCGTGGTGGACGTAGAGCGTGGGGTGCGCCTGCCCGTCGCGGATGAACAGCCGCAGGTGCACCAGCGACTCTCCCTGGTCGAAATGCGGTGGCGGATTGTCGGTTTGCGACGCGTCGACCTCGACCACTTCGAGCCCCGCGTGCATCAGGTCGTCGGCGACCAGTTCGTGACGGCCGTCGGCGCCACGCTCGAGACGTGCCGTCAGCACCGGGTGCGCCTCGAGCAGAAGGTCGAAGGCGTCTGTCAATGCGTCGACGTCGATGGGACCCTCGAGGTGCGCGGAGAGACCCACGAAGTTGTGCGTCTCAGCCAGCATTTCCTCACTGAGCGCCAGCTTGCGAATGACCGACGATGGAAACACGATTGCCTTTCTAGCCTTGACGAGATCTACGACAGATCAACGAGTTCCATCTCGTCGCTGCCGGAGTCCATCTCGTCTGCCGCGAGCGCTTCCCGGATCAGCTCCAACAACGTCCGGGAGAACCCGCTGGCGAGTGACTGAATGGTGGCCCCGTCGACCCGCCGGCTGTCGTACCACCAGTCCAGATGTAGCACACCGGCCGTCCGGAAGACCCGCAGCTCTATTGCATGCCCCAGGCCCGGAATCGCCTCGCGCACCGGCAAAGAGGTGTCGGAGTCGAATCGAACCGCGACATCCTCGCCGAGCGGCGGCAGATCGGGGATCGTGCCGATGTAGGAGAAGAAGATGTCGGCGGGACTGACGGCGCCGAGCTTGCGCGCCGTCGGCGCATAGAGGTACCGCAGCAGCCCATAGCCCAGTCCGTAGTGCGGCACGGCAGTAAGGGTGTTGTGCACCTCGTCGAGCAGCTGCGTGGCGCTGTCATCTTTGGCGCAGGCGAGCGCGATCGGGTAGACGGTGTTGAACCAGCCGACAGTGCGCCGCAGGTCGACGTCGGGTTTGAGCACCGACCGGCCTTCACCACTGAGGTCGACGGCGATGGTCCCGTCACCGACCTGGTGAGCGATCGTCCGGGCCAACGCGGCCAACAGCATTTCGTCGATCGGCACCCGCAGCCGCCGGCGGGCGTCGTCGATCTCGGTCGTCTCCGCGACGGTCAGCGACGACGCGCTCCGGGCCAGATCCGGCAGGCTCGGCGCCCCGGCGGTCTGCTCGCCCGCCACCTTCAGCGTCGACGCCGTTGCCGTCTTCAGCCAGTACTCGCGACTCTCGACGACGGCCGGGTGGACGGCCAATGCCGCGCAGCGCTGGGACCAGTCGGTCCACGGCGTCGTCACCGGCTGCAGCGCGATTTCCTCACCGGCCAGTTGTTGCCCGAACGCGGTGAAGATATCGGTCAGCAGGATGTCGCGCGACGCGTTGTCGGCGACAATCGCCCGCACGCTGATCGCGAGGTAGCACGAGCCACCCGGCACCCCATTGACGTAGGTGGCGATCAACGGATTGGACGGGTCCTGTTGGCGGACAACGTCTATCAGCGTAGATAGCAGCGCGTCGCGTTCCTGCGGCGTGCCCGGTTTGATGTCTTCCGGCAGCGAGCGGGTGGCCAGGTCGGCGAAGTCACCCGGATCGCCGATCACCTGCTCCCAGGTATCTGCGCGCATCACGAGTCGCAGCCGCAGCGCCTCGTGATGGTTACGCAGCGCGGTCAGCACCGCGCAGACGTCATCGACCTTCACGTCGGGTCGCAGTTGCAGGATCAGCGGAACGCGCCACTGCTCATGTTCACGCACCCCGTGCTCGAGGAAGTACGAGATGTTCGGCGGCACCGGCGGATGCGCGACGTCACCCGGCGACTGACGCCCAAGACCGCCGGCTGCGTACCGGGCGGTCAACGCCTTGGCAAGTGCGGCAACGGTTTGGTTCTCGTAGAGATCCTGCGGGGTGAGGTCGAGCCCCTCGTTGGAGGCGGTCATTGCCACGCTGATCGCGACCAGCGAGTCACCGCCGAGTTCGAAGAAGTTGGCTTTGCGGTCGACCGTGCTCAGACCCAGGCACTGTTGCCAGATTCGCTGCAGGGTGGCTTCCATCGGCGACTGCCCGTTGCTGGCCGCCGGGGTTGCCTCGGTGCCCGCTGAGGCGGCAGCTCCGTTGGTCGCTGCGGCGTCACCCGCCCACACAGTGGCCCGGTGCTCGATCCAATGCCGTTGACGCTCAAAGGGATAGCCGGGCAACGTGATGAGCTGCCCAGGCTGCCCGCCGCGCAGCGGCGACCAGTCCACCTCGACACCGGCCGCCCAGAGCTGGCCCAGCGCAAGCAGGAATGCATCCCGGTCGTCGCGGTTCTGCGCGTGATGGCGCATCAACCGCACCGCTCGGTGCCCGTTCGACCACCGGGGGTGCCGGCTCGCCGACGACGTCAGCGTGCCACCGGGCCCGACCTCGACCAGGATCCGGTTCGGCTCGCCGAGCAGCACGTCGACCTCGTCGGAGAACCGGACGGTCGAGCGCACCTGGCGGGCCCAGGTTGCCGGGTTGGTGGCTTCACTGGCGGCTAGCCAGGTTCCAGTCACGTTGGACAGCAACGGAATCTGCGGTTCGCGCAGGGTCTGACGGGACAGGAAGCCGGTGAACTCCGGGATCATCGAGTCCATCAGGCGTGAGTGGAAAGCATGCGAGGTGCGGACCCGGCGCGCGACGACGCCCTTTTCGGTGAGGCGTTCGCTGAATTGGCGAATGCCCTCCTCGGTCCCGGCGACGACGCAGCCGCCCGGCTCGTTGATCGCGGCGATGTCGACCTCGCCGTTGAGGTACTCGCCGACCGCCTCGGGGCTCAGCGCCACCGCGACCATCACGCCACGCGGCGCGGCGTGCATCAGGCGGGCGCGCATCGAGACCACCTTGATGGCCGTCTCGATGTCGAAGACCCCGGCGATGGTGCCGGCGACGTATTCGCCGATGCTGTGGCCGGCCAGTGCCGCGGGCTGGACGCCGTAACTCTCGATCAGTTTCGCCAGCGCGTACTCGACGGTGAACAGCGCAGGCTGAGTCCGGTCGGTGCGCTCCAGGTTGCGGGCTGTGCCCTCGAAGATCTCCGCGCGCAGGTCGACGCCGAGCTCCTCGCCGAACCCGGCCGCGCACTGGTCGAAGTGCTCAGCGAACACCGGCTCGGCGTCATACAGACCGCGCGCCATCCCGATGTGCTGCGCGCCCTGGCCGGGGAACAGGAAGACCACCTGGTCTGAAGTGTCTTTGTTCCCAGTGAATTCGCCGACGAAGACGTTGTCGTTCTCGGCGGTCTCCAGCACGGTTCGCGCGTGCTGCTCGTCGTTGACGACCGCGGCCATCCGGATCTTCTCTTTGCGGCGACGGCCGAGGGTGTAGGCGACGTCGGCCAGGTTCAGCGCGTCGTCGCCGGAGATTTCGGCGGCCAGCGCCTTGCGCGACTGCTCCAGCGCCTCCGTGCTGCGCGCCGACATCAACAGCACCTGCGGCCCGGACACCGGAGCCGAGGCCGCGACGGCGGGCGCCTCTTCGAGCACCAGGTGTGCGTTGGTGCCACCGACACCGAACGAGCTGACCCCGGCGCGCAGCACGCCGTCCCATTCCCACGGGCCGTAAGCGCTCCGAACCTTGAAAGGTCCACGGTCGAGGTGCAATTCGGGGTTCGGGCTGGTGTAGTGCAGGGTCGCGGGGATGGCCCGGTGCTTGAGGCACAGAATCGCCTTGATCAGGCTGGCGATACCGGCGGCCGATTCCAGGTGGCCGATGTTCGATTTGACCGAGCCGACATAGCACGGGCCGGAGCGGGTCTTTTCGGAAACCTCGAAAGCCTGCCGTAGACCTTCGATTTCGATCGGGTCACCCAGCGGGGTGCCGGTGCCGTGGGTCTCGATGTAGCTGATCTCGCTGGCGTCGACCTCGGCGATCGCGTGGGCCTCGGCGATGACGTCGGCCTGGCCGGCCGCAGTGGGGGCGGCGTAGGTCATCTTCGTCGAGCCGTCGTTGTTCAACGCCGAACCGCGGATCACGGCGTGGATCCGGTCGCCGTCGTCGACCGCATCCTGCAGGGACTTGAGCACCACCACCCCGACGCCGCTGCCGAAAATGGTTCCGTCGGAACGGGCGTCGAATGGCCGGCAGTGTCCGGTTGGCGACACCATCGAACCCGGGGCATACCAATAACCGACGTGGTGCGGGATGCGCAGCGATGCGCCACCGGCCAGCGCCAGCTCGCATTCGCCGTTCAGGATGCTCTGGCAAGCCAGGTGCACCGCGACCAACGCCGACGAGCAGGCCGTCTGCACCGACAGGGCGGGCCCGCGCAGGTTCAGCGCGTAGGCCACCTTGGTGGCCAGGTAGTCCTTGTCGTTCTGCATCGACAGGTTCACCATGTCGAAGGTGATGCCTTGTCCCATAACCACATTGGGGTCGTGGTTGGACATGATGTTGTGCAGCAGGTACCCGCTGGTGGTGCTGGTCGCGTAGACGCCTACCGAGCCTTCGATCTCGGCGGGGTCGTAGCCGGCGTCCTCGATCGCGTGGAACGCGGTCTGCAGGAAAAGCCGGTGCTGCGGATCGGTCGAGCGCGCCACCTGCGGGGTGAAGCCGAAGAAGTCGGCGTCGAATTCGTCGATGCCGTCCATCAACGCGGCCCGCCGCACGTAGGCGTGATTGGCCAGCGCCTTCTCGGGAATGCCCTCGGCCAGCAGGTCGTCTTCGGCCAGCGTGACGATCGACTCCTCGCCGCGGCGCAGGTTGTCCCAGAATGCCGACAGCGTGTTGGCGCCTGGCAAGCGGGCCGCCATGCCGACCACCGCGATCGCGTTGGGCGGCAGTTCGCTGTTGCTGGTCACACTCGATCTCCTACCTTTCGCCGAGCCGCCGCTTTCTGCCGGGCTGCGGCACGCTGCTTGGCTCGGTCACGAACCCCGCCACCGCTGTCGGCCTTGTCGTCGGTCTCCAGGCCCAGCTGGCGGATCAAGTCGGTGGTCAATGCGGTCAATGAGGCGCCCTGCAGCAGCAGGGCCACCGGCGGTTCCACTCCGAAGTCGCCACGCACAGTGTTGCGGATTCGGACCGCCATTAGCGAATCCATGCCCAGTTCGGTCAGCGGCTGATCGCTGTCGAGGGTGCTGCCCTTCGGGTAGCCCATGATGGCCAGGATGCGCGTGCTCAGTCGCCCGATGATCACGCGGTTCACCTCGGCGGGTTCCAGCTCGCGCAGTGCGTCGGGGCCGGCCCAATCGTCGTCCGCGTCGTCGATGTCGAGTTCCTCGGCCAGCTTGGCGAAGAAGCCGAGTTGCGCAATCTCCGGGAAGGCCGCCGCGGCGCGGTCCAGCCGCAGCCGGGCTACCCCGATGGTGGTGGGCTGGCTGGCCAGGATGGCCTGCAGCGCCTCGATGCCCTCGGCCGGCGAAATCGGGTCCAGCGCACTGAAGGTCAGCGAGCGGGCCACCCCGATGTCGGACCACTGGCCCCAGTTGATCGTGGTGGCGGGCAATCCCGATGCCCGTCGCCATTCGACCAGGCCGTCGAGCCAGGCGCTGGCGGCCGCGTAGGCACCCTGCCCGGGTGCGCCCAGCAGTGACGACGTCGACGAGAAGCCGACCCACCAGTCGAGATTTTTGCCGGTGGTGGCGACATGCAGGCGCAGCGCGCCGATCGCTTTCGGCGCCCACACCCGCTCCAGGCTGTCCTGGCTGAGGCCGGCGACGATCTGGTCGTCCAGTACGACGGCGCTGTGCATCAGGCCGCGCAACGTCAGCCCGGTCTCCTCGGCCGCGCTCACCAGCTTCTCGGCGACACTGGGGGCGGCGATGTCGCCGAGTACCACCGCGATCTGGGCGCGCTGTTCGAGTTCGGCGATCAGCGCCTGTGCCTCCTCGGACGGTTCAGACCGGCCGTTGAGCACGACGCGACCTGCGCCGCTGTCGACCAGCCAGCGGGCCATGGCCAACCCGAGTCCACGCAGACCACCGGTGAGAATGTAGGAGCCGTCGGGCCGAACGACGGTCTCGGTAGTGGCCGGGCCGAGTGTCGCGCGGGAAAGCCGCTTCACATAACGCTTTTCGCCGCGCCAGCCGATGACATCGTCACCACTGAGCCCGAACTCTGTGGTCAGTGAGGCAACGTTATCGCCTGAGAGGTCCACCAACGTGGTGCGCAAGTCTGGGTGCTCGTAGGCCAGCACCCGGATCAGACCGTTCAAGGCGCTGATCGACGGGTCGCCCGGTTCGCCGTCGCTGACCGGCAGTCCGTCGCGGGACACCACCCACAGCCGCGGCGGTTTGCCGTGCCAGCCGGTGAGGATGGTGCGGACGGTCGAAGCGACGCCCCACGTCAGGTCGCGACCGCGACCCGCCGCGTCACCGGCCTCGGAGCCGTCGAACAGCCGGCGGCCCGCGAACACGACCACACCGACCGGCGGTAGCTCGGCGTCTCCGGCGGCCTGTGAGAACGCCTCCAGGACAGCCGATTCCCGGGACAGGTCGGCGGTCAGTACCCGTCGCGTCGGCGAGCCGAATGCGGCGGTGAATTCCTTGGCGACGTCCTCGGATTCGGCGCCGTCGGTCAGCACCAGCCAGCTGCCGTCCGGGGCGGTCGCGGCGGCGTCGACCGGAGACTCGACCCATTCGGTGTCGAAGATCTTCTGCTCCAACGGCAACGGCACACTGCGGCGTTGCACACGCTGCAGGTAGATTCCGCTGATCTCGGCGGTGGGGGTACCCGTCTCGTCGGTGATCAGGACGCGGCCCTTGATACCGGCCCCCTCGCCGTCCGGGTTGACCAACTCGGCCCGGCACCGGGCACGGCGGCCGACCTCGCCGAACACCCGGATCTTCTCGAACGAGACCGGCAGGTAGGTCGCCTCTTCGGCGTCGGACAGCGAGTCACTGGACAGCGCGGCGGCCAGGCCTTGCAGCGCCGCGTCCAGCAGCACCGGGTGGATCCGGTATCCGCGGTGACCGGTCGCCTCGTCGGGCAGGACGATCTCGGTCTCCGAGGTGCCGCCTGCTCGGCGCACAATGCGGGTCAGTGCGGCGAACGCCTGCCCGTGGTGCAGGCCGGTGGCGCGCAACGCCGAGTACAGGTCTGCGGGCGAGAGCACCGTGCCGGGCTCCGACGACGCGGCGGGCACGGTCGGCGCTTCTGACTGCCCCACTTCGACCTTCGCGACGGCGTGGCGGATCCAGGCGCCGGTGGCCGAGCGCGAGTGGATTTCGACGCGAATCTCGTCGCCGTCCTTCTCGCCGCGGGTGAGTTGGGTGGTGAGCTGGGTCGACTCGCCCAGCGGGAGCATCTGTTCGACCTCGACGCCGACGGACACCGAGGTGGCCGGCAAGCCGAGGGCCTCGCTGGCGGCAGCTAAAGCGATCTCGCCGAAACCGGTGCCGGGCATGACGGGTTGGCCGTGCACCTTGTGGTCGAGCATGTAGGGGACGAGTGCGGTCCCGACGTCGGCGGTGAAGACGTGGTCGCGCCCGGACGGCAGTTCGACGTGCGTGCCCAGCAGCGGGTGGGCGCTAGCGGGTTGCCGGTTGGTAGCCGTCGGCGCCGCCCAGTAGCGGACGTGCTGCCATGGTGTCGGCGGCAGGTCGATGAGTTTATTTGTGCCGCTGGCATTCTCGGCCGCAGCGACCGAAGGCGGCCGGACCGTCGCCAGTTGGGTGTGGAACGTCAGCGTCTCCGGGTTGTCGCGAGTCAGGGTTCCCGATACCCGGGCGCCGCCGCGCGGCTTGGCCGACTCCAGCGTGCCGTTGATGGCGTGGCTGAGCAGCGGGTGCGGGCTGACTTCGACGAACGTGGTGTGGTTCTCGGCAGCCTTGGCGACGGCCTGGCTGAACCGCACCGGGTTGCGCAGGTTGACCACCCAGTAGTCGGCGTCGAATGTCGGCGCGGCATCGTCGGCCTGGCCCACCGTGCTGATCAACGGGATTCGCGGCGTCAACGGCTTGAGGTCGGCCAACGCCGCCTTGAGGTCGGCCAGGATCGGGTCCACCGTCGGGTGATGCGAGGCCACGTCCACCTCGACGCGCCGCGCCAACTTGCCTTGCGCGTCCACCACCGCGATCGCGGCGTCGACCTGCTCGGGCGGGCCGGCGATCACCGTCTGCTCCGGAGCCGCATAGACCGCCACCGTGATGTCGGGGTAGTCCCCGACCAACTTCTCGGCCTCGGTGGCGCCCAACTCCAGCAGCGCCATCGCACCCTGACCGGACAGCCGCGACATCAACTTTGACCGGGTGGCAATCACTTTCAGGCCATCGGCCGGGCTCAACGCACCCGACACCACCGCCGCAGTCACCTCACCCATCGAATGACCGATCACCGCATCGGGCTCGACCCCGTAGGAGCGCCACAACGCCGTCAACGCCAACTGCATCCCCACCAGCACCGGCTGAATACGCTCGATCCCCACCACCGGCTCACCGGACAGCAACACATCACGCAGCGAAAAACCCACCTGCGCAACAAAATCCGGCTCCAACTCAGCCACCGCCGCCGCAAACGCCGGCTCATCGGCCAACAACTGCCGACCCATACCCGCCCACTGCGAACCCTGACCCGAGTACAGGAACACGATGCCCTTGCCGCGCGGCACCTCGTGCGCTCCAACAACTCCCGGCGTCGGCTGGCCCGCGGCCAGCGCCCGCAGCCCGGCCACCACCTCGTTGCGGTCACGCGCGGACACGGTCGCGATCTTGTTGTGCCGACTGCGGTAAAGGTTGACGGTGTGCGCGATGTCGGCCAACGGCGTGGTAGCGCCCGGACCGGACATCCAATCGGCCAGCGCGGTCGCCCACGAGGCGATCCGCTGCTCGGTCTTGCCGGAGATGGTCAGTGTCGTCACCGGTGAAGCCGACTCGCCGTCGGAAACCGGAACGGGCTCGGGGCCCTGCTCGATCACCACGTGCGCGTTCGTGCCGCCGATGCCGAACGACGAGATGGCGGCCCGGCGCGGGCCTTCCTCCGCCGGCCACGGGCTGAGTTCAGTGGGCACGAACAGCCGGGTGGACTTGTGGTCGATCGCCGGATTCCATTGCACGAAGTTGAGATTCGGCGGAATCTGCGAGCGCTGCACCGACAGGGCGGCCTTGATGAAGCCGGCGATGCCAGCCGCGGCCTCGAGGTGGCCGAAGTTAGATTTCACCGCGCCCAGGGCGCAGTTGCCATCGCCCTTCCCGTACTGGTCGGCCAGCGCCTCGAATTCGATCGGGTCACCCAGCCCGGTGCCAGTGCCGTGCGCCTCGATGTAGTTGACCGAGCCCGCGGTCACGTTGGCGCTGTGCAGCGCACTTCTGATGACGTCTTGTTGCGCAATGGTGTTGGGCGCGGTCAGCCCGTTGGACCTGCCGTCCTGGTTGACGGCCGAACCACGCACGACCGCGAGCACCCGGTCGCCATCGCGCACCGCGTCGGTGAGCCGCTTCAGCACGATCACGCCGCAGCCCTCGCCGCGGACGAACCCGTCGGCGCGCGAGTCGAAGGAGTAGCAGCGGCCGTTCGGGGACAGCATTCCCCACTTGGCCATCGCGATCTGCGTCTCCGGCCGCAGGATCAGGCTGACCCCGCCGGCCAGGGCGAGGTCGCTCTCCCGCAGTCGCAGGCTCTGGCAGGCCAGGTGGATCGTCACCAGCGACGAGGAGCAGGCCGAGTCGATGGCGACCGCCGGACCGCGCAGACCCAACAGGTAGGCGATGCGCCCGACAGCGACGGCGTGCGCGTTGCCGGTCGCGGAATAGGCGTCGATGGCGTCCGGGTTGGCTGCCGAAATAGTCTGGTATTCGCCGTAATACACGCCCATCAGGACGGCGGCGCGCACACCCGACAGATCCTCGGTCGCGATGCCGGCGTGCTCGAGCGCCTCGTAGGCGACCTCCAGCATCAACCGCTGCTGAGGATCCATCGCCTCGGCTTCACGCGGCGAGATACCGAAGTAGTCGGCGTCGAAGCCGGAGACGTCGGACAGGAAACCGCCCCACTTGGACGACATCCGGCCGGGAGCGAACTGGTCCGGGTCGTAGAACTCGTCGGCGTTCCAGCGGTCCGCCGGGATCTCACTGATCCCGTCGCCGCCATTGGCCAAGAAGTTCCAGTAGCCCTCCGGGCCGTTCGCGCCGCCCGGGAAACGGCAACCCATACCCACGACCGCGATCGGCTCGGCGGCGGCGAGCTGCGACGCCTTGTCGAAGCGCTGCGTCAGCTCGTCCCGCTTCTCGCCGGACATCGCCGAAACTCTGTCGTAGATCGTCGCCATCAGAAGATTCTTCCCATCAAAAAAGACCGCCGTCGCTGCTCGCCGAAGCCGACTCGACGCTGTCGAACAAGTCGTCCAACACGCTGCGCTCCGGTTCGGTCGTTGAACCGACGGAATCTTCCTCGGGCGCGTCGGGAGGTGCAAGCAGACCGGCCACGTAGGTCGCCAACGAGGCGATCGTCGGATGGTTGAACAACATATTCGCGGACACGTCGAGTCCGACCAGCTTCTTGGTTTCCTTGAGGACCGTCATCGCCATCATCGAGTCCAGTCCCAGCTCCGGGAACGGCGCGTCGAGGCTGATCGAGGAGGGCGACATCCTCAGTTCACGGCCCAGGATGGCTTGCAGCCTGGTCTGCAGCTCGGTCAGCCGCTCCTCGGCGGACAGCGTCGACCAGTCCGGGGCCTCGGCCACCGCGGCTACCGCCTCCTCGGCGGCGGGCCGGTGCTCGACGATCGCGACCGCAGCCTCGAATTCCGAGGCGATCCTGTCGAAGTAGGCGAGTTCGCGGAACTCCGGGGTCGCCGCGACCGCGCGGTCGAGCCGCAGTCTGCCGACTCCCACTCGGTTGAACGGGCCGCCGACCAGGGTCTGCAGCGCCTCGATGCCCTCGTCGGGCGTGATCGGGTCGAGCACGCTGTAGGTCAGCTTGCTGCTCATACCGACGGCGGACCACTGACCCCAGTTGATCGCGGTGGCGGGCCGCCCGGATGCGCGTCGCCAGGTCATCAGCGCGTCGAGCCAGGCGTTGCCGGTCGCGTAGGCCAGCTGGCCGGGCAGGCCGAGCATGGTGGCCATCGACGAGAAGCCGACCCACCAGTCCATCTCTGCGTCGGCGGTCGCGGCGTTCAGTCGCAGTGCGCCGGCGACCTTGGGCGTCCAAACCCGTTGCAGACCTTCCCGGGTCAGGGCACTCACCAGGCCGTCGCCGGTGACACCGGCGCCGTGCACGAGGCCACGCAGCGGAAGTCCGGTTTCCTCGGCCGCGGCGACCAACCGCTCCGCCACGCCCGCGGTGGCGATGTCGCCAGCCACGAACACGACGTCGGTGCCCAGGTTGTTCATGTATTCGCGCTGCGCGTCGGACGGTTCGCTGCGGCCGCTGAGCACGATCCGCCCCGCCCCGCGCTCGGCCAGCCAGCGGGTGACGACGGTGCCCAGGCCACCCAGACCACCGGTGACGATGTAGGACCCGTCGGCGCGGACCACCGCGTCGTGCGGGCCGTTGTCCAGGGTGGCGCGCACCAGGCGTTCAACGTAGCGGCCGTCTTCGCGGAGGGCGACCACGTCGTCGCCGGTGGCGGCGGCGAGTTCATCGGTCAGCGCGGCAAGGACATCGGCGCTGCCCACATCGAGCAGCGTGGCATCGAGATCGGGTTCGCCGGCCAGCACGCGGGCCGCCTCGCCGGGGAACCGCCAGTTGCGGATCACTCCCTTGAGCGCGCCGATCGCCGGGTCGCCCGGCTCGTCGTCGTGCACCGACAGCCCGTCCCGGGTGACCAGCCATAGCCGTGGCGAGGTGCCCTTCCAGCCGTCGACGGCCGCGTGCGCCGCCGCCGTGATGTCAACCACCAGGTCCTGCGCACGCTGTAGGGCCGCATCGGTGTCGACGCCGTCGAACGACCTCTTGGCCAGCAGCACGATGATGCCGACCCGCTTCGGGTCGGCGGCCGTTTTGGCGAACGCCCCGGCGACCGCGGACTCATCGTCCAGCGTGGCGCTGACCGCACGCCGGGTCGAGGAGGTGAGCTTGTCCGTGACTGCGGCTGCGAGAGCCTCAGTAGCAGGGTCAGATTCGGCCAGCACCACCCAGGTGCCGTCGGCAACTGCGCCGCCGTGTGCCGCCGGGCTCGGCACCCACGCGGCGTCGAAGATCTTCTGCTCCAGCGACAGCGGCACGCTGGCCAGGTCGACCGGCTTGAGCTCGACTCCGGTCAGCTCTGCGAGCACGGCACCGGCTTCGTCGGTCAGCACGATGTGGCCGCGGACTGCGTCTTGGGCCTGCTCCAATTCGGCGTGGCTGCGGACCCGGCTGCGGATCGGGGCGAACACCCGGATCGTCTGCACCGAAACCGCTTGGTGGGAAGCGTCTTCGGATTGCTCCGCGACGGCAGCGGCCAGTTGCCGCAATGCCGCGTCGAGCAGCACCGGGTGGATGCGGTACTCGGGGTGATCGGCAACCTCGTCAGGCAGCGCGATCTCGGTGCCCTGCCCGGCCTGCCGGCCGGCGGGCGGGCTCTGGGGCGTCACGTCGACGTCGGCCACCGCGTGCCGGGTCCAGTTGCCACCAGCCGAGCGGGCCTGGATCTCCACCCGATTCACGTCCGGGCTCACCGAAAGCTGTGTGGTGACGCGGGTCTGGGGGTCCAGGATCAGCGGCCGCTCGACGGCGAGCGCGTTGACCTGTACACCGTCGCCGAGCGCCTGGGTGGCGGCGGCCAACGCCATCTCGGCGAAACCGGCTGCCGTGACAACGGCCTGACCACCGATGGTCTGGTCGGCCAGCCAGGGCAGCGCCGCGACACCGATGTCGGTCTGCCAGACGTGCTCGTGACCCGACGGCAGTTCGACATGCGCACCCAGCAGCGGGTGCACATCGGTCAAGCGCTGACCGGTGGGCTTCTTCTCGACCCAGTAGCTGGCGTGCAGCCACGGCGAGGCGGGGATGTCGACCCGGCGGCGGCCCGCGGCCTCATCACCGGTCACGCCGATGGTGGCGAGTTGCTCGTGGACAGAGAGCGTTTCGTCGTCGCCGCGCTTCATTGCCGCGGTGACGGCGAACTGGTCGCGTGAGGACACCGAGGCCAGCGTCTCGCCGATACCGTGAGTCAACAGCGGGTGCGGGCTGATTTCGACGAACGTGGTGTGGTTTTCGGCAGCCTTGGCGACGGCCTGGCTGAACCGGACCGGGTTGCGCAGGTTGACCACCCAGTAGTCCGCGTCGTACCGCGGAGCACCGTCGGCCTGGCCGACCGTGCTGATCAACGGGATTCGCGGCGTCAACGGCTTGAGGTCGGCTAGCGCAGCCTTGAGGTCGGCCAGGATCGGGTCCACCGTCGGGTGGTGCGAGGCCACGTCCACCTCGACGCGCCGCGCCAGCAGTCCCTGGGCATCGACCGCGGCGATCGCGGCCTCGATCTGCTCGGGCGGGCCGGCGATCACCGTCTGCTCCGGGGCGGCGTAGACCGCCACCGTGATGTCCGGGTAGTCCCCGACCAACTTCTCGGCCTCGGTGGCGCCCAACTCGACCAGCGCCATCGCGCCCTGACCGGACAGCCGCGACATCAACTTCGACCGGGTGGCAATGACTTTCAGGCCATCGGCCGGGCTCAACGCACCCGACACCACCGCCGCAGTCACCTCACCCATCGAATGACCGATCACCGCATCGGGCTCGACCCCGTAGGAGCGCCACAACGCCGTCAACGCCAACTGCATCCCCACCAGCACCGGCTGAATACGCTCGATCCCCACCACCGGCTCACCGGACAGCAACACATCACGCAGCGAAAAACCCACCTGCGCAACAAAATCCGGCTCCAACTCAGCCACCGCCGCCGCAAACGCCGGCTCATCGGCCAACAACTGCCGACCCATACCCGCCCACTGCGAACCCTGACCCGAGTACAGAAAGACCGTGCCCGAACCGTGCGGCTTCTCGGTCGGCTCCACCACGCCGGTCGCGGGCTCACCGGCTGCCAGCGCGCGCAGTCCGGCGACGGCCTGCTCGTGGTCCCGCGCCGCGACGGCGGCGAAGCTGCGGTAGCGGCCGCGATGGTTGTTGACCGTGTACGCGACGTCGGCCAGCGGCACCTCGGCGCCCGCACCGGACATCCAGTCGGCCAGCATTTCCGCGATCGGCGCGATGCGTGCCGGGGTCTTTCCGGAGATGACCAGCGTGCTGATCACCGGCTCTGATTGGGCGGCAACCGTTTCCGGCACCGGCGCCTGCTCGATCACCACATGGGCGTTGGTGCCGCTGACACCGAACGACGACACCCCCGCGCGGCGCGGCCGGGTCACCTCCGGCCAGGCCATGCCGTCGGCGGCAATGGTGAACTTCGACGCGCCCGCACCGGCGTTCGGGGTCAGCCCGGTGAAGTGCAGGTGTGGCGGGATGTAGCCGTGATTCATGCTGAGCACGGCCTTGATGAAGCCGGCGATGCCCGCGGAGTTCTCCAGGTGACCCAGGTTGGTCTTGACCGACCCGAGCACCAGCGGCGCCGAGTCGTCGCGCTGGCCGAAAACAGCACTCAGCGCGTCGAGTTCGATCGGGTCACCGAGAGCCGTCCCGGTGCCGTGGGCCTCGATGTAGTCGATATCCGAGGGCTCCAACCGCGCCGACGCCAGCGCGGCCCGCAGGACGGCCTGCTGCGCGGGACCGCTCGGCACGGTCTGCCCGCTGCTCGGGCCGTCCTGGTTGACGGCGGAGCCACGTACCAGCGCCAGCACCGTATCCCCATCGCGCACAGCATCACTGAGCCGCTTGAGCACGATCACGCCGCAGCCCTCGCTGCGCACGTACCCGTTGGCGTTGGCGTCGAAGGTCTTGCACTGGCCGTCCGGAGCCAGCATGCCCCACCGCGAGCAGGAGATGCTGTTCTCCGGGGTCAGGATCAGGTTGGTGCCGGCGGCCAGCGCCTGATCCGTTTCACGCCGGCGCAGGCTCTGGCAGGCCAGGTGAATGGCGACGAGCGAGGATGAGCACGCGGTGTCCAGCACCACGGCCGGGCCATGTGTCCCAAGGAAATACGACAGCCGGCCTGCGGCGAAGTTCGACGCGTTGCCGAATGGCAGGTACGGGTCGAAGTCTTCCGGGCGCACGTCGCCGTCGGTGGACAGCCAGTAGTAGTCGCTGGTGGTCAGACCGACATAGATCCCGGTCTGGCTGTTGCGAACCGCTTTCGGTGTGACACCGGCGTTTTCCAGTGCCTCCCAGGCGACTTCGAGCAGCAGCCGCTGCTGGGGGTCCATCGCCACCGCTTCACGCGGGGAGATCCCGAAGAACTCGGCGTCGAACTGGTCGGGCTGCCACGAGGTGAGAAAGCCGCCCTCCCGGTTGCAGATCGTGCCCGGGCGGGTGTGGTCTTCGGAGAAGTAGGCGTCGGCGTCCCAGCGGTCCTCGGGCACCCGGATCACGCCGCTGCCACCGTCGTGCAACAACTGCCAGTAGTCGGCGGGAGTGCTGACACCACCCGGCAGTCGGCAAGCCATGCCCACCACGGCAATCGGTTCGAGGTCAGCCTTTTCGGCGATCTCCAACCGAGCCGTCAGGTCATCGATCTTGCGGAGCGCCTCGGTGATGATCGCCCGACGATCTGGCGGTGCAGTCATCGGCGCTCAGCCCAGCCTTTCTGACAGTTCTTTGAGAAGTTCGTCGTCGCTGAAGTCGTCGTAGTCGTCAGCGCTGTCATCCTCGGCGGCTTCGGCCACTTCAGGAATCAGGGTGGCCAGGTACTCCGACAACGCCTCGACGGTCGGATAGTCGAACACCACCGACGCGGGCAGGGTCTCGCCCAGGCTGTCCGACAAGGAACGCTGCAGCGTCACACTCATCAACGAGTCCATGCCGGACTGGAAGAAGCCGGCGGTCGGGTCGAGCAGTTGCGCCGAGGCCAATCCCATCGCCTCAACCACCTGCGCGGTGACGTGATCGACCAGGATGCCGCGGCGACGGGCCGGGTCGGCCTCGCGCAACGCATCGCGGAACTCGGTGCTGCGTACCGCCGAGCTGTCGCCACCGGCGGTGTCGGTGGCCAGCAGGTCGTCCACTATGCGCAGCGCTGCCCGGGTCCGGTACGCGGCGGCCAGCAGCGGCCAGTCCGCGGCCACGACGGTCGGCCGTGACGCGGCACCCGGACCAGTGAGCAACGACAGCGCCTGGATCGCCACGTCGTCGGCCATCGGCTCCAGACCGGAAGCCAGGGTGACCTGACGCTCCTCTTCGGATTGCCCGTCGGACAACGACTTCCACAGTCCCCAGTTGATCGCGGTGGCCGGCAGTCCGGCGGCCCGCCGGGCCAGCGCAAAGGTGTCCAGGAACGTGGTGGTCGCGGTGTAGTGCGCCAGCCAGCGGGACCCGGTCAGGCCGGAGATCGACGAGAACAGCACGAACTGCTCGACCTTGTGCCGCAACGAAAGCCGGTGCAGCAGCGCGACCACGTCCAGCTTGGGGCGGAACATCGCGGTGACGTCCTCGTCGGTCATGTCCAACAGCGTGATCGGCCCACCGCCGAATGCGGCCACATAAATACCGGCCAGCGGCGGCAGGTCCGCGCCGAAGCGGTCGAACACCGCGCTCAGCGCCGATTCGTCCGCCGCGTCGGCGGCGGCAGTGACCAACGTGGTGCCGGAGGTCGCCAGGCGGGCAGTGAGGTCGTCGAGGCGTGAACCGGGGTTACGCGAGACCGCAACCACGGTGCCCGCGCCGGTGTCGGCCAGTTGCTGGATCAGGTGCGGCCCGATGTTTCCGGTCGCGCCGATGACCAGATAGCTGCTGTCTTTGGACAATTCAGCGGGCGCGGTCGACGGCGGGAAAGCCTGCTGCAGACGCGGAACCCGACGCAGACCGGCCCGGTAGACGACCTGGTCCTCGTCGTCGTCGGCCGCAGCCTCGTCCACGACGTAGCCGGCGGCCAGAGCGTCCGGCACCGACTCGTCGATATCGATCACGGCGCCCCAGAATTCGGGATGCTCCAGCGCCAGCGTGCGGCCCAGGCCCCACAGCACCGCCTGCGACGCGATGGCGCGGTCGCCGTCACCGACCGGCTGGGCGTTGCGGGTGAGCAGGTAAAGCTTTGGCGGCACGCCGATTTCAGCGATGGCCGCGGTCAGCCGACGCGCGGCGTTGAACAGTTGGTAGCCGTCCTCGAAATCGAACTGGCCGCCGGTCACGCTCGGTGCGTAGAGCACGTGGGTCACCCCGGCCAGCGCGTCGGTGATCGCCTCCGGGTCGGCTCCCTCGGCCAGCAGCGACGTCGGCTCGACCGCGGCGGCGAATTCGTCGCCGAGAACGCGGCCGATCTCCTCGCCCAGTGCGGAGTCGGTGACGACCAGCCACGAGCTCTCGGTGGCATCTTTGGTCCCGGACAGCGCGCGGGCCGGCCACGCCAGGTCGAGGTACCACTGCGACGGGATCGGCCCGTCAGAGTACGTGCCCGGATCGGCCGAAGCGGCAACGCTTCTGGTCGGTGTGATCGGCCGCGTGTTCACCCAGAACCGGCTGTGGTGCCACGGCGTGGTCGGCAGTTGCGGGTGCGGCTCGACCGGGTGCGGTGTCTGCGGCGGGTGGCTGGTGTGGACGGCGTTGAGGTTGGTGTGGAACCGGACCGCGTCGTCGCCGTCGCGCCACAATGTGCCGACGCTGTGGTGGTGGCTGGCGGGATCCACCGTGTCGCCGACCGCGTTGGTCAGGATCGGGTGCGCGCTGATCTCGATGAAGGTGCCGTGCTCTTCGGCGGCTGCGGCGACAGCCTGGCTGAGCAGCGCGGGCTGGCGCACGTTGGCCACCCAGTAGTCGGCGTCCAGCATCGGCGACGCGAAGCCCTCCAGCACCGTCGAGTAGAACGGGATGGTGGGGATCTCGGGGGTCAAATCCGCGAGCGCCGTGCGCAATTCGCCCAGGATCGGGTCCATGAATGCGGTATGCGACGCCACCTCCATCTTGACCCGGCGGGCGAACTTGTTCTGCGCACTGACGGCGGCCACCACCGCGTCGACCTGGGCCACCGGGCCGGCGACCACCGTTTCGCGCGGCGAAATGTAGCCCGCCACACTGACGCCCTCGTGGCCGGCGATCAACGCCTCGGTTGCCTCGGGGTCGAGCTTGAGCAGCGCCACCGCGCCCTGGCCGGCCAGCGTTGACATCAACTTCGACCGGATCGCGATTACCCGTAGGCCGTCGACCACGCTCAGCGCGCCGGCCACCACCGCGGCGGTCACCTCGCCCATCGAATGACCGATCACCGCGTCCGGGTGCACGCCGTAGGACCGCCACAGCTCGGTCAGCGCCAGCTGCAGGCCCATCAGCACCGGCTGGACCTGCGCGTCACCGCTGATCGCAGCACCGTCGGCGATGATTTGCTGCAGCGAAAAGCCAACCTGCTCAACGAAAATCGGGTCCAGCTCGGCGATCGCCTCGGCGAATACCGGCTCGTCGGCCAGCAGCTGCTTGCCCATACCGGCCCAGTGCGAACCCTGGCCGGAGAACACGAACACCGTGCCGGGGCTGCACGGCCCGTCGTGCGGGCCCACGATGCCATCGGCGCCGTCGGTGTATCGACCGTCGGCCAGCGCCTGCAACCGGGCCACTGCCTGCTCGCGGTCGCGGACGCACACGGTGGCGAAGTGGGCGTGGCGCTCGCGGTGGTAGCTGAGGGTGTGCGCCACGTCGGGCAGTCGCACCTCGGCGCCGGCGCCCTGCAGCCACTCCGCCAGCGAGCGGGCTTGCGAGGAGATCCGCTCGGTCGACTTGCCCGACACCACCAGCGTCGTGACGGCCGGGTCGGTCTCGCGGATCACCGGCAGCGCCGGGGGCGCCTGCTCGATCACCGCGTGCGCGTTGGTGCCACCGAAACCGAACGACGAGACGCCCGCCCGGCGCGGCTGCCCGGTGTCCGGCCAGTCCTGTTGCTCAGCAACCACTTTCAGGCGCAACTGGTCGAAGGGGATGTGCGGGTTGGGGGTGTGGAAGTGCAGGTTCGGCGGGATGCTGCCCGCATGCACCGCCAGCACGGTCTTGATCAGGCCGGCGATGCCGGCGGCGGCCTCGAGGTGGCCGAGGTTGGTCTTGGCGGTACCGATCAGCAGCGGCGCGTCTTCGGCGCGACCGCGTCCCAGCACGGTGCCGAGCGCGCGTGCTTCGATCGGGTCACCGAGCGGCGTTCCGGTGCCGTGCGCCTCGACATAGTCGACTTCTTGCGGCTGCAGACCCGCGTTGGCGTAGGCCGAACGCAGCACCGCCATCTGGGCGGCGGGGTTGGGGGCCAGCAGGCCGTTGGACCGGCCATCCTGGTTCACCGCCGAGCCCCGCACCACCGCCAGCACCCGGTCGCCGTCCCGCGCGGCGTCGCTGAGCCGCTTGAGTACCACGACACCGCAGCCCTCACCGCGGATGAACCCGTCGGCGTCGGCATCGAACGCGTGGCACGCACCGGTGGCCGACAGCGCGCCGGTCTGGTCGAACGCGCGAACCACCGAGGGCGCCAGCATCAGGTTCACGCCCGCGGCCAGCGCCACGTCGGAGTCGCCGATGCGCAGGCTCTGGCAGGCCAGATGCAGGGCCACGATCGACGACGAGCAGGCGGTGTCGACAGTGACCGAGGGTCCCCGGAAATCCAGGAAGTACGACAACCGGTTGGCGATGATGCTCAGTGCGCCACCGGAATTGGTCCACGCGTCGACATTCGTCAGGTCCATACCTGCGACGTAGCCGTAGTCGGTGTAGCAGGCGCCGGCGAACACCCCGGTTTGCGAGCGGCGCAGCGAGCTCGGCGGGATACCCGCGTGTTCCAGTGCCTCCCAAGCGACTTCGAGCAGCATGCGCTGCTGCGGGTCCATCTTGGCGGCCTCGCGGCTGGAGATGTCGAAGAACTCGGCGTCGAAGGCGTCGAGGTTGTCCATGTAGCCGCCGAAGCGGGTGGTGTGCGCCAGCGCCGCCGCGACCTCGGGGGTGCCGTCGTCGAACGGCGCCCAGCGCTCGGCAGGCACCTCGGTGACCGCATTCTTGCCCTCGCAGATGAACTCCCAGTACTCGTCCGGGCCGGAGATGCCGCCGGGGAGCCGGCAGCCCAGACCGATGATCGCAACCGGCTCGTCCAGGTGGCTGCGGTCGGCTTCGACCTCGGCCTCGGCGGCCAGCGCCTCGGCACCGGTCAGAAACCGGGCCAGATCGGCAATCGTCGGGTGCTGCCAGAACTCGACGGGCGAGACTTTGCGGCCGAGCAGTTCGGACAGCTCACCGGAGAGCACCACCGCGTCGCGCGAACCCAGGCCCAGATCGCTCATCGGGGCGTCGAAGTCGATGTCGTACGGGCTGCAACCGACCGTGGTCACCAGGTAATCGGCCAGCCAGTGCCGTAGCGCTTCCTCGTCATACGAGGACGTCATCAGATGCCCCTTTCACTGCCAGCCGGTGCCGACTCCACGCTGTCGAACAGCTCACTCAACACTCCGCCGTCCGAATCGCCCAAAACGTCGATTTCGGTGTCGGATTCCGGCTGCGGCGACACCTTTTTCGCGAGGTGTTCCGCCAGCGCAACGATAGTCGGATAGTTGAACAGCATGGTCGCGGATAGCTCGATCCCGACGAACAACTCGGTGTCCCGTCGAACCGACATCGCCATCACCGAGTTCAGACCGTATTCCGCGAACGGCCGGTCCAGATCGAGATCGGCCTCGGCCAGATGCAGTTCGCGGGCCAAAATGGCCCGCAATCCGGTCTGCAGTTCGCTGCGCACGTCCTCGGCGGACATCTCTGACCAGGCCGGAGTCGTCGAATGCGGCTCGGTAGCACTGGAGCCGCCGGTTGACGGCATGGGAGCCATGACGGCCTGCGCGACGTCGTAGCGCGCGAGGTGATCCCAGGCGGCGAAGGCTTCCTCGGCGGTGATGGCCCGTGACCCGAGACGCTCGAGTTCCTGCAGCGCGATCTGCGCTTCGGCGCCGAAGCCGAGTCCGCGCCACGCCACCCAGTCCTGGCTGACGGTGTGGCAGCCCTGCCGGTGACGGGCCTGGGCCAGGCCGTCGAGGTAGGCGTTCGCCGCCGCGTAGGCACCCTGGCCAGGCACACCGAAGACCGCGCCCGCCGCGGCGGTCAGGAACATGAAGTCGAGGCTGCCCGGCGGGAACGCCCGGTGCAGCACCTGCGCCCCGGCGATCTTCGGCCAGACCGTGCGCCGCAGCCGGCTTTCGTCCATCTCGGTGAACAGCTCCGCGTCGGTGATGCCGGCGCCGTGGACGACGCCGCGGATCGGCACGGCCCCCTCGTCGTCGCGTTTGGTCAGCAGTGCCTGCATCGCCTCGGCCGAACCGATGTCGAGGGCCACGGCTTCCACGACCACGCCACGCGCCTCCAGCGCACGGACGGCGGCGATCTTCGCCCGCGTCGCGGCGTCGTTGCTGTCGCTGTCCCAGTCGCGGCGGGGCGGCAGCGCGGTGCGGCCGGCCAGGATCACCCGACGGGCTCCACGGTCGGCCAGCCAACCGGCCGTCAGCAGACCGAGCGCACCCAGGCCACCGGTGATCAGGTAGGCCGCGTCCGGACGGCACCGCAGCGGCTCGCGCACCGGTAAGCCGGCGACCTCGGACAGCTCAGCGAGGCCCGGTGCCAGGAATTCGCCGTCGCGCAGCGCCAGGATCGACTTCGCCGGCGTCCGCAGCATCGGGGTCAGCGCGGGCACCAGCGAACCGATCGCCACGCCGTCCGGCAGGTCGATCAAACCGCCCCACAGCTGCGGCTGCTCGGCCCGGATGACTCCGGCGGTCCCCCACAGCGGGCTCTGCGCGACCGCGGCATCGGAGCTGCCTTCGCGCACGCCGCGGGTGATGATCCACAACGTGGCCGGGTGACTCTCGTCGCGCTCGGCCAGCCCACGGACCAGGTCCACCAGCTCCATCGACGTTCGGACGGCAACATCGACATCGCTTTCACCGGAACGGGATTCGGCGACATAGAGGACGTAGCGCGCGTCAGCGACGGCGGCCGATGAGTAGCCGTTGTGGGCCAGCCCGTCGCGCAGACCGGCGGCAGTGTCGTTGTCGCCCAACACCGCGATGGTGCTCGGACCGCCGACGGCGTGGCCGTCGTGGCCCTCGTCGGGGGTGAACGGCTGCCAGTCGATGGCGTGCACCATTGCGGCCGGATCGTCGTTACCACCGGCGGCCGCGCTGGAGTCCACCGCCGCGTAACGCAGCCCGCGCACCTCGACGCAGGGGCTGCCGTCCGATGCGGTCACGGCGATGTCGACGACGAGTTCTTCGTCGTTGCCGCCGCGGCGACGGACCTCGACGCGACCACTCGGGTCGGCGAGTTCGCCCTCGAACCGGACGCCGGCTACCGCGGCCGGGACCATCAGCAGTGGGTTGTCGCTGTCCAGCAGTCGGGCGATGTGAATAGCGGCGTCCAGCAACGCAACTGCCGAGGTCTGGGTCAGCTCGACGTCGGCCCGCAGTTCGCCGGCCTTCGATTCACACGATCCGATGGACCATCCGAACGGACGGCCTTCACTGCCCCAGGTCTGCCACAGCGATGTCACCGACTCGTCGGAGAACTGCGTGTCGGCCGAGCCCGGGGCGGCCACCGCCTCCGACAGACCGGCCGGTGAGCCATCCGCGTCGCGGGCAATGCGCGCGCTGGCGTGCCGGATCCAATGCTGCGTGGCGCCTTCGGAATTCGATCCCGGGGCACTCGAGGACACCGTGACCGATCCGCCGTCGGCGACCACCTGAATGACGCGCGGTTCCCCGACGACGATCGGGTATTCGAACCGGATGTCAGACAGCGCCGGTGCGCCGTATTCAGCTGCGGCCACCGAAAGCGTTTGCAGCAGAACCGATATCGGAATGATCTCGACACCGTTGTTGTGGTGGGAGCCCGGGTACGGCTTGGTGGTGGACGTCAGGCGCGCCTGCCACAGGTGCGTCGGCGGTGTCGCGGCGACCGGGATGTGCTGACCGAGCAGGGTGCCGCGTTGCGGCGCCGACTCGGCGGTCTTGACGAATTCCGCTGCGCTGATCCAATGCTGAGTGTGGTGCCACGGAGCGCTCGGCAGCACGGGGTGCGGCTCGGGCGGATGCGGCAGCGCCGGCGGGCGTATGACGTGCGTGCTGTTGAGGTTGGTGTGGAAGCTGACCGTGTCATCGCCCTTGCGTGACAACGTCCCCACGCTGTGGTGGTGCACCGACTCCAGCGTTTCGGTGATGGCGTGGGTCAGCGTCGGGTGCGGGCTGATCTCGACGAAGGTGGCGTGCTGCGCGGAGGCGGCGGTGATGGCCTGGTGCAGCAACACCGGGTGACGCACGTTGTCGACCCAGTAGTCGGCCCCCAGCGTCGGCGCGGCGGTCGGGTCGGCGACGGTGGAGAAGAACGGAATCACCGGCGCTTTGGGCTTCAAATCGGCCAGCGCCGAACGTAATTCAGGAAGAATGGGATCCATCAGCGCGGTGTGCGAGGCGACTTCCATGTTCACCCGTCGCGCAAAACGCTCCTGCTCGCTGACCGCGACGATCGCCGCGTCGACCTCCGCGACCGAACCGGCGATCACGGTCTGCCGCGGCGACAGGAATCCGGCCAGACTCACCTGAGGGTAGTCGGCGAGCAGCTTCTCGGCCGTCTCGGCGTCCATCTCCAGCAGACCCACCGCGCCCTGGCCGGCCAGCCGGGCCATCAGCCGTGACCGGGTCCCGATGACACGCAGACCCTCGTCCGGAGTGAGCGCCCCGGACACCACCGCGGCGGTCACCTCCCCCATCGAATGTCCGATCACCGCATCGGGTTCCACGCCGTAGGAGCGCCACAATGCGGTCAACGCCAACTGCAGACCCATCAGCACCGGCTGGACACGCGCGTCGCCGGCCACCCGCTGGCCCTCGGTCAGCACCTGCTGCAACGAGAACCGCATGTGCTCGAGGAACAGCGGCTCCAGCTCCTCGACCGCCGCGGCGAACGCCGGCTCGTCGACCAGCAGCTGCCGGCCCATCCCCGGCCACTGCGAGCCCTGCCCCGAATACACGAAAACCGTTCCGGGCTTGCACAATCCCTCGTGCGGCTCGACCAGTCCGATCGCGGACTGGCCGGCTGCCAGTGCCTGCAGACCGGCGACGGCATGGGCGCGGTCCCGCGCGACCAGCGTCGCGAAACTCTTGTGTTGGGTGCGGTGGTGATTGAGCGTGTGGGCGACATCGGCCAACGGCACCGCGGCGCCCGCACCGATCATCCAGTCCGCGAGCGTCGCGGCCGTCGAGGCGACGCGCGCCGGAGTCTTGCCGGAGACCACCAGCGTGGTGACCACCGGTTCTGGTTGCGGCGCAACAGGTTCGGCCGCTGGTGCCTGCTCGAGGACCACGTGGGCATTGGTGCCACTGACGCCGAAAGACGACACCCCGGCCCGGCGGGCGCGCCCGACGGCCGGCCAGTCCATGCCGTCGGCGGCGATGGTGAAGTTCGACGCTCCCTCGACCGCGTTGGGCGTCAGCGCGGTGAAATGCAGATGCCGGGGAATGTAGCCGCGCTGCACGGTGAGCACGGTCTTGATGAAACCGGCGATGCCGGCCGCCGATTCCAGGTGGCCGAGGTTGGTCTTGACCGACCCCAGCACCAAGGGTGCCGAGTCGCCGCGCTCGCCGAAAACCTGGTGTAGCGCCCCTAATTCGATCGGATCGCCCAGCGCGGTACCGGTGCCGTGGGCCTCGATGTAGTCGATGTCCGAGGGCTCCAGTCGCGCCGCGGCCAGCGCTGCCCGCACCACCGCCTGCTGGGCAGGCCCACTGGGCACGGTCTGGCCACTGCTTGGCCCGTCCTGGTTGACCGCCGACCCGCGCACCACGGCCAGCACCGAATCACCTTCGCGCACAGCATCACTGAGTCGCTTGAGCACCACGACGCCGCAGCCCTCGCTGCGTACGTAGCCGTCGGCGCCGGCGTCAAAAGTCTTGCAGCGACCGTCGGGAGCCAGCATTCCCCACCGCGAGGTGGCAATGCTGTTCTCCGGGCTCAGCATCAAGTTGACCCCGGCCACCAGCGCCTGGTCACTCTCCCGCCGGCGCAGGCTCTGACAGGCCAGGTGGACCGTGACCAGCGACGACGAGCAGGCCGTGTCGAGCACGACCGCAGGGCCGTGCGCACCCAGGAAGTAGGACAGCCGTCCGGCAGCAAAGTTCGCCGCGTTACCGAACGGGACGTGCGGATCGACCTCTTCCGGCGGCAGCCGTCCGGCCAGGGTCAGGGTGTAGTCGTAGGTGGTCATCCCGACGAACACCGAGGTCTGGGTGCCGCGGATCTTCGCCGCGGTGATGCCGGCGTTTTCCAGTGCCTCCCAAGTGACTTCGAGCAACAGCCGCTGCTGCGGATCCATCGCCGCGGCCTCGCGCGGCGAGATCCCGAAGAACTCGGCGTCGAACTCGTCCGGACGCCAGGAGGTGAGGAAGCCACCCTCCTTGCTGACGATCGTGCCGGGGATGGAGTGGTCGTCGGCGAAGAAGGCGTCGGCATCCCAGCGCTCGGGCGGAACTCCGACGATGCCGCTTTTGCCGTCCTGCAGCATCTGCCAGAACTGATCGGGGGTATCTGCTCCACCCGGAAGCCGGCAACCGATCCCCACTACCGCGATCGGTTCGGTGTCACCTTGTTCGGCGATGTGCAGCCGCGCTGTCAGGTCGTCGATCTTTCGCAACGCCTCGGTGATGATGGCCCGACGGTCCGATGGTGCAGCAGTCATCGCGCTCCCCCCGGTCTGTCGGAAAGTTGTTGTCGTCGGACACCGTGTGCGAGGGACGCGGCCTCGCCCACCGATGTCATCCGGGCGTGTCCAGTCGGTTCGCCTCGTCGCGCCCACAACGTTCTACCCAGCCGAAGTGACTGATGTTACCGCCACTCGGCTGTTGCCGAACGCACCCCCCCTGCACAGCGGGTATGAAGAAGTCGTCAGAAGACACTGGCTTTACTCCCGCTGCGGTGTAAAGCCGTCGGGACCCCACTAAGCGGTAGAGTCCAAACGGCTGAAGTCGTCCTGCTGGTAGACCTCAACACACGATGAACGGCGGATCTTCCCGCTGGTGGTGATCGGAATCGACCCCGGCGGAACCAGCACGAGGTCGGCCACCCGCAGCCCGTGCGACTTCGAAATGGCCGACGTGACTTGCGCTCTCACATCGCGGAGACGGTTCTGCATCTCCTGCGAGTTGCCCTTGTCTTTCATTTCGGCGATAACGATCAGGCGCTCGGTGCGACCGTCCTCGATGGAGATCGCCGCGACCCGGCCGCCGCTGATTTCCTGGGTGGTGGCCTCGATGTCGTCGGGGTAGTGGTTGCGCCCGTCGACGATCAGCAGGTCCTTGATCCGCCCGATGATGAACAGCTCGCCGTCGTAGATGGTGCCCAGGTCGCCGGTGCGCAGCCACGGACCCAGCGGAGTACCGCTCGACGGGTCGACCAGCTGACCACCGAAAGCCTTCTGGGTCTCCTGCGGCTTACGCCAGTAACCGGCGGCGATGTTATCGCCATGGAGCCAGATTTCACCGACCATGCCGGCCGGGTTCTCGACGCGGGTCTCCGGGTCGACGATGCGGATCGTCGATGCACGCGGCACACCGACGCTAACCAGTTCAACTCCGGTCTCGTCGTCACAGGCCTCGGCATGGCCGGCGGAGAGCTTTTCGTAGTCGAACGTGGCAACGCTCGGGGGCCGGCCGGGACCCGAGGAGTTCACGTAGACCATTGCCTCGGCCAAACCGTACGACGGCTTCAGCGAGCTGGCCGGGAAGCCGAACTCCGAGAAGCGGTCGATGAAGCGCCGGATGGTGGCCGCGTGGACGCGCTCGCTGCCGGACAGAATGGTGTGCACGCCGGACAGGTCGAGACCGGCCATGTCCTCGTCGGTGGTCCGTCGCGCGGCCAGCTCGAATGCGAAGTTCGGCACCGCGGTGAAGACGCGGGTGTTGTTGGCCATCTCCTGGATCCAGCGCGCGGGACGCTGCAGGAACGCCATCGGGCTCATCAGCACCGAGTGCAGGCCCATGGTCAGCGCTCCCGTGATACCGAGCAGCAGCCCCATATCGTGGTAGACGGGCAGCCAGGACACCAGCGTGGTGTCCGTTGGCGGCACCGCACCTTCGGCCTCGAAGTAGTCGTCACGCACCTGCTGGACGTTGGCCAGGATGTTCTTGTGAGTGACCACAACGCCCTTCGGCGAACGGGTCGACCCGGAGGTGTACTGCAGCACGGCGTTCTTGGTCCGCGGCGCCGGCGCGGCGTTGAAGTCGGGCGTCGCGCCGAGGTCGAGACTGTCGACCTCGATCACCGCCGGGGCCTTGCCGGGCAGCGAACGGGCGCAGCCGACGACATCGTCGACGACCGTCGAGGTGGTCAACAGGACAGTGGGAGCGCAGTCCTGCAGCGCTGCCGACGCCCGCTCGTCGTGGGCGCCGAACTGCGGCACGGGAAGCGGTACCGCGACCAGCCCGGCCTCGAGCGCTCCGTAGAAGGCGACGACGTACTCCAGGCCCTGTGGCGCGAGGATGGCGGCACGGTCCCCCGGTGCGCCGACCGTCGCGATTTCTGCTGCCAGGGCCTGCACGCGGCCGTAGAGCTCTGACCACGTGAGGGTCTGGCGGTAGCCGGCCGGATCGACGTCGTAGTCGACGTACGTGTACGCCGGTGCATCCGGCTGCTGCCGGGCCCATTCCCGCAGTACCGCGGCAATAGAGGTTTCCGTAACTGCCATCGGGACACCACCCCTTAAAGATCTAGAGCCCCGGACAACAACTTTGCGGGCACTTGTGATGCAGGAGATTAACAGGGGCCGCGCACTTCTCGGACCAGAAACCCAAGAATGTAATACCCGCGCCAAACAGAAGGCCCACTCCGACCAGCGTCATTGCTGGGTCTATAGGTTTGCTAAGTGGGTCGCTTGCGGAGGTGTCCACCCCCCGGTGACGACTGTTCCATCTTACCGGACGGTCAGTTGAAATGCATAACTGCGAATAACAAAACCCTTTGCGGCCCCTTTTCCGTGGTGACGAAGCCGCTGGAGACCCACGTCGCGGTCAGCGGCGGCACGGGTGGTCCGCGACGCCCCGGCTCAGCCCCTGGGGCGCGTGCGTCGCCTGTGAAACCTCCGCCGAAGAGGGAGTTTGCTGGGTTTCGCCACGCCGACCCTGTGATGTGGTGTTATTCACTTTTTTCAAAGATCCCCAGTTGAACGCCCGCGGCGAGGACCGATGGATACCCGGATCCAGCACCAGGCAGCCATATCGTCCAATTTGTCAGTCGTTATATCCAGGTTATTGGCCGTATAACACTTCCGGCACATAAATAAGGCCGTCGTATTGCGTCAGCGATTATTTACGGAATTCGTTTAATTGGGGTGGCTCAACCTCTACAAGAGGACAAGATCCTGGGCTCGATCTCGCTTACCAACTCGGTGATGTGGTCGGTCAGATAAAAATGATGACCGGGAAAAACTTTCATAGTGAAGTCAGCTGTTGTTCGCTCCGCCCAAGGTTGAACCTTCTCCACGGTCGCCACTTCGTCGTCGTCGCCCAAGAACGCCGAGATCGGGCAGGACAGCTTCTCACCCGGCGGGCAATCGTATTTCGAGATCGCCTTGAGGCCGCGAAGCGTCGGCAGGATGCTGGCCGCGAATTCCTCGTTTTCCAAGAACTCCGGATTCACACCCGTCATCTCGCTCACCGCGTCGAGCAGTCCGCGGTCCGATTCGGGGACATGCTCGTAGCCGACGTGACCCGGCGCGGCGACGGCTGAGACGAACAGTGCGGCGATCGGGCTGCCCGCCTGCTCGAACCGACGGGCGACCTCGAACGCCAACAGCCCGCCCATGCTGTGACCGAAGAAGGCGATCTTCTCGCCCGCATCTTCCGGTGGCTTGATCATCTGGCAAACCTTGTCGGCCAGATCACCGATAGTGGTGAATGACCCGAGGTCGTGATTACCGCCGCGCCCGGGATACCTAACGGCGACACGTTTGATATCGCTGGCAAAGGCTTTGGCGAAGGGTAGGTAAAACTCGGCCGATCCCCCAGCGTGCGGAAAGATGTAAAGCTTTGGTGGCTGCCCGGTCACGCGGCAACGATACAGTCCCCGACGTGCAGGTCTCGCCACGACGCGGCGGTACCCGGCCCGACGCGCTTTGGCTTAACGCCGTTCAGCGACCATTTCAAAACCTGTGAAAAAGCAAAGAGATTACTGAGCCGTTTCCGAGCGGATCGTTTCGCGATTCGGCTATCGCCAAAGGCGAAAAAGCCTTACGATTTCCACGTCACCCATGTGTGGCAATCGCTCTAGGGGAGGTCAATCCAAACCCGCCGATCTGAAGTACTGTTCAACTTCAGACGGTGGCGGTTTGTTGGAGGAGGTTGGAAGTGTTCGTAACCACACAGCCAGACGTGTTGCAGGGGGCTGCAAGCACGCTGTCCGGTATCGGCGACTCGATGGTTGCCCGTAACTCGGCCGCGGCCGCGCCGACGACGGGCTTGGCCCCGGCGGCCTCGGATCTCGTTTCGGCGATGACGGCCGCGCAGTTCGGCACGCACGGCGCGACGTACCAGCAGATCGCCGCTCAGGCCGCAGAGGTCCACGAGCAGCTGGTGGCCGCCCTGCGCTCCGGTGCCGGCGCCTACGCGTTGACCGAGGCAGCCAACGCTGCCGCGGCCGTCATCGGCTAGGCGGGCATCTGTCGATGAGCTTTTCGCTGATACCTCCGGAGATCAACTCCGCGCTGATGTATTCCGGCGCCGGGTCCGGTCCGTTGTTGGAGGCCGCGACGGCGTGGGATGAGTTGGCCGCCGACCTGGAGGCCACTGCCACGCAGTACCAAACGGCGATCACCAACCTGACCACCGGTGCGTGGCTGGGACCGTCGTCGACGCAGATGGCCACGGCCGCTGAGCCCTACATCGCCTGGCTGCAGAGCACCGCGGCCGAAGCCGCTCAGACCGGGGCCCAGGCCAAGGCCGCAGCCGCCGCCTACACGACCGCGTACTCGTCGATGGTTCCGCCGCCGGTGATCGCGGCCAACCGCGCCGAGTTGACCACGCTGGTGTCCAATAACTTCCTTGGCCAGAACACCGGCGCGATCGCCAACAACGAGGCCGATTACCTGTCGATGTGGATCCAGGACGCCCTGGGCATGGACACGTACAACCAGGCTTCGACCGGTGCGTCGGCGGCATTGCCCGCGCAGACCGCCGCTCCGATGGTGACGAGTGGTGTCGACCCGTCTGCCGTGGCCGCGGCAGCCGCACCGGCCGACACCGGCGGCGAGGCGTTCCTCGACCAACTGATCCTCGGGGTCGCTGAACTGTTTGGCGCTCCGAGCACCACGGCCGCGCCGACTTTGGCCGGCTTGGGCACATTTATCGACTCGGTGGTTCCGGTCATCGCCGCGAACCCCACCGCCGCGCTGCTGCCGATTCAGGCCACGTACTACATGGGCATGTTGGGCAGCACGCCCGCTCGTATGTTCATGAGCGGCGGCGGCGGAAGCGGTGCCGGCGCGCTGAGCGCCGACGCGCTGAACGGCATGAAGGATTCGATGCTCACCAGCGTCGGCAAGCTGATCGACGACAAGGCCGGCACCGTGATGAGCGGGGTCACCGGTCAACTCGGCAAGTGGGGTGCCGGCATCCAGTCCGGGATCCAGGCGCAGATGGCCAACGCGATGCATGCGGGCGGGCTGTCGGTGCCGCACTCCTGGCACACCGGCGCGCCCGGTGGCATGGACCGCGCCGCACCGTTGTTGCCGTCCACCAGCGTCGCGCCGCCGAGCATGATGCACGGCCTGCCCACCAGCCCGTTCTCACAGGGTTTGATGGGCGCACTGGCCGGACGCGGTATGAGCACCATGGGCTCGAAAGTCGCGGCCAAGGTGATGCCGAGATCGCCCGCCGGCGGATAACATTCCTCACAACGTAGTGACTGCTAACACGCCCCGATAGGAGAAAAACATGCCCACACGCTTTATGACCGACCCGCACGAGATGCGTTCCATGGCAGGACGTTTCGACACCCACGCCCAGACTGTCGAGGACGAGGCCCGCAAGATGTGGGCGTCGAGCCAGAACATCGCCGGAGCCAGCTGGAGCGGTACCGCTCAGGCCACCTCCTACGACACCATGGGTCAGATGAACACCGCGTTCCGCAACATCGTCAACATGCTGCACGGCGTGCGTGACGGATTGATCCGCGACGCCAACCACTACGAAGCCCAAGAGCAGGGCTCCCAGCAGATCCTGTCCAGCTAGTCCACCACCGCCGGAAACTTTTAGGAGAACAATCATGTCGATCAGTTACCAGTTCGGTGATGTCGATGCCCACGGCGCGTTGATCCGCTCCCAGGCCGCTTCCCTGGAGGCCGAGCACCAGTCCATCGTGCGCGATGTGCTGGCTGCCGGTGACTTCTGGGGCGGCTCGGGTTCGGTGGCCTGCCAGGAGTTCATCACCCAGTTGGGTCGTAACTTCCAAACCATCTACGAACAAGCCAACGCCCACGGCCAGAAGGTGCAGACCGCCGGCAACAACATGAGCAGCACCGACTCCGCCGTCGGCTCCAGCTGGGCCTGACACTCTAAAACGTCAACTCTGTTGGCGTTCAACGCTATACGTGGCGCCGGCAGCGCCCGCACCAAGCGGGACTGCCGGCGTTTTCGTTGCGTCAGTCGGCAGGGCTGGTCACTACGAGCCACAGCAGCACCGCCTGCTGGTGCCCACCCTTTTGTGAAATCGTGGTCGTATGCGATATCAATCCGGCCGTGATATCGCCGGTGGTCACAAAACAAAAAAAGTATGTCGCCACCCTCAGCGGCGAATGTGACAGCTGAGGCTCATCGGAGAGATCGCGCGGCCACGCGATGGCGTGGTACCGCCACCGGCGATACCAGTGGTACCGGCTAGCCTGGACCACAACCGCGTGACAAGGAGTGTTCATGGAAGGCTTTGCCGGAAAAGTTGCCGCAGTTACCGGTGCCGGATCGGGAATCGGTCAAGCACTGGCCCTCGAACTCGGCCGCTCGGGCGCCTCGCTGGCGATCAGCGACGTCGACCTCGAAGGGCTGGCGAAGACCGAAGAACAGCTCAAGGCCATCGGCGCCCCGGTCCGTAGCGACCGACTCGACGTCACCGAGCGCGAGGCCTTCCATATCTACGCCGATCACATCAAAGAGCACTACGGCAAGGTCAACCAGATCTACAACAACGCCGGGATCGCCTACACCGGCGACGTCGACATCACCGCGTTCAAGGACATCGAGCGGGTGATGGATGTCGACTTCTGGGGAGTTGTCAACGGCACCAAGGCTTTTCTGCCGCACCTGAGCGCCTCCGGCGACGGCCACGTGATCAATGTGTCCAGCCTGTTCGGGCTGCTGTCGGTTCCCGGGCAGGCCGCGTACAACTCGGCCAAGTTCGCGGTACGTGGCTTCACCGAGGCACTGCGACAGGAGATGGTGCTCAACCGCGAGCCGGTGAAGGTGACGTCGATACACCCCGGCGGCATCAAGACCGCGATCGCCCGCAATGGCCTGACAGCGGAAGGCGTGGATCCCGCGGCGCAGTCAAAGGTCTTCGACAAGCGGCTGGCCTCCACCACCCCGCAACGGGCCGCCGAAATCATCTTGGACGGTGTCCGCAAGAACAAGGCCCGGGTGCTGGTGGGCCAGGACGCCGTCGTGATCGACCTGCTGGTACGAATCACCGGTTCGAACTATCAGCGGCTGTTCGCCCCCGTCATCGGCCGGATCAAGCCGCCGTCACGCTAGCTGGCCCGTGCTAGCGGCCGAGCGGGTGTTCGTTGAGCCACGCGTCGGCCACGGCCTGCGGATCTGCCCCGGCGGTCACCTGGCGCCGCATGTCGACCAGCGCGGCGGTGTCCAGCACGCCGGCCACCTCGTTGACCGCCAGCAGTTGCCGATCGGTCAGCTCGTTGCGGCGGTAGAGCGGCACCACATTCTCGGCCTGCAGCAGGGCAGGCTTGCCGTCGGTGAGCACCACCAAGTCGGCGGGCACGTTCGGGTCGGCAGTGGTGGTCCACGCCGCCGCCACCTCACCGGACTTCACGGCTGCGAAAAGTGCTGCATCGTCCGGGAATTCGCGACCACCAGGTAGATGGCAGCCGCCGATCGCCGAGGGCGCCGGGACGCCGGCGATCGATCCGACGGTCAGTCCGTCGCAGTGCTTGGCCAGCACGCCGAGATCGCTTCCGCCCCAATCCTTCGACGTGGACTCGGCCACCGCCAGCGCGGGCTTGTCCTCGGCGGCGGTGGCGTAGTCGCCGGCCGCGATGCCCTCCGGCAGCGCGCCGATCATCGCCTTGTAGACCTGCGCGTCGGAGCGCACGTCGGCCCCCGGCTGGAAGGCCTGCAACACCCGTCCGGTGAGGCTGGGAACGACGACAAACACACCGGAGTCCAACTTGGACAATGGATCCGGTGCCTGCTCGGTACGGGCCGGAAAACCATACGACCGCAACGCTCCGGTGTAGACGTCCGCCAGCAGCGTCGATTCGATACCGGCCCGGGATCCGACCACCAACTCGGCCGGGTGATGCGCGGTGCTGTGGCCGCAGCCTGCCGTCGCCAGCGCAGCGCTCAGCACCAGCGCGCTGAGCCGGCCGGCCGTCACTCCGCGGTGTCGGCGGCGGCGGCAACCGCGGCGGCAACCGCCGGCTCGACCCGGGGGTCGAGCGGACTCGGAACGATTCGGTCGTGGGCCAGATCGTCGGCGGCAATGGCGTAGATAGCCTCGGCCGCAGCGATTTTCATTTCTTCGGTGATCCGGCGGGCACCGGCGTCCAGCGCTCCGCGGAACACGCCCGGGAAGGCCAGCACGTTGTTGATCTGGTTCGGGAAGTCGCTGCGCCCGGTGGCCACGATCGCGGCGTGCTTGGCCGCCACGTCCGGGTGGACTTCTGGATCGGGGTTCGACAGCGCGAACACGATGCTCTTGGGCGCCATGGTGGCGATCAGTTCCTCGGGAATCACGCCGCCGGAGACCCCGAGGAAGACGTCGGCGCCATCGAGCGCCTCGACGATGCCGCCGGTGCGCTCCAGCGGGTTGGTTCGTCCGGCGAGTTCGGCTTTGACCGCGTTCATGCCGGCCCGGTCGCGGTGCAGTATTCCCTGCGAGTCGAGCACGGTGATGTCCGAAATGCCGCGGGCCTGAAGCAGATTGGCGCATGCCACACCCGCCGCCCCGGCGCCGGAGACGACGACACGCAGCGTGGTCATGTCACGGTCGAGCACGGTTGCCGCACCCATCAGCGCGGCCAGCACCACGATCGCCGTGCCGTGCTGGTCGTCGTGCATCACCGGGCAGTCCAGCGCCTCGATGACGCGGCGTTCGATCTCGAAGCAGCGCGGCGCGGAGATGTCCTCGAGGTTCACCGCACCGAATGTCGGGCGCAGCCGAACCAGCGTCTCGACGATCTCGTCGGGGTCTTTCGTGTCCAGCACGATCGGGATGGCGTCCAGCCCGGCGAACTCCTTGAACAGCCCGCACTTGCCTTCCATCACCGGCAGCGACGCGGCCGGGCCGATGTCGCCCAGACCGAGCACCGCGCTGCCGTCGCTGACGACCGCGACCAGCCGGCCCGACCAGGTGTAGCGAGCGGCCAGCGTGCGATCGCCGGCGATCGCGCGGCTCACTTGCGCCACACCCGGGGTGTAGGCAATCGACAGCGAGCGCTGGGTGTCCAGCGCCGTCGTCAGACCGACAGAAAGTTTGCCCCCGGAGTGCGCTTCGAAGATCTCCGCATCGGTGATGGCGCCCTCGTCACTGTGGGTCTGTATCGATTCAACCAATTCAGACACAGTGCCCAGCGTAACGACTACTCATTAGTAGCCCTAATCGACGAGGTCTCGCCGCTCAGATCAGGCCCAGCTCGGTGACCGCGCTGCGCTCGTCGGCGAGCTCGGCGGTCGACTTGTCGATCCGGCTGCGGGAGAAGTCGTTGATGTCCAGACCCTGCACGATGCTCCAGTCGCCACCCTTGGTGGTCACCGGGAACGACGAGATCAGACCCTCAGGCACACCGTAGGAGCCGTCGGAGATGACGGCCATCGAGACCCAGTCATCCTTCGGCGTGCCCAGCAGCCAGTCGCGGGCCGCGTCTACCGTGGCCGACGCGGCCGAGGCGGCCGACGAGCTGCCGCGGGCGTCGATGATCGCCGCACCGCGCTTGGCGACGGTCGGGATGAAGTCGTCGGCGATCCACTTCTCATCGCTCACGACCTCGGCGGCGTTCTTACCGTTGATCTCGGCGTGGAAGATGTCGGGGTACTGGGTGGCCGAGTGGTTGCCCCAGATGGTGACCTTCTTGATGTCGGTGACCTTGGCGCCGGTCTTCTTGGCCAGCTGAGAGATGGCCCGGTTGTGGTCCAGACGGGTCAGCGCGGAGAACCGCTCCTTGGGGATGTCGGGGGCGTTGTTCAGCGCGATCAGCGCGTTGGTGTTGGCCGGGTTACCGGTCACGCCGATGCGGACGTCGTCGGCGGCCACGGAGTTCAGCGCCTTGCCCTGGGCGGTGAAGATCGCGCCGTTGGCCTCCAGCAGGTCGCCGCGCTCCATGCCCGGGCCGCGCGGACGGGCGCCGACGAGCAGCGCCAGGTTCACGCCGTCGAAGATCTTGTTGGGGTCGGCACCGATCTGGACACCGGACAGCAGCGGGAAAGCGCCGTCGTCGAGCTCCATCACCACGCCCTCGAGCGCCTTGAGGGCAGGCTCGATCTCGAGCAGCCGCAGCTCGATCGGGCGGTCGGGGCCCAACAGCGAGCCGCTGGCCAGGCGAAACAGCAGGCTGTAGCCGATCTGGCCGGCGGCGCCGGTGACGGCAACCTTCAGGGGTGTAGTGCTCACGTCTGTTCGCTCCTTAAGTGGAGATTTTCCCGGAATTCTTCAGGCCGGCCTGATGCGCATACGCGTCGCGTCGAAACTAGCGCACGCGCCCGTGTGGCAATCCCCCTACCCCGCATCAACGCTGGCCAGCGCAATCTTGGACAGGAGATAACCATCTTGGGCGCGTACCATAACCGAGGCTCATTCGATTCTCGCTGCAGATGGGAGGTTACGGATGCCTACGTTCCGCGAATTACGCGACATACCCGAAACGCTGCGTCCTCTGGCACGACCCCAGCGGGATGAGCCTCCTCATCCGCAGCCTCAGCCGCAGCCAGGTCAACCGACCGCTGATCAAGCCGTTGTCGATTGCGGTATCTACGTGGATGGCGAGCGGCTTCCCGGCATCTTCAGTTACGGAGAAGCCCGGGCCAAAGTGACGGACCTGCAACTGGGGGGCCAGGAGGCCTTCGCCTGGATCGGACTGCACGCGCCCACCGAATACCAGATGCAGGAAGTCGGCGACGCGTTCGGCATGCACGAGCTGGCCATCGAGGACGCGGTCTGCGCTCACCAGCGGCCCAAACTCGAGCGCTACGACGAATCGCTGTTCCTGGTCCTCAAGACGCTCAACTACGTGCCTCACGAGTCGACCTTGCTGGCCCGCGAGATTGTCGAGACCGGCGAGATCATGGTCTTCGTCAACCGCGATTTCGTGGTGACGGTCCGCCACGGCGATCACGGTCGGCTGTCGGATGTGCGCAAACGGATGGATGCCGACCCCGAGCACATGCGGCTGGGCCCGTTCGCGGTGATGCACGCCATCGCGGACACGGTCGTCGACCACTACCTCGAAGTCACCCAGTTGATGGAGGGCGACATCGACGTCATCGAGGAAGAGGCCTTCGCGCCGGACCACCGCACCCAGATCGAGCCGATCTACCAGATGAAGCGCGAGGTGGTCGAGCTGCGCAGGTCGGTCAACCCACTGTCGGTGCCGTTCGCACGGTTGCAGAGCGAACACAAGGACCTGGTCTCCAAAGAGGTCCGGCGCTACCTGCGTGACGTCGGCGACCACCACACCCACGCGGCCGATCAAATCGCCAGCTACGACGAAAATCTCAGCTCGCTGGTGCAGGCCGCACTGGCCCGGGTCGAGATGCAGCAGAACACCGACATGCGCAAGATGTCGGCGTGGGCGGCGTTGCTGGCGATACCCACGATGGTTGCCGGCATCTACGGGATGAACTTCGAGTACATGCCGGGGCTGAAATGGCACTGGGGCTATCCGACGACCGTGTTGGGCACGGCGCTGGTATGTCTACTGCTGCACCGCAACTTCCGGCGTAACGACTGGTTGTAGCGCGCTGGCCGTTGACTCTGCGCTGAGGGTGGAGCTCTCTCGCACTTTGCCGCCGTAGGCGCAGATTCAACGCTCAGTGCGGCTGCGCGGCAGGCCGATTGGGGTCGAGCACGTCGACCCCGTCGGCTCGCCACGCCGCACGCATCGCGTCGGCGCCTTTCAGCCGGACCCAGGCCGCCTCGGTCGCGGTGATCGGCGTCGCGGACAGAAAGCGCACCGGATCGCGGGGCGGGTCCAGCGGCAGCTCAGCAATATCGCTGTCGCCCAACAACACTGCGGTGAACGGCACCCGCACGGACGCCTTCGTCCACAGCGGCCCGCTGAGGTCGACCAGCGCATCGGGCATCAGCACCACACTCTCCACCGCCGGCGATGCCGCCACGATGGCCAGACTGCGGGCCAGGCCGGTGATGTCCTTGGTATCCCGCAGCTGCAGAACGACTTCGGCTCGCGGACCCAGTTCGGGGTCGGCCAGCACAGTGGTCGGGTCGACCATGGGATGGCGCGAGCAGCCCAGCGACACGTAGTGCACCACCGCTGCCAGGCCGTCGGCGTCGGTGCGGTAGCGCAGCACGTCGATCGACTCGGCGCCCAGAAAGGTCACGCTGGCGACAGCGGGCTCGGCGTGGTCGAAATGCGCGTCCAGGTGCGCGCGCACCCGGTCCAACGGCTGGGTCACGCGGCCTCGGGCGGCGGCGGAAGAGTCAAGTTCGCCCCGGTATCGGGATCGAACACGGCGAGTTGTGCTGTGTCGAAGGCCAACTCCAGCGGCTTGCCTTTCGCGGCTTTGGATGCGGCCGGCACCCTGGCCACGAATTCGTGCTCGGCCGAACCGGATTCGTCGTCGAGGTCGGACAGCTGGTCGGACTGCACGGCGGAGCCTTCGGTGGTGAAGTAGACGTACTTGTCGGCACCCAGCGACTCGACCATGTCGACCTTCACCTCGAAGCTCAGTGCGCTGATCCGCTGGTAGGCGTCGATCAGGGCAGCGTCCTTCAGATGTTCCGGGCGAACGCCGACGATCACGTTCTCCGGCGCCTGGTGTGCCGCGAGCACGTCGAGGACGGGCTGGGTCAGCGTCACCTCGCCGAACGGCAGGCGCAGCCCGGTGGCGGTCACGGTGGCGGGGAAGAAGTTCATCGCCGGCGATCCGATGAAACCCGCGACGAACAGGTTCGCCGGCCGCTCGTACAGCTCGTCCGGCGCGCCGATCTGCTGCACCACGCCGCCGCGCATCACCACCACACGGTCGCCGAGCGTCATCGCCTCGGTCTGATCATGGGTGACGTAGACGGTGGTGGTGCCCAGCCGTCGTTGCAGGCGGGCGATCTCACCGCGCATCTGCACCCGCAGCTTCGCGTCGAGGTTGGACAGCGGCTCGTCCATCAGAAATGCCTTGGGGTGCCGGACTATCGCGCGGCCCATCGCCACCCGTTGACGCTGCCCGCCGGACAACTGCGCGGGTTTGCGGTCGAGCACCTCGGTCAGGTCGAGAATCTTCGCGGTGTCCTCGACCTTCTTGGTGATCTCCGCTTTCTTCATCTTCTGCAGCGTCAGCGGGAAGGCGATGTTCTGGCGCACCGTCATGTGCGGATAGAGCGCGTACGACTGGAACACCATCGCGATGTCGCGGTCCTTGGGCGCCTTTTCGTTCACCCGCTCGCCGCCGATGCGCAGCTCTCCGGACGAGATATCCTCAAGGCCGGCAATCATATTCAGCGTCGTCGATTTTCCGCAGCCGGATGGCCCAACCAGGATGATGAACTCGCCCTCGGCGATGGTGAGGCTGAATTCGTGCACGGCCAACGCGCCGTCGGCGTAGCTCTTGGTCACCCGGTCCAACACAATCTCGGCCATCGCGCTATCCCTTCACCGCACCGGACGTCAACCCCGCGACGATCCGTCGTTGGAAGACTAGAACAAAAACGATGATCGGCACCGTGATCACCATGGCGCCCGCCGCGATCGACCCGGTCGGCTCCTCGAATTGCGAACTGCCGGTGAAGTTCGCGATCGCCACGGGCGCGGTGATCGCCGCCTTGGTGGCGGTCAACGACAACGCCAGCAACAGGTCGTTCCAGGCGAAGATGAAGACCAGGATCGCTGTCGTCACGATGCCCGGCGCCGTCAGCGGCACGATGACCTTACGGAAAGCCTGGGCCGGGGTGGCGCCGTCCATCTTGGCCGCCTTCTCCAGATCCCACGGGATCTCCCGGAAGAACGCCGACAGCGTATAGATCGACAGCGGCAGCGCGAACGTGATGTACGGGATGATCAGCCCGGGCCAGGTGTCGAACAGCCCGATCCGGCGTTCGATGTTGAACAGCGGGGTGACCAGGGAGATCGCCGGAAACATCGAAATCAACAGCACCGCGCCGATCAACGCGCGTTTACCGGGAAACTCGAGTCGCGCCACCGCATACGCTGCCATCGCGCCGATCACCACCGCGATCATCGTGGTGAGCACGCCGATCCCGACCGAGTTGATCAATGCCGAGCTGAAGTAATTCCCGCGGAAGATTCCGCGGTAGTTGTCGAACGTCGCGTGTGACGGAATGAGCTTGCCGTCCTTGACCGTTGACGTCGGTTTGAGCGAAAGGCTGAGAATCCACAGCACCGGCACCAGCGCGTACAACAGCACCAAGGCGTCGACAATCACCCATCCGGCCGCGCGCCGCGCGCCCACGCGCTCAACGCCCATCGCCGGCACCGGGTGCCGCAACGCCGAAGAACTTGATGAACAGCAACGCGATCACGGTGACGCAGCAGAAGATCAACACCGAAATCGCCGAGCCGAGGCCGACATTGAAGCCTTTGAACAGGTTGTCGTAACCCAGGACCGACACCGATGCGGTGTTGCCGGTGCCCCCGGTGAGCACGTAGATGTTGTCGAAGATCCGGAATGCGTCCAGTGTGCGGAAGAGCAGCGCCACCAGGATCGCGGGTTTGATCAGGGGCAGCGTGATCGTGCGCAGTCGGCGCCAGGCGCCGGCGCCGTCCACCTCTGCGGCCTTCAGCAGATCGGCGGGCACCAGCGCCAACCCGGCCAGCAACAGCAGCGACATGAACGGTGTCGTTTTCCACACTTCGGCGATCACCACGATGCCCAGCGACGAAAACTGATGTGCCAGTGGCGCACTGCCGTGCGGCAACAGGTTGGCCAGATAGCCGGTTCCCGGCGTCCAGGCGTAGAACCAGCTGTAGGAGGCGGCCACCGTCACGATCCCGTACGGGATCAGCACCGCGGTGCGCACCAGGCCCTTGCCGATCAGCGTGCGGTGCATCGCCAACGCCAACGCCAGACCGAGCACGAATTCTATTGCTACCGAAGCCGCCGTGATCGCCAGCGTGACCGCCAGCGCCGTCCACCAGTAGCGGTCGGTCAGGATCGTCTGATAGTTGCCGAGACCGATGAACCGGGTGTTGTTCGGCGTGGCCAGGTTATTGCGTTGCAGGCTCAGCCATACCGCGTAGCCGATCGGATAGGCGGTGACGGCCAGCATCAGCAGCGCGGCCGGCGCCACCAAGACGAAAGCCAGTCGCCGCTCCCCTGCCCCGCGCGAGCTCACGGCAGCAGCCCCTTGCCCTGGATCGCTTTACCCACCTGCACCGCCAACTCGTCAGCCGTCTTCTCCGGGTCGATTCGGGTGATAGGGGCCAGCGTCGCGGCGATCCGGGTCGACACCGACTGGTAGGCCGGCGTCGCGAGCCGGACCGCGGGGTCGGTGAGTTGCCGGCGAATGATCTCGTACATCGGGTATTTCGCCTGGAATTGCGGATCGGCGTACAGCGACGTGCGCACCGCGGGCAGGCCGCCGTCGAGCGCGACGTACTTCTCGTTGGCCGGACTGCGCAGACACCGGATCGCTTCGAACGCCTCGGCCCGGTGCCGGCTCGTCGCGGACACCGCGAGGTTGAGGCCACCGATGGTCACCTTGGCCAGCTGTCCCGGTTGCACGCGTGGATACGGCGCGAAGCCGAAAACCTTTCTGCTGGCGTCGTATGCCTCGCGGAACTGCTTCTCGGTGGGCCTGAACGAGCCGACGTCGTTGATGCTGCCGGCCAGACCCGGCTGATGGTTCAGCGGCAGAAACGGCACACCGCCCTTGACGGCGTTCTCCAGCATCGACGCCATCGCGTAGGGCCAGTTGACTTCGAGCGCGGACTTGCCCTGCTCGAACGCCAGCCGCGCGGTGCCGGCGTCACTACGGATGACCGACGGGTCGGCGCCCGGCGCCGTCGCCACCGCCTTCATGATCTGCAGCGCCTTGACGGTAGCGGCCCGGTGCTCGGGAGTATCGGTAAGGGTGACCCTGTCGGCGTCGTCGGAAAGCACTTGGCCACCGGCACTTTCCAGCAGGGTGCTGAACCAGACCATCACGGCCTCGTTCTGGTTGGCCTGCACACCGATCCAGCTAGGTCCGCCCGCGGCGTGCAACCGGGTGGCCTCGTCGATCATGCCGTCCCACGTCGACGGCGGCTTGGCCATCAAATCAGGCCGATACCAGAGCAATTGGGTGTTGGTGCTGACCGGTGCCGCGAACAGCCGGTGCTTCCAGGTCGCCGTCGACAGGGGCCCGGGCAGCGTATCGGTGGCGGCGTCGGTCTCCGCCCGATGCGCCGGATCGTCGGACAGCGGCAGCACCCAGCCCGCTTCGGCGAATTCGGCTGTCCAGATCACGTCCATCGCGATGATGTCCACCGTGCGGTCGTTGGCACTGAGCCGGCGGGCGAGCTGTATGCGTTGGTCGTCAGTGGACCTCGGCAGGCTGAACGGCCGGATGACGAACCGGCCGCCGAGTTGTTGGCTGCAACGCTGCGCGACCGAGGTGAACGTCGCGGCGTCACCGGCCGGGGTGTAGAAGCTGATCACCCGGCCGTCGTCGCGAGCATCGCAGCCGAACACTGTCGACGCGGCGGACAGCGTCGTCAGGGCGACCGCACCCAGCCGGCGCGCGCGCTCGCAAAGGGGCGGCACAGCTCAGATGGCCAACCGGGCCAGCAGATCCCGGGCCTGTTCGGCGTTCTGCGGGTCGCACAGAACGTCGTAGCGGCCCGCCACCAGCTGCAGCGTCGAGCTGAAGTCTCGGGTGCCACGCGCCATCGAATAGGGAATCGCGGAGGTGATCAGGCCGAAAAACACGCCGGCGACCAGCCCGGTGGTCAGCGCCTCGAGCGGATGCGGGCTGGAGAACAGCAGGCTGAGCATCAAGCCGATGAACAGACCCAGCCAGGCCCCGCTGATCACGCCGCCGCCCAAGACTTTTGGCCAGGTCAGCCGCCCGGTCACCCGTTCGACCTGCATCAGGTCCACCCCGACAATGGTGACCTGTTGCACCGGGAACTGTTGATCGGACAAGTAGTCGACGGCGCGCTGCGCTTCGGCGTAGGTGGGGTATGACCCGACCGGCCAGCCTTTCGGCGGCGTCGGCAATCCGGGAGCACGCCGGCTCCCTGCCGGGGTACCGGGTGCGGCACCGGGAACCTGTCCAGGCTGAAAAGGGCTGCTCATGGGTTTCATTGTGCGCCGTCGGCCGCCGCGGAGTCTCCGCCACCGTCGAACCGCGTTTGCCACCTGCGCGAACACCTGCCCAACCAGGCGTCGCGCTAAGTTGAACACCATGACAGCTCCGGGCGGTGATCACGGTGAGCCCTACCGCAATCAGCCGGGCCGCGATCAGCCAGATCAGCCCTACCCCTGGCAGCAGTACCAGCATCCGCCGGTCGATCCGCAGGCGCCGGTGAACTACCCCGAATACCCCTACCCGCCGCAGCCGCCGCCCTACGGTCCAGTCGGATATGCCGGGCCCCCGAGCGGTTTCGGCCCGCCGTACGGCGGCCCCGGCGGCCCGGGCGGCTTCAGCGGGCCGCCGGTGCCGTATCCCGCCGCATACGACCCGTACCAGGACTATCCCTCGCAGCGGACCAACGGGCTGGCCGTCGGGTCGCTGATCACCTCGATCGGCGCGCTTCCACTGACCTTCATCTGCTACCTCGGGTTACCGGCTGCGATCATCGGCCTGGTGCTGGGCGCGGTTGCGCTCACCCAGATCAAGCAGACCCAACAGCAGGGACGTGGGCTGGCGATCGCCGGAATCGTCATCGGTGCGATCCTGGCGGCGCTGCTGGCGCTGGTGCCGATGATGTTCGGACTCGCGGCGTTGGACTCCCCGGCGTTCTGGCAGCAAACGCGCTAACCGGTCGGCGGTTCGAACGGATCCGATTGCCGCTCCATGCCCGCCGCACGGCCTTTCGCGGCGATCACCAGAGCCATCTTGCGGCTGGCCTCGTCGAGCATCTCGTCGCCGAGCATCACCGCCCCCCGGGCGCCGCCGGCCGCCGAGGTGTGCCACTCGTAGGCCTCCAGGATCAGTTCTGCGTGATCGTAATCGGCTTGCCGCGGGCTGAAGATCTCATTGCCGGCCGCGATCTGGTCGGGGTGTAGCACCCACTTGCCGTCGTAGCCCAGGGCCGCCGATCGGCCCGCTACCCGCCGGAATGCTTCCGTATCACGGACTTTGAGGTACGGTCCGTCGATCGCGGCGATGCCGCGGGCGCGGGCGGCGACCAGGATCGTCATCAGCACGTGGTGATAGGCATCGCCGACGTCGTACCCCTCGGGCTGCTCACCGACGACCAGCGTGCGGGTGTTCAGGTTCGCCATCAGATCTGCGGGGCCGAGCACGAGAGCCTGCACCCGTGGCACGGCGGCGATCGCGTTGATGTTCGTCAACCCGCGGGCGTCTTCGATCTGCGCGTCGATGCCGATCTCACCCACCGGCAGTCCGTGCACCGTCTCCAGCTGGGTCAGCAGCAGGTCGAGCGCCTGAACATGGGATACGTCGGAGACTTTCGGCAGCACCACCACGTCGAGCTTGGCGTCCGGAGCCGCGCCGACGGCGGAGACCACCTCGATGATGTCGGCGTGCGTCCACGGCGTGGTCCAGTCGTTGACCCGCACCCCGCGCAACTGTCCGGCCCAACCCGGTGCGGCCAGCGCGGCGGCCACCCGGCCGCGGGCGTCGGCCTTGGCGTCTGCGGCGACGGCGTCCTCCAAGTCGAGGAAGACTTCGTCGGCCGGAAGACCTTTGGACTTGTCGATCATCTTCTGGCTACTACCCGGCACGGACAGGCACGTGCGGCGGGGCCGGTACGCGTTGTTCACACCCCACTCCTACCCTTTGAACCATGGCCTCGATCAACAGGGTGTACGCCGCGCGCCTGGCGCGAATGCAGGTCCTGGGTCCGATGGGCGAATCCCTCGGGCGCGTGCGCGACGTCGTGGTCAGCATCAGCATCGTTCGCCAGCAACCCAGGGTTCTCGGGATAGTCGTCGAGATGGCTTCGCGCCGAAGGATTTTCGTTCCGATGCTGCGGGTCGCCTCGATCGAGCCGAACGCGGTCACGCTCATCACCAACAACGTCTCGATGCTCCGATTCGAGCAGCGACCCGGTGAGGTGCTGGTGCTGGGCCAGATCGTCGACACCAAGGTGCGGGTCAATGATCCCGAACTTCCCGAGCTCGCCGACACCGACGTGGTCGTCACCGACCTGGGCTTGGAGCAGAGCCGAACCCGGGACTGGATGGTCACGCGGGTATCGGTGCGGGTACCGCGACGACTTGGCCGGCGCAGCACCAGCCACATCGTGGGCTGGCGCAACGTGCAGGGGCTGACCCCGTCGGCGCTGGCGATGCCCGGCCAGGCCGTCGCGCAGCTGTTGCACGAATTCGAGAAGTGGCGGCCGATCGAGGTCGCCGACGCGGTGCGCGAGCTGCCGGTGAAGCGGCGATACGAGGTGGTCTCGGCACTCGATGACGACCGGCTGGCCGACGTCCTCCAGGAGCTGCCGGAGCAAGAGCAGGCCGAGCTGCTGGTGCAGCTGGGCGACGAGCGCGCCGCCGATGTGCTCGAGGAGATGGATCCCGACGACGCCGCTGACCTGCTCGGCACGATGAGTCCGACGCTGGCCGAGCGGCTGCTGCGGCAGATGGACCCGGAGGAGTCCGACCCGGTGCGGCGGCTGTTGAAGCACTCACCCGACACCGCGGGCGGGTTGATGACCCCCGAACCGGTGGTGTTGACGCCGGACACGTCGGTCGCCGAGGCGCTGGCCCGGGTCCGCGATCCGGACCTGACGCCCGCGTTGTCGTCGCTGGTGCTGGTGGTCCGCCCGCCGACGGCCACCCCGACCGGCCAGTACCTGGGCTGCGTGGCCCTGCAGCGACTGCTGCGCGAGCCGCCGTCCATGCTGGTCGGCGGTATCGTCGACGCCGATCTGCCGTGGCTCGATCCCGACACGTCGCTGGCCATGCTGACCCGCTACTTCGCCGCCTACAACCTGGTCTGCGGTCCGGTGGTCGATGCGCAGCATCACCTGCTGGGCGCGGTCACGGTGGACGACGTGCTCGACCACCTGCTGCCGCACGACTGGCGCGACACCACCGAAGAGCCCTCGCTGGGGATTGCGCGAGGCACGGCATGAGCAAGTCCGCTCCGCGCTCGCGGCTCTACACCCCGCGCGTCTCGCGACTCTCGGCACCGCGACTAGACGCCGACGCCGTCGGGAACTTCACCGAGGCGATCGCCCGCTTCTTCGGCACCGGTAGCTACCTGCTGATCCAGACCATCGTGGTGATCGTCTGGATTGTGCTGAACGTGGCCGCGGTCGGGCTGCGCTGGGACCCTTACCCGTTCATCCTGCTCAACCTGGCGTTTTCCACCCAGGCCGCCTATGCGGCGCCGCTGATCCTGCTGGCCCAGAACCGCCAGGAGAACCGCGACCGCGTCACTCTCGATCAGGACCGGCGACGCGCCGAGGAAACGAAAGCCGACACCGAATACCTGGCGCGTGAGCTGGCTGCGCTGCGGCTGGCGATCGGTGACGTCGCAAAGACCCGGGAATCCCTGCGCCGCGAGCTGGAAGATCTGCGTGATCTCCTGCAAAATCGCGCCGCCGACCCGCATCCGAGCAAAGACGACGGGGTCGATCGGCACGCCGCTTCGTCTAATTGACACGGCGGCTCAAACACGGCGTTTTCACAGGCAGCGAGTCCGCCATTGTTGTCACTGGAGTCACCGGTGTTATGTATGGTGACCTAGTTCACGAGGCTCACGCGGTATCGCGGGCCCCACAACGCTCGAAGACTAGGCAGGCGAGTGCGGGTAGGGGAACGCATGGGTGTACGTCCGGCCCTTGCAAAGATGCGAAAGCCGGTTCTGCGCATGCCCAAAACCCCCAAACTCCCTGCGGCCGTTACCAATACGGCGTCAAGGATTGGCGACGCTGCGTTTCACGCGGCAGACAACTTGCGAATCCTCTACACATACGACCTCGTCATGGAGGGATACGACGCTGTCGCGGCGGCGGCGCGGGCAGCCACCTCGACCGTGCAGCACACGCTGACCCGCGGCGCCAAGTCGCCGGCGTTCGGCGTGGCGATGATCGCCTGCCTGATCTACTCCAGCGTCGACGGCGCCGGCGCACCGCCGTTTCCGTTGACCAAGTCGACGGTGCGCGAGGCCGCGATCACCCCGGTCGCCGCGGTCGCCCGGGCCTCCACCGACCCGAGCGGGCCGCTGGTCGTCGCCTCCCTGCACCCGAAGATCGGCTTCCACATCGCCGAAGCCGCCGCCTCGGCTCCCCCGCCGACCCTGGTCGTCAATACGCCGGGCGCGCTGGGTATTCCGACGATGGCGCTGACCGCGTACCGAAACGCCGAACGGATGATGGCCACCTCTGATCCGGGGTGCGGCATCAGCTGGAACCTGCTCGCCGGAATCGGTCGCATCGAGTCGGGCCACGCCAACGGCGGCGCCACCGACGCGCGCGGCACCGCGGTCCGCCCGATCTACGGACCGAGCCTGGATGGGACGCTGCCTGGCAACGAGGTGGTCGTCCAGAGCAGCGCCGCCGGACGCGTCAGCTACGCGCGCGCGATGGGGCCGATGCAGTTCCTGCCCGGCACCTGGGCGCGCTACGCCTCCGACGGCGACGGCGATGGGACGGCCGACCCGCAGAACATCTTCGACGCGACCCTGGCCGCTGCTCGCTACCTGTGTAGCGGCGGGCTGAACCTGCGCGACCAGTCGCAGGTGTTGTCGTCGATCCTGCGCTACAACAACTCGATGCCGTATGCCCAGAACGTGCTGGGCTGGGCGGCGGCCTACGCGACCGGCGTGGTTCCGGTCGACCTGCCGCCGCTGACCGGACCGGCGCCGCCGCTGGGCGACGCCCACCTCGAGCACGGCGAAGGCCTCGGACCCAACCTGCCGCTGAACATGCACGGCCTGGCTGCCACCGACCCGCTGGCCCAGATGCCGTTGATCGACCTCAGCGGCAACGCCGGTAACGGCCAGCCGTGGTCGACGCAGGGGCCGACCGCCTACGGTCCGTCGTGCACGGTGATCTGCATCGGCCAGCAAACTCCGGGGCCCGTACAGGTCAACGCGCCGCCGGCGAACGCTGCGGCGCCACCGGCTGCACCGGCTCCGTTCGCGCCATTCGCTCCTCCGCCGGTTGCCCCTCCGCCGGTTGCTCCTCCGCCGGTTGCTCCTCCGCCTGCCGCAGCGCCGCCAGTTGCACCTCCGCTTGCCGCAGCGCCACCGGTCGTCCCGCCGCCGGCCGCTCCGGCACCCGCAGCGCCGCCAGCTGCTCCGGCCCCTGCGCCGCCGCAGGCTCCCCCAGCCTGACCGAGCGTTTCAGCACGCATCGTCGCGGCACTAGACTCGGCGATGATGTCCGATCCGACTGCACACATTCGCGCCGCGCTGGCCAAGGTGATCGATCCCGAGCTGCGGCGCCCCATTACTGAACTCGGGATGGTCAAAGGTATCGAGCTCGGCCCCGGCGGCGATGTGCACGTCGAGATCTACCTGACCACCTCCGCCTGCCCGAAGAAGACCGAAATCAGCGACCGGGTCCGCCAAGCCGTCGCCGACGTGCCGGGCACCGGAACGATTCGGGTCAGCCTCGACGTGATGAACGACGAGCAGCGCACCGCACTGCGCAAGCAGTTGCGCGGCGACTCCCGCGAGCCGGTCATCCCGTTCGCCCAGCCGGGATCGCTGACCCGTGTCTACGCCGTCGCCTCCGGCAAGGGCGGTGTCGGCAAGTCGACGGTGACGGTCAACCTGGCCGCGGCGATGGCCGCGCGCGGGATATCGGTCGGACTGCTCGACGCCGACATCCACGGCCACTCGATCCCACGGATGATGGGCACCACCGACCGGCCCACCCAGGTGGAGTCGATGATCCTGCCGCCGATCGCGCACGAGGTGAAGGTCATCTCGATCGCGCAGTTCACTCAAGAGAACACCCCGGTGGTGTGGCGGGGCCCGATGCTGCACCGGGCGCTGCAACAGTTCCTGGCCGACGTGTACTGGGGCGACCTGGACGTGCTGCTGCTCGACCTGCCGCCCGGCACCGGCGACATCGCGATCTCGGTCGCTCAGCTGATCCCCAACGCCGAGATCATCGTCGTGACGACGCCGCAGCAGGCGGCCGCCGAGGTCGCCGAACGGGCCGGCAGCATAGCGCTGCAGACCAAACAGCGTGTCATCGGCGTGGTGGAGAACATGTCCGGGTTGCTGCTGCCGGACGGCTCGACGATGCAGGTGTTCGGTGCGGGCGGCGGGCGACAGGTCGCGGAGCGGTTGACCCGCGCAATGGGCGTCGACGTGCCGCTGCTCGGGCAGATCCCGCTGGACCCCGCGCTGGTCGCGGCCGGCGACGCCGGGGTGCCGGTCGTACTCAGCGCCCCCGACTCGCCCGTCGGCAAGGAGCTGAGCAAGGTCGCGGACGCGCTCTCGGCGCGACGCCGTGGATTGGCCGGCATGTCGCTGGGATTGGACACCAGCCGGCGCTGAGCTCAGGTGGCGTCGGTGTCGAACGGCGCCGGACCACCCGCGGGTTGCGTCTTGTGCGACGAAATCGGCTGAGCCGCAGTAGATTCCGGCGCACCGTTGATCGGCCTGTCGAAGCTGGTGAACAGCGAGTCGTCGCCGTCGAAAAGATGCTTGGTCAGCACCGCCCGTGGCGTCATGCCGCGTAGCTTCTGCAGTTCGGACAGCGGCTCACGCAAGTCGTCGAACTCGGGGCCGATGTCCTCGCGCAACTGGGTCGTCATGCCGCTCAGGTAGTCGCGGGCCTGCCGCAGTGCGGTCGACGTCCAGCGGATCGCTCCGGGCAGGCGCTCGGGTCCCAGGACGACCAGGCCGACCACGATGAGGACCAGGATCTCGCCCCAGCCGACATTGGCGAACACTAGCCGCCGTCCGGCCCCGGTGTCACCGTCAGCGTGACGTGGCGACCGTCGCGGACCACCTCGATCGGGGCGGGCTGTCCAACGGTCAACTGCCGCACGGCGACAACGAATTCGTCAGCGTCGGCCACACCGCGGTTGCCGACCTTGACCACCACATCGTTTTCCAGGATGCCGCCCTTTTCCGCGGGGCCGCCGGCCTTGACGTTGGCGACCTGTGCGCCCTGGGCGATCGCGTTGCTCACCGACCGGGCGCTCAGGCCCAGTGTCGGGTGCACGATCTTGCCGTCCTTGATCAGGGTCTGCGCAACAACTTTCGCCTCGTTGACCGGAATCGCGAAACCGAGCCCGCTGGCGCTGTCGGACAACGACTTACCGGCCGTGTTGATGCCGATGACCTGAGAGTCCATGTCGATCAGCGGGCCACCGGAGTTGCCGTGGTTGATGGATGCGTCGGTCTGCACGCCGTCGATCACCGTGTCGGTGTCAGAGCCCTCCCCCGACAACGGAATTGGCCGGTGCAGGGCGCTGATGATGCCGTGCGTGACGGTGCTGCGCAGACCCAGCGGCGCACCGGCGGCCAGCACCTCGTCGCCGACGCGAACCTTGTCGGAGTCACCGAGCTTGGCCACCGTGAGGTTGTTGACGTTGTCGACCTTGAGCACCGCTATGTCTGTCTTGGGGTCGCGACCGACCAGGTGGGCGGGCACTTCCTTGCCGTCGTTGAACACCACGGTGGTCTTGTACTGGCTCGGGTTGTTCGCCGCTTCGGAGATGACGTGGTTGTTGGTGACGATGTATCCGCGGCCGTCGACCACGAACCCCGAACCCTGCATGCCCTCTTGATCGCTGACCGACTGGATCGTGACCACCGAATCCGCCACTGCCGCAGCCACTTTGGCGAATCGACCGGCCGGGGCCTCGCTGTTGTTGTTGGTCGACAACGTCACCTTGGACGTGGTGAACGCCTCGACGACCTCGGCCGTCTTGCGCCCGACCACGCCGCCGACCAAACCGATCAGCAGCGCCAGTATGCCGAGCACACCCAGCGCCAGGTACGACACCCGTCCGCCGAACAACACGTCGCGCACACCGAGTCGGTCGTGGGAGACCTCAGGGCCCTGGACGCCCGAGCGCGACACCGCCGGGTCACCCAGAGCGGCGGCAGCGCTGGGGTCGCGCCACGGGTCTTCGGGATCTTCGAGTTCGTCCTTGGCTTTACCGTCTTCGAGCGCACCGGCGTCGGCCGGGTGGCGCTGCAAGGAGTCGGCACCCGGGAACGGGCGGCCGAAGGCCTCGGTAAGAACGGGGTCGGCGGGTTCGGTGTGCGGCGCGAACTCGCCGGCCTCGCGGTACTTCGACGGGCGGACCCGCTCGGCGACGAACGAGCCCTGCACGCCGTCGGGACGACCGAAGGCCTGACTCGACGCGGCGTCGACCGGCGGCCGGGACACGGGACGCGGCGCCAGCCGAGGGGCGCCGTTGTTGTCTTGATCGGAGCTCACGTCATCCTCTTCCGTGCGCTGGGCGAACAAGCGCTATGGACTCGAGCACGGCGCCGCGCACCGGCTTGGCGAAACTGGTAACCACCCTACCGAGGCTCTGGGCGATCTCGCTTGCTGCCGTCGGCGAATCGATCACGCATCGTCGACGGTCTGCCGCGCTCCGGAGGCGGGCCACTGTTCGGGGTGGTGCGGGGATCGCGCCACTGTTCGCTCTGCCGGCTCTCCGTGTCGTCTTCGGGTGGGCAGTGCGGTATCTGCGACAGCAAGCCCAGCAGCGTGCTGGGGACCCTGATCGGGTGCGAGTCGCGCAGCGCGGCGCGGGCCCGGCGATGGCCGTCCACCTCGGCGGCGCACTCCGCGCACAGAGAGATGTGATGCGCGGCGCGCAGATGCGCGTTCATCCGCAACTCACCGTCGACGAAGGCCGAGATAGCCTCGGTCGACAGGTGCTCGGTGGAACCGAACTGTCGCGGAGCGCCGACCGGCGCGTCACTCTGGGAGGCGAACTGGGCGGGAAGCCAGGAGAAGGCTCGGCGGAACACATGCCCCCGCTCGACCATCACCAGCTCCTCTCGGTATCGCGTCAGGTGTCGCGGCCTACCTCGAATGTAGCGCGCCGACCGATACCGAACATCAATCAACAGCCGATCAGGCTGCCTGTGTCTTAGCTTGACAGGCCCTCGGCGCCGACGGCGCTGTCCGAATGCGCGGCCAGATAATCTCGCAGCGCTTGGCGGCCGCGGTGGATACGGCTGCGGACGGTCCCGAGCTTGACGCCCAGCGTCGCGCCGATTTCTTCGTAGGACAGTCCTTCGATGTCACACAGGACCACCGCGGCGCGGAATTCCGGCGGCAGCGAGTCCAGCGCAGCCTGCAGGTCAGGACCCAGGTGGGCGTCGTGGTAGATCTCTTCGGGGTTGGGCTCGTCGGCCGGCACCCGGTCGTAGTCCTCGGGCAGCGCTTCCATCCGGACCCGGCCGCGACGGCGCACCATGTCCAGGAAAAGGTTGGTGGTGATGCGGTGCAACCAACCTTCGAAGGTGCCCGGCTGGTAGTTCTGCACCGACCGGAACACCCGGATGAAGGTTTCCTGGGTCAGGTCTTCGGCGTCGTGCTGGTTGCCGGACAGGCGGTAGGCCAGCCGGTAGACCCGGTCGGCGTGTTGGCGAACCAGTTCGTCCCAGGACGGCATGGCCGTCTTGTCACCGGTCGCGTCGAACACCGCGGTGCCATAAGGCTCGTCGGCGGGCTCAACCCAGTCGGCGTCGCGATACCGCTCGGGGTGCGACATGCTCGACGGGCTCATCAGTGTGGCGATGTTCAATTCCTCCGGGTTCAGAGTGCCGGCAAAACCCGGCAGATCGTCACCGCGGACAACGCGAAGAGACCGAGACGTATTCCCGGACCAGCGGCTTCCACGCTCCATGGGGAGTACGCTCGTCCACCGGCGTATGCGCGGTATATGACCGCACTGTGCATTGACTGAGAATGGCATTTTTACCCCCTTTTACCTGGTGATTCGCCTCACATCTCATTTCGATCACGGTGCCGCCTTCGGCGTGTCCGGGGCAGACACCGGGCGCGCCTGACCGCAGCCGCCAGGTGTTGGATCTACGCTCACGCCATGGCCACCACCGACCACCCAGCGGGCCAGCCGGCGCCGACCCGGGCCGAGTCGCTGGCGGCGCACGCCGAGGGATCGATTTCCGAAGACACGGTGCTGCTGGCGGCCCGTGAGCGCGCCGCCGACATCGGCGCCGGCTCCGTCACGCCGGCGGTCGGCGCGCTGCTCAGCCTGCTGACCAAGCTCAGCGGTGGGAAGGCCGTCGTCGAGGTGGGCACCGGCGCCGGCGTCAGCAGCCTGTGGTTGCTATCCGGGATGAGCGACGACGGCGTGCTGACCACCATCGACATCGAGCCCGAGCACCAGCGGATCGCCAAGGAGGCGTTCTCCGATGCGAGTATCGGCCCGTCGCGGACCCGGCTGATCAGCGGGCGGGCCCAGGACGTGCTGACCCGGCTGGCCGACGACTCCTATGACTTGGTGTTCATCGACGCCGACCCGCTCGACCAGCCCGACTACGTGGTCGAGGGAGTTCGGCTGCTGCGCTCCGGCGGCGTGATCGTGGTGCACGGCGCCGCCGCAGGCGGACGGGCAGGCGACCCGTCGGCGCACGACGCCGAAGTGGCGGCGGTGCGGGAGGCGGCGCGTCTGATCGCCGAGAATGATCAGCTCACCCCCGCTCTGGTGCCGCTCGGCGATGGCCTGTTGGCCGCCGTTCGCGACTGAATTTCAGCCCTGCAGCACCGAGACGACTTTTTTGGCCGTCGCCTTGGCCGAGCCCGGATTCTGCCCGGTGACCAGCCGCCCGTCGACGACGACGTGCGAGGCAAAAGGAATCAGGCCCTTCTCGTACCGGGCGCCGCGTTTTTTGGCTTCCGCTTCGGCGTTGTAGGGCACCAGCTTCGCCACCCCCGCCAGTCGTTCCTCCGACCAGGCGAACCCGGTCAGCCTCCGGCCGGCGACCAACAACGATCCGTCTGACAGCGTGGTGTTGAGCAGGCCGCAGTAGCCGTGACAGACGGACGACACGACTCCGCCGCGCTCGAAGATTTCTCGGGTAATACGTTGCAGGCCTGCACTTTCGGGGAAGTCGAACATCACCGCGTGACCGCCGGTGAAATAGATCGCGTCGAAGCCCGCCGCATCGATGTCGTCAGGCGCGGCGGTGCGATGCAGCAGGATCATCTTGCTGTCGTCGGCCTTCCACTTTTTGGCGCTCCTGGGATAGTTCGGAAACTTCACCGAACGCGGTTCCAGTGATGATCGGCCGCCCTTCGGGCTGACGATCGTCTGCTCGTAACCCGCCTTGGCGAAGACGTCGTGCGCATGGGTCAGCTCCGAGAGCCACAAGCCGGTGGGCTTGGACGGATCCTCGTAATGGGCGACGTTGGTCACGACATTCAAGATGCGTCTGGTCATGGCTCATTAATTCCTGCGATGCCCTTGACGCGTGACTGAACGAGTGTTTAGTGTTTTGAACATGCGTTCAGCCGACGATCTCACCGCCGCGGCCCGAATCCGCGACGCGGCGATCAAGCAGTTCGGCGACAAGGGCTTCGGAGTGGGCCTCCGCTCGATCGCCGAAGTGGCCGGCGTGAGCGCGGCGCTCGTCATCCACCACTTCGGGTCCAAGGACGGCCTGCGCAAGGCCTGCGACGACTATGTCGCCGAAGAGATCCGGAGCAGCAAGTCCGAGGCGATGAACTCCAGCGACCCGGCAACCTGGTTCGCCGCGATGGCCGAGATCGAGGAATACGCACCGCTGACGGCCTACCTGGTACGCAGCATGCAGTCCGGCGGCGAGCTGGCCAAGACGTTCTGGCAGACCATGATGGACAACGCCGCGAGCTACCTGGACGAGGGGGTCCGCAGCGGCATCCTGAAGCCCAGCCGCGACCCCGCCGCCCGGGCCAAGTATCTGGCGATCACCGGCGGCGGCGGATTCATGCTCTACATCCAGATGCACGAGACCGCAACCGATCTGCGGACCGTGTTGCGCGACTACGCCAACGACATGCTGCTGCCGGCACTCGAGCTGTACACCGACGGCCTGATGACCGACGGCCACATGTACGACGCCTTTCTGGCTCAGGCCGAAGCACAAGGAGAGACAGATGCAAGCGATTGAGATCCACAATCTGGCCAAGACTTTCGGCAAGGCACGGGCGCTCGACGGTCTCGAGCTGACGGTCACCGAGGGCGAGGTGCACGGTTTCCTCGGGCCCAACGGAGCCGGAAACTCGACTACGATCCGGATCCTGCTGGGCGTGGTGAAAGCCGATAGCGGGACCATCCGCCTGCTGGGTGGCAACCCGTGGATCGACGCGGTCGACCTGCACCGCCAGATCGCTTATGTCCCAGGCGATGTCACGCTCTGGCCGAACCTGACCGGCGGCGAAACCATTGACCTGCTGGCCCGCATGCGTGGTGGTATCGACGAGAACCGGCGCGCCGAATTGATCGACCGCTTCGAACTCGACCCGCACAAGAAAGCGCGAACCTACTCCAAAGGCAACCGGCAGAAGGTCTCGCTGATCTCCGCCTTCTCGTCGCGGGCCCGGCTGCTGCTCCTCGACGAGCCGAGCAGCGGCCTGGACCCGTTGATGGAGAACGTCTTTGCGCAATGCGTCAGCGAGGCCCGCGATCGCGGCGCCACGGTGCTGCTGTCCAGCCACATCCTCGCCGAAACCGAGCGGCTGTGCCAGCGGGTGACGATCATCCGCGCCGGCAAGACCGTGGAAAGCGGGACACTGGAATCGATGCGGCACCTCAGCCGGACGTCGATCACCGCTGACTTGCTCCGCGACCCCGGCGATCTCACCCGCATCCGCGGCGTCGAGGACGTCAGCTACGAGGGGACCACGCTGCACGCGCACGTCGACAGCGAAGGCCTCGGCGAACTCATCCGGGTGCTCGGTGACACCGGCGTTCGCAGCCTGGTCAGCCAGCCGCCCACGCTGGAGGAACTCTTCATGCGGCACTACGGCCGCGAGTTGGCAAGTTCATGACGACCACGCTGCAGCGGCCAGCCGAAGCGCCGCAACACAGCTCGGCCTTCACCGGGACACTCGGGATGCTCCGGCTCTACCTGCGGCGCGACCGGATCGTGATGCCGCTCTGGGTGTTACTGCTGTCGACGCCGCTGGCAACCGTCTATATCGGCGGCATCGACAAGGTCTACCCCGACCAGGCGGCCCGCGCCGGCTTCGCCGCGACCATCATGGCCAGCCCGGCGCAGCGGGCGCTGTACGGAAACATCTACAACGACAGTCTCGGTGCGACCGGCATCTGGAAAGCCGGCATGTTCCATCTGCTGATCGGCGTCGCGGTCATCCTCACCGTCATCCGCCACACCCGCGCCGACGAGGAAACCGGCCGCGCCGAACTGATCGACTCGACCGCGGTCGGCCGCTACGCCAGCCTGACCGCCGCGGCGGTGTTGTCGTCCGGGGCGTCAGTGCTCACCGGTGCGCTCGGCGCGGCCGGTCTGCTGGGCACCAGCGTTGCACCATCCGGGTCGCTGGCGTTCGGCGCGGCGCTGGCCTGCTCCGGTCTGGTGTTCACCGCGGTTGCGGCGGTGACAGCTCAGCTGTCGACGAGCGCGCGGTTCGCCCGCGGGGCCGCATTCGCCATGCTGGCAACCGCATTCACGCTGCGCGCCGCCGGCGACGCCGGGTGGGCGGCGTTGTCGTGGCTCTCGCCGCTGGGCTGGTCACTGCAAGTCCGCCCGTACGCGGGCGACCGGTGGTGGGTGCTGCTGTTGCATGTGGCCGCAACGGTGCTGCTCACCGCGCTGGCCTACCGACTACTCGCCGGCCGCGACGTCGGCGCCGGGCTGATCGCCGAACGCCCGGGTCGGTCCGGCGCAACGCCGTTGCTGCGCAACGCCTTCGGGCTGGCCTGGCGGTTGGACCGCGGTGCTCTGCTGCTGTGGACCGTCGGGCTGTGCCTGTACGGCATGCTGATCGGCAGCATCGTGCACGGCATCGGCGACGAACTCGGTGACGATGCCGCGCGCGGCATCGTGGTCTGCATGGGCGGCACCGAGGTCGTGGAGCAGGCGTTCGTCGCGGCCGCGTTCTGCATGCTGGGCATGATGGCCGCAGCGTTCTCCATCTCGCTGATCCTGCGCCTGCACCAGGAGGAGGCCGGTCAGCGGGCCGAGACGCTACTGAGCGGATCGGTGGGTCGAAGCCGTTGGCTGACCGGCCATCTCGTGCTCGCGCTGGCGGGGTCGGCCTTGGCGATCGTGATCGCCGGGATCGTCGCCGGGGTGACCTACGGGATCGCCGCGCACGACGTCAGCGGCAAGCTACTGATGGTCGTGGGCACCGCGCTGGTTCAACTCCCCGCGGTGTGGCTGCCCGCCGCGGTCACGGTCGCGCTGTTCGGGCTGGCACCACGATTCAGCCCGGTGGCGTGGGGCGTGCTGGTCGGATTCGTCGCGCTGTATCTGATCGGGGAGCTGTCGGGCCTTCCGCAGTGGGTACTCGACTTGGAGCCGTTCGCCCACATCCCGCCGATCACCCGCGACGCATTCACGCCGGTTCCGCTGCTGGCTCTGCTGGCGATCGACGTCGCGCTGGTCGCACTGGGCATGGCCGCTTTTCGCCGCCGGGACGTGCAGACGTAAGGACTGGACGCGAAACAGCATTAGCGGCTGTGGATTCGGCCAGCCAACAACCCTGGCTTCTGTTTCGCGGCCTCCGCGACGCTAGATCCAGATGCCCTTGCCTACAGCGACGACGCCGCCGGCGCTGATCGCAAAGCGCTCGCGATCCTTCTCCAGGTCGACCCCGACCATCTCGCCGGGTCCGATGACGACGTTCTTGTCCAGGATCGCGTGGCGGACCACCGCGCCACGGCCGACCCGCGCACCCGGCATGATCACGCTGCCCTCCACGATCGCGCCGTCGTCGACGACGACATTGGACGACAGCACCGAGTTGCGCACCGACGCAGCGGAGATGATGCTGCCGGCCCCGACCACGGACTCCTGGGCCGAGCCGCCGTTGACGAACTTGGCCGGCGCCAAATTCTCCGAAGCGCCGAGGATCGGCCAGCGCCGGTTGTAGAGGTTGAACACCGGGTGCACCGACACCAGATCCATGTGGGCGTCGTAGAACGCGTCCAACGTCCCGACGTCACGCCAGTAACCGCGGTCGCGGTCGGTGGCGCCGGGCACGTCGTTGTCGTTGAAGTCGTAGACCGCCGCCCTCCCGTCGGACACCAGCCGCGGGATGATGTCGCCGCCCATGTCGTGATCGGAATTGTCTTCGTCGGCGTCGGCCCGGATCGCGTCGATGAGCACCTTGGTGGTGAAGATGTAGTTGCCCATCGACACGAAGGTGGCTTCCGGATCGTCGGGCGTACCCGGCGGCTCGACCGGCTTCTCGACGAAGCTGCGGATACGACCGGACTCGTCGGCGTCGATGCACCCGAACGCGCTGGCCTCCGCGCGAGGCACCCGAATCCCGGCCACCGTGGCGCCGGCGCCGCTTTCGACGTGGAAGGCCAGCATCTGCTCGGGATCCATCCGGTAGACGTGGTCGGCGCCGAAAACCACGATGTAATCCGGATCCTCGTCATAAATCAGGTTGAGCGATTGATAGATCGCGTCCGCCGAGCCGGTGTACCAGCGTGGGCCGAGGCGCTGCTGGGCCGGAACCGGGGTGATGTACTCGCCGGCCAGACCCGACAATCGCCAGTTCTGCGAGATATGACGGTCCAGCGAGTGCGACTTGTACTGCGTGAGAACGCAGATCCGCAGATATCGGGCGTTGACGAGGTTGGACAGCACGAAGTCGATCAGTCGATAGGCACCGCCGAAGGGAACGGCGGGCTTCGCGCGGTCGGCGGTCAGCGGGTAGAGCCGCTTGCCCTCACCCCCGGCCAGCACAATGCCCAGCACGTGTGGTGCTTCCCTCATGCATCAAACCTAACGGCCGCCGCGAACCCCTGCCAGATCAAGCTCATGAATACCCACGCTGACGGATTGTCCACCAACAAATGTGATTCCCTTCGGCGAGACAAGGCTCACATGCCGGTGAGGGGTCGGGCCCTGCGGGGTTCGCCGGCGACTACTACGGTGCCGAGTATGCGCGTGGCGATGATGACTCGGGAGTATCCGCCGGAGGTCTACGGCGGGGCCGGAGTACACGTGACCGAGCTCGTCGCGCAACTGCGCAACCTGTGTCAGGTCGACGTGCACTGCATGGGCGCGCCGCGGCCGGGGGCGTTCACCTACCAACCGGACACCCAACTGCGGGGCGCGAACCCGGCGCTGTCGACCCTGTCGGCGGATCTGGTGATGGCCGCCGCCGCGGAAGCCACCGTCGTGCACAGCCACACCTGGTACGCCGGGATGGCCGGGCATCTGGCGTCGTTATTACACGGCGTGCCGCACGTGTTGACCGCGCACTCGCTGGAGCCATTGCGGCCGTGGAAGGCCGAACAGCTCGGCGGCGGCTACCGGATCTCGTCGTGGGTGGAGCACACCGCGGTCAACGCCGCCGACGCGGTGATCGCCGTCAGCTCGGGCATGCGGGGCGATGTGCTGCGGGTCTACCCGACCGTCGATCCCGGCCGAGTCCACGTCGTGCGCAACGGAATCGACACCGACGTCTGGTATCCGGCCGAGCCGGTGCCGGGCGAGTCGGTGCTGGCCGAGCTGGGCGTGGACCTCAGCCGTCCCGTCGTCGCGTTCGTCGGCCGGATCACTCGGCAGAAGGGCGTCTCCCATCTGCTGGCGGCCGCGCACGACTTCGATCCCGACGTGCAATTGGTGCTGTGCGCCGGAGCTCCCGATACCCCGGAGATCGCCGCCGAGGTGAGCGCCGGGGTAGCGGAGCTGTCTGCGTCACGCACCGGAGTGTTCTGGGTCAGAGAGATGCTGCCGATCGGTAAGATTCGCGAGATACTCTCGGCCGCAACGGCTTTCGTATGCCCGTCGGTCTATGAGCCGCTGGGGATCGTCAACCTGGAGGCGATGGCCTGCGGCACCGCAGTCGTCGCTTCCGACGTGGGTGGCATACCCGAGGTGGTCGACGACGGGGTGACGGGTTCGCTGGTGCATTACGACCCGGACGACGCCGCGGGCTACCAGACCCGGATCGCCCGGGCGGTCAACGCAGTGGTGGCCGATCCGGAGCGGGCGGAGCGTTATGGCCGAGCGGGGCGGCAACGCTGCATCGCGGAGTTCTCGTGGGCACAGATCGCGCAGCAGACGCTGGAGATCTACCAGAAAGTGTGCGCATAACGGCGGCGGTTTAGCTGGTGACGCCTTTGAGTTCGTCACCCAGGGCAGCGGCTTCGTCGGGTGTCAGCTCGACGACGAGTCGGCCACCGCCCTCCAGCGGTACCCGCATCACGATGCCGCGCCCCTCCTTGGTCGCTTCCAGTGGACCGTCACCGGTCCGGGGCTTCATCGCCGCCATCGAGCGCTCCCTCCAGATTCGAGCTGGCCCCTCAACTGCACATTCACCAGTCCATTGTTCCCTATGAGTGTGGCCAGGTGCACATGACCTCCGGCTCGGCGTTTCATCAAGCCGCTCCGGCCCAACTGTCCGCCTCCTCAGCGGCCCGCCCGGCGGGCCGCATTGTCGGCGGTGGAAGGAACCCAGCAAGCCCGCAGGTGATCGTCGACCATCCCGGTTGCCTGCATCAGTGCGTACGCGGTCGTGGGGCCGACGAAACGGAACCCGCGACGCTTCAATTCGCGTGCCATGGCGGTGGATTCCGGCGTCGTGGCGGGAACGTCCGCCAGGGTCTCGGGACGACGCCGCCGGGCCGGCGCGAAGGACCACAGCAGCTCCGAGAGGTCGCCCGGGTCATCGGCCACGACCCGCGCGTTGGCGATGGTCGCGACGATCTTGGCCCGGTTGCGGACGATGCCCTCGTCGGCCATCAGCCGGGCCACGTCGGCGTCGGTGAAGCGAGCCACCTTCGCGGGGTCGAAACCGGCGAACGCCTGCCGGAAGTTTTCGCGTTTACGCAGGATGATCAGCCAGGACAGCCCGCTCTGAAAGGCCTCGAGGCTCATCCGCTCGAACAGCGGCACCTGCCCGTGCAGCGGCTGGCCCCACTCCTTGTCGTGGTAGTCGCGGTAGAGCCCGAAATCGGCGCTGCCCGGCTTGCCGACCGCCCAGTCGCAGCGGACCAGTCCGTCGTCGGACCCGCTCACGCGGGCTCCTGCTCGTCCTCGGCTGCAGGGCCGTCATCGGCCTCGTCGGCGGCAGCCGCAGCATGCACGGACGACAGCTGGCCCCGCAGCAGGTCGAGCTCCTGACCGAGCCGATCCAGCACCCAGTCCACCTCGCTGGTCTTGTATCCGCGCAGCGTCTGGGTGAACTTGACCGCCTCGACGTCTCCCCGCGTCACACCCGATGCCGGCAACACCGTCGGCGTGGTGCCCCGGGGCAGCGGGGGCAGCGGCTCACCGCGACCGAACAGCAGACTGGCCACCCCGAACAGCACGATCGCTACCAGGACCAAGACCACCACGTACAGCAACACCAACGCCACGGCGTCGATATTGCCTTATCGGTCCGACGAGTTTGTGTCAGCGCGGCTTGATGGCGTTCATCGGCGGCCGGTCGGCCAGCGACACCGTCGAGGTGCGCGGGGTGTAGCCGTCTCCGTCGACGAAGAACTGGGTCAGCCCCACGCCGGAGTCCGGAATGCCACAGCGCGACAACAGCGTCGCGACGACCTGACGGCTCATCGGCCCCAGCTCGGCCAGCGGGCGGTTGCGGTGCGCCCGCACACCGAGGTTCACCTGGGCGATCGCGTCCAGGCCCAGCCGGTCGTAGGTATCGATCAGCAGACCGATCTCGACGCCGTAGCCGGGCGCGAACGGCACCGACGTCAGCAGTTCCCGGGTGGCGGCGTACTCGCCGCCCAGCGGTTGCAGAACGCAGCCCAGCTCGGGCCGCAGCGCGGCCAGCAGCGGCCTGGCCACCAGCTCGGTGACCCGCCCGCCGCCGGTGGCACCCTCGCGGCCGCTGGGGGCGTCCCCGGTATTCAAAGGCCGCCGGTAAAAGCTCTTGACGAGGTGAATGCCGTCGTCGGTGAGCAGTGGGCCGAGCAGCCGCGGTACGAACATCGGGTGCGGCTCGATCAGGTCCGAGTCGACGAAGACCACGAAGTCGCCGCTGGTGGCAGCCAGCGAACGCCAGAGCACCTCGCCTTTACCGGGCCGGGGCGCGATCTCGGGCAGCGCCTGCTCGCGGGTGACGACGCGCGCGCCCGCGGCGATCGCGCGGATCTCGGTGTCGTCGGTGGATCCCGAGTCGAGCACGATCAGCTCGTCGACCAGCCCGCCGACCAGCGGCGAGATGCTCTCGATCACCGATTCGACGGTGTCTTCCTCGTTGAGGGCAGGCAGGACCACCGAGATCGTCCGCCCGGCCTTGGCCGCTAGCAGCTCCTCGACCGTCCACTGTGGACGGGTCCAGCTCCGGTCGGCCAGCCAGACGTCGCCGGGCGAGGCGGCCAGCGCCCCCTCAGCGGCGAGATCGACCAGCTCAGATGCCGTCATGCCAGTCCTCTCACGGTGCGCGCCGGCGGGCGTTGCCCACTGATCGACGCCACCATCTCCAACACCCGTCGGGTTGGCCCGACCTCGTGCACCCGGAACATCCGGGCGCCCGCCGCAGCTGCCAGGGCGGTGGCGGCCAGGGTTCCCTCCAGCCGCTCGGTCAGGTCCACCCCAAGAGTCTCCCCGACGAAATCTTTGTTGCTCAACGCCATCAATATCGGCCACCCCGTGTTTACAAGATCTTCCAGATGCCGCAACAGCGCCAACCCGTGGAAGGTGTTCTTGCCGAAGTCGTGGGTCGGGTCGATCACAACACGGTCGCGAGCCACCCCGGCGGCAACGGCTTTTTCCGCCGCAGTGGTGAGTTCACTGATCACGTCATCGACCACCCCGCGGGTGCTGATGCCGTAGCTGACCCGGAACGGACGCGTGCGTGGCCGCGCACCCCCGGTGTGCGAGCACACCAGGCCGGCGCCGAATTCGGCCGCTACCTCGGGCATCGCGGGATCATAGCCGCCCCAGCTGTCGTTGATCAGATCCGCGCCGGCCCGGCAGGCCAGCCTGGCCACCTCCGAACGCCAGGTGTCGATGCTGATCAGTTGGTCGGGATAGGCGTCGCGCAGCCACTCGATGAACGGCACCACCCGGGCGATCTCGGCGCGGGTGTCGATGCTCTCCCCCGGGCCCGCTTTGACCCCGCCCACGTCGATCACATCGGCGCCCTCGGCGATGAGACGGTGCACGGCGGCTTGGGCCGCATCGTCGGCAAAGTTGGCGCCACGGTCGTAGAAGGAGTCCGGGGTTCGGTTGACGATCGCCATGATCAGCGCGCGCTCATCACTCACGCGGCGACCGCACAAGGTGGACTGCACCCCTCCATGGTGCCCGCTGTCCGCACCGGGTGCGCACGAGCCTCGCCCTGAACCCCACGAGTCACATGGGTAGCTCAGTTGGACGACTGTCTTTTTTCGTTTTCGCACCACATGCGATATCACCCGGCCACGTGATATCGCATGTGAGCACGATTTCGAAAAAGAGTGGCACCCAGCTCGTGGTACGGGTGTGGCAGATGGTGCGGGAGCGGCAAGCGCGTCGAGGCTGTCAGCCCTGCGGTCGCTTCCCGCCGGCGACATCGTCGGCGTAGCCGTCGTAGAACGGCACGTAGCCCTCATCCCGCCCGGCCAGCACGTACAGCGGATCCTCGACGTCAGCACCGTAGGCCTGCTCGCGCAGGTCGACCTTGCGGCTCTTGAACGTGGTGGTGTGTTCCAGGTCGTCGACCACCCGGATGAACAGCGGCATCGCGTACGTCGGCAATTGCTCGAAGACGGTCCCGGCGACCGCCTTGCCGTCGAAGTCGGCGCCGTCGCGCAGCTTGACTGCGGCCATCCCGGCCCGGCCGCCGGTGTTAGGAACCTCCACGCCGAAGACCGTGCACTCCTCGATCGACTTGTCCGACCCGAGCGCCCGCTCCACCTGCGTGGTGGCGACGTTCTCGCCTTTCCAGCGGAAGGTGTCGCCGAGCCGGTCGACGAAAGCGGCGTGGCGCATGCCCTGCGGGCTCATCACGTCGCCGGTGTTGAAGTAGCAGTCGCCCTTGCGGAAGGCGTTTCGCACCAACTTCTTTTCACTGGCCTTCGGGTCGGTGTAGCCGTCGAACGGCTGCAACCTGGTGACCGGGCTGAGCAGCAGACCGGGCTCGCCGGCGGGCACCTTCTGCACAAGCCCGTCCTCGCCGCGGAGCGGCGCGCCCGTGTCGGG
>CAWGPB010000004.1:0-92021 GCA_963824335.1 uncultured Actinomycetota bacterium
AGCTTTGGACGCAGGCGCTCGAGGAGATGGTGCGATGACCACGCTTGCCGTGCTGGGCGCCGGTGTGAAAGCGGTGGCGGTTGCCGCCAAGGCGCATGTGCTGAGCGAGATGGGCGTCGAAGCGCCGAACGTGGTGGCCATCGAACGGACCGGAGTCGGGGCCAACTGGCAGGCCAGCGGTGGCTGGACCGACGGCGCGCAACGGCTGGGCACTAGCCCGGAAAAGGACGTCGGCTTCCCGTACCGCTCGTCGCTGGTGCCGCGCCGCAACGGCGAACTCGACGAACGGATGACCCGGCACAGCTGGCAGTCCTACCTGATCGCCACCAGTCAGTTCGCGCAGTGGATCGACCGCGGCCGCCCGGCGCCGACCCATCGGCGGTGGAGTCAATATCTGCGCTGGGTGGCCGACGAGATCGGCATGACCGTGGTCTACGGAGAGGTCGAGCGCCTCGCGGTGGACGGCGAGCAATGGGCGTTGCACACCGACGAAACATGCGTGCACGCCGACGGTCTGATGATCACCGGACCCGGACAAGCCGAGCGGTCGCTGCTGCCGGGCAATCCGCGGGTGCTGTCCATTGCTCAGTTCTGGCATCGCGCCGGCCAGCAAGACCGGATCAACGCGGAGCGGGTCGCGGTGATCGGCGGCGGCGAGACCGCCGCCGCGATGCTCAACGAGCTGTTCCGGCATCGGGTTTCCACCATCACGGTCATCTCGCCGCAGGTGACCCTGTTCACCCGCGGCGAGAGCTTCTTCGAGAACGCGCTGTTCTCCGACCCCAGCGACTGGACGGCGCTGACGGTGGACGAGCGGCGCGACGCGATCGCCCGCACTGACCGCGGGGTGTTCTCGTCCAACGTCCAGGACGCGTTGCTGGCCGACGACCGCATCCGTCACCTGCGCGGCCGGGTGGCTCATGCGGTCGGTCGTGACGAGCAGATCCGGTTGACGCTATCCACCAACCGGGGTAGCGAAAACCTGGAAACCGTGCACGGTTTCGACCTGGTCATCGACGGGTCGGGCGCCGACCCGTTGTGGTTCACCTCGCTGTTCAGTCAGGACGCCCTGGACCTGCTGGAGCTGGGCCTGGGCGGCCCGCTGACCGGGGATCGCGTCCAAGAAGCCATCGGGCACGACCTCGCTGTCGTCGACGTCGCGCCGAAGTTGTTCTTGCCCAACCTCGCCGGGCTCAACCAGGGGCCCGGCTTCCCTAACCTCAGTTGCCTGGGGCTGCTGTCCGACCGGGTGCTGGGCGCCGATCTGGGCCGCAGCGCACCTTCCCTCACCACGAGAGCCTCGACCAGGAGAGATGATGAGCACCAACCCCTTCGATGACGAGAACGGCACGTTCGTCGTCCTCGTCAACGACGAAGACCAGCACAGCTTGTGGCCGACGTTCGCCGACATCCCGTCGGGCTGGCGCACGGTCTTCGGCGCGGCCGGTCGCGCGGAATGCCTGGCCTACGTCGAAGAGAACTGGACCGACATGCGGCCCCGGAGTCTCCGCGAGTCGATGGGCCACTGATGGCCCGCGGTTTCCAGGGTGCGATGCTGCGGGGCTTCGGCGCCCGCGACCACACCGCGACCGTCATCGAAACCGTGAGCATCGCACCCCATTTCGTGCGGATCCGGATGCAATCACCCACGCTGTTCCAAGACGCCCAGGCCGAACCCGCCGCCTGGCTCCGGTTCTGGTTCCCTGACCCCGAGGGGTCGACCACCGAATTTCAGCGCGCCTACACGATCTCCGAAGCCGACGTGCCCGCCGGTCGTTTCGCCGTCGACGTGGTGCTGCACGACCCAGCCGGCCCGGCGTCGATGTGGGCCCGCACCGTCGAACCCGGAGCGACCATCGCGGTGATGTCGCTGATGGGCTCGTCGCGTTTCGACACACCCGACGAGCAGCCGGCCGGCTACCTCTTGATCGGTGATTCCGCGTCGATCCCGGGGATCAACGGCATCATCGGAATCGTCGGAGACGACGTGCCGATCGAGGTGTATCTCGAACAGCACGACGACAACGACCGGCAGATCCCGATCGCTGAGCATCCGCGATTGCGGCTGCACTGGGTCAGTCGACGCGACGAGAAATCGCTCGCCGCTGCCATCGAGACCCGGGACTGGTCGGACTGGTATGCCTGGGCGACACCGGAAGCCACCACGCTCAAGCACGTTCGGACCCGGCTGCGCGACGACTTCGGCTTCCCCAAGTCCGAGATCCACGCGCAGGCCTATTGGAGCGCCGGGCGCGCGATGGGTATCCGCCGCGGCGACAAAGAGGCGACGGTTGTCGACACCGTCGCACTCAGTGCTGATCCGGTCACGGCAGAGCCGGAAGTCGTTGTCGTCCAGGATGAACAAACAGCCGCCAAAGGGAGCTGGCGTGCCCAGGCCGCCGGCCGCTTGCTCGCCCCGCTGCGCTCGGCGCTGATCGCCTCCGGTGTGCTGCAAGCGATCATCACGCTGGTTCAGCTGGCGCCGTTCCTGCTACTGGTGGAATTGGCCAGGCTGCTGGTGTCCGGCGCCGAGCCTGCACGACTGCGCGAGATCGGCATCGCGGCGGTGGCGCTGCTCGGGGTCGGCACCCTGCTGGGTGCCGCGCTGACGCTGTGGCTGCATGTCGTGGATGCCCGCTTCGCCAGCGACCTGCGCTCGCGATTGCTGAGCAAGCTGTCGCGATTGCCGTTGGGGTGGTTCACCGCTCGCGGTTCGGGGTCGATCAAACAACTGGTCGCCGACGACACACTGTCGCTGCACTACCTGGTCACCCACGCCATTCCGGACGCGGTCGCCGCGGTGATCGCACCGCTGGCGGTGCTGGTCTACTTGTTCGTCGTCGACTGGCGGGTGGCGCTGGTGCTGTTCGTCCCGGTGCTGGTCTATCTGGTGCTGACATCGTCGATGACGATTCAGTCCGGTCCGCGCATTCCGCAGTCGCAACGCTGGGCCGAGCGGATGAGCAGCGAGGCCGGCGCCTACCTCGAGGGCCAACCGGTGATCCGCGTCTTCGGCGGCGCCGCCGCATCGAGCTTCCGTCGCCGCCTCGACGAATACGTCGGCTTCCTCACCGACTGGCAGCGACCGCTGGCCGGCAAGAAGACTCTGATGGATCTGGTCACCCGCCCCACCACGTTCCTGTGGCTGATCGTCGGGACCGGCACCCTGCTGGTCGTTGGCGGCCAGATGAAGCCGGTCGACCTGCTGCCGTTCTTGCTGCTGGGCACCACATTCGGCGCCCGGCTGCTCAACATCGCCTACGGGCTGGGCGGCATCCGCGCGGGCCTGCTGGCCGCCCGCCGCCTGCAGATCACCCTCGACGAACCGGAACTCTCGGTGCGCGACCACCCACGCGAAGCACCCGATGACACCTCGGGCACCGTGGTATTCGACCGCGTGACCTTCGGCTACCGACCCGGAGTTCCGGTCGTCCACGACGTGTCGCTGACCCTGCGGCCCGGCACGGTTACCGCGCTGGTCGGCCCGTCCGGGTCGGGGAAGTCGACGCTGGCCGCGCTGCTGGCCCGCTTCTACGACGTGCAGCAGGGCGCGATCACCGTTGATGGACAAGACATCCGATCGTTGACCGCCGACGGGCTCTACACCCGGGTCGGATTCGTCCTGCAGGAAACCCAGCTCGTGCACGGCACCGTCGCCGAGAACATCGCGCTGGCCGTCCCCGGTGCCACGCCCGCTCAGATCGAGACCGCGGCACGGGAGGCGCAGATCCACGAGCGCATACTCCGCCTGCCCGACGGCTACGACACCATGCTCGGCGCTGCCAGCGGCCTGTCCGGCGGGGAACGCCAACGGTTGACGATCGCCCGGGCGATCCTCGCCGACACGCAGGTCCTGATCCTCGACGAGGCCACCGCCTTCGCCGACCCCGAGTCGGAATACCTTGTGCAGCAAGCGCTGAACCGCTTGACCCGAGACCGCACGGTACTGGTGATCGCTCACCGTTTGCACACCATCGTCGGTGCCGATCAGATCGTCGTGCTCGACCACGGCCGGATCGCCGAACAGGGCACCCACGACGAATTGCTGGCCGCCGACGGACGCTACCGCCGACTGTGGGACAGCGGCCGCCGCGATCAGGTCACCGCCACCTCAGCACAGGAGGCCATACGATGATCCGCACCTGGATCGGCCTGGTCCCGGCCGAGCGTCGCGGCAAGGTTCTGCTGTACGCCGTGCTCGCGGTGATCTCGGTGATCGTGCGGGCTGTCGGCACCGTCCTGCTGGTCCCGTTGGTGGGGGCGTTGTTCAGCAGCGCGCCGCAGCACGCCCTGTGCTGGCTGGGCTGGCTCACCGCCGCGACGGTGGCCGGCTGGGCGATCGACACCGCCACTGCGCGAATCGGTTTCGACCTCGGCTTCGCGGTGCTCGACCACACCCAGCACGACGTGGCCGATCAGTTGCCGGAGGTGCGTCTGGAGTGGTTCAGCGCCGGCAACACCGCGACGGCTCGGCAGGCGATCGCCGCGACCGGACCGGAACTGGTCGGGCTGGCCGTGAACCTGCTCACCCCGCTGGTCACCGCGGTGCTACTGCCGGCCGCGATCGCGGTGGCTCTGCTGCCGGTGTCCTGGCAACTCGGCGCCGCCGCCATGGGCGGTGTGCCATTGCTCCTCGGAGCGTTGTGGGCTTCGGCCCGGCTGGCCCGTCGTGCCGATCAGGCTGCCGCTGAAGCGAATACGTCATTGACCGAACGGATCATCGAATTCGCCCGCACCCAGCAGGCGTTGCGCGCCGCGCGGCGCGTCGAGCCGGCCCGAAGTATGGTCGGCGACGCGCTGGCCGCCCAGCACGGGGCGACGATGCGGCTGCTGACCATGCAGGTTCCCGGCCAGCTGCTGTTCAGCCTGGCCAGCCAGCTCGCACTGATCCTGTTCGCCGGTGCGACAACCGTTTTGACGGTCACCCACACGTTGAGCGTGCCGGAGGCGGTCGCGCTGATCGTCGTGATCGCCCGCTACCTGGAGCCGTTCACCTCGATCAGTGAGCTGGGGCCGGCGCTGGAGAGCACCCGCGCGACGCTGGACCGGATCCGCGCGGTGCTCAGCGCCCCGGTGATGACCGCCGGAACCGAAACCCGTCGCGGCCCGCAGGAGGCGCCGCTCATCGAGTTCGACGACGTCACCTTCGGCTACGATGGCGCAAGCGCGCCGGTGCTGAACGGCGTGAGCTTCGCGCTGCGACCGGGCAGCACCACGGCGATCGTCGGACCGTCCGGTTCGGGCAAGAGCACGATCCTGGCGCTGATCGCCGGCCTGTACCAGCCCGGCCACGGCCGCGTCCTGGTCGACGGCGTCGATGTGGCGACGCTCGACGCCGAGGCCCGCCGCGCGGCGACCAGCGTGGTGTTCCAACACCCCTACCTGTTCCACGGGACCATCCGCGAGAACATCGCGGCCGGAGATCCCACCGCCGACGAGGCGCAGTTCAGCCGCGCCGTCGCGCTGGCCCGGGTGGACGAGCTCACCGGCAGACTGGCCGCGGGGGCCGACACGGTGGTCGGCGAAGCCGGCTCGGCGCTGTCCGGTGGTGAACGGCAGCGGGTCAGCATCGCCCGCGCCCTGCTCAAACCGGCGCCGATCCTGCTCGTCGACGAGGCGACCAGCGCGCTGGACACCGAGAACGAGGCCGCCGTGGTCGACGCGCTCACCGCGGATCCGCAATTACGCACCAAGGTGATCGTTGCTCACCGGCTGGCCAGCATCCGCCATGCCGACCGAGTGCTGTTCCTCGATGCGGGCACCATCGTCGAGGACGGTACGGTCGACGACTTGCTCACCGCGGGTGGGCGTTTCGAGGACTTCTGGCGCCAGCAGCGCGACGCCGCCGAGTGGCGAATTCAGGTCGGCTAGGCGCAATTTCTTGCCAGCCCAGCTCGGGGTGGTTTTGATCTAGCGCAACAGGCAATACGACACGCCGGTACCCAGGTCGCCGGGGATCACGCGATGACAAGCAGAATGACATCGATATCCAAATCGAAGGGACAACGATGACCGTGAAATTGTTCGCCACCGGGGTGGCCGCCGTGGCCGCTATGGGAGCCGCCGCGGCTGGCGCGACCTCACTGGCCTCCAGCGGCGCACCCGCACCGCAGGTAGTGCCCGTCGTGCTCAGCGCGCCGCTCGACCCGCCGCCGCCCGCGCCGGGCCAGCCGCCGCTGCCGAGCCCGGAACAGTTGTCCGACGTTGCAACCGCGTCACCGACCCAGGCGTGGGCTACGAGACCAAAGTCGGCCTGGTGGAGAACGGAATCCCGCCCGGCGAGGGCCACGTTGCCGACCACGACCTGCGCAAGGCCTTCCGCAACGGAAACTTCCCGGAGCAGTTTGCCTTCAGCAACATCGAGCCGATCGGGCCAACGGGGCCAGGGCCGACGTCGCGATCACGGACCGAAGTTCGCCGGTCCGGTCGAGAAAAACTCGCGTTCGTCGATCAGGGTGGCACCTGGGTGCTGCAGCACGACGCCGCGCTCGCATTGGTGCAGGCGGCCACCGCCGTCAACTGAGGCGGACGCTAAGCCTGGTCAGCGTGCTGGGTGACCGCATCGAGGTCGAGCAACCGCGCATGCAGCACGGTGCGATTTCGCAGCGCCGCGCGCACCGCGCGGTGCAGGCCGTCTTCGAGGTAGCAGACGCCTTTCCATTTCACGGCGTGCGGGAAGAGGTCGCCGTAGAACGTGGAGTCCTCTGACAGCAGGCGATCCAGCGCCAGCACTGTCGTGGTGGTGACCAATTCGTCGAGCCGGATCTGCCGCGGCGGAATCCGCGACCAGTCCCGGTAGGACAGGCCGTGCTCCGGGTACGGCTTGCCGTCGCGCACACCCTTGAAGATCATCCGCGGCTCGTTTCCGGCGCGACTGCGCCGACGTGGCCACGCTGGGACGAGGTTAGCGCGGCGACGGTGGCGCAGTAGTTGCTGGTGATCCCCGTAAACTGGTCGGGTAAGGAGGGTCGACCGGATGGGAACTGCCGACGAGCGCCGCTTTCAGGTGCTGCGCGCGATCGTCGCCGACTTCGTCTCCACCAAGGAACCGATCGGCTCGAAGTCGCTGGTAGACCGGCATAACCTCGGCGTCTCGTCGGCGACGGTCCGCAACGACATGGCCGTGCTGGAGGCCGAGGGCTACATCACCCAGCCGCACACCAGCTCCGGTCGGGTGCCGACCGAAAAGGGCTACCGCGAGTTCGTCGACCGGCTCGACGACGTCAAGCCGCTGTCGCGCGGCCGAGCGGCGCGCCATCCAGAGCTTCCTGGAGTCCGGTGTCGACCTCGACGACGTGCTGCGCCGCGCGGTGCGGCTGCTGGCCCAACTGACCCGGCAGGTCGCCGATCGTGCAGTACCCGACGCTGTCGACCTCGACCGTGCGGCACCTGGAGGTCATCGCGCTCACCCCGGCCCGGCTGCTGATGGTGGTGATCACCGACACCGGCCGGGTCGACCAGCGCGTCGTCGAACTCGGCGACGTCATCGACGACCACCAACTGTCCCAGCTGCGCGAGATGCTCGGGCAGGCGCTGGACGGCAAGAAGCTCTCGGCGGCGTCCGTCGCGGTCGCCGACCTGGCCGCCCAGCTCGACGGTCGCAGCGGCCAGTCGAAGAGCCTCAGCGATGCGGTCGGCCGCTCGGCGACGGTGCTGCTCGAGACGCTGGTCGAGCACACCGAGGAGCGGCTGCTGCTGGGCGGCACCGCCAACCTGACCCGCAACACCGCCGACTTCGGCGGTTCGCTGCGCTCGATCCTGGAAGCCCTCGAAGAACAGGTCGTGGTGCTGCGGCTGCTGGCCGCCCAGCAGGAGGCCGGTAAGGTCACCGTGCGCATCGGGCACGAGACCGAGGCCGAGCAGATGGTGGGCACGTCGGTGGTGACCACCACCTACGGCAGCTCGGCACCGTCTACGGCGGCATGGGTGTGCTCGGGCCCACCCGGATGGACTATCCGGGAACTATCGCTAGTGTCGCTGCGGTTGCTCTGTACATCGGCGAAGTGCTGGGTACGCGATGAGCCCGCATTCCAGGCACAATTCATTGATGGCCGTCATGGCACGGCCGACCTGGGCCTAAGAGCCAGGAAAGTTCAGGAAGGTCAAGCGTGGCACGCGACTATTACGGTCTGCTCGGCGTGGGCAAGAACGCGAGCGATGCGGAGATCAAGCGCGCGTATCGCAAGCTGGCGCGCGAACTGCATCCCGACGTCAACCCCGACGAGGCGCGCGCAGGCGAAGTTCAAGGAGATCAGCGTCGCCTACGAGGTGCTGTCCGATCCGGAGAAGCGGCGCATCGTCGACCTGGGCGGCGACCCGCTGGAGAACGCGGCGGCGGGCGGCGGTGGCTTCGGCGGCTTCGGTGGTCTGGGCGATGTGTTCGAGGCGTTCTTCGGCGGCGGTTCGACGCTCGCGCGGGCCGGTCGGACGGGTCCGGCCGGGCTCGGACTCGCTGCTGCGGATGCGGCTGGACCTGACCGAATGCGCGACCGGCGTCAGCAAGCAGGTCACCGTCGACACCGCGGTGCTGTGCGACCGATGCCAGGGCCGGGGCACCAACGGCAACTCGACGCCGGTGGCCTGCGACACCTGCGGCGGTCGCGGCGAGGTGCAGACCGTGCAGCGCTCGTTGCTCGGCCAGGTGCATGACGGCGCGGCCGTGCCCGACCTGCCGCGGCGTCGGCGAGGTCATCCCCGACCCGTGCCACCAGTGCGGCGGCGACGGCCGGGTGCAGGCCCGCCGGGAGGTCAGCCGTCAAGATCCCCGCCGGCGTCGGCGACGGCATGCGGGTCCGGCTGGCCGCCCAGGGTGAGGTCGGGCCCGGCGGCGGACCGGCCGGCGACCTGTACGTCGAGATCCACGAACAGCCCCACGACATCTTCGTGCGCGACGGCGACGATCTGCACTGCACGATCTCGGTGCCGATGGTCGACGCGGCGCTGGGCACCACGGTGACCGTCGACGCGATCATCGACGGCCTGACCGAGATCACCATCCCCGCGGGCACCCAGCCCGGTTCGGTGACGACCCGTGCGCGGCCACGGCATGCCGCATCTGCGGTCCGGTGTGCGCGGCGACCTGCACGTCCACATCGAGGTGGTGGTGCCCGATCGGCTCGACCACCAAGACGCCGATCTGCTGCGCGAGTTCAAGAGCCGCCGCGGCCGTGATGTGGCCGAGGTCAGGTCGACGCACACGCGCCGCCACCAACGGCGGATTGTTCAGCCGGCTGCGTGAAACCTTCACCGGGCGCTGACGGCTGTGAGTTGCGCCTGGCCTGTTCTACATCGACGCGCTGCCCGAGCAGCGGTGAGCTGGCCGTCGTCGACGGCGACGAAGGTTTCCACGCCGCCACCGTGCGCCGCATCCGCGTGCGGCGAGGAGCTGATCCTCGGCGACGGCGCCGGCGGCGCTGGCCCGCTGCGTCGTCGAGCAGACCGCCCGCGACGGGCTGCGGGCCCGGGTGGTGGACCGCTGGCAGGTGGCGCCGGCCCGGCCGCCGGTGACCGTGGTCCAGGCGCTGCCGAAATCCGAGCGCTCCGAGCTGGCCATCGAGCTGGCCACCGAAGCCGGCGCCGACGCGTTCGTGGCGTGGCAGGCCGCGCGCTGCGTGGCCCGTTGGGACGGCGTCCGCGCCGACAAGGGTCTGCGGCGCTGGCGCGCGGTCGCCCGCGCCGCCGCACAGCAATCCCGCCGCGCGCTACATCCCGTCGGTCGACGGCGTGCTGTCGACTGCGGCGCTGACCCAGCGGATCGCGACGAGGTGGCGCCGGGCGGCACGGTGCTGGCGCTGCACGAGTCGGCCGACGGACCGTTGACGGATCTGGCTTTGGCGCAGGCGAAGTCGGTGATGTTGGTGGTCGGCCCCGAGGGCGGCATCGCTCCCGACGAGTTGGCCGCGATCGTCGAGCGCCGGCGCCATCGCCGTTCGGCTGGGCCCGACCGTGCTGCGCACCTCGACCGCGGCCGCCGTCGCATTGGGCGCGCTGGGCGTGTTGACGCCGCGGTGGGAACAGCCCGAACGCGGGTCACCCAGCGGCTGACCATTGGGTTGGTCCACCGACCGGCGGTAGACTCGAGACGCTAACCCGCTGGCTACACCCCAGAAAGCAGGCATTAGGACGCACGTGACGCCCCGCGAAACCAACGCTGCTGGTCCGTCCACATCTCCGGTTCGCAGCAGCATCGACGTTCCGCCCGACCTCGTCATGGGCCTGCTCGGTTCCGCCGACGAAAATTTGCGCGCTCTCGAACGACTCCTGGCCGCGGATCTACATGTGCGCGGCAACGCCGTGACGCTGTCCGGCGAACCCGCTGACGTCGCGCTCGCCGAGCGGGTCGCTCTCCGAACTGGTCGCGATCGTCGGCGGTGGCCAGCCGCTGACCCCGGAAGGGGTGCGGCACAGCGTCGCGATGCTGGTCGGCACCGGCAACGAGTCACCGGCCGAGGTGCTGACGCTGGACGTCCTGTCGCGTCGCGGCAAGACGATTCGGCCCAAGACGCTCAATCAGAAGCGCTACGTCGACGCGATCGACGACCACACCATCGTGTTCGGGATCGGCCCGGCCGGCACCGGCAAGACCTACCTGGCCATGGCCAAGGCGGTCAGCGCGCTGCAGGCCAAGCAGGTCACCCGCATCATCCTGACCCGGCCCGCGGTGGAGGCCGGTGAGCGGCTTGGCTTTCTGCCCGGCACGCTGAGCGAGAAGATCGACCCGTACCTGCGTCCGCTCTACGACGCGCTGCACGACATGATGGATCCCGAGCTGATCCCAAAGCTGATGGCGGCCGGGCGTGATCGAGGTCGCGCCGCTGGCATACATGCGCGGCCGAACGCTCAACGACGCGTTCATCATCCTCGACGAGGCGCAGAACACCACCGCCGAACAGATGAAGATGTTCCTCACGCGGCTGGGATTCGGCTCCAAAGTCGTTGTCACCGGCGACATCACGCAGGTGGACCTGCCGGGCGACCACCGATCGGGTCTGCGCGCGGCGGTCGATATCCTCGACGGCATCGACGACATCCACATCTGCGGAGCTGACCAGCGCCGACGTGGTCCGTCACCGGCTGGTCGCCGAAATCGTGGACGCCTACGCGCGACACGAACGACGAGCCCGGCTGACGTCGAACCGCGCCGGCGCGACGCGCTCCGCGCGGTACGACGCGGTGAGCGGTCGATGACCATCGAGGTCGCCAACGAATCCGGGATCGACGTCATCCGAATCCGAATTGATCAGCGTCGCAAGGTTCGTCATCGACCGAGATGGACGTCAACCCGCCGCCGAGCTGTCGATGGTGCTGTTGGACATCGCCGCGATGGCCGACCTGCACATGCGCTGGATGGACCTGCCCGGGCCGACCGACGTGATGAGCTTCCCGATGGACGAGCTGCGAGCCGGGCGGGCGCCCCGACGCGCCGGAGCCGGGACCGGCCATGCTCGGCGACATCGTGCTGTGCCCCGAGTTCGCCGCCGAGCAGGCCGCGGCCGCCGGTCACTCGCTGGGCATGAGCTGGCGCTGCTGACCATTCACGGCGTCCTGCATCTGCTCGGCTACGACCACGCCGAGCCGGACGAAGAAAAAGAGATGTTCGGCCTGCAGCGCCGCCTGCTCGAGGAGTGGGTTGCCGATCAGGTCGAGTTCTACCGCAACCAACGCCAGCACGAGCGAGACCAGCGGTTGCTAGACAAATCAAGGTATTTCGAGAATTGAACAGCTCTGCTTCGCTGCTCGGTGCGATCCTGCTGATCTCTCTGGGTAGCGTGTTCGCGGCCATCGATGCGGCGGTCAGCACGGCCTCGATCGCGCGGGTACAGGAAATGGTTCGCGATGAGCGGCCCGGTGCCGTGCGCCTGGCCAAGGTCATGACCGATCGCCCCCGATACATCAACTTGGTGGTGCTGTTGCGGATCGTCTGTGAGATCAGCGCGACGGTTCTGCTGGCGCAGTTCTGCTATCGAGAGGTGAGTCGCGACTGGGGTCTTTTCATCGCCGCGGCCGTCATGGTGGTGATCAGCTTCGTCGTCATCGGTGTCGGTCCGAGGACGCTCGGCCGTCAGAATGCCTACTCCATCGCGCTGGTGTCGGCGCTCCCGCTGCAAGCGATTTCGGTACTGCTGACCCCGATCAGCCGCCTGCTGGTGGTGCTCGGAAACATGCTGACGCCCGGTCGGGGCTTCCGTAACGGCCCGTTCGCCTCCGAGATCGAACTGCGCGAAGTCGTCGACCTGGCCCAGCAGCGCGGCGTGGTCGCCGCCGACGAACGGCGGATGATCGAGTCGGTTTTCGAGCTCGGCGACACTCCGGCCCGCGAGGTGATGGTGCCCCGCACCGAGATGATTTGGATCGAGAACGACAAGTCCGCCGCCGAGGCGACATCGGTGGCCGTGCGCAGTGGGCACTCTCGTATTCCGGTCATCGGCGAGAACGTCGACGACATCGTCGGCGTGGTCTACCTGAAAGACTGTGTGCAACAGGCGTATTACTCATCGGCGAGCGGTCGCGAGACAGCGGTGACGGAGGTGATGCGACCGGCGGTTTTCGTTCCGGACTCCAAGCCGCTCGATCAGTTACTGCGCGAGATGCAACGGACGCGCAATCACATGACGCTGCTGGTCGACGAGTACGGCGCGATCGCGGGCCTGGTGACCATCGAGGACGTGCTGGAGGAGATCGTCGGAGAAATCGCCGACGAGTATGACGCTGCCGAAGTTGCACCGGTGGAAGACTTGGGCGACAACCGGTTCCGGGTGTCGGCTCGGCTGCCGATCGAAGATGTCGGCGAGCTGTACGGCGTGGAATTCGAGGAGGATCTCGACGTGGACACGGTTGGTGGCTTGCTGGCTTTGGAGTTGGGCCGGGTGCCGCTGCCCGGCTCCGAGGTGGAGTCACACGGTCTGCGGTTGCACGCCGAGGGTGGGCCCGACCATCGCGGCCGGGTCCGGATCGGCACCGTACTGCTCAGCCCCGTCGAGTCCAGGTCCAATGGTGCGCGATGACTGAATTCCGTTCCGGCTTCGTCTGTTTCGTGGGGCGGCCGAACACCGGCAAGTCGACCCTGACCAATGCGCTGGTCGGCTCGAAAGTGGCGATCACGTCCAATCGCCCGCAGACCACCCGGCACACCATCCGGGGCATCGTGCACCGCGACGACTTCCAGATCATCCTGGTCGACACCCCGGGGCTACATCGACCGCGCACCTTGCTGGGTAAGCGGCTCAACGACCTGGTCCGCGACACCTACAGCGAAGTCGACGCCATCGGCTTGTGCATTCCGGCCGACGAGGCGATCGGGCCGGGGGACAGGTGGATCGTCGAGCAGATCCGATCTACCGCGCCCAGAACACAATTGATCGCCGTCGTCACCAAGATCGACAAGACCCCCAAGGACAAGTTGGCCGCCCAACTCGTCGCTGTGAGCGAACTGGTCGGCGAATCCGCGGAGGTGGTACCGGTCTCGGCGGTCAGCGGTGAGCAGGTCGACGTGCTGATCGGGGTGCTGGCCGGTGTCCTGCCGCCCGGGCCGGCGTACTACCCCGACGGCGAGCTGACCGATGAACCCGAAGAAGTTCTGATGGCCGAGTTCATTCGGGAGGCGGCCCTCGAAGGCGCGCGCGACGAGTTGCCGCATTCGCTCGCGGTGGTGATCGACGAAGTGAATCCCCGCGAGGGGCGCGACGACCTGATCGACGTGCACGCCCTGCTCTACGTCGAGCGGGACAGCCAGAAGGGCATCGTGATCGGCAAGGGTGGGGAGCGGCTGCGCGAAGTGGGCAGCGCCGCACGCGTTCAGATCGAGAAACTGCTGGGTACCAAGGTGTACCTCGACCTGCGCGTCAAGGTGGCCAAGAATTGGCAGCGCGATCCCAAACAGCTTGGCCGACTGGGCTTTTGATCAGCAGTCGACTTAACGCACAGCCTGGGTCTCGGCGTTCCACCAGACCGCCGGCTGCTTGCCCGCCCAGCCGCCCAGCGCCTCGAGTTCGGCCGCCAACGACACCAGCAGCGGCTCGCTGTTCGCCGGTCCCATCAGTTGCACGCCGATCGGCAAGCCCGCGGCGGTGAAGCCGGCCGGAACGTTGATCGACGGCCATCCCAACACATTCCACGGCCAGGTGACCGGGCAGGCGGCGATCATCTCGCGGTCGGTGGCCAGGCCGCTGAGCCCGTCGAAGGCGTCGGCCAGCGGCGGAGGCAGCGCCGTCGTCGGCGCCAGCACCACGTCGACAATGCGGAAGATCGAGCCGACCCGCCGTTGGTTGGCGCCTTCGCTCGCCCGCGCGGCGCGCAGGATCTGCTGCGAGAGCAACCGGCCCATCCGCATATTGGCCAGCGTCCGGCGGTCGAACTCGACACCGTCACCCAACCGCTCGGCCCAGTCCAGCAACCCCGATGTGGACCGCGACAGAAAATTCCAGGACAGCCGCAACCCGTAATCGGGATTGCCCTCGACCACGCTGTGCCCCAACAGTCGAAGCTGATCGCCCACCGATTCCAGCGCCGCCTCGATCTCCGGATCCAGTCGAGCCGGAAAGGCGGTGAAGGGGAACCGGGTCGACAGCGCGATGCGCAGGGAGCCGGGCGCGATACCAACGTGATCGGACACCGTCACCGGCCGCGGCTTGTGCAGGTCGCCGTCGACGTTGCCGGACGCCGCATCGAGCACCAACGCCGCGTCGGCAACGGTGCGGGCCAGCACGCCGTTGACGGTGATCCCGTTGAACGCCTCGCGCAGCGGCCAGGTCGAGATGCGGCCACGCTGAGGCTTGATGCCGACCAGATGGGTCCAGGCCGCCGGGATGCGGACGCTGCCCGCCCCGTCGGAGCCGATCGCCGCGGTCACCAGGCCGGCGGCCACCGCGGCCGCGCTGCCGCCCGACGAGCCGCCCGGGGTGTGCCGGCGCGACCACGGGTTACGGGTGTGGCCGAATGCGGGACCACTCGTGAACGGCCACTGGCCCAGCTCGCAGGTGTTGGTCTTCCCGACGATCACCGCTCCGGCGGCCTTGAGGCGGCGCACCACCTCGGCGTCCTGGGTGGCCGGCGCGACATAGCCGGACGTGCCGAAAGAGGTGGGCTGGCCGGCGACGTCGACGTCGTCCTTGACCGCGATCGGCACACCGAGCAGCGGTGCCTGGTCGCCGTCGGCGCGGCGCCGGTCAGCCTCGGCGGCGTCGGCCAGCGCCGACTCGGTGAGCACCACGCGGAAGGCGTTCAGCGTCGACTGGCTCAGTTCGATGGCATGCAGCGAGCGGCGTACCAGCTCGTCAGAGGTCACCTCACCGCTGGCCAACTGGTAGAGCTGGTCGGTCAGCGTCGGGAAACGGTGGTAGGTGGAGTTACTCATCAGTACCGACATTATCGGCGCGTGCGCGGGGCGCCGTCACAACCTGGTGCCAAACTGGTCCCATGCGGCTGTACCGGGATCGAGCGGTGGTGCTGCGCCAGCACAAGCTCGGCGAAGCCGACCGGATCGTCACTCTGCTCACCCGCGATAATGGGCTGGTTCGCGCGGTGGCCAAGGGTGTGCGCCGCACCCGCAGCAAATTCGGTGCGCGACTGGAACCTTTCGCGCACATCGACGTCCAACTTCACCCGGGCCGCAATCTCGACATCGTCACGCAGGTCGTTTCGCTTGACGCGTTCGCCACCGACATCGTCAGCGACTACGGCCGCTACACCAGTGCGTGCGCGATGCTGGAAACCGCCGAGCGTCTCGCCGGCGAGGAGCGGGCGCCGGCGCCGGAACTGCACCGTCTCACGGTCAGTGCGCTGCGGGCGGTCGCCGACGGCAGCCGTCCCCGCGAGCTCGTGCTGGATGCTTATCTACTGCGGGCCATGGGCATCGCCGGGTGGGCCCCGGCGCTGACCGAGTGCGCGCGCTGCGCCACGCCGGGCCCGCACCGGGCGTTTCACGTCGCCGCGGGCGGCAGCGTGTGCAGCTTCTGCCGCCCCGCCGGTGCGACGACACCGCCGCTGGGTGTGCTGGATCTGATGGCAGCGCTGCGCGACGGCGATTGGGCAGCGGCGGAGGGCACGCCGCCATCAGCCCGTAGCCACGTCAGCGGTTTGGTGGCCGCTCACCTGCAATGGCATTTGGAGCGGCAGTTGCGCACGTTGCCGTTGGTCGAGCGGATGCGACGGGTTGACGTGCTCGATCAGAGCCTCCTCGACCGTCGGGTGGCTCTCGTCAGGCAGGATGTGGCGCATGGAGACGAGCCGGGTGAGCCGCTCAGAGCGGAGGGCTGAGCGCAAGCGGAAGTCTGACTTCCCGCAGCTCGCCCCGGCGCCCGATGACTATCCCGTCTTCCCCGACACGTCGACGTGGCCGGTGGTCTTTCCGCCGTTACCGCCCGCGCCGGACGGCGGCCCCCGTCGGCCACCGCAGCACATCTCCAAGGCGCTCGCCCCGTCGATTCCGGCCGAGCAGCTGCCCAATCACGTTGCGATCGTGATGGACGGCAACGGCCGCTGGGCCACCCAGCGCGGCCTGCCGCGGGTCGAAGGCCACAAGATGGGCGAGGCGGTGGTCATCGATATCGTCTGTGGCGCAATCGAAATCGGTATCAAGTGGCTCAGCCTCTACGCGTTCTCCACCGAGAACTGGAAGCGCTCCGCCGACGAAGTCCGTTTCCTGATGGGGTTCAACCGCGACGTGGTGCGACGCCGCCGGGTGAACCTCAACGAAATGGGTGTGAAGATCCGTTGGGTGGGTTCGCGGCCGCGCCTGTGGCGCAGCGTCATCAACGAGTTGGCGGTAGCCGAGGAGCTGACCCGCAGCAACGACGTGATCACCGTCAACTACTGCGTCAACTACGGTGGCCGCACCGAAATCGCCGAAGCAGCAAGGGATATCGCGCGTGAGGCGGCCGCCGGTAAGCTCAACCCCGAACGAGTCAACGAGGCGACGATCGCCCGGCACCTGCACCGCCCGGACATTCCCGATGTGGATCTGCTGCTGCGTACCTCAGGGGAGCAGCGGACCAGTAACTTCATGCTCTGGCAGGCGGCTTACGCCGAGTACATCTTTCAGGACACCCTCTGGCCCGACTACGATCGCCGCCACCTGTGGGCGGCCTGCGAGGAGTACGCCTTGCGGCACCGACGGTTTGGGACGGCGTGATGCCGACGCTGCAGGAGCGGTTGCTGGCCGTGCTCTCCGAGGTGCTGCCCGTCGATGCCGAATCCGACGGCGCGCTGACCCTGCACCACGGTGGCACCATCGCGTCGCTGCGGGTGGTGCCCATCAACGACGACCTCGACCTGATCTCGCTTACCCAGATGGTGGCGTGGGATCTGGTGTTGACCAAGAAGATTCGCGACAGCGTCGCCGAGCAGTCGCGCACCACCCTGCTGGGGTCGGTGACGCTGACCGAAAAGGTCGGCAAGGCCGCAGACGTGGTGTTGCGCTACAACTTTCCCGGTAACGGCCTCAACGACGAAGCGCTGCGCACGCTGACCCTGATGGTGCTCGACAAAGGCGCCGAAATCCACCGTGCGGTAACGACTTAGCGGCAGTCCGAGCAGGTGCCGTAGATCTCGATGGTGTGACTGACGTCGGAGTATCCGTGTGTGGTGGCCACTTCAGCCGCCCACGCTTCGACCTCGCGGTCGCCCACCTCGACAGTCGATCCGCAACTACGGCAGACCAGGTGGTGATGATGGTGTTCCGAGCAACGGCGGTAGACCGACTCCCCGGTGTCATTGCGGAGCGTGTCGAGCAGGCCGGCACCGGCCATCGACTGCAGCGTCCGGTAGACGGTGGTCAGACCGATGTTCTCGCCGCGGCGGCGCAGCTCGTCGTGCAGCTCTTGGGCCGAGCGGAAATCATCCAGCGTGTCGAGCAACTCCGCGATCGCCGCCCGCTGTCGCGTGGCACGGACGCCGGTCGGGGTGCTCATTTGTCCTCCCCGGCGTGTGCGACGGCATCGACCACGATGTGCGCCAGGTGGTGATCGACCAGTCGGTAGAGCACCTCGCGGCCGGACCGCTCCCCGGTGACCACGCCCGCGGCCTTGAGGATCTTCAGGTGCTGGCTGACCAGCGGTTGCGGCACCCCGAGCGCGTCGACCAGCTCATGCACGCAGCGCTGAGACGCTTGCAGCTGCAGCACGATGGCGATCCGCACCGGAGCGGCCAAGGCGCGCAGCAGCTCGCCGGCGGCATCGAGGATCTCTCGCGGCGGTGGTGACGGCAGTTCCGCGGAGTCGCTGTGCCGGTGCTCGTCGACCAGTTCATCGCCGTCGGCTGCGGTGGGGGATGAGAGTGACATGCTTCCTCCACTGTCACATGCACAACCACGCATGTCAAAGAGCCCCGGCGGGATCGCTACGATGACGGATCGTCCCGCCTAAAAAACGGCACCTTCACAACAACAGGAGTCCTCACCTCGTGGCGTCCGTCATCGACACCGTCGTCAATCTCGCCAAACGGCGTGGCCTGGTCTATCCCGCCGGCGAGATCTACGGCGGGACCAAATCGGCGTGGGACTACGGGCCGCTGGGTGTGGAACTCAAAGAGAACATCAAGCGGCAGTGGTGGCGCTCGGTGGTGACTGGTCGCGACGATGTCGTCGGCCTGGACTCCTCGATCATCCTGCCGCGTGAGGTATGGGTGGCCTCCGGTCACGTCGAGGTCTTCAACGATCCACTGGTCGAGTGTCTGAACTGCCACAAGCGGCACCGGCAAGACCACATGCAGGAGGCCTACGCCCTCAAGAAGGGTGGCGAACCCGACGACGTGCCGATGAGCGAGATCGTCTGCCCCGACTGCGGCACCAAGGGTCAGTGGACCGAGCCCCGCGAATTCAACATGATGCTCAAGACCTATCTCGGCCCGATCGAGACCGAAGAAGGGCTGCACTATCTGCGGCCGGAGACCGCTCAGGGCATCTTCGTGAACTTCGCCAACGTGGTGACGACGTCGCGCCGCAAGCCGCCGTTCGGCATCGGCCAGATCGGCAAGAGCTTCCGCAACGAGATCACGCCGGGCAACTTCATCTTCCGCACCCGCGAGTTCGAGCAGATGGAGATGGAATTCTTCGTCGAGCCGTCGACCGCGGCGGAATGGCACCAGTACTGGATCGACACCCGCCACCAGTGGTACGTCGACCTCGGCATCAACCCGGAGAACCTGCGGCTCTACGAGCACGCCGCAGAGAAGCTGTCGCATTATTCGGACCGCACCGTCGACATCGAGTACAAGTTCGGTTTCTCCGGCAACCCGTGGGGTGAGCTCGAGGGTGTGGCCAACCGCACCGACTTCGACTTGTCCACGCATTCAAAGCATTCCGGTGTCGACCTGTCTTACTACGACCAGGCCAATGACACCCGCTACACGCCGTACGTGATCGAGCCGGCGGCTGGGTTGACCCGCTCGTTCATGGCTTTCTTGATCGACGCCTACCACGAGGACGAAGCGCCCAATGCCAAAGGCGGCGTGGACAAGCGGACCGTGTTGCGCCTCGATCCGCGGTTGGCGCCGGTGAAGGCAGCGGTGCTGCCGCTGTCTCGGCACGCCGACCTGAGCCCCAAAGCCCGCGATCTGGCTGCCGAGTTGCGCAAGTACTGGAACGTCGACTTCGACGACGCCGGCGCGATCGGCCGCCGTTACCGGCGCCAGGACGAGATCGGCACGCCCTTCTGCGTGACGCTGGACTTCGACTCACTCGACGATCACGCGGTCACGATCCGAGAACGCGACGCCATGACGCAGGAACGGGTGGCGATCGACGGGGTGGTCGACTATCTGGGTTCGCGCCTGCGGGGCTGCTGAACTAATTTTCGCGAAGCTCTTCCCCTATTGGTCAGCCGTTGAATATCATCGGTAAGTTGACGCGGCGGCTCACTAGGGCGTGGTGAGCTGCCGCGTCCACCATTTTCTAGCGAAACTGCTGCTCAGAAGCGGCCGCCGCCACCCATGAAACCGCCGTCGGAGGAACCCGAACCGCCGAACGACGTCGGCCCCCAGCCGCCGCCACCGCCACCCCAGCCGCCACCGAATCCGCCGCGCATCGCGTCGCCGAGCATGTCGCCGATGATGATGCCGCCCATCACGGCGCCGGTGTGACCGCCACTGCCGTAACGCGAGGTGTACGCCATCTGCGCGGACTGCACGTCGGACTCGGCCAGCGACTGGGCCTGCGCGGCCAGCGACGCGGCGTTGTTGGCGTGGGCGATCGCTTCGTTGAGGTCGGTCGACGTCGCGTCCTGCGCGGCCTCGATCTGCCGGCTCGCCTCTGACAACCGGGTCCGCGCCTCGGGCCCGACGCTGCCGCGTCGGTTGTCGATGTAGTCCGACACGGCGTGCACCCGCGACTGTGCGGTGGACAACGCTTGTTCCAGCGTCCGGGTGAGTCGCTGCGCGGCCGCCTGCTCCTCGATGACCGCGGCCAGCAGCCGATTGAGTTCGGCGCCGGCCTTGCTCAGCGCGGTGAACGACGCCAGTGGGTCCGCGGAGCCGCTGGTGGGTGCGGCGTCGAGAGCCCTGGCCGCCGCATCCCGGGCGCTGGCCAGATCGCGCAGATGGGGGGCCTTGGTTTTCTGGGCGTTCTGCAGTGCGGTGTCGGCATGCTCGATTCCGGACCGGATGTCGGCTATTAGCGACGGCAGAGCCGCGACCGCGTGCCGGATGTCGCTGGCGGCGCTATCGACCGCGTCGAGTAACGAACGGGCCTGTCCCAGTGACGATTCCGCAGCATGTACGGCGTCGACGAGAGCGCTCTGTTCGCCGCTGACCGGCTTGGACGCCTTCTCGCGGGCCTGGCTGAGATTCTGCTCGGCGAACGCCAGCCGGTCCTTGGCGGTCGCCACGTTGGTGGCCACCGAGGCCAGTGCGGCCGAGTCGAATTCGTTGTGCAGCTCGGCCATTCGCTGTTCTGCCGGTTCGACACGCGCGGTCAGGTCGACGACCTGCTGGGTCAGTCCGTCCAGGCGCGCCGGAGCGTTGACCACCAGGTCGCGCATCTCTTCGAAGGCCTCCCGCTGCGACTCCAGCTCGCGATCGGCGCGCGCCGCGGCGACGATCACCTCGGTCAGCAGCTCGCGCCGCTGTTGGCGGGTCTCGGGTATCGCGTCGTCGAGCTGTTGACGCACGGTGAATGCCTGGGCCAGCGCGGATTTGGCGGCGTCGACCGCTGCGGTGAACGGCTGGGTCCGCTGCTCGCCGAACTCCTCGATCGTCAGCGCGAGCTCGTTGGCGCTGGTGCGCACCGCGTTGTCGACGTCGACGACTTTCCACCGAGACAGATCGTCGAGGGCGCCCAGCGACAGGCTGGCCAACGCATCGGGGTCGGTGGCGTCAACCCGTTTGGCGGCGGCCAACTCGGCGGCCCGCCGTCGACGGCGGCGCCAACGGGTGAACACGTACAGCGCCACCACCGCGACGAGGATCACGCCCAACCCGATCAGCAGGGGCGCCGAACTGGCCGACTGCGGGCCGCGGTCCAGGCCGTTGGCCGCAGCGACCGCCGCGCCGGCCCAGTCGCCGCGGCGCAGCGCGGGCTCTATCTGGTTGCGCCGCAGATCGTCGACCTGGCCGGCGCTGATCGACTCCACCCGATTCGGAATCCGGAATGCGTAAGAGTGGTCGACGGTCGCCACGGCCAGCACCGCGTCGAAGTCGCCGAGATCGCTGGCGGCCCGCGTGCTGTCCGCCCAGCTGACGGCCGGTTGTCCGGAGAAGTTGTCGACGAACACCACCCACAGCTGGATGCGACGGTCGGAGTACAGCTTGCCGCTGGCCGACTGAACCGCTGAGCGGCCGGCGGCACTCAATGCGCCGACGTTGTCGGTGATGTAGCCGGACAGCCGAAACGGCGGCTGGGCGGTGGCCGACGGCGCGACCACCAGCGCGGCAATCAGCGACACCATGAACACGGCACAACTGCGTCGGAGGGTGCTCACGGGAGACAATCTAGACCCGCGACCAAGCGGGTCCCAGCGCAATCGATCTGACTGGCAGACTGAGCGTCGATGACGCAGCAAGACCCCTACGACGATTTCGACCGCCAGCGGGTAGTCCCCGAGGCGCCGAAGACCGCGGGCTTGCCGGGCACCGACGGTCAGCTTCGCAGCGATTTCGCCCGGGACCGCGCGCGGGTTCTGCACAGCGCCGCGCTGCGCCGGCTCGCGGACAAGACGCAGGTTGTCGGACCGCGAGAAGGCGACACCCCTCGGACGCGACTGACCCATTCGCTGGAGGTCGCCCAGATCGGACGGGGGATGGCGATCGGATTGGGCTGCGACCCCGACCTCGTCGACATGGCCGGCCTGGCCCACGACATCGGGCACCCGCCCTACGGGCACAACGGCGAGCAGGCCCTCGACGAGTTCGCGGCAGCGCACGGTGGCTTCGAGGGGAATGCGCAGAACTTCCGGATCCTGACCAGCCTGGAACCCAAAGTCCTTGACGATCAAGGGCGTAGCGTTGGCCTCAACTTGACGCGGGCGGCGCTGGACGCGGTCACCAAATACCCGTGGGCGCGGGATCAGCATCGGCGCAAGTTCGGTTTCTACGACGTCGACCAGGAGGCGGCCGAGTGGATGCGCGACCGCGCGCCCGCGGATCGGCCGTGCCTGGAAGCTCAGGTGATGGACTGGGCGGACGACGTCGCCTATTCGGTACACGACGTCGAGGACGGCGTTGTCTCCGGGCGAATCGACCTTCGGGTGCTCGCCGACGGGGACGAAGCCGCCGCGCTGGCCGCACTCGGCGAGCGTGACTTCGCCGGAATTCGCGCCGACGACCTGACCGCCGCAGCCCATCGGCTGGCGGAGCTCCCCGCGGTTGCCGCGGTCGGCAAGTACGACGCGACTCTGTCGGCCGCGGTCTCGCTCAAGCGGTTGACCAGCGAGCTGGTCGGCCGGTTCGCCTCGGCGGCGATAGCCGCCACCCGAGCGGACGCCGGTCCCGGACCGCTGGCCCGCTACCAGGCGGCGCTGTCCGTGCCCGAGGTGGTGCGCGCCGAGGTCGCCCTGCTGAAAACGCTGGCGTTGCAGTTCATCATGTCCGATCCGCGACATCAGGAAATCCAGGCCCGGCAACGGGATTGCATCCATCGGGTAGCCCACGGGCTGCTGGCTGGGGCGCCCAACACGCTCGACCCGATCTTCGTCCCGGCGTTCAACGCCGCCGCCGACGATGGTGGGCGGCTGCGCGTGATCGTCGACCAGATCGCCTCTTACACCGAGGGCCGCCTCGAACGCATCGCGGCGGCCCAGGGCGTAAGCCGCCCGGCTAGCGCCCGCTCTAGACTGGGCCGATGGCCGGCCGCATCTCCGATCGCGACATCGCCGCCATCCGCGAACGAGTCCGCATCGAGGACGTCGTCGGCGACTACGTTCAACTGCGCCGGGCCGGCGCGGATTCGATGAAGGGCCTCTGCCCGTTCCACGACGAGAAGTCGCCGTCGTTCCACGTGCGGCCCAACCACGGTCACTTCCACTGCTTCGGCTGCGGCGAGGGCGGCGACGTGTACGCCTTCCTGCAGAAGATCGAACACGTCAGCTTCGTCGAGGCCGTCGAGCTGCTGGCCGACCGGATCGGGCACACCATCAGCTACACCGGGGCCGCGACCACCAACGTGCAGCGCGACCGGGGGAGTCGCAGCCGGCTGACCGCGGCCAACGCCGAGGCGCAGGAGTTCTATGCGGCGGCGCTGGAATCGCCGGAGGCACAGCCGGCCCGCACGTACCTGACCGAGCGGAATTTCGACGGCGACACCGCCCGTCACTTCGGCTGCGGCTTCGCGCCCTCGGGCTGGGACACCCTGACGAAGCATCTGCTGCGCAAGGGTTTTGAATTCAAGGAGCTCGAAGCGGCGGGCCTGTCGCGCGAGGGCCGCCGCGGCCCGATGGACCGGTTCCACCGCCGGCTGCTGTGGCCGATCCGGTCGTCGTCCGGAGAGGTGATCGGGTTCGGTGCGCGACGGCTGTTCGACGACGACCCGATGGAAGCCAAGTACGTCAACACGCCGGAGACGTTGCTGTACAAGAAGTCGTCGGTGCTGTTCGGGCATCGACCTGGCCAAGCGCGACATCGCCAAGGGGCATCAGGCCGTCGTCGTCGAGGGCTACACCGACGTGATGGCGATGCATCTGGCCGGGGTCACCACCGCGGTGGCATCGTGCGGTACCGCATTCGGTGAAGAGCACCTGTCGATGCTGCGCCGACTCATGATGGACGACAACTTCTTTCGCGGCGAGCTCATCTACGTGTTCGACGGCGATGAAGCGGGCCGGGCGGCGGCACTCAAGGCGTTCTCCGGCGAGCAGCAACTGGCCGGTCAGTCGTTCGTCGCGGTCGCGGCCGACGGAATGGATCCGTGCGACCTCCGCCTGGCGTCCGGCGACGGTGCGCTGCGGGATCTGGTGGCGCGGCGAACTCCGTTGTTCGAGTTCGCGATTCGCACCACGCTGAGTGACATCGACTTGGACAACGCCGAAGGACGGGTGTCAGCACTGCGTCGTTGCGTGCCGATCGTCGCCCAGATCAAGGATCCGACGCTGCGCGACGAGTACGCGCGACAACTGGCGGGCTGGGTTGGCTGGCCCGATGTCGCACAGGTCATCAGCCGGGCGCGCGAAGAGGCGAAAAACCCGACGGCACAAGGTCGCAGCCGGCCTCGTCGTGCCGCCAAGCCGAGGCCGACGCCGGCGCAAAACCGGCCGTGCCCCGTCCCAACCCCAAGGACCCCACGCTGTGGCCGCAGCGCGAGGCGCTCAAATCGGCGCTGCAGTACCCCGCGCTGGCCGGACCGGTGTTCGACGCGCTCACCGTCGAAAGCTTCACCCATCCCGGATACGCCGCGGTGTGCACCGCGATCGAAGCGGCTGGTGGCACCACGACCGGGGTCGGCGGTGCCGAGTGGCTCGACTCGGTACGCCAGAAGGCGCTGTCACCGGCCGCTGCCGGCCTGGTCAACGAGCTCGGCGTCGAAGCCATCCGGGTCGAGGACGACGAGAAGCTGCCGCGCTACATCGCCGGTGTGTTGGCACGGCTGCAGGAGGTCTGGGTCGGCCGGCAGATCGCGGAGGTGAAGTCGAAGCTGCAGCGGATGTCGCCGGTGGAGCAGGGCGACGAATACCACGCGCTGTTCGGCGATCTGGTCGCGATGGAGGCCTACCGGCGCAGCCTGCTCGAGCAGGCCAGCGGGGACGATCTCACCGCCTGAAACCCGCTCCGCGCGACCGTTTTAGCGCTGAGATTCGCGCTCGACCACGCTGGTCGCGTCGTCGATCTCGGTCAGCGTCACCATCCGCGCGTCGGGTGAAACCCGATTCGCGACCTTGCGCCGGCCGGCGTCGATGAGCGACTTGGTGGCCGGGCTGCCGGTCAGTGCGCGGTAGGTCCCGACGATCTGCTCGTAACGTCGACGACCGGCCTTTGTGCCCAACACATAGCCCAGTCCCAGCACGACGGCGTAGCGGATCAAAACGGTCCCTTCTTCAGGCTTTTGGTGGGTGTCCGTCCATCCTGCCCCATACCGACCACCATGTGCCCGCCGGCGGGCGATCGGTCTGGTTGGGCGTGCGCACGCCGGTACGCTAGAGTCATCACTCGTTCCGGGCCGACGTGTTCGCGGACACCTAGCAGTCCCCTGTAGCTCAATTGGCAGAGCATTCGGCTGTTAACCGGAGGGTTGGTGGTTCGAGTCCACCCGGGGGAGCAAGACCTACTGGCCGCCCATCATCCCCTTGAAACCGGGGTACGGGGAGTTGTTCTGTGTGCTCGACTTGTCCAGCCACTGCGGGCAGTAGGCGCTTGACGCCAGCGCCGCGAACTTCATCGCGCCGCCGGAATTCAATCCGGGGTTCAGCAAGCTCAATTTGCTGACGAGTTCGCCCTGTGACAGCCCCTGATTCATGAAGTCGCAGGCTTTTCTGCCGGCCGCGATGACATTGGGCCCGCTGTTGTAGGTCATGCCCGCCTTGCTGAGCGAGTCCAGGAACGCGGTGTCGGCGCCCGGGTTGTCCGGCTCACTCGGAGGCGGCGGGTCCGCGAGGGCAGGAGCGGCCAGGGCGACGGCGATGGCGGCGCCCGCAAGAGATAAAAGCAGTCGCATCCAAACATTGTGATCCAGATCAGCACAGTTGTCTCGCTAAGTGTTCTGGCCGGGGCTCGGAGACGGGGTTGGGTGGTTCTGTGACGACGTGATCGACGCAATCACGACGCTGGCCGTCCGGGGCTCCCCGGCGCTCGGGGTGACCGGTGCGTTCGGGGTGGCGCTGGCGGCGTACGCGCACGTCGGCAACACCGAGAAGGCGACGTCGGAGGCTCTGCGGATCGCCTCGGCCAGGCCCACCGCGGTCAATCTGGCCTGGGGCGTGCGGCGTGCTCTGGCGAGATTGTCCGCGGGTCCCGACGCCGTGCTCGCGGAAGCCGAGCAGATGCTGGCGGAAGACGCCGACGTCAACCGGGTACTTAGGATCGCCGAGGTGCTGGTCGACGAAACCCGGCCGCTGCTGCAGGGCGCCCGACTGACCGCCTGGGAACTGGCCGAGGCCGGCATTCCGCACCGCCCGTCGCCCCGAACCTCGATGCGACCCAGCCGGCCGAGCAGATCTTGGCCGAGCACGCCGAGCAGGTTGCCGCGGTCAACGCCGACGATCGCTACCGCCACATCGATGTGGCCGCCGTGCAACCCGATCACAGTGATCCCGAGTGGCGCGCCCATGCGGGCGCGCGCGATCGAAGTTCCTCGCCGAGCACCGCCATGCTGAAGACGAAGTGCGCCTCTTTGTGGCCGGGCGGGCCTGCTTCTATCTGCATCTGGAGCCCGACACCACCAGCCCGACAGATTCGGTCCGCGAAAAGCTCTATGACTACACCCGAAGCCACCTCAGACCTTGGCTGGTCGATAACCAAGGCCGCGCGGCGAAGCCGGTGATCGCCGAGAGTCGCGAATTGTCCGGCCGCGTCGACGCCAGCCCTGCCGAGGTAGCGGAAATCCTCTGCGGCTGGCTGGATTCCGACGTGAAGGCGGCTCCGTTGAAAGCCGCGCAGGGGCTGGTGTGTGCCGAGGGTTTTCGCAACGGTGAGCTGCACGGCGAGTTTTTCGAGGACGTACCGGCGGTGCTGGCACCCTGGCACGCTCAAGGCATTCAGCTGTACGTGTACTCGTCGGGTTCGGTTCGCAATCAACAGGATTGGTTCGCCTATGCCCGCGGCGGCGATCTGGCGTCATTGATCAGCGGCTGGTTCGATCTGGCCATCGCCGGTGCCAAGCGGGACAGCTCCTCCTACGGCACCGTTGCCGGAGAAATCGGCCACCTACCGCACCAGGTCCTTTTTCTGTCCGACCATCCCGATGAGCTCGACGCCGCTGCTGCCGCCGGCTGGTCGGTGTTCGGCGTTGCCCGGTCCGGCGAGCCGAACACCCCGCGCCTGCCGCACCGCTGGGTCAGGTCGTTCGATGAAATCAGCTTGTCCGGGTGATAACACCGCGCCTGAACAGGCATGTCTTGAACTCACGATGATTTGAAATTGCTGCTCGTCGTCGCCATCGGGAAACTCATATCAGGCACGTGCCACTCGGGGTTGGGAGCGCAGAGTCGATGATCTTCACGCAGCACTACCTGGATTGCCTGTCGCAGGGGTCGTACCTCATCGGGGATGAGAGCACCGGACGGGCGGTTGTCGTAGACCCGCGGCGCGATATCGATGTGTATCTGACCGAAGCCGCTGACCACGGTCTGCAGATCGAACGGGTCATCGAAACGCATATCCACGCCGATTTCCTCACCGGCCACTTGGAGTTGGCCGCCGCCACCGGGGCGCAGATCAGTTACGGCGAAGACGCCGACGTGGAATTCCCGGTGGATTCTTTGCACGACGGCCAGCGAATCTCGTTGGGCGAAATCACCTTAGAAATCCTCGCGACGCCGGGTCACACCCCGGAGTCGATCTCCGTCGTGGTCTACGAGCACCCCGACGACGAGGTGCCCTACGGCGTACTCACCGGCGACACCCTGTTCGTCGGCGATGTGGGACGGCCGGACCTGCTCTCCGGCGAAGGCCTGTCATCGGAGGAGTTGGCCCGCTCGCTCTACAACTCGTTGCACGACAAACTGCTGAAACTACCCGACGCCACTCGTGTGTTCCCCGCCCACGGCGCCGGCTCGGCGTGCGGCAAATCGATGTCCAGCGAGACCAGTTCGACGATCGGCGACCAGCGCCGCGACAACTACGCCCTGCAGTTTTCCAACGTCGATGAGTTCGTCGCCTCGATCACCGAGGGCCAGTCGCCGCAACCGCACTATTTCGAATTCGACTCGGTGCGCAACCGCGAGCAGCGGCCGTTGTTCGACGACGGCGCGCCGACCTTGCTGAGCATCGACGAGGTGCGCCGGCACGCGGCAGTGGGAGCGATCCTGCTGGATGCTCGAGACCCGGCCGAATACGCCCGCGGCCACCTGCGGGGTGCCGTCAACGTCGGGCTTGGAGGCCGGTTCGCCGAAAGCGCGGGTCAGGTTTTTCCGCCCGATCGCGACATCGTCCTCGTCGGTGATGCCGGGATCGCGCAGGAATCCAAGCTCCGTCTGGCACGAGTAGGCCTAGACCGCGTTGTCGGCCAATTAGACGATCTGGCAAGTGTTTTCACGCGGCACCCGGACCTGGTCGAGACCGCGGCGCGCTTCACGCCGGAGCAGTTGGCCGAATTGCTCAACGACGAACCCGGCCTACAGATCGTCGATGTGCGCAACCCGGGGGAGACCGAGGACGGTGTTGTCGCCGGCGCGCACGAGATTCCACTGCCGACGCTGACCGATTCGTTCGACAGCCTGGACCCCACAGCGCCGGTGGTCACCTACTGCGCCAGCGGTTACCGCTCGCTGGTGGCGGCGAGTGTGCTTCGTGCCGCGGGATTCGAGAATGTGGGTGACCTGCTTGGCGGGTACGGCGCCTGGGAAGAGTCGGGCGCAGCCTAGATCGAGAAGTCCTCGCCGTGCCACACTCCGGCCTCCGGTGGCCGGATGACACGACCGGTCTGCGGTGAGTTACCCAGCGACTCCAGTTTTGCGACCCTGCTCATCAGCGACTGCAGGCTGATCCCGACCAGGTCGGGGATCGATGCGTCGCTGCCGCTCGAGCCGTGGTGGCTGATGGCCTGCCCGGGAACTCCGACGACCACGGCGCTGTTCGGAACTTCTTTGACAACAACGGCATTGGCGCCGATCCGGCTGTCGTCGCCGACTTTGATCGCGCCGAGAACTTTCGCGCCGGCGCCGATGATCACCCGGTCCCCGATGGTGGGGTGGCGCTTTCCGGTCTCGCCCCCGGTTCCGCCGAGCGTGACACCGTGATAGATCGTGACGTCGTCGCCCACTTCGGCGGTCTCGCCGATCACCACACCGGTCGCGTGGTCGATGAACACTCCGGTCCCGAGGGTCGCGCCGGGATGGATGTCGACCCCGGTCAGGATCCGGGTGATCTCAGCGAGCGTTCGTGCGGCCACTTTCGCGCCGCGGCCCCACAGCCAGTGGCTGACTCGGTGACCCCAAATGGCATGTACGCCCGGGTAGGCGAACACGACTTGTAGCGTGCTGGGGTCGGCGGGATCGCGGTCTTTGGCCGCTTGGATGTCGCCCCGAAACGCGGCGAACACGACTAGTCCGCCAAGTCGGAGAACAGCACGGTGCTCAAATACCGTTCACCGGACGAGGGCAGGACGACGACCACCTGCTTGCCTTTGTTTTCCGGGCGGCGAGCGACTTCCAGCGCGGCGACGACCGCTGCGCCCGAAGAGATCCCGACCAGCAGGCCCTCCTCAGTGGCCAGGCGTCGGGCCATGCCGAGCGCATGGTCGTTGCCGACGGCGATGATCTCGTCGGCAACGTCCTCGTCATATACCGGCGGGACGAACCCGGCGCCGATGCCCTGAATGGGGTGCGGCCCCTTCTGCCCACCAGATAGCACCGGCGACGCGGCCGGCTCGACCGCGATCACCTTCACGTCCGGATTGCGTTCCTTCAGCACCTGTCCGACACCGGTGATGGTGCCCCCGGTGCCGACACCCGCGATGAAGAAGTCGACCTTGCCGTCCGTTTGCTTCCAGACCTCTTCGGCGGTGGTGGCGCGATGAACCGCCGGGTTGGCCGGGTTCTCGAACTGCTGTGGCACGAAGTACCGCTGGTCGGTCTTGGCCAGCTCCTCAGCCTTGGCGATGGCGCCCGGCATGCCGTCTTTGCCCGGAGTAAGAACGAGCTCGGCGCCGTACGCGCGCAACAACACTCGGCGTTCGATGCTCATGGTGTCCGGCATGGTCAGGACGAGCTTGTAGCCGCGCGCGGCGGCGACCATCGCCAGCGCGATACCGGTGTTGCCGCTCGTGGGCTCGAGGATGATGGTGTCCGGCTTGATCAATCCGGCTTTTTCGGCGGCATCGATCATGGCAACCCCGATGCGGTCCTTGACGCTGCCTCCGGGATTGAAGTACTCCAGCTTGGCGATCACATCGGCAACGGCGCCTTCGGTCACCCGGCGCAGCCGCACCAGCGGCGTGTGTCCGACTAGCTGTGTGACGTCTTCGGCAATGCTCATGAACGATTCGCTCCCACGGTCGCGATCAAAGGTCGTCGGGCTCCCAGCTTAGTTCGAACTCTATTGCCGTCTCGGTAGGGATGGCTAGCGCGACGGGCGTGAACCGTTGTGCCGTTGGGTCCAAAGCCACACCGGTGAGTACCCGTCCGTGCGGACCGTCCGGAGTTTTCGCGGTCAGTGTTGCCGTCGACGTCCCCGGTGCCGGGCGAAGGTAAAAATCGGTCCGCGGCTGGACCGCATCGATGGCAAATCCATCCGCGTCCACCAGGCAATGCTCATCGGAGGCGACCAATTTCAGCGGGGCGGTGATCTGAAAGGGACCGACGAGATCAGAGTCGGCGGTGGCCTGCGTGGCGACCAGTCCCGGCATATCGGGGTTTTTCGGTGCTGACCGAGCCGCCCTGCGCGCGCCCGCGAGCAGGTAGTTGTACAGGTGCACAACCTTGTCGGAATTGCGGTAGTGCCGGGCGCCGGTCAACCAGAAGCTGATCCGCTCGATTCTCGGCGTGCCGGCCTCTGACGTGGCGGTCAACCGGTAATAGCGATGCCCGCGGCCGCCGCGGCCGTGGCTGCTGGCCGACAAGGTGCTGCCTTCGCCGAGCGTGCGTTGATACCGGCCCGCGTCGGGACCAGTTGTCAGCAGCGATCCCGAAACATCCTGCCAGACAACACCGTTGGAGGATTTTTGCAATGTGAGCACCACGGCGACGTCAGATGCGGTCCACACTGAATAGCCGCCGAGCTGCGGCTCGCCGTCGAATTCGAAAGTGGTCACCGCGCCGCGGGCGCGATGCACTGCCACCGGCACGTTGAGCGGCCGGGTGTCCAGGGCCAAGCCGTTGGTCAAGAACCAGATCGCGGCCTGAGTCGCGGCAATCGCTTCATGCTCGCTGATGTTGGCCGGGCCGATCGGGTAGCCGGCCTCGCGAACGTGCTGGCTCAGCTCGGGCGTGGACAGCAGGGGATAGGAGTGTCGCAGGATCCAGTCGACCTCGGCCTCTTTGCCGGAAGCCTGCAGGTGAGGCAGGTCCGACCAGGTCCCGGGCTGGTACCGCGACGGGTGGCGGGGCGAGACGCCGGTGAAGTCGAGGGAGTAGGCGGGCACGTTGGGATTGAGCCGGATTAGGTCCGTGCGCGCCCAGCTGCCATCGGTGAACGCGATTTTCTCCACCGTGTGCGAATAAGTGCCGCCGCGGTACCGGGTCATCGACGTCAGCTCGGTGGCCGGGCGGATCGCGACGCGGCTGTCAGTCGCTACCGGGCCCGCGGTGCGGCGGGCGGGAAACAGAACAGTCATTGTTGCTTGAGCTTCCTGAAAGACTTTGTTGCGGTGCGCATTTCGATTCCACCGGCCATGCGGAGGGAATCGCCCTGAGGCGGGGAAGCGCGAAGATTTCTACAGCGTCAAAAGGGCGTCAGGAAATCAACGACAACAACAGCAACAACAGATCACGGCGAGGCAGCGCGAGGGAACGAGGCGCGGCTGTGCGGAGTGTTGCATAGCGCCACTATAGGGCAAGATTTGCGGCGAGCAGATCGTGTACCGAGATCGCACCCCGCCTCTTGTAAAAATCACGATGAGTTTTAAGCTTGGCATGGCTCGGTGCGGCGCCCTCGGTCGGTCCGCAACCCGCAACCGATCTCCGACCAGCACACCACGACGGAAGGACCACGATGACGTCGGCTCAAAACGAGTCACAGGCACTTGGCGATCTTGGAGCCAGGCAGCTCGCGAACGCGACCAAGACTGTTCCCCAGCTTTCCACCATCACTCCGCGCTGGCTATTGCACCTGCTCAGCTGGGTGCCGGTGGAAGCCGGTATCTACCGGGTCAACCGGGTGGTCAACCCGGAGCAGGTCGCGGTCAAGGCCGAAGACGGTGCGGGTACCGAAGGTCCGCTGCCCGAAACCTACGTCGACTACGAGACCAGCCCCCGCGAATACACGCTGAGGACGATCGCCACGCTGCTCGACGTGCACACCCGGGTTTCCGACCTGTACTCCAGCCCGCATGACCAGGTCGCCCAGCAGTTGCGACTGACCATCGAGACGATCAAAGAGCGCCAGGAGTCCGAGCTGGTCAACAGCCCGGAGTACGGACTGCTCGCTCAGGCGACACCCGAGCAGACCATTCAGACGCTGACCGGTCCGCCCACCCCCGACGACCTCGACGCGCTGATCACCAAGGTGTGGAAGACGCCGAGCTTCTTCCTGACCCACCCGCTCGGTGTCGCCGCGTTCGGTCGCGAAGCCACCCGTCGCGGAGTGCCGCCGGTGGTCGTGAGCCTGTTCGGCGCGCAGTTCATCACCTGGCGCGGAATCCCGATCATCCCGTCGGACAAGGTGCCGGTGGAAAAGGCCAAGACCAAGTTCATCCTGGTCCGCACCGGTGAGGAGCGGCAGGGCGTGGTGGGGCTGTTCCAGCCCGGCCTGGTCGGCGAGCAGGCGCCTGGCTTGTCGGTGCGGTTCACCGGCATCAACGAGTCGGCGATCGCCCGCTACCTGGTGACGCTGTACAACTCCTTGGCCGTGCTCACCGACGACGCCCTCGCCGTTCTCGATGGCGTTGCCGTGGACCGATTCCATGAGTACAAGTGAGCACCGCGCGGTAGACGCCGAAAGCGACTTGCCTCTTAGCGACGCGGAACTCACCGCGCTGGCCAGCCAGCTGTACGCGGCCAGCATCAGGCCGGGTTTCGACAGTCCACCGCAGTCGGCGCCGGTCGCGCCGCGGGGCAATGTGCCGGATACGACGGCGTTGACGTCGGCGGGTCAGACCGCGGCGGGCGTGGGGACGACGCAGTCCCCGGTTTCTTTGGTCGGCACCCCCGATCTCCACGCTCCCGCTCCCACATCGCCGTCGCCTGAGTCACCGCCGCAGACAGTCCCGGTTGCTCCGCGCGGGAATGTGCCGGATACGACGTCGGCCACGTCGGCGGGTCAGACCGCGGCGGGGGTGGGGACGACGCAGTTCCCGGCGCCGGTTCCGTTGGTCGGTGTGTCCGATGTTTACGTTCCGGCTGGGACGTCTCCGGAGCCTGAGTTGCCGCCGCAGTCGGTTCCGGTTGCTCCGCGCGGGAATGTGCCGGATACGACGGCGTTGACGTCGGCGGGTCAGACCGCGGCGGGGGTGGGGACGACGCAGTTCCCGGCGCCGGTTCCGTTGGTCGGTGTGTCCGATGTTTACGTTCCGGCTGGGACGTCTCCGGAGCCTGAGTTGCCGCCGCAGTCGGTTCCGGTTGCTCCGCGCGGGAATGTGCCGGATACGACGGCAGCGCCGTCGGCGGGTCAGACCGCAGCGGCGGGTTCGACGATGCAGTTCCCGGCATCGGTTCCGTTGGTCGGTGTCGCCGATACGTATCTTCCGGCTCTGACGTCGCCGCAGCCCGAGTTGCCGTCGCCGTCGGTTCCGGCTGCTCCGCGGGGCAATCTTCCGGACACCACGACAGCACCGTCAGCCACCGCGCTGAGCAGGGGCGTCGCACATCCGTATGTGCTTCCGACCGACCTGAGCGCGTTCGCCGTGCCCACCGAGGGCATCGTCCCGACCGTGCCCGGGGTACTGGCGAGTACGCCGACCACCGCACCCCATAGCGGGAGCGCACCGGCCGGTGATGAGGGCAACTACCACTTCCTCACCGCCAACGACCCGGTGCCGCAACTGACCGACGACCACGAGGTGTTCGACGTCAACGCGGTGCGGGCGGATTTTCCGATTCTCAAAGAGGTCATCAACGGAAAGCCGCTGATCTGGTTCGACAACGCGGCCACCACCCAGAAGCCGCAGGTGGTGATCGACCGGCTGGTGCACTTCTACTCCCACGAGAACTCCAATATCCACCGCGCCGCGCACGAGTTGGCCGCCCGGGCTACGGATGCCTACGAGGAGGCGCGGGACACCGTTGCCGACTTCATCGGCGCGCCGAGCTCGGACAACATCGTGTTCACCCGCGGCACCACCGAGGCGATCAACCTGGTCGCACATGCGTGGGGCGGAAAGCACCTGCAGCCGGGTGACGAGATCGTCATCACCCACCTGGAGCATCACGCCAATATCGTTCCTTGGCAGATGATTTCGCAGAAGACCGGAGCGATCCTCAAGGTGGCTCCGATCGACGACGCGGGCAACCTGCTGCTGAACGAGTTCGAACAGCTACTGGGTCCGCGGACCAAACTGGTTGCGGCCAGCCAGGTGTCGAACGCACTCGGAACGGTGGTTCCGGTCGACAAGATCGTCGAGCTGGGTCATCGCTACGGCGCCCGGGTGCTGATCGACGGTGCTCAGTCGATTCAGCACATCCCGACCAACGTGGCCGAACTCGGTGCGGACTTCTACGTGTTCTCCGGGCACAAGATCTACGGCCCTACCGGAATCGGTGCGCTGTACGGGACAACGGAAGCGCTGACCGAGACGCCACCGTGGCAGGGCGGCGGCCACATGATCGCCGATGTCACCCTGGAGCGCTCGCTGTATCAAGGTCCGCCGATCAAATTCGAGGCCGGCACCGGCAACATCGCCGATGCTGTCGGCCTGACCGAGGCGCTGCGCTACGTGCAGCGGCTGGGCATCGAACGCATCGCGGCCTATGAGCAGACCCTGCTCGAGTACGCAACGCCGCGGTTGGCCGACATCACCGGGGTCCGCCTGGTCGGCACCGCACAGGAGAAGGCCAGCGTGCTGTCGTTCGTGCTGGCCGGTCACGAGCCGCTCGAAGTGGGCAAGGCGCTGAACGCCGAAGGCATCGCGGTCCGCGCGGGTCATCACTGCGCACAACCCGCTCTTCGGCGGTTGGGGCTCGAGGCGACGGTTCGTCCGTCGTTCTCCTTCTACAACACCCACGAGGAGATCGACGTCTTCCTCAAGGCGGTGCGGCGCATCGCCGAGGGCGGCACCAACACCGGCTGAGTTGTTCCCGACAAGCCCGGCAGACAACCGCCTGCCGGGCTTGTTGGCGTCGAGGGTGTCTACCCAGCTCAGTGGCTCATTGCGTCGTGACGACGGAACCGGCCCACATATTTTCTTGCTGAGTAGAACCCTCCCATGTGCTGAAAAAGGCCCGTAAGTTCCCTGCGTGGTCTATGCGCGCAGTCGGCCCACGGCGTCACCGTCGTGCTGCGTGTGCGCGCGCACCCATTGACAACAGGGTGACCCAAACTTCCCGAAGCCAGAGGAGCGCGATGAGCCGCATCGAGAGTCCGCCGAGCGAGCAAACTCGATGATGGCCGCAATCACCACGAGCTCAAGGGTTGACGTCAGCGAATCGCTCCTGATCAACGTCCAGTTTCCAGTGTGCCGGACGCTTCGGCCGAGCTACCGGTTCATGGGGTATGAGCAAACTGGTTCGTGGTCTTGGTCACATGATCGCCGGCGGATCGGGTAAGCCGGGTGCCTGAAAAGTCGGGGGGGTCGGCCCTGTCGCGGGTCGAGTGGTCTAAGCCTGCCAGTGCGGTAGGCGACTTTGTCGTCATGGCGGGCGAGACGTTCTCTGCCGCCTTCCGGCGGCCTTTCGCGCTGCGTGAACTGATCGACCAGATCTGGTTCGTCGCGCGAGTGTCGATCGTGCCGACCTTGGTGCTGTCCGTTCCCTACACCGTCCTGATCGTCTTCACGCTGAACATCGTGCTGATCGAGGTCGGCGCCGGCGACCTGTCCGGCGCCGGCGCGGCGCTGGCCTCCATCACCCAGGTCGGACCGGTAGTCACCGCAATCGTGGTCTCCGGCGCCGGTGCCACCGCGATATGCGCGGATCTGGGTGCCCGGACGATTCGTGAAGAGATCGACGCGATGAAGGTCATCGGCATCAACCCGATCCAAGCTCTCGTAGTGCCCCGGGTGATTGCCGCGACATTCGTTGCGCTGCTGCTGTATTCGGCGGTCGCAGTCGTCGGGCTGACCGGCAGCTACTTCTTCGTGGTGTACGTCCAGCACGTCACTCCGGGTGCGTTCATCTTCGGAATGACCATCCTGACCGGCCTTCCGCAGGTGATCGTGTCCCTGGTCAAAGCGCTGCTGTTCGGGCTGTCGGCGGGTCTGATCGCGTGCTACAAGGGCCTGTCCGTTGGCGGCGGTGCGACCGGTGTGGGGAACGCGGTCAACGAGACCGTGGTGTTCGCCTTCATGGCCCTATTCTTGATCAACATCCTGGCCACCGCGTTCGGCGTGAAGGTTGCTCCGTGACGGACAAGTGGGAGCGTCGGGCGGGCGTGAGCACGACCGACGAGGACGAAACCTACATCCCGGGACGCGATTTCCTGAATGGAGTGGTCGACGCCGTCCGGACGCTGGGTGAGCAGACGGCGTTCATCGGTAACGCGCTCGGCTCCACCGTCGATGCGGTGCGGCGGTATCCGGGGGAGGTCCTGCGGCTGATCGCCGTCCTGGGGATGGGGACGGGCGCCCTCGCCGTCATCGGCGGCACCGTGGTCATCGTCGGATTTTTGACGCTGACCACCGGCGCGCTGATCGCCGTGCAGGGCTACAACACGCTGTCCAACGTCGGAATCGAAGCCCTCACAGGGTTTTTGGGCGCTTTTCTCAACGTCCGCTTCATCGTGCCGGCAACCGCTGGGGTGGCGCTGGCCGCCACCATCGGTGCCGGCGCAACCGCGCAACTCGGGGCCATGCGCATCAACGAGGAGATCGACGCGCTGGAGGCGATGGCTATCCGCCCGGTCACCTACCTCGCGTCCACCCGCATCGTGGCCGGCGTTGTCGCGGTCATCCCGATCTACACCACCGCGATGCTGATGGGGTTTCTGGCGACCCGGTTCGGTACGACGATCGTCTACGGGCAATCCCGCGGCGTCTACGACCACTACTTCACGTCGTTCCTGCACCCGACCGATCTGCTCTGGTCGTTCATCGAGGCGCTCTCGATGGCGGCCGCGGTGATGGCCATCCACACTTATTACGGTTACAACGCGACCGGGGGGCCGGCGGGAGTCGGCGAAGCGGTGGGTCGCGCCGTGCGTTCTTCGATCACTGCGGGGGTTTTCATTCTGTTGACGATCACGCTGTCCGTCTACGGCCAGTCCGGCAACTTCCACTTGTCGGGGTGACCGGACGATGAGCGAAGAAACCCGGCGGCGCCGGGGGATCGACCCTATTTGGTGGGCACCGGTACTCGTCCTGGTGGTCGTCACGATCAGCACGCTGACCGCGATGGCATTCGAAGGGACGCTGAAGACCACCGTTCCCCTCACCGTCATTTCTGACCGGGCCGGATTGGTCATGGAAGACGACGCGAAGGTCAAGTTGCGCGGCGTCCAGATCGGTGAGGTCGCCAAGGTCGAGTCGTACGCCGATTCGGCCGGCACGAATCTGTCGAAGCTGAAGCTGAAGATCGATCCGAACGAGTTTCGCTACCTGCCGAGCAACGTCGAGGCGGAGATCAAGTCCAGCACCGCGTTCGGCGCCAAGTACGTCGACCTCATCGTGCCCGCGTCGGGTGCCAGTCACCGTGAATTGGCCAAAGGTGCTGTGCTACACAGCCGCAACACGACCGTCGAGGTCAACACCGTCTTCGAGAACTTGCAGTCGATCGTTCATGCGATCGACCCGGCGAAGCTGAACGGTGTGTTGTCGGCGTTGTCCGACGGCTTCCGCGGCAAGGGCGACCGCATCGGTCAGGCGATCAGCGGAGGCAACCAATTTCTGGTTGCGGTGAATCCGAAACAAGCGACCATCCGCAAGGACTGGCAGCTGTTCGGCAAGACCGCTGCGGCCTATTCGGTTGCGGCGCAAGATATTTTGTCAACGCTTGATTCTTTTACCACGACGAGCGTCACGATCACCAAGAACAAAAAGGCGCTCAACGAGGTGCTGCTGGATGCCATCGGGTTCTCCAACGCCGGGATCAACACGATCGGCCGCAACGAACAGAACCTGGTCAGCTCCATCAATCTGTTGGCGCCGACGTTCGAGCTGCTTGGCAAGTATTCGCCGACCTACAAGTGCACCTTCGAGGGCGCGGTTTGGTACCTCGAAAACGGGGGTCGAGCAGCCATGGGGGGCAACGGGAAATCCCTCAACATCGACGGTGGGCTGCTCTTCGGCGACGACCCGTACCGCTTTCCCGACAACCTGCCGCGCGTGCAGGCCAAGGGTGGGCCCGGCGGCAGGCCGAGTTGTGGGTCGTTGCCGGACGCGAGTGCGAACTTCCCGGTGAAGTATCTGGTGACCGACACCGGATTCGGCACGGGACTGGACATTCGGCCAAACACCGGGATCGGTTTCCCGGGCTACGTCAACTACTTCCCGGTCACCAAGGGCACACCCCAGCCGCCGCTGATTCGTTACCCTGGCGGTCCAGCACCGGGCCAGGCGCCGGCCTACCCCGGACAACCGCCCTACGGTGCGCCTGACTATGCCGGAGCTGCGACGCCGCCGCTTCCGCCCGCACCACCTCCATCGCCCTGAGTCGCACCCACCCTCGAAAAGTAAGGAGCTGCAATGAGAACCGACGCCGGCGCTATCGCGCGAGTCGTGGCGTTCACCGTTGTCTCTCTTGCTTTCGTCTTCATCCTGGTGACGGTCTTCGGGCAGTTCCGGTTTGACTCCCGGACCTCCTACAGCGCGGTGTTCTCGAATGTCTCGGGGCTCAAGGGCGGGAACTTCGTCCGCATTGCCGGCGTCGAGGTGGGCAAGGTCAGCGACCTCAAGCTCGAGAAGGACGGCACGGTCCACGTCGACTTCGCCATCGACAAAGGGCTGAGGCTCACCGAAGGCACCAAGGCGTCGGTGCGCTACGAAAACCTCATCGGAGACCGTTATCTCGCTCTCGAGGACGGGCCGGGTCCCACCAGGAGATTGCCGCAGAACGCCACGATCCCGTTGGCCCGTACGTCGCCCGCTCTCGATGTCGACGCCCTGATCGGCGGATTCCGGCCGCTATTCCGCGCACTCGATCCCGACCAGGTCAACGCGCTGTCCGGCCAACTGCTGCGGGTATTCCAGGGTGAGGGCGCCACCATCTCGTCGGTGCTCGGCGAGACGTCCGCGCTGACCACCACGCTGGCCAACCGCGACAAGCTGATTGGCGATGTGATCACCAACCTCAACGTCGTGCTGCACACCTTCGGCGACCGTGACAAACAGTTCTCCGACGGCCTGGACAAACTCTCCCTGATCGTCGGGGCACTATCCGAACGCAAGACCGATATCACCAAGGACGTGGCCTACATCAACGCAGCGACGGGCTCGGTCGCCGATTTGTTGACGCAGGCCCGGCAACCGATCAAAGACACGGTCGTACAAACGGATCGCTTCTCGGGGCAGATCGAGTCCGATCACAATTACTTCGACGACATCATCCGAACACTTCCCGACGTATACCAGGTGTTGTCCCGCCAGGGTCTTTACGGCGACTACTTCGGCTTCTACATCTGCGACGCGATCCTCAAGCTCAACGGCAGAAACGGACAACCCGTGTTCGTGAAGCTGGTGAGCCAGGTAACCGGGCGGTGCTTGCCGAAAAAATGACCTCGATCAAAGACCGCTTCACAGCTCTCAACAACAAACGGCTTGATATCAAGCCGCTGGCCGACCGCAACCGGGTGACGGTCGGTCTGGTCGGCATCGGCATCGTCGTCGCGCTGGTGGCTGCCGTCTTCTCATACGAGAAAATCCCGTTCCTCACCGGAAAGTCCGGCTACTCGGCGTATTTCACCGAGGCGGGCGGAATCAAACCGGACAGTGACGTGCGAGTGTCCGGACTGTCGGTCGGCAGGGTGACCAGCGTCAAACTGGACGGGACCAAAGTGCTGGTCACCTTCACCGTCGATGACGACGTCGCACTGGGTAACCGCACCGAAGCGTCGATCAAGACCGAGACCGTGCTCGGCACGAAGATGCTGGAGATCACTCCGCGGGGCGACGGCACGCTGCGAGGCGCGATACCGGTCGAGCGCACTCGTGCCCCCTATGACCTCCCGGACGCCTTGGGCGATTTGACCAGCACGATCAGCGCACTGGACACCGCAAAGCTGTCGTCAGCGCTGACCACGTTGGCGAACACCTTCAAAGACACGCCACCCGATCTGAAGGCCGCATTGGAGGGAGTCGCGCAGTTCTCCAGCACGCTGGACAACCGCGACGCGAAACTGCGCAGCCTGCTGAGCAATGCGAACAAGGTCGTCGGTGTGCTGGGCAAACGCAGCGACCAAATCGCCAACCTGGTCATCAACGCGAATGCTCTGCTGGCCGAGCTCCTCACGCAACGCAACGCGGTCGACGCCCTGATGACCAACGTCGGGGCCGCGACGCGGGAGATCTCGGCCGTCGTCGGCGACAACCGCACGCAGCTCAAGCCCGCCCTGGACAAGCTCAACTCGGTGCTCGGGGTCCTGGACGACCGCAAAAAGGAACTGCAGCGCACCTTGTACCTCATCCCGAAGTACGCGATGTCATTCGGGGAAGTGCTCGGGTCGGGACCGTTCTTCAAAGCCTCGCTGCCGAACCTGACACTGGGACAATTCGCGCAGCCGTTCACCGACGCGGCGTTCTCCGACCTGGGCCTCGACCCAAATGTGTTGCTGCCGTCGCAACTTGTCGATCCGGGCACCGGCCAGCCGGGCCTGCCGCTGCTGCCGTTGCCCTACCCGCGCACCGGACAAGGCGGCGAGCCGCGACGAAACATCCCGGATGCCATCACCGGCAACCCGGGCGATGCACCGTGCAGTGTGCCCGGCAGGCCGGGAGCTCCCGGCTGCTACCCGTTCCGGCCGCCGCCACCGGCGCCGCCGCCCGGTGGGCCACCGCCCGGGCCGCCGGCCGATCTCCAGCCGCCGCCCAAGCAGACGCCGGTGTACCAGCCGGCGCCCAATGAAGTGCCTGCGAACGGGGGTCGCTGATGGCATTCGCGAAAGTCCGTGCCCGACTTGACAACCGGGTCAAGAGTGGCGAGACATGGATCGATAATCATCGACGTGTCACCAAGATCGCGACCGCGATCAGCTTGGTGCTGACCTTGCTCGTCGGGATCAGCATGATGGTCACGCCGTGGTGGAAGCAGGTGAACCGCAACACCTACATCGCGTACTTCCCGAACACCAACGGTGTCTACATCGGCGACGAGATCCGCATTCTCGGCGTCGCTGTCGGAACGATCGAGAAGATCGAGCCGCAGCCCAACGCGGCGAAGGTCACCTTCACCGTCGAGTCGCAGTATCCGGTTCCCGCCGATGTGCGCGCGGCGATTCTGTCGCCGTCGCTGGTCTCGTCGCGAGCGATCCAGCTTGTCCCGGTCTACTCCGGCGGGCCGAAACTGGCCGATGGCGCGACCATTCCGCAGGAGCGGACCGCGGTCCCCGTCGAGTGGGACGACCTGCGCAAGCAGTTGGAGAAGCTGACTGAGTCGCTGCAGCCGACAACTGAGGGCGGGACCAGCGCGCTGGGGCAATTCGTCAACACGTCGGCGGAAAACCTGCGCGGTGAGGGTGACACCGCGCGTGACACCGTCATCAAGCTCTCGCAGGCGGTTTCGGCGCTCGGCGACCACAGCACCGACATCTTCAGCACGCTGCGCAACCTGGAGACGTTCGTCTCCGCGCTGACGTCGAGCAGTGAGCTGCTGGCGTCGTTCAACAAGAACCTGGCCACCATCACCACGGTGATGACCAACACTCCCAACGAGTGGGGTCAGGCCATTGCGGGATTGGACGGCGCGGTCAACGATCTGCGCCCCTTCGTCGCCGAGAACCGCGAGGCCATCGGGACGACGTTCGACCACCTCAACGAGATCACCACGGCGTTGAACGACAGCCGCCGTGACATCAAGCAGACCCTGCACGTCGCGCCGAACGTGTTCCAGAACTTCCTGAACATCTACCAACCGGCGCAGAGCGCGGTCACCGGGATTCTGGCACTGTCGAACTTTGCCGACACCGTCCAATCCATTTGCGGGTCAATCGAGTCCGACGGGCTGGTCGGCAGGAAACAGTCGGCGCGGCTGTGTGAGCAGTATCTGTCTCCGATCATCAAAAACCGCCAGTACAACTTCCTGCCGATCGGTCTCAACCCGTTCGTGGGTGCATCGGCACGTCCGAATGAGATCACCTACAGCGAGGACAAGCTCAACCCGCACATTCCGCCGCCGGGAGCGCCGGCCGGCCCGGCCCCAGCCGACGCGGGTCCACCACCGGTATCGCCGCAAGCACTGCCGGGGGGCGCCGTGCCGCCGGGGCCGGTCGCGGTCCGTTCGACCGACCCGCACGGTGGGTTGCCGGGCTTGATGGTGCCTCAGGCTGCGTCCTTGCCGACGGGAGGGACGCCATGAGGCGCGTAGTGGTTGTGGCACTGGTGTTTTCGTGCCTGTTCACGTTGCCGGGCTGTGGCGGCTGGCGGGGTCTGAATTCGCTGCCGCTGCCGGGTACCCAGGGCCAGGGCGACGGTGCTTACACGATTCAGGCTCAACTGCCCGACGTCGTCGTCATTCAGCCCAACACCCGCGTGCGGGTCGCCGACGTCAACATCGGCAACGTCACCAAGATCGAAGTGCAGGACTGGCACGCGCTGGTGACCATGAAGATCAACGGCGATATTCACCTGCCGGCGAACAGCACCGCCAAGGTCGGCCAAACCAGCTTGTTGGGCTCCATGCACATCGAGCTGGCGCCGCCGAAGGACGAACCGCCGCAAGGACAGCTCAAAAACGGCTCGGTGATTCCGCTTTCCAGAGCCGCGACCTACCCGACCACCGAGCAGACCCTCGCGTCGGTGGCGATTCTGCTCAATGGCGGCGGGTTGGGTCATATCCAAGAGCTGACAAAGACTTTCGCAACGGCCTTGACCGGCCGGGAGAAAGAGATGCGCAGCCTGCTGACCCAGCTCGACGTCTTCGTCACCGAGACGAAGAAGCAGACGGACGACATCATCACGGCCATTGACAGTGTCAACTCGTTGGTCGGGCAGGTGGCGGACAAAGACCCAGTCGTCGACAAGGCGCTCACGACGATCCCGCAGGCGCTGGGAGTCTTGTCCGACACGCGAAAGACTCTGGTCGATGCGATCGACAAGGTGGGGCAGTTCAGCGCCGTCGCCGCTTCCACGATCCAGCAGTCCAAAAAATCGCTCGTCGACAACTTCCGCAACCTCGCACCTGCGCTGCGCGAACTGGCCAACGCTGGACCCGCGCTGACCAGGGGCCTGGACTTCCTCACCACGCTGCCGTGGGTGAAAAGCACTGTCCCCAACTGGTTTCGGGGAGACTTCGCCAATATCTCCCTCGTCGTCGACCTGACCTTGAGTCGTCTGGACAGTGGTTTCTTCACCGGGTCGAAGTGGGAAGGAAACCTCACCGAACTCGAGATGCAATGGGGCCGAACGATCGGCCAGATGCCCAGCCCGTACACCGCGGTCAATCCGTTGATTGCGGCCTACCACTGGGGGGGTTACTAGCATGGCCAGTTCGAGTCGGTTGCGTCTGTCTCGCGGGGTGTGGACGCAGTTGGCGATCCTTGCGACGGTCACCGTGCTCTCCATCGGCGTGATGGCATTCGGCTTCATCAAAGTGCCTGCGCTGCTGGGGGTTGGCAGATACACGGTCAAGGTCGACCTGCCCGCATCCGGCGGGTTGTACCCGACGTCGGTGGTGAACTATCGCGGCAGCGAGATCGGTGCCGTCAAGTCGGTCGACGTCACCCGGGACGGGGTGCAGGCCGTTCTGTCGCTGAAATCCGACATCGCGATTCCCCGCGACGTGACCGCCGCGGTGCACAGCCGTTCGGCGGTCGGGGAGCAATTCCTGGAGTTGACACCGCATTCCGGCACCGTGGCGGACACCGGCCCGAAATTGCGCGACGGCGATGTCATCGCGGTCGGCAAGACCCAGATCCCGGTCGACATCGGATCCCTGCTGGACACCACGAATAAGGCACTCGCCGCGATCCCGCAGGACAACCTGCACACCGTCGTCGAAGAAGCCTCCAAAGCAGTCGCGGGCCTGGGGCCCGAACTGTCCCGGCTCATCGACGGTGGCACCGCATTGGCGATCGATGCCGGCAAGACCACCGACTCGTTTTCCCGTCTGATCGACGAATTCCCGCCGGTGGCCAGTTCGCAGGTGCGAACGTCGGATTCGATCGCGACGTGGGCGCGACGGGTGAACGCGATCACCAGTCAGGTGAAGGCGCAAGACGGCAGGTTGGCCGACCTGCTCAACACTGCCGGCCCGGCGCTCGACGAAGGCACCGCGCTGTTCGACCGGTTGGCTCCGACGCTGCCGGTGCTGCTGGCAAACCTGGTCAGTCTGGGCACTATCACGGTGAACTACCGAAACGACCTCGAGCAGCTGCTGGTCATGTTTCCGCAGGGCACTGCGGTGATGTCGTCGATCATCGTGCCCGACAGGGTTGCCAAGATGGACTACAAGGGCATCTATCTGGACTTCAACTTGAACCTCAACTCGCCGCCGCCGTGCAACGCCGGGTTCCTTCCAGTGCAACAACAGCGCATCCCGGTACGGGAGGACTATCCCGACCGCACCGACGGGGAGTTGTACTGCCGTATCCCGCAGGACTCCGACATGAACGTCCGCGGCGTTCGTAACGTCCCGTGTGAGACCAAGCCGGGCAAGCGCGCGCCCACGGTCGAGATGTGTGAAAGCGACGAGCAATACGTCCCGCTGAACGACGGCCTGTTCTGGAAGGGCGATCCGAACGCGACGTTGAGCGGGCAGGGTGTGCCGCAGTTCCCGAAGGGTGGGCCACCGTATTCGCCTGGCGAGCACTGGCATCCGCCCGTTGATCCAGCGGCGCCGAAGCCGGTGCTCGCAATTCCCTACGATCCGCTGACCGGGAACTACGTCGGGCCAGACGGCCGTCACTACAGTGATTCCGACCTGGCTTTTACCTCGAAAGGCAAGACATGGCAGAGCATGATAGTGCCGCCGCGCAAGCCGAATCCGTAGTCGCCGAAACCACGGTCGTCGAATCCGAGGACCTCGACGCTGAGGATTTCGACGCCGAAAATGCGGATGATGCTGACGGTGACGCAGATGACGTCAGCAAAAACCTCGTGCCGGAGTGGGTTTCACGCATTCCCAGGCCGATCACCGTCGGAGTCGTCATCATCGTGGCTTTGCTCGGCGTAGGAGGCTGGCTGGGATTCCGCGTGCACCAAGACGATCAGGTGCGGGCGCAACGCAATCTCTACGTGCAGGTGGCGCGGCAGACCGCGATCAACCTGACCACGATCAACTACACCGAGGTCGATGCCGACATCAAGCGGGTTCTGGACTCGGCGACCGGCGACTTCCACGAAGAGTTTCAGAATCGGTCGCAACCATTCGTTGAGGTCGTGAAGAAGGTTCAATCGAAAACCGAAGGCACCATCGCCGAGGCGGGGCTGCTTTCCTACGCAGGAGATCAAGCACAGGTGCTTGTCGCGATATCGGTCAAGACGTCGATGGCCGGGGCGCCGCCCGACCAGGAGCCGCGCAGGTGGCGGATGCGTCTTACGGTCGACAAGAACGGCGACAGCGCCAAGGTGTCGAAAGTCGAGTTCGTGCCGTGAGCAGTCGAACCGCCCTCAGCGTGGAGGAGAACACCGAGATGTCTGGTGACAAGGAGCCGGTCGCCGACGAGTCGTCCAACGACGACCTCGCCGAGCGCGACGACCTGGCCGATGAGGCGGAAGCCGCGGACGAGGCAGACCTGACCGACGCCGACGACGAGGCGGCGGACACCGAGGAAACAGACGGCGACGACGAAGCGGCGGACGAGCCGAACACCCACGGCGCGCGACGCTCGTGGGGTCGGGTATTGGTGGCGGCACTTCCGGTGCTGGCGTTGATCCTGGCTCTTGGAGTCGGTTATCTGAAATGGCTCGACGGCACGGCCCGGGAATCCCGCGCGGCCGCCGAGCAGTCGATCCGAGCCGCCAGCGACAGCACCATCGCGATCCTGTCGTACAAGCCCGAAACCGTGGACCAGGAGTTGAAAGCCGCCGCCGACCGGCTCGCAGAGCCGTTCCGTCAGCAGTACACGCAGCTCGTCAATGATGTCGTCGCGCCGGGCGCGAAGCAACAACACATTTCGGCAGTGGCCACGGTGCCTGCTGCCGCCTCGGTGTGGGCCACCGGAAAGCAGGCTGTGGTACTGGTTTTCGTCGACCAGACCACCACCATCGGCACCGATGCGCCCACTCAGAGCACGTCCAGTGTGCGCGTCAGCCTCGACAAGGTCGACGGTCGCTGGCTCATCTCGCAGTTCGACCCGGTGTAAGGAAGTCACGCGATATGAAAAGTGTGTCGAAAAGTTTCCGGCGACTGTTCGCCATCGCGCTGACTGTCGGTTGGTGTGCGGCGACGGCGATTGCGGGGTCGACGGGCACCACGAAGGCAGCCGGCTTCGAGAGCCTGTTGGTGCCGTCGCCATCGATGGGCCGCGACATCCCGGTGGCCTTCCTGGCCGGCGGCCCGCATGCGGCCTACCTGCTCGACGGATTCAACGCCGCTCCGGATGTGAGCAACTGGGCGACGGCGGGTAACGGGTTCAACACTCTTGCCGGTAAAGGCATTTCGGTGGTCGCGCCGGCCGGTGGCGCCTACAGCATGTACACCAACTGGGAGCAGGACGGCAGCAAGCAGTGGGACACGTTCCTGTCCACCGAGTTGCCGGACTGGCTGGCCGCCAACAAGGGCCTGGCACCCGGTGGGCACGGCGTGGTGGGCGTCTCGCAGGGCGGGTACGCGGCGGCGGCGCTGGCCACCTTCCATCCCGACCGGTTCCGCTACGCCGGATCGCTGTCGGGATACCTTGCCCCTGAGCGGACAGCGGTGGACGGGGCGGTCAGGAATTGCCTTCTGCAAGGCGGCGCCGACAGCGGCGCCATGTGGGGCGCGCCCCAGCTGGGTCGCTGGAAATGGCATTCGCCGAACCAGAACGTTCAACAGTTGGTGGACAACAACACTCGGCTGTGGGTCTACAGCCCGGGCAGCGGAGCGCCGACCGACCAGGGCGCGATGGCCGGCAACGCCGATATCGCCCAAGGCACCAACGCGACGTTCTACTCCCATTTCCGAGATGTCGGCGGCACCAACGGCCACTTCGACCTTGGTCGCGGTGGCGGCAACGACTGGCCGACCTGGGGACGGCAGCTGGCGGCGATGTCCGGCGATCTCGCCGCGAACATTCGCTGACACCTCGAGGAATGAGATGCCATGACTGACAAGCGTATTCGTGAACTTGCGCGGATCATCTCGATACCGTTGGCGGCCGGGCTCATCGCGCCGGTCGCCGTCGCGTCCGCCGCACCTGGGGTTCCCGGCAATAACGACCGGCTGAACAACGGCATCGTGGCCAACGTCGACACCGTCAAATTTCAGGCCGGCTGCACCACCAAGCTGTTGAAGAACCCGCAGCTGGAGGCCGCTGCGCAGCGGCATACCGTCGATGTGCTCAACAACCGGAGCCTCGACGCCGACGTCGGCTCCGACGGGTCATCGGTGGCTGACCGGGCCCGCGGCGCTGGATACCGTGGCATCGTGGCCGAAACGGTGGCGATCAACAATTCGCTGGCCATCAATGACCTTGATGTGATGGGCAATTGGTATTACCGCCCCGACTACATGGCAATCATGTCGAACTGTGCCAACACTCAGATCGGGGTGTGGTCGGAAAACAGCTTCGACCGCAGTGTGCTGGTCGCCGTGTATGGGCAGCCGGACCGATGAGGCAGCGGATGTGGATGGCCGGCCTGATCGTCGCCGGGTCGTTGACCGGTGTTCTGCCGGCACCGCAAGCGCACGCCGTCCCGGCGCCCGATATCGAGTTCATCTACGACACCACCGTGCGCAAGCAGTACAGCTTCGCGAACACGGCGGATGCCATCGCCTATGCGCACGGCATTTGCGACAAAATCACCGGCGGGGCGAGCTACGGCCAGGTCATCGGTGATGTGAAAAACGACGTCTTGCCGAACGACGAATATTCGGCGAACTACCTGATCTCCAACGCCGTGAACATCTATTGCCCGGCCCAGCTGTGGCAGCTGCGCAATTCAGCGGGCAAGTATGTGCCGCCCCCGCAGTGAGTGACTAGTTGTCGGCGTTGCCGAGGTCCGGTGCGTAGGACGGCGGAGGGTAGTTGCCTCGCAGCAGCCACGCGAATGCTGCAATGCCATATTGGAGCTCGTCGCTGGCGTCGTAGTCCGGGTTCGGATTCATCTGACTAACCCTTCGTCGCAGATCGTCGCCTCGATACAGTAGACATCCAGCCTATCGCGATCCGGCTCGGTTGTCGTTGCGCCCGGATGCCAGCCTGGAGAGAACCGTCTCGGTATCCGTTGACGCACCACGGTTGTACGGCAGCTTCGACAGCGCCGTTCCCATCGCGCAGGTGTTGGAGACCGCGGCATATGTCAGGCCACCGCCGATGGCCGCGGCCAGCCACTTCAGTCGGGGGATCGCGATGCTCCCGAGCACTGAGGACAGCACGATCGATCCGGCGACCAAGCGGACCTGGCGCTCCAGATCCCACCGCTGAACGCCGCGGTTGACCTCATAACCCTGGCCTTCCCAGTCGCTGATCCCATTTTTCAGGACGCTCCCGCCGTCGACACCCACTCGCTGCAGGAGCTCCTGCGCTTGGGTCGCACGCTGGCCCGAGCGGCACACCAGCACGATGTCGTGGCTGTGGTCGAGGTGTTCGGCGACCTTCGTGCCGTGCTCGTTGAGCACATCGAGCGGCACATTGAGGGAGCCGTCGATGTGCGAGGTTTCGAACTCGGCGGGCGTCCGCACGTCGACGATCCGCGGCGGCGTTTCCGAGGCGATCCGTTCACGCAGTTCATTCGAGGTGATAGCAGCGGTCATATCCGAAGGCGTACCCGGGCCGCGCATCGGCGAGGACATTTTGATCGTCGTGAGTTTTGCGGCGGGTAACTCCTCAAGCCTGGAGCAGTGCCGAATCAGAAGCGCCCGTTTCGTCGGCGTCGGGCTGCGGCAGCTTCTCCGGGTGCAACATGTCCGCGTAACGCAATGACTCGGGGATGCCGAACCCGTCAACCAGGAGTTGCGCGTGCGGGCGCAGCAGCCGGCACCGATCGTTGATGCCGCGGGTGACCGCCTTGGCGCGCTCGGTGGACAGGAATCGGTGCTCGACGTACCAGGCCTTGTCGTCCTCGATCACCGTCAGCGCGTAGAGGTCGCAGACGAGCCCGAGAACCTCACGCGCTTCGTCGTTTTCGCACGTGTCGATCCCGGCGACGAACGCCTCCAGCACCACCCGGTCGATGTGCGCCTTCGCGGCGTGCAGCACGTGGTCTTGCACGGAGTTGAACGCGTCGAATGCCGACATCTCCTTGGATTTGGCCTGCAATCGGCGCGCGACCGAGGCGATGATGTATTCCTCGCGGTCCTCGAACATCTTGACCTGCGTGCCCCGGTTGAACAGGCTGCCTTCTTCTTCGTTGTCCTGTCGGGCGTCGATGACCGTCTGGATGATCGTCTCGGCCGCGGTGCGTTTCAGCACCCTTTCGCCGGCGAAGTTGGCGGCGAACCGCACCCATTCGACCGGGCTCATGCCCTTGATGTCGTCGGCGTAGGCGGTCAGCAGCTCCTTGGCGACCAGCTGGGTCAGCACGTGGTTGTCACCTTCGAAGGTGGTGAACACGTCGGTGTCGGCGCGCAGCGCGATCAACCGGTTGTCGGCCATATATCCGGCGCCGCCACACGCTTCGCGGGCCTCCTGGATCGCGGTGGACGCGTGCCAGGTGTTGGCGGCTTTCAGGCCGGCTGCCCGAGACTCCAATTCACGCTGCTCCTCGGCGTCGGGGGAGTCGGAGGTCTGCAGATCGTGGCACTTGGCCACCAGTTCGTTCTGCGCGAACTGCAGGGCGTACGACTTCGCGATCAGCGGGAACAGCCGGCGCTGATGCACCAGGTAGTCCATGATCAGCACTTCGCCGTCGTCGTCGGGCGCGGTGAACTGCTTGCGCTGCAAGGCATATCGGGTCGCGATGTCCAGTGCCACCCGCGCCGCGTTGCCCGCGCTGCCGCCGACGGTGATTCGCCCGCGGATCAGGGTGCCGATCATGGTGAAGAATCGGCGGTTGGGGTTCTCGATTGGTGAGGTGTAGGTGCCGTCGGCCTGCTACGTCACCGTATTTATTCAGCAGATTGACCCGCGGCACGCGAACGTGGTCGAACACGATACGACCGTTGTCGACGCCCGGCAGACCACCTTTGTATTCACAGTCCGACGTCGTCACGCCCGGCAGGTCGTTGCCTTCGTCGTCGCGGATCGGCACCAGAAAGCAATGCACCCCGTGGTTGACCTGCTCGCCGTTCTTGCCCGCGATGAGCTGTGCGAAAACCGCAGCGACGGTGGCACTTTCGGCGGCGCCGCCGATGTAGTCCTTGCGTGCGTTCGGCGTCGAGGAGTGGATGACGAACTCCTCGGTGTCCGCGTCGTAGGTGGCGATGGTCTCCAGCGCCTGTACGTCGCTACCGTGACCGGTCTCGGTCATCGCGAAACAGCCGCGCAACTCGAGATTGATGATCTTCGGCACGTATGCCTCGTGGTGGCGCTCGGTGCCCAGATTCTCGACGGCTCCGCCGAACAGGCCCCACTGCACACCCGCCTTGACCATCAGCGACAGATCCGACATCGCCAGCATCTCGATCGTCGTGATGGCGGCACCGACGTTGCCGTTGCCCCCGTGTTCTTTGCGGAAACTGTCGGCGGCTGCGCCCTCGGCGGCCATGATGCGCATCTGCTCGGCTACCTTGGTGCGAGCGATCACCGTGTTCGGTGTGTAATGCGGGCGGAAGAGGTCTTCGGCAAGTCGCTCCCTCATCTGGTTCTTCACGTCGCGCCAGCGTCCGTCCAGTGAGTTGCGTAAATGTTCGGCAATGGTGGCCATACCCGACGGTAACCGATCAGAATTGAGACGCCGAGAAAACGCGGCATCGAACTGGGCGCCGCGTTAACCAACGGTGTTTATAGTTCGTCGCGCGGTCGTGGTCATGCGGTCACAGAAAGGTTTGCCATGAGCGGGGTCTCCCGCGCGTTCAGTAAGGAGGGCCCGGTCGACGCGGAGGCCCTCGCGGCAGCGTTGCAACCGACGTTCACCGTGACGGCCGGGGCGCAGCAGAAGGTCTCGCACACCTGGCTGGACACCTTTGACTGGCGCCTGCACTCGGCCGGGATCTCGTTGCAGTACGCCGACGGCGGGCCGCTGGTCATGCAGTTTCCCGACGGCGTCCGGTTGCAGGCCCCACTTGGTGGGCTGAAGTGGCCCGCGCAGGCGCACGATCTGCCGGCCGGGCCGCTCCATGACGCGCTGGCACCACTCATTGCGCCGCGGGCGCTGATGCCGGTTGTGACTGTGCGGTCCGCGTCGCAGGAGGCTCGGGTGCTCGATGCCGAGGAGAAAACCGTGGCCCGGCTGCGGACCGAGAGCGTCGATGACGGCACCAGCCAGCTGCGCATTCAGCCGCTACGTGGCTACGACGCCGAAGCCGACCGGATTGCGCGGCTGCTGGCGCGCGCTGACGGGTTCACCGCGATCTCGGCGACGCCGTACGACCTCGCGTTGGCCCATGCCAGCCGCAGCCCCGCCAACGGGAGCCGCCCGAGTGTGAAGCTGCAGCCGGAAACCCCTGCGGCCGTGGCTATTGCGGAGATGCTGACCGAATTCGCGGCGGCCATCGAGGAGAACGTGCCGGGCACCATCGCGTCGATCGACACCGAGTTCCTGCACGACCTGCGGGTCGCGGTGCGTCGCACCCGCTCGATTCTCAAGCTCGTCGGCGATGTGCTGCCTGACCAGCTGGCCGAGCGATTCGCCCCCGATTTCAAGTGGCTTGGCGATCTGACCACGCCGGTCCGCGACCTCGACGTCTACCTGCTCGATCTCGACTCGATGGCCGCCCGGCTGACGTCGGCCGACCCCGGCGACCTCGACCCCTTCCGGTCATTCCTGGTCAAGCACCGCAGCTCCGAGCGGCGGCGGCTGGTGCGCGGGCTGCGCTCGAAGCGCTTCCAGAATCTGCTCAGCGACTGGTGCGCCGAGCTGATCGAGGTGAGACCCGCCGACGGCGGCCCGACGGTCGCGATCCTCGCGCACCGGCGGATCACGCAGGCCTACCGCAACGCGGTGCGGCGCGGTAAGCGGATCGACGAGAACTCACCGAGTGACGACGTCCACGCGCTGCGCAAGCGGTGCAAGGAGCTGCGCTATCTGCTCGAGGTGTTCCGGCCGGTGTGCGACAACACGCCACACCGGGCGCTGCTCAAAGAGCTCAAGTCGCTGCAGGACACCCTGGGCGACTTTCAGGACGGTGAAGTGCAGCGCGAGGCCGTCCGTGAGTTCGCCGCGGCGATGATGGAGCAGGGCGCGGCGCCCCCGAAGACGCTGCTGGCGATGGGGGAGATGGCCGCGCAACTCGACACGCATCAGTTGAACGCACGGGCGGCGCTGGCTGGCCGGCTGCAACCGTTTCTGGCCGACGAAAACCGCGCCCGGGTCAAGGCTCTAGTGCGTCGATGAAGGTCTACGCGACGTACAACATCAAGGGCGGCGTCGGTAAGACGTCGGCCGCGGTGAACCTGGCGCATCTGGCGGCGCTCGACGGGCACAACGTGCTGCTGTGGGACCTCGATCCGCAGGGCGCGGCGACGTACATGTTCCGGGTGCGGCCCAAGGTCAAAGGCGGCGGGCGGGCGCTGGTGGAGGGATCGCGATCGCTGGACGATGCGATCAAGGCCACCGACTTCGACGGGCTCGACCTGGTGCCCGCCGATTTCCGGTATCGCAACCTGGACGTCCAGCTCGACGACATGAAGCGGCCGACGCGCCGGGTCCGAGAATTGTTGCGGCCGTTGGAAAGTCAGTACGACGTCGTCTTTCTCGATTGCCCGCCGAGCATCTCGTTGCTGTCGGAGAACGTTCTGCACGCCGTCGACACGCTGCTGGTCCCGATGATCCCCGCGACGCTGTCGGTCCGGACATTCGATCAATTGTCCGATTTCGTCAGCGAGTTCGAAGGCCGGCAACCGCTGGTGCAAGCCTTCTTCTCGATGGTGGACCGTCGCAAGCGGCTGCATTGCGACCTCGTGCAACATGTGTCGACCGAACGGGCGGGAATTCTGAGCAGCGCCATTCCGGCGCTCTCGATCATCGAGCAGATGGCCGAATATCGAGCGCCGGTGACCGCGTTCGCCCCGCACAGCGCCGCGTCACACTGTTACAGGGCACTGTGGGCGGAGATCAGCGGCGGCTGATGCCGACGCGACGGCCGTCGCAGCCGCCAGCGCAGTGCGGCCGTCGCAACGATGCCGAAACCGATCAGCAGGCCAACGTCGAGCAAGCCACTGCCCGGATGAGTGCCGCCATGAAACATCAGCCTCGGCAAGGGGATTGACCGCGTGCACGTCGACGGTGGACGCGGTGGCGGCGAAGCCCCATCGGGACGGCACCAGCCCGGCGATCTGCTGCAGCGGGAACCGGCCGGATATCGGGAACAACGCCCCGGCGAACACCAGTGAGATCAGGACGATCAGCACGGCGATCAACACGACCTGCTCGGGATACGTGGCCAGTGACGACAGGGCCAGCGCGATCAGCGCCGAGACGATAGCAGTGACAGCCAGCGCGATGAACAGTTCAACGCTGGCCGCGAGCTTGGTGTGGCCGAGTAAAACTGCGCCGTGGGTGGGCGCCGGATGGCCGACCGTGGCGACGATAGTGATGACGGCGGTCTGGACGATGGCGACGAGGCTGTAGACGATTGCCTTGCCGGCCAAGAACGCTGACGCCGACAATCCGTGTGCCTGTTCACGCCGGAAGATTCGCTGCTCGCCGAAGAGGTCGCGAATACCCACGGCGGTGCCCATGACGACGGCGCCGAGGTTGAGCACGGTGAGGATCGCGACGGCCTGGTCTGGGTTGCTGCCGTAGCGACTTGCCGGGCCCAAGCCGGCGTCCCCGGGGATCAGGAACAAGATCGCCCCGAACAGCACCGGGAGGATGGCCAGGAAGATGAAGTACCGCTGATCGCCGACCGCCATCCAGGCTTGCCGACGGGCAGAAATGACGATCTGGTGCAAGACATTTCGCCGCAGCGTGGGGGCGGTCGGCGCCTCGGACACCGCCGGCGGCTCCGGCGGCGGCGGTTCCTGTTGGCGCGCCAGGTATTCGTCGTGCGCGCCGTACGGATCCGTGCGGGCTCGCTCGACGATCGCCGCCCAGTCGGTGGTGCCCAACTGCGGCCCGATCTGCGAGGGTGCGCCGGCGAACACCGGGATGCCGGTCGGGGTGAGCACCACCACGTGGTCACACGCGTCGAGTTCGGTCGGTGCCGTCGTCGCCACCAGAACGACGCGACCGTCGTCGGCGAGTTGACGCAGCGTCGCGGTGATCTTTTGGGCGGCGTCCGGTTCGAGTCCGGCGGTCGGTTCCTCGAAGACGAGCAGCGACGGGTCGGTCAGCAGTTCCACCGCGAGCGATGCGCGCTTGCGCTGCTCGGCGGTCAGGGTGCCCGCTTTGGCGGTGCGCAGTGTGGTCAGGTCCATCTTGTCGAGCACCGAGCGCACGGCTTCGCTCCGTAGGTCAGCGGAAGTGCTTGGCGCAAAACGCAATTCGGCGGCGTAGCGCAACGCTTGCTCGACGGTCAAGTGGGGGCGCAGCAGGTCGTGACGTGGCACCACTCCGACGTGTGGACGCACATCGTCGGCTGCGACGTCGTGGCCGTCGAAGGCGACTTCGCCGACGCTCGGTTGCCTGGTGCCGGCGAGCACGTCGACCAAGGCGGAGGTGCTCGCTTCGGAAAGGCCGATCACCGAGGTGATCGCGCCCGGCGACGCGGTGAACGACAGATCTGCCAGCGCCTGCTCGCCGTCGACGCTGAGCCGCACCCGGCGCGCCTCCAGCGGACCGGCGATGGTCGTCGGTTCCGGCGTCGGGGCTGCGGTCTGCTCGTCGGTTGGCTGCTGCACCTGCGCGGTCGGCGCCGCGTCCTGCGGCTGGGGTTTCCGGCGGCGCGCGTTCAGCGTCTGGATCGCGCCGGTGAGCCGGGCGCCGATGGTGGTCGTTTCCGGCGTCGGGGCTGCGGTCTGCTCGTCGGTTGGCTGCTGCACCTGCGCGGTCGGCGCCGCGTCCTGCGGCTGGGGCTTCGGGCGGCGCGCGTTCAGCTGCTGGATCGCGCCGGTGAGTCGTGCGCCGATGGTCGGCTTGGACGCGGGCCGAGTGAAATGTGGTGGCGGTTCCGGCTGAACCGGCGGCGGTGGCAACGGTGGCGGCGGCGATGCCGGTCGGGGCGGCGGCGCTACCCACTGCTCCGTGCGCGGCGGCGGCGGGGGTGCAACGGGCGGCTGGAAATGCGGCACCGGTCGCGGTGGCGGTGGTGGCTGAAAATGCGGGACCGGCCGCGGTGGCGGTGGTGGCTGGAAATGCGGGACCGGCCGCGGTGGCGGAGGCGGCACAGGGGGACGTGGCGGTGGCGGTGGCGGTAACGGCATGTGCGGACGCATCGGCGGCGGCACTCGCGGGGGCGGAGCCGCAGCAGGCGGGGCAGGGAGTTGGAAGACCAGTCGCGGCCCGTGTTGGGGGTCGCCGAGCGTGATCGCCCGCCCGTCATGGATGAAGACCGTCGACATTCGCACCCCGTCGACGTAGATCCCGGCTTCGCTGCGATCGACAGCGAGCCATTGATTGCCGTTGAAGTGCAGCACCACCAGGGGTGGCGAGCCGGATTCGCCGACACCGTCGAGCCGGATGTCCGCGCCACGGTCGAGGCCGACGGTGACGTCACGGCCAGGGGTAAAGGCGTACCTACGCGGGCCCAGCCAAATGATCAAGGGGGGCCCGAACGTTGCCGTCAACGCAGCCACCCCCTTTCCCGCCCAATTTCTCGAGTCGAGATTCCATTATCCAGCCCCCATCGCGCGCTGGTATCGACCGTAGGTCGTCCACGCTGGCCAGACGCTGCCGGGGCAGCCCGTTATCGAGGTGTGCAGGGTCGCGGGGCCGGCGCCGAGTCGTCGAGCAGGCGGCGCAACACCGTCACCGCTTCGGCGAGAGTCCGCCGGTCCGCGTCATCCAACTCGCCGAGTTGCGGCTCGATCGCGCTGGCGCGATCGGCCCTGACCCGGTTCAGCGTGTGCATTCCCTCCGCGGTGATCTTGATGCGTACGGCCCGGGCGTCGCCCGGATCGACGGTCCGGGTGACCAGGCCGGCGTCTTCGAGCCGGCGCACCTGGGTGGTCATTGTCGGCTGGGAGCAGTGGTCCACCGCGGCCAGATCGCAGATTCGCGCTTCGCCGTGGGCGTCGATCGTCGACAACAGGCGGGCCTGCGCGGCCGGTAACTGCATCTGGATGCGTTGTGTGGCATAGCGGTTGAGCCGAGCGACGACGGCGAGCAAATCCGCGCCAAGACCGGCGACGGCCCCCTCGGCCGCGCGTCGCTCGGTGGCTGCGGATGATGTCATGCGTATATAGTTGCATAGCTAGGCTATCTAGGCCACGAACCGGGCAATTTCGGTCTGGTTAACTCAATCGAACGCCCATTGTTTGCTCGCGGGTACTCCCCGCTGAGTGCTGGCAGAATTGTTGAAATGAACGCGACTCGCTCTGCGACCGGGATTGCCGAGTCCCGCTCGCTGAGTCCAGGCGAGCTCGCGCAGGCTTCGGTGATGGCCGCTCTGTGTGCTGCGACCGCGATTATTTCGATCGTCGTGCCGTTCGCCGGCGCTTTGTCTTTGCTGGGGACCGTCCCGATGGGGTTGCTGGCCTACCGCTATCGGTTTCGCGTGCTGATCGCCGGAACGGTAGGTGCTGGGTTGATCGCGTTCCTGATCGCGGGCCTGGGCGGCTTGATCACGGTCGGCAATAGCGCCTACGTCGGTGGACTGACCGGCGTCATCAAACGCCGGGGCCGCGGCACCGGGACCGTGCTCGTCGTCTCGCTCATCGCCGGAGCGCTGTTCAACCTGTTTGCGGTCGGCGCGCTGACGCTTGCTTGTGCGGCTGCGAACCCTGATCTTCGACACCGTCACCGCCAACATCGACGGGACAGCGGCCGTTTTGACCGCAATCGGCCGTTTCGCGATCGCGCACCCGTTTCCGCTCAGCACCCGCATCGGGAACGGATTCGACGCGACCGCTCATGGGCTCCAGTGGTTCATCGCCCACGCGCTGCGCTACTGGCAGCTGCTGCTCTTCGCCAACGGTGTCGTCTCACTTATGGTCGTCTCGTTGATCGGATGGTGGGCGTTGTCGCGGGTGCTGAACCGGATGCGCGGGATACCCGACGTGCACAAGCTGGACGCCCCGCTCGACAGTGCGCCGGTGGGTCCGGTCCCGGTGCGGTTGGACCGGGTCCGCTTCCGCTACCCCAACACCTCCCACGATGCGCTGCGACCGGTCGACCTCGAGGTCAAAGCCGGCGAACATCTGGCGATCACCGGAGCCAACGGCTCCGGCAAGACCACGCTGATGCTGGTACTGGCCGGGCGGGAACCGACATCGGGCACCATCGAACGCCCCGGGTCGGTGGGCCTGGGTCGGATGGGCGGCACCGCCGTGGTCATGCAGCATCCGGAGAGTCAGGTGCTGGGCACCCGGGTCGCCGACGACGTGGTGTGGGGTCTGCCGCCGGGCACCAAGACCGACGTGGCCCAGTTGCTGCGCGAAGTCGGCCTGGAATCGCTCGCCGAACGCGACACCGGAAGTCTGTCCGGCGGGGAACTGCAGCGGCTGGCGGTCGCGGCCGCTCTGGCGCGCGAGCCTGCATTGCTCATCGCCGACGAGGTCACCAGCATGGTCGACCAGGAGGGCCGCGAAAGTCTGCTGGGCGTGCTGTCCGGCCTGAAGCGACAGCACAGCGCGGCGCTGGTGCACATCACCCACTACAGCACCGAGGCCGAATCCGCCGACAGCACACTCAATCTCAGCGAGTCGGGGGACAACACCAGCATGGTCGAGACGATGGCCGCCCCCGCGACGACGCCGCTGATGGGGCATGAGTCCGGTCCGGCGATTCTCGAGGTCGCGGGTGTCAGCCACGAGTACAACAGCGGGACACCGTGGGCCAAGTCTGCACTGCGGGACGTCAGCTTCACCGTTCACCAGGGTGACGGGCTGCTGATCCACGGCGGCAACGGATCAGGAAAGTCGACGCTGGCGTGGATCCTGGCCGGGCTTACGGTACCGACCACTGGCGACTGCCTGCTCGACGGCCGGCCCACGCACGAGCAGGTCGGCGCGGTGGCGCTGTCGTTCCAGGCGGCCCGACTCCAGCTGATGCGCAGCCGGGTCGATCGGGAAGTGGCTTCGGCAGCAGGGTTTTCGCCGAAGGACCAGGACCGGATCAACAACGCCCTGGCCGTGGTGGGGCTGGACAGTGGGTTGGGCACCCGACGCATCGACCAGCTCAGCGGTGGTCAGATGCGCCGGGTCGTGCTCGCCGGCCTGCTGGCTCGCTCCCCGCGCGCGCTCATTCTCGACGAGCCGTTGGCCGGCTTGGATGCCGAAACGCAAAGCGGCTTGGTGCGACTCATCGAGGAGTTACGCCGCGAGCAGGGCCTGACCGTAGTTGTCATCTCCCACGACTTCGTCGGCTTGGAGGAGCTGTGCCCCCGCACCCTGGACCTGCGCGATGGGGTGCTGCACGCGGTCTCGACCACGGCTGGGGGGCTGTCGTGACCACCGTGCCGCCTGATGAACGGTCCGAACGGCGCCCGTCGCGCTCGGTGGTTCTGCTGCGTCCGGTGCCCGGCACCTCCGCGGTACACGACCTGTGGGCCGGCACCAAACTGCTTGCCGTGGCTGCCATCTCGGTCTTGCTGACGTTCTACCCGGGATGGATCGCGATCGGGCTGGTTGCCGGGCTGGTACTGACGGCAGCGCGGATCGCGCACATTCCGCGCGGCGTTCTGCCCACGGTTCCGCGCTGGCTGTGGGTCTTGCTGTTTCTCGGCGGCATGTCGGCTACCTTCGCCGGCGGCAGTCCGGTGATCGAGTTGGCCGGAACATCGGTCGGGCTCGGTGGACTGTTGAACTTCCTGCGGATCACGGCGCTGTCGATTGTCTTGCTGGGGCTGGGAGCAATGGTGTCGTGGACCACCAATGTCGCTGAAATAGCGCCTGCGGTGGCCTCTTTGTGCCGGCCGCTGCGGCTGCTGCGGATTCCGGTCGACGAGTGGGCCGTCACCATCGCGCTGGCTCTGCGGGCATTCCCGATGCTCATCGAGGAATTCCGGGTGCTCTACGCCGCACGCAGGCTGCGGCCCAAACGGGAAGCGACCACTCGCAGGGGACGCCGGCGGCGGCTGGCGGCGGAGCTGGTCGACCTGCTCACCGCGGCGCTGACGGTGACATTGCGACGCGCCGACGAGATGGGTGACGCCATTACTGCGCGCGGCGGCATCGGCATGATCTCGGCGATGCCGGCCAGACCGAAACCTGCTGACTGGTTTGCTATGTCGATCACACTTGTGGTGTGCGCCGCCGCGATATGGCTCGACGTCCCGCCGATCCCGCGCTGATCTGCTAGCGGCGTGCGGCTGCGTTGGCGGCGTCCTCGGCATTATGCAACGTGGTCGCGACATCGCTGCGACCCAGGAACATCTCGTCGAAATAGGGTGTGAGAACTTGGTTTCCGGCGGCGAAGCCGGCGCCGCCCGGGGCGGCGATCCGCGGACCGTCGAGGACCGTGAAGAATGGCCTGACGTCGACGCCATTGGTCAGCCAGTAATCGAAGTACACCTGCTGGGCCGCGGTGACGGCAGGGATGGCGCTGCCCTGGCGGCCGATGTACTCGTTACCCGCTGTGCTGCCCAGCCACGTCAGAACCTGACGTACCGCGTCCGGGTGGGCCGATGCCGAATTGCCCGCGGCGGCAATGCCGTTGGTGACGCTGACCCGGCCTTTGGGCCCGGTGGGCAGCATCGCCACACCCCATCGAAAATTGGCTTGGGCGGTGATGGTGGCCAAGTTGTAGGTGCCGGACTGGAACAGCGCCATCCTGCCGGCCAAAAACTGGTTGCGGGAGAAGTCGCTGTTGTCGTTGGTTTCCGATGCGGGCGGCGCGACGTGGTCGTCGTTGATCAGCGTGACCAGGTAGGTGAAGGCCTCGACGGCACCCGGGTTGTCGAAGGCGAAGCGGTCACCGGCCTGATAGGTCCCGCCCGCCGACCCGATGTAGTTGAGATAGATGCCCTGCGCGTCGTTGGCGGCGTTGTAACCCCACTGCCGGACCCGTGCCGGGTCGAAACCCGGTGTTCCCGCGGCGTGTCCATCGGCATCGACGGTGAGCCGGCGGAGCAGCGGACGCAGCGTGTCGTCAGGGTTGGGGCTCCAGCGCACGGTCGACAGGTCCGCGGCGTTCACACCGGCAGCGGCAAGCAGGTCCGCGTTGTAGTACACCGCGATGCCGGCGTCGGTGAGTTGCGGCACCGCCCAGAGCGTTTCGTTGCGGGTGAACTGCTGCACCACCGACGGCTCCCACCCGGAAGCGGCTTTCGGCCCCAGCGTTTTCCCGATGTCGATGAGCCGGCCACTGTCGGCGTAGCCGGCGAGGTAGGCGTTGGAGACCCAGAAGATATCGTCGGCGCTACCGCCGGCGACGTCGGTGCGCAGCGTGTTGAAGTAGGTCGAGTAGGAGACGACGTTGGTGCGCACGTCGATGTCGGGATGGGTTCGGCTGAACGCTGCGAACGACTTACGGTACGCGGCAGCGACCTGCTCGTCCCACAGCCTGACGGTGACGACGGTCTTGCCGGTGGGCGGTCGCGCCGTGACGTCCAAGACCACCGTCGCGAAGGCCAGTAGCGCGGCGATCAGCACGAAGCCCAACGCGAACAGCGTGGAGGACCGCGGCCGGATCACTTGAGACTTCTTTGGCCGCGAAACAGCAGCGAGGGTCGTGCTTTGCCGTGAGGCACAGCCGTGGTTGCCGTTTCGCGGCGCGGCCTGTTCACTTGAGCCCCGTGACGACGATCGAGCGGACGATGTGCCGCTGGAACACCACGAACAGCACCAGCAGCGGCACGATCGCCACTACCGTCGCGGCCATCACCAGCGTCCATTGCGAGTTGTAGCGCGACTGCAGCGCCGCCGTCGCGACGGTCAGCACTTTCCATTTCGGGCCGCTGGTGATCACCAACGGCCACATGAAGTGATGCCACTGCGACACCACGGTGATCAGCATCAGCGTCACCAACACCGGCCGGCTGGACGGGATCACCACATGCACGATCACGTCGAGGGTGTTGGCGCCGTCCAGGTATGCCGCATTGATCAGGTCATCGGGAATCGCGCGAAAGTACTGGCGGAGAAGGAAGATGGCGTACGGCGAACCGAAGACGAATGGCAGCACCAAGGCCCAGAACGTATTGCGCAGACCCAGCTGCGCCATCATCAGATACAGCGGCACCACCGTCACGCTCCCCGGCACCATCAACGTCGCCAGGTAGACCCAGAACAACGCGTCACGGCCCGGGAACCGCAACCGCGCGAACGCATAGGCGGCCAGCACCGAAGAGCTCACCTGTCCGAGCAGGATCACCGCCGTCATCAACGTCGTCACCGCCAGCGCCCGGCCGAACCCGGCACCGCCCAAGTCGGTGTAATTCGACAGCGTCGGTGGCCGCGGCAACGACAACGGCGTGCCCGTCGCGAACTGATGCGCCGACGTGAGCGATGTCAGCAGGCCGAGCAGCAACGGCGCCAACGTGACCAACGCACCGGCCAGCAAGCCGGCGTAGACCAGAACCGCGGCAGGCTTTCTAGGTGAGGTCATAGCTGACCCGCCGACGGAAGTAGAGATGCTGGACCACGGTGATGCCGACCAGGATGACGAACAACACCACCGCCATCACCGAGGCCCGGCCGATCGACGCCGCTCCGAAGGCTTCGGCGTAGATGCGGTGGGCGACCAGGTCGGTGCGGTCCTGCGGTCCGCCGCCGGTCAGCGCGTAGACGGTGTCGAATACTTGTGCGGCACTGATGATTCCGGTGACCAGCACGAAGAACATGGTTGGCCGCAGCATCGGCAGCGTGATGCGCCAGAACCGCTGCCATGAGGTCGCGCCGTCGGTGCGCGCCGCGGAGTGGATCTCGGCGGGGATGGCCAGAATGCCGGCCAGGAAGAACAGCGCGACGTAGCCGACGTTGGTCCACACGACTACCGCCGACACCACCGGTAGCGCCAGCCCGGGATCGGTGAGCCACTCGATGCGATGACCCAGCAGTGTGCTGATCGCGCCGTCGGTGGGCGCCAGGATCCAGCGCCACAACACCGCGATCGCCAGCGGGACGCAGATCCACGGCAACACGAACAACGTGCGGAACACACCGCTACCGGGCAGCTCGCGGGCCAGTAGCGCGCCGACTGCCAACCCGAGCACGGTCTGGATCGGGACGACGATCGCCACGAACGCACATGTCACCAGCAGCGAATTTCCGAAGGTCGTGTCGGTGAGCACTGAGCGCCAATTCTGGCCTCCGACATACTCGATCGGCCCCAGCAGATCCCAGCGATGCAGGCTCAGCCAGACCACCACCAAGATCGGCAGCAGCAGGAAGGTGACGACCCCGAACAGGCTGGGCGCGAGCAACGCATATCCGAGCGCCGGCGATCGGCGTCCGGCGTCACTCATACCAGTATTAAAGCCGCTCGATACGGTAGAAGGGTGACACCGAACCGGGGGATCGATGCCGACTTCCTCAGCCTGCCGCGCCACGAACTGGCCGACGCTGCGCTGGCCGCTGCCACGGCGGCCGGGGCCAGCCATGCCGACCTGCGAATTCACCGGCTGGTCAACGAGATCGTCCAACTGCGCGATGGGGAGTTGGAGACCGCAGTGGTCAACCGCGACATCGGCCTGGCCGTCCGCGTCGTGGTCGACGGCACCTGGGGCTTCGCGTCGCATGCCGAGCTGTCACCAGGAATCGCCGCCGAGACAGCCCGTCGCGCGGTCGCGGTGGCCCGCACGCTGGCCGGGCTGAACACCGACCGCGTCGAGCTGGCATCCGAGCCGGTGTATGCCGACGCCACGTGGGTGTCGAGCTATCGCATCGATCCGTTCACCGTGTCGCTGGCCGACAAGATCAGCGTGCTCGACGAATACTCCGGCCGCCTGCTGGCTGCCGACGGGATCAATCACGTCTCGGCCAGCCTGATGTCGGTCAAAGAGCAGACCTTCTACGCCGATGCCGCCGGGTCGTCGATCACTCAACAGCGTGTCAGGGTGCAGCCCCGATTCGAAGCGATCACCGTCGACAGCGGCGGCAGCGGGTTCGACGCGATGCGCACACTGGCGCCGCCGATGGGCCGCGGCTGGGAAGCGCTGGCCGGCGACGACGTGTGGGACTGGACCGACGAGCTGGCCCAGCTGCCGTCGCAGCTGGCCGAGAAGATCAAGGCGCCCAGCGTCAGAGCCGGGCCTAAGGACCTGGTGATCGACCCGACCAATCTGTGGTTGACCATTCACGAATCCGTTGGCCACGCAACCGAATACGACCGCGCCATTGGCTACGAAGCGGCCTACGCGGGCACATCGTTCGCCACCCCCGACAAACTCGGCATGCTGCGTTACGGTTCGCCGTTGATGAACGTGACCGCCGACCGTACTGTCGAATTCGGTTTGGCCACTATCGGTTACGACGACGAGGGGGTGGCAGCCCAGAGCTGGGACCTGGTGCGTGACGGGATCTTCGTCGGCTACCAACTCGACCGCGCATTCGCACCGCGGCTGGGCCAAGCGCGGTCGAACGGCTGCTCGTATGCCGACTCGGCGCATCACGTGCCGATCCAGCGGATGGCCAACGTGTCGCTGCAGCCCGGCCCCGAGGACCTCAGTACCGACGACTTGATCGGCCGGGTCGACGACGGCATCTACATCGTCGGCGATCGATCATGGTCAATCGACATGCAGCGGTACAACTTCCAGTTCACCGGGCAACGGTTCTACCGCATCCGAGACGGACGCCTGGACGGTCAACTGCGTGATGTTGCTTACCAGGCCACCACGACCGACTTCTGGAATTCGATGGATGCCATCGGGGGCCCGTCCACCTGGCGACTCGGCGGAGCGTTCAACTGCGGCAAGGCCCAGCCCGGTCAGGTGGCCGCCGTCAGCCACGGTTGCCCGTCGGCGCTTTTCCGCGGAGTCAATGTGCTCAACACCCGTACGGAGGGCGGCCTGTGATCGGCCCGCAGCAGGTCATCGACGTCGCGCTTGCGGCCGCGGCGAAACTGGGCCGCGCCGCCGAGACGATCGTGTTAGTCACCGACCGCTCCTCAGCGTCGCTGCGGTGGGCAAACAACTCGATGACCACCAACGGTGTGTCGACCGCCCGGCAGACCACGGTGATTTCGATTGTCCGGCATGGTGATACCGCCAGGGTCGGCTCGCTGACCACAGCTGAGGTCGAGCCTTCCGCGATCGAGGAACTGGTCGCCGCGTCACAGTCAGCCGCCGTTGCGGCGCCCGAGGCTCGCGATGCCGCGCCACTGCTGAGTGGCAACACCGTGCCGGTCGACTGGGATGCCCCGATTCCGTCGACCGGCCCGGAGGTGTTCTCCGGCATCGCTGAACCGCTAGCGCGCGGATTCGCCCGCGCCGATCAGCTGTACGGCTTCGCGCAGCACACCCAGGAGACGACATTTCTGGCGACGTCGACCGGGCTGCGCCGGCGCTACACTCAGCCCGCCGGTTCGGTGGAGATCAACGCCAAGCGAAACGGCGCCAGCGCGTGGGCGGGGGTCGGAACCCCCGATTTCGTTGGCGTGTCGGCGGATTCGTTGCTGGACGAGCTGTCGACGCGGCTGGGCTGGGCCGCGCGTCGCGTCGACTTGCCGGCCGGACGTTACGAGACGCTCCTTCCGCCTTCGGCGGTCGCGGACATGATGATCTACCTCGGCTGGTCGATGACGGGCCGCGGAGCGCAGGAGGGCCGCACCGCCCTGTCGGCGCCTTCGGGCGGAACGCGGGTGGGGGAGAAGCTGACCGACCTGCCGCTGACGCTGTACTGCGATCCCGCAGCGCCCGGACTGAGCTGCACGCCGTTCGTGACCGCGACGAGTTCGTCGGAGACGCTGTCGGTGTTCGACAACGGGATGAACATCGGCCGGGTGGACTGGATTCGCGACGGGGTGATCAACGCGCTGGCCTACTCCCGCGCCGCGGCGGACGAGTTCGGTGCGCCGGTCGCCGTCGCCGCCGACAATATCCTGATGACCGGTAGCGCAACCGAACTCGCCGACATGATCGCGGCGACCGAGCGGGGCTTGCTGCTGACCACGCTGTGGTACATGCGCGAGGTGGACCCCACCACGCTGCTGCTGACCGGCCTGACCCGCGACGGCGTCTACCTCGTCGAAGACGGTGAGGTGACCGCAGCGGTCAACAACTTCCGCTTCAACGAGAGCCCACTGGATCTGCTGCGGCGGGCTACTGAGGCCGGTGTCAGCGAGCAGACGCTGCCGAGGGAGTGGGGCGATTGGGTGACCCGCGCGGCGATGCCGTCGCTGCGGATTCCGGACTTTCACATGTCTTCGGTCAGCCAAGCCACATAATCCGGTGCGCCGGACGAATCCGCGATACCGTGACGACGGTCACACGATCGATCCGGGGGGTTCTGATGTCCAAAGTTTGCTTTTCGCGCGCAGTAAGCGTCGCCTTCGCCGTCGCGGCGGCGTGTAGTTGGTACTCAGTCGTCGAGGCGAATGCCGACACCGGCAGCGGCGCTGATTTCCTCGACGGTTCGACCCAGGCGATCGTGATGGGGCCCACCTTCATACCCGACCCGACCACCTTCCCCGGATACATTCCTGGCGCAGTCACGGAATACCTTCAGCCACTTGGGTTTTCCGACACCGGCACCGTCATCCCACTAGTGACTGAAGAGTCGGGGAATTTCGGCCCGTCCATCGCCTCCGGTGTCAGCACCTTGGTCAACACGATCGAAACCGGATACAACGCGGGCGACTTCTCGGCAGCCGACCCACTCACGGTGTTCGGGTACAGCCAGTCGGCCGTCGTAGCCTCGCTGGCAGAACAGGAACTCGTAGGAAAGATCCCACTCGAGGACTTACGTTTCGTCCTGATCGGCGATGCCGCCGCCAACCCACCTTCGGGACCCACCGGCTTGCTCGACACCTGGGGGGCCACCCCATTTGGAGAAGAGCTCAACTCCCTGCTCGGATGGTCGAATCTGGACGACGTCACAACTCCGGACAACCTCTATCCCACCGATGTATTCACCGTTGCCAACGACTTCTTCGCAGATACAGCCACGCCGGCGGATTTCGCGGCCAACCCGCTTGGGGCGCTGTGGCAGGACTTTCTCGGGTTCTTCGAACACGGGGTCTACCTGGGAGGCTTGCCCGAATCTGAAATATTGACCGCGATCGACACCGCTGGCGTCGGCGACGGCGCGACGACCTACTTCTCTCTGGCGGACCCGGTCAATCTCTTGGAGTCGCTTTGGGACACCACGTTGGGAAGCTTTGGCATCACCGTCCCTTGATTTCGCCCGTCACCGATGGGCCAGGCGTCATAATCAGCGTGTGGTGTTGCACGACGAACTAAGTCGACTGGTGGCGTTATCGCCCGGCGACGGTCGGTTGACCGCTCTAGTCAGGCGGGTGTGCGCCCAGACGCTTGGCCTACCCGCACTCCCGGCTTCAGCGGACCCGGCCGCGGATGACGTTGTCGCCGAGTTCGCCGAGCAGTTCAGCACCGACGTCTCGGCGATCAGCGGCGAGCAACGCTCGAAGCTGTGGAAAGCCCTGGGCGACAGCACTTTCGGTACCGTCGTGCAGATGTATATCGCCGACTTCGTGCCTCGGGTGCGCGCCGGACTCCAAGCCCTCGGCGTCGGCGGCGAGTACCTCGGCTGGGTTACCGGGCCGGTTGAGTGGGATCACACCACCGACCCGTCCGACCTCGTGTTCAACACCTTCCTGCCGACGGTTGCCCGTCTGCACGAGCTCGATGCGCTCACGGCTGAGGTGGTGCGGTTGCGCGGCGCCACCCAGCACAACTGTCGGCTGTGCAAATCGCTGCGCGAGACGACGGCACTGAACGCCGGCGGTACGGAGACGCTGTACCAGGACATCGAGTGGTTCGAGGAGTCGGCGCAGTTGACCGACCGTCAGAAGGCGGCGCTGCGCTACGCCGACGCACTGATCTGGACGCCGAGCCACATCGAGGCGGGCGTCGCGGACGGGGTGCGTGCCCACTTCGCCGACGCCGAGGCAATCGAGCTGACCCTCGACGTGATGCGCAACGCCAGCAACAAGGTCGCGGTGGCGTTGGGCGGCGATGCGCCGCGTGTCGAGCAAGGCACTGAGGAGTATCTGCTCGACGTCGACGGTCAGACGGTGTTCAGCTGACGGGTCACGCGTCGCTGGTGGCCAGCGCGTCGCTAGTCTCTACTCTGGTTGATCCAGGGGCGGTAGCTCAGTTGGTTAGAGCCGCGGACTCATAATCCGTTGGTCGCGGGTTCGAGCCCCGCCCGCCCCACGTCAGAGCCTATTTTTTAAGACTTGCGGTGCCAAGTCATCGTTTATTCATCGCTTATAGGGCCAAGATTCGGGCTGCCACGCTGGTCATCCTGGATTTTGGTGGCGTTCCAAGCCGCCCGCACAGTGTCGAGAGCCGCACGCGCCGAGACCGTGATTCGGGTCTGTCCGGCGAGTTGCGCCTGCCACTCGGTGTCTGAAGGCGCCGCGTCGAACAGCCGGGACGCGGGCGGCCGATTCGTCGGTCCGTAGCGTTGGTACAGGCCCAAGGCATCGCCGTTGATTGCGCCGAGGTGGCTCAGCGCCCACAGGTCCCAAAGGTCGCGAGCGCCGTGCCGATCGGCCCACGTCGAGGTTTTTGACGCGGCGAAGGCGGCCAGTGTCGGAACGAGCAACTCGGCTGCGGGTGCGTCGGTGTAGCGCTGAACCATGACGCGCCGCTCGGATGGCCACACCACTCGGTCGTGTGCGGAGAGCAGTTGAATTCGCACCGACAGGCCGCCCGGTGATCGAAGGGTGGCCGGTTGGGTGCTCGCGACGCTGCCCAACATTGGGTCAAGAGTGAGCCGGCCGTGCGAACGGGACAACGCGCGAGGGAGGTCCGCGTCGAGTGTGGCAGCCACGGACTTGCGATCGCCGATGGCGATCAAGTCGATGTCCTCGCTGAGTCGCCCGGCTGGTAGGTGCGTGCGGGCCAGCGCGGTGCCGCCGATGAATTGAACCTGGTCTCCGACGCTCGAGCTAAGAAAGGCGATCACATATGAAATGAGATGGTCGCGTTCGACTTGCTCGGTGGACACGCCGAATTGTGCTGCCACCGAATCGCGTTCATCGATGTTCACGTTCGCGCCCAGACCTCGGCCCGTCGCAATGACGCCGTCCGTCGTTGGTCGGATGCGAGCGCGGCGATTCGGCGTTGGTCGCAGCGCGCATAGAGCGCGGCAACGGCGGACGGAACGTCGACTGCCACGTCGCCCAATTCTGGGCGATGGGCGAGATCGAGCACCGTCTGTTCTGGCGTTGTCACCAATGCCGGTCCCAACGGTGTGTCGATGAGCTCAGCGTCCAGGCGGGTGGTGTCGCGCTTGACGAATCGGACCACCGCCGGCCTGTCCGAGAGTGCGATCTCGCGGTGCTGGCTGGGCACGGCGACCGTTGCGGTCGCGAGGGCGCGGGGGACCGCTCCGAGCAGGCGGGCCGCGCTCGGGCCCATGACGATGACATTGTCTGGTCCGTAGATCGACGAGGCGATGCCCGCGGCAGTCGCTTCCAGACTCGGCGTCCACGCACGGCCCACCATGTCCTGGGGGACGACGACGTAGTAGCCGTCGGCGACCCGATGAAGCAGACCGCGCTCGCTGAGGCGGACCAACTGAGCCCGCGGATGGGCGTAGATCTTGTCGGCATCGCGCGGACGGATGGTCTTCATTGGCGCCCGGGCAAGATCGGGCGGTATCGGAGTGTTCCGATTCTGCGCCATGATCGCTCCTTGAGTATGCAAATCGTATCTTTGTAGAGTACGAAACGCATACCCATTGCGCAAGATCGACCGACGTTATCCTTCGCGTCGGTCATCGGGCTCGCGGACCAGTCGATGCGACACCACCGAAATGACCGACGCGCTCAACCAGCGCCTACACCACGACGCCATCGACGACGGCGCACCCACCGTGACGGGCGCCCGGGGGCATGGCATCGCCGTCGGCGACCTCATCCTCACCCACCACAACGACGCCTCCATCCCGCTGCGCAGCACCGAAAACGCTTCTGCGGAGCAGAGCCCGGTGCGCAACGGGCAACGCTGGCACGTCACCCACATCAACTCCGACAACAACCGGCTCATCGCACGCCGGCTCGAGTCATCGCTTGTGCCGTCAGGGAGTTCGCTCGTCGTCATTGACGTACCCTCGGCGTTGTGGGGCTGGCGCCGCCTGGGCAACGTCGCGACTCGAACGGCACGAAGCCACGGCAGGCGAAGGCGCGCACGGAATCAATCGTGGCAGTCCGCGCGGGCCGACCGCATCGTTTCCGCCGGTATCGCGCGAGGCGCCAGATCAGAACCCGGAGTCGCCGCCGCCGCCCGAATCGAACCCGCCCCCGCCGAAATCGGACCCACCGAACCCGCCGAAATCGAAGTTGCCACCAGAGTCATATCCGCCGCCGGAGTCGTTACCGGAGAAGCTCACGTCGCCGCCGCCGGATGATGAGTCCTGGTAGCTTCCATCGAAGCCGACGTTTCCCTGCTGGCTGTCGTAGTTGGTGTCTTGGCCACCGTCGTAGCCGGCATTCACCATCGATGAATCTTGGCCTGCCTCAAAGCCGCGTTCGTAGTCGCCACCCCAGTGATCGTCGAGCAGCGCATCCATCAATAGGACATCGGTAATGGGCCAGCCCCAACCAGGACCCCAAAATGGGTAGGGATAGAAGCCAGGGTAGAAGAACATCCCGTTGTGGTAGCCGCCCCCGTAGTAGTGCTGGTAGCCCGGCTGTTGCGTGGTGGCGTAGTTGTTGTTGTTGATCGTCACCGTCTTACCGGTGTCAGGGTCCGTCGCCTGCACAGAGGCCTGCTTGCGGTCCTCCTCGGGAACCGAGGTCACGGCAAGGATGTTCAGCTTCCGGTTCGCCTTGGCCACGGTCGATCGCACGACCCCGAGGTGTGCCCGCGCCGCGGCGTAGTCGCGTGCCTGATACGCCTTGCGGGCGGCGCCCAGGCTGGAGTTGGCTTTGAGTGTCTCAGCGCTGACGTCTGGGCCGCTCGTGGTGACCATCGCGTTATCGAGATCGCTGACGTCGGACTCCGCGGCGATCAAGTCCTGTTTGATCTGCTCGTGCGCCTCTGCGTCCTTGCGGCGCTTACGATTCCGTGCGGGCAACCAGATCAGACCAACTATCAGAGCTAAGACGACGATCAGCGTTACCCACAGCCACGTCCAGCTGGTGTGCTTCGCATCGGCAGTGGTGGACGTCGTCGCCGGTTCGCCGCGAGCCCCGACGTTTACGTTGGCCAGCGTGCTGACGAATTCACTTGTCGCACCGTACGGGTCATTGTGGTGATGCCTGGCCGCCCGACCCAGGATGGAGTCCACGTTGTCGGCGATCGCCCTCGGCACGTCGTAGGCGCGCACGTGGTAGCCCTTGGCGTCGATTACGAGGATGACCCCGCTGAACGCCGGATCGCGGCCCACGATGACGTCATGGATGGCGTTCGGTGTCGTCACACCGGTCTGGCCCGGCGCGACCGCCGCCACCCAGATCGGCGGACGGGAACTCCACGTCCACGAGCTCTCCAGGATCTGCTGGTTGATTGCGGCGGAGTGGTCCAACGAAGGCTTCGCGGCAGGGTCAGCCACTACATGTGTTTGGGCCTGAAACTTCTCCGCCACCTGCTCTGTGTAGGTGTCGGCCCACGCAGACGGCGCGAACACCAATGCCAGCGCCACGATGAACGGGACCACAGCGAGCCTTCGCACTCCCATGTCTCATTTCCCCTGTCGCTATGTCGTTGTGATTCGTCGGACGACACTCATGACACGACGGTATAGGCCGAGAGGGCCAGACTCCATAAGAGGCGAGTTGTGCAGGTCAGGAGGCCAGAGTCACGGTCGCTAGGCTCGGCAGCTCATCCGTTGCATAGAGATCACTCATTCAAGTGATGCGGCCGGTAACGGCCGGCGGGGACGCTTACCGGGTGTCGCGGCGCTGTTCCGAGGCCGCCCCAAACGTTGCCGTCGTGAACCTCGCGAGTCAGGTGACGACCAGCGAGCAAACAGAAGAATCGAAGGAGAATTAGCCGATGTCCACACCCGCATCCCCGGCCGGATTAGGCGTAAACGTATTCACTGCTCCGGGCAAAGCGGTGGTCGGCGAGCGTCCCAAACCGTTTGGACCGCCACTGGGCTGGGATCCGATTACGTCGACATTGATCTACGGCGAGTACGACGCCGTGCTCGTCGACCCGCTCACCACGGTCTTCGAGGCCAACGCACTAGCGCAATGGGTGGCTCTTCATCACCGGAACCTGACCACCATCTACATCACCCACGGACACTTCGACCACTTTTTCGGCCTCAGCGTGCTGCTCGACCACTTCCCGGACGCAAAAGCCATTGCCACACCAAAATCAGTAGAGCTGATCAACAGGACCGACCCGGCGTTGGCGCGATTCGCGCAAACGCTATTTCCCGGTCAGTTCCCGGCCCATATCACCGCGCCTGAGCCATACGATGACGACACATTCACCGTTGAGGGACACGAGATCCACATCATCGAGCAGGGCAGAACGGACACCATCGACAGCACCTCGCTGCACGTTCCTGCGATCGACCTCGTCGTCGGAGGCGACGTGCTTTACAACGAGTGCCACATGTTCGTCGGCGACACGACACCGGAAAGCCGGGATAACTGGATCGCCGCGCTGGACCGACTGGCGGCGCTGAAGCCGAAGATCGCCATCGCCGGTCACAAGAAGACCGGTGCGCCAGATACACCCGACGCGATCGAGGGATCGAAGAACTACTTGCGGGACTTCGGGCGGTTGCAGGCGTCGACGAACTCCGACGAGGAGCTCTACGACGAGATGACCAAGCTCTACCCCGACTGGGTGAGCCACCAGTCCTGGCTGATGTTCGGATTACCGGTCGCGACGATCCCGGCTGACTGATGCTGCGCGAAAAGATCTTGGGGACATGGCGGTTGGTCTCCTACATAGAGCAAGACGACCACGGTGGTCCGGTCACGTTCCCGTTAGGCCGGGACGCGATCGGGCTGATCATGTACACCACCGACGGTTACATGTCGGCCCAACTAATGCGCTCGGGCCGTCACGATTACGACCAGCCCGACATCGCGGGCGGCACCATCCAGCAGGCGGCCGCCGCGGCCGAGGGATATTTGGCCTACAGCGGCCCATACGATGTCGATGAAGCAACTAACGTCGTCCACCATCGCGTTTCGGTGTCCCTTTTACCGAACTGGCTCGACACCGTGCAAATACGACACAGTTCGTTCAAGGACAATCAGCTGACGCTCGTTGCCGAGATCCCCCTGGGGGGCAAGGTGATACGGTCGACCTTGGTGTGGGCGCGTGCCCTGAAGGCGGCGCCGTCCGCTCCATAGCAGTCAGGCGGTGTCGCGCTGCGCTGTCAGGCGCGCCAGTTCAACCCGCGAGCGGATACCGAGCTTCGCGAAGATCCGACGCAGGTGGGCATTAACCGTATGCGGGGACAGAAAGAGTTGCTCGCCCACCTCGCGGTTGGTCGCCCCGGTCGCGACCAACCTGACCACTGCGACTTCAGATGCGCTGAGCTCCGGCCAGTCTGGCGAAGATACCGCGGTGACCACGGTCCGCCGAACCCCGCGCTGCCGCAACAGGCTTCGGACGCGGGCAACGTCCCGGACGGCTCCGACGCCGGCGTAAAGGTCGAGAGCAGCGTCCAAACGCGCAATGGCGCCGTCTCGTTGATCCTCGGGACGGAGACGCCCGGCGTCTTCGAATGCACCGGCCCGCAGTGTCGGTTCCTGGCACCCCTCGTAGCGGGCAATCGCTTCATCGACGAGGTTGTAGTCATTGGCAACGAGGGCTTTAGCGTGCATCGAGGCCGCCTGCAGAAACGGAAATTCCGGATCGCGGGTGGCCGCGTTAACGAGGCGTTCCGCGACCGCTTGGGCATCTTCTTCTCGGCCGGCGGCGAGCAGGATCCGCACCAGTTCCGGTTGGTCGGCATACCGTCGGGGACTGCTGACATTAGGTACGCCACTGATCAGCGGATCGAGCATCGCCACATCAAGCCTTGTTAGGCGCGAGAAATCGCCTTGTGCGGCATCCAGTTTCGCCGTCATCCAGGCTGCTAGCCGACCGGCACGACCCTCGGCTGCTGGCACGCGCTCCATCTCGGCGACAGCACTGCGTGCTGCGGCCAGGCCGGCGGCGTCCCCGGTGTGGATGGCCACGCAGCACAGCGCGTATGAGGCGAGGTGGTTGATGTAACCTCGTCCGCCTTCGGAGATTTCTTCCGAGAGGTCCATCGCCGCCTCGGCTTCCGCGCTGGCGTCAGCGAGCCGGCCCAGTCCCAGCATCGTGCGGAAGCGCAGCATCGACCAGACTCGCAGGTTCGCCGATATGCCCTCCTGCTCAGCCGATCTCGCACCGGCGTTGATCAGCGTCAAAGCTTCGTCGAACTTTCCCAGGCCAACCAGGATCAGGGCCTTCCACGCATCGAACATCCACGCGCGACGCGCGGGCACGTCGGCGTGGACGGCATTATCCACACCGGCGTCGGCGAACTCCAGTGCGGCACGCCAGTTTCCGAGATCGAACGCCACCAACGCCCTGGCCGGAAATGTGACAACATCGGCGAACGGAAGACCGGAATCGCGCGCCTCGGACGCGGCCTGTTGAGCGCACTCATCCGCGGCAACGACCTGCCCCAACATCTCCAGAGCACTGGCCCGCATGGATAACAAAGCGATTCGCAACGGAATCGGCAGTCCGGGCAGCCGCAGGCCCTTCGCGCACTGATCGGCGCAACCCGAAGGCCCGTACTGCAGTTCCAGCGAGCCAAGCGTCATGCGCGCTGCTGCCTCGGCCGCGTGGTCGGCCATCCGCGGCGCACTTTCGGTAATCAGCTTCTGTGCTTCGGTGGCCTGCCCCGAATGCACGAGCAAGTCAACGGTATCGACCACTCGCTGGCTCCACTGCGGATCATCTGCTGGTGTCAATTGCACGAGACGACGACTCAGCGGTGCCGCGACCGACGGGGCAACTCGTCCGATCTCCACGGTTGCCCGCCGCAGCAGATCGATCGCTTGCTCATCACCGGGCCGCGCGACCTGCATCACCAAGGTGGCCACGTCGGACGACACCGCCCCGTAGTCAAGCATCACGTCGAGTGCGCGACGCTGAAGACTGCGTCGGACCGGCGACGGTAGGCCGGACTCGATCGCCTCCCGAATCAGGTCGTGGCGAAACCCGAGCCGATCGTCCGCTTCGATGATCAGGCCGGACGCCAAAGCCTCGCGCACCGCCTCGACCAGCGTGGCGGGGGAGCGGTCCATCAGCGCGCCAAGCTCCTCCAGCGAAAACCGCCGTCCCAGAATCGATGCCATCTGCAGCCCTCCGCGGACGTCAGCCGACAACCGGGCCAGCTGGTCGTTGACCGACTCGAGCAGGCGGCGTGGGATCGCGTCGCCCACCAGGCGCGTCACGCCCGCGTCGAGGGTGACGATGCCCTCATCGCGAAGACCGCGCAGCAGGTCGACCAGCCACAGTGGTTGGCCGCCAACGCGATCGATGAACCCCCGAAGACGTTCGTCGGGTTCGCCGCCGAGAATATCTCGGATCACGTCACCGACCGCGTCGTCACTCAGCGGGCCCACTGTGAGGATGTCGGCGTTCTCCTCGCGGACCCGCGCCACCGCCAGCTGAGCCGGCGGCGTTAACTCGCCGGACCGCACCACGAACAGCCACAGGATCGGGTGTGACGCCAAACGTCTTGGGAGCACCGTGATCGCGTTCAGCGTCGCGGCATCGGCCCACTGAATATCATCGATTCCGATGGCCATTGGGCCGGCCATCGCGGCGCGTTCCAGCCGTTCCTCGAGCTCGCGCAATAGCCAGTAGCGCCGGTCTGCTGAGGCGCTGAGATCCCGCAGCACAGCGGCGTCCACCGGCGGATCGTCGGCGTCCATCAACGCGTCCAGCAGCGGACCCAGCGGAAGTGACTGGCCCGCAACGGCGCTGACGCCGTGATACACCCGCGCCCCACGGCGTCGGGCCATAGCCTCAGCCTCGGCCAGCAGCGTGCTCTTGCCCAGTCCCGCTGCGCCCCGGATCAGCACGACGCCGCCGCGCCCCCGGATCAACTCTTCATGCCGTCGCGACAGCATTTCGATCTCGGAATCGCGACCTCGAAGTCGCGGATGTCCACCGCGCTCAACCGAACTCACCACGTCGCAACTGATCCTTTCATGCCACCGCCGCGTCGGGGACCGCATTTGCCTGCCTCGGCGCGCCGTCAGCCCGCGGCGATCAGCTCGGTGGGAACCGGAACGCCTAGGTGTGCGAGCAGGGCGGCCAGAGACGAGCAGAAGTCAGCGGCGACCGCGTCGAGAGCCGCATCGCCGTAGGCGGCGAACAGATCAGCAGGGTGGTCAAGGCTCAGCAATGCCTCGCCGTCGCCGTCGGCATCGGCGATCACCACCCGCAACGGCAGATACAAGAAACACCCTGGGAGCTGCCGAAAGCCGTGCTCGGCTTGCACAATATTGCCGGTCAGGTAGGTCACCGCATTGCCCCTGGACCCATTCATATGCATCACTGGGCTGGGATCGAACACGAAGAAGTTGACGAATCCGTTCACTGCGCTCGCCTCGGACAACCGCCGTATCGCCTGCCAGCTGCCGCCGCTACGCACCACGCCGATCGCCTCCATCCGGTCGAATGCGGGCACTGCTCGTTCGTAGTCAGCCCGAAACTCGGACCACGGACGCCCTGTCTTGATCGTGATTTGGCGGACTGGTCTGGTGATGACCTCGACATCCCTGCGCATGGTGCTCCCGACTTGTGGCGACGGCGACCGTCCCAGACTTATGCGTCCGCGTCGGCTGCGCATCACTTGTTCGAGTGGTCTCACATAGAACTCAACCGGGTGAGGTAGCGCCTACGTGTCGCGGACCGCACCTCAGCCTTGCGGCAAAAGGAGGACTTGGATCGGCCAGAAGCACTGCCGCACAGCCAATTTAACTCGGTTAGGCCAGTGGTACAGCGTGATGTGAGCCTGCAATAAGTACCCGACATCCTGGCCGCGATGGATTCGGTCCGCCCTACCCGCCCTGGTGCAGGACGGAGAACGGTCCCTCGTGCAGGACGGAATACGGGCCGTGGTGGGTGTGAACCAGCGGGGAGTGGGGCACCGGTTGCGGCGGCGTCCAGGTCCCGTGTGCGTGTGCCGTACCGGCGAACCCGAAGACCAGCGAGGCACCGAAGATCAGTCCCGCAACCGTAAGTGCGACCGCGTCCCGGATGGAGCGGGCCAGCGTGGTCATCGGGTCCTTCCCCTCGGGCCGTGTCCGGCGCCGTCGTGAACCGTGATCGTCCAGCTCGGCTTCGTCGTCCGGCACTCAAGAGTAAGCCCGCGTCGTGTCCAGTCGAACCGGGTCGGTCGGCGGACTTCGCGTGCCGGATCTGATTCGGCTGACACCCTTGCCGCGACGTGTTTACGGTGTTTTCGCCGAAGACGACGTCGAGGGGGTTGGGAATCGTGCGGGAACGGTCTCGCGGGCACCCGGGACCACGGAGTGGCGCCGCGAAAGCAGCAAGCGTGGGTGGTGCTACACGTGAGGGCACGCCAGAGGTCAGTGTGGAGGGGGACCTCGGGTTCGTCGTAGAAAGCGTGCGGGTGCCCGAACGGCTGATCCGAATGTCAATCGCCGCGATGGTGCCGATGTTCGGGGCCATCGCAGCGGTCATGATGTTCTCTGGCGAGGGGCCGAAGGGCGCCGCAGCGCAAGTCGTGACAATCGTAGTGATCGCGTCGACCATCCCAGCTGCTGTGGTCGTCGCGCGGGCGAAATTGGGCCCGTTGTGGTGGACGCGCCGATCGCGGCCATGGGGGGTCAACACCGTATTCGTCCTTTACGCCGACGTCGGGGTCAGCACCGTTTTGTTCGCATTCACCCGTCCCGAGGCGGCTTTGTTCGGTGCACTACTGCTGGCCATCGTGTCTGCCTACGCCGTGTACTTCTGTTCTCCGGCAATCCGCAACGTTCACATGGCCATCACCACCGCGGTCATCACGGCGCTGACGGTCCACACATGGCTGGCAGGTGGCTACAACCTGGCGGCGACACTCGGACGCTTCTTCGTGGCCGTCGCTGTAGTAAATGGGACCGTCGTGCTGCAGAGCATGTTCGCATTCGGCGTCCGTAAAGGCATGCGTAACATGCTTGTCCACGCTCACCAGGATCCGCTGACCCAGCTGTGGAACCGGCGCGGATTCGCCTACTGGGCGGTCGCCACTGTGCAGGGCAGCGAGGGGCCGATCGGCATGCTGTTTATCGACATCGACGACTTCAAGCGCATTAACGACACCCACGGTCACCGAGTCGGGGACGAAGTATTGCAACTTGCCGCAGACCGGCTGAAGCATCTGGTCGGCAGCCGCGGCGTGCTTGCTCGTACCGGGGGCGACGAGTTCGCCGTCGTCACAGAATTGGACCTTGAGGAGGTGATGCGGCTCGCCGAATCGGTTAGAGCCGGAATCCATCAACCCGACGATCCCGTGCCTGTGACCACCACCATCGGCGTCGCCGCCGGCTGGCGCGACAACGTCGATTTCGACCGTGTCAGCGGAGCTGACTACATCATTTCGACGCTGTTGCATGCTGCCGACGCGGCGCTCTACGAGGCTAAGCAGGCCGGACGGAACCGGGTGGCCCACGTCTACCTGAACGACGACGATCCGGGAGCGCACGTCACCGCGAGCGCTGACGACACTTGAGTTGTGCGGCGCCCGGGCACACCGCCGTCCCGTTACCGGTGCTCAGTCTAGGTCTGCGAGGACCTTACGGGCGGCATCTAGTTCGGCTTCGAGGGCGGCGACCCTGGCGGCCTGCTGGGAGCGCGCCTCCTCGATGACCTCGTCTATCGGGTTGGAGAGATCTTCATGCAGTTCCTTTGCGGCACGGGAGACCGCGGCGGCCGCAACGACGAGGTTGCGGGCTAGATAAGTGGCGCCTTGCTTGAGTTCCGCGCGCCATTCCCCGTCGGCGGTGCCGGTCACAGTGAGAATCAGCTCGAGGGTCTTGGTCTTCTTGCCGGTCGTCTTTTTGGCCTGGGCTGTCCTCGGCTTCTTATCGGCAGACGCTTCAGCCCCGGCCCCGTCGGGTGCCGGCGTATTCCCAGGCGTAGTGCTTCCGGTAGAAGGAACCCAGACGTCGTCGGTGTTGGCGTGTGGCGCTTCTGCTGTCAGAGTGTTTACAGTCATCGGTGTGGCGCTCTCCTCCTGAATTTCGCCCGCAGCGGTCGGGCCGGGCGGCGAGACCTATTAGAACATATGTTCGACCTAGGGGCCCAATCCGCCACGCGGGGAAATTCGACGCAGACAAATTGTGCACGGCCAGTCTCGAGGGTCAAAAAGGTTGCGCCCTAGTGCATCTGGGCACCGGCACTAGCGCGCCGCCCGGCCCCTGGTGTCGGTACGGACAGCTTTCTGCCAACCGGAGGCGATGTCCCACACATCTTTGACACGCGCGACCGCGGCGGCCTCGCAATGTCCGCAGTCGCACTCTCGTGGGTGAGTGAGCAAGTCATCCACCACGTGGCGGACCAGCGTCATCGTGACCGGCTCGCCGGTCAGCTGGGCGGCATTGAACACGTCAACGGCGACCAGGTCGTCGGCATCGGCCATGCGCATACCGACCAGTGTCCCACCGGGATCACGGCGCGTGGTCCCGCCGCACCTTGCAACACGCTGGCAGTTTGATGTCGTGGTGCTCTTCGCGTCTGCACAAATGCTACGAAGAGCCCCTATTTGTGCTGTGAGGCGAAGAACTGCCAGATGGTGTCGGTGGCGTTGAGCGCCGTCGACGGGGCGGGCATCTTGCCGAACCTCTCTGCGAGCGGGCTCGGGTCGCCACCGGGCCACTGGTGGCCTGCGCCTTTCACCGAAATCAACTCGACGGTGCGCCCGTCAGCGCAGTCGGCCGTTTCGGTGGTCACGTCGCCGGCAACGCCCGAATGCGGTTGTCCGCAGCCGTCAATCCCGCGCCATGTCGCGTTGACAGACTCGACAGCCGGACCGTCGACGCGCGGCGTCCCATCTGACGAGAACGCCTTGCCCGGACCGCCGTTATAGGGAACTCGATCATCGGCGGTGCCGTGTATTTGTAGCACCGATGTCGGTCGCGCCCCTGAGCAGTCGGTCAGCAGTGTGCCGGCCACGGGGGCGATCGCGGCGAAAGTATCTGTCTGGCAACCCAACCGAAGTGCCATCATGGCGCCATTCGACATGCCAGTCGCGTATATGCGCGCGCGGTCGACGGGGATTTCGTGTTCGATGGCGCCGACCATGGTGGTGAGGAAGCCGACGTCGTCGGTGTTGTTCTGCTGCGGCTCGCCGCAGCAGCCCCCGGCGTTCCAGGCGCGCATGAGCCCGTCGGGGTAGGCGACCAGAAAGTGCCCGGCGTCGGCTTCGCTGTCCCAGTGGTAGGAGCGTTCGGCCTGCGCCCCGGTTCCGAAGCCGCCGTGCAGCATCACCACCAGCGGTGCACCGTCGCCGACACCTTGCGGTCGGTAGAGGCGGAAGGTTCGGCTGACCCCGCCGACTTCGATCCTCTGCGTGGATTGCCCGACAGGTATCGACTCTGCCCCTGGTGCTCCCAGGGCGTGACCGCCACCGACGCACCCGCCGAGCACGACGGCCAGGACTCCGAGGAGGCAGCCGACGAGCAAGCGAAAGTATCCAGGTTGCATGCCGTGATCGTGTCAGCCGGGACACATTTTGACAAGTAGCTTGTCAAAATAAGGAGGACTGGCACACTGCTGAGCCATGGGAGCTCTTCGAGATGCCACATGGGAGCCCACCGTCCCGGCACTGTTGAACTTGGTGGCAAGGTCAGGAGCACCCCGTCTTCGAGCGGCGTTCGCGGCCGCCGGGCTCGACGGGATCCGGCCCGCGCAGGCGCTCGCCCTGGTTCCGCTGGCGAACGGCGGCTTGCACGCGTCGGATCTGGCTGACCGGCTCAACGTCAGCCGGCAGGCGGTGGCTCAAGCGGTGGCCGCATTGGAAAGGCACGGGTACGTCGTGCGAGACCCGCATCCCTCCGATGCCCGTGCACTCATCATCGAGCTCTCCGACCGAGGCCGGCAGGCACTGCGTGTGATGCGGTCCAATGCGCTCGACCTGGAGAAGCGCTGGCGCAAGACCCTGGGAGAGAACAGATTTGAAGATTTGCGCGAAATCCTGATGGCGTTGCTCTCGGACGAAGCTGGCGAGCCCTCGTAGGTCGGGTTCGACTTTGGTTGTTTGTCACCTCTCAGGCTTGCGTTTTATCCCGCATGCAGTGATTGTTGCTGACGTGGTGATCCCTCAAGCTAAGAGCGGGTCGTTGGTGACGAGACGGCGTTCGGCGTGGGACGTCGACGTCCTGGAGACAGGTTAGGCCTGATAACGATGGCCGGATTCGCACCGTCGCCAACCCCGGACTTAGATAACGTCCCGTCCGCCGAGGGAACGCTGCCACCGCTGTCGGATCTCGTCGGTCGACCCTACGCATTGCCCGTCGACATCCTCGGCGAGCTGCACGGGCCGCTGTTCTACGCCGACTACAGCGGTTTCCGACAGCTTTACGCCTGCTCACTGGAATTAGTCGAAGAGTTGTGCGACGAGAGGCGGTTCGCCAAAAACCCGACCCAGTCGCTGGCCAGGGTGCGCCCGCTGGCCGGCGACGGGCTGTTCACGGCTTATCACGGAGAGCCGAATTGGCAGAAGGCCCATGACGTCCTGATGCCCGGTTTCAGCTATACCGGCCTACGCAGCTATCACAGCGCCATGCTCGACATCGGCGGCCAGCTGGTCGACCGCTGGGACGCCTGCGTCGGACAGCGGCCGGTGGACGCATCCACCGACCTGCAGAAACTCGCGATGGACACCGTCGCCCTGGCCGGTTTCGGGGCGCGATTCGATTCCTTCGGCTATGAGGGCCTCGCACCGATCCCGCACAGCTTCACCGCCGCCGCCGATGAACTCGGAAAGGAGCCGACGACAACCGAATTCGACAGCCAGCTGGCTTACCTGCACGGCGCCTTCGACGAGCTCATCGGGCAGCACCGTGCGGACCGGGGCGATCAACCTGACGACCTGCTTTACGTCATGCTGGCACGCGATTCTGACGGTGAACCGCGACTGAGCCCGGAGAACATCCGCAACCAGATCATGACCTTCCTCATCGCCGGCCAGCTGACCACGTCGGAACTCATGCCCAACGCGCTCTACAACCTGATGCGTCACCCGGCAGTGCTGTCGCGCGTCCAGACCGAAGTCGACGCCGTATTCGGCGTAAGCGACGACTACCTGCCGACCTACGACGACATCGGCAAGCTCGCGTATCTGCGGCAGGTAATCAACGAAACTCTGCGACTCTGTCCACCCGTGCTCAGCTTCGACCGAATGGCCTTGTCGGACAACACCATCGGCGGTAAATACCCGATCAAGCAGGGTGAGGCCGTCGCTGTGCTCACCGGCGCCCTTCATCGTCAGCCCGAATGGGGGGACAACGTCGAGTTCTTCGACCCGGACCGGTTCGACACCGCCAGCGTCGCCGCCAGGCCCGGCGGGTTGTTCAAACCTTTCGGCACCGGGGCGCGATCTTGCATCGGGCGTCAGTTCGCCCTGCACGAGGCGACCATGGCGATCGCCCGGTTAGTCCACCGGTATCGCCTGATCGACTCGCAACACTATGCGCTGCAATTCGATAGCGAGCGGAGCCGCCGGCCGATGGGGTTCCGCCTCAACCTGATCCGGCGTACTCACGGGGACCGTCGCAGCGCGGCACCGCAGGACTCTGTGACGGCACCTCAGACCCCGTTGCACGCCACCACATCCGTCAAAGCCGGCACCACGCTGGCGGTGCTGCACGGTTCGAATCTCGGAACCTGCCGCGCGTTGGCCAAGCAGCTCGCCGAAGAGGCCGCCGACCTCGGGTGCACCACCACGGTGGGGCCGCTGGACGACTTCCCCGGCACCCTCCCGCAGGTCGACGCTATTGTCATCGTCGCGTCGTCGTACAACGGGCAGCCAACCGATGATGCGCGGGAGTTCCTCGCCTGGCTACTCGGTGGGGACGCTGCGCTCACTGGCGACCCGTACTTCGCGGTGCTTGGCGTCGGAGACCGCAACTGGGCCGACACTTACCAAGCGGTGCCGAAACAGATCGACGAACGATTGACCGAACTCGGTGCGCGCCCGCTGGTTCCTCGGGCGTCGGGTGACACCTCCGGAGATCTCAACGGGACGGTCGAGGAGTTCTCCACCGCCCTGTGGGCGGCGCTGTCCGAGCACTTCGGTGATCCGGACGCGACGCCGCTCACCGACACCCACGAACCACTCTACGATCTGCAGCGCATCATCGGCCCGGTCACGGCGGCGATCGACGCGCGGTTCGCGGTAGTGCCGATGACCGTGCTGGACAACACTGCGCTCGTGGGTGACGACGCCGCCTCAGGGCACGTCAAACGTTTTGTCCGCGTTAGCCTTCCCGAAGGAGTCGAGTACCAGACGGGTGATCACCTAACCGTGCTTGCGGACAACCCGCCAGATCTCGTTACCAGGGTGCTCGAACTTCTCGGCATCGACGGCGAACTGCGACTGTCCATCAATCCGCGGCGCACCTCGCGGAGGCTGATCGCGCTCGACCGTGAGGTGAGCGTGCGCGAATTGCTCACCCATTTCGTGGAATTGCGAAAACCGGCTACACGCAGCCAATTACGTCGTCTTGCGGCGTCCAACCCGTGCCAGCCGGAATACGAACGCCTCGAGGAACTCGCGGCATCCTCGGATCCGTGCGCGCTCAGTCCACTCGAATGCCTGCAAGAGTTCCGGGCATGCGCGCTGACAGGGGCGGAGCTGCTCGAGCTGCTGGAGCCCATGACACCGCGTCACTACTCCATCGCGTCTTCCTCCCGGCTGACCCCGGCCCTGGTCGCCCTCGTGGTCAGCGTGCTTGATGCGCCCGCCCGGTCCGGCCACGGACTGTTCCAGGGAGTGGCGTCCAACCATCTGGCGTCCATCGCCCCGGGCGCGCAAATCCGCGCGCGAATCGATCCAGCCCGCCAAGCCTTCCGGGCGGGTGCCGACCCCGCAAAGAACGTCATCCTGGTCAGCGCGGGCACCGGCGTCGCCCCGTTCCGCGGATTCCTCGGTGACCGCCTGGCCGCCAAACGGGACGGGGCGCCGTATTCTTCTGCGTTGTGTTTCTTCGGGGTTCGAGACCCTAACGTGGACTACATCTTCCGCGAGCAGTTCGAAGCTGCCGAGGGAGAAGGGATCGTCCGGATGCGCCCCGCCTTCTCCCGTGAGTCGCAGGGCTGGGTGCGATACGTTCAGGACCGGATCGCTGCCGACGCCGACGAGGTCTGGGAGTTGCTCGGCGACCCCTCGAAAGACACCCATGTCTACGTGTGTGGGGACGGTGCCAAGATGGCACCGGCCGTGCGGCAGGCCTTCATCGGCATCTACCGCGCGCGCACCGGAGACGACGAGGACCATGCTCGCGACTGGCTCATTGGCCTCGTGGAGTCCGACCGCTACGTTGAAGATGTGTGGGCAGGTTGACCGCCAAACGCCGGATCAGCGCGCCGAGGCAGAGAAGCGAGTAATCGGCCGGGAGTGCTTCTCGCTCGTTGTGGGTACCTACCTTAAAGCGAAGTCGCCAGCCCATTCGGCGCCGCTGAAAGACGAGGAGGCATTCATGACCGAGCCATACACCACAACTGACGGCGGTGCCCCGGCCCCGAGCGACAAGCAGTCGCTGACGGTCGGCCCCGACGGCCCAATCCTGCTGCACGATCACTACCTGATCGAGCAGATGGCGCAGTTCAACCGGGAGCGCATCCCGGAACGCCAACCGCACGCCAAGGGCGGTGGCGCGTTCGGGCACTTCGAAGTGACCGGCGATGTCACCCAATACACCAGGGCTGCGGTCTTCCAGCCGGGCACCAAGACCGACACGCTGATCAGGTTCTCCACTGTGGCCGGCGAGCGCGGCAGCCCAGACACCTGGCGCGACCCGCGCGGGTTTTCGCTGAAGTTCTACACATCCGAAGGCAACTTCGACATGGTCGGCAACAACACGCCGGTCTTCTTCATGCGCGACCCGATGAAGTTCCAGCACTTCATCCGATCGCAAAAGCGCATGCAGGCAACCAACTTGCGCGACAACAACATGCAGTGGGACTTCTGGACTCTGACCCCCGAGTCGGCGCACCAAGTGACGTGGTTGATGGGGGACCGCGGGATTCCCAAGAGTTGGCGGCAGATGAACGGCTACAGCAGCCACACCTACAGCTGGATCAACGCCAGCGATGAGATCTTCTGGGTGAAGTATCACTTCATCACCGATCAGGGCATCGACTACCTCACGCAGGACGAAGGCGACCAGCTGGCCGGCGAGGATGGCGACTACCACCAGCGCGACCTCTACGACGCGATCGAGGGCGGCAACTTCCCGAGCTGGACACTGAAGATGCAGATCATGCCGTTCGAGGACGCCAAGACCTACCGGTACAACCCCTTCGACCTGACCAAGGTGTGGCCGCACAGCGACTATCCCCTGATCGAGGTCGGCAAGCTGACGCTCGACCGCAACGTCACCGACTACCACACCGAGATCGAGCAGGCGGCGTTCGAGCCGAACAACCTCGTGCCCGGTACCGGCCTGAGCCCAGACAAGATGCTGCTGGCCCGAGGCTTCTCCTATTCCGATGCGCACCGCGCCCGGCTAGGTACCAACTACAAGCAGATCCCGGTCAATTCGCCGCATGTGGAGGTCAACAGTTACTCCAAGGACGGGGCGATGCGGATGAAGAACGTCACCGATCCGGTGTACGCGCCCAACTCTTACGGTGGGCCGCACGCCGACCCGGCTCGCGCTGCCGAGATCCGCTGGCAAGCCGACGGCGAATTCGTCCGCGCCGCCTACACGCTTCGGGCGGAAGACGACGACTGGGGACAAGCCGGAATCTTGGTTCGGGAGGTTCTCGACGACGATGCACGAGACCGGCTGGTGCACAACATTGTTGGACACATTTCCAAGGGAGTCAAAGAGCCGGTTCTGTCGAGGGTGTTCGAGTATTGGCGCAACGTGGATCCCGATATTGGAAAAAAAGTTGAGGAAGAATTCCGGGCGGGCTAGAAAGCGAATCTGTCGACCGATCGACGGATATTTCTGACTTAACGGCGGTATTGACTCCAAATTCGTCGACGACGGCCCGTAAAAGGATTACCGTGCCAGTGACCTCGATGGTGGAGGTTGGGGAGATGGCCGGCGCGTAGCCGGTGCGGCAGCGGTCCTCGGATCGCTGGTCGGCTCGGTCTCCCTGCGCTTATCCGTACAGCACGGGTCCGTCGGACGACTGAAGTCAATGCGGCGCGTGTCAACCGGATCGCCAGTCGCGGCAGTGTCTTTGTCGGCAAAGGCGCGTCGCGACGGCGAAACCAGCGCCCCGCGCGTGAGTGGGGCACACATGACGTAAAACCGCCGCGATCTCGCATCGACACGCCCCGAAAGCACTTCATGTCAAAAATCGCCGTCAGCGCTTTTATTGCCGTCCCGTCAATTCTTGCCGGTTCGACCTTTCTCACGCCGACACTCAACGTGCGCCATCTTGATTACAAGCTGGTCGATGATGAGGCACTGGTCATAATTCCGGTCGATAATCCGGCGTACGCGGATGCCGCCGCGAATCTGTACCTCCACGCGTCGGGGTTCACCATCGACCCCGATTACAGCAATGTCGATACCCTCGATATGCCGGAGGTTGTTCCGCACGGCACGTTGAATGACGCGGTGAACTACGGCGTGAGCGAGTTGGTAGGAAAAATCGAGAGCGAAATTTCCACTGGGGACTTCAGCTCCACCGACCCACTCTATGTCTTTGGGTACTCGCAGAGCTCGGTCGTCATGGGCATGGCCGAACAACAACTCGCTGCCGATCAGATTCCGGGAGACGACCTACACTTCGTCATGGTTGGCGACAGTGCATCCGCCGAAGGCGGGTTTCTGAACACGTTCCTCGACGAGTTCCCGGCATCGTGGCAGCCGTCAATTGTCGACTTGTTCAAGGAATTCGGGGCCGACGAGGTGCTGGGTCAGGTAACTCCTGACAACTACATCCCGACCGACGTCTACTCGCTGTCCGGAGACGGCTGGGCGATTTACGACAACGGCCTGAACAACGCGGGGCTGTTCTCCGACCACCTCGAATACCTCGGTTTGACCTCACCGGAAATCGCCACCGCCACCGCGACGACGGTGGGCGAAACCACCTACCACACCATCCAGGACTCGATGGTCAACAGCCTCGAAGCGCTACTCACGCAACTCCAGATTGCCGACAGTGTGCTTTTCTGAACACAGTCATCGGGCCCGCCGATAGGCTGCCTCGCTGGGTGACATCCCCGTCATCTCATTCCAGCAGGAGGACTCGATGGCAGGTCGGTTAGCGGGCAAAGTCGCCGTCGTCAGCGGCGGGGCGCGCGGGATGGGCGCCTCGCATGTGCAGGCTCTCGTCGACGAAGGGGCCAAGGTGGTCTTTGGCGACATCCTCGATACCGAAGGCGAAGCGGTCGCCAAAGACGTTGGGGGAGCGACGCGTTACGTGCACCTCGACGTCACGCAGCCCGACGACTGGTCGCACGTGGTCGCCACCGCTGTCGACGAGTTCGGCGCAGTCGACATCCTGGTCAACAACGCCGGCATCATCAACGTTGGCATGATCGAGGACTACGAGCTCTCGGAGTGGCACCGCATCCTCGACATCAACCTGACCGGCGTCTTCCTCGGCATCCGGGCCGTCGTGCCGGCGATGAAAGCTGCCGGCCGCGGGTCGATCATCAACATCTCGTCCATCGAAGGCATGGCGGGCACCATCGCCTGTCACGGCTACACCGCCTCCAAGTTCGCTGTCCGCGGGTTGACGAAGTCCACCGCTCTTGAGTTGGGGCCCAGTGGAATTCGGGTCAATTCGATTCATCCGGGGTTGATCAAGACGCCGATGACGGAGTGGGTGCCCGACGACATCTTCCAGACGGCGCTGGGTCGCGCGGCTGAGCCCCGCGAGGTGTCCAGCCTGGTGATCTACCTGGCCAGCGACGAGTCGAGCTATTCGACGGGTTCGGAGTTCGTCGTCGACGGCGGCTGCACGGCGGGTCTGGGACATAAGGACTTCTCGGCCGTCGACACCGGACAACAGCCTGCGTGGGTCACCTAGGACGCGATCGTGGGTGACCCGTGCGTTTACACAAGCCCATGATGGTGCCCAAGCCCGGCGTCGACTTGTCCAATCCGGCGAACCTCGCGTCCATCGGGATGACGTTCACGGTATGCCCGCGCTGGGCGCCATCGCGGCGCCACCTGGGCTAATGACCAGCACAGACCTTCCGCTGGGCGGGTCCGCCGAACGCTTCACGCTGTGGCGCCGCGCAACTCAATGTTGACGAGGCAAACGTCCGCGCCATCAGAGCTTGACAGCTGCGTAACATTCCCGCCATCAGTCGTCCTTAATGTCAGCCGAGCAACAACCGGCAAATCTGATGCAATGCATCGCGGCGATAGGGACTCCATTGAGCGGAAATTCAACACGTCTTCAGGCAATCAACAACGTCGAGGCGTACGTCCCTCCAACCATCAGTTTTGATCAGGACGAAGAGGTAGGCGAGGTCTTCGGCTCCAACGTTTTCACCAAGGCCGAGATGCAGGCCCGGCTGCCCAAGTCGGTGTTCAAGTCCCTCCTCGCGACCATCGAAAAAGGCATCAAGCTCGATCTCGATGTCGCGGACGCGGTCGCGTTGGCCATGAAGGACTGGGCTGTCGAGAAGGGCGCCACCCACTACGCCCACGTGTTCTACCCGATGACCGGCCTGACCGCCGAAAAGCATGACAGCTTCCTCGACCCGGTCGGCGACGGCACCACGTTCGCATCGTTCGCCGGCAAAACGCTGATCCAGGGCGAACCCGATGCCTCCAGCTTCCCGTCGGGCGGGCTGCGCAGCACCTTCGAGGCGCGCGGCTACACGGGCTGGGACGCCACCAGCCCGGCGTACATCCTGGAAAACCCGAACGGCAACACCCTGTGCATCCCGACGGTCTTCGTCTCGATGACCGGTGAGGCACTGGACTACAAGACGCCGCTACTGCGCAGCCAGCAGGCCATGGGCAAGCACGCCGAGCGCGTCCTGAAGTTGTTCGGCCACAAGGATCTCAATCACGTCGTGTCGTTCTGCGGCCCGGAGCAGGAGTACTTCCTGGTCGACCGGCACTTCTTCCTGGCGCGGCCGGACCTGATCAACACCGGTCGCACATTGTTCGGCGCGAAGCCGCCCAAAGGCCAGGAGTTCGACGACCACTACTTCGGTGCAATCCCGGAGCGTGTGCTCGGCTTCATGATGGACACCGAGCGCGAGTTGTTCAAACTCGGTATCCCCGCCAAGACCCGGCACAACGAGGTGGCCCCCGGCCAGTTCGAGCTGGCGCCGATGTTCGAGCGGGCCAACATTGCCTCTGACCACCAGCAGCTGACGATGACGATCTTCAAGTCAATCGCCAAGAAGCACGGCATGGAGTGCCTGTTCCACGAGAAGCCCTTCGCCGGCGTCAACGGCTCGGGCAAGCACGTCAACTACTCGTTGGGCAACAACGAGCTGGGCTCCCTGCTGGTTCCGGGCGATACCCCGCACGAAAATGCTCAGTTCCTGGTGATCTGCGCCGCGGTGATCCGGGCTGTCCACAAGTACTCGGGTCTGCTTCGGGTGTCGGTGGCCTCGGCCACCAACGACCACCGCCTGGGCGCCAACGAGGCGCCGCCGGCGATCATCTCGATCTTCCTGGGCGAGCAGCTCGCCGACGTGTTCGAGCAGATCGCCAAGGGCGCGGCCACGTCGTCAAAGGGCAAGGGCACCATGATCATCGGTGTCGACACGCTGCCGGAACTGCCGACCGACCCGGGTGACCGCAACCGCACCAGCCCGTTCGCGTTCACCGGCAACCGGTTCGAGTTCCGGGCGCCCGGCTCGCTGCAGACGATCGCCGTGCCGTTGATCATCATCAACACGATCATGGCGGACTCGTTGGACTACTTGGCCACGAAGTTGGAGAAGGCTGTCGCCGACGGCGAGGACTTCGACAAGGCAGTGCAGACACTGCTCACCGAGGTCATCACCGAACACGGTGACGTCGTCTACAACGGTGACGGCTACTCGGAGAAGTGGCAGATCGAAGCCAAGGAGCGCGGCCTGCTGAACCTCAAGGACACGTTGGACGCCGTTGGGCAGCTGATCACGCCAGAAGCGATCGAGCTCTTCGACAGGTACTCGGTGTTCAACGAGCGCGAGCTGCACAGCCGCTACGAGGTGCAGTTGGAGCAGTACGCGCTGGTTATCGGGGTCGAGGCGAAGCAGACGCTGGAGACCGCCGCGACGGTCATCCTGCCGGCCGCGGTCCGCTACCAGACCGAGCTTGCTGAGAACGTCGCGACCTTGAAGGCCGCTGGTGTCGAGGCGAGCACGACTGCGCTGGAAACGGTGTCGAGTCCGCTGTCCGAGCTCACTTCGGCGATCGGGACGCTGAAGGCGGCGCTGTCCCATCACGCGGGGGACACGGCGCTCGCGGAGGCGCAGCATGCCCATGACGAGCTGCTGCCGGCGATGGCGGCGGTGCGGGCCGCGGCCGATGAGCTGGAAGGCGTTGTCGCCGACGACCTGTGGCCGCTGCCCACCTACCAGGAGATGCTCTATATCCTCTGAGGCAGGAATCTCACCGCGCTGTACTGTGGCGGGGAAGTCTGTGCCCTGGTTGAGTCCGCAGCCGATGGCGTATTGCGAAGAAATTCGTGGACATCGGTCGACGGCAGCCCATTGTCTCGACGTGCAATGTGTTGCGACAACGAAAGGGCCACATGAGCGTGCCCTCATGGCGAGACCACAACGACGGTAGCGAGCCGATAGCGACGACGATCGCCAACCGGGAGGTGGCCGCGCAGATCGACGTCCAGGTCACTGCTCCCAGCACCCTGGAATTCCAGATTGCGGTCGCCCGTCTTCCGGGGCTCGAGGTTCGGGAGTCGCTGGCAATTACGTTGGACGGCAAGCCACTTCAGCCGCGCGAGATCATCGGACCGCATGACACCCGGATTCATGCGATCGACGTCGGGGAGGGCGCGGTGAGCCTGTCCTATCAGGCGACGGTGTTCGGTGAAGCCGATCCCGCGCCGGTCCGCGATATCGACGTGATCACCTATCTACGGCCGAGCCGTTACGCCGAGGCCGACAAGTTCTTCGGCTTCGCGGCCACCGAGTTCGGGCAATACACCGATTCGGCGACACTGCTGGAAAAAGTTGCCGCCTGGGTCGGTGCGCGGCTGGATTACGTGCCGGGCTCCAGTGACCCGATCGATGGCGCCGCTGACACATTGCTCGCAGGAGCCGGAGTCTGTCGCGACTATGCGCACCTGGTGATCGCCTTGTTGCGCGCGGTGAATGTGCCGGCACGACTGGTGGCGGTCTACGCACCCGGATGCGACCCGATGGATTTTCACGCCGTAGCCGAGGCGCTCGTCGAAGGTGAATGGCGTGTCGTGGACGCGACGTGCCTGGCTCCGCGACAGTCGATGGTGCGCATCGCGACCGGACGCGACGCCGCGGACACCGCGTTCCTGGACAACCACAAAGGCTCGATCACGTTGAACAACATGACGGTGACCGCCTACGTCGACGGGGAACTGCCCATCGATTCGATCGACCACCTGGTGAGTTTGAGCTAACTCAGGTGGAGCCGCTCGCGGATCGAGTCGGCCAGGAAGCGTTTGGTGGACACCGGCGTGAAGTTGCGGGCCGCGTCGGTCAACGCCGCGTGGGACTCCGCGCTCAGCTCGATATCGGCTGCGGCGACGTTGAATTCGAGCTGCTCGACGCTGGACGCACCGGGGATGGCGACCACTCCGGGAAGGTTGATCAGCCAGGCCAGCGCTACCTGCGCGGGCTTGGCGCCTACGTCTTTGGCGACGTCGCGCAGCGTCTGCAACAACGGCTCGATGCGGCGTAGGTTCTCGGTACCGAACAGCGAGTTGACCGCGCGGACCCCGCCCGGCCGGTTGTCGATGCCGTACTTGCCGCCCAACAGTCCCTGTGCCAGCGGACTGTAGGCGATCACCACACGGTTCTCCTGCTCGGCGAAGGGGACCAAACTCTTGAGTGCTTGCGGGTGGGCCAGCGAGAAATGAACCTGGTTGCTG
>CAWGPB010000005.1:0-177708 GCA_963824335.1 uncultured Actinomycetota bacterium
TCGGATGAACCGCCGCCGTTCTGATCACATCAGGGGTGGGAGAGGATTGAGCCAGCTCATTGACGTGTCGCCGTGCCCCTTGTACTGCGGGCAGTAGGCGGCTACCGCGACACCGATGAAGAAGCTGGATTGGCTGAAGTTGAGATCGGTGTCCCCGACCAACTTCATCGCCAAAGCGCTTGTCTTGATGTGCTTGTCGAGCCCGGCGCACACCATATGTGCTTCGGCAAGCGTCGTATCGCGATCGACGAGCTGAATGTTGCGTTTCGCAAGGGCCGCGACTACCGCATCATCAGTGGCATCGGCCGAAGCCGGCGCGGCGCAGAGCACCATGACGGCGGACAACGCCGCCGCCCATCGCGTACATCGTACTTCCATGAAACAACGCTACTGGAGATCGGGCGACTTCGCGCGGCGGGCGGGCGGCCGGTTCCGGTTTATCCCCAACTACCCGGGGTGCCCTGGGGTACCTGCTGGCCCAGCCAGTTGCAGGGCATCATCGTGCGCCACGCGGTGAACGCGCACTGTTGCTCCGGGGTCAGCGGGCTCGGGCCGGCGCACGGCTTGTCCGGGGTACCGCAGATGGGTGGATCGGCATGGGCGGCAGGAGCCGCGCCGACCAATCCGTACGCCGCGGCCGCCGCCGCGACCGCGAGTCCTGCTGCTGTTGAGTGAATACGACCCATGTCGAGCTCTTCCTGCACGCGGCCCGAATCTGGCCGCACTACAGAAGGACGATACCTCCGGCTGGGCCGCGCACGCTGGGTAAATAGGGAGATTTAGCACGAGACTAACCGCGATCGCCGTCATGCGCCGCAAGGCGTTCTAGCCCTTGGCGGCCGCCTTCTTGGCCGGCGTCTTTGTCGCCGTCGTTTTCTTGGCCGGCGTCTTCTTCGCCGGAGCCTTTTTGGCAGCCGCCTTTTTGGACGGGGTCTTCTTCGCTGGCGCCTTGTCGCCACCTGAGCGCGCCTTCACGCTGGCCTCCAGCTTGGCCAGCAGATCCGAGACGTCTTCGGTCTCGTCGAGTTCTTTGGGCTGCTCTTCGGTGGTAAAGGCCTCGCCGCCTTCGAGCTTGGCCTGCACCAACTCCCGCAAATGTTCCTGATAGTCGTCGTGGTAGCGGTCGGGGTTGAACTCGTCGGCCATCGACTCGACCACCTGGCCGGCCATCTTGAGCTCAGCGGGTTTGACCTCGACCTTCTTGTCCAGCACCGGGAAGTCGGGATCGCGGATCTCGTCGGGCCACAGCAGTGTGTGGATCACCATGACCTCGCGCTTGCTGAAGTCTTTGACGCGCAACGCCGCAAGCCGGGTCTTGTTGCGCAGCGCGAAGTGCACGATCGCGACCCGATCGGTCTCGGCCAACGTCTTGGCCAGCAGCACATAGGATTTCGTCGACTTGCCATCGGGCTCGAGGAAGTAGCTCTTGTCGAACATCATCGGGTCGAGCTCGCTGGCCGCAACGAACTCCAGCACCTCGATTTCGCGGCTGCGCTCTTCAGGCAGCGTCGCGATGTCGTCGTCGGTGATGATCACCGTCTGGCCGTCGTCGGACTCGTAAGCGCGCGCGATATCGCGGTACTCGACGACTTCGCCATCTACCTCGCACACTCGCTTGTACCGGATGCGGCCATTGTCTTTGGCATGCACCTGGTGGAACTTGATGTCGTGGTCCTCGGTCGCGCTGTACACCTTGACCGGGACGTTGACCAGCCCGAAAGAGATCGAGCCCTTCCAGATCGAACGCATGCTGCCAGTATGCCCATAGTGCTGGGCGGATACGCCTCTATCGCTGCTGCGCCGCGGCGGTCAGAGCGTCCCGATCCGGCAGGTCAGCACCGGCGCGTCCGACAGTGACCGCCGCAACGGCACTGCCGGCCTCGAGTGCGGCCGTCAGCGCCTCGAGATCGAGCGCGGCAAGTTCGGCACGGCGTTCGGCGCCCAGCAGCCCTTGCGACCACAGCGCGTCGAGCAGACCGACCATGAAGGAATCGCCGGCGCCGACCGTGTCGACCACGTGCGTCGATCGGGCCGGGACGCGCACCACGCCGGCCGCGCAGGTCGCCTCGGCGCCCTGGTCGGCCATCGTCACCACCACGATCGCGGGACCCAGCGACTGCCAGGTCTGGGCGATATCTTCCGGCTTGCGGTCCGAGTCGAGCCAGTGCAGGTCCTCCTCGCTGACCTTCACGATGTCGCTGCGCTCGACGAGGTGTTCGATGCGGGTGCGGGCCAGTTCCCGGTCGGCGATCAGCGACGGCCGCACGTTGGGATCGAAGCTGACCGTGGCCGATACCCGGTAGGCGTCGACGAGCGCGGCCACGGCCAGACACCCCGGATCGTGAACCGCGGCAATGGATCCGGTATGCACAAAGAGCGGAGGCGCGACCGGCGGCGTACCGGACAGCTGCCAATCCAGATCGAATTCGTAATTCGCCGAACCGCTTTCATCCACGGTGAGACGTGCCGTCGTCGTTCGGTCTGCGCTTTGGCTCCCGGAAACAAGGTGCGCTCCGGACGCATCGACGTACTCGGCAATGCGGCGGCCGTACGGATCGTCACCGATGTGAGTGAGGAAATCGACGTCGCGGCCCAGTCGGGCCAACCCGACCGCGACGTTCAGCGGGCTGCCGCCGACATGCTCGCCGACGACCCGGTGCCCGTCCTGGACGATGTCGATCAGTGCTTCGCCGATCACCAGTCCGCGACTCATTGCACCAACGCCTCCAAGGTCGCTCGAGCACCCTTGTTGTGCAACGAATCCAGCGCCCAGCGGTACGCCTCGACGAACCGGTGCTGATGGGCCAGGTCTCCGAACACCGCGGTGATCTCGATGAACGCATTGGGATTGTCGTGCTGCGACCGGGCGATCGGGATGAGCGAATCCGCTAGCTGGTCGAGCACCTCGTACGGCTCACCCCACTCGTCGACGCCCTCGGCGTAGCGGGCCCAACTGGCCACTGCCGCCGATGCCATCTGGACCGGACCGTCGTCGGCCAGGTTGTCGGTGATGACGGGGAACAACCACTTCGGGATGCGGTCGGATGAGTAGGCGCATATCCGCGACACGGTGTCGCGCACCGCCGGGTTGGCGAACCGCTCGATGAGGGTGCGGGCGAACTGATGCAGGTCTATCCCCGGCACTTGCGGCAGGGTCGGGATGGCCTCGTCCTCCAGGTAGGACAGCAGGTACTTGGCGAACAGCGGATCCTGCGCCGCGTCGTGGACGTACTCGAAGCCGCACAGGTGGGCGAAGTAGCACAGGCACTGGTGTCCCGCGTTGAGCATGCGCAGCTTCATCAACTCGTACGGGCGGACGTCGTCGACCACCAGCACGCCCGCCTTCTCCAGCGGCGGCCGGCCGTCGGCGAAGTCGTCCTCGATCACCCAGGCGCTGAACGGCTCAGCCACCACCGGCCACCGGTCGTCGACGCCGAAGTCTCGCCGCACCTCGGCGGCCATCTCCAAAGTCGTTGCGGGAGTGATCCGGTCGACCATCGAGTTCGGGAATCTGGCGTGCTCACCTACCCACTCGGCCAACTCGGGATCGGTTCGTTCGGCACTGGCCAGCACCGTGCGCTTCGCGACTTCACCGTTGTTCTCGATGTTGTCGCAGGAGACGATTGTCGGCGCGGGGATCCCTTTCTTGCGCCGCCGGGCGAGTGCCTCGGTGATCAACGTGAACGCAGGACCGTCTGGATCCCGGTAGCCGCCTTCGGTGATGGTCAGCGAAATGATTCGGGTGGATTCGGCCGCCAGCACGTCGAGCGCCGACTCCGGATCGTCTGGGGCATAACGGTAGTCGATGATCGACCCGATCACCTGAGCGTCGCGGGTGCCATCGGGATTCTCCAGGATCAGCGTGTACAGCCCGTCTTGACCGTCGAGCACGTCGCGCATGGTCCAGTCCGCGGGCATCACGCCTACTCCGCAGATGCCCCACTCGTGCGCCAGTCCCTGCTGCAGCAACAGGTTGATGTAGGCGGCCTGGTGAGCGCGGTGAAAGTGACCGGCGCCGATGTGGGCGATGCCGACGCTGACCTTGCTGCGGTCGTATGTCGGGGCGTCGATCGGTAGGTGTGTCAGTGCTGAATTGTTCAGAGCTATTGCGTCTGGCACGATCTCACAACTCCTTAAGGGTTGGCGATGCCTAGCCGAGCGCGGAACCTCCACTCGTGACAGCGGCCAAAATGAGCGAATCGGCGAGGGCGCGCCACGAGTCGGTGACGGCGACAGCGCCCGCGTCGAGCAATTCTCTTGTGCGGCTCTGCCGTTCGTCGGCAGGAACGAACATCACGTTACCGACGGCGTAGTACCCGGCGGCGACGGCCGAGGTCACCCCGGGCACCGAATCTTCCACAGCCAGTCCGTGCGAACCCTCGACGCCCAACACCCGCCCGGCGTGCAGGTACACCGCGGGGTCCGGCTTGCTGGTCGGTACCGGTAGCGAATCCTCGGCGCTGAAGCGCACCGTCTCCGGGACGAGCGGATCGAGACCGGCGGCGGTAAAGGATGCTTTCAGACGAGCGAGGGCGCTGGAGCTGACCGCGGCCATCGCGAATCGAGGTGCCAGCTCCTGCAGCGGCCCAAGCACGTCCGGGTCGGGCTTCAGCGTCACGGCCAGGTGCGCTGTGACCTGCTCGCGCTCCCGGCGTACCCACTTTTCGAGTTCGTCGGCGGTCAGGGCGCGACCGCTGGCCACGTCACTGTCCGACGCCACCTTCGCGCCGGGACGGCCATCGGCCAGCGCCCTCTCGAACGGAACTCCGCTCAGCACGGCAAGATCGGTCGCGGTGCTGCGAAAGTTCTTGCCCACAGCCTTCTTCCGCAACTCGTCGCCGCTCAGCGGCGAGTTGACGCCGAACCTGGCCAGGAACTGCGTGGTTACCTCGGCCGAGGCGTCGAATGCGGGCGACTCAGAAGGGAAGAGGTTGTCATCGGCGTCCAACAGCAACGTGGTGATCGACGCGGGGTCGAACGGGCGCACGAACTCCAGTGGCTGGCTCGTCACGACACCAACTCCTCTACGTCGCCCTGCAGCGATTGCCGCAGCGTGGGCACCACACCATCCTCGTCGATAGCAGTGATCATCGCGCGCAGGCGGTCCACGAATCCAGGAATCACCCGAAGTTCGGCGAAGATCTCGTGCCGCAGTAGCGCATCAGGATTGTTGCCGTCCATCGTCGCCAACTTGGTCAACAGCTCTTTCTCCGGGTCGTCGACCTCGATCGTGCAGCCCATGAGGTCGGTGCCCCGCAGGTAACGGATCCACCCGGCCAGGGCAAGCATCAGCAACGTGTGCGGACGGTCCTGCTCGATCGCCTCAGTGAGCGACGGCAACAGGAACGACGCGATTTTCTCCGATCCCCGGCGTGCCAGTCGCGACAGCTGGTCGCTCATCTGGGGATTGCTCAGCCGCACGAGCAGCGAAGCGCGGTACTCAGGGGTGTTCATCCCCGGTACTGCCGGCAAGAGTGGCTGTACCTCGTCGCGCATCAGCTGCTCGACGAAGTCGTAGATGACCTCGTTGCCCATCGCTTCGTCGGTGCGACGGTAGCCGGCCAGCGTCGCCAAGCACGACATCGCGATGTGAGTTCCGTTGAGCAGGCGGGTTTTCACCAACTTGTGGTCGTCGACGTTGGCGACGAACTGGGCGCCGACTTCGTCTAGCGGCGGGCGACCGTCGCAGAAGTTGTCCTCGATGACCCACTGGCTGTACGGCTCGGTGAGCACCGGCCACTTGTCGGCGATTCCGAAAGTCTCCCTGACGAAGTCGACTTCGGACTCCGATGTCTGCGGTGTGATCCGGTCGACCATGGTCGAGGGGAACGCGACATAGGTGTCGATCCAGCGGGCGAGCCCGGGATCCTTCAACGCGGCAAATGAGACCAGCGCGGTACGCGCCGCCGCTGTGTTGTCGGGAATGTTGTCACAGCAGAGCACCGTGAACGGCGGGGTTCCCGCCCGGCGACGCAACTCCAGCGCATCGGTCAGGTATCCCCATGCGGTGACGTAGCTGCCCGACGTTTGAGTGAGGTCAGCGCGGACGTCGGGATGGCTCGCGTCGAACTCGCGAGTGACCGGGTCGAGGAAGTAGCCGTTGCCGGTGATGGTCAGGCTGACCACCCGGGTGTGGGGGTCCGCCAGTGCGGCACGAACCGCTGCGCCGTCGTTGGGTGCGTAGTGGACCGAGCCGATCGAGCCGACCACCCGGGCAGTCTCGCCCTCGTGGCCGCGCTCCACGACGGTGTACAGCCCGTCCTGGGCCGACAGCACGTCCTTGACCTCCGAGGAGCGCAGGCTGATGCCGGTAACTCCCCACTGGTTGGAGATGCCCGAGTTGGCCAGGTCGTCGAAGTAGACGGCTTGGTGGGCCCGGTGGAAATTGCCGGCGCCGATGTGGACGATGCCGCGCTGCAGCGCGGAGCGGTCGTACGTCGGCACGTCGATGTGCTGCGACTGTGAATGCAGTTCAAGAGTGTCGTTACTGAGCGGAACTCCGGCGCTTGGCCGCCAAGGAATTACTTTTCGCATGCACCTCTATGACTCCAGCTCACGGCCCCTTAAACGTTTAAGTGTGTTAAGTCACGGTGTCTAGAGTCACGACCTCGTCATGAGCCCGTCATAAGACGTGGTCAGAGGGGTAAATCGCAGCGTAGGTTGGCACCATGGCTGCGCGGGTGAAGTTGACCAACGCGGACAAGGTGTTGTATCCGGCAACCGGGACTACTAAGTCCGAAATCTTCGACTATTACACCGGCATCGCGGAGGTGATGGTCCCGCACATCGCCGGGCGCGCGGCCACCCGTAAGCGCTGGCCCAACGGCGTCGAGCAGTCCTCCTTCTTCGAAAAGCAGCTCGCCGCTTCGGCGCCGGAGTGGCTGCCCCGCGGCAGCATTACGCACAAATCCGGTACTACGACCTATCCGATCATCGACAGCGTCGACGGTTTGGCCTGGATCGCGCAGCAAGCCGCATTGGAAGTACATGTGCCGCAATGGCGTTTCGCGGCCGAGTGGACGCGCCACGGCGAAGTGCTCAAGCCGGGCCCGGCCACCCGCCTGGTGTTCGACCTCGACCCCGGTGAGGGCGTGACGATGGCGCAACTCGCCGAGGTGGCCCGCGCCGCGCGCGATCTGATCGCCGACATCGGGCTGACCACGTATCCGCTCACCAGCGGCAGCAAGGGGATTCACCTCTACAGTCCGCTCGACAAGCCGGTCAGCAGCCGAGGCGCGGTGGTGTTGGCCAAACGGGTTGCCCAGCAACTGGAAACGTCGATGCCCAAGCTGGTCACCTCGACGATGACCAAGAGCATGCGGGCGGGCAAGGTGTTCGTGGACTGGAGCCAGAACAGCGGGTCGAAGACCACCATCGCGCCGTATTCGCTGCGTGGCCGCGAATGTCCGACCGTCGCCGCGCCGCGTACCTGGGACGAACTCGACGACACCGAACTGCGTCAATTGCGCTATGACGAAGTACTCGAGCGGGTCGAACGCGACGGCGATCTGCTAGCGGCCCTGGACGCCGACGTCGACACCGCTGACCGGCTGACCAAGTACCGCAGCATGCGTGACGCCGCCAAAACCCCGGAGCCGGTACCTAGATCTAAACCTGTTGTAGGGCAGGGAAATACATTTGTGATCCAGGAGCACCACGCCCGTCGGCTGCACTACGACTTCCGGCTCGAACGCGACGGTGTGCTGGTTTCCTGGGCGGTGCCGAAGAATCTGCCGGAGACCACCGCGGTCAATCACCTGGCGGTGCACACCGAAGACCATCCGCTGGAATACGGCGGATTCGAGGGGACGATCCCCAAGGGGCAGTACGGCGCCGGCACGGTGTCGGTGTGGGATTCCGGTACCTACGACACTGAGAAGTTCCACGACGACGAAGTCATCGTGACCCTGCACGGGCGGCGAATCCAGGGTCGCTACGCGCTGATTCAAACCGACGGCAACCAGTGGCTGGCGCACCGGATGAAAGACCAGCACGTCTTCGACTTCGACGGTCTGGCGCCGATGCTGGCGACCCACGGTTCGGTGGCGAAGCTGCCCGCATCCCAGTGGGCGTTCGAGGCCAAGTGGGACGGTTATCGATTGCTGGTCGACGCCGACCACGGCGAGGTGCGGTTGCGATCGCGCAGCGGGCGCGACCTCACCGGGGAGTTCCCGCAACTTCGTTCGCTGGCAGCCGATCTCGGCGACCACCATGCCGTACTCGACGGCGAGGTCGTTGCGCTCGATGCGTCCGGGGTGCCGAGTTTCTCCGAGATGCAGAATCGGGCGCGCGCCACCCGCATCGAATTTCGCGCATTCGATCTGTTGTATCTGGACGGGCGATCGCTGTTGCGTGCCAAGTATCGCGACCGGCGAAAGCTCTTGGAGACACTAGGTTCCGCCGGCGGTCTGAACGTGCCCGGCCTGCTGTCGGGCGACGGTGCCGAGGCGCTGGAGTATTCGCGCAAACAGCAGTGGGAAGGCGTGATCGCCAAGAAGCGCGACTCCACGTACCAGCCGGGCCGTCGGTCGGCGTCGTGGGTCAAGGACAAGTACTGGAACACCCAGGAAGTCGTCATCGGTGGTTGGCGCGCCGGCGAGGGCGGGCGCACCAGCGGAATCGGTTCGCTGCTGTTGGGTATCCCCGCCGACGACGGACTGCATTTCGCCGGACGGGTCGGCACCGGTTTCACCGACCGCGACCTGGCCAGCTTGAAGCAGACACTCGAGCCGCTGCAGACGGACGAATCACCCTTTAATGCAAGGCTTTCCGGTCAAGACGCCAAGCGTGTGACGTTCGTGAAGCCGACCCTGGTCGGTGAGGTCCGCTACAGCGAGTGGACGTCGGATGACCGGCTGCGCCAACCCAGTTGGCGCGGATTGCGGCCCGACAAGGAACCGGGTCAGGTGGTCCGGGAGTAGCTGGTGTCGATCGCTTCCAGCAGACCCCGGGTCGCCAGCTCGTCGGCCAGCTCGTTGTCGGCGATTCCCGAGTGACCCTTCACCCAGAACCATTCGACCTGATGGCGCGAGCAGGCCGCCTGAAGGCGCTGCCAGAGGTCGACATTCTTCACCGGCTGCCTGGCGGCCGTCTTCCAGCCGTTGCGCTCCCAGCCGAGCACCCACTTGGTGATGCCGTTCCGGACGTAGGTGCTGTCGGTGTAGAGGTGGACCACCATGGGTCGGGTGAGCGCTTCCAGCGCCATGATCGGCGCGGTCAATTCCATTCGGTTGTTGCTGGTTTCGCCGGACTCGCCGCCGCACATCTGGCGGACGTGCTCACCGTGGCGCAGCACCGCACCCCAGCCGCCGGGGCCGGGGTTGGGCCGGCAGCCGCCGTCGGTATGGATGACGACGGCGCGGTCGGCTGGATCGGTCACGAGCCGAGAATAGGGGCTGAGATCATCGCTGACCGGACCGACATTCCGAGCTCGTGGTGTCGCAGTGTGGTGATCCGGCGTCCGGGCTGCACCGCGTCCTTGACCGGGGCTGTGCGCTCGCCGAGATAAGCGGCGGTGGCGTCGATGTCTGCGACTTCGTAGGTGATGCCCCATAGCGTCGACGGCCCATCGTTCGCGGCATCCGGCGACCCGACAACCTCGATGATCACGTCCCCGAACCGGACGAAGATCTGGCGGATCGGTCGTCCGCCGAGTTGGGCGTCGCGCTCGCGGCGGGGCTCGACGCCGATCGCGGCGAGCGCTCCGACGGTTCGACCCAGGTCAGGGGAGAACACCACGATGTGATCGATGTCGGTTACGCCGTTCGGGTGCAGGGCCGGCATCGAGACGACCGCACCGGACCTCGTCGTGGGTATGCCGTCGAACTCATCGGCCGAGCCGTCCGGCAGCCCACGCAACGACCACCCGACGGCGCCGGTGCCGCGCCCGCTTCCGGCCAGCCGGATGTCGACGCCGCCGACTCGGCAGACGTCATCGGAGTCCACGCTGAACCCGGCCCGCTTCCAGGCATCCGGGGGGTCGGCAACCTCGATTTCGGCGACAGTGATGGTCATGGTCGAATACGGTATCTCGATGCGGTGGCTGACCTTTCGAGACGACTCCGGCCAGCGAACCGGGGTGCTGTCCGGCGATGTGATCCACGTGCTAAAGCCGGGCGTGAGTTTGCTCGAGCTGATCGGGCGCGGGGCTGCCGCGCTGGCCGAGGCGGGGGAGAACGCGCTGCGTTCCTCGACCGTGCCGCTCGACCAGGTGACGCTGATGGCGCCGATCCCGCGCCCGCCGTCAATCCGGGACAGCCTGTGCTTCCTCGACCACATGCGTAACTGTCAGGCGGCAATGGGCGGCGGGCGGGTGCTCAAAGACACCTGGTACCGGATCCCGGCGTTCTACTTCGCCTGTCCGACCACAGTGCTCGGACCCTACGACGACGCGCCGATGGCCCCCGGAAGTGTCTGGCAGGACTTCGAATTGGAAGTGGCCGCGGTGATCGGATCTGCGGGACAAGACCTGTCGGTCGACGAAGCCGAACAGGCGATCGTCGGATACATGATCTTCAACGACTGGTCGGCGCGCGACTTGCAGCAACTGGAAGGTCAACTGGCAATCGGGCAGGCCAAGGGCAAGGACAGCGGCGTCACCCTGGGCCCATATCTGGTTACACCGGATGAGCTCGAGCCGTATCGCCGTGACGGCCGGCTGAGTCTCGACGTAACCGCACTGGTCAACGACGAGGTGATCGGCGCCGGGTCGACCGCCCAGATGGACTGGAGCTTCGCCGAAGTCATCTCCTACGCCTCCCGCGGCGTGAGGCTCACCCCCGGTGACGTGTTCGGCTCCGGCACGGTGCCGACCTGCACGCTGGTCGAGCACCTCGATCCGGCGGCGCCGGAGTCCTTCCGTGGCTGGCTGCACGACGGCGACGTTGTGACGCTTCGGGTGGAGGGGTTGGGTGAGACTCGTCAAACGGTGCGGAAAACCCCCGCGCCGCAACCACTGTCGCCGAGGCCGAACCCGGATGCCAAGCCTGCGGCGCCGCGGGTCAACCCTGCGCCGGCGAAAGTCCCGTACACCCGTGGGCTACACGAGGTCGGCGAGCGGGTGTGGGCCTGGATGTTGCCGGACGGCGGGTTCGGCTGGAGCAACGCGGGTCTGGTTGTCGGTGACGGGGCGTCGCTCCTGGTGGACACACTGTTCGACCTGCCGCTGACCCGCGAGATGCTGGACGCGATGGCGCCGCTCACCGACAGCGCGCCGATCACCGACGCGCTGATCACCCACTCGAACGGCGACCACACGCACGGCAACCAACTTCTGGACCGCTCGGTGCGGGTGATCGCCGCGACGGGTACCGCCGAGGAAATCGCCCAAGGGATGGCGCCCGAGATGCTGGTGATGGCCACCAACGCCGACCTCGGCCCGGTCGCGACGCCCTATTTGCGAGAACGGTTCGGCCCCTTCGATTTCGGCGGGATCACCCTGCGCAACGCCGATCAGACTTTCGATGATCGGCTCACCATCGTGGTCGGCGGGCGCGAGGTGCAGTTGCTCAACCTCGGGCCGGCGCATACCGCCGCCGATTCGGTCGTGCATGTGCCAGACGCCGGCGTGCTGTTCGCGGGGGACCTGCTGTTCATCGGCTGCACCCCGATCGTGTGGGCCGGGCCCATCGCCAACTGGGTCGCCGCGTGTGACGCCATGATCGCGCTGGACCCTGCGACGGTGGTGCCGGGCCACGGTCCGGTGACCGATGTCGAGGGAATCCGCGGCGTGCGTGGATATCTCGTCCACGTCGCTGAGCAGGCTGAGTTGGCTTATCGCAAGGGTCTGTCGTTCGTGGAGGCGGCCGACACCATCGACCTCGGCGAGTATGCACGCTGGCTCGATGCCGAACGCGTAGTGATCAACGTCTACACGCACTATCGCGAACTCGATTCGAGCACACCGCAACTGCCCGCGATGGGTTTGTTGGCGATGCAGGCCGATTGGTTGGCCAAGCGCGGCTAGAAAGGCAGCGATGAGGAGGAGTGGCGCCATGGGTTCTGTGGATTTGGAAACGCTCGAAGACGGCATCGCCGGTGTGACGTTGAACCGGCCGGATCGGCTGAACGCCATCGACGGATCGCTGATCAACGAGATGGACGAGACGCTGGATGTGCTCAGCGGCGGCGAATTCCGCGCCGCGATCCTGACCGGCGCGGGCCGCGGCTTCTGTTCGGGCGCTGACCTGAGTGGCACCGGCGAAGCCTGGACCAAGAGCACGCCACGCACCCCGGCGTTCAAGATCAACTATGACGCCCAAGCGCGACTGGCCGGCCTGTACACCCGGCTCTATGAACTACCGATACCGGTGATCGCCGCAGTCAACGGCGTCGCGGTCGGCGGCGGGCTGGCATTCGCATTGCACTCCGACATCCGGATCGCCTCGGAAAACGCCCGATTCGGCTCGGTGTTCATCAAGGCGGGGTTCTCCTCGATGGACATGGGCACCAGCTATCTGCTGCCCAAGATCGTCGGGGCGGGCGTGGCGAGGGAACTGATGCTGACCGGACGGATCATCGACGCGGACGAGGCCTACCGCATCAAACTGGTGCACGAGGTGGTGCCGCCCGACGAGTTGATGGCGGCGGCTTTGAAGATGGCCCGTTCGATTGCCGAGAACAATGCCTTCGGGGTGTGGCAGACCAAGATCGGGCTGAACACCGCGCTGGACGCGCCGAGCCTGCGGCACGCGATCGAGATCGAGAACCGTACCCAGATTCTGACCGGTTTCACCAACAACCCGTCAGAGGCGGCCAGGGCGCACCAGGAGAAGCGCGCGCCGGTGTGGGATCCGATGTAGCCGTGGGTTTTCGGCGACGGCCCGCTGCGCCCGGCTTGGCGCCGCGCTTGCGACCGTCGCTAGGCTTTGGCGATCACGTTCTCCGCGAACATCTCGAGATTGCGAATCTTGTTTTCCAGCGGCTCGGTGTCCGATCCCATGATGTAGGGGATTCGGAAGCCGACGATCACGTCGGTGACGCCTTTGTCTTCTAGACGCTTCACGCCGTCGAGGGTGAAGCCGTCCACCGAGATCACGTGGATCTGGAACGGACCGGTCCTGCCCTCCTCGTCGCGGAGCTGCTTGACCCGCGCGATGAGCCGGTCGAGTTCGTCTGGGTCGCCGCCGCCGTGCATCCAGCCGTCGGCGCGAGCGGCGCGCCGCAGCGCAGCGTCGGCGTGGCCGCCGATCAGGATCGGAATCGGTTGCGTAGGAGCGGGAGTCATCTTCGTCTTGGGTATGTCGTAGAACTCGCCGTGGAATTCGAAGTAGTCGCCGGTGGTCAAGCCGCGAATGATCTCAATGCATTCGTCAATTCGCTTGCCCCGCTTGGCGAACGGTACACCCATCAGCTCGTAATCTTCAGGCCAGGGGCTGGTGCCCACGCCGAGACCGACGCGGTTGCCGATCAGCGCGGCCAGCGAGCCGACCTGCTTGGCCACCAATGCGGGCGGGCGGATCGGGAGTTTGAGCACGAAGAAATTGAACCGCAGCGTCGACGTCACCGCTCCCAGTGCGGCAGTCAGCACAAAGGTCTCGATAAAGGCCTTACCGTCCAAAAACTCGCGGTTGCCATCGGGTGTGTAGGGATAGGTCGAGTCCGACTCGAACGGGTAGGCAACGCTATCCGGAATGGTCATGCTGGCGTACCCGGCTGCCTCCGCGGCCTTGGCCAGCGGGATGTAAAACGTCGGATCCGTCATCGCCTCTGCATAGCTGAACCGCACATCGTCATAGTAGGGACCGCCGATTGCCGACGTGCCCGAATCGGGCGTTGCCGGGCATTCGGAAAAGTTGGAAACTGAACTGTGATGGCAGATGAACCGGGGTCGGCGGGACGGCAAGCAGCCGTGGCCCGCGGGGAGGCTGCTCGGCGCCGGATCAACGAGCTGCGGCAGCGCCGAGCCGAGCTGGCCGTCGGTGTCCGATCGAATGCCGAGACCGCAGAGCAAGCCCGGTTGCGTGCGCTCGAATCGCTGGAACGAGTCAGACGGGCGCACCGAGACGCTGCCGCGCGGCACCTCGACGCCAGCGCCGCACACCTGCGGGCGGCCGCATTACACGAGCAGGCCGCGCTGTTGGCTGGCGACCGGGCGGGTGACGAACACCAGGATGCGGCCGCTCGGCACCGCGCCGCTGCCGCAGTTCACGACGCCGCAGCCCGTGTCGAAGACGAAAAGGCAACCGTCAGCGTTGAATATCCATAAGTAGCAGCGCCCCTGACACCCCTACGTCCGGAGTCTGGAAGCTGCTGCAGATCACGCGGACCCGAGTCGGCCGGCCGCGCCGATTGATCGCCTCGACGACGGACTCGCCCGGGTTGTCCGGGTCGACGAACGCATTACCGATCAGGGGCCGGACGGTGTCCATCGGCAGCCCGATGTCCAAAGCCGTGACGACCTCGCCGGTGACTTCGTCGGCGCGCAGTCCCCACAGCTCTTCGCAGCCGCGGTTCCACGCCACCACCTTCATCTCGCGGTCGACGACAATGAGCCCGAGATGCACCGAATTGAGCAGCGAGTCAAGGAAAGTGCGGGCATCATCGAGCTCTAAGCTGCGCTCACGCAGGGTGTCGTTGATGGTGTGCAGCTCGTCGTTGGTGGACTGCAGCTCCTCGTTCATGGTTTCGAGCTCTTCGTTGGTCGACTGCAGCTCTTCGTTGGTGGTCTCGAGTTCCTCGACGGTGGATTGCAGTTCCTCGTTGGTGGTTTCGAGTTCCTCGTTAGTGGACTGCAGTTCTTCGTAGGCCGCTTCGAGTTGATGATTGGTGGCAACCACTTTGTCCAACAGCGCCCTGGTCGCAGTCACATCGAAGAACACGATCGACGTGCCCAGCAGTCCGTTCTCCCCGTCGACCAACGGGTTCACGTGGATCTCGAACCACACCGTGTCGGCGCCTGCTCGCTGCCATTTGACGTCGGGGATGCGGGCCGAGCGGCGTTCCACTTTGGACTGCTCGAGGTAGGCACGCAGCTCGACCGGCCGGTAGGAGACTTCCAGGTCGCGCAACAGTCTGCCGATATCGCGGGCCGACAGATCGAACAGGATTTCAGCCTGCTCGTTGATCATCGCCACCGTGTCGTCGCCGGTCACGACGATCTGAGCGACCGGGTTGGCGCGAAAAGCCAAATCCCGCACGGTCGTCAGACCCGCAAGGTCGGATTGACGTTCGTACATGGTCGCAGCCGGATCGTAGCGCTCCAAGCCGCCGTGCGAGCCCGGGGCTTTGCGGAAGATTCGGTGCTTGAGGTTCAACGGTGCGAACCGATCGCTGTGGCTCAGTAACATCTCGGCGTGCCCGAGAAACAGCGTACCCTCAGCTGCCAGAGCAAAATGCAATCGGCCCAGGACATTTCGCTGAGTTTCAGCATTCATGTACATCAGCGTGTTACGGCACACCAGCAGATCGACCCGGGAGATGGGCGCGTCCCTGACCAAATCGTTGCGACCGAAAATTACCGCGCGCCGCAGGTCCTTGTGGAACGTGTAGCGGCCGTTGTGCTGCTCGAAATACTTACTCAGCATCGCGGCCGGTACCGACTCGACAGCTTTCGTGTCGTAGTTCGCCGCTCGCGCATCGGTGAGCGCTTCCTCGTCGACGTCGGTCGCATAGATCTTGACGCGCTGCCGGAATACGTCCGGTCCCAACGACTCCGCCAACAGCATCGCCAGCGTGTACGCCTCCTGGCCGGAAGCGCAGCCGGCGCTCCACACCCGGATCAATGCGTCCGGTCCACGCTCGGCGAGCAGGCTTGGAATGACGTTCGTGGCGATGTACTCCCACGCGTCCGGATCGCGAAAAAAGGAGGTGACGTTGATCAGGATGCTGTTGAACAGGGCTGAGAACTCATCGGAGCTGGCCTGCAGGACGTCGAGGTACTGCTCGAAGGTGTCGTAGCCCGCTTGGGTCATGCGGTGGCGAACCCGCCGAATCAGGCTGGTTCGCTTGTATCCGGTGAAATCGAATCCGCGCGAGTCGCGCATGTATCGCAGCAGGGCTTCGAATGCCTCGTCCGTCGTAGTATCCATCTCATCCTGCTCGCCGCCGACAGGTCGCGAGGCGAACACTACCCGGGATCACAGCCGATTCTCCGGACCTATGAGGGCCCACACCTTCTTGCCCTGGGACGTGAAGCATGTCGACGTCGAGCTGGCCGGTCTATTCATCACCGGCTCGGTCTCTGCGATAGACCTCTGACAGCCGTTCGCTCAACACCGCCGTCGCATGCTCCGCCTCGCAGGCAATGGCTTCGTAGCGTTTACTGAGCAGCCCCGGCGTGACGTGTCCGGCCAAGCGGCGGGACAACGTCGACTTCTCCTGCAGACTTCGAATCGCGATCCAGAGCGCGTTCTCCACCTCGTCGTCGCGCGCCCGCAGCAGTGCATCACCCGTCCACGCGTGACCGACCCGGCACCGGTAATTGGCTTTGCTCACCCCCATCAGCGAACCGTTGCAATCCGGGCAGGTGTATCCGGACGGCGGGCCCAGGCCCTCGGTGTCGATCTCGGTCGAGAACCGTCGTGCCATCGCGAAGCGGTTCTCCAGTTCCATGCGGAAGTCTCGCTCCAGGCCGCGTTCCTCAAATTCGCGATTGGCCAGCTGCGTCAGCAGCCCACCCACTTTGGCTGCGCTGACCTCGTGGTCCACCACACCGGCACCGATGGCGCTGAGCGGCATCGCCGGAAACAGCGCCTCACCAGGCACTTGAGCAATGGTCGTGCCGCCCCGGGACCGGATTGCCGCCAGGCCCAATGTGCCGTCGTCGAGGACGCCGGACAACAGAATGCCGACCGCGCGCGGGCCGAACGCGAGCGCGACCGAACGAAACAGCGCGTTGACGGCTGGGCGGTGACCGTTCTCAGTTGGACCTTGGGACAACGCAATTCGGTTGCCGTCGACGAGCAGATGCCGATTCGGCATCGCGACGTGAATGGTGCCGGGTTGTAGTGGCTCGCCGTCGACCGCTTCGGCCGTCGGCAGTGGCGAGTCGCGGTCCAAGATGCGAGCCAACACGCTGGGCGCTTCGGCGGGCACGTGCAGCACCACCAGAATCGCGCAGGCAAGGTCGGACGGAAGGCTTGACACAAGATCCCTCAGCGCCTCGACTCCGCCGGCCGACGCGCCTATCGCCACTACGTTGAGCTTGCTGTCGTTTGCCATCTCGTTTCCGCGTTGTGGAATACCCAACGGGCCGATCAGGCAATCTTGCTGAGGGTTTGCTAGGTGAACTGAAGATACGCGAGCGGATAAGGCGGCGCGCCGATTCCGGCGATCGAGTGCGTGCCCTGCGGTGTCAGTTCGGTGATGCGGGCTGCGGCGGTGCGTTCGCCCACCGTCACGGTCAGTTCGCGGGCGCGTACCAGCTCGGCTGGTATTGCATCGAAAACTGTTCCCTGCCAGTGGTATTGACCATCAATCGGTTCGATATGCCCAGTCAGCGCGACTCGGACGTGTTCTGCGGTGTCGGCGGCTCTCAAGATGGCGGGACCGGCGTAGGAGTCGTCCTGCGCTTGCGCGGCCGACGACAGCTCGAACGCCGAGGTGTCCAGCTCCCGCGACGGGCGACGCAGGTGAAGTCGCTCGTTGAAAACACCCTGTGCGCTGCGGCGAACCTCGATCCGCCGGTGCCGCCCCAGGAGTTGCAGGCACCCGGCGATGTAGCGCATGGCTGCGGCGAAATCGGGACCGCTGAGCGTGAAGTAGTTCGGGAAATTGTGCACCGCCACCCCGAGGTAGGGCTCGGCTCCGTCGGTCCAGGCCTGCTGGATACTGATGCCGCCCGAGCCCACCAGCGTGTCGTCCGGGAGGCCGGCGCGCACCGCGAATCCGGTGCCGTAGACGATCGCGTCGGCATCATGGTGCACGCCGTCGACGGTGCGAACACCGACCGCAGTCACCTCTTCGATGGGCGACGAGATCACCTCGATGCGGCGCCGGCGCGGGATGCGTATGCCGCGCCGCAGGCTTGAAATGGCCCGGCGCGGTGCCAACGGGAAGACTTTGATCGTCGCGGCCGAATTGGCTATGCCGCCGATCAGCTCGCCGGCGCTGGAGTCGGCGCCGATGACGGCAACCCTTCTACCGGCCGGATCGAAATGTGCGGCGGGCATAGCAGCATGCATAGCGGTGCCGCGAAAGTCTCTGCGGCCCAACAAATCAGGCACCAAAGGTACGAATGGCGACTCACAGGCGACCACTACGCGGCCACGGCAGGTCTGGCCGTCTTCGGCGGCGAGCGTCCAGGTGTCGGTGTCGTCGTCGAACACCGAGCTGACCGCCTCGCGGTCGAAAATCATGAAGTCGTGGATACCCGCCGCCAGCAACTCGTCGGCAGCGTCCGGGTCGCCGACCAGGACGACGCTATGGACGGGCTCGGTCACAGGAACCTGGTGCGCGTCCAGGCGCGGCGCGCGATCGGGCCCATCAACCCGACCTCGTCGAGGAACGCCGCCAACGGGGCGAACCCGGCCACCTGCACCTCTTTGCGGTGCGGGCTGTGGCGGGCCATTCTGCGGGCTTCGCGGGCGTTGAGGCCGGCCCGCGCATATTGGACTCGATTGGTGAACAGGTAGCGGAAGAACCACCCGCCCAGTCCGTTCACGTTTCCGACGAACCACCGCTCCGGCCGGCGCATCTGCGGCGACCGCTTCCGCAGGCCGTCGCGCGCGAACTGGATGTGACGAGCTTCTTCGGTGACGTGAATTCGCATGAGACGCTGGACAATCGGCTGCAGCTCAGGATCGTCCATCATCTGCCGCTGCAGCGAGTCGAAGATCTCCTCACCGATCAGCGCGGCAACCCAGAGCACCGATCCACGGAAGAAGAACGGCAGCGTGTTGATGATCATCCGGTGGTAGAGGCGTGGGCGCACCGGCTTGGCCCCGACCCGTTCGATGGCTTTGCCGAACATCACCATGTGACGGGTTTCGTCACCGAGTTCGGTCAGCGCGTAATGGGTTGCGCTGCTGGTGGGGTCGGTGTGCATGATCTTGCGCAGCAGCGCCTGGTTCAGGATGTTCTCGAACCAGATGCCGGCCGACAGCGTGTTCACCAGTTCCTGGCGGGACAACTCGATGCGCTGGGCACGAGTCATGCTGTCCCACATCGGCGTTCCGTACAACGACACGACGCGGGGTGGAAGGTAGAACTTGTCCGGATCCAAGGGCGCATTCCAGTCGATGTCGACCACTGGCTCGTAGGACTTCTTGACCGAACCCTTGAGGAGACGGTCGGAGAAGTCTTCACGACCATGCCCCGCCGGCTTCACCGCACTGGTCATGGTGCCGCTCCTTGTCGCCGATTCGCGCACGTCTTCGTCGACGTCTGACCAAACGGTAGGGGAGTGCGCGCGAAGATGTCAATACCTGCGGTACCGGATACTTGCGGTTCGATGCTCGTGCATGGAACAGCCGTCGAGCACGGTTGGATTACGGACGCCCTGTTGCTGGATCCCGCGGAGTAGCTTCACCCGCATGAGAGCATTCGTCATCCGCGCCGCGGTGACCGGATTCGCGCTGTGGGTAGTCACCAAATTCGTCCACGGGCTGAGCTTCGTCGGTGGCGACAACCGCCTGCAGCGAATCGGAATCATCCTGGTGGTCGCGGTGATCTTCGGTCTGGTCAATGCCTTCATCAAGCCGGTCGTGCAGATCCTGTCGATCCCGCTCTACATCCTGACGCTGGGACTTTTCCACATCGTCGTCAACGCGCTGATGCTCTGGATCACCGCACGGATCACCGAGAACACCACCCACTGGGGGCTGGCCATCGACTACTTCTGGTGGACCGCGATCAAGGCCGCGATCGTGTTGTCGATCGTCAGCTGGGTGCTGTCCCTGGTGGTCCGCACGTCGCGACGCTGACCGGCACACTGGATACATGCCCGAACTGCCCGAAGTCGAGGCGCTGGCCGACCACCTGCGTCGGCACGCCGTCGGCAAAACCGTCGGCCGCGTCGACGTCGCCGCGCTGTCGGTGCTCAAGACCTTCGCGCCGCCGATCAATGCCCTGCACGGACTGACCGTCACCGGTGCCGACCGCTGGGGCAAGTTTCTCGGCATGCGGGCCGGCGAGCTGATCCTGATCACCCATCTCTCCCGGGCCGGCTGGCTGCGCTGGTCGGACAAGCTGTCCGCCACGCCGCTCAAACCCGGCAAGAACCCGATCGCGTTGCGCGTCCACCTCGGCCCGCCCGGTCAGGCACCAGGCTTCGACCTCACCGAGGCGGGCACCCAGAAGCGGCTGGCGGTGTGGCTCGTCGACGATCCGGATAAAGTCCCCGGCATCGCCGCGCTGGGACCCGATGCGCTGACTCTCAACGCCGACGACCTGGCCAGGTTGCTGGCCAAGAACACCGGCCGAATCAAGTCCGTCATCACCGACCAGAAGGTCATCGCCGGGATCGGCAACGCCTACAGCGACGAGATCCTGCATGTCGCCAAGCTGTCCCCGTTCGCCACCGCTGCGAAACTCAACGAGGCGCAGCTCGCCGCACTGCACGACGCCATGGCGTCGGTGCTCGCTGACGCGGTGTCGCGGTCGGTGGGCCAACAGGCCGCCACCCTGAAGGGCGAGAAGCGTTCCGGCATGCGGGTGCACGCCCGCACCGGCCTACCGTGCCCGGTATGCGGCGACACCGTTCGCGAAGTGTCGTTCGCCGACAAGTCGTTTCAGTACTGCCCGACGTGTCAGACCGGAGGCAAGGTGCTGGCCGACCGGCGAATGTCGCGTCTGCTGAAATAGTCGGATGACTCGACAGAAAATCCTCATCACCGGAGCCAGCTCGGGCCTGGGTGCCGGGATGGCCCGCGCGTTCGCTGCCAAGGGCCGCGACCTCGCGCTGTGCGCTCGTCGCACCGAGCGACTCGATGAGCTGAAGTCCGAACTTGCGCAACGCTATCCGGATGTCAAGGTCGCCATAGCCGCGCTGGACGTCAACGACCACGACCAGGTGCCCAAAGTGTTCGCGGAATTGTCCGACGCGCTGGGTGGCATCGACCGGGTGATCGTCAACGCCGGCATCGGCAAAGGCGCGAAGTTGGGCTCCGGCAAATTGTGGGCCAACAAGGCGACGATCGAAACCAATCTGGTGGCCGCCCTGGTGCAAATCGAGACCGCGCTGGAGATGTTCTCCGAGCAAGGGTCCGGGCACCTCGTGCTGATCTCCTCGGTGCTCGGATCCAAGGGCGTGCCCGGCGTGAAAGCGGCCTACGCCGCGAGTAAAGCCGGCCTGAGTTCACTGGGCGAATCGCTGCGTGCCGAATACGCCAAGGGCCCAATCACGGTGTCGGTGATAGAGCCCGGCTACATCGAGTCGGAGATGACAGCCAAATCGCAGACCACAATGTTCATGGTGGACAACGAAACTGGCGTCAAGTCGCTCGTCGCCGCGATCGAGCGCGAACCGGGCCGGGCCGCCGTTCCGTGGTGGCCGTGGGGGCCGATGGTGCAACTACTGCGGGTGATGCCGCTGTCGTTGGCCAAGCGGTTCTCTTAGTCCGCCCGGCCTCTCTCGCTGCGATACCGGCGGACCAGCGCATCAGTCGAACTGTCGGATTGCTTGGCCGGAGAAGCGTCTTCGGTGAGCACCGGCAGTAGCGCTTTGGCCTGTGTCTTGCCCAGTTCGACGCCCCACTGGTCGAATGAGTCGATGCCCCAGATGACGCCCTCGGTGAACACCTGATGCTCGTAGAGTGCGACCAGTTGGCCCAGCACCGACGGGGTAAGCCGGGTTGCCAGTATCGATGTCGTCGGCCGGTTGCCCGGCATCACCTTGTGCGGCACCACATCTTTCGATGTGCCCTCGGCGGCGATTTCCTCGGCGGTCTTACCGAAGGCCAGCACCTGGGTCTGAGCGAAGAAGTTGCTCATCAGCAAGTCGTGCATGCTCCCGGTGCCATCCATGGTGGGCAGATCGTCGGTCGGCTGGCTGAAGCCGATGAAGTCGGCCGGGACCAGCCGTGTGCCCTGGTGCAGCAGTTGGTAGAACGCGTGCTGGCCGTTGGTTCCCGGTTCGCCCCAGAAGATCTCACCGGTATCGGTGGTGACCGGCGTGCCGTCGGCGCGTGTCGATTTGCCGTTGGACTCCATCGTCAACTGCTGCAGGTAGGCGGCGAAGCGGGCCATGTCATTGGAGTACGGCAGCACCGCACGGGCCTGAGCGTCGAAGAAGTCCGAGTACCACAGCCCGATCAGGCCGAGCAGCGCCGGCGCGTTCGACTCCAGCGGCGCGGTCCGGAAGTGCTCGTCGACAATGTGGAATCCAGACAGGAAGTCCGCGAACGCTTCCCGGCCGATCACTGCCATCACCGAGAGTCCGATCGCCGAGTCGACCGAATAGCGTCCGCCGACCCAGTCCCAGAACCCGAACATGTTATCGGTGTCGATGCCGAACTCGTCGACCAGTTTCTTGTTGGTCGAGACGGCCACGAAATGCTTGGCCACCGCGTCATCACCGAGGGTGTCGGTCAGCCAGCGCCGCGCGGCGGTGGCGTTGGTCAACGTCTCCAGTGTCGTGAAGGTCTTGGACGCGATGATGAAAAGCGTTGTCGCCGGATCTAAGTCGGCCAGCTTCGCGATCAGGTCGGCGGGGTCGACGTTGGAGACGAAACGTGCGGAAATGCCGGCGTCGGCGTAGTGCCGCAACGCCTGGTAGACCATCACCGGGCCGAGGTCCGAGCCGCCGATGCCGATGTTGACGACGGTGCTGATCCGTTTCCCGGTGGCACCGGTCCACTCGCCGCTGCGCAGCCGGTCGGTGAAATCGCCCATCGCGTCCAGCACTTCGTGGACATCGGCGACCACGTTCTGCCCGTCGACGGTCAGGGTGGCGTCGCGCGGAAGCCGCAGCGCGGTGTGCAGCACCGCGCGGTCTTCCGAGACGTTGATGTGCGTTCCGTCGAACATCGCGTCGCGATGCCGCTCGAGCTCGGCGGCGTGCGCCAGATCGATCAGCAGCTTGAGGGTGTCGCGGTTGATGCGGTGTTTGCTGTAGTCGATGTACAAATCGCCGACGGTGACGTTGAACTCGCGGCCGCGGTCCGGGTCCTCCTCGAAGAATTGGCGCAGATGGGTGCCGCCGATCTGCCGGTGGTGTTGTTGCAGCGCACTCCATGCCGGGGTCGCTGAGATGTCGGGAATCTGTTCAACCGCAGTCATGCTTCGACCCTAGTCAGGTCGACCGGTGGCGCGCGCTGAAGCGGAGGTGAACGAGTGGAAAACCGGCTTGCTCAGTGACCGAGCCGGCCGCGGCCCAGCCGGAGCAGCAGCATGGCCAGATCCTTGCCCTCGGGACCGAGTTCGCTGTAACGCTCGATAACCTGCATCTCGCGGCTGTGCACCAGCCGGGTGCCGCCGGAGGCCATCCGCGCTTTGCCGATCTGACGGGAGACCTCGGCGCGACGCTTGACCGCGGCCAGGATCTCAGCGTCGAGGCGGTCGATTTCCAGCCGCAGGGCGTTGATGTCGATGAGTTGTTCTGTTTCGATTGTCATTTCAGACTCCGGACTCTCGTTGTGTGGAGGTTGGTGCGGTGGTGTCATCCGGTTTCGGGCCTCACACAAGAGACGAGCCCCGGATCCGGAAGTGGACCGCGGGGCTCTGGGAAGCAGCTACACCACGGGCACCGTCGGCCGGTACCCGTAGAAAAATCGCCACTGCGCATTGAGCACAAAATGAGTGTGCCACTTGCAGGTGTTCCGGCGCAAAGGTGTCGCCGATCGGCGGTAGGTTGGTTTACCAATGAGTGTGCAGCATGTGACCGAATCCGAAGGCGATCAACTTCTCGATGGTCTGAACCCCCAGCAGCGTAAGGCGGTGCTGCATGAGGGCTCGCCGCTGCTGATCGTCGCGGGCGCCGGGTCAGGCAAAACGGCCGTGCTGACCCGGCGGATCGCCTACCTGTTGGCGGCGCGTGACGTCGGTCCCGGTCAGGTGCTGGCGATCACCTTCACCAACAAGGCCGCCGCGGAAATGCGGGAACGGGTGGCCGCGCTGGTCGGGCCGCGGGCACGCTCGATGTGGGTGTCGACGTTCCACTCGACCTGCGTGCGAATCCTGCGCAACCAGGCGTCGCTGATCTCCGGTCTCAACTCCAACTTCTCGATCTACGACGCCGACGATTCGCGCCGTCTGCTGCAGATGATCGGCAAGGACATGGGCCTCGACATCAAGCGGTACTCGCCGCGGCTGCTGGCCAACGCCATCTCCAACCTCAAGAACGAGCTGATCGACCCGCAGCAGGCGCTGGCCAACCTGTCCGACGACGATCTCGCCGACGACCTGGCGCGCACCGTGGCCGCGGTCTACACCGAATACCAACAGCGGCTGCGGGTGGCCAACGCGCTGGACTTCGACGACCTGATCGGCGAAACGGTCGCGGTGCTGCAGGCCTTTCCGCAGATCGCCGACCACTACCGTCGACGCTTCCGGCACATCTTGGTCGACGAGTACCAGGACACCAACCACGCGCAGTACGTCTTGGTCCGCGAGCTGGTCGGCCGCGATCTCGAACCCGGCGAAGACGGTGTGCCGCCCGGCGAGCTGTGCGTGGTCGGTGACGCCGACCAGTCGATTTATGCGTTCCGCGGAGCCACGATCCGCAACATCGAAGACTTCGAGCGCGACTATCCGAACGCCACCACGATCCTGCTCGAGCAGAACTACCGCTCCACGCAGAACATCCTGTCGGCGGCCAACGCGGTGATCTCGCGCAACCCGGCCCGGCGCGACAAGCGGCTCTGGACCGACGCCGGTGAAGGCGAGCTGATCGTCGGCTACGTCGCCGACAACGAGCACGACGAGGCACGGTTCATCGCCGAGGAAATCGATGCGCTGGCCGCCAACGGCGACCTCACCTACAACGACGTGGCCGTCTTTTACCGCACCAACAACTCGTCGCGGTCGGTGGAAGAGGTATTCATCCGTGCCGGAATTCCGTACAAAGTCGTTGGGGGAGTGCGATTTTACGAGCGCCGCGAGATTCGCGACATCGTGGCTTACCTGCGGGTGCTGGACAACCCCGGCGATGCGGTCAGCCTGCGGCGCATCCTCAACACGCCGCGGCGCGGCATCGGTGATCGCGCTGAGGCGTGCGTCGCGGTGTACGCCGAGAACACCGGATCCAGCTTCGCCGACGCGTTGGAAGTCGCCGCCGAAGGCAAGGTGCCGCTGCTGAACACCCGGTCGGCCAAGGCGATTGCGGGATTCGTCGAGATGATGGACGAGCTGCGCACCAAGCTGGCCTCGTCCGAAGGGGACCTCGGCGAACTGATCGAGGCGGTGCTCGAGCGCACCGGATATCGCACGGAGCTGGAATCGTCGTCCGACCCGCAAGACCTGGCCCGGCTGGACAACCTCAACGAACTAGTCAGCGTCGCACACGAATTCGCCACCGACCTGGCCAACGCCGCCGCGCTTGACGACGCCCCAGTGGATGAGGACGTACCGGACACCGGTGTGCTGGCGCAGTTCCTGGAGCGGGTGTCGCTTGTCGCCGATACCGACGAAATCCCCGAGCAGACCGCCGGTTTGGTGACGCTGATGACGCTGCATACCGCGAAGGGATTGGAATTCCCGGTCGTGTTCGTCACCGGCTGGGAAGACGGAATGTTCCCGCACATGCGGGCTTTGGGCGATCCGACCGAGCTTTCCGAGGAGCGCCGCCTGGCCTACGTCGGAATCACCCGGGCGCGTCAGCGGCTTTTCCTCAGCCGGGCCAAGGTCCGCTCGTCCTGGGGACAGCCGATGCTCAACCCGGAATCGCGTTTCCTGCGCGAGATTCCGCAGGAGCTGATCGACTGGCGCCGCACCGACCCGACTCCGTCGTTCAGCGCGCCGGTCAGTGGCGCCGGCCGCTTCGGCACACCGCGTCCGTCGCCGACCCGCAGTGGCGGAGGAACCAAGCGCCCGCTGATTGTGCTCGCGCCTGGCGACCGGGTCACCCACGACAAGTACGGCCTCGGCCGAGTCGAAGAGGTGTCCGGCGTTGGCGAATCGGCGATGTCGCTGATCGACTTCGGCAGCTCAGGACGGGTCAAGCTGATGCATAACCACGCCCCGGTAGCGAAGCTCTAGGCAATCGGGCTCTCTAGTCCTCCAGCAGCCAGTCACGCGTGCGGGGCAGCAGCGTCAGCACGGCGCTGACGATCGGGAGTATCGGCAGCGTGTGCACGATCCAGGCCACTCGCGCACCGGCGATGAACACGCCGAGATAGGTCAAGATCGCGACCACGGCACCGGCAACGATCAGGTAGCGGCTCAGCGGTTGGCGCAGCAGTAGCAGGATCACCCCGGAGACCGTCGACAGGGCGAACACAAAGGCCAGGAACGCCACGGCAACGCAGAACAGCCGGTCGGATCGCCACCAGCCGGCGATCAGGTCGGTCGCCACCACCGAGGTGGCCCAGCCGCTGATGATGCTGACGGCCGCCGCGGCCACCGCCGTCGTGCGGCTGGGCTCGCCGAAGGGTGCGTGTGCCGGCCCGGGATCGGGGCGCGGGGCGAACTGCTGTTGCGGCGGGGCGGGCGGTTGGGGGATGTGCGTGGTGCGGGCGTCGTCGACAGCCTGCGGCAGCGGACCGGTGGGCGCGCGCCGAATGATGCGCGTTTCAGGATTCGGTGGACGAGCTGCCGGGCTGGGATTGCTCGGGTCGGTCAACGGCTCAACCGGCGAAGGTACCGACGGACAGGCCGCGCTTGGCCAGCCACGGCACGGGGTCGACCCGCTGGCTGCCGCCCAGCAGCACTTCAAAGTGCAGGTGCGGGCCGGTGGAGTTGCCGCGGTTGCCGACGGTGGCTATCTGGTCGCCGGCCATCACCCGCTGGCCGACGTTGACCATGGTGGTGTTCACGTGCCCGTAGAGGGTCACGGTTCCATCGGCGTGGCGCAGCTTGACCCACATGCCGTAGCCCGCGGTCGGGCCGGCGGCGATGACGACGCCGTCGGAGACGGCGTGGATCGGGGTGCCGATCGAATTGGCGAGGTCGATGCCGGCGTGCAGCACGCCCCACCGGTAGCCGAAGCCGGACGTGAAGATGCCCCTGACCGGCATGACGAACAGCGGCTGCTGCAGCCGGGCCTCGCGCTGCGCGCGCTCCTCGGCGAAGGCGACGCCATGGGCCAACTCAGCGTTGTGCACCGCGACATTTTCGGCCGGCTTCACGGTGACCATCTGCATGCCGCCGTCGGAGGTGCTGATCGGCCCGGTCGCGGCGGATTGGGCAGCCAGAACCGTCTGTGCCCTGGAGTGTTCCGGGGCCTCGGTGGCGGAGTGGGCGGCGGCTGCGGCGGCACCGGCCGCCAGCGAGCCGATCAGAATCCGGCCGCGAGTGGGTCCGGTGAGCTGTTTGCGGTGCTGCCCGCGACCGATGAGCGATTCGGCGTCGTTGCGGGCCCGGGTGGTACCGCGCTCGAGCGGGCTGAGGCGTCGCTCGGACACGCTGGGCCCGGCGAGGTCGAAGACGGCGAGGTTGTCCGTGTCGTCGAGGTCGTCGAGTTCGGGGGCGCCGAGGACCTGCGCTTCTTTGGCAAAAGTGGTGTTATCGCTGAAGTCCGAGTCGGCCAGTTTGCCGAATTCGTTGAACGGAATGATGTCGGTGACTTCGTTGCGGTGAATGGTTGACCTGCGCTGGCGCGACGCCGAGAGATCTCCTTGCACAGGAGTCGCAGCCGGGATTTGCTGGGTCAACGTGATTTGTCCTTCGAGCCGTAACCATAACGTTATCTGGACCCTGAGACGTTAACCGGCGGGCGCGAGGCGTCGCAAGTTTAGCCAAAAATCAACCAGGGATTGTGATTTGAATCACTTCCCTGGCACCGGTGAGATCTGCCACATCAACCGATGCCGACGATGGAACCTTCAACCCGTCTCGATACAGTTCCCGCAAGCGGGCAACGGAAAACCTCGGCCCGCTTACACACAGGCCGACACACAGAAGTGAGCCCATGGATCTTTTCGAGTATCAAGCGAAAGAGCTGTTCGCCAAGCACAACGTCCCAACCACTCCCGGCCGGGTGACAGACACCGCCGACGGGGCCAAAGCCATCGCCGAAGAGATCGGTCGCCCGGTGATGGTCAAGGCACAGGTCAAGGTCGGTGGACGAGGCAAGGCCGGGGGCGTGAAGTACGCCGCGACCGCTGAGGACGCCTACAACCACGCGAAGAACATCCTCGGCCTCGACATCAAGGGCCACGTCGTGAAGAAGCTGCTGGTCGCCGAGGCCAGCGACATCGCCGAGGAGTACTACATCTCCTTCCTGCTGGACCGCTCCAACCGCACCTACCTGGCCATGTGCTCGGTAGAGGGCGGCGTGGAGATCGAAGAGGTCGCGGCCACCAAGCCCGAGCGGCTGGCCAAGGTCCCGGTGGACGCGGTCAAAGGCGTCGACGAGGCATTCGCCCGCTCGATCGCGGAACAGGGCCACCTGCCGGCTGAGGTGCTCGACGCCGCCGCGGTGACCATTTCCAAACTGTGGGACGTCTTCGTCGCCGAGGACGCCACCCTCGTCGAGGTCAACCCGTTGGTCCGCACCCCCGACGATCAGATCCTGGCGCTGGACGGCAAGGTGACGCTGGACGGCAACGCCGACTTCCGCCAGCCCGGTCACCTCGAGTTCGAGGACCGCGACGCCACCGACCCGCTGGAACTCAAGGCCAAGGAGCACGACCTCAACTACGTCAAGCTCGACGGCCAGGTCGGCATCATCGGCAACGGCGCCGGGCTGGTCATGTCGACGCTGGACGTCGTTGCTTACGCCGGCGAGAAGCACGGCGGCGTCAAGCCGGCCAACTTCCTCGACATCGGCGGCGGCGCGTCCGCCGAAGTAATGACCGCGGGACTCGACGTCGTGCTGGGCGACGATCAGGTCAAGAGCGTGTTCGTGAACGTGTTCGGCGGCATCACCTCCTGCGACGCGGTCGCCACCGGCATCGTCAAGGCCCTGGAGATCCTGGGCGACGACGCCAACAAGCCGATCGTCGTGCGCCTCGACGGCAACAACGTCGACGAAGGCCGGCGGATCCTCACCGAGGCCAACCACCCGCTTGTGACGCTGGTGCCCACGATGGACGAGGCTGCCGACAAGGCCGCCGAGCTGGCGAACGCCTGATCAAGGAGACATGACCCATGGCTATATTTCTGACTGCAGAAAACAAGGTCGTCGTCCAGGGCATCACCGGCTCTGAGGCGACCAAACACACCGCGCGGATGCTGGCGGCCGGCACGAAGGTCGTCGGCGGGGTCAACGCCCGCAAGGCCGGCACGACGGTCGCGCACAAGGACGTCAACGGCGACCCCATCGAACTGCCGGTTTTTGGCAGCGTCGTGGAGGCGATCGAGAAGACGGGGACCGATGTATCAATCATCTTCGTGCCGCCGGTGTACTCCAAAGACGCGATCATCGAGGCGATCGACGCCGAGATCCCGCTGCTGGTGGTGATCACCGAGGGGATCCCTGTGCAGGACAGCGCATATGCCTGGGCCTACAACCTGGAGAAGGGCAACAAGACCCGGATCATCGGCCCGAACTGTCCCGGCATCATCACCCCCGGACAGGCGCTGGTCGGTATCACCCCGGCCAACATCTCCGGATCCGGTCCTGTCGGCCTGGTGTCCAAGTCCGGCACGCTGACCTACCAAATGATGTACGAGCTGCGTGATTTCGGGTTCTCCACGTCGATCGGCATCGGCGGTGACCCGGTGATCGGCACCACCCATATCGACGCGATCGAGGCGTTCGAGAAGGACCCGGAGACCAAGATCATCGTGATGATCGGCGAGATCGGCGGTGACGCCGAGGAGCGTGCGGCCGACTACATCAAGGCCAACGTGTCCAAGCCGGTCGTCGGCTACGTCGCGGGATTCACTGCGCCGGAAGGCAAGACGATGGGCCACGCCGGCGCCATCGTGTCCGGCTCATCGGGAACCGCCGCAGCCAAGAAGGAAGCGTTGGAGGCAGCCGGGGTCAAGGTCGGCAAGACTCCATCGGAGACCGCCGCGCTGGCACGGGAGATCCTGCAGAGCCTGTAAGCCAGGGCTGTTCGCACCAGAATTGGAACACGTTACAGGTTTCGGTTAGCCTGGCGAATTAACACTTGTCAGGAGGCCTGTAATGGCGGTCGATCCGCGCCAGCGACCCAGCTACCCGCCGCAGGAGTGGCGCCAATGAGGAGGAGCGGCGCCATAGACGCCAGTACTCCCGTCGTCGTCGGAGTGGGCCAGTTCACCGAGCGCATCGATGATCCCGGTTATCGCGGCATGTCCTCGGTCGACTTGGCGACCGAGGCCGTGCGGGCCGCTCTCGCTGACACCGGCGCGGACGTGACCACGGTGGCCGAGGCCATCGAGGTGTTCGCCGGCCTGCGTCAGTTCGAGATCTGCACGCCGTTCAACAAGCCGCCGTTCGGCAGCTCCGACAACTACGTGCGATCGGTGGCCAACCGCGTTGGCGCCGATCCGGCGCGCGCGGTGCTCGAGCCCATCGGGGGCAACGGTCCGCAGAAGCTGATGACCGAGTTCGCCGGGGCGATCGCCGCCGGCGATATCGAGGTCGCGTTGATCCTCGGGTCCGAGCCCGGATCCACGGCGAAATACTTCGCCGGGCGTGACGACAAGCCGGATTTCACCGAGCACGTCGGTGGCCAGCTCGAGGACCGTGGATACGGTTTCGAGCAGTACATGAGCGAGTACACCGCGAAGCACGGGCTGACCGGAGCGCCGGTGCAGTACGGGCTGCTCGACAACGCGCGCCGAGGATGGCTCGGGCTCTCCGTCGCCGACTATCGGCACGCGATGGCCGAGCTCTTCGCCCCGTTCTCGAAAGTCGCTGCGAAGAACCCGTTCTCGTCCTCGCCGGTGGAGCGGTCGGTGGCGGAGATCGAAACGGTCACCGACGAGAACAGGATGATCTGCGACCCGTATCCGCGGTTGCTGGTGGCGCGCGACACCGTCAATCAGGGGGCCGCCGCGCTGGTGATGTCGGTTTCGGCGGCGCGCCGGCTCGGGGTGCCCGAAGGCAAGTGGGTCTATCTGCGCGGGCATGCCGATCAGACCGAGCAGGACCTGCTGGACCGCGTCGACTTCAGTGTCAGCTACTCGACCAAACAGGCTGTGGCAGAGGCTCTTCGAGTCGCCGACATCGGCATCGACGATGTGGCGACGTTCGACCTCTACAGCTGCTTCCCGTTTCCGGTTTTCGCGGTGTGCGATGAATTCGGGCTCACCGCCGACGACCCGCGTGGGTTGACACTCACCGGAGGCCTGCCGTATTTCGGCGGGCCCGGCAACAGTTATTCGCTGCACGGTATCGCTGAGACCGTGACCGCGATGCGCGACAAGCCAGGCTCGTTCGGGCTCGTCGGCGCCAACGGCGGTGTGATGAGCAAGTATTCGGTGGGGGTCTACTCCACCACGCCCGGCGACTGGACGGTCGACCGTAGCAAGGCTTTGCAGCAAGACATCGTTGCGCTGCCCAAGGTGCCGGTCACTCGAAACGCCAACGGCGCGGGCACCATTGAGACTTACTCCGTGCGGTACGACTGGCCGACGACTACCGGTGTCATCATCGGCCGACTCGACGCCGATGGCTCGAGGTTCATGGCGCTCACCGAGAACGAGGACCTGGTGGCGTTGATGACCGACGGCGACCCGTTGGGCGCCCAGATCACCGTGAAGTCGACCGACGAGGACATCAACCGGGCTTCGCTCGGCTAGAACAGCGTCGTCTTGTCCGCGGTCAAGATGAACCCGTGCCCGCCGACGTGACACGCCACGACCGAATCCTGGGTCACCAAGCACAACGTGTCGACCGAGTCGACAACGTAGTGCCGCTGCGGCAAAAGGTTATTGGAGTGATCTCTGCGATTCGCGCCGCTGGGCATCACCGACGTCTGGACGGTGGTCGCACCGAAGCGTTCCGCATCGACGGTCCAGGATCCGGGCCCCCTGTCGGGCCGTGACCCAGTGCATTCCGCGCCCGCCGACTCCCACGCCGGGAATGTCCCCATCCCGCAGACGAGCCCGTTCGGGGTGGTGAAGACGAAGCCGTACTCCGGGCTGCCATCACGGATGTAGAACGAATCAGAGTCGACCGCGGTGTATCCCGCCGTATCCGGGAAGCCGCCTACGGGCAGGGTGAATTGCGCGACGGCGGTGCCGTGGACCGTCTGGGTGCACCCGGTGAGCGCGACGGCGGCGAGCAGAGTGCTCATGCGACGCGCTCTCATGTGGCGGCGGTCAGCGCAGCGACCAAGCCTTCGCAATCTTCGACGGTCACGTTGAGTGCCGAGTGGTCCCGCAGGCCCAGGACGCGGTGAATACGCGGCTCGAAGTGCATGCACACGCCGCGAGTCGCGTTGGTGCCGAACGTCAGTCCGTCGTCGGCGAGCGACAGCCGCGCGCCCACCGCCGTCCACCACCGGTACGGACCGGTGATATGCGCATCCTGAATTTGAGAAAGCGGCGCGTCGATCCGGAACGGTCCGTAGCGGACGATCACCCGACCGTCGTCGGTCACCGTGACGCCCTGTGTGCTCGGCCACGCCCGAAAGGCCAGCCACATCGGCGCCAGCCGGGTGTCGTAGCGGTAGGGGAAGTGCCGGCCCTGCTCATCGTGCGATGTCACGATGCGCCTCCCGTCCGTCGCAGCGGTCAGACCGCTGCAGCTAGCTTGCCCGCTAATCGCTCGACGTATGCGGCCACCTCATCTTCGGACTTGTCGGGCAGTCCGAACAACACCTCGGTGACCCCGATCTCGGCCCAGTGCGCCAACTTCTCCGGAATCGGCTTGAAGTCCAGCGCGACGATCTGTGGGGCGCCGTCGCGGCCGGCGGCGGCCCAGGTGTCCTGCAGCAGCTTCACCGGCTCGTCGATCTCGAAATCGCGGGGGGTGGTGATCCAGCCGTCGGCGCTGCGGGCGATCCACTTGAAGTTCTTCTCGTTGCCGGCCGCCCCGACCAGAACCGGGATGTGCGACTGGATCGGCTTGGGCCATGCCCAGCTGGGCCCGAAGTTGACGAACTCGCCCTCATAGGAGGCCTCTTCTTCGGTCCACAACGCGCGCATCGCCTCGATGTACTCACGCAGCATGGTGCGACGACGGCCCGGCGGAACCCCGTGGTCGGCGAGTTCGTCGGTGTTCCAGCCGAACCCGACACCCAGGCTGACGCGTCCGCCCGAAAGGTGGTCGAGCGTCGCGATGGACTTCGCCAGCGTGATCGGGTCGTGTTCGACGGGCAGCGCCACCGCGGTGGACAGCCGGACCCGCGACGTGACCGCGCACGCGGCGCCGAGGCTCACCCAGGGATCCAGCGTGCGCATGTAGCGGTCGTCAGGCAGCGACTCGTCGCCGGTGGTCGGGTGTGCGGCCTGGCGCTTGACCGGAATGTGGGTGTGCTCGGGTACGTAGAACGTCTGGAATCCGTGGTTATCGGCAAGAGTGGCGGCCGCCACCGGGGAGATTCCACGATCGCTGGTGAACAGCACAAGCCCGTAGTCCATGGATGAATTAGAACGTGTTCCAATCTTGCGGGCAACCACCGGGGGTGGGTACCGGCGGCCGAGGTGTGCACCGACGTCGCACTCGAGGTGCGCTAGCGTGGAAGATCGGCTCGCGTCGCAAAGCCGCGCAGACCGCCGTCGCGTCGTTGGCCCGGTATTTCCGGGTAGCCTCGCGAGGAGCGGCGCGCGGGAGTGGCCAGCGCCGCACGACAGTGGCGCCGCAACCGCATCGGAAGGCACAGGAGAAGTCATGACCTACCCGCCCGGCAATCCCGGATATCCGCCCGCGCAGTCGCCCGGTTCCTACGGGGCTCCCGCGACCTCGTCGTTCGCGAAGTCCGAGGACGCCGAGAACAATCTCAAGCACTACCTGACGATCGCGGTCGCGATCCTTGGTGTGCTCACCTACCTGGCGAGCTACTTCCCGATGGTCTCCCGTGTGCTGCCCAACGGCGACGAGCTGGTGGAGAAGGGCAGCACGCTGCCCGTCGACCTGATCCTGCTGGCCGGTCTGCTGGCCGCAGTGAGCCTGCTGCCCAAGGCCAAGAACTTCCTCGCGGCGGTAACCGCGGTGTCTCTTCTGGGTACGTTGCTGCTGATCCAGGACACCATCGACGCGTCGGATCGTGGTGCCGGATTGTGGATCGCTGTGACGGCCGGGGTCGTGCAGGCGGGACTCGCCATCAGCGCGCTGCTGCTGGACGCGGGCGTGATCACCGCGCCGGCTCCCCGCCCCAAGTACGACCAGTACTACGGCCAGTACGGTGGCTACTACGGCCAGCAGCAGGCCCCCTACCAGCAGTCCGGGTACGGGACGCAGTACGGCGGCTACCCGTCTGGCCCGACCACCGGCGGCTTCGCCGCGCAGCCGGGTCCGCAGCCGAGCTCGGCGCAGTCCCAGCACGGATCACCCACTCCGCCAACCGGTTTCCCCAGCTTCAGCCCGCCGCCGTCGTCCGGCTCCGGCGCCGGGCCAGGGTGGGGCCAGCGACCACGGCGGTTCGGCCCACGGCCAGCACTCGTACGGCTCGGGCCAGCAGCCGCAGGCGCCGTCTGCGTCGCCCGTCGCAGGCGCGGGTCGGGGCTTGCGAGCGGCTGCGGGTCGCACATCGATGCCGCGCGGCGTAGCCGGGCGTGGCGGGTCGCCACCGACAGCCCGGTGGCGATTGCCAGCGCGGCTACGCGTGGCGGGTAGCCACCGACAGCCCTGTGTAACGTCCTCAAACCGTGACGCCGGACAGTCGAACCCCGGGCGCCCACCAGGCGCGCGATCTTCTTCAGGGTCGCGTTCGGGCCGTCGGCGGTGGCTCTGGTGGTCATCGCTGCGGTGACGCTGCTGCAGTTGGTGATCGCCAACAGCGACATGACCGGCGCGTTGGGTGCGATCGCCAGCATGTGGCTCGGCGTGCATCAGGTGCCGATCTCGATCGGTGGCCGCGAGCTGGGTGTGATGCCGCTGCTGCCGGTGCTGTTGATGGTGTGGGGGACCGCGCGCGCCACCGCGCACGCCACCACCACGACGGCATCGTGGTTCGTCATCCGATGGATCGTCGCGTCTGCCCTGGGCGGGCCGCTGCTGATCGCCGCCATCGCGCTGGCGGTCATCCACGACGCGGCGTCGGTCATCACCGAACTGCAGACCCCGAGCGCGTCGCGCGCCTTCTTGAGCGTGCTGCTCGTGCACCTCATCGGCGCGTCGATCGGGGTGGGGTCGCGGGTCGGGCGCCGGCTACTTGCGGCGTCGCCGCTGCCCGCCTGGCTGGCCGATTCGCTGCGCGCCGCGGTGGCCGGCGTGCTGGCGTTGTTCGGCTTGTCGGGCCTGGTCACGGCCTGCTCGCTGGTCGTGCATTGGGCGACGATGCAGGACCTCTACGGGATCACCAACTCGATTTTCGGACAGTTCAGCCTGACGCTGCTGTCGGTGCTGTACGTGCCCAACGTCATCGTGGGGACCGCCGCAATGGCGGTGGGATCCAGTGCTCATCTGGGTTTTGCGACGTTCAGCTCGTTCACCGTATTCGGCGGCGACATACCCGCGTTGCCGGTGCTGGCGGCGGCCCCGCACCCGCCGCTGGGGCCGGCCTGGGTTGCGCTGCTCATCGTTGGCGCAGCGTCGGGGGTCGCGGTCGGGCAGCAGTGTGCGCGCCGGCCGTTGCCGCTTTCCGCTGCGATGGCGAAGCTGGGGATTGCGGCGTTGGTGGCCGCGCTGGTCATGGCACTGCTCGGTTACGCCGGCGGCGGTCAGTTGGGCAACTTCGGCGGCGTCGGAATCGACCAGGGCACTTTCGGGTTCGCCATCTTCCTGTGGTTCACCGGTGTCGGCTCGATCACCGTCGCGATGGCCGGCGGCGTAGGCCCAGTCCGCGCGCACCCAAACCAGTCGCCGTCCGCGCAGCCGCCGGCGGAGACCCGTGCTTGCCGACCCGAGTGGCCGACTTCGAGGCACACGATCCGAGGGCATTTCGAAGCCGCTGAGGGCCGGGTATCGACGAACCTGCGGCGGGTTCGATGGTCCGTCGCCGGAACGGGCCTGACCGGCCCGCATCGTCGCCGACAGGGTTCGATGGTCCGGCTCCTCCGCAGGCCGACCAGCCCGCATCGTCGCGGGGCGATGATCCGGCTCGAGCGCGAGGACCAGCCCGCAACGTCGCCGGACGAGGCTAGACATCCCAGGGTCCGTAAGTTGTCAAGCCGCGGCTGGCGTTTGTCGGTGTGCCCAGGCTTTGTGTTCGCTGTAGGGGGTGTGGTGGCGTAGGCAGCCGTGCAGGATGCCGACGAGTCGGTTGCCCAGGGCGCGTAGGGCTTGGTGGTGGAGGTCTCCGGCGGCGCGGTGCTGGTCGTAGAAGGCGCGGGCGCCGGGGCTGTTGGTGATGGCGCAGAAGGCCCATTGGTCGATGGCGTCGTAGAGGCGTCGGTTGCGGACGTGGCGGGCCAGGACGGCGCGTTTCTTGCCCGAGGCGACGGTCAATGGTGAGGTTCCGGCGTAGTTTTTGCGAGACTTGGCGGTGGTGTATCGGTTCGGGTCGTCCCCGAACTCACCGAGCACCCGGGCGCCGAGGATGACACCGAGTCCTGGCAGGGAGAGGTAGATGTCGGCGTCCGGGTGTGTCTCAAAATGTGTCGCCAGTTCGGTCTCAAGATCGGCTGATCTGGCGGTTCAGTTCGGCGATGATGCCGACCGCGGCACGGGTGGTCGCGGCGAACGCGGCGGTGACCGCTGCGGGGGCGGCGAGTTGCTCGGTGCGCAGCGCCGTCTGGATCTCGTCGAGCGCGGGCGTCGATGTTACGTTGGCGCCCAGCGTGTTTGAGGGCCGAACGGATCTTCGACAGGCTCAGCGCGTGCGCCTCGGCTGGGGTGGGGGCGCGACCCAGCACGGCCAGGGCATCGCGGTCGGCCAGGTCGTCGAAGGCCTCCAGCGCGGCCGGGTAATACTCCCGCAGCGCGCTACGCAGCATGTTGGTGTGGCGGGTGCGGGCCCAGATCAGGTTCTGGTGTCCTCGCGCCAGAACCTTGATCGCCTCGGCGTCGGGACTGTCGCCGGCGATCGGCGGTGGTTGTGCCGGTCGGTGCGCACCAGATCGGCCAGCAGTTTGGCATCGCCGGCATCGGATTTCGCCCCGGAAACCTGGTGGCGGTCGCGGTAGCGGGCCACCGCCAGCGGGTTGACCGCGAACACCTGATAGCCGGCCGCACTCAAGCGCTTGCACCCACAGGCCGCGGTCGGTTTCGATACCGATCACCACCTGGCTGGGTCGTCGGCATGGGCGGCCACCAACTCGTGCAACCCCCCGATGCCGGCCAGGCCTTCGGGTAGCCGCCGCGACGCCAGCCGCGTCCCCGTCGGCGTCCATCAGGTGCATGTCGTGGTGGTCTTCGGCCCAGTCGTCTCCGACGAAGATCATCTATTTCGCCTCCCTTGACTCCGCTATGGATCCAACCTATTCGAGCCCAAGGACACCCGGCGGCGACCTAATGGATCAGTGCTCAACCGGCACGACATCCCATCAGCGCTACAGACGACCTCACCAACCGGCCGGGGCACGATCTAGCGTTAGAAATCGACCACACTCCAGGTTCAAAACAGTGCTCACCGGCCGGCGGCTCGGTAATCAGCCTCGCTCAAGGACCAAGATCCCCGTCAATGACACGCTGATCGACTCCCATTAGGCTCCCCCTGTGCAGCAACCGTTCCGCGTGCCTCCCAGCGCACCGGCACGATTGGTGGTTCTGGCATCGGGTACCGGCTCATTGTTGGCGTCTCTGCTCGAGGCCGCCGCCGGCGACTATCCGGCGCGGGTGGTCGCAGTAGGAGTCGATCGCGACTGCGCGGCCGCCGAGATCGCGGCCGCGGCGTCGCTGCCGACCTTCCGGGTGCGGTTGGCCGACCATCCCGACCGGCAGGCCTGGGACGCCGCGCTCACCGAGGCCGACCGCAGCGCACCGCCAGACCTGGTGGTCTCGGCGGGATTCATGAAAATCCTTGGACCGCAATTTCTTTCGAAATTCGTCGGCCGCATCCTCAACACCCACCCGGCGCTGCTGCCGGCTTTCCCCGGCGCGCACGCGGTGCGCCGATGCGCTGGCCTACGGGGTGAAGGTGACAGGCTGCACGGTGCACCTGGTGGACGCGGGAATCGACACCGGGCCGATCCTCGCCCAGCAGGCCGTCGCGGTGCTCGACGACGACGACGAGGAGACCCTGCACGAGCGCATCAAGATCGTCGAACGGCGGCTGTTGGTGGATGTGATAGCCGCGGTGGCGACCGGCGGTGTGACCTGGACTGGACGAAAGGCGACGATCGGATGAGTGACCAGAGATCGAGAAGCGGCCGATCCGGCGCGCACTGATCAGCGTCTACGACAAGACCGGACTGGTCGAGCTGGCCACGCGGCCTGCACGACGGCCGGGGTCGAGATCGTGTCGACCGGATCGACCGCGAAAACGATTGCCGACAGACGGCATTCCGGTCACCCCGGTGGAGGAGCTCACCGGCTTTCCCGAGGTGCTCGACGGCCGGGTCAAGACCCTGCACCCGCGGGTGCACGCCGGCCTGCTGGCCGACCTGCGCAAGCCCGAGCACGCCGCGCCGCTCGAGCGAGCTCGGCATCGCGGCCTTCGAGCTGGTGGTGGTCAACCTCTACCCGTTCAGCGAGACCGTCGCCTCCGGCGCGAGCGCCGACGAGTGCGTCGAGCAGATCGACATCGGCGGCCCGTCGATGGTGCGCGCCGCGGCGAAGAACCACCCGAGCGTCGCGGTCGTGGTCGACCCGCTCGGCTACGACGGCGTGCTGGCCGCGGTGCGCGGCCGGCGGCTTCACCCTTGCCGAGCGAAAGAGGCTGGCGTCGCTGGCTTTCGGCACACCGCCGAGTACGACGTCGCGGTCGCCTGCTGGATGGAGTCGACGCTGGCGCCCGAGGAGCCGGCCGCGGCGTTCCCGGACGTGGATGGCCGCGCACCTGGCGACGCGCGACCGTGCTGCGCTACGGCGAGAACCCGCACCAGCGGGCCGCGCTGTACGTCGACGACGGCGCTGGCCCGGCCTGGCGCAGGCCGAGCAGCTGCACGGCAAGGAGATGTCCTACAACAACTTCACCGACGCCGACGCCGCGCTGGCGGGCTGCCTTCGACCACGAGCAGACCTGCGTGGCGATCATCAAGCACGCCAACCCGTGTGGCATCGCGATCTCGTCGGTTTCGGTCGCCGACGCGCACCGCAAGGCGCACGAGTGCGATCCGCTCAGCGCGTTCGGCGGGGTGATCGCGGCCAACACCGAGGTCAGCGTCGAGATGGCCGAGAACGTCGCACGATCTTCACCGAGGTGATCGTGCGCGCCGGCCTACGAGCCGGGCGCCGTGGAGGTGCTGGCGCGCAAGAAGAACATCCGCGTGCTGCTGCGCAGCTCCGGACCGAATGGCGACGACACCGAGCGCCGTCAGATCAGCGGCGGGTTGTTGATCCAGCAACGCGACGCATCGACGCCGACGGCGACGACCCGGCCAACTGGACGCTGGCCACCGGCGGCGCGGCCGACCCGGCGACGCTGGCGGACCTGGTCTTCGCGTGGCGGGCCTGCCGCGCGGTGAAATCCAACGCCATCGTCATCGCCGGCGGCGGCGCCACCGTCGGCGTCGGCATGGGCCAGGTCAACCGGGTCGACGCGGCCCGGCTGGCGGTCGAGCGCGGCGGGACGCGGGTGCACGGCGCGGTCGCGGCCTCCGACGCTTTCTTCCCGTTCCCGGACGGCCTGCAGATGCTGATCGCCGCCGGCGTGAAAGCGGTCGTCCATCCGGGCGGCTCGGTGCGCGACGACGAAGTCACTGCCGCCGCCGCCGCGGCCGGCGTGACGCTCTACCTGACCGGCGCCCGGCACTTCGCGCACTGAGAGTGCGGGCGGGCTACGCGCTGATTTCGTCCCGCGCGGCGGTGGCGTAGCGGATGAACGCGGCGACCTCGTCGACCGCGCGGCGCGCATCTGGGTTGACGTCGAAGCTCAGCTGGAACATGTGCATGGCCTTGTGCCACTGCTGCACCCAGACTTCGACGTTGTGTTCACGCAGCCGATCGGCCAGCGCGAAGGTGTCGTTGAGCAGCATCTCGTGGGTGCCGACCTGCAGCAGGAACGGGCCCAGACCGTGCAGATCCGCCTCCGGCGGCATCAGCGGCGGCGGCCGGGTGCCGTTGACGGTGGCGAACACGTCGTAAATGAATTTCACCGTCATGAACGGAAACAACACGTCGCGGTGATCTTTAAGCGCCCGGTATTTCAGGCCCATGTCGGCTGAGGTCAGCGGCGACATCAGCGCCTGTCCGGCGGGTACCGGCAGCCCGGCGTCCCGCGCCGCGATTGCGACGTCGGCGGCCATCAGGCCGCCCGCCGAGTCGCCGGCCAGCACGATGCGCTCGGGGGCGAAGCCCTGCCAGAGCACAGCGATAGGCGTCCAACCCGTCGCCAACGGCGTCTTCGATGCTGGCCTGCGGTGCCAGCCGATAGCCGACGTTGAAGACCTTCGCGCCGGTCGCGGCGGACAGTCGGCTGACAAAGCGTCGATGCGAGTTGAGCCCGAGGGTCACCAGCGCCGAGCCGTGGAAATAGACGATGAGCGAGTCGGAGTCGCGGGCCTGCGGGGCGATGACCCATTCGGCCGGGCAGTGCGGCAGCGCGACGCGTGTGACATCGGTGCCGGGCAGCGGCCGGATCAGCCGCAGCGGCCCGTCGATCCCGTCGAGCCGCGCCCGTTGCAGGCGGCCGGGCTGAAGCGGTTGACGACGATGCCGATGACGGTCAGGGCGGCCAGCACCGGCCGGACGAAGATCGCGGTCAGCAGCGCGAGCAGGCGGACTGCCACGATGCGGGGCCGAAATGCGCCATCTCGGGCCGGTCGCGCCAGTCGGGAGGATTCACGGTACTGAGGATAGCGGTTAGCTGCCCGTTACCGACTGTGAGCTTCGTATCGGACTGCGACGGGAGTTGTGTGGGCCACTTGGTGGCAGCTTTTTGAACGTCTGTCAACCATCGGGGAAAGCGTTGCCATTCGCTGACCGGCCGTCAAGAAAACCTTCCGAACAAGATCGGATCGGCCTAGAGTCCAAATTTGGGACCGTCAACCGAGACGAGTCTCGTGCAATTCGGAAGTATCGAGAGGAAATAATGCGCGCGGTAACAAAAAGAACAGCGTCGTTCTCTGTCGCCCTTGCGGTGTTCGCGGTGGTCGGAGCAGGTTGCCACCAGGCTGACAACAAGTCCAGCACGTCCTCGAGTTCTGCAGCGTCGTCGTCGGCGGCGATGACGTCATCGATGGCCGCCGACGACGAGCGCTATGGCGGCGCCCAGCTCGACGCAGATCCCCGGCAAGAACGGCACCGAGTACACGGTTGAGGGACCGATCCTGGCCAAGTGGGAGACCCTCAACGACGAGCAAAAGAAAGACCTGGGCGCTCCCTACGACAACCAGAAGAACACTGGCGACAACACCGGCGTCTACCAGCAGTACGACGGCGGCGTCCTGATCTACAAGAACGGCGGCCCGGTCTACTTGGTCTGGGGCAAGATCCGCGACGCGTGGAACGACGTCCAGGCCTCGCAGGGCAAGCTGGGTTACCCGACCGCCGACGAGACGAAGGAGCCCGACGGCACCTACAAGTCGACGTTCGAGCACGGCACGATCACCTGGAAAGAGGGCGACGAGAAGGCCACCGTCACCACGATCTAGTCGCTCCTCGTATTTCACCTCGGAAGGCCGGGCAATCGTGACGATTGCCCGGCCTTTCCTTTTGTCAGTAGCGTGGAGTGGTGACCGCTGCGAATAATCTGCCCCGCACCGTCGGCGAACTACGTGCCGCCGGGCACCGTGAACGGGGCAGTCAAGCAAGAAATCCGGGAAAACCTGCTGACCGCCTGGCCGAGGGTCGACGAGATCTGGCCGGGCATCCTGGGCTTCGAAGACACCGTGTTGCCGCAGCTCGAGCGGGCATTGATCGCCGGCCACGACTTCGTGCTGCTCGGTGAGCGCGGTCAGGGCAAGACCCGCTTGCTGCGCGCACTGACCGGCCTGCTGGACGAGTGGACGCCGGTGATCGCCGGCGCCGAACTCGGCGAGCACCCGTACAGCCCGATCACCCCGGAGTCGATCCGCAAGGCCGCCACGCTCGGCGACGACCTGCCGGTCGAGTGGCGGCACCGCAGCGAGCGCTACACCGAGAAGCTGGCCACCCCCGACACCAGCGTCGCCGACCTGGTCGGTGACATCGACCCGATCAAGGTCGCCGAAGGCCGCAGCCTGGGCGACCCGGAGACCATCGCCTACGGCCTGATCCCGCGGGCGCATCGCGGCATCGTCGCCGTCAACGAGCTGCCCGACCTGGCCGAGCGCATCCAGGTGTCGATGCTCAACGTGATGGAGGAGCGCGACATCCAGGTTCGCGGCTACACGCTCAGGTTGCCGCTGGACGTGCTTGTTGTCGCCAGCGCCAACCCCGAGGACTACACCAACCGTGGCCGCATCATCACCCCGCTGAAGGACCGGTTCGGCGCCGAGATCCGCACGCACTATCCGCTGGAACTCGACGCCGAGGTGGCCGTGATCACCCAGGAGGCGCACCTGAGCGCGCAGGTGCCGGAGTACCTGACCCAGGTGATCGCCCGGTTCGCCCGCTACCTGCGCGAGTCGAACTCGGTCGATCAGCGATCCGGTGTGTCGGCGCGGTTTGCGATCGCCGCGGCCGAAACCGTCGCGGCCTCTGCGCGGCATCGCGGCGCGGTACTGGGCGAGACCGATCCGGTGGCCCGGGTGGTCGACCTGAGCACGGTGATCGACGTGCTGCGCGGCAAGCTCGAGTTCGAGTCCGGCGAGGAGGGCCGCGAGCAGGCGGTGCTGGAGCACCTGCTGCGCCGCGCCACCGCCGACACCGCGTCGCGAGCGCTCGGCGGTATCGACGTCGGCCCGCTGGTCGCCGCGGTCGAGGGCGGTTCGGCGGTGACGACCGGTGAGCGGGTGTCGGCCAAGGATGTGCTGGCGGCGCTGCCGGATCTGCCGGTCATCGAGGCGATCGCCACGCGGCTCGGCGCCGAGTCCGAGGGTGAGCGGGCCGCGGCTCTCGAATTGGCCTTGGAGGCACTGTATTTGGCCAAGCGCATCGACAAGGCGTCCGGAGAAGGCGAAACCGTCTATGGCTAGAAGTCACTCGTCCCGGTATTCGGCGGTACACCGGCGGGCCTGATCCACTGGCGCCGCCGGTGGATCTGCGCGAGGCGCTCGAGCAGATCGGGCAGGACGTCATGGCGGGCACGTCGCCGCGCCGGGCGTTGTCGGAGTTGCTGCGCCGCGGCACCAAGAACGTGACCGGGGCCGACCGGCTGGCCGCGGAAGCCAACCGTCGACGCCGAGAACTGCTGCGCGAGAACAACTTGGACGGCACGCTGCAGGAGATCAAAAAGCTGCTCGACGAGGCGGTGCTGGCCGAGCGCAAAGAACTGGCCCGCGCGTTGGACGACGACGCACGGTTCGGCGAACTGCAACTGGATGCGCTCTCGCCGTCGCCGGCCAAGGCCGTGCAGGAGCTCTCCGAATACGACTGGCGGAGCGACGAGGCGCGCCAAAAGTACGACCAGATCAAGGATCTGCTCGGCCGCGAGATGCTCGACCAGCGCTTCGCCGGCATGAAGGAGGCGCTGGAAGGGGCCACCGACGAGGACCGTCAGCGCGTCACCGAGATGGTCAACGACCTCAACGACTTGCTGGACAAGCATTCGCGAGGGGCAGGATTCCCCCCAAGACTTTCAAGACTTCATGGACAAGCACGGCGAGTTCTTCCCGGAGAACCCGCAAAACGTCGAGGAGCTGCTGGACTCGCTGGCCAAGCGGGCCGCGGCCGCGCAGCGGTTCCGCAACAGCCTGAGTCCGGACCAGCGCGCCGAGCTGGATGCGTTGGCGCAGCAGGCATTCGGGTCGCCGGCGTTGATGCAGGCACTGGGTCGGCTCGACGGCCACCTGCAGGCGGCCCGGCCCGGCGAAGACTGGGACGGCTCGTCGCGAGTTCAGCGGCGACAACCCGCTCGGCATGGGTGAGGGCGCGCAGGCGCTCTCCGACATCGCCGAGCTGGAGCAGCTCGCCGAGCAGCTGTCGCAGAGCTATCCGGGCGCGACGATGGACGACGTCGACCTCGACGCGCTGGCCCGCCAGCTCGGCGACCAGGCCGCCATCGACGCCCGGACGTTGGCCGAGCTCGAACGCGCACTGGTCAATCAGGGCTTCCTGGACCGCAACTCGGACGGGCAGTGGCGGCTCTCGCCGAAGGCGATGCGACGGCTCGGCGAGACGGCGTTACGTGATGTGGCGCAACAGCTTTCCAGCCGACGCGGCGAGCGCGAACTGCGGCGGGCCGGAGCCGCGGGTGAGCTGACCGGCGCCACCCGGCCCTGGCAGTTCGGCGACACCGAGCCGTGGAACGTCACCCGGACGCTGACCAACGCCGTGCTGCGGCAGGCCGGAACGGCAAAGGACGGCGCGAGTTCCGCGATTCGGGTCACCGTCGACGACGTCGAGGTGTCCGAGACCGAGACCCGCACCCAGGCCGCGGTGGCGCTGCTGGTGGACACCTCGTTCTCGATGGTGATGGAGAACCGCTGGCTGCCGATGAAGCAGACGGCGCTCGCGCTCGACCATCTGGTGCGCACCCGATTTCGTTCAGATGCGTTGCAGATCATCGCGTTCGGCCGTTATGCCCGAACCGTGACCAGCGCGGAGCTGATGGGCCTGGAAGGCGTCTACGAGCAGGGCACCAACCTGCATCACGCGCTGGCGCTGGCCGGCCGGCACCTGCGTCGGCACCCCAACGCGCAGCCCGTGCTACTGGTGGTCACCGACGGTGAGCCGACCGCGCACCTGGAGGACTACGGCGATGGGCGGGGTTCTTCGGTGTTCTTCGACTACCCGCCGCATCCGCGCACCATCGCCAACACCGTCCGCGGCTTCGACGAGATGGCGCGGCTGGGCGCGCAGGTGACCATCTTCCGGCTGGGCAACGATCCCGGGCTGGCCCGCTTCATCGACCAGGTTGCGCGCCGAGTCGAGGGCCGGGTGGTCGATCCCGATCTCGATGGGCTGGGCGCAGCGGTGGTCGGCGACTACCTGCGCTCCCGCCGCCGGCGTTAGCGCGACGACCTAGGTCTGGGCTTTGCGGTTTTTTCGGCGGACGCCGACGCCGCCCCACAGCGAGAAGCCGCGGATCCGCACGGTCGGTGCACCGGGCGTGCCTTCGCCGTCGACGTTGTGGTCGAACCCGCCCATCACACCGTGGCCCTTGATCTCGACGTTGACTTCGGGTGGCAGCAGGATGGTCTGCCCGCCCATGATCGAGGTGGCGTTGATCTCGACATCCGTCGAGGTGAAGTCGGCGTAGCGCAGGTCGATGACGCCGCCGCCCCACAGCGCGAACGTCGTCAGCTTCTTGGGCACGTTCCATCGGCCGCGGCGCTCGAACGCGCTCATGATGGCCAGCAACAGCATCGACGGCGCGGGCTTGGTCGCACCACCGCGTTGGGAATTCACCGATGACCCGATCAGGTCCGACCGCAACTGGTCGAGTTCTTCGTAGGTTGTCGCAGCGTATGCCTTGGTGAGCCGCTCTTCGTAGTCGCTCAGCTGGAGTTGACCTTGGGCGGCAGCGTCGGTGAGCAACTGAGCCACTTGGATACGATCAGTCTCGGCCGCACGCATCACTGCGTCCGGCCGGCCGCGCGCCCCTCGTTGCGCTGACTTGCTCATCACTGACGAGAGTACGTCCAACAAATTCTGCCGCAAGGGATCTTCGTCAAACCGTTGCGCGCGCCACGCTCAGACGGGCTCAGATGGCGCTGTGGAGTTGCGCGCCGCACGCTCGGCCAGTCGGTCGTAAATGGGTTCCGAGCGCAGCGCAGTAGCGACCAGCATGGCGATCGCGCAGGCACCGAGCATGGGTGGCAGCTGGTTGGTGTTGCCGGTCAATTCCGTTGCCAGGATGAGCCCGGTGACGGGAGCGTGGACCGACGCGGTGAAGAACGCGGCCAACCCGATCAGCGCGCATGCGGGCAGGCTGGGGCCGACGTGCGGCGTCAGGTGCGCAGCGACGAGCCCGACGATCAAACCCGTCTGCGAACCCAGGACCAGCATCGGCGCGAACAACCCGCCGGGGGTTGCCGCGGCGTAGGAAACGACCCCCAGCACGAAACGCAGCGTGAGCACACCCGCGACGGCGAGCAGCGCTCCGTGGCCATCGAGCGCCTTCTGGGTCAGACCGTTGCCGCTACCGACGAGGTCCGGCGCATACCAGAGCAGGAGCCCGACAAGCGCGCCGGTAGCCGCGGCGCGGGCCTCCCTGGGCCAGTGGCTGGCGTCGGCTCGGCGCAGGGCAGCCATGACAGCGCCGTTGTACAGCACGCCGAGCAGACCGGTCACGACTCCGATCGTCAGAATCCAGCCGTACTCCTCGAATCGAGGGTCCGGCATCCGCGCCATGGGGAAGTCGTATCGGGAATCCACCAGCAGGTGGGCGGCGACGAACCCGGACGCAGACGCCACCAGGGTGGCAATGGTGGTGCGCGGATCGAACCGCTTGACCAGTTCTTCGAGAACGAAGACGCCGCCGGCGATGGGCGCGTTGAAGGCGGTCGCGAGCCCGGCGGCCGCTCCGGCAGCGACCAGGGTACGCAGATCGGCGAGGTTGCGCCGGGTCACGGTGGCGATGATGACGGCCGCGGACGCGCCCATCTGCACCGACGGCCCCTCGCGACCCAGCGCCAAACCGCTGCTGATGGCCAGCAGGCCGCCGATGTACTTGACCGGCAGGAGCCGGAACCGGTCGGGCCGGACGCGGCCGTCGGCAACCGCCTCGACGCGGGGGATTCCGCTGCCCTCGGCGTGCGGCTCGATTCGATGCACCAAGGCGGCCGCAAGGGCGGCGGCGGCCGTGCAGACTCCGACGACGACGATCAGCCCCCACCAGTGGCTGTGCGCCCAGCTGGCCAGGCCGCCGCGCAATCGCGCCCCCTGCTCGAGCAGGAGCCGGAAACTTGCCGCGCTGACGCCGGTGAGTATGCCGACCGCCGCGGCGGCCAGCACGAATCCGATCAGGCTTTCGGCGCCCTCGCCCTCGTCGTCGACCGGGTGGGTCGTCGGGCGCTGCCATCCGGTGAGCATGCTGCGAAGGAGGCTTCGCCAGCTGTCGCGTTGGTCGTCCTGCACCCCCATTGCTTATCGGAGGAACCTGGCCGGACTTGTCGCGGGGTCAGTTAGCCCAGCGCGGCGGCCGCTTCTCCAGGAACGCCAGCATGCCCTCGCGGGCTTCGTCGGAGACGAACAGCCGGGCCGATTCGGCGCCGAGCCGCTCGGCGTCACGGTCGAATCCGTCCAGCACCGCGGCGGTGGTCAGCGCTTTGGATGCCGCCAAGCCCTGCGGTGAGCCGCGACCGATGTCGGCGACCAGTGCCGCCAGCGCGGCGTCGACGTCGTCGGCGGCCACGGTGATCAGCCCGATCGTCGCGGCCGTCGCGGCGTCGAACGTCTCACCGGTCAGGTAGTAGCGCGCGGCCGCCCGGGCGGACAGCTTCGGCAACAGCGTCAGCGAGATGATCGCCGGTGCCACACCGATCCGGGCCTCGGTCAGCGCGAACGTGCTGCGCGGTCCGGCGACGGCGATGTCGGCCGCGCCCACCAGACCCATGCCGCCGGCTCGGACATGGCCGTCGACCGCGACGATCACCGGCAGCGGCGATTCGACGATGGCGCGCAGCAGTGCCGCCATTTCCCTGGACCGCGTGGCGGTCGCCTCGGCGGGATCGGAGTTGGCGGAGGAACTCTGGGAGAGGTCGGCGCCCGCGCAGAAGGTGTTGCCGGTGTGGCCGAGGACGACGACCCGCACCGCGGGATCGGCCGCCGCATCGCGCAGGCCCTGATGAAGTTGGCTGACCAACGCGTTCGACAGCGCGTTGCGGTTGTGCGGCGAATTCAGCGTCAGACGCGCGACATGCTCGTTGACGGCGTATTCGACCAGGGTGTCCATCAGTAGCTGCGGGGCAGGCCGAGCGATGTCTGGGCGACGAAGTTGAGCACCATCTCCCGGCTCACCGGCGCGATCCGGCCGAGCCTGGCCGAGGCCATCATCGCCGCGACGCCGTACTCCTTGGTCAGCCCGTTGCCGCCCATCGACTGCACGGCCTGATCGACCGAGCGCGTAGCTGCTTCGGCCGCAGCGTATTTGGCCATGTTGGCGGCCGTGGCCGCGCCGCCGTCGTCGCCGTTGTCGTAGAGCGTCGCGGCCTTCTGCATCATCAGCTTGGCCAGCTCAACCTCGATGTGGCACTGCGCCAACGGATGTGACAGCCCCTGGTGCGCGCCGATCGGCGTTCCCCACACCTGTCGGGTCTTGACGTAGTCGGCGGCCCGGTCCAGCGCGTAGCGGCCCATGCCGACGCTGCTGGCCGCACCCATGATGCGCTCCGGGTTGAGGCCCGCGAAAAGCTGTGCGATTGCGGCGTCTTCGGCGCCGACGAGCGCGTCGCTGGGCAGCCGAACGTCGTCGATGAACACCTGGAACTGCCGTTCGGGGCTGATGATCTCCATGTCGATCGGGGTGTAGGTGAAGCCTGGCGTGTCGGTGGGCACGACGAACAGTGCGGGCCGCAGCTTGCCGGTCTTGGCCTCCTCGGAGCGCGCAACCACCAGCACCGCCTGCGCCTGGTCGACGCCGGAGATGTAGACCTTCTGCCCCTTGAGGATCCAGTCGCTGCCGTCGCGGCGGGCCGTGGTGGTGATCTTGTGCGAGTTGGATCCGGCGTCGGGTTCGGTGATCGCGAACGCCATCGTGATGCTTCCGTCGGCGATACCGGGGATCCAGCGCTGCTTCTGCTCCTCGGTGCCGAACTTGGAGATGATCGTGCCGTTGATGGCCGGCGACACCACCATCAGCAGCAGCGCGCTACCGGCAGCCGCCATTTCCTCCATCACCAGCGAAAGCTCGTACATTCCCGCGCCACCACCGCCGTACTCCTCGGGCAGGTTGACGCCCAAGAAGCCGAGTTTGCCTGCCTCGGACCACAGTTCGTCGGTGTGCTCCTGTGCGCGGGCCTTCTTCAGGTAGTACTCACTACCGAATTTGGCTGCCCACTCAGACACTGATTTGCGCAGTGCCTGGCGGTCTTCGCTCTCGATAAAGCTGCTGTCGGTCATTGTGAATCTCCTTCTGCTTCGGGATCGTGGGGCGCGTCCACTCGCGCCAGGACGGCGCCGACTTCGACCTGTTGGCCGGTGTCGACGTGGAGTTCGGCGAGCACACCGTCGGCCGGCGCGGTGATGGTGTGCTCCATCTTCATCGCCTCCAACCAGATCAGCGGTTGACCGGCGGTGACGGTGTCGCCGACGGCAGCGCCGAGCCGGATCACGTTGCCGGGCATGGGCGCAACCAGCGAGCCCTTCTCGACGGCCGAACCCGGTTCGGGGAAGCGCGGTACCGCGACCAGGTGCACCGGTCCCTGCGCGGAGTCGACATAAACGTCCTGATCGTGGCGGGCGACCTCGAAGCGGCGGGCCACGCCGTGGTCGTCGGCCAGTACGACCTCATCCGCCGATGCCGACACCAGATGGACCGCTTCGTCGCCTGCCAGCACCAAACCGGTTCGGCGGAAGCGGTATTCGATGCGATGCTCTTCGCCGGCATCGTCGACGTAGGTCTTGACCTGGTAGCCCGACGCCAGGTTTCGCCAACCGCTGGGCAGTGTGCCCAGCACGCTGGCGGTGGCGCGGTTGTCTGCCGCGTCGGCCAGTGCCGCCGCGATCGCCGACAGTCGCACGACGGTGTCGTCGGCCAGTGGCGCGGCGAGCTTCGCCAGGCCGTGCGTGTCGAAGAACGCGGTGTCGGTGGCGCCGTCGAGGAATGCCGGATGCCGCAGCACGTTCACCAGCAGGTAGCGGTTGGTGCGCAGACCGTGCAACTGTGCCCGCGCCAGCGCGTCGGCCAGCACCAGAGCCGCCTGGCGCCTGGTCGGGGCGTAGGAGATCACCTTGGCCAGCATCGGGTCGTAGTGGATCGACACCACCGACCCGTCGACGATTCCCGAGTCCAGCCGGATTCCGGTGCGCGCCCCGAGCGTGGTGAATGCGGCTCGGGCCGAAGGAATATCGATGCGATGCACCGGGCCGGCCTGGGGCTGCCAGTTCTGTGCGGGGTCTTCGGCGTACAACCGGGCCTCGATCGACGAACCGTGCGCCGCAGGCGGTTCGCCGCCCAGACGACCGCCGTCGGCGACCGCGATCTGCAGCTCGACCAGATCGAGGCCGGTGGTCTCCTCGGTGACCGGGTGCTCGACCTGCAACCGGGTGTTCATCTCCAGGAAGAAGAATTCGCCGTCATCGTCGGCGAGGAACTCCACCGTCCCGGCCCCGGTGTAGGCGATCGCGCCGGCCGCCAGCCGGGCGGCCTCGAACAGCCTGGCCCGCATCCCCGGTATGCGCTCGACCAAGGGCGACGGCGCTTCTTCGATGACCTTCTGGTGGCGGCGCTGGATTGAACACTCCCGCTCGCCGACGGCCCACACCGTGCCGTGCGCGTCGGCCATCACCTGCACTTCGACGTGGTGACCGGTGGGCAGGTAACGCTCACAGAACACCGTGGGGTCACCGAACGCGGACTGCGCTTCGCGCTGAGCCGCGGCGACTTCGCCGGGTAGCGCGTCCAATTGGTCGACCACCCGCATTCCGCGCCCACCACCGCCGGAGGATGCCTTGACCAGCACCGGCAACTGGGCGGCGGTGACGGTGTCGGGGTCGAGTTCCTCGAGCACCGGAACCCCGGCCGCGGCCATCATCTTCTTGGATTCGATCTTGGAGCCCATGGCGCGCACGGCGTCCACTGGCGGGCCGATCCAGACCAGCCCTGCAGTCTGCACGGCAGACGCGAAATCGGCGTTCTCCGAGAGGAATCCGTAACCCGGATGTATCGCGTCGGCGCCCGCCGCGCGGGCCGCCGCGATGATCGCTTCGGGATTCAGATAATCGCCTACCTGCGGTAGACGCACCCGGGCGTCCGCCTCGGCTACGTGCGGGGCGTCGGCGTCCGGGTTGGTGTAGACCGCGACCGTGCCCAGGCCGAGATTGCGGCAGGTCGCGAACACCCGTCGCGCGATCTCGCCGCGATTGGCCACCAGAACTCGAGTGATTCCCATGCGCGTCACATCCGGAAGACGCCGAAGTTCGACGTCCCCTTGATCGGGCCATTGGCGATGGCGGACAAACAGATTCCCAACACGGAGCGGGTGTCGCGGGGGTCGATCACCCCGTCGTCGTAGAGCATCCCGGACATCACCATCGGCAGTGACTCGGCTTCGATCTGGCCTTCGACGGCGGCCCGCATCGCCGCGTCGGCCTCCTCGTCGATCTGCTGCCCGCGCGCTTCGGCGGCGGCCCGGCTCACGATGGACAGCACACCGGCCAGTTGCGCGCCGCCCATCACCGCGGATTTGGCGCTGGGCCAGGCGAATAGGAACCGTGGGTCGTAGGCCCGGCCGCACATGCCGTAGTGGCCTGCGCCGTAGGACGCGCCGATCAGCAGCGAGATATGCGGGACGGTCGAGTTCGAGACGGCGTTGATCATCATCGAGCCGTGCTTGATCATGCCACCTTCCTCGTAGTCCTTACCGACCATGTAACCAGTCGTGTTGTGTAGGAACAACAATGGCGTGTCGGACTGGTTGGCCAACTGGATGAACTGGGTGGCCTTCTGGGACTCCTCGCTGAACAGCACGCCGCGCGCGTTGGCCAGAATGCCCAGCGGATAGCCATGCAGCCGGGCCCAGCCGGTGACCAGCGACGAGCCGTACATGGCCTTGAACTCGTCGAAGTCGGAGCCGTCCACAATGCGCGCGATCACCTCTCGCGGGTCGAACGGGATGCGCAGATCCGCCGGCGCGATGCCGATCAGTTCCTCGGCGTCGAACAGCGGGTCGATCACCGGTGCGGGTGTCGGGCCCTGTTTGACCCAGTTGAGCCGCGCGACGATACGGCGCCCGATCCGGATCGCGTCCAGTTCGTCGGCGGCGAAATAGTCGGCCAGACCCGAGATCCGGGCATGCATTTCGGCGCCGCCGAGCGACTCGTCGTCGGACTCCTCGCCGGTGGCCATCTTCACCAGCGGCGGACCGGCCAGGAACACCTTCGAGCGTTCCTTGATCATCACCACGTGATCGGACATGCCGGGGATATACGCGCCGCCGGCTGTCGAGTTGCCGAAAACCAAGGCGATGGTGGGAATGCCGGCCGCCGACAAGCCGGGTCAGGTCGCGGAACATTGCCCGCCGGGGACGAAGATCTCTTTCTGCGTGGGCAGGTCGGCGCCGCCGGACTCCACCAGGGAGATCACCGGAAGCCGGTTCTCGAACGCGATCTGGTTGGCGCGCAGGATTTTCTTCAGCGTCCAGGGGTTGCTGGTGCCACCCTTGACGGTCGGGTCGTTGGCGACGATCAGACATTCGACACCCTCGACCACGCCGATACCGACGACCGTGCTCGCGCCGACGGTGAACGCGCTGCCGTATGCGGCCAGCGGGCTCAGTTCGAGGAACGGCGAGTCTGGGTCGACCAGCAGTTCGATGCGCTCGCGGGCAGTCAGCTTGCCGCGGGCATGATGGCGCTCAACGTATTTCGTGCCGCCGCCGGCCAGGGCCTTGTCCAGCTCGGCGCCGATCTCCTCCAGCCGCGATTCGGCGGCCGACGCCGCGGCGGTGTAAGGTGTCGCTCTTGGGGTCGAGTACGGATTTCAGTGCGCTCATGACTGGAAGCCCAGGAGCTTGGCGGCCAGCGATGTCAGGATCTCGGTGGTCCCGCCGCCGATGCCCAGGATCCGCATGTCGCGGTACTGGCGCTCGATTTCCGACTCGGTCATGTAGCCCATCCCGCCGAACAGCTGAACGCCTTGGTTGGCCACCCACTCGCCGGCTTCGACCGCGGTGTTCTTGGCGAAGCACACTTCGGCGATCAAATTGGTCTCGCCGGCCAGTTGCCGTTCGACCACGTGATGCGAGTAGACGCGGGCGACGTCGATCCGACGGGCCATCTCGGCCAGCGTGTTCTGCACGGACTGCCGGGAGATCAGCGGCCGGCCGAATGTCTCCCGGTCCCGGCACCACTGCACGGTGATGTCCAGACACCGCTGGGCGCTCGAATATGCCTGCGCGGCAAGGCCGATACGCTCTGACACAAAGGCCTCGGCGATCTGGGCGAAGCCGGTGTTCTCGGCGCCGACCAGGTTGGCCACCGGCACGGCCGCGTCGACATAGGACAACTCTGCGGTGTCCGAGGACCGCCAGCCCATCTTGTCCAGCTTGCGGCTCACCTCGAACCCGGGTGTGCCCTTCTCCACAAGCAGCAACGAAACCCCTGCTGCGCCAGGGCCGCCGGTGCGCACTGCGGTGACGACGTAGTCGGCTCGCACCGCGGAGGTGATGTAGGTCTTGGCGCCGTTGACGATGTACTGATCACCGGAGCGGGTCGCTGTGGTGCGCAGGTGCCCGACGTCGGAGCCGCCGCCGGGTTCGGTGATGGCCAGCGAGCCGATCAGCTCGCCGGCCAACGTCGGACGAACAAAGGTGTCGATCAGCCGCTGATCGCCGGAGGCGATCATGTGCGGCACCGCGATGCCGCAGGTGAACAGCGAGGCGAACACGCCACCGGGGACGCCGGCCTGGTGCAGCTCCTCGCAGACGATCACCGCGTCGGCGCCGTCGCCACCGCCGCCGCCGACCTCCTCGGGGAAGTTCGACGCCCAGCAGGCCCGCTTCTCCTGCGGCGCGGTGCAATTCGCGTGGCAGCTCACCGCTGCGTTCCCACTCGTCGACGTTCGGCAAGATCTCCCGTTCGGCGAATGAGCGCACGGTCTTGCGGAGCGCTTCGCGCTCCGGCGTGGTCCAGATGCTCACAACAACCCTTCTCTCACAGCAACACTGCTGGAATGTCGACGTGGCGGCTGCGCAGCCATTCGCCGAGTCCTTTGGCCTGCGGGTCGAACCGTGCCTGGTAGGCGACGCCCTGGCCGAGGATCTCCTCGATGACGAAGTTCACCGCGCGCAGGTTGGGTAGCAGATGCCGCGTCACCGGCAGAGCGGCGGTCTCGGGCAACAGGTCTCGCAGCAACTCGACGGTCAGCGTGTTGGCCAGCCAGCGCCATTGCTCGTCGGTGCGGACCCAGACTCCGACGTTGGCCGACCCGCCCTTGTCGCCGCTGCGGGCTCCGGCGATGCGGCCGAGCGGTACTCGTTGGGTCGGCCCGTCGGCCAGCGGCTCCGGCAACGACGGCGCACATGCCGGCTGCAGCTCGAGAGTGTCTGAGGCGCACGCGATCTCGACCCGGGTGCCGTCGGCGTGGACGGCGGTGTGCTCCACCTCGGTGGCGTCGACATAGCCGGGTGTGTAGACCCCGTACACCTGGCCGTCGCCCGGCGGCGCGGTGACGGTGAAACCCGGGTAGCTGGCCAGTGCCAATTCCACTGCCGCCGAGGAGAACGGGCGTCCCACGTTGGCGGGGTCGGGGTCGCGGACCACGCAACGAAGCAGGGCGCTGGCCGCTTCTTCGGTGTCGGCGTCGGCGTGGTCGGTGCGGGCCAGCGTCCACTCCAGCTCGGCCGGTTTGACGGTCAGCGCGGATTCCAGCTGCCGTCGCACCAGATCCGCCTTGGCGTCGATGTCGAGACCGGTCAGCACGAACGTTGTCGCGTTGCGGAATCCGCCGATGCTGTTCAGCGACACCTTGTAGGTCGGCGGCGGCGGTTCGCCGGTCACGCCGCTGATCCGCACCCGGTCGGGGCCGTCGGCGGACAGCTCGATGGTGTCCATCCGGGCCGTCGCGTCCGGGTTGGCGTAACGCGCGCCGGTGATCTCGTAGAGCAGCTGCGCGGTGACGGTGTCGACGCTGACCAGTCCGCCGGTGCCGGGGTGCTTGGTGATCACCGACGAGCCGTCGGCGTGGATCTCGGCCAGCGGGAAGCCGGCATAGGTCAGATCGGGAATTTCGGTGAAGAACGAGAAGTTGCCGCCGGTGGCCTGGATGCCGCATTCGATGACGTGCCCGGCGACCACGGCGCCGGCCAGCGCGGTCGTAGTCGGTCCGGTTCCAGCCGAAGTGGGCGGCCGCGGGCCCGACGGTCACCGAGGCGTCGGTCACCCGGCCGGTGACGACGATGTCCGCGCCGTCGTTCAGGCAGTCGACGATGCCCCAGGCGCCCAGGTAGGCGTTGGCCGTCAGCGGCTTGCCCAGCCCGAGTTCTTCGGCGCGGGGTGACAGGTCGTCACCGTCGACGTGGGCGACCCGGACCGGCACGCCCAGGCGCTGGGCCAGCGCGCGCACCGCGTCGGCGAGACCGGCGGGGTTCAGGCCGCCGGCGTTGGCGACGATGCGCACGCCGCGGTCGCGGGCCAGGCCCAGGCATTCCTCGAGCTGGGTCAGGAAGGTCTTGGCGTAGCCGCGCTCGGGATGTTTCATCTGGTCGCGGCCGAGGATCAGCATGGTCAGCTCGGCCAGATAATCGCCGGTCAGGTAGTCCAGCTCGCCGCCGGTCAGCATTTCGCGCATAGCGGAATGCCGATCTCCGTAGAACCCCGAGCAGTTTCCGATCCGAACGGCCCGCGACGCCGCCACTCGTGTCCTCCCTCCATTGGCGAACTACCAACCAACCGGTAGGTTAGCCGGTACCGGCGGTGCCGCGTCAAGGCTGCAGGTGAACTCGACGGCCGATTTTTGACCGCAGCAGGTCAGCCATTACTATTGTCCCCAATCGTCGCCGCCGAGGCTTTTTTCGCGGCGACCCCCCTACCAGGAGTAAGGCCTGATCATGGCTGTGCCAAAGCGGCGGATGTCGCGCTCGAACACCCGAAGCCGACGCGCGCAATGGAAGGCTGAGAAGCCAGAACTCGTCGGTGTGACGGTCGCCGGCAAGCAGCACAAGGTACCGCGCCGGTTCCTGAAGGCGGCGCGCCTCGGTCTGATTGACCTCGACCGGCGCTAACTTCTTTGCCGTGAGCACCGTCTCTCGGCATCTCTGCGAGCGATTTGCCGCAGTCGGTTTGCCGACCTCTCAGCGCGTTCTCAGGGGATTGGATAAAACTGGTGGCTGTGCGAATTCTTGTCGTTGACGACGACCGCGCCGTGCGCGAGTCATTGCGTCGGTCGCTGTCCTTCAATGGCTACTCGGTCGCGCTGGCCGAGGACGGCGTCGAGGCCCTGGAGATGATCACCGCCGACCGGCCCGACGGGCTCGTTCTCGACGTGATGATGCCCCGACTGGACGGCCTGGAGGTGTGCAGGCAGCTGCGCAGCACCGGCGACGATCTGCCGATCCTGGTGCTGACCGCACGCGACACCATCTCCGAGCGCGTCGCCGGCCTCGACGCCGGCGCCGACGACTACCTGCCCAAGCCGTTCGCTCTGGAAGAGCTTCTGGCGCGGATGCGGGCGCTGCTGCGCCGCACGAGAATCGACGACTCCTCCGAGTCCGTGGCGATGACGTTCGCGGACCTCACTCTCGATTCGGTGACTCGCGAAGTCACCCGCGGGCAACGTCAGATCAGCCTGACCCGCACCGAATTCGCTTTGCTGGAGATGTTGATCGCCAATCCGCGACGGGTACTGACGCGCAGCCGCATTCTCGAGGAGGTGTGGGGTTTTGATTTCCCCACGTCGGGTAACGCGCTCGAGGTGTATGTCGGTTACCTGCGTCGCAAGACCGAGGCCGACGGCGAGTCGCGACTGATCCACACCGTTCGCGGTGTGGGTTACGTGCTTCGCGAAACTCCTCCCTGATGCCACTGAAGTCCCTATTCCGTCGGCGAAGCAGGGTTCCACTGCGGACCAGTACGTCGCTGTCACTGCGGTGGCGGGTGATGCTGCTGGCCATGTCGATGGTGGCCATGGTGGTCATCCTGATGGCCGTCGCGGTGTACGCGGTGATCTCGGCCGCGCTGTACAAGGACATCGACAACCAGCTGCAGAGCAGGGCGCAGCTGCTGATCGCGAGCGGGTCGTTGGCTGCCGATCCGGCGAAAGCCATTGAGGGAACCGCATATTCGGACGTCAATGCGATGCTGGTGACCCCTGGACGGTCGATCTTCACCGCCAACCAGGAGGGCCAGACGCTGCCGGTCGGGCAGCAGGAGAAGGCCGTCATTCGCGGCGACCTGTTCATGTCGCGGCGCACCGCCGCCAACCAGCGGGTACTGGCTGTGCATCTGCCGAACGGCAGTTCGTTGCTGATCTCCAAGAGCCTCGCGCCGACCGATGCGGTGATGACCAAGCTGCGCTGGGTGCTGCTGATCGTCGGCGGGGTCGGCATGGCCGTCGCCGCGGTGGCCGGTGGCATGGTCACCCAGGCCGGCCTGCGACCGGTGGGCCGACTGACCGGCGCGGCCGAGCGAGTGGCGCGGACCGACGACCTGAGGCCCATACCGGTCTACGGTAGCGACGAATTAGCAAGGCTCACCGAGGCTTTCAACATGATGCTGCGGGCTCTCGCCGAATCCCGGGAACGCCAGACCCGTCTGGTCGCCGACGCCGGTCACGAGCTGAGGACCCCGCTGACGTCGCTGCGCACCAACGTGGAACTGCTGATGGCCTCGAGCGCACCGGGTGCGCCGCCGATACCCGAGCAGGAGATGGTCGATCTGCGGACCGACGTGATCGGTCAGATCGAGGAATTGTCCACGCTGGTGGGCGATTTGGTGGACCTCACCCGCGCGGATGCCGGCGAAGTGATTCATGAGCCGGTCGATATGAGCGAGGTCGTCGAGCGGTCGTTGGAGCGAGTTCGCCGTCGTCGCATGGATGTTGAGTTCGATGTCGACGTCACGCCCTGGCAGGTGTTCGGTGACTCCGCGGGGCTGTCGCGGGCGGTGCTGAACCTGATGGACAACGCCGCCAAATGGAGTCCGTCCGGCGAGCGTGTCGGTGTCCGGCTCCGCCAGCTCAACACGACGCATGCCGAGTTGGTGGTGTCCGATCATGGACCAGGCATTCCGGAACAGGAGCGCGAACTGGTCTTCGAGCGGTTCTTCCGTTCGATTACGGCGCGAGCCGTGCCGGGCTCGGGTCTGGGGTTGGCGATCGTCAAACAGGTGGTGCTCAAACACGGCGGGGCGCTTCGCGTCGAGGAGACAGTTCCGGGCGGTGAGCCGCCGGGAACGTCGATCTACGTCCTACTCCCCGGACAGCCGATTCCGGTGGTGGAGTATCCGCCTGGAGATGAAGCCGGGCCGAATGTTAACGGGCCATCAATTCCGGGGAACTCTGTAGGACCGAGGAACGTTATCTCAGTCGAATCACAGACCACGCAGGCAAGGTAGTAATCCAGTTACTCTCTGGATTTTTACGACCGCACCTGAATCACAGGAAAGAGCACCAGCGACATGACGAATCACCCGAGGTATTCGCCACCGCCGCAGCAACACGGATACCGTCCGGCGTCCGATCAGCGTGGGACCAGCAGGCTACGGGCAGCAGCAAACCTACCCGCAGGGCTACGAGTGGCGGCAGGGACAGCAGCCGCAATACCGGCAGCCGTTCGGTCCGTTCGCCGGGCAGGCGGGTCACCCCGCCGGCGGACCGCCGCCGCAGCTGTCCGCGCCGCGAAAGCGTTCTCGCGCAGGCGCACTGACGGTTGGTGCGGTGGCTGTCGCATTGGTCTCGGCCGGCATCGGCGGCGCGGCCGCTTCGGTGATCGCGCATCACGGTCAGCTCTCGTCCATCGCCGACGGGGCGATGCCCGGCGGGGCAACGCCCGGCATGCCGGCCTCGAACGCGCCGGTCGGCAGCGTCGAGCAGGTGGCCGCCAAGGTGGTGCCCAGCGTTGTGATGCTCGAGACCAACCTCGGTCGTGCGTCCGAAGAGGGTTCCGGCATCATCCTGTCCGCTGATGGTTTGATCCTGACCAACAATCACGTCGTCGCCACGGCGGCCAACCCCGGTAAGGCGCCTGCGCCGCGCGGGGCGCGCCCAAACCCCGAGCACCAGGGTCCGGGTCCCGATGACGACCCCAACGGCCCCGGTCCCGATCCCGACCAGCCGCCCCCTCCCGGCGGTGGCAGTGGCAAGCCAAAGACCACGGTGACGTTCTCGGACGGGCGCACCGCGGAGTTCACCGTTGTCGGTACGGACCCCACCACGGACGTCGCTGTGGTTCGCGTGCAAGGTGTTTCGGGCCTGACGCCGATCAACATCGGGTCGTCGGCCAACCTGCACGTCGGTCAGCCCGTGATGGCGGTCGGTTCGCCGCTGGGCCTGTCGGGCACGGTGACGACCGGTATCGTCAGCGCGCTCAACCGGCCCGTCTCGACGACCGGAGAGTCGGGCAACCAGAACACCGTGCTGGACGCCATTCAGACCGACGCCGCGATCAACCCCGGTAACTCCGGTGGTGCTCTGGTCAACATGAGCGGACAGCTGGTCGGAGTGAACTCGGCGATCGCCACCCTCGGCGGTGACTCGCCGGACGCCCAGAGCGGTTCGATCGGTCTCGGTTTCGCGATTCCGGTCGACCAGGCCAAGCGCATCGCCGACGAGCTGATCAGTTCCGGTACGGCGTCGCACGCCTCGTTGGGTGTGCAGGTCACCAACGACAAGGACACCCCCGGCGCCAAGGTCGTCGAGGTCGTCCCCAATGGCGCGGCCGCAGCCGCCGGCCTGCCCGGCAACGTGGTCGTCACCAAGGTCGACGATCGCACGGTCAACAGCGCCGACGCGTTGGTTGCCGCCGTTCGATCCAAGGCGCCCGGTGACAAAGTGATGCTGACGATCAAGGACCCGTCCGGCGAAACCAAGAAGATCCAGGTCACGTTGGGCAAGGCCCAACAGTGACCAGAGCCGTCGCGCCATCGTCGGACACCAGATATACGGTTGCAGCCATGGAACAGGGCGCGGACTTGATCGGCAGGGCACTGGTCGTCGTCGTCGACGATCACGGCGACGAGGACCACAGTGGTCCGTTGGTCACCGAGCTCCTGACCGAAGCCGGATACGTCGTCGACGGTGTGATCGCGGTCGCGGCCGATGAGGTGGAGATCCGCAACGCGCTCAACACCGCGGTGATCGGGGGAGTGGACCTGGTCGTGTCGGTCGGCGGTACCGGAGTCACTCCTCGCGATGTCACTCCGGAGGCGACGCTGGACATTCTCGACCGCTTGGTCGCCGGGATCGCGGAAGCCATCCGGGCGTCGGGCCTGTCGGCGGGCATCGTCGAGGCGGCTCTGTCGCGCGGCTTGGCGGGTATCTCCGGCAGCACGCTGGTGATCAACCTCGCCGGTTCGCGGTATGCGGTGCGCGACGGCATGGCCACCCTCAATCCGCTGGCGGCCCAGATCATCGGTCAGCTCTCCAGCCTGGAGATCTGACGTTCGGTATGACCAGACCGGCCGGTGACGACCGCGACGTGTTACCGCAGACGTCGGCTGACGAGCGTGATCCGGACGCGAGTCGCGATGTTGACGCTCACGAGCAGTGGCTGCGCGACAACGCGCCCCCACACCACCTCTGGACTATCGGTCTTCGATGGTGGCGCTCTCCGGGGCGTTGGCGGAGTGATGACCGGATGGGCCGCCATTGGATTCGGCGAGCTGATCCCGGATCTGGGTGAGCAGTGAGAGTTCGGTGTCCTCGGCTTGCTTGACCTCACCACGCTTGCGCAGCGTGTTGTAGGGCAGCACGACCAAGAAATACACCACCGCGGCGATGATGATGAAATTGATTGCGGCGGATATCGCGATGTTGAAGTCGATGAATTTGCCGTCGCCGATATCGACCTTCAACAGCCCGACGTCGGAGTTTCCGCCGGCACCGATCCGGTCGATCAACGGCTGGATGACACTTTCGGTGAATTTGGTGACCAGACCGGTGAACGCGGTACCGATGACCACCGCGACTGACAGGTCGATGATGTTGCCGCGTGCGAGAAACTCCTTGAAGCCCTTTAACATCGGGATGCCCTTTCCGCAGGGGGTAAGCGATAAACCAATTTCGAGCCCAAATAAAACGCTAGCCGAATCGGGCGAGCGACGCGAGAGATTGCGGTTTATCCGGTCGCACGGTCAGTGCAGGGTGAGGGTCACGGTCGCGACCAAGGCCGCGCCGGCCACCGCGGTCGCTGTGCTGGCCGGCAGCGCGAGCAGCACCACCCGGTCAGTGTTCGCGCTCTGAGCTTTGGGTTTCGCCGACACCGACACCACGATCGCGTCGGTGGCCACCACGTGCGGAGTGGCCTGGGTGCTGCCTTCCGCTGCCGCCACGACGTCGACGACATCGCCCGGTCGAACCAGGTCGATCAGCGCGCTGTCGGCCGGATGTACCGCCACGATGCGGGCGTCGGGTCCCGCCGCAGATTCGGCGAGGCGGCGGCCGAGCAGTCGCACGTCGGTCAGCACCTCGCCGCGCCGTGCCGGGCCGGCCAGCGTCGCGCCGACGACCGAGCCGACGTCCGTTCGTGATCCGTCGGGAACTGTTGGCACTGAACGTGTTTCGATGCGTACGTCATCGGCGGTCAATTCGGCGCCCGGCATGAGGTCGCGTGAGGCCACCACCACGCTCGTACGGTCGTCGTCGGGATCGGGCCGCAACGCGGCAACACCGGCAAGCAAGACCAGCGCGCCCGCGGCGATGCGCCGGGCCAGTACGGTTCGCGACCAGTCGGGTCGCAAGAACTGCGAAAGACGAGTCGGCAGCGATGGATTCAGCGATGTGCGAGGACCGCCCACGCGCTAACGGTAAGCGCATCGCAAGGATGCGTGCGGCCGGGTGAAGTGCTGGCTGTGGATAACCGGTCAGCTGGAAGTGGTGGCCGGCGATTTCGACGATGAGGACGACGAGGACTTCGAGTCAGACGAGGGCTTGTCGCTCGACGAACTCGACTTCTCCGACCGGAGCTCGACTTATCGCTCGAGCTGGAGCTGTCGGAGCTGGAGCTGGAGCCCTCGGAACTCGACGACGAACTCGCACTCGAGGAGCTGCTGCTGCTCGAACTCTTGGCCGCTTCGCGACTGTCGTTGCGGTAGAAGCCGCTGCCCTTGAACACCACACCGACGTTGCCGAACAACTTGCGCAGCCGACCCGAGCACTTCTCGCAGGTGGTCAGCGCGTCATCGCTGAAAGCCTGGACCACGTCAAAGCGATTTTCGCACTCGGTACACGCGTAGCTGTATGTCGGCACAAAATCCTCCAAGATGGTCTAAACGCTTAGCACTCTACAGTCTCAAGTGCTAAAACCGCCATGTGGCGCATGTCATTCCCGCCCGGCCGACGGCGGGCCGACGAGCATCGTGGAGGATCGGTCTGCACGCCAGACTCCACAAGCTCGCAGCTGACTTCCAACGTCTGGTCTATCACGTCGTTGAGGCGCTCGCCGTCTGTCGCGATCCCGGCCTCGATGACCAACAGGAGTGTGGTCAGATCGCAGATGGAGCTATCGAATTGTCGAGCCACAGTAGAGATGGCTTCGTGAGCAGTGATTACGGCTGAACAGGAAGTAGCAACCGCCGCGTATAGGTAGTGGTGGTGTGGATGCGTCATCGGCAGGCTGGTCAGCACAAACGCCTCGATGAAGGACGCGGCCCACCAGCGGTTCTCTCGGCGCTGCGCCTCGACCCTTGGTGAAATGCCCGCGGCCTCACCGGGAGACGAGCCGCCGCGATGCAGGTCATCGACCAGCGCGTGTGCGAAGGCGGACAACATCCGGCGCAACGTTTCTTTCTTCCTCTTCTTCCTCTTTTTCGGCCTGCTGCATGGCCTGCGATATCTGCTGTTCGATCCGCTCGGAGATCTGGCGCAGCAGCCCTAGGTACCCGTCTTCCTCGAGGAATAAGAAACCGATGGTTGTGCTTAGGTCTTGTCATGAGATGTCCGGTGGACCTCAAGGCCGAAGAGCGCGCCGCGCGCGAGGATTTTCGCGGCGCTGCGAGCGGCGCTGTTCTGCGTCCAGGCCGCGGTTCCTGCGTGTACGGCGGGGCGTCACAGACGCTGCACCAGGTTGCACAGATGTTTGCGTGTGTCCACGGCTCCGGATTCTAGCGGTACCGACTCCCGTCATCTTTGTCAACCCGAGTCCTTGTTCTGAGCTGGCATCCAGTGTTGTAATCAACATTGCATTCCCGCTGCGGTGAGGCCGAGCGCCCACGAGGAGAGGTCGTTACAAATGCAGCATAACATAGGCCGCGGGGTAGGGGTCTGGGTCATTCGCTAACTGCGGCGACGACCGCCTCGCGGTAGCGACGCCAATCATACCCGCGGCTGCGTTCGGCGTAGATACGACGTTGGTTATGCGCCACAGACTTCGTCCCTACCTCACCCCGCGGCTCATCGCAGGCCACCTCATGTCACCCGGCACGCGCCGCCAAATGACCGGGCGCGGCATGTGGCCCTCGACTGCTTGCAAATCCGCCCTGACCCCGGGTCTCGCCATGGCGATGGCTTTCGTTGGGCTCAGCGGCAATTCGGCCGCCGAACCGGACAATGAAGCGGCCGTGACGCAGCGGCATCGGGAGATTGTCGGCGCGTTCGCGAGCGCCATCAGCTGTTGATTACGCCTGAGGCGTTATATCCGTTTACCGGTGTCGAAAGCTTGCCGTTCGACACGTCCGAAGCCCAGATTAGACAGATCCTCGACGCCGCGATCCTGAACCAAATCGCCAGTGAAGAGTGAGCGCGGAGAATCCCATCGTGGTTTCAGGTTGGTTGCAAAGATTAGGATATCTAGGGTTTGGTGATGCCGCAGCTCACAGCTCAGAGGTGTGCACGACGACCATGCGGGGATCGGAGACGCTAACACCCCCGACATTCGGTATTCGACCGCTATCGCGGTCATGGACTATCCGCCGGCTCCAGCGTGGATGTCCGGCCGGGACCGACCGGGATCGCCGACATCACCAAAATGGCTTGCCGACACGTTCGCCCAGTACGAGGACTGCAAATCTCACCGCGGTGGGATTCGTTTTCGGCCGCGACACCGTCGCGGTCACGTTGCACGACACCGTGAACAGATCCGGCAAGCGGCTCGAACAGGACGTGGTCAACGTCCTCACCATCCGTGACGACAAGATCTCCGATGTTTTTTTTAAAAAAAAAAAAAAAAAAAAAAAAAAAAAAAAAAAAAAAAAAAAAAAAAAAAAAAAAAAAAAAAAAAAAAAAAAAAAAAAAAAAAAAAAAAAAAAAAAAAAAAAATGGACAAGCGGCTCGAATCAGGCCTCACCGCAGCCATCTGACGACCTCACCATCCGGGACGACAAGATCTCCGATGTCACAAAAGCACATCATGACCGACCTCGAATCATTTGACGACCTACTTCTCTTAACCGAGGTCCGTCGTGAACGAACCCCGCGCGGCTTGCGAGGCCACCTCTGTCTGTTCGCGACGCGGGTGCTGTCGGAGTTCTACGATCCGGTTCACCGACGGTCGCTCACCGTCATCGACCCGCCCGGCGAACTCAGCAACCCCACGTTGCACTTAAGCGTCGCCCAGAGCCCCGAGCTGTGCCGTACCGCCAGCTCAGAAGCCTAAAAAAAATTTTCAGCAACCCCACGTTGCTCTTAAGCGTCGCCCAGAGCCCCGAGCTGTGCCGTACCGCCAGCTCTAGTAGAAGCCTCAAGGCCGCGATCCGCGACGGTGGGTAACAGTTCGTCAGCAGATCGCGTAGTATCGCGGAAGTCGAAATTCTAAGTGTTCGTGTTCCACACACGCTCGCGCAGAAACTTGGTGCGGGCGTCTCTTTCTCCTTGCAGGGCAAGCCAGAAGCAGCCGTCTGATCATTCGGCCACCGGTCCGCATGGCGTGGACCGGAAACCTGACAAAGGAGAAACAAATGGCACAGGGAACTGTGAAGTGGTTCAACGCTGAAAAGGGCTTCGGTTTCATCGCGCCCGAGGAGGGCCCGGACGTCTTCGTCCACTACTCCGAGATCGATGGCGGCGGCTTCCGCAGCCTCGAGGAGAACCAGAAAGTGGAATTCGAGATCACCCAGGGCGCCAAGGGTCCGCAGGCCAGCAAAGTTCGGGCCGTCTGACCGACCCACGAGACAACGAAGCCGTACCCGCTCTGTATTGAGCGGGTACGGCTTTTCTCGTTTGGCTCAGTAGTAGTGGCGGCGGCCGCCGACAGCGCGTCCGGTGGATCCTGCGATGGCCAGCACGGCGCCGACGACGAGCAGTAGCACCCCGATCACAAGAAGCACATGGGCGAAGGCGAACGTCGGTATGAGGGTGGGCAGTAGAAGTCCGAGGACGATCAGGACGATGCCGAGAACAATCATGATTGAGCCTTTCTGATCTGGCGCCGACGGCGCGTGTAGATCGGGTCGGTCGGGCTGCTGCTCGACGTGTGTTGAGTTGACCACCCCCAAGGGGGGTGGCAATACACCCCTAAGGGGGTAATCTTGCGGACCATGCCTCCGCCCGCGAACGGCCCGATCACGGTGGCGGTCGTCGACGACTACGACGTAGTCGTGATGGGCGTCGCGAAAATGCTTGACCGCTACCGCGATCGGGTGGTGATCGCCGAACTCGACTCGACGATGCCCGTCGCAGACGACGTCGACATCGTCTTGTACGACTCGTTCGCGCAACCCGAATCCGACCATGACGAGATCGCGGCCTTGGTGGCGAATCCGCGTGCACGCCGAGTTGTGGTCTACACCTGGAACTTTCATCCGGATCTCATTGCCAGCGCACAGCAGCATGGGGCGCACGGCTATTTATCGAAGACGTTGCCGGCACGGGAGTTGGTCGCCGCGTTAGAGGCGGTGCATGCCGGCGAGGCCGTCGTCAGCGATGTCCCGCCGCGGGTGCGCAGCGCTGTCGGGCTCGATTGGCCCGGCCGCGGCGAAGGGCTCAGCGATCGGGAGTCGGAAATTCTGGCCCTCATCACGCAAGGCAAGAGCAATGCCGACGTCGCCCGGTTGACTTACCTCAGCCCCAACACCGTCAAGTCCTACATCCGCACGATCTACCGAAAGATAGACGTCGGCAGCCGGACTCAAGCGGTCCTCTGGGGGGTCGACCACGGTTTCACTCCCGACCACCACCGCATCGAGCACTGGCGCGGTGGCCCGTAATCCGCGCGGGAATGCGATATGACACGACGCGGGAGAACCTACGGCCGATTCCGAAATGCATTGGCATTCCTCATCATCCTCGGCATCGCGGGGGCCGTCGGCTGGCAGTATTTCCGCGACACCCCGAGCCCACGGCCCGACGCGGGGCCGTCGCCGACGGCCACCCCGAACTACGACGCGGCCCGCCGACAGATGGAGGCGCTGCCCGTCCACGGCTGGGACCGGGTCAGCGACTTCCAGCGGTTCCGGTTCGGCGAGGCGTGGAGCGACGAAGTCAACGTCGAGTTCGGCCACAACGGCTGCAACACCCGCGACGACATCCTGCGCCGCGATCTGGCCGATCTGCAGGTGCGGCCCGGAACCTGCTTCGCGCAGAGCGGCGTGCTGCACGACCCCTACACCGGGGCGAGCATCGACTTCGTCCGCGGCCCCGACACCTCCTCGGCCGTCCAGATCGACCACGTGGTGTCGCTGGCCGACGCCTGGTACAAAGGCGCGCGCCAGTGGGACGACCAGCGCCGCCGCGACTTCGCCAACGATCCGCGCAATCTGCTGGCCGTCGGCGGTAAAGTCAACTTCGACAAGGCTTTTCGCGAGCGGGTCGTGGCTGCCGCCGAACGCGGCGTTCCGGTGCGCCTTCGTCGCCCGCGAGGTCGAGGTGAAGACGGCCTACCAGCTGTGGGTGTCGGGCAACGAAAAAGACGCGATGCGACGGGTGCTGCGGGACTGCTAACCCGCCAGCTCGACCAGCCCCGCCCCGGGGTCAGCGCATGCGTCATCGGCACGTCGTGCGGCTCGTGGGGCAACTCGTCGAACAACTCTTCGTCGCGGACCACGGCGATCAACCGCGCCTGCGGATCGCCCAACACCAGCGTGCGGTCGTAGAAACCGCGGCCGCGGCCCAGCCGCGCGCCGGTGCGGTCGACGGCCAGCGCCGGAACAAGCACGACGCTCGCCTCGGCGACGGCCGTCGCCGGAAGCCACGGCCCGCCCGGCTCGAGCAGTCCGAAGCGCGCGGTCACCAGGTGTCCGGGCCGGTACTCACCCCACTGCAGCGCCGTCGCGGAGTCGTCGGCGGTGGTGCGCGCGACGGGCAGCAGCACCCGGTCGGCTTGCCGCAGCAGGACGTCCAGCATCTCGACGGATCCCGGCTCGGAGCCGACCGGCACGTAGGCGCACACCGTGTCGCCGTTGTTCACCAGCGCGTTGACATGGTCGGCCAACGCGGCGCCTTCTCGGCCGCGTCGTCGTCGGAAACCGAACGGCGGGCTGCCAGCAGCCGTTCTCGCAATGCGGCCTTGCCCGCGGTCGCCACAGGGTCAACGATAGGGTTTTAACGATGTCCCGCTCACACATTTCGGTTCCGCGCACCGCGGTCGTGCCCGCGGCCGGTCTGGGCACCCGGTTCCTGCCCGCCACCAAGACCGTGCCCAAGGAGCTGTTGCCGGTCGTCGACACGCCGGGCATCGAGTTGGTGGCGGCCGAGGCGGCCGACGCCGGCGCCGAACGGCTGGTGATCATCACCTCCGAGGGCAAGGACGGCGTCGTCGCGCACTTCGTCGAGGACCTGGTCCTGGAGGGCACGCTCGAGGCGCGCGGCAAGCACGTGATGCTGGAAAAGGTCCGCCGGGCGCCGGGCTTGATCAAGGTCGAGTCGGTCGTCCAGCACGAGCCGCTGGGCCTGGGCCACGCGATCAGCTGCGTCGAGCCGGTGCTGTGGGCCGACGAGGATGCCATCGCGGTGCTTCTTGCCCGACGACCTGGTGCTGCCGACCGGCGTGCTGGAGACGATGTCGAAGGTGCGCGCCAAGCGCGGCGGCACGGTGTTGTGCGCGATCGAGGTGACGCCCGAAGAGATCAGCGCCTACGGCGTGTTCGACGTCGAGGCGGTGCCCGGACGCCGCCAACCCGAACGTGCTGAAGGTCAACGGCATGGTGGAGAAGCCGAAGGCCGAGGACGCGCCGTCGCTGTACGCGGCGGCCGGCCGCTACGTCCTCGACCGTGCGATCTTCGACGCGCTGCGCCGCATCGACCGCGGCGTGGGCGGCGAAATGCAGCTCACCGATGCGATCGCGCTGCTGATCGCAGAGGGGCACCCGGTGCACGTCGTCGTTCATCGCGGCTCCCGACACGACCTGGGAAATCCCGGCGGCTACCTCAAGGCTGCGGTTGACTTTGCGTTGGACCGTGACGACTACGGGCCAGATCTGCGGCGGTGGTTGGTGACGCGATTGGGTCTGGCCGAAGCTAGCCGTCAGACGTACGGCGCTGGCCAGCCCGATCGGGGTCGACGGCAGAAAGGCGCGCTGTGCGTTCGGTTGAGGAGCAGCAGGCCCGGGTATCGGCCGCCGCGGTGGCGCCGCGGCCGGTGCGTGTCGCGATCGCCGAGGCGCAAGGGCCTGATGTGTGCCGAAGAAGTCGTCACCGAGCGCCCGTTGCCCGGTTTCGACCAGGCCGCGATCGACGGCTACGCGGTTCGCAGCGTCGACGTACTCGGTGTCGGGCAGGCCGACCGGACGACGACCTGCGCGACGACGTCGGCGAGGCACCCGAATCGGCGCCGGGTCGCGGCGGTGTGACGCTGCCGGTGATGGGCAACATCGCAGGCCGGCGCGCGGACGCCGAGCAGGTTGCAGCCGGGTCAAGCCGCCCGGGTGCAGACCGGTGCGCCGCTGCCGACGCTGGCCGACGCGGTGTTGCCGTTGCGCTGGACCGACGGCGGGCAGTCGCGGGTCCGGGTGCTGCGCGGCGTGCGGTCGGGTGCCTACGTGCGACGCACCGGTGACGACGTGCAGCCCGGTGACGTCGCCGTGCGGGCCGGGACGATCATCGGCGCCGCCCAGGTCGGGCTGCTGGCCGCGGTGGGCCGCGAGCGGGTGCTGGTGCATCCGCGTCCGCGGGTGTCGGTGCTCTCGGTCGGCGGCGAGCTGGTCGACATCTCCCGCACCCCGGGCAACGGACAGGTTTACGACGTCAACTCCTACGCGTTGGCGGCCGCCGCTCGGGACGCCGGCGCCGAGGTGAATCGGGTCGGCATCGTCAGCAACGATCGCACGAGAGCTGGGCGAAGTCGTCGAGGGTCAGGTCAACCGCGCCGAGATCGTGGTGATCGCCGGCGCGGTCGGCGGCGCCGCGGCCGAGGCCGTGCGCTCGGTGCTCTCCGAGCTCGGCGAGATGGAGGTCACCCGGGTCGCGATGCATCCCGGCTCGGTCCAGGGTTTCGGGCAGTTGGGCCGCGACGGTGTGCCGACCTTTCTGCTGCCCGCCAACCCGGTCAGCGCGCTGGTGGTGTTCGAGGTGATGGTCCGGCCGCTGATCCGGATGTCGCTGGGCAAGCGTCAGCCGATGCGGCGGGTCGTGCAGGCCCGCACGCTGTCGCCGATCACCTCGGTGGCCGGCCGCAAAGGCTTCCTGCGCGGACAGCTGATGCGCGATCAGGACACCGGCGAGTATCTGGTGCAGGCGCTCGGCGGGGCGCCGGGCGCCTCGTCGCATTTGCTGGCGACGCTGGCCGAGGCAAACTGTCTGGTCGTCGTTCCCCGCGAGGCCGAGCAGATCCGCACCGGCGAGATCGTCGACGTCGCGTTTCTGGCTCAGCGCGGCTGAGCGAGGGTGATGGCTCGTGAACCTGTGGCGCTCGAACTCCCAGCACCCCGGCTGGCCCGCTGTCGGTCGGACCGCTGCGGGTCGCCGCCGGCGTGGTCCGGCTGCGCCCGGTGCGCCTGCGCGACGCCGCGAAATGGAGCCGCACCAGGCTGGCCGACCGGGAGCATCTGGAGCCGTGGGAGCCCGGCACTGAAGCGGATTGGACTGCGCGACACGCGATTTCGTCGTGGCCGGCGGTATGTTCGAGCTTGCGGGCGGAGGCGCGCAAGGGCCGCATGCTGCCGTATGTGATCGAGCTGGACGGCGAGTTCTGCGGGCAGCTGACGATCGGGAACGTCACGCACGGGGCGTTGCGGTCGGCCTGGATCGGCTACTGGGTGTGCAGTTCGGTCACCGGTGGCGGCGTCGCCACCGGCGCTTTGGCGCTGGGTCTCGATCACTGCTTCGGCCCGGTCAGGCTGCATCGGGTGGAGGCCACGGTGCGGCCGGAGAATGCGGCGAGCCGGGCGGTGCTGGCAAAGGTCGGCTTCCGCGAGGAGGGCTTGCTGCGCCGCTACCTCGAGGTCGACGGCGGCTGGCGGGATCACCTGCTGGTCGGCCTCACGGTCGAGGAGATCTACGGTTCGGTGGCGTCGGCTCTGGTGCGCGACGGGCGCGCCGCGCTGGGCGTAGTCGTGACCGGCGGCCGAAGTGAATCGTGGACTGTGTCGTGTTACAAACGTGACATTTGTGACTAATGATGCTTGTTAGAGGCGTCGGGCAGCGGGCCCGTCTGGCGGGGAAAGGAGCGGGTCGCCATGCCAAGCATCCCGCAGTCTTTGTTGTGGATATCGCTCGTGGTGCTCTGGCTGTTCGTGCTGGTTCCGATGCTGGTCAGCAAGCGCGACGCGGTGCGGCGCACCAGCGACGTGGCGTTGGCGACCCGCGTGCTCAACAGCGGCACGGCCGCCCGGCTGATCAAGCGCGGCGGGCCGGCGGCAGGCCACCGCAGTGACCCCGACTGGCAGCCCGAGGAAGACGAATACGACGACGACTGGACGACCTCGATGACGACGCGACGAGGACGCGGACGACGGCGCCGTGCCGTCGCGCGTGGTGGCCACCGTTTCCGCCGCGGCGGTCGCCGAGGATGCCGGCCCCGACTATCTCGAGTTCGAGGTGGTCGACCCGGACTCGGCAGCGCTGCCGGTCAGCGCAGCGCGGACGTCGACGACGAGACCGCGGAGGACACCGACACCGAGGTCGACCTCGCCGTCGAGTACGACGACGAGGGCGAAGCGTTCGACGACGACGCCGACGAGTACGAATACATCGACGACACCTCGGGGATACCGGTCGGCGAGGAGCCGCCGAGGACGCCTCGCCGGCGTTCTGACCGGCGGCACCGCTATGACCCGGACAAAGCCGCCGCGGTCGTTGCCCGCAAATACGCCGTCCGCAAGCGGGTGCTGATGATCATGGCGCTGACGTTGGTCCTGTCGGCGGCGACGGCGTTCCTGCTGACCTCCGCGGCGTGGTGGTTCTTCAGCGTCGCGTCCGCGGTGACCGTGCTCTACCTGGGCTACCTGCGCAGGCAGACCCGGATCGAGGAGCGGGTGCGGCGCCGCCGGATGCAGCGGATGGCGCGCTCGCAGCTCGGCGTGGAGAACACCTACGACCGCGAATACGACGTCGTCCCGTCGCGGTTGCGGCGGCCCGGGCGCCGTGGTGCTGGAGATCGACGACGAAGACCCGATCTTCGAGCATCTCGACTACGCGCCGTATGCCGCCGGGATTACGACTGGGACTTGCCGCGAGCGGTCGGGCAGTAGCGGTTCGGCGGCACCCGACGCGACTGGTAGCCTGCTAGCGATCAGGGGCTATGGCGCAGTTGGTAGCGCGACTCGTTCGCATCGAGTAGGTCAGGGGTTCGATTCCCCTTAGCTCCACAAGCGAAAACCTGGTGAAACAGCCTGGGGGAATTAGCGAGAATCGGGTGCGGTGCTCAGGATCGCGCGGGCAATCTCCCACAGGGGCTTCCGTCAGCCATCACAGCCGAAGGTTGTGCGTCAGTGTGAATGAAATCCGCCAGCCATAGCCGCCGTGCTTCAATGCGCGTATGACCAGCGATCAGCCGTGGTGGCTCACGTGGCCAGTTGCCGAAGTAGCGGCGGCAATCCTGCCGCTGTTTTCGCACCCACAGCTCTCCCCGGGCAAGAGCGAACTATACGTTCGGGACGACATCGTTGCTTGGTGCAAGACAGGTCAGTTCACCGAACGGCAAGTCGGTTTCCACCGATGGGCAGACCCCTACGCAGATCCTGATTACCGCGCGATCAACGAAGCAATCCAGGTGCTCGAACAGACGCGTCTGATTGTGCGGAGTAGCAGGACCAGCGGCTTTTATGTCGGCCTGACCCGGCTGGGGATGCATGCGCTCCAGACCAGCACCGTGCGTCAGCACCTCGGACTCGCCGACTCACCACCACCGGTTTCACACTGACCCACTGACCAGCCTGGCGATTTCAGCCGGGATGCGCACGGAATGCCGCTCCCATGATTTCGGCGTACTCCATTGCAACCCCAGAAATAGGGAAAATTCCCGATGAACGAGGCTGCCTGCCAGCGCAAACTAGATGGCAGGCGTCCCGCGAGGAAGGAATCGGAGCATGAAACGAACAGTCATCGCGCGGTTAGCATCAGCTGTCGTGGTGTCGGGCGGTCTGGGCCTGGCCGGCGTGGGGCCGGCTGCAGGTACCGCGCAGGCAGACCCTCAGTCCACAGGCCCATTTCAGTGGTGCCCGGGGCAACAGTTGCCGGGCGACCACTTAGGCGCGATCACGATCCCGAGTCGCAACATCAACATTCCACCGCGTGACATCACGGTGGTATGGGACAACTCTGTCTGTCACACCTATTGGAGGACCCCATCTGGGCGCGGCAACGTGCCGATGAGTGATGGCGGGACTATTGACAAAGACGTTCTGGGACGGACCTGATCCCCCGCCATACTTCCAACCGGTGTGCGCTCCCTTCGTGCCCCCGGTGAATTGTCGGCCACAAAACGGCTGATCCGGTCTGCTCACCCAGACTCAAGGGATCCGCGATCGGCCAGGGCTCGGCGAGCGCGTCTCCGGTCATTGCTCGCGGTGCTAGCGGCAGCAGTTCGGGTCGAGCACCGTGCACAGAGCGACCAGAGCGTCGCGTCGCGGTCGGTGATAGACGTTCATCCCGCGACGCTCGGACTCGACCAGACCTGCCCGGCGCAACTGGGACAGGTGATGACTCACCGTGGATTCGGTCAGTCGACCGCCGACGCCAGGTCGCAACTGCACACCTCGCCCGCATCCGAACTGAACAGCAGCGACACCAGCTTCACCCGCACCGGGTCGGCCAACGCCTTGAGTCGCAACGCAATCTCCAAGGCGGCATCGTCATCGACAGGTCCAGCAGCGACCGGCGAGCAGCACACCGGCGCGGACATATCCACCACCGGCAACGTCTTGGGCATGCAACCATCTTGCCATAGACATTGACATATATCGAAGAGGTGGCATCATCGGTCGAGTCAGTAGTTCGACATAAGCCACAAAGGTTGGAGCCTTCATGTCCCGCGCTCAACTCGCCCTCAACGTTGACGACCTCGACGAGGCGATCACGTTCTACTCCAAGCTGTTCAACACCGCCCCTGCTAAGGTCAAGCCGGGCTACGCGAACTTCGCAGTCACCGAACCACCCTTGAAGCTCGTCCTCATCGAAAACCCCGGCCACGGTGGGACTCTCAATCACCTCGGCGTCGAGGTGGAGTCCAGCGATGCCGTCCACGCCGAGATTGCGCGCCTGACCAACGAGGGCCTGTTCACCGACGAGGAAATCGGGACGACCTGCTGCTTCGCCACGCAGGACAAGGTGTGGGTAACCGGACCCGCTGGCGAGAAGTGGGAGGTGTACACCGTCCTCGCCGACTCGGAACGTTCGGCGCAGACTCGCCGATCCTGGCCAACTCTGCTGGCGCCGATAGTGCGTGCTGCACCGGAGCGGCGAGCGACGCCACCGCTGACGAATCGTGAGCCGACCGGCGGAACGTCGAGACGCCGCCTGCGGTCGTGGAGAAGCTGTCGCGGCTCGACCGGCTCCTGCCGGTGTGGATCGGCCTCGCAATGGCAGTCGGGCTTGCTCCTCGGGCGGCTCGTCCCCGGACTCGAACTCCGCGCTGAATCACGTTCAGGTCGACGGGATCTCACTGCCGATTGCGCTCGGTCTACTGGTGATGATGTACCCGGTGCTGGCCAAGGTCCGCTACGACCGGCTGGACACCGTGACCGGCGACCGCAAGCTGCTGGCAAGCTCGCTCGTCCTGAACTGGGTCGTCGGCCCCGCGTTGATGTTCGCGTTGGCGTGGCTGCTGCTGCCCGATCTGCCCGACTACCGCACCGGCCTGATCATCGTCGGCCTGGCCCGCTGCATCGCCATGGTCATCATCTGGAACGACCTCGCCTGCGGTGACCGCGAAGCCGCAGCAGTGCTGGTCGCCCTCAACTCGATCTTCCAGGTCGTCATGTTCGCCGCCCTCGGCTGGTTCTACCTCTCGGTGCTGCCCGGCTGGCTCGGCCTGCAACAGACCACCATCAGCACCTCGCCGTGGCAGATCGCCAAATCAGTGCTCATCTTCCTCGGCATCCCGCTGCTCGCCGGATACCTCTCCCGACGGCTTCGGGGAGAAAGCCAAAGGCCGCGACTGGTACGAGACGACGTTCCTGCCCAGGATCGGACCGTGGGCGCTGTACGGCCTGCTGTTCACCATCGTCATTCTCTTTGCGCTGCAAGGAGACCAGATCACCAGCCGCCCTCTCGACGTGCTCCGCATCGCGATGCCGCTGCTGGCCTACTTCGCCGTCATGTGGGGCGGCGGCTACCTCCTGGGCGCGGTCCTCGGCCTCGGATACCAACGCACCACCACCCTCGCATTCACCGCTGCGGGCAACAACTTCGAACTGGCCATCGCCGTCGCCATCGCCACCTACGGCGCCACCTCAGGACAGGCGCTCGCCGGTGTCGTCGGCCCGCTCATCGAAGTGCCCGGTGCTGGTCGCCCTGGTCTACGTATCACTAGCCCTAAGAGGACGATTCGCTCCCTGTCGACCCACGAAAGCCTCGCCTGATGCTCGAGCACCAAGCCCGCCGTGCTGTTCCTCTGCACCCACAACGCGGGCCGCTCCCAAATGGCCATGGGATTCTTCAAACACCTCGCGGGCGACCGAGCCAGCGTCTACTCGGGTGGCTCCGAACCCGCCGACCGAAGTAAATCCCGCCGCCATCGCAGCCATGGCCGAAAAGGGCATCGACATCGCCGCCGAGCAACCGCAGCGGTGGACCATGGACATGCTCGAAGCCGTGGACGTGGTGATCACCATGGGATGCGGAGACTCCTGTCCAGTCCTACCCGGACGCCGCTACGAAGAATGGGTTCTACCCGACCCAGCCGGCCAACCGCTCGACGCGATACGACCGATCCGCGACGAGATCGAACAGCGGGTACGCAGTTGGTGATGGGCTAGGAGTGCCCAGAGGGGGTGGGGGATGACCCTTCGAGGATCAGCGCCGGCCGTGAACAGCCCACGCCCTGGGTCTGCCGTGTCTCAAATTGCTCTTAGTCTGCGAGGCCACGGCGGCAGCTCCGCGCCGAGGCGGCTGCGCTTCATCTCGTTCGCCGACTATCTACAGGATGTAGCCGCGGCCGCGACGGATCTGCCGACGCCCCCGGTCTTGGTCGGCCACTCGATGGGTGGCTACGTCGTGCAGAAGTACCTCGAGACCAACCATGCGCCAGCGGGTGTACTGCTCGCGTCGGTGCCCCGGAAAGGCGCCGTCCCACTGATCCTGCGCTGGATAAAGCTGGATCCGTGGCCGGTGGTGAAGGCGTTGCTTACCGGCAGGACCTTGCCCTTCGTCGGATCGTCGGTTGGCTCACGGATCGGGGGCTGTGAGACCCGATCGTGTCGAGTTGCGCGGCCCCCATCCTTTCAGGCCTTCATGCCCACAGCGTGGGGCGCCAGACCCTTGCGCAGTCGATCAACCTTCACCAATGTTCGGGACGGGCGTCATTTGCTGGTTTGGGATTGTGCCCGGCGGACACATAAATTGCTGAAAACTGGGGAGGATACAAGGATTCCCCTCCATCACATGGCCGTCAGTGGCCACCCAGTCGTGGCAAACATTCGTGTCCCAAGCTGGGTGGACTGGAACAGATATCGTGGAGCCATTCGGCGCCTTTGCAGAGATCCGCGGCGGGGGGTCCCCCGGACACCAGCGATTGGCACCGGCATGGGCGGTGCCGGTGGCCAGCTCCAGACCGGCGCACCCCAAACCGGCAGACACCAGGGCAGCCGTTGCTATGCCGATGATGAGTGTTCGTTTCATGTCGCCGGTTCCCTTTTCTCCTTGCCCCCTGCTCCGTGAGTGTGCGCTGGCGGCGGCCTCGTTTCATCGGGAATATTCCCTATTTTGTGCAGTGCATGTGGACACCGCCCGGGGTGCCACCGATCCCAACTTCATGTGTCAGCCAGCTAAGTTCGGCTAGTCACCCACCAAAGTCGACATCGCCCCTTCGTTGACGAGCGTGTCGATGAGGCTAGCTCTCCTCGTGGGCTGGGTACGCGTGGATCATCGCGGTCGCGAGCTTGGGCAGGGCGTGCGTCAGGTCGTGCTCGCTGTCGTGTGCGATGCGATGTGCCGCAGCCAAACTCAGCGATGGGTCGATGTCGAGCTCGGCGTCGGCATGAAGGCGGTGGCCGATCCAGCGCAGCCGCACGCTGTGCACCGATCGCACTCCCGTCTTGACCGGCCAGCACAGCTTCGGCGGTGTCGACCAATTGCGGGATCGACGCCGTCGATGCAGGCGACGGAACACGCCGCGCACAGCGGTCCGCAGCACGGCGAGGATCGCCACGGTGATGACCAGCCCGACGATGGGTGGGCGAGCGGGAGACCCAGTGCGACACCGCCCGCACCGGCCAGGGCCAGCGAGGTGAACCCGTCCGTGCGGGCGTGCAGGCCGTCGGCGACCAACGCGGCGGAGCCGATCCGCCTGCCGACTCTGATGCGGTAGAGCGCGACCCACTCATTACCGATGAACCCGGCCAAACCCGCGAGTGCGACCCAGCCGAGATTCGCGATAGGTCGCGGGTGGATGAGTCGTTCGATCGCTTCGTAGCCAGCGAGGATCGCGGACAAGGTGATCATCGCGACCACGAACAGTCCGGCGACGTCTTCGACGCGACCGAATCCATAGGTGTAGCGGCGGGTGGCGGCTTTAGTGCTGAGCGCGAACGCAATCCAGAGCGGAACGGCGGTCAGGGCGTCGGAGAAATTGTGAATGGTGTCCGCGGCCAGCGCGATCGACCCGGAGATGATCACGATGGCGACCTGGGCGATCGCCGTCGCGCCCAACACCAACAGGCTGATTTTGACCGCCCGGATGCCCGCGGCGCTGGATTCCAACGCGCTGTCGACACTGTCCGCCGAGTCATGTGAGTGCGGCGCGAAGACGTCCTTGATGGCGCCCCGCAGCCCGTGGGGGTGGTCGTGGTCGTGACTGTGCGGGTGCGGGTGCGCGTGGGTGCTGGTATGCGTCATCGCTGAGTTACCTTGCGCTGGTTTCGGTCTCGCGAAATACTGCGCACCGTGCTGTCGTCACGATGGTGCGCGGGAACCCCGGGTCCGGCGTGTTCGGCATTGAACACCGCATCGGCGACGAGTTGGCTGACGTGTTCGTTCTCCAGGCTGTAGAAAATCGTGGTGCCCTCTCGGCGGGTGCGGACGAGCCGGGCCATCCGGAGCTTCGCCAGGTGCTGCGAGACCGACGGCGCCGGTTTGTCGACCTGTTCGGCGAGCTCGGTAACCGACAGCTCGCCGCCCGTCAGCGCCCACAACGCCCTGATCCGGGTGGGGTCGGCCAGCATTCGGAAGATTTCGACGATCAGATTGACTTCCTCGTCCGGTATCGACGCAGGAATGCCATTACTTGCGTTCATACGCAGATAGTAGCTTATGCAGCAGTCGCGCACAGGTGCCTGAAGCGTTACTGCCCGCCGGTGCCGCCGGTCGCCTCGAAAACAACGCGACGACCGATCTCGACGGCGTGGTCGGCAAAGCGTTCGTAGAACCGTCCGAGCAGGGTGATGTCCACGGCCGCTGCAACGCCGTGCCTCCACTCGGTGTCCATCAGGACGTTGAACAGTTGCTGGTGAAGTCGGTCCATCGCGTCGTCCTCGCGGCTGATATCGGCGGCTTGCTGCGAATCGCGAGACACCACAACATCTTTGGCGCTATTACCGAGGTCGACTGCGACGCGGCCCATTTCGGCGAAGTGGCTACGCACCTCGTCGGGCAACACGTGGTTGGGATGGCGGCGGCGCGCGATCTTCGCGACGTGCAGGGCCAGCCCGCCCATCCGCTCCGCGTCGGCCACGTTTTGTAGCGAACCGACCACGAGTCGCAGGTCGCCGGCGACAGGTGACTGTAACGCCAGCAGAACGAAAGCGGTCTCTTCCGCCTTGGTTTGCAGCTCGACAATGCGGTCATGATCGCCGATCACCCGTTCAGCGACGGCCAGATCCGCTTCCAACAGCGCCCGCGTCGCGCGGTCCATCGCCATACTGGCGTCTCTGGACATGCTGCTGAGTGTGTCAGTCAGCGCCTCTTGCTGTTCCGGTACGCTGTCCGCATCGACGGGTTGTACGGGGGTGTTTATATTGGACGGGTTGTGATATTTATTTTTCCTGATTAGCATGGCGATTGCCTTGGAAAGCATACAGGACTAAGTGTGGTGCACAGGAGCTTATGACCGTCAGGGGGTAGGGATGGCGCTGTCGAGGCTGATCGCGAGGATTGTCGCGCACCTTCGGGCCAGCTATCCGGGGCAAACTGCCAATGGCGGCGACGGATAATGACGATGAAGCGACGGCCAACGTCATTCCGCTGACTCCGACGCTCCGAACTAACTCAGGCCCAGCTGTTCGCCAGGGAGCTCCGCCATGACATCCGCATCGATGACGCGGTGCGAAACTAAGGCCCGACCGCATGGGAGCGGCGCTTGAATCCGAAGGGTGGGGGCGATCCGCCCAAGCGCCTGGTTATCGTGCGGGAGCGCCTGAGTGAGGCGCGCCGAATGCTCATGTGACGTGGAATGCCCGCTTTCCGCGGAGCCAGCTCCACTGAACCCATCAGCACGTAGATCGATCGGCTCTACCTCAATGGTTCACAGAAACATCAAAGCTTGGGCCGATCGAGTACAGGCACTAAGCTGGGTCAAATGGACCATAATGAGCTCGTGGAGCGACGCCGTAACGGCCAGAAGAGTCTTTCGCCGATGGCCACCCTCAAGCAGTTGCCTGCTCTGGTTGTGCTGGAGCGGATTCCGGTTCCCGTGCTCGCTATCGCGAAGGACGGCGCGCTGGTGTTCGCCAATTCCGCATTCTCCGAAATGGTCGGCCGCGGCCCGCGAGGACGTGTCTCGTGAAGTTCGACGAGATCTTCCACCTCCCGCTCACCACGGAGTCCGCGGTCACAGTCGTGCAATCCCTGGCCAACGAGGTAGTCGAGTTGGCCCACCGGGACGGGTCGAGTGTGCGCGCGCTGATGAGTAGGTCGGCGTTGATCCGCGCCGATGACGACATTGCGCTTGCGACGTTTCAAGATTTGACCGAGCAGCTGTGGCTTGACGAGCGCTAGCCGCTTCAGTTGTCCTAAATCTCCGGCGGAGAGACGGCCTTGATCGCCAGAGCCGTGCGACGCTTCAAGAATTGCGCGAAGTAATCGATCTTGTCGGGTTGCACGATTCCGCGTAGCACCGTCGACAAGGCTTTCTGGTAGTCACCGAGCAGTACCACCGGGTCGTCCAGGTTGCTGGCCTGACGCAGCCCCATGTAAATGGACACCAGCAGGCGTCCGATGTCTTCTGGATCGGCGCGGTCGACGATGTCGCCCTCACGGATTCCGCGTCCGGCGATTTCGCTGAGCAGTTCGATCCACCCGCCTAGCAGCCGCTCCTGCAGCTTCTCGGTGCGGCCGACAGACTCGAGCAGGTTGAAAGCTGCCCGCGTGATGTCTTCGGTGATGTCGGCCATGGCGATCAGGAACGAGACGTCGATGAGAGTTTCCAGCCCGGACAGCTTGCGGGTGAACAACTCCTGGACTGCGGCGCCGGATCTGACGGTCTGCTCGTCGACGATCGCCAACGCCAGCGCGTGCTTGGAGCGGAAGTGGAAGTACATCGCGCCCTTGGTCAGCTGCGCGTCGGCCAGAATGTCGTCGAGGCCGACGGCGTAATACGGACGCTGGGCGAACTGGTGCGCCGCGGCTCGCAGGATTTGCTCGCGCGTCGTATCGGAACGCTTGTCGTTTACGTCGCTCATGGTTGTCAGATCGTTGTCGAGGATAGGGCCTGGCTGTCGGCCAGGAACGGCATGGGCATCCAGCGCGACGAGAGTAGCGACTCCATCGCGTGGCTGGGCAGCGGGCGAGACAACAGGTAACCCTGCGCGCGGTGGCATCCGTGCCGCATCAGGGTCAGTGCGGCGGCCGGGGTTTCCACACCCTCGGCCACCAGCTGCAGGCCGAAGGCTTCGGCCAGGCCGATGATCGCCCGGACGATCGCCAGGTCACGGCTACTGGTGCCCAGGTCGCGAACGAAGGACGTGTCGATCTTGAGCGTGTCGACCGGCAGCGACTTCAGATGCGACAGAACGGCATAACCGGTGCCGAAGTCGTCGATGGCGATCTGGACACCGACTTCCTTCAGCGCCTCGAGCGTCTTGCGGGTGGTGTCGATGTCACGAACCACGGCGCGTTCGGTGATCTCCAGACACACCGAGCCACCGTCGATGCCGAACTCATCGATGGTTTCGGCCACGCTGCTGACGAAGCCTCGGCTGACCAGCTGGGCGGGGGACACATTGATCCGCAACATGGTGTTCTGCCCGACGCCGCGCGAACGCCAGCGGCTGAACTCCCCGATCGCGGTTCGCATCACCCAACGGCCCAAATCCCCGCCCAGGTTTGTGGATTCGGCCACGCCGATGAACGACTCGGGCAGTAGCAGTCCCCAGGTCGGATGCCGCCACCGGACGAGCGCCTCGACAGCCAGGATCGCGCCGGTCCACATGTCGACCTCGGGCAGATAGTGCAGGAACAGCGCGTCGTTGTCGATCTCGCCCCGAGGTGCAGTTCGATGTCGTTGCGGAACAGGCGCTGCAACGACATGTCATCGGTGAACACCGCGACGCTGTTACCGCCGGCGCGCTTGGCCGTCAGGACCGCCTGGTCGGCGCGATGCAGAAGGTCGCTGGTGTTGTCGCGGCCCGGGATGCCCACCGCGACACCGACGCTGACGGTGCGGGTGATCATGTGGCCGTCGAGCGCCATCCGATCGCGCAACGCCGCGCACAGTTCTTCGGCGGTCTTTTCCGCTGCCTCGATCGACATCGACCGATCGGCACGACGACGAACTCGTCACCGCCGAGGCGGGCGGTCATGCTTTTGGCGCCGGCCTTCATCTGCAGCTGCTCGGCGAACGTCCGGATGAACCAGTCACCGGCGGTGTGGCCGAGATAGTCGTTGATCGACTTCAGCCGGTCCAGGTCGAGATACAACACCGGGACGGGACCAGGTTGCCCGCAGCCAGTCGTTCGGACAGATGCGCCATCAGTGCGCGGCGGTTGTGCAGGCCGGTCAGATCGTCGTGTTCGGCGAGGTTGCGAAGCTTCTCCTCGGCAGCGATGCGGGCCTGCAGCTGCGCCAGCAGGGATGCGACCGTCTGGATGGTGTTGAGCTCATCGAGCCGCCATTTCTTGCGACGAAATTTCACGCAGACCAGCTGGCCGGTGGTGACGCCCCCCGAGATCAAGGGCGCCGCCGCTGCCGACGGCGCCGTGATCTTGTCGGCATCGATGCCCCAACGATCCTGCGAGGTCGCTATCCAGCGCGCGCAAACCGGGTCGGAGGGCTCCGGTCTGATCACTGCCAGCTTCTTGCCGTGCTCGCACAACGCGAGAACCGGGTCGGCGCTGCTGAAGTGGGCAACCGCCGCCGAGTCGGGGACCGAGGGGTCGCGTCGCGGCGGCCATACCGCAACCAATTTCGACACCCTGATCTTGTGGTCGTTGTGGCGCAGGAAGGCGCCATCGATGTCGAGATGTTCGACGAGTTCGGCGAGTACCTGCTCATTGACTTCGGCAACCGTTGACGCCGTCGTCTCCATCAATCTGGTGGCGACGCGGGTGACCAGGTTGCGTGGCAAGGTCTCCTCCGATGTGACGCGAAGCCCGGGGTGCCGCGTCGGTTATCCGCAATAAGTTATCGGCAGTTCGTAAAATTCAGTCTCGCAGTCGGCGCGCAGCAGTTCGAATGACTATATACGGCCAGCATGTCCACCGCCGAGCAAAGCGTTTAGTCGGCCTACCGGCTAGGATCCGCAGGTTCATCGGCCGGCGTCGTCGCCGCACTGACCTCGAGACGTCAGGGCTTGGCGCGGCCCGAGCGACTCAGCCGCCACTCGGGCGGGAAGTTCAGGTCGTTGTCCTTAACCACGTTGTTGAGGCCCTTCTCGAAGGTTCCTCCAGCGAGGTCGACATCTTTCCTGGTCGTTCTGGATCATCGGCAGCATGCCCTCGACCATGCCGGTCAGCAGGCTGCCGAAGTACTCGCCCTTGTGCTGCTTGTACAGCTCGAGGAAGGTCTTCTGCACCGCGACCGTGTCGGTCGGGCGGGACCGCGAGCACGCCATCGCGTACTTCTCGGTCTCGGCTTCCAGCTTGTCCCGCGGCACCACGCTGTTGACGAAGCCGCAGTCGTACATTTCCTTGGCGCTGAAAGGCCGGCCAGTGAACAGCATTTCGGAGAACTTACGCAGGCCCATCGTCTCGGCCCACCACCACAGCCGCGGTCCCCAGCCGACGTAACGGAAAGCCGGGTGCCCGAACAGGGCGTCGTCGGAGGAGATCACCAGGTCCGCGTCGCCGGCCTGGTAGAAGTGCCAGCCATAGCAGTAGCCCTTGGCCTCGATGATGCTGATCTTTCGAAGCTCCTGCAGCGGGCGGTTTCCGGCGCGGGCTTTGGCGTAGAAGTCGGTCACGGTGGACAGGTAGCGGTACGAACCACCTGGCGGGTACTTGACGTCGTCGTCGTTGATCGCGACCTCATGATGCAGTGGCAGGCCCGGGTTCTCCAGCATCGGGCGCTGCTCGGGCAGGTCGCCACCACTGCCGAAATCATCACCCTCGCCGCGGATCACGACGACCTTGACGTCGTCGTCGACGTTGCACTTGTGGATCAGGTCGGCGTAGTTCTGCCGCATGCCCAGGCTGGTCGCGTTCTGGGCCTCGGGGCGGTCGAAGGTGATGTAGGCGATGCGGTTCTTCTTGTCCTTCTCGAACTTGATGTACTGCTCGGCTTCTTTCTTCAGCTTTTCGTAGTCGAACTCAGACCATGTTTCTCCCCATCGTTGGTTGATTATTTGAGAAGCTGCCCGCGTCGACGGGTAGCGAAACGCCGGTGACGTAACGAGATTCATCAGAGGCGAGGAAAAAAAACCCGCGCCGCCCCACTGATGAACGCGACCTTCCCGCCACCGACCGCTATACTTACGCCCATGGTCTCCCTCCCCGCACGGTCAGTCGGCTGACTTTGGTCAGGTCGACGTCCCTTCCGGGAAGCGTTTGAGGATCTCCTCGATGGCGATGCGACTTTCCAGGCGGGCCTCCACCCAATGGGTGCCGACATAAGGCCAGGTCTGGCGGGGTTGCCGGTGAATGTTGAATTGTTCGCTTCGAGCCGAATGGCTCCGGTGCGGCACCTCACGTCATCATCACGGCGCCCTGTCACGGTTGGCCGTGGAAAGTACGTCGCGGGTGACGTAGCGGGCCGCTCCGGGCGCGTAAAAGGATCTCCGCGCGGTCCCCCGGCCCCCCCCTACCGCAGGTGCTCCCCACATCCCGCCATCGTCCCCTCTTCTTCCGTCTCTCTGTTCCGTCTCGGCCCGCTACCTCTCTGCTTCGCCTCCTTTCTCCCATCCTCGACCGGAAATTGCGTGCCCTGTCCTCGGGCGTGCGGTGCTCACTGCTTCGCACCCCCACCCCCTTCCCGTCTTCCCCCTATTAGGTCTTCGCATCCCTTCCCTCTTCGGTTGTTCGTTAACTCTATTGCCGTAGAGAACGCGGGCCGGATTCGGCAGGCTGTTTTGCGGGCGATCGCAGCGCGGCGCCGTCGTGGGTGAGGTGGCCCTGTTGCTCGCTGCCCAGGACGCCGACGACGATCGCCGAAAGGACACCGTCGAGCTGCTCGGGGGTGTCGATGATCCGGTCGCCGTGGGCAAGCCGCATCAGCAGCCCGTTGATGAAGGTCAGCGTGATGTTGCTGAGGTCGTCGACGACATCGGGATCCAGGTCGGCGCCGTGCGGCAACAGCTGCACCAGGATGTCGTGGTGCAGCTTGGTGAAGGCGTCGGTGGCGCGTTGCAGAGTCGCGGCGATCGCCGGATCCCGGGTGGCCTGAATCGTCAGCTCGTAACGCGCTCGGGTGCGGCTCAGCTGCGGCGCTTCGCCGGATTGGATGACCACCTTGGCCAGCGTCGATGCGGCCCCGTCTTCGATGCCGCGCTGTCGGCAACCGCCTGCAACGCCGCCAGGTCGAGTTCGACCATCCGCTCGGCGACCGCGTGCAGCAACGCCGAGCGGGTGCGGAAATAGAACGAGGTGGTGCCGTCGGGAACGCCTGCGCGGCCGTCGACCTTCAGATGGCTCAGGCCCTTTGCGCCGTCGTCGGCGAGCAGCTGTATCGCCGCGTCGCAAAGTTCGCGGCGGCGTTGGTCGGGATTGGGCTTGCGTCTGTTCGGTATTCCGGCAGTGTAGCGGCGGCTCACCCGCGCTTTCGGTGTCAAAGCAGATCCTGGCGACGAGCTAGGTTTTTGTCCACCAGGCTACTCTATATTCGTAGTGTCAGCCAAGAATTGCGTAAACGTCGAACGGACAACACGTGGCCGCTCCCGCCAGCCCGCTCAAGCAACTGCATCGCCCGATTCCACTGCCGCGGGCGTCGTCGCTGCGCGAGGCCCCCGACGATGTCGGCAGGTACCAATTTCAGCTGGTTGCCGGAACATCGCCGACGCGGTGATGTCGATCGGCGGGCTGATCTTCGATCGGGCGATGGCGGGCTGGGATGTCAGCGTCGTGGTCGACGGGGAAATCGATGGCGCCGTCGACGACCGGCCGATCCGGATTCTGGGCGCGCGCGTCGCCAAGCGGTTGCGGGTCCGAAGGCGCGGCGGCGCTGCCCCGTCCGCACATGCTTGCGGTCGCGACGGACGTGATGGTCAAAAGCGACGCCGTACGCCGGCAGGTGCTTGCGCCGGCAACGACAAAGAGACCGAGGTGCTGCTCTGGGGCCGGCACCACCCGACCAATTATGCAGGCACGTTCGTCGCCGCCCGGCATCAGCCGAGTGCGGCCGCCCACGTGTTCAAATCGCAGGCCCTGGCCGCCGGTGGGGCGCGGCGATCCCGCGGGCCGACGAGGGCTTCTACTCGATGGCCTGATCGTCAGTCGGGCTTGCCGGCGGTCACGAACTGCAAGGTGCGCTGGATCTGCTGCTCGATGCCGACCAGGCCGGACTCGGCGAACAGGTCGACGAACGCGTCGCGATCGAACAAGCGCAGCCCGATCGCCTTCGCGCTCGCCTCGGTCGCCTGCCGGATCGGCGGATGGGCTCGCGTAGCTGGTCAATATCGCCACCCGACCGCCGGGTCGCAACACCCGCACCATTTCGCGGGCGACCTGAAACGGTTCGGGCATCAGATAGAGCGCGCCGAAACAGCAGACGGCGTCGAAGGTTTCGTCGCCGAACGGCAGCGTTCCCGCGTCACCGCGGACGTAGCAGGTACGCGGCCCGCTGTTGTCCGCACGGCGCGGGTCAGCATCGGTACCGAGATGTCCAACCCGACCGCGAGTCCGTCCGCTGGCAGTTGTTCCGCCAACTTTCCAGTGAAATTGCCTGGGCCGCAAGCGATATCAAGCAACCGTGAGGTGCCCGACAGGTCCAAGGCGTCAGCCGCGCGGCGCTGCTCGCTGCCCGTGGTGACGCCGCTGGCGACGTAGAACGCCACCGGGCGCCACAGCCGTTCGTACACCGTGCGACCAACGGGCTGTTCATCGCCAGCTGCGCCACCGTAGGGGTTTCGCTGGCGACCGACTCACCAAGCACGTCGAGGAAGCCGTGCCGCAGGCTCGCCTCGCGGTCGAGCAAATCACGGGTCGTCTCCAGCGGATCCTCGGTGCTGCTCATCTGAGTGAGTCTGCCGGGGCGGATGTCCTTGCTGCAACACGATCGAAGCCCCTAGCCTTGGCAGTATCTCAACGGCGACAGGGGCGGCATGGTGACCGAACTGACCGCGCTGCGCGCCGATGAACTCGCCGCACTGGAGATCTTCAAGGGGTGTCCCGCCGAGGACTTGATGCCGCTGGCGGCCAGCCTGCAACCCCTGCAGGCCGCCGCGGGCCAGATCCTGATGAAACAGGGCGAGCAGGCGGTGTCTTTCCTGCTCATCGCGTCGGGCACGGCCGAGATCAAGCACGTCGCCGACGACGACGTGGTGACCGTCGAGCACGTGTCGGCCGGCACGATCGTCGGCGAGATCGCGCTGCTGCGCCACATCCCGCGGACCGCGACGGTGACCACCACCGAGTTGCTGACCGGTTGGATCGGCGACAGCGACGCGTTCGCGCGGCTGGTGCACATCCCCGGGATCATGACCCGGTTGGTGCGCACCGTGCGGCAGCGGCTCGCGGCCTTTCTCACGCCGATCCCGGTCCGCACCCGCGACGGCACGGAACTGCTACTGCGTCCGGTGCTGCCCGGCGACAGCGAGCGGACGCTGCAGGGCCACGTCTGGTTCTCCAGCGAGACGTTGTATCGGCGATTCATGTCGGCGCGGGTGCCCAGCCCGGCGCTGATGGACTATCTGGCCGAGGTCGATTACGTCGACCACTTCGTCTGGGTGATGACCGACCTGGACGGCAACCCGGTGGCCGACGCGCGGTTCGTGCGCGACGACCACGACCCGGAGGTCGCCGAGATCGCGTTCACCGTCGCGGACGCCTACCAGGGCCGTGGGATCGGATCGTTTTTGATCGCCGCCCTGTCCGTTGCCGCGCGGGTCGCCGGGGTCAGAAGTTCTCCGGCCGCATGCTCGCCGACAACGTGGCGATGCGCACGATCATGGACCACTACGGCGCGTTCTGGGAGCGCGACGACGTCGGAGTGGTCACCACCGTCATCGACGTGCCCGATTCCGAGCATCTTCGTTGAGCCGCGACATGGTCACTGAAATCAAACACACTGCGCGTCAAGTGATTCGGGCCGTCAGTTAGCATGCGGCTCTGGGCGGCCGCGGCAGTTTCCTGCTGCTCGCCGGGTGCGCTCACCCGAGCCAACACCCGCCGGCGCCGTCGGTCAGCGCGGCGGCACGCCACGTCGATCCCGCCAACATCAGGCGGGTGCGGCGCGACATGCCGCCCGGTTACGAGGTGGCTCCGGTGGTGGATGTGACTGCGCCACCGGGCATTTGGGGTCTCGGCGGAGCCGGCGTCGCGACCCCGCCGCGCTGCGCGGCGCTGGCCGACCCGGCCGGCGGTCACGGGCAACGCGCCCAAGGCATTTCGGGATCGGGTGCGGGCGGCACGGTGTATGCGGTGATGGTCGCGGCGCCGACGGGCCCGCTGGCGCTGGATCGCTCCCTGGTTGCCCAGTGCCGGCAATGGAGCATGACCGGGCGGCGCGCCAGCGCGCGTTCATCTGGTCGACGCGCCTCGCATCGATGGCGCTGAAACCCTGGGCATGGCCGCCGAAATCGTGACATCGGTCGAAGGCGGCAATGAAATCGGTTCGCGGGCAAGCACCTTCACCGCCTATTTGGGCGACTACTACGCGTTCACCACGCTGATCAGTGACCCCGGCTCGCCAGATGCCGCGCTGACGCCCCAGTTCGCGGCCGACTTGCTGGTGAAAACGGTATCGGCCTTACGTGGCTGAGGGCGGTGCGTTAGATTGGCGCGAATGATGCGGATTGCGGTAGCGATCGGAAGTGTCTGCCTGTTGGCGGCCTGCTCCCGCCCCGCTGAGGCGCCCCCCTCCGCCGATATCACGAAGATCGCGCAGGTGAAGTCCGACTTCGGACCGGGCTACAAGGTCAAGGAGACGGCGAAAACCGGCATCGACCCCAAGGTGCTTTCGACGCAGAAGCTTCCGCCGGGACTGACATTCGATCCGCCTGATTGCGCGTCGTTCGTGGTCGGCGAGGACATGCCGCCGGGCCTGCAGGGAAATATGGCCGCGGTGTCCGCCGAGGGGGATGGCGGCCGCTTCATCGCGATGGCCGTGCAGACGTACCCGCCGGTGCCGTTCAACGAGCCCGGGCGCAACTGCAAGAAGGTGGCATTCCAGGGCGGTCGGGTGCGCGGTCTCATCGAGGTCGTCGACGTGCCGCAGATCGACGGAACGCAGACCCTTGGCGTGCACCGGGTGTTGCAGACCGTGGTGCAGGGCAAGCCGCGCAGCGGCGAGCTGTACAACTACTCCGCGCATTTCGGCGACTATCAGGTGATCGTCAGCGCCAACCCGGTGGTGGTGCAGGGCCAGCCCGCCGAAGCCCGTTGACACCAGGCAGGCCCGTGACCTGCTGGTCAAATCGGTCGCCGCGATCGGAGCTGATGTCTAGCGCACGTCGCGGGGCCGGAACTGGATACTGATCCGCGGCCCGTATCGGCCGACGTTTTCGGTACCGAGTGCTCCCAGGTGCGCTGGCACGAGCCGCCCATCACCAACAGGTCGCCGTGCGCCTGCGGCAACCGCAGCGACGGGCCGCCCCCGCGGGGGCGCAGCGCGAAGGTCCGGGTGGCGCCGAGGCTGACGATCGCCACCATGGTGTCCTGGGTGCTGCTGCGGCCGATGGTGTCGCCGTGCCAGGCCACGCTGTCGGCGCCGTCGCGATACAGGCACAGGCCGGCCGTGGTGAACGGCTCGCCGAGTTCGCCGGCGTAGATGTCGTTGAGCCGCCGCCGAATCCGGGCTAACTGTGGATGCGGCGCGTGCTCGGCGGTGAGGTCGTGGAAGCTCACCAGGCGGGGCACATCGAGCACCCGGTCATACATCTGCCGGCGTTCGGCCCGCCACGGAATCGTCTCAGCAGTTCGCCCAACAATCGTCGGCGCCGGTCAGCCACCCGGAGCGGATGTCGATCCAGGCGCCGTCGCCCAGAGAGCGGCGTTCGTTGCACTCGAACAGCGACCCCTGAACCGTCAACGCCACGGCACCGATGCTATCGCACAAATGTTCGATATCATAGATTGCGGCGACTGGCGCCGGCTCCTGGTCCTTGGGCGCTGAGCACGTCATCGGGGTTGGACAGCACGCAGGTGCGCAGGCTCAGGCAGCCGCAGCCGATGCAGTCGGCGAGGTTGTCGCGCAACCGCTGCAGGTGCACGATCCGGTCGTCGAGGTCGGCGCGCCAGCCGGCCGACAGCCGTGCCCAGTCCCGACTGGTCGGCACGCGGTCGGCGGGCAGCGTGGCGAGCGCTTCGCGGACGCGGGCCAGCGGGATGCCCAGCCGCTGAGACATTTTGATGAACGCGACCCGCCGCAGGGTGTCGCGGGTGTAGCGCCGCTGGTTACCCGACGTCCGCCTGCTGGTGATGAGTCCCTCCCGTTCGTAGAAATGCAGGGCCGAGATCGCCACGCCGGCCCGACTGGCGAGTTCACCGGGGAGCAACTCCTGGGGTCCACAACCTAAACCATACTTCAGGTGGGGCTGCGCGTTGAGGGCTGACGGCTAGGTAACCGACACGCCCGGGGGAGGGCACCAAACCATAACGATGCGGCAACCGACCTGTCTCGTCGCGAGACCCTGTCAGTGTCGTGGGTGTGACTATTGATGTTGACGACGGTAACCGCCGCCGAGCTATATACGGACAAACGGCCTTACCGCTGTGCGCGCGGGCACTGGCTGCTGCCCGGACACACTATGGTAGCAGAGTCGTGCCGTGCGCATGCAGACGAGGTCGACACACCTCGTGGGAATGCGAATGCGGCGACCTGACCTACGCGCCGGCGCTCAAGGAGTCGTGCTCCCTGTCCTAGCCCATTTCGACACAAAATGGCTAACGCCAGCTGGGCAGCCAGATCTCCATGTTCCACGTCGTCTGCGAGATCGGCAGCCCGGTCAGCACCGGAAACATCCACGCGAAGTTCGTGAAAACCAGCGCGACATAACAGGACACCGCGATGAGCCCGAGGGTTCGTCGCTCGGCGCTCTGGCCGGGCGTGTAGAGGATGTCGCCGAGGATCAGCGCAATCGCCATCACCAGGAACGGCGCCATGGTGGCGGCGTAGAAGAAGTACATCTGCCGGTCGATGTCGGCGAACCACGGCAGGTAGCCCGCGCAGTAGCCGACCAGCACCGCGGCGTAGCGCCAGTCCCGCCGCACGAACGTCCGCCAGCACGCCCAGCCCAGCACCGGCACCGAAATCACCACATCGCCGGCGTGCCGACCAACATGACCGCCTTGACGCACGACTGCGCGCCGCAGCCGGGCACGTTCTGTTGGTCGATCGCGTACAGCACCGGCCGCAGCGACATCGGCCACGTCCACGGCTTGGATTCCCACGGGTGGTGGTTGCCCGCGGCATTCGTCAGACCGGCGTGGAACTTGTAGGCCTCGGCCGTGTAGTGCCACAGCGAGCGGATCGCATCGGGCAGTGGGAAATCCGCCGTTCGCCGATCGACTGGCCGACCTCGTGCCGGTCGATGGCCGTCTCGGAGGCGAACCACGGCGCGTAGGAGGCCAGATAGACCCCGAACGGAATCAGCAACAGCGCGTAGACCGTGGCCAGATCGCGGCGGACAGCGCCCAACCACGGGCGCGGCACCCGGTACTGCCGGCGCGCCGAGACGTCGAACGCCAGCGTCATCAGCCCGAAGAACACGATGAAGTACAGGCCCGACCACTTTGTCCCACAGCCAGTCCGAGCATCACGCCGGCGCCGAACCGCCACCAGCGCACCCCGAGTCGCGGACCCCATGCCGTCTCGGCGATACGGCCCTCGGTCAGCGCGACGTGCATGCGCTCGCGCATCTGGTCGCGGTCGACGATCAGCGCACCGAACGCGGCACGACTATGAACGCCAGAAAGACGTCCAGCAGGGCGGTGCGGGCGGCGACGAAGCTGACGCCGTCGGCGATGATCAGCAGCCCCGCGATGCCGCCGATCAGCGTCGACCGGGTGATCCGCCGGACGATCCGGGCCACCAGTGCCACCATGACGACGCCGCGCACCGCGCCGGTGAACCGCCAACCGAGGCCGTTGTAGCCGAAGAGCGCTTCGCCGAGGGCCATCAACTGCTTGCCGACCGGCGGATGCACCACCAGGCCGTAGCCGGGGTTGTCCTCGACGCCGTGGTTGTGCAGCATCTGCCAGGCCTGCGGGGCGTAGTGCTTCTCGTCGAAGATCGGGGTGCCGGCATCGGTGGGCGAGCCAGGTTGAGGGTGCGGGTGATGGCCGCCAGCGCGGTGATGACGGCCGTCATCACCCAGCCCTGCAGCCGGTCGACCGGCCCGAAATCGGGTGCCGGCACCAGGGGCCCCGGGCTGATCACCGGGACCGCGCGCTCGTCGGCGACGAGTTCGCGGTCGGGCGTAGTCAAGCAGTCGATCGTAGGCTGTGGGGCATGACACCTGTGGCCGCCGGCGACGATCTTCAGGACAGTGCGATCCACCCTTGTGAGGCGGAGCGACGCTGACAAGAGGTCGACTGCTGCTCGCTGCGACGCCGTTGGGACAGTCGTCCGATGCCTCGCCGCGGCTGATCGAGGCGCTGGCCACCGCGGATGTGGTGGCCGCCGAGGACACCCGCCGGGTGCGGACCCTGGCCCAGGCGCTCGATGTGCCTGACCGCGGCAGGGTGGTCAGCTTCTTCGACCAGAACGAGGCGTCCCGGGTGCCGGCCTGGTCGAGGAGATCAGCGCCGGCGCGACGGTGCTGGTGGTCAGCGATGCCGGGATGCCGCTGATCAGCGATCCCGGCTACCGGCTGGTGGCGGCTTGTGCCGAGGCGGGCCTGCCGGTCAGCTGTCTGCCCGGCCCGTCGGCGGTGACGACGGCGCTGGCGGTGTCCGGGCTGCCGTCGGACCGGTTCTGCTTCGAGGGCTTCGCGCCGCGCAAGCAGGCGGCGCGCCGGAGGTGGCTGGCGTCGCTGGCCGCCGAGCAGCGCACGTGCGGTGTTCTTCGAGTCGCCGCGCCGGCTGGCCGAGCTGCCTGCGTCGACGCGGTCGACCACTCGGTGCGGAGCGGCGGGCGGTGGTGTGCCGCGAGCTGACCAAGACCCACGAGGAGGTCAAGCGCGGATCGCTGGACGAGCTGGCCGCGTGGGCGGCCGACGGGGTGCTCGGCGAGATCACCGTCGTGCTGGCCGGCGCTGTGCTGCGGTGCCGATCTGCCCACGCTGGTGGCCGAGGTGATCGCGCTGGTCGACGACGGGATGGGCGTCAAGGACGCCTGCGCCCAGGTGATCGCCGCTACATCCGGGCGCGCCGTCACGGCGTGAGCTCTACGACGCGGTGCTGCGCGCCCGCGGCTGAGGCGCGCCGCCCCGATGATCGGGGCGGCCTTGTGCAGGCATTCCTGCCACTCGGCGTCCGGATCGGAGTCGGCGGTGATGCCGCCGCCGACGCCCAGCACCGCATTGCCCGCTGCGTCGAACTCCACCGTGCGGATCGCGACGTTCAGCTCGCAGCCCGCCACCGGTGACGCCAAACCGACTGTGCCGCAATAGACTCCGCGCCGTGGAGTGCTCCCATGCGAAATCAGTTGGCGGGCCCGTATCTTCGGCGTGCCGGTGACCGATGCCGGCGGGAAGGTGGCGTCCAGCAGCGCCGAGGTCGGCAGCTCGAGCGGGACCTGCGCCGACACCGTCGACACCAGATGCCAGACCCCCGGCGCCGGCCGCACCGCGAGCAGCTCGGGCACCGTGACCGATCCGGTGACCGCGACCCGGCCCAGGTCGTTGCGGACCAGGTCGACGATCATGACGTTCTCGGCGACGTCCTTGCTCGAGGCCCGCAGTGCCGACGGGGGAGCATCGAGCGGCAGCGTGCCCTTGATCGGGCTCGACGTCACCGTGTCGCCACGGCGACACAAGAACAGCTCCGGGGACAGCGATGCCACCGCGCCCCAGGGTCCGGCGACGTAGGCCGCCCGGGCCGGCGCCGTGCGCGCGACGGCGTCGACGAAAAAGTCCAGCGGAGCCCCGGCGATCGGGCCGGTGAACTGGGTGCACACGCACGCCTGGTAGACCTCGCCGGCCGCGGATGGCCTCCAGGCAGGCCAGCACGCCGGCGCGATGGGCCGCGCGGTCGGCGGCGTCCCAGTCGATGCGGAAGCGCCCGCGCGGGCGTCGGAGTGCTGAGCGCTTGACCAGCCAGCTCGGGCATCGGGGCGCCGGACAGGCTTTCGTACCACCACTGCCGTTCGCGGTCGCGGCGCAGCACGCAGTCCGTCCAGCCGCCGGCGGCCTCGGGCACCCGCGCGGGCTGCCCGTCGCGAACCCGGATCCGGATAGGACAGGTAGCCGATCCAGCCGCCGCCGACCGTCGTGCTGTGCGAGCCCGCGGTCGCACGTCGAAGGCGTCGGCTGGCGTCGACCGGCTGTACTGACAGACTCGGCGCGATCACGGCCAGCGCGCCGAACCACTCGCCGGTCAGCGCGGCCGGCGGCGGCAGATCCAGCCGGTTGGTGGCGTCGCCGACGGCGCGCAGCACCTGGTGGGGGCTGCCCAGATCGCCGAGCCGGTCGATCCGCACGGCCCTAGCTTGGCAGAAATCTCAGCCGCGGCTGATTTTGCGTGCGGTCGTGACGGCCGCCAGCTTGTCGGGATTTCGCATCGCGTAGAAGTTGGTGATCTTGCCGTCGACGATCTCGACGGTGAAGACGCCCTCCAACTGGTCGGCCGCGTAGAGCAGCACGGCGGGCGCGGCGTTGCAGACGACCATCTCGGCGCGGACGTCGGGCATCTGCATGCCGCGGCGTGATCAGACCGACGATCGCCCGGGCGACCTTGTCGGCGCCGACCACCGGACGGCGGGCCGCGCTGGCCTTGCCGTCGCTGTCGGCGGTCCACACCACGTCGGGAGCCAGCATCGACATCAGCGCCTGCACATCGCCGCCGGCCGCCGCCGCCATGAACTCCGCGGTGATCCGGGTGTTCTGCTCGGGGTCGACCGGCGCGAAGCGCTTGCGTCTGGCCTGCACGTGTTCGCGGGCCCGGTGCGCGATCTGCCGCACCGCGGGCACCGATTTGCTGACCGCGGAGGCGATTTCGTCGTAGTCGAAGCCGAACACCTCGCGCAGCACGAACACCGCGCGCTCGTCGGGGCTCAGCGTCTCCAGCAGCACCAGCATCGCCATCGAAACCGATTCGGCCAGAACGACATCGGCCGACGGGTCCTGCTCGTCGAGCAGCAGCGGCTCGGGCAGCCAGGGCCCGACGTAGTCCTCGCGGCGGCGGGCGCCCGCCCGCAGCGCGTTGAGCGCCTGACGGGTGACCAGCCGGGCCAGATAGGCCTTGGTGTCGTGCACCGCCGCGAGGTCGACGTCGGCCCAGCGCAGGTAGCTGTCCTGCAGGACGTCGTCGGATTCGGTTGCCGAGCCGAGGATTTCGTAGGCGATGGTGAACAGCAGCGGCCGCAGCAGCATGAACCGTTCGGCGTGCTCGTCGGAGGCGGTCATCGGACCGGGACGGCCTCGGCTGCCAGCCGCTGCGCCCGCTTGCCGCCCTTGAGCCAGCGGTACCAGCCGGGCTTGGCGGCCTCCTTGCGAATGCCCCACACCGTGCCCTTGCAGACCGCTTCTTTGACGGACGCGGCGACGCGGCCGCCGATGAACAGGTTCAGCGGGGTGTCGTCGGGGCGGGCGATCTGGATGGTGGCGTATGTGCGGCCGACGCTGATGCACTGCCCGGTGAACGCCTGGTTGATCGCCGCGGGTGGTGTGCCGGCGATGCGGCTGAGCACGGTGTTGGCGGCCTGGGCGCCGAGCGGGATCGCGGCCTGGCAGCTCATCCGCAGCGGCTGGCCCGACGGCGCGGCGGCGTCACCGGCCGCCACGATGCGGGGATCGTCGACGCTGGTCAGTGTCTCATCGGTGAGCAGCCGGCCGAGCGCGTCGGTGCGCAGCCCGCTGCGGGCGGCCAGCTCCGGCACGCCGAAGCCCGCGGTCCAGACCGTCACGGCGCTGCGCAGCACGGCGCCGTCGTCGAGCACCACCCCGTTGGCGTGGACCTTGTCGACCCTCGCGGTCTCGAGCACGTCACACCGAGGTGGCTCAGCCACTTGGCCACCGAGCGGCGGCCCGGCCCGCTCAGTGACGGACCCAGTGTTCCGCCGCAGACCAGGCTCACCGTCCGGCCCTGCTCGGCCAGCTCGGAGGCAGTTTCGATGCCGGTCAGCCCGGCGCCGACGACGGTGACCGGTGCGTCGGGATGCAGCTCGTCCAGGGCGTCGCGCAGCCGCTCGGCTTGCTCGAATTCGGCTATCGGATAGGCGAATTCGGTCGCGCCGGGCACCGCGGCCGGGACGACGCCGGTGCTGCCGACCGCGTAGATCAGGTAGTCGTAGTCCAGCACCGCGCCGGACGTGAGCTCGACGGTGCGCGCGGTCGTGTCGATCCGCTCGGCGTTGTCGACGACCAGACGGATGCCCTCGCCGAGCAGGGTCCCGTAGTCGACGGCGGCGGTGCCGCTGCCGGCGACCAACTGATGCAGGCGGATTCGCTCGACGAACACCGGCCGCGGGTTGACCACGGTGATGTCGACGTCGGCGTTGAGCCGGAGGTGGTTGGCGGCCAGTGTGCCGGCGTATCCGCCGCCGATCACGACGATGTGAGTGCGCTGCGCGGTCATGGGGGTCTCCTGTTCTGGGGTGTTGCCCTCAAGACACCGGAGGGCCCGGATGTGACTCTGTGTGACCAGGCTCACGTCCTCGCGCACAGTTCGTCGACCAGGACGTCGATGCGGGCGTCGCGGTAATCGGGGCGTAACCGCCGGCTGCGGTCCAGGGTCACCAGTCCGTGCAGGGCGGCCCAGACCACCTCGGCCAGCGTGTCGGGATCGCGTGCGCCCGCGACCGTGTCGACCGCTGTCCGCAGCTCGTTGAAGGCCGCGTTCAGCTCGGCCGGCGTGTCCTCGGCGGCGAACGGCAGGGTCGTCGCCCGGGTGAACATCGCGTCGAACAGTGCAGGGTTGTCGTGGGCAAACCCGATGAACGCGTGGGCAACTCGGGCCAGAGCGTCCCGGCCGTCGGCGGCTTCGCCGCGGGCTTCGGCGAGCGCGCGGCCAGTTCGCCGAAACCCTGAACAGCGACCGACGCGACGATGCCCTCCATGCCGGCGAAGTGCTTGTAGAGCACCGGCTGGCTGTACTCGATCTCGGCGGACAACCGGCGGGTGGTGACGGCGTCCCAGCCTTCCTCTTCGGCGAGCTTGCGCGCGGTGGCGGTGATCAGCTGGCGGCGGGCGGCCCGTTCGCGCGCCCGGCGGTCCTCGATGGCCATGCGATAATGTTAGCGCTGATAGAAATCTAGCGACGCTATTGACACGTATCGGGCTAGGGGGTTAGCGTCGCTAACACCTGTAGAGGAGCGCTCCATGGCCACAGTTGTTCGCATTGATCGCGGTGCTGGGCACCGGGGTGGTCTACGGCACCGACGTGTTCTGCGCGATCGTGCAACGGCCCGCGCTGGCTCGCGTCGATGACCGGGCACTGCTCGCGGTGATGGGCAACATCCATCGCTACGGGGATCGGCGGATGCCGGTGCCGGGCGTGATCGGCTTGGTGGCCGCGGCGATCAGTGCGGGGCTCGCCGCGGCGTCCGGTCGCTGGGCGCAGGCCGGGGCGGCGGGCATCGCTGTCGTGCTGCTGGTGGCGTGGCTGGTGATCTATCTGCGGGTGAGCGCGCCGATCAACCGCCGACTCACCGCCGCGGCCGATCAATCCGGAATCTCGATGGATGCCCGCGCGCTGCAACAGAATTGGGACACCGTCATCACTGTCAGGGCGGTCCTACAAGGTGCGGCGGTCACGGCATTGTGCGTGACGCTGCTGATATGAAAGGTCAACGAAAATGGTCAATGTCACGCGGCTCATCATGCGAGCGGCTCCGCTCTTCAACGCGCCGGTCGCGGCGATCGCCGCCTCGCCCCGCTTCGGGGCGGTACTGCGGCGCAACGTCACGCTGATCACCTACACGGGGCGACGGTCCGGACGGACGTTCAGCATCCCGGTGTCCTACCGCCGTCACGGCGATGAGATCGAGGTTGGCGCGAACCTGCCCGACGCCAAGACCTGGTGGCGCAACTTCCTCGGCGAGGGCGGTCCGGTAACACTGACGCTGGATGGCGCCGAGCGCGCCGGACACGCGGTGGCGCACCGGGATGCCAACGGACGCGTGAAGGTCCGTATTCGCTTGACTGCCTGACGAACTCAGTCGACCTGGTAGCGCGGAAACACGCCGGTGGGCGCCGGCAGTGCGGTGCCGGGCTCCAGCCGGGTACCGACGGCGGCGAAGCTGCGCTGCTCCGGCGACTGGCCGAGCAGGTCGAGTAGCTTGCCCGCCGACTCCGGCATCACCGGCTGAACCAGCAGCGCCGCGATCCGCACCGCTTCGCAGGTCGTGTAGAGCACGGTCGCGAAGCGCATCTGGTCTGCCTCGGAATCGCTCTTGCGCAACACCCACGGCTCCTGCGCCGAGAAGTACCTGTTCGCCGCGCCGAGCATCAGCCAGATCGCTTCCAGCGCCAGATGCATTGCCTGGACGTCGAATTCGGCGCGCACCCGCTCGAGCAGACCGTCGGCGAGGGCGAGCAGCTCGAGGTCGTCGGCGGTGAATTCGCCGGGGGTCGGGAACGACGCCGCCGAGATTCTTGGCGACCATCGACAGCGATCGCTGGGCCAGGTTGCCGAGCTCGTTGGCCAGGTCGGCGTTGATCCGGGTGATGATCGCGTCTTCGCTGTAGCTGCCGTCCTGACCGAATGGGACCTCGCGCAGCAGGAAGTAGCGCACCTGATCCACGCCGAACGTGTCGATCAGGGTGTTCGGGTCGACGATGTTGCCGACCGACTTGCTCATCTTCTCGCCCCTGTTGAGCAGGAAGCCGTGCGCGAAAACCCGTTCGCGGCAAGTCGATTCCGGCCGACATCAGGAAGGCGGGCCAGTACACCGTGTGGAACCGGATGATGTCCTTGCCGATCATGTGCAGATCGGCCGGCCAGTAGCGTTGGAACAGTTCGGATTCGGTGTCCGGGATAGCCGACACCGGTCAGGTAGTTGGTCAGCGCGTCGACCCAGACGTACATGACGTGGTCGGGATGCTCGGGAACCTGCACGCCCCAGTCGAACGAGGTGCGCGAGATGGACAGGTCCCGCAGACCGCCCGTGACGAAGCTGACCACCTCGTTGCGCCGCACCTCGGGCGCGATGAAGTCCGGGTGGCGCGTCGTAGTGGGCCAGCAGCTTGTCGGCGTACGCCGACAGCCGGAAGAAGTAGGTCTGCTCCTCGGTCCAGGTCACCGGGGTGCCGGTTTCGACGGCGATCCGGGTGCCGTCGACGAGCGTGGTCTCCGACTCGACGAAGAACCGCTCGTCGCGCACCGAGTACCAGCCCGAGTAGGTGTCGAGGTAGATGTCGCCGGCGGCCTGCATCCGCCGCCAGATCTCCTTGGACGCCTCGTGGTGGTCGGCGTCGGTGGTGCGGATGAACCGGTCGAAGGAGATGTTCAGCTTCTTCTGCAGCCGCTGGAAGACGTCGGAGTTGCGCCGGGCCAGCTCGGCGGTCGGGATGCCTTCGGCGGCCGCGGTCTCGACCATCTTGAGGCCGTGCTCGTCGGTGCCGGTCAGGAAGCGGACGTCGAAGCCGTCGAGCCGCTTGAACCGGGCGATCGCGTCGGTGGCGATGTACTCGTAGGCGTGCCCGACGTGCGGGGTGCCATTGGGGTACGTGATCGCGGTGGTGACGTAGTACGGCTTCATCGCCCCTCACCTTATTTGTCGGGCACCTTATTGTGTGCGCGTGAGCTCCAAACGTCCGCCGCCGCCCGCCCCGCCGCGGCTGAGCCCGTTGATCGACGCGCACACCCACCTGGATGCCTGCGGGGCGACCGACGCCGACGACGTGCACGCGATCGTCGATCGCGCGGCGGCGGTCGGCGTGACGGCGGTGGTCACCATCGCCGACGACCTGGCGTCGGCGCGCTGGGCGACGCAGGCCGCGGAGTGGGATCGCACGCGTCTACGCCGCGGTGGCACTGCACCCCACCCGCGCCGACGCGCTGACCGAGGACGCCCGCGCCGAGATCGAGCGGCTGGCGGCCCACCCGCGGGTGGTGGCGATCGGGGAGACCGGCATGGACCTGTACTGGCCGGGCAAGCTGGACGGCTGCGCCGACCCGGCCGTGCAGCGGGAGGCCTTCGCGTGGCACATCGACCTGGCCAAGCGGACCGGCAAGCCGCTGATGATCCACAACCGCGACGCCGACGCCGAGGTGCTCGACGTGCTGCGGGCCGAGGGCGCGCCGGAAACCGTGATCTTCCACTGCTTTTCGTCGGGCGCGGAGTTGGCGCGCGCCTGCGTCGACGCCGGCTGGCTGGTCAGCCTGTCCGGCACGGTGAGCTTCCGCAACGCCCGCGAGCTGCGCGACGCCGTCCCGCTGGTCCCGACGGCGCAGCTGCTGGTGGAGACCGACGCGCCGTTTCTGACGCCGCACCCGTACCGGGGCGCGCCCAACGAGCCGTACTGCCTGCCCTACACCGTGCGGGCGCTGGCGGAGCTGCTCGATCGGCCCGCTGAGGAGTTGGCCGAGATCACCACCGGCAACGCCCGCCGGGCCTACGGGTTGGCGCAGGAGCGTTAAAAATCGGTTAATGTGGCCCGGTCCGAGTTGCTCTAGCCAGGGCATTTCGTTACCGTCTTGTGATCGAACGGTGGGGGCCCTCGTGGGCCCCTTTATTTGTCACTCATGTTGCTTTTGAGGTCGGGATACACGCGCGTTGAACGTGATTACGAAACTCCATCAGGCTCCCTCGCCGGCTCTGCGCCTTCTCGTCGCGGGCCTTCTGCTGGTCTTGGCATTCGCCGGCGCCTTCGCGGTCGCCGACTACAAGACCGTGACGCTGAGCGTCGACGGCACCGCCATGACCGTGACGACGATGAAGTCGCGGGTGATCGACATCATCAAGGAGAACGGGTTCACGGTCAGCGACCGCGACGACCTGTACCCGGCCGCCGGTGAGCGGGTGCCCAACGCCGCCAACATCGTGCTGCGGCGCAGCCGGCCGCTGCAGATCTCGCTGGACGGCCAGAACACCAAGCAGGTGTGGACCACCGCCTCCACGGTCGACGAGGCGCTGGCCCAGCTGGCGATGACCGATACCGCGCCGGCCGCGGCGTCGCGGGGCAGCCGTGTCCCGCTGGCCGGGATGGCCCTGCCGGTGGTCAGCGCCAAGAGCGTCGAGCTCGACGACGGCGGCGTGGTGCGCAACGTTCATCTGGCCGCGGCCCGCGTCGGCGATCTGCTGGCCGCCCTCGGCGTGCCGCTGGAACAGAGCGACCAGGTCTCCCCGGGCGCGGTCGCGCCGGTGATCGACGGCATGCACATCCAGGTGATCCGCAACCGGATCGAGAAGATCACCGAGCGGGTGCCGCTCGACCCGCCGCGGCACCGGATCGAAGACCCGCAGCTGAACAAGAGCAAAGAGATCGTCGAGGACAAGGGTGCCGCGGGCAGCCAGGACATGACGTACGCGGTGTCCAAGGTCAACGGCATCGAGACCGGTCGCCTGCCGGTGGCCAGCCACGTCATCACGCCCGCCCGCGACGCGGTCGTGCGGGTCGGCACCAAGCCGGGCACCGAGGTGCCGAACGTCGGCAACGGTGAGATCTGGGACGCGATCTCGCGCTGTGAGGCCGGCGGCAACTGGGCGATCAACACCGGAAACGGTTACTACGGCGGAGTGCAGTTCGACCAGAACACCTGGGAGCGCAACGGCGGCCTGCGGTTTGCGCCGCGCGCCGACATGGCCAGCCGGGAAGAGCAGATCGCCGTCGCCGAGGTGACGCGCGCCCGTCAGGGCTGGGGCGCATGGCCGGTATGCAGCGGACGAGCGGGTGCGCGCTGACCATCCAGTTACTTGGGCGGACCGAAATTCGACGGTTAGCCAAGGAACTCGAATTAAGGCCGCGTAAATCGTTGGGGCAGAACTTCGTTCACGATGCCAACACCGTGCGCCGGATTGTGACGGCCTCCGGAGTCAACCGCAACGACCACGTCCTGGAAGTCGGCCCCGGCCTCGGCTCGCTCACCCTTGCATTGCTGGACCGCGGCTGCACGGTCAGCGCCGTCGAGATCGACCCGGTGCTGGCCGAGCGACTGCCGCAGACGGTGTCCGAGCATTCGAACAGCGAAATCCAGCGACTCGACGTGATCAACCGCGACGTGCTGTCCATCGGTCCGCGGCGATCTGGCTTCCGAGCCGACAGCGGTGGTGGCGAATCTGCCGTACAACGTCGCGGTCCCGGCCATTTTGCATCTGCTCGGCGAATTCCCAACGCTACGAACGGTAATGGTGATGGTGCAGGCCGAGGTCGCTGAGCGACTCGCCGCCGAACCGGGCGGCAAAGAGTACGGCGTGCCCAGCGTCAAGGTCCGTTTCCACGGTCAGGTCCGCCGGCACGGCACGGTGTCGCCGACGGTGTTCTGGCCGATCCCGCGGGTCTACTCCGGGCTGGTGCGCATCGACCGGCACACCAACCCGCCGTGGCCGACCGACGCGACATTCCGCCAGAACGTGTTCAAGCTCATCGACACCGCATTTGCGCAGCGCCGCAAGACGTCTCGCAATGCCTTCGTCGAGTGGGCGGGTTCAGGCAATGAATCGGCGAGTCGGCTGCTCGCGGCGAGCATCGACCCGGCCCGCCGCGGCGAGACGCTGACCGTCGATGAATTCGTCCGGCTCTATCAACGTTCGGGCGAAGTCGGCGACGCCGGTCCGCGGGGCGGCGGCACATCCGCGCGGCACGCGTCGGCGAGCTGACCGCCGGGCGATAGTCTCGTTCGGTGCCGATGGATCCGAGCATCGCTGCTCAGTGGGTGCCCACTGGGTCGGTGACGGTCCGTACGCCCGGGAAGATCAACCTCTATCTGGCCGTCGGCGACCTGCTGGACAGCGGCTATCACGAGCTCACGACGTTGTTTCATGCCGTGTCGCTGGTCGACGAGGTCACGGTCCGCAACGCCGACGTGCTGTCGCTGAAGATCACCGGCGAGGGCGCCGAGCAGCTTCCCCTCGACGAGCGCAATCTGGCTTGGCAGGCCGCCGAGCTGATGGCCGAGCACGTCGGCCGTGCGCCGGACGTGTCGATCTCGATCGACAAGAGCATTCCGGTGGCCGGCGGAATGGGCGGCGGCAGCGCGGATGCGGCCGCCGTTCTCGTCGCGATCAACTCGCTGTGGGAACTCGGCGTGGCCCGCCGCGATCTGCACACGCTGGCCGCGCAGCTCGGCAGCGACGTGCCGTTCGCCTTGCACGGCGGTACCGCGCTGGGCACGGGCCGCGGCGAGGAACTCGCTACGGTATTGGCCCGCAACACTTTTCATTGGGTGCTTGCGTTCGCTGAAGGCGGCTTGTCCACCCCGAAGGTGTTCCGCGAACTCGACCGGCTCAGGGAAGTCGGGGCACCGCCGCGCCTCGATGACCCCGAACCGGTGGTGGCCGCCTTGGCCGCTGGTGACCCGGAGCAGCTTGCGCCGCTGTTGGGCAACGAACTGCAGCCGGCCGCGCTGAGTATGAAGCCGGCGTTGCGCCGGGTCTTGCGGGCCGGCGTCGAGGCCGGTGCACTGGCGGGCATCGTGTCGGGATCGGGGCCGACGTGCGCGTTCCTGTGCCGATCCGCGTCCTCGGCCGTCGACGTGGGCACCGAACTCACCGGGGCCGGTGTGTGCCGGACGGTCCGCGTCGCCAGCGGCCCGGTGCACGGCGCCCGGCTGGTGCCCGCGCCCTCAGACAGGACATGACAGGGCATGACCACGCGCGCAGCACCGATTTCGCCCCACAGTTTGGCACTTCTCTAAGAGGAGTTTAAGATATGGCGCGGTGATGATTTCCGGTCAAGCAACAAGCCTGATTCTGTCGCCCGCCTTCGACACCGGCGGGCGCATCATCAGCGACCAGGCGACGTTGCGCGCGGAGTTGGCGTCGCCACCGATTCGAGATGAAATCGCTGCCCAATTGTGGGCGCGCGGCTATCCCAATGTGTGCTTGAGCAGGAGCAACATTAAGAGCCGGGCGATGGCGCCGGAACCGAGGAGGCAATCGTGAGCAGGTTTACCGAGAACATGTTCCGCAACGCTCACCAGAGCACGCGGGGCATGGTCACCGGCGAGCCGTACGAGCCCGTCCGGCACACCTGGCTCGAGGTGCACGAGCGGGCCCGCCGCATCGCCGGTGGACTGGCCGCCGCGGGCGTCGGACACGGTGACGCCATCGGCGTGCTGGCCGGCTTCCCGGTGGAGATCGCTCCGATGGCGCAGGCGCTCTGGATGCGTGGCGCCAGCCTGACGATGCTGCACCAGCCCACCCCGCGCACCGACCTCGCCGTCTGGGCCGAGGACACCATGAACGTCATCGGGATGATCGAGGCGAACGCCGTCATCGTCTCCGAGCCGTTCCTCGTCGCCATTCCGGTGCTCGAAGAAAAGGGCATCAAGGTACTCAAGATCAGCGACCTGCTCGAGGGCGAGCCGATCGACCCGCTCGAGACCGGCGAAGACGACCTGGCGCTGATGCAGTTGACGTCCGGATCGACCGGATCTCCCAAGGCCGTCCAGATCACGCACCGCAACATCTACTCCAACGCCGAGGCGATGTTCATCGGCGCCGAGTACGACGTCGACAAGGACGTCATGGTCAGCTGGCTGCCCTGCTTCCACGACATGGGCATGGTCGGATTCCTGACCATCCCGATGTACTTCGGCGCCGAACTGGTCAAGGTCACGCCGATGGACTTCCTGCGCGACACCCTGCTGTGGGCCAAGCTGATCGACAAGTACAAGGGCACCATGACCGCGGCGCCCAACTTCGCCTACGCATTGTTCGCCAAGCGGCTGCGCAAGCAGGCCGAGCCGGGTCAGTACGACCTGTCGACGCTGCGGTTCGCGCTGTCCGGCGCCGAGCCCGTCGACCCCGCCGATGTCGAGGACCTACTGGACGCGGGTAAGCCCTTCGGGCTCAAGCCGTCGGCCATCCTGCCCGCCTACGGCATGGCGGAGACCACGCTGGCGGTGTCGTTCTCGGAGTGCAACGCCGGGCTGGTCGTCGACGAGGTCGACGCCGACCTGCTGGCCGCGCTGCGCCGCGCCGTCCCCTCCAGCAAGGGCAACACCCGGCGGCTGGCATCGCTCGGCCCGCTGCTCAAGGATCTCGAGGCCCGCATCGTCGACGAGAACGGCGAAGTGATGCCTCGCCCGCGGCGTCGGCGTCATCGAGCTGCGCGGCGAGTGCGTGACGCCGGGGTACCTCACCATGGGCGGATTCCTGCCCGCACAGGACGAACAAGGCTGGTATGACACCGGCGACCTGGGCTACCAGATGGAGAACGGTCACATCGTGGTGTGTGGCCGCGTCAAAGACGTCATCATCATGGCCGGCCGCAACATCTACCCGACCGACATCGAGCGCGCCGCCGGCCGGGTCGAGGGCGTGCGCATCGGCTGCGCCGTCGCGGTCCGGCTGGACGCCGGGCACTCCCGCGAGACCTTCGCCGTCGCGGTCGAGTCCAACGCCTACCAGGACCCCGTCGAAGTGCGCCGCATCGAGCACCAGGTGGCCCACGAGGTTGTCACCGAGGTCGACGTGCGGCCGCGCAACGTCGTGGTACTCGGCCCCGGCACCATCCCGAAGACGTCGTCGGGCAAGTTGCGCCGGGCGAACTCCGTCACGCTGGTCACCTAGCGGCGAGCTGCTTTTCCTCGTAGAGCCGCGCCCACTCCTTGCGTGGCCGGATCGACACGTCGACATCAGATCCCTTGGCCCGCAGCGCTTTCACGGTCGCTTGCTCGCGTGGTGTGCGGGCGAACGGATCCCAGTCGAAAAACCGGCAGGAGTTCTGCCAGGTGATCTTGTTGATGTCGCTGTCATCGGCGCCGGCTGCGCGCAGCTCGGCCAGCACCTGCTCGGGGGCGTCCGGCCAGAAGCAGTCGGAGTGCGGGTAGTCGCATTCCCAGGCGATGATGTCGATGCCGATCTCGTGACGCAGCTTCAGCGAGGTTTTGTCGGTGACGTAGCAGGCCAGCGAGTGCTCCCGGAACACGTCGCTGGGTAGCTGAGAGCCGAAGTCGCGGCGCAGCCACTTCTGGTTGGTGTAGTGCCGGTCGCTGCGATCCAAATAGAAAGGGATCCAACCGATTCCGCCTTCGGAGAAGGCGAATTTCAGGTCGGGGTAGTTGCGCATCGCCGGGCCCCACAGCAGGTCTTGGGCGCACATCGCCGAGACCTGGGTGGCCAGGATGATCAGGTTGTCGATCGGCGCGTTGGGCGCCATGCTGATCGCCCCGAAGCCGGTACCGATGTGCAGGCACATCACCACGTTCTCCTCGGACAGGGTGCGGAACACCGGGCCCCAGTAGTCGTCGTCGTGGTAACTCGGAAGCCCTTCCAGGTGAGGCAGTTCCGGCATGGTGACAGCGCGACAGCCCTTGGCGGCCACCCGGCGGATCTCGGCGCACATCGCGTCGGGGTTCCAGGTCGGCAGCACCGCGATCGGAATGAACCGGTCCGGATAGGAGCCGGCCCAGTCGTCGATGTGCCAATCGTTGTAGGCCGACACCATGACCAGCGTGACCTCTTCGCGGTGCATGTTGAGGTGACGCGCGGAGAAGCCGGCGAACGTCGGGAAGCACATCGACGCCAGGATGCCGTTGCGGTTCATGTCGCGGACCCGCTCGTGCACGTCATAGACGCCGGGGCGCATCTCCGCGAAGCCCGCCGGGTCCCGGCCCCACTCTTCGGCCGGCCACGACACCACGGCGTTGAGGCCACTGACGCCTTGCGGGCGGCCCTGATACATCCACTGGTCGACGCCCTGAGCGTCGGTGACGACAATTGGCGCCTCGTCCATGTACTTCTTCGGGACGTGGCGCAGGAACATGTCCGGCGGCTCCACGACGTGGTCGTCGATGCTGACCAGAATCAGGTCGTCCGTTCCCATTGCGTCCATGGCTCCACTATTACCCTGGACACCGATGACCGTCTTCACCCGGTAGCCCTACCAGGCGTGCACCCGGTTCTGGGCCGGCTCGAGGCCGAGTTCGATCAGCAGTTCGGTGGCGTCGGCCGCCTGTTCGCACACCGTGGGCACCTCGGGGCGTTCGGCGGTGCTGAAGTTCTCCAGCACGAACGCCGCTGGGTCCTTGCGTCCGGGTGGACGCCCGATCCCGATTCGCACCCGCTGAAAGTCCTTGGTGCCGAGTGCACTTGCGACCGAACGAAGTCCGTTGTGGCCACCCTCGCCGCCACCGAGCTTCAGCCTGATCTGGCCGAAGTCGATGTCCAGCTCGTCGTGAATGATCACGACGTCAGCGGCCGGCACCGAGTAGAACTTCGCCAGCGGACCGACCTGGCGGCCGGACTCGTTCATGTAGCAGCGCGGCTTGGCCAACACGACTGAACGTCCGCCGAGCCGGCCGGTGGCTATCTCCGCGCCGGAGCGCTTGTGCACCTTGAAGTTCGAGCCCAACCGGACAGCGAGCCGGTCGGCAACCATGAACCCCAGGTTGTGCCGTGTCTGCGCATAGTTCGGTCCGGGGTTGCCCAGACCCACCACCAGTTGTGGGCCGGCCACGGCTTATTCGGAGTCGGACTCGGCTTCGGACGCCTCGCCGTCGCCTTCGCCCTCGTCGGCGGGCTGTGCGCCATCGACGGCCTCGCCGGCGCCCTCACTTTCGAGGTCCTCTTCGGTCGGTGCGACCACCACGTTGACGACCAGGCTGTCCGGGTCGGCGATCAGGTTGACGCCCGGCGGCAGCGTGATCTGGCCGGCGGTGAACTGGGTGCCGGGCTCGGCGCCCTCGACCGACACGGTCAATGACTGCGGGATCGACAGCGCGTCGGCCTCGATCAGAATGGTGTTGGTCTCCTGGGTGACCAGGGTGCCGGAAGCGGCGTCGCCCTCGATCTCGACGTTGACCTCGACGGTCACCTTCTCGCCGCGGCGGACGACCAACAGGTCGGCGTGGGTGATGCTGCGCCGGATCGGGTGTATTTCGAGCGCTTTGGTCAGCGCCAGCTGCTCAGTGCCCTCGATGTCCAGGGTGAGCACCGCGTTGGTGCCGGCGTGACGCAATACGGCGGCGAAGTCGCGACCGGGCAGTTCCAGGTGTTGTGGCTCAGAGCCGTGGCCATAGAGCACGGCGGGGATTCGGCCTTCGCGGCGGGCCCGTCGGGACGCGCCCTTGCCGGTTTCGGTACGAACCGATGCGGGAAGTTTGTTGGCAGCTCTGGCCATGATGTCGCTCCTGTGTGAGTTCCGGGGCACGGCCAGGATCGCGACTGTGAGTCGGTCCCCGTCGATAACGGCGGCTTGCGTAAGCCACCCTCGCCGTGACGCCCGGTCAGGCTAACGCATCAGCACCTCAGAGCGGAAATTTCGTGTCCGTCAGCCGCTCGGAGAGCTCCCACAGCGCGCCGGCGGTGGCGACGCGTTTGGCCAGCGGACTGCGGCCGACCGGCTTACTGCGGCCGAACATGCCGAATGCCGGTCCGATGAAGCTGTCACCAGCGACATCCTGAGATACGGCGTAGAGCGTCTGCCGGGCGCCGAAGTCGGCATCGGAGGCCAACCGGTTGCCGACAGACATCAGCGCGTCGCCGATTCGGTGGCCGGAATGCCCCTGCAGGTTGGTGTGCGAGTAGCCGGGGTGGGCGGCCACCGCCCGCAGCTTCGAGCCGGCTGCCTGCAGCCGTCGTTGCAGCTCACTGGTGAAGAGCAGGTTAGCGAGTTTGGACTGGCCGTAGGCCACCCATGCCGAGTAGGGCCGCGACGTCCAGTTCAGGTCGCGCAGGCTGACGTAGCCCATGTAGTGCATCAGCGACGACACCGTGACGACCCGGTCGGTGACCTTGGGTAGCAGCAGATTGGTCAGTGCGAAGTGGCCGAGGTGGTTGGTGCCGATCTGGCTCTCGAACCCGTCCGAGGTGACGGCATGGGGGACCGCCATGATGCCAGCGTTGTTCACCAGGACATCGATGTCGCGGTCGATGCCGTCGGCGAACTGCCGCACCGAGGCGAGGTTCTGCAGGTCGAGCTGGCGCACTTCGATGTCGCCGGTCATCTCCCGGGCGGCGGCTTCACCCCGGCCGGGGTTACGTACGGCCAGGATCACCTTCGCGCCTACCCGGGCCAGTTCACGGGCCGTCACTGCGCCCAGCCCGCTATTGGCGCCGGTGACGATGGCGGTACGTCCGGCGAATGAGGGCAGGTCTGCGGCGGTCCACGACGTCATGGCTCACACAGTAATCCGGCGCCACGCTCAGCGACGGCGCCGGTTACTTACTTCGCGGCGACGGTGAATCCGTGCAGGATCGTCTCGATGTCGACCGCGTCGGCGACGGCCTTGTCGGCCAGGCTGGTGACCGCCAGCTGAATGAGGTACCGGTCCGCGTCTTCGCCGGCGCCGTGGGCGATCACGATCCGATTGATGGTGTGTAGTCGCTGGTCGCCGAGGTTGTAGCTGCCCTCGATCATGGACGACGGGAAGCCATGGAAGTCGGCATTGGACGACTCGAGCTGTTTGAAATTCTGCGCGAGCCGGGCATCGTCGTTGCCGTGCTTGACCAATTCGGCCGCATCGAAGTCGCCGCCCAGCTTGAACACGATGAGCATGGCGTTGGGGAAGGCGTCGGCGCCGGCGATCAACTCCGTGGTGTTCGGGATGTTGGGCCGGTTGATCCGCTGCCAGCCCTGCGGCATCGGAATCGACACGGTCAGGTCGGTCAAGGTGCCGGGCTCGACCGGTGAACCGGTGACCCCGTTGCTTTCCAGATACTGCGAGAACGGGATCGGCCGCTCGGTCGGCGCCGCGCTGGTGGTCGTCGGGGTGGTCGACCAAATCGACTGATAGTCAGGAGTTTTCGGCCCACAACCGGCCACTGCCACCGCACACGCCACCAATGCGGCGCCGCGTCGTAGCGGTGGCCTCACAGGACGTCGACGACGGTGCCACTCGCCATCTAAGCGTCTCCGTCGAACAGCCCTGTGACCGAACCGTTTTCGAAAACTGCGCGGATGGTGCTGGCCAACAGCGGAGCGATGGACAGCACGGTGAGCTGCGGGAACCGCTTCTCCTCACCGATCGGCAGCGTGTTGGTGACGATCACTTCGCGAGCACCACACGCCGCCAGCCGCTCGGCGGCTGGGTCGGACAGCACTCCGTGGGTGGCCGCGATCACCACATCCTTGGCGCCGTCGTTATGCAGCAGCTTCACCGCGCCGGCGATGGTGCCACCGGTGTCGATCATGTCGTCGATCAGCACGCAGGTCTTCCCGGCAACTTCACCCACCACGCGGTTGGACACCACCTGATTGGGCACCCGCGGGTCGCGGGTCTTGTGGATGAAGGCCAGCGGCACGCCGCCCAGCGCGTCGGCCCATTTCTCGGCGATCCGCACCCGTCCGGAGTCGGGGGATACCACCACCATGTTGCCGTCAGGGTAGTTGTCCCCGATATAGCCGGTCAGCAGGTTCTGCCCACGCATGTGGTCGACGGGCCCGTCGAAGAACCCCTGGATCTGATCGGTGTGCAGATCCACGGTGACGATCCGGTCGGCACCGGCGGTCTTGAGTAGATCGGCGACCAGTCGGGCCGAAATCGGTTCGCGGCCACGGTGTTTCTTGTCCTGCCGCGCATACGGGTAGAACGGCAAGACCGCGGTGATCCGCTTGGCGCTGCCCCGTTTGAGCGCGTCGATCATGATCAGCGATTCCATCAGCCAGTCGTTCACCGGCGCGGGGGCCGACTGCAGCACGAAGGCGTCACAGCCGCGGACCGATTCGTTGAAGCGAACGAAGATCTCGCCGTTGGCGAATTCCCGCGCGGTCTGCGCGGTGACGTGGACGTCGAGCTCCTTGGCCACCTGCTCGGCCAGCTCCGGGTGTGCGCGACCCGAGAAGAGCATCAGATTCTTGCGGTTATCGGTCCAGTCGTAGCTCACGGGCTGCCCTCGCTGGTTCGGGTCGGATGGCTGCAGTACGAATACTAGGTAGCGAATCGCGGGTTCGCTGCGACGTTTGCATCATGTCTGGTCGTCGCTTCGCTCCGCATCGTCGCCGGCGGAGGCTGTTGTGCACCGCTCCTCCTCGTCGCTTCGCTCCGCATCGTCGCCGGCGGAGGCTGTTTTGCACCGCTCCTCCTCGTCGCTTCGCTCCGCATCGTCGCCGGCGCGTGCCCGCTCTGCGGCTTGCGCGGCGGCGCTACCGGGCCGTTTGCGCTCGACCCAGCCCTCGATGTTGCGTTGCTGGCCGGCGGAGACTGCCAGCGCGCCGGGCGGAACATCCTCGCGCACCACGGTGCCGGCGCCGGTGTAGGCGCCGTCCCCGACGCTGACCGGCGCGACGAACATGGTGTCGGAGCCGGTGCGGACGTGCGAACCGACCGTCGTGCGCTGCTTGGAGGTGCCGTCGTAGTTGACGAAGACGCTGGAAGCGCCGATGTTGCTGTGTTCGCCGATGTCGGCGTCCCCGACGTAGGTGAGGTGCGGCACCTTGGTGCCGGCGCCGATCGTGGAGTTCTTGGTTTCGACGAATGCACCCAGTTTGCCGTCGGCGCCCAGGACCGAGCCGGGTCGCAGATAGGTGAACGGGCCGACCGTGGCGCCGTCACCGACGGTGGCGTCGGTGCCGTGGGTGCGGACGACCGACGCACCGTCACCGACCGCGACGTCGGTCAGCGTGGTGTCCGGGCCGATGATGCAGCGCGCACCGATGCGGGAGCCGCCCAGCAGCTGTGTTCCCGGCTGGATCACGGTGTCTCGCCCGATGCTCACGTCCACGTCGATCCAGGTGGTCGCCGGGTCGACGACGGTGACGCCGGCCAGCTGGTGGGCCGAGACGATGCGGCGGTTGAGTTCGGCGGCCAACTCGGCCAGCTGCACCCGGTTGTTGACCCCGGCCACCAGGGCGCTGTCGTCGACGTGCCGGGCCTGAACCACCTGCCCGTCCTGCCGGACGATCGCGATGACATCGGTCAGGTAGAGCTCGCGTTGCGCGTTGTCGGCGGACAGCCGGCTCAGCGCCGAGCGCAGCGCCGCGATGTCGAAGGCGTACACACCGGCGTTGACCTCGCGGATCTCCCGCTGCGACGGCGTCGCGTCGGCCTGTTCCACGATCGCGATCACCTCGTGGTCCTGCGTGCGCAGCGTGCGGCCGTAACCGGTCGGATCGTCCAGCGTGGTGGTCAGCACGGTGACCGCAGCACCCCGCGAGTTGTGCGCGGCGACCAGGTCGGCCAGCGTGTCGGCGTCGAGTAGCGGGACGTCGCCGGCGGTGACGACGACGACGCCGTGGAAATCGTCGGGCAGCGCCGCCAGGCCGCACAGCACCGCATGCCCGGTGCCGAGCTGCTGTTCCTGCGTCGCCGTGTCGATCGGTCGGCCAAGGGTCTCGGCCAGTTCGCGGATGGACTCGTCGATGCGCTGGTGATCGCGGCCCAGCACCACCACCAAGTGCTGCGGTGCCATCTTGGCGATCGCGTGCAGTGAGTGCGCCAGCATGCTGCGGCCGGCCAGGGTGTGCAGCACCTTCGGGATGTCAGACCGCATCCGGGTTCCGGCACCGGCTGCCAGGACGAGGACCGCTGATTCGCCGTTCGTCGTCATGCACGCTCCTCGCTGTACGCCATCCGTTCAGCGTGTCATTATCCGCACGCGTCCGGCAAAACAGACCGTTGATGCCGGATTCGGCGATGAACGCCGCGATGGACAATAATCAAGCGGTGGACCGTCGACGAACTGCGCAGGCCAGCCCATCGCCGATCGAGGCGCTCAAGCAGCTGCCGGCACTGGTGCTACTGGAGCGGATCCCGGTCCCCACTCTGGCGGTGCTTCAGGACGGCACCATCGTTTTCGCGAACAGGGCGTTCGCCGACATTCTGGGCCGCGACGCCGAGGAGGTCGTGGCGCTGAAGTTCTACGACATCTTCTATGGCGCGCTGGAAACGGAGTCGGTGCTCTCGCTCGTCGACGGTCTGGCGAACATGGTCGTCGAACTCGCGCACAAGGACGGTTCGACCGTACGGGCACTGATGAGCAGGTCAGCCCTGCGGCGTGCCGACGACGAGATCGCTTTGGCCACCTTCCAGGACCTCACCGAAGAACTGTGGGCCAACGAGCGGTGAGTCTAGGGCGCGTCGTCGGGCTCGACGTGACGCAGCGCTTCGCGCGCCAGAAATTCGCGGTAGTAGCCCAGCGACGACTCGGTGACGATCGCGGGGAACAGTAACTCCCACATCTGCGTCAGCCTGCGGACCAGGTCGTTTCCGTCGCCTGTCTGGCCCATCATCCGGGCGCCGAAGGTCGCGCCGATGATCGATTCGCTGACCACCTGAGGGTCGAGCTCTTCCCGGATGTCGCCTTCGGCGATCGCCCGCCGCGCCTCCGCCGTCGTCGCCTCGATCCAGGCGGCGTAGGCGGTGTAGGCGGTGCCGACGTTGTCGTTGAACTTGCCGAACGCCAGGGTCAACTGCTCGGCGGTACGGACGACTTTGTTGGTGGCGAACAGATCAGCGGTCACGAAGGTGCCGTGCAGGATGTTCTCCAGAGCCGGCGAGAACGAGTCCGACATTGCGCTCAGCTCCGATACCACCAGGTTGGAGCCGTCTTCGATGATGGCCGACGCGAGCGACTCCATCGAATCAAAATGGTGGTAGAAGGCTCCCTTGGTCATCCCGGTGCGCTCGATGATCGCGCCACGATCAGCGGCCGCAAACCCGACCTCGGTGAAAACGTCGACCGCGGCGTCGAGGATCTTTCGCCGCGTCGCTTCCGATCGAACCTGGCGGGCCATCGGCTAGTACCTCCGGAGTTCCGGTCTCAAATTCCGGACCGTCGGACGAGAACAGACTTGGCGCGAAATGTTAACAGGCCGGTGGCAGAGATCCTGTTCAACTTGATTCTGCCAGCGCGGACGTGCTTCCGATCGCGATCTTTGTCCGTCTCTTGATGAACTGTCGAAAGTAGTCGACCCGCTCGGGGCGCACGAAGCCGGGCAGCATCAGTGCCCACATCTTCTCGAAGTCGGTGAGAAAAACCCCTGGTTGGTCCAGTTCAGCGGTCTGACGCAGACCCATGTACGACGAAGCAACCAGGCGTCCCACATCGTGCGCGTCGCAGTCCTCCACGACGTCGCCCTCGCCGATACCGCGCTGCACGGCGACCGTGAGGTTGTCGATCCAGTGCTGATGCAACTTGGTCTGCAGACCCTCGACCCGGCCGATGGACTCAACCAGGTGTAAAGCCGCCCGCGAGATGTCCTCGCTGATGTCGCGCACCGCCAACTGATAGGAGAAGTCGATCAGCGTCTCCACGCCGGACAGCTTCCGGGCCAGCAGGTCGGTGATCGCCGCGTCGGATCGCGTGATCTGATCCTCGATGATCGCCAGCGCCAGCGCGTGCTTCGAGCGGAAGTGGAAATACATTGCGCCCTTGGTCAATTCGGCTTCAGCGAGCACATCGTCCAGGCCGACCTGATGGTAGGGGAGCCGGGCGAATTGGCGTGCGGCGGCGCGCAGGATCTGCTGGCGCGTGGAATCAGCTCGAGTGTCGGGTGTTTCGGTCATAGTTGGGCCACCTAAAGGATGCTCCGCCGCGAAGCTTTTCCAAGAGACCCCATGGTTTCGAGGCGTCGTTGGTCGAGCTTAGTCCAATTGCAATGTGTCGTAGCGATCGACGCGACTCGAAAGCCACCCCTGAGCCGATGCAGCCGAACGGACTGTAGCAAGACTTTCGGTTTGTTCCAAGCTCGACATGATTCAAAAAGTATGTAAACTGTGGGTCATGCGAGCGCCCGGTCTGACAAGGTTCGATGCGCGCGATGTGCCTGCGCGGTCGGACTCAGCAGATGTGGACGGTTCGTAGATGCCGGGTTTCGAGGCATTGCCACCGGAAATCAACTCGGGCCTGATGTACACCGGGCCGGGCGCAGGGCCCATGATGGCCGCCTCCGCGGCCTGGGACGCTTTGGCCGACGACCTGTATTTGGCGGCGGCGGCCTATGGAACTGCGATCACCGATCTGACGTCGTCCTGGCTGGGTCCGTCATCGCTGTCGATGGCTGCAGCGGCCGCCACTTACGTATCGTGGATCAGCGCCACTGCCGTGCAGGCCGAACAGGCCGCCGCCCAGGCCAAGGCAGCCGTGGCCGCCTACGAGGCCGCATTCATGATGACCGTGCCACCGGCTGAGATCGCGGCCAACCGCGCCTTGCTCATGGCGCTGGTCGCGACGAACTTCCTCGGCCAGAACACCCCGGCGATCATGGCCACCGAGGCTCTTTACGTCGAGATGTGGGCACAGGATGCCGCCGCGATGTACGGCTATGCCGGCGCGTCGTCGGCCGCTTCGGCTCTGGCGCCTTTCACGGCTCCGAACGAGACCACCACGGGCACATCCGGAGCTGCCGGGGTGAGCGCCTCGGTTACCCAGGCTGCCGGGACGGCGGCCGGCGCACAGGCAGTGTCACAGGTGGGCACCGCAACGACCCCGACTGCCCTGCAGGCGGTCACCTCAGCGGCGACGTCGTCCTCTAGTTCGACCTCGCCACTGTCATCGCTGACCGCCACGAGCTCGTCGTCGAGCACAGCGCTGGCCTCTGCGCAGGGCCTGGCCTCGGGCGCTACCTCTTCGGCGTCCATGCTGACGTCGGGTGTCACGATGCTGGGGTCTTCGGGATCGGTGATGAAGTCGCTGGGCTCTACCGCCGGCACCTTCGGTACCGGATTCCCGATGTTCAAGTCTTCACTGCACATCGGCGCGAGTGCCGTCGGCTCACCCGGCGGTGCGGTGTCTGCGATCTCGGGCCGCGCGGCTTCGCTCGGCGCGTTGTCCGTGCCTCAGGGCTGGACCTCGGCGGCCCCCGCTTTCAGCCAGGTCGCCTCGGCGCTGCCGGCCGGTGGGATGCCGGCCGCGCCGGCGCTGGCGTCGGGTAGCCCCACCGGTCCGATCGGCGCCCCGATGGCACAAACGGCCGAGCAGGGCGTCGCCCGCTCTCCGCTGGCCGCCCGCTACAACTTCCGCCCTCCCATGGTGCAGCGCCCGGTGTACGCCGGCTGACGCACCTCCGAACCGCCACTACTCGGACGCCCGTTAACCTAAGTCATACCAAAAGTTGCTTAAAATGCTTAACATCATTCCAAACGTATGTATACTCATCCAAACAGTGATGATCGGTTTGACTGAACTGGGCGCCGAGAGTGTCGCCCCTGACGCAGGAGGCGTAGTGCGCGTTCCCTCTACGGACTGTGCGCCGCGGCGTGGGGCCATCCAAGGGTTCGATCGCTGGACGGGACGGCGACCATGCTCGCGCTGACACCGGTCGACCTCAACTCGGTAGCCGTCGTCGGAGCGAGCTGCGGCGATATCGCGGTCGGGGTAGGGGCCACGCTGATGGAAATCGCAAGCGACAAGCCGGATCTCGTCGTGCACGCATTGGTGCTGACCGGTGGCGGCACCGAACGGGAGGTCGAAGAGAAGAACGCCTTCATCACGTTGTGTCCCTCGGCTGACGTTCGATTGACGGTTGCCGACCTTCCCGCCGGCGAACTGCAAGACCACCGGAGGCAGGTCAAACAGCTTCTGTCGGACCTTCGGCGGGACTGCGAGCCGGACATGGTTTTCGGTCCACACAGCAGCGACCGCGACGACGAGCACCGTTTCCTGGCGGAGTTGATACCGACGGAGTTTCGGGACCACCTGATCCTCGGCTATGAGGTGCTCAAGTCTGACTCGGACTTGCTCCACCCTTCTCTGTACTTGCCGATTCCCACTGAGACCGCGCACCAGAAGGCGAGGCTGCTCACCCAGTGCTATCCGTCCCAGTCCCGCCGACTGTGGTTCGACGATGAGGCGTTCGTCGGGTTGATGCGTGTGCGTGGGGTGCAGTGCAAAGCCCGCTACGCCGAGGCTTTCGCCGTGGAAAAGGCCGTGTCGGACTTCGGATCCGATTACTCGGTGAACTAACGCAGTGCGATGACAAGCAGACGAAATGTCGATGGTGGCAACGATGCCCCGCGAGACGGCGACCTAATCCCGAAGGGACAGTTCCAGTGAAATACACGCCCACTGACATCGGCGGAGTGACGATCGTCGACATCGAACCGGACCGCGACGATCGCGGATTCTTCTCGCACTTGTTCTGCGCCAATGAATTCGCCGACTACGGCCTGCTCTCCAGCGTCGCACGGATCGACGTTGCCTATAGCTACGCCAGAGGGACAATGCGCGGTATCCACCGTCAGGTCCCGCCGAACGCCGAGGCCAAGCTGGTCCGGTGCACGCGAGGCGCCATCGCCGCCGTGGCTGTCGACGTTCGCCCAGAGTCGAGGAACTACGGCGATCACGTGATGGTGCAGTTGAGTGCCGACAATCGCCGCGCGCTGGTCGTGCCGCCATTCGTCGCGCACGGTTTTCAGACTCTCGCTGACAACACCGAGGTCCTCTATCAGGTCAGCGGTATCTACGACTCCGTAGAAGAGCAGGGATTCCGCTGGGACGATCCGGAATTCGCGATCGAGTGGCCGTTGGCGGTGAGCGTCATTTCCGAAAAAGACGCGAGCTGGCCGCTGTTGGCATCGGTTCGCAAGGTGGCGTCATGATGCCCGCCGCCGGAAACATCCAGGTTACCTACAAGCGAGAAATCGGGCCGGTATGACGATCTCAATTGCCAGAAATATTCCCAGTCAACACGGCGGACCGCCCGTCCTGGCGCGGCCGCCGCAGATTGTCAAGGCCACCAACGCCCGTCGTTGGCAGCATGACTATTCACGCCGCCTGCGCATTACCGACGCGCTGATCGTGTGCGCCTCGGTGGCGCTCGCCCAGTACATCCGTTTTGGTGATTCGCCCCATGTTTCGGGTTACCCCGGGGAGGTCATGACGCTGTTCTCCATTCTGTTTGCAGCGCTGTGGCTTTCGCTGATCGCGGGCTTCCGTTCCAGGTCGGTACGTGTTATCGGGGCGGGAATCGAGGAGTATCGACGCATCGTCAGCGCATCATTCTGGACGTTCGGAATCATTGCGATGGCAAGCCTTTTGGCGAAGATATTCCTCGCTCGCGGGTACCTGGCGGTGGCGCTACCGGTCGGCACGGCCGGTTTGCTGGCAAGCCGCGTGTTGTGGCGCCGCCACATCGCCGGCAAGCGAACCCGCGGTGAATGCCTGACCAGGGTGTTGGCGATCGGGGATCGCAAGGGGGTCGCTCAGCTCGTCGAGGAGTTGACCCGTGATCCGCGTGATGGCTATGTGGTGGTCGGGGCCGGCATTCCGGGCTACGGACCATCGCGCGGCAAAACCCTGGTGGTCAAGGGTCAGGAAATCCCGATTCTCGGCGATGACACACACGCGTTGGCAGCGATAGCGCATCACGATGCGGACACCGTCGCTTTGACGGGAACAGAACGCTTTGGCGCACAGGGGATTCGGCAGCTGATGTGGCGACTGGAGACCATGGATGTCGACCTGGTGATGGCCCCCGGGGTGATGGACGTCGCCGAGGGGCGGTTAGCGCTGCGTCCGGTCGCCGGTTTCCCACTGCTGCACGTGGAAAAGCCGCAATACCAAGGCGCGAAAAGCTTTCAGAAGCGCGGGTTCGACTTCTGCTTCGCGCTGGCGGCGCTTATCGTGGCCTCGCCACTGCTCATTGCATCGGCTATCGCGGTCAAGCTCTCGAGTAAAGGCCCGGTCTTCTACCCGTCTGAGCGGATTGGCTTGGATGGAAAGCCGTTCACCATGCTCAAATTCCGGACCATGGTCGACGGCGCGGATAGGCAGGTTCAGCAGCTGTTGGCTCTCAATGAGAGCGAAGGTGGAGTGCTGTTCAAAATTCGCGAAGATCCCCGTGTCACGCCGGTGGGAAGAATCCTCCGTAGGTTCAGCATCGATGAATTGCCCCAATTCATCAACGTGCTCAAGCAGGACATGAGCGTGGTCGGCCCGCGACCACCGTTACCGCGAGAAGTGCTGCAATACAACGGCGAAGTGAAGCGTCGGCTGCTGGTCAAACCGGGCGTTACCGGACTATGGCAGGTCAACGGCCGATCCGACCTTCCGTGGGACGAATCAGTGCGGCTCGACCTGTCCTATGTGGATAACTGGTCGATGGCAAGCGATTTCCTGCTCATTGCTAAGACCCTCAAAGCGGTCGTAGCCAGCGACGGAGCATATTGAATGGGCTCGGGTCAGCGTGGGCTTGGTTTTGATGCTGCAGAACTGTTTTTAACCAACGCTTTTCACATAACGGCAAGCATGATGACAGGCCCCGTCAATCGGCCGGCAACGGCCTCGCTGCCTCGAAAGCAGCTGATCGCGTGATCCGCGAATTGGCTTGGGCCTCCCCCAAACGTCCGGGCCGCGGTGTGCCCCCGCCGCGGTCCGGGCCTCATCCTCACGGTGTGCCATGAGGCACGAAGCAGCAGTCGCTGCTCCAAACGCGTTGTCGCAGTTACATTGTCGGCTGTGCGATTCGGTCAGAATGCGGAGTGTTTTAGACCTCGGAGCCACCCCGCTGTCCGGCAGTTTTCTCACGCCTGGAGAACTCAATCTGGCTGAACCGACGTTCCCGCTGCACGTGCGGGTGTGTGAGAACTGCCTGTTGCTGCAGATATCCGCCCTTATCCGGTCCGGCGGCGCAAATGCCGAACAACCCTATTTTTCCTCTTTTTCGGACTCCTGGGCAGAGCACGCGAAGAAGTTTGTCCGAGACACCGTCAAGCGGATGCGACTGTCCGCCGAGTCGTTCGTGGTAGAGGTCGCCAGCAATGACGGATACCTACTGCGCAATGTCACGGCGGCGGGCATACCTTGTTTGGGCATCGAGTCGTCGGTGAATGCCAGCCTCATCGCCCGAGATCGCGGTGTCCCAACCGCCACAGCTTTTTTGGATGAGTCGCTGGCACGTGAAATACGGGGCGAATACGGCCCGGCCGATCTCGTCGTGGCAAACAATGTCTACGCCCGCATACCTGATCTTCGGGGGTTCACCCGATCAGTGCGCGCGCTACTGGCGGACGACGGCTGGCTGAGCATCGAGGTAAGTCATGCGTTAAAGCTGTTGCAGAACGCCCAGTTCGACACGATCGACCACGACCATGCGCAGTACTACACGCTGCTCTCCGCGACACGTGCCCTGGCGACCGCCGGGCTTGCCGTCGTCGACGCTGAACTCTTTCCCATCCACGGAGGCTCGCTTCGCATTTGGGCTCGTCCAGGGCGAGTTGCCGCTCCTCCCACCGACCGGGTCGTAGAGGTTCTGCGCATGGAGAAAGCCGCGGGATTGCACCGAGTGGAAGGCTATTTGCAGTTGCGACCACGCACTGAAGTACTGCGCCAGAACCTTTTACGGTTTCTGCTCGAGTGCCGGGCTAACGGCGAGCGGGTGGTCGGCTACGGAGCGCTTGGTGCTGGAACCACCTTGCTCAACTACTGCGGAATCCGCAGCGACCTGCTGGAGTACATCGTGGATCGCGATCCGTACAGACACGGCTGCTTCACGCCGGGTACGCGAATCCCCATTCACGACCCGAAGCGGATCGGCATTGACCGGCCAGATGTTGTCTTGGCCCTGTCGTGGGATTCCGAATCCGAGCTCGCTGACCAACTCAGCTATATCGGCGAGTGGGGCGGCCGCCTGGTATCTCCCCGAACCCTGCCGCGCCTGACCGCGCCCGCATGCAACGGCAACGAGGTGAAATCGTCATGATGACAACCGAGACCGGTTTCCCTGGCGTTGACTCCAATACCGTTCGAGCAGTGTGGCTTTCGCCGCTGATGCGCCCGCTGGCGCGCGTCCAGGCCGAAGCGTTACGGGCCCGCGGCGTCGACGTGTTGTTGGTGACCACCGACCGACATCCAGAGTCGGACACGGCGCGCGACTACGAGATGGTGCTCGATCTTCAATTCCGGACCGTCTCGAGCTGGCTGGCGGCCCGGCGCCGGATCCGTGAACACAGGCCTGACGTCGCCATCGTCGAGCAGGTGCGCGATCCGCGGTGGACCGCGCTGGCCAGAGGAATCCCGCGGATTCAGTTGGTCCATGACGATCGGCGCGATGACGCCGGCGGGCGGCGCCGAGCACTCGTGCGAGCCGTGTTCGACCGCTGGGGATCCCGCTCGGCGGCCACCGTTACCTACAGCAACTACGCCGCCATCTCTGTCGCTGTCCGGCGCGATGTTGCCGGCACTCCGATGAGTGTGTTGCCGCTCTGCAGCGACCTGGATCCGGCGAAGGTCCCTCCGTTTGTGGGTCCCGAAGAGCGGCAAGATTTCGTCGTGGCCGGGCAACTCGGTTCGCAGAAGAATATGGACGTCGTGCTCGATGCCTGGCAGCGGCACGTGGACGGAGGCAGCTGGCGCGGGGACGAGCTGCTCCTGGTCGGCAATGGGCCGCTTGTCATCAAGACTCTTCCGGCTTACGTGCGTTGGCGCCCTGGCAATTACCGCTATGCCGATGTCGTGAATACATTTGCCGCCGCCAAGGGTTCGGTTGCGCTCTACCGGGGTGCCTCGCAAAGCGGCGTGCAGATGCTGTCGATGCATCTGGGTGTGATGCCAATCGTGTCCACGGTCGGTGGGCTGCCCGAGTACCAACCGCCGATCCTTCCCCCGGTCGGGGTCGACGACGTCGCTGGACTGACCGCCGCGTTCGACGAGCTCTCCGACCCCCTCACCGCGACGTTGCAGGGGGCTGCTGCGGCAAGGCATTACGCAGAGTCGTTCGCCGTCGATCACGCCGCGGATGGGCTCTTCACGGTGCTTACCGATGTGGGTCACAAAACTGGGAGGCCAGCCGGATGAATCTGGCGGGAAACAGCGCAACCACGGCACAGCCGAGGCGATCCACGGGAACGGCCGATCATTTGCTCGGCGTACTCTCGCGATCCCGACCGAGACCCCCGGCCGCTGACAGTACGATCGTCAGCCAAGTGATCCGGCTCAGCCAGTTGCGCGTCGAGCGGGGACCGGCGGTCGCCGTCTTGAAGGTCGCCCGCGATCTGCGGGGTGCCACGGAACTGCGGACGCAACGCAGGTTGCTCGCCGAAATTGCCAATCAATCGGGACTCGACGACGGGTGGCGGGACCTGCTGCCGCGCGTTCTGTCTTTCGACGAACGGCCCGACGCGACCGTGTGCGTCGAGTCCTACCGACCCGGAATAGGTCTGGCAGAGGTACTCGCCGACGACCCCGACCGGTTCGAGGAGTTGCTCGCTTTGGCGCTCGATGCCATCGCGCCGTTACACCGCGCGACCGCGAGGTCGATCGTCGTGGACAACCTCTCTTCGGTTCGGCAATGGGTTGTCGACCCGGTGGCGGACCTGGCCCGTGTCTGCGACCGGTTAGATCCCGGGCTGACGCCGAAGCTGGAACGGCTGGAGGCGATGCTGGCGCGTGCAATTGTCGGCCGGCGCATGACGGTGTGCTGGACGCACGGCGATTACACCCCCGACAGCGTTCGGCTGGCGGGACCGCGGGGCCCGGTGAACCGCATCGTCGGATGGGATAGAGCGCGAGAGGACAGGCCGGCGCTGATCGACGCCTATTTGATGATCTTGGCCGCAAGTTCCCAGGTGGAGGCCGCTGATTTCGGCGCAGTTGTCAGCCAGCGCCTCATTGGCGGTGGGCTGTCCGCCCCGGAGCGAAATGTGCTGGAAGCCATGGGTAATCGGCCGGGCACCGGTGCCGGGCACCCAGACGGCATCGACGAGCGCATTGCCATCCTGCTTGCCTGGCTTCACCACAGCGCAGCGGTGTGCCCGACGGATGCTGATCGGTTGCGGCACGACGGCTGGGTGGCCTCCGACGTCGCTCCGATCCTTGACGCCGTAGCCGGGTGGCGCGGGCTGGACGGGCTGAGCGCAGTGGATGCGTCATAGATAATTCATAGACCGAAAATACACGGATCGGGTTGTAATCCTTCGTTTGGTATGTAATATTGGTAATCGTTGGATCACCGGTATATAGGTGTCGGTGGTCCGAGGAGTAGCCCACAGAGCACCCCAGCTTCCTTTAAGGAGGAGCGCATGTCGTTTGTGACCACGCAGCCAGAGCTGTTGGGGGCCGCGGCCGGCACCTTGCAGGGTATCGGCTCGGCCATGACAGCAGGGAATACAGCCGCGGCGGCACCCACCACCGGAGTCATTCCGGCGGCTGCCGACGAAGTCTCGGCCCTGACGGCTGCGCAATTCGCCGCGCACGCTGAGCTCTATCAGGCGGTGAGCGCTCAAGCTGCGGCGATTCACGAAATGTTTGTCAACACGCTGAGCGTCAGCGCCGGCTCCTATGCAACTGCCGAGGCCGCTAACGCGGCAGCGGCGCTGTAGGGCGGACGACGGTTCAGTGATTGATTTCGGGGGTTTGCCGCCGGAGATCAACTCCGCGCGGATGTACGCCGGCCCTGGGGCGGGCTCGATGCTGGCGTCGGCTTCGGCCTGGGACGGACTGGCGTCCGAATTACGGTCCACTGCATTGTCTTACGGGACGGTGACGTCAGAACTGGCCGATAGCACCTGGCAGGGTCCGTCATCGGCGGCCATGGAGGAGGCGGTGACGCCGTATGTGGCGTGGCTGAATTCCGCGGCCGCAGAAGCTGAACAAACGGCCAGCCAGGCCAGGGCCGCGGCAAGCGCCTACCAGACGGCGCTCACGTCGATGGTGCCGCCTGAGGTAATCGCCACCAATCGCTTGCAGTTGGCAATGCTCAACGCTACCAACACCTTTGGGCAGAACACCCCGGCGATCGCCAGCAATGAGGCGCAGTACGGCGAAATGTGGGCGCAGGACGCTGCCGCGATGTACGGCTACGCCGCGAACTCGGCGGCCGCTGCCAGGGTGACACCGTTCACGGCGCCGCCGTCGACCACCAATCCGGCTGGTACTGCCACTCAGGCCGCCGCAACGGCGCAGGCCGTCGGGACATCCTCGGGCGCGGGAGTGCAGTCGGCGCTGTCGCAACTGGTCACCAACGTTCCCGCGTCGCTGCAGAGCCTCGCGTCGCCCGCCGCGACGACGACTTCAACGACGTCGCTGTCATCGTTGCTGAGTTCGTTGACGTCCAGCTCGAGCTCCACCACAAGCATATTTGGGGACGGGTCGAATCTGATCGCAGATTTACAGAACGACACCCTTCTTTTTGGCCTGTTCGCGGGACTCAACGCGCTAGGCCCCCTGATGAATACGCCCGTCAGCACTGCTATCAACCAGGCAATGAACCCCATCTCGCCGCCTATGCCCCCGCTGCCGCCCGCGGCAACGGCCGTAGGTGCCGTCGGTGGATCCGGTGGCGGCCCAGTCACTCTGGCCGGTATGGGTGCTGCCGGCTCGGCCGGCGTTCTGTCGGTGCCGCCGAGTTGGGGCTCTGCGGCGACGCCGACCTGGCTCAACGGCATGCCATTGGCCACGCCGCTGCCCGCCCTGAGCGCGGAGGTGGGCCAAGGCTTCCCATTCGGACTGCCGGTGCTACCGGGCGGTTTGGGTACCGCAGCGGGAGCGGCCGCGGCCGCGGGTGTGGGGGGTGCAGTCGCCTCCAGGTACGGGCCACGCCTGAAGGTGCTGACGCGTTCGCCGGGAGCGGGCTACACGCCGACCCCGATGGCTCCGGCCGGCGCGTACCAGGTGCCGCCGGGCGTCCCGCCCGCTCCGGGGTACACGCCGCACATTGTCTATCTGCCGAACGACAGCCAGAACGGGCACAACGGCAACGGACACAACGGATATGGGCACAACGGCTACGGACATAACGGCTACGGCCGCAACGGCAACGGGCACAACGGCAACGGGCACGGGCCCAATTGATGTGATGACAAGAGCGGTCTGCGTATCAGGCCCCTCGCGGCGATAAGAATTTTCCAATCATTTCCACGAAGGAGAGAGATATGCCTAGACGTTTTATGACTGACCCGCACGAGATGCGGTCGATGGCGGGACGTTTCGACACCCACGCCCAGACTGTCGAGGACGAGGCCCGCAAGATGTGGGCGTCGAGCCAGAACATCGCCGGAGCCGGCTGGAGCGGTACCGCTCAGGCCACCTCCTACGACACCATGGGCCAGATGAACACCGCGTTCCGCAACATCGTCAACATGCTGCACGGCGTGCGTGACGGCTTGATCCGCGACGCCAACCACTACGAAGCCCAAGAGCAGGGCTCCCAGCAGATCCTGTCCAGCTAGTCGATCACCGAAACTTTTAGGAGAACACTCATGTCGATCAGTTACCAGTTCGGTGATGTCGATGCCCACGGCGCGTTGATCCGTTCGCAGGCCGCTTCCCTGGAGGCCGAGCACCAGTCCATCGTGCGCGATGTGCTGGCTGCCGGTGACTTCTGGGGCGGGTCGGGTTCGGTGGCTTGCCAGGAGTTCATCACCCAGTTGGGTCGTAACTTCCAGACCATCTACGAGCAAGCCAACGCCCACGGCCAGAAGGTGCAGACCGCCGGCAACAACATGAGCAGCACCGACTCCGCCGTCGGCTCCAGCTGGGCCTGACACCACAACACCACATTCATCACCGTCTATCAGCCCCGGGGCAGACCGAGCGTGGGGCAGCCTTTTTGGCGCTCGGGAAGGGTAATAAAAACATGAGTGCCATCTCAATCGACGTAGTCGCGCGAGTGGAGCAGGTCGCTCGCGAACGGTCGGATGCAATCGCGCTGACGTCGTCGGACGGCGATCTGTCGTACGGACAACTGTGGTCGCAGGCGCTTGCTTTGGCCGGCCGCTTGCACGAACACGGCGTGCGGCCAGGTGCCCCCGTTGCCCTGTGCCTACCGCGCTCCAATGAGCTGGTGGTCGGCGCGCTGGGCATCTTGGCTGCCGGTGGTTGCTATGTGGCACTGGACCCGGCTTACCCCGACGAGCGGCTCACGTTCATGGTGACCGAATCGGGCGCGCAGATTGTTGTGGCAGAGGCAGATACGGCGGCGCGAATCGACGCGCCGCACGCGGTCGCGCCCATGCAACCGGCCGGCGTCGCGCCGGCTTCCCCGCGGTCGTCGTCGCCCAGCGACCCCGCCTACATCGTGTACACGTCGGGGTCCACCGGCCGCCCCAAAGGGGTGCTCATCGAGCACCACAGCCTCGGGAATCTTGTTGACTGGCATGAGAAAGCATTCGAGCTCACGCAATCCGACCGCAGCGCACTGATATCGAGTCCGGGGTTCGACGCGGCCGTTTGGGAGATGTGGCCATGCCTGGCGGTGGGCGCTTCGCTGGTGATCCCGCCCGACTCGGTCAAGACCGATCCGGTTGCGCTGCGCGATTGGCTGTTGGCTGAGCGCATCACGACGACATTCGTGCCGACGGCGCTGTGCGAGGAGCTCCTGGCTCTGGACTGGCCCGACACCTCTGCTTTGCGGGTGATGCTCACCGGAGGCGACGTCTTGCACCGCCGGCCCCGGGCAGGTCTGCCCTTCCGGGTGGTCAACAACTACGGCGTTTCGGAAGCCACCGTGGTCTCCACGTCGGGCACTGTCGTGCCTGCCGATGAAGCAGGAGACTGCGCGGATCTACCGACGTTGGGGTCGGCGATAACCGGGGTGTCGCTGACCGTGGTCGATCGCGATGGTCAACCTGTGCCTGCCGACGCCGAAGGTGAGCTCATCATCGGTGGAGCGTCGGTCGGGCGCGGCTACGTCAGTCATCCAGTTCACAACCAGGCTCGATTCTTTCTCGACGCTGCGGGCCGTCGGCAATACCGCACAGGCGATTTGGTGCGCCTTCAGTCTGACGGCCAATTGGTCTATCTTGGGCGACTCGACGAACAGGTCAACATTCGAGGCCTGCGGATCGAACTCGGCGAGATCGCCGCAGTGCTCGACCAGCACCCCAAAGTTCGCGCCAGCGCTGTTGTCGCCGTCGGCAACAACGGGTCGCAGCGGCTCAGAGCGTTCATCGTCGGTGCGGCGGGCCGGCCGCCGGCAACCGCCGAGCTGCGCGAGTTTCTGTCAAAGCGGTTGCCAGCGCACATGATTCCCGCCGATTGCACAATGCTGGATGAGCTCCCTATGACCGCGCACGGCAAGGTAGACCGGAAGCTACTGCGTGACAGCGGATCCACCGTCGCCGGGCGCGGTGACCTTGCTCCTCCGACTAACGATCTCGAGGGAATTCTGGCCGACATCGTTGCCGAGCGGCTCTGGCTGCCGGCGATCGGTATCGACGAAGACTTCTTCGCTCTCGGCGGCCACTCCATGCTGGGGGCCCAGCTGTCCGTGCGCATCGGAGAACGGTTCGGCATCGAGGTGCCGCTGCGGTCGGTCTTCGAAAATCCCACGGTCGCAGAGATGGCTGCCGAGGTCGAGCGGCTGATGATTGCTGATATCGAGGCTATGAGCGACGACGAGCTGCTCCAAGCCGATGCGCTGATGGGCTTCGAGGCGACGCCGATTAACGAAGAGCTGGCGGGATGACCGCACGTACCGGTTCGCTCAGTTTGTTTCACCTGCTTGACCCGGACATCCTCGCCGACCCGTACCCGTTGTACGCGCAGCTGCGTCAGGAGTCCCCCGTGCTGTGGGACCGATTTCTGCACGCGTGGGTGCTGACCCGTTACGACGACGTCGTGGAGGTACTCGGGCGATTCGGGGCGGAATGCACGCCCAGTCCCGATCGGCTGGCCGAACTCGGTATGCAGCGGCTGGCGCCGGTGGCCGAGATCATGGTCAAACAAATGCTTTTCATGGACTCACCCCAGCACCGGCGGGTGCGCGGACTGGCATCGCACGCGTTCACCGCTCGCCGGGTGGAGAAGCTGCGCGACCATATTCGAAACATCGCCGACGGACTGATCGACCGGGTTATCGCATACGGCGAAATGGATCTGATGAGCGACTTCGCCGGCCCGCTGCCCGCGATCGTCAGTGCCGAAATGTTGGGTCTGCCAACCCAAGACCACGAGCAACTCAAAGAGTGGTCGCAAACCTTCGCGCAGATTCTCGGCAACTTCCAGAACAACCCGGACGGCATTGACGAGGTGCTGAACGCCACGTCGGACATGACCGAGTATCTGCAGCACGCGCTGACGCAGAATGCCGACGCTCCCACTGTCGGACTGATCGGACTGCTGAGTCAAGCTCGGCTGCAAGGGGAGCGGCTTACCCAAGAAGAGGTGATCGCCAACACGATCATCACCATGGTCGGTGCGATGGAGACGACCACCAACCTGATCGGCAACGGACTGGTGACCCTGCTGCGGCACCCGTCGGCGCTCGAGCAGCTGCGTCGAGACCCGGCGATGCTGCCCACCGCCATCGAGGAGCTGCTGCGCTACGAAAGTCCGAGTCAGCAGACCACCCGGATTGCGCCTGAGGATGTCGTGCTGGGCGGCCAGCAGATCGAGCAGGGCCAGTCGGTCATCGCCGTGATGGGCGCAGCCAACCGCGACCCGGCGCGCTTCTCCGATCCGGATCGCCTCGACCTGACCCGACAAGACAACCGGCACTTGGCGTTCGGATGGGGCCCGCACTTCTGCTTTGGCGCACCGCTGGGCCGGATCGAGGCCCAGATCGCCTTCGAAGCCTTATTGACCCGCCTGCCCGAACTCGAGTTGGGGGGCGGTCCTCTGCAATGGCGCGCAAATCTGAAACTTCGCGGGCTCGAGAAACTTCCGATTAGGTGGCAGGCATGACGAGCGTAGGTACCGATGAAGCCGCCCGGCTCGGCGAAATGCGCCGCGCACTTTTGGAGCGACGCGTGCGGGCGGCCAGCATGGAGCCGACGGTCAGCGAACCGCCGGCGGTCAGCTCGCTGACCGTCTCTGGTCCCATGCCGCTTTCGGCATCGCAGTCGCAGATGTGGTACCAGAGCCAGCTGGCACCGGACGCGCGGATGCTGAACGAAGTGGTCGAGATCCGCAAGACCGGTGTGCTTGACGTCGACGCGCTGCGACGGGCGCTCACCGAGGTGGTCGCCAGGCACGAGGCGTTGCGGACCGCCTTCGACCTGATCGACGGAGTGCCACACCAGATCGTCAGGGAGCCAACGGAAGTGGAGCTCCCCATTTCCGATTTTTCGGACCTGGATGCCGCGGATGCCATTGCGCACGCCGTGGACATCGTCACCACCGACTCGCTGCGACCCTACGACCTCGCCGGTGAGCCGCTGATTCGTCCGCGGTTGATCCGGATCGCCGAGAACGACCATCGGCTCTATATCGGCCTGCACCACTTGATTTGGGACGGTCTGACCCTGAATCGGGTGGTCTTTCCCGAACTCGTGGTCTTGTACCGCAGCTACACCACGGGTGTGCCATCGGCGCTTCGCCGGCCAGAGGCACAGTACGTCGACTACACGCAGTGGGAGCTCGATTGGATTCGTGGGCCTGAGACGGCCAAGCGAATCGAACGGTGGCGTGACCGGCTGGCGGACATCACCTCAACCCAGTTGCCGCTCGACCACCCGCGACCCTCACGTCAGACCTTCGCCGGCGGAACGATACCGCTGACGATCGATCACTGCACCGTTGAAGCGCTGCGCACCGCGGCGCAGGCCGCGGGTAGCACCTTGTTCCATGCATTGGCCGCCGCCTACGCATGGTGGCTGCACCGGTACACCGAGTCCGCCGAGGTTGTCTTCGGCACCCCGCACGACCTGCGCCAGCGCAGCGATCTGTTCTCGGTCGCCGGCTATGCGGTCACGCCGGTGGTCGTGCGCTGCGAAGTGTCGGCGGAGGAATCCTTCACCTCACTCGTCAGTCGGACCGGTCGGGTGGTCACCGAGGCGCTCAGCGACGCGGTGCCGTTCGAGACTCTGGTCAGCGGGCTGGGAGTCGCACGCGATGCCCGCAGTAATCCGCTTTTCCAGACGTCGTTGGTGCTCGAGCCGCAGCTGACCTCGCCGGCCGACGATTGGTCGCTGCACTTGATGGAAACCGATGTTCGGGACGCGCTGGGATCGACGAAGTTCGACATCAGTATCGAGCTGGACGAGCGGCCCGAGGGAGACCTAGCTGGACGGTTCTTCTTCAGCACGGATCTGTTCGACCGGGAGACAGCGCGCGAGATGTTGTCGCAGTTCTGCCGCCTGCTCCACGTGGTCGCGGCGGAGCCCGACATCCTGATGGGTGAACATGATTCACTCACCACTGATGATCGCGAACGCCAGCTCGCCTGGAATCCGGTTAGCCACGAGGATATTTCGCCGAATCTTGAGTGCGTGCACGACATCATCAGCGCGCAGGTCGAACGGACGCCGGACGCGGTAGCGGTTGAAGTCGGCGACGCTACCCTGACCTATCGGCAACTCGACGTCCGGGCAGCGGCTATCGCATCGCGATTGGTTGATGCCGGCGCCGGCACCGGCTCGGTTGTCGCGGTGCTGCTGGACCGCACCCCTGATCTGATCGCGACACTGCTCGGAATCCTCAAGTCGGGCGCAGCGTTTCTACCGCTCGACCCTCGTCAGCCGGCCGCCCGCAACAGCTTCAGCGTCAACGATGCCGGCGCCAGCATGATCGTGACCGACCGCCCCCTGCCAGCTGGTTGGGAGGCGGACGCGGCCACCGTCGTCAATATTCGCGAATCGTGGCGGCCGGGAGATTGTCACGTCGCCGTCTCGCCCAGCGACTTGGCCTACGTGATCTACACCTCGGGCTCTACCGGCCGTCCCAAGGGTGTGCTCATCGAGCACCGCAGCGTTGCGAACATGATGCGCAACATGTTTCGGGATATGGGCGTTACGGCCGCCGACACGGTGTTGTCGGTGGCCTCCATTTCCTTCGACGTCGCGCTCGGGGACATCTTCTGCGCACTTGCCTGCGGCGCAAGGCTTGTCCTGGCCAGCTCCGCGCAGGCGACGGAACCCGTTGCGCTGGGTCGGCTGATCGCCGACAGTGAAGCCACCTACATGATGGCAACACCAACCACCTGGGCAGCCCTGGTCGCCTCAGGCTGGAGCGGCAACCGGTACCTCGCAGCGGCGTCGATCGGTGAGACGCTGCCGGACGGTCTGGCCAAAGCGCTGTTGCAGCGATGCGGTGAGGTCTGGAACACCTACGGCCCCACCGAGGCAACCATCATCGACACCGTCGTGAAGCTGGCCGATGGAGACACCGTCACGGTCGGGAAACCGTTCTCGAACGTACGGATGTACGTCGTCGACCCCGATGGGCGACTGCAACCGGTCGGAGTTCCCGGGGAGATCGCCATCGGCGGCGTCGCGGTAGCTCGCGGCTACCACAATCGTCCCGACGAACAGGCGCGTCGGTTCATCGACGATCCTTTCAACGAGGGCGGGCGGATGTACCGCACCGGCGATCGGGGCAGATTCCTGCCCGACGGCCGGCTGCAGCACCTGGGCCGCTACGACGACCAGCTCAAGATCCGTGGTTTCCGCATCGAGCCGGGCGAGATCGAGTCCACCTTGTCTGAGCACCACGGGGTGAACTCGTGCGCCGTGGTCGTCAGCGAGGCGGCCAACGGCGAAAAACAGTTGGTTGCCTATATCGTCGACGAGCCGGGCTGCCCCAGCGAGGCCGACGCACGGGACTGGCTCCGTCGTCGACTGCCCGAACACATGATCCCGAGCTCTTTTACCTTCATCAGCGAGCTCCCGACGACGGCAAGCGGAAAGCTCAACAAGTCGGCCCTGCCTGCGCCCGCGCCGCGGGGGACGGGCTGCACCGCCGACCAGCTTCCGCGAGATGACACCGAAAGGCGTGTCGCGGCACTGTGGGAAGAGTTGCTTGCCGCGCCGGTTACCGACGTCAACGCCGATTTCTTTGATGTCGGCGGTCATTCGCTGCTGGCCGCTCGGCTGATCTTCAAGGTTCAGCGGGAGTTCGGTGCCGCGCCGTCGCTCGCCGCGTTCCTGGACGGCGGCCGCACCGTTGCGGGACTGGCCGCGTTGATCAACGCCGAAAACGTCGACGGCGCGGATGACATCACCTCCGAGTCACCGCTGCATTTCGTCTTCGCCGATCTTGCGTCGGCGGTGAGCGTGCGGCACTTCAAGGACTTGTGGGTCGAGGACCAATCGGTCCACGTCCTGATTCCCGAACAACCGGACGGACTGTTCGACGCGTCGGTAACTATTGAACAGCATGCCAGGCAAGCCTTTTCGGTGGTGTGCGAGCGGCAGCCGCAGGGTCCGCTCGCGCTGGCCGGCTATTCAATCGGTGGGGCGGTGGCCTACGAAATTGCGCGTCAGGCCGTCGATGCCGGACGAACCGTCGAATGGTTGGGCATTATCGACTGCCTGGCGCCGACGATGGCCCACATGGAGCGGGAGCACCAGACGTTGCGGTGGCGGTTCAGCCGCATCCGCCGCCGGCCCTTGCGCGAACAGCTGACCAAATACCTCGAGGTCGGTCGCCGGCTCGTTCGAAGTGGTGCGCTGTGGCCGCATCGGGACTTCGACTACAACGGCGCAGCCGAGATCGCGTGCCGATATCGGCTGCCCGGGCACGAGGCTCCGATGCATCTGTTCGCGAGCCAGGGCACGGTGTTCGACGCCGAGACAGATCTATTGGGTTGGAACGACTTCCACAAAGGGCCGATGACCGCGGATCAGCTCACCGGGGACCATGTCACCATCCTCGAGCGTCCATTGATCGAGCAGCTTGCGCAGCTGATGATCGAATCACTGCGTAAGGCAAGGGCATCGGCGACCTGAGTCGCCGACGACAGGACTCACCGACGGGATGGCCGAAGCACAGGGGGATTACCGGCGCGCGTTCGCGTGGACGGTGGTCGGCGCATCGGCCGGTAGTGTGGCACGACAGTGGCTCCAGCCAGCCGCGCCAGATTTCGGACGCGCGCTGGTCGGCATCTTCGCCCTCACCGCTGCCGCGGCCGTTGTGATCGGTATTTTGGCGGTGGCGCCGGGTCGACGGGTCCCGGTGTTGGCTGCCGCGGGTGGAGCAGCCGGCAGCATCAGCGCGGCCGCGGCACGGGCGGTGACAGCCACACCGACACAATCATTCATCGGTCTGGGTGTCTTCTTCGCCGGTGCGGTCACTGGCTTGCTGGTGGGAATGCTCCTCGCTCGCGCGGTCGCTGATTCTGAACGCCAAGAACGGTGTTGAGGGCGATCCGTGGATACTCTGTATTTCGCCTGCGGCTCGGCCGCAGGGGCGGCGCTGGCCGGCCTCGTCGGTCGTCGTGACCGGGGTCGCTTGGTGATCGCCGCGCTCAGCGGCCTGTCGTGTGGTCTGCTGGGCATTGTGTTGGCGATGAGCAACAAGGCAGCGGCACCTGCGACCGAGACCTGCCTCGGCCTGCTCAGCACCGCTGTGCCGCTGACGTTGTGTGTGCCGTCGGTGCGACCAGCGGCGACGAATACGGACCTGCTCCTCGCAACGTGGCGCTTTGCAACGACCCTTCTCCTGGCGATTGTATACGGGATAAGTTGTGCAACAGTCGGTTTCGTCTCCGTTCCCGCTGCGCGGGAGATGGCCTGCAAGTTGAGCGAGGCCGATCACCATAGTTCGTCTGTCGTGGAAATGACCCGCTGCTGATGAAGGCGCGTGTGCTCCCTCGACTGTCCAACTTGGCCGGCGTGCCGGTGCTCGTGGTGATCCTGGCGATCGCATGGGTGTCGCATTTTTCCAGCCCGCCAAGCGTGATGCAGAACATCTTCACCCCGTATCTGCCGATCAACCTGGTCGACAAGCCGACGGCACGGAAGGTTTTCGCGCACTACATGCCGAGCCTGCCGATCTCGATCGACAACAAGGACGGGTCGCAGGACTACTATGCGACGCAGTATCTGACGGCCGACGGTGAAGACGGGAAGCACGCGGCCTACGGCGGGTTCCTGCGCGATAGGCCGCTGCCGCGCGCCCACAGCGACCAGGCGGACTGGAAGCTCAGGGACCTGCTCACCGAGATCAGTCAGGCGAAAAGCGTTGGCATCGATGGGTTCGCAGTCGACGTCTTCAGCACTCGCGCCGAATCCGACGTCATCGACCGGCTACTGCAGGCTGCGGCGGCGGCGACCGGGTTCACGATTTTGGTGACCGCAGATCTTACCGGGCCCCTGCGCACGATGTCCCCCGCTGATTTCGCCGACGACATCGCGCCGTACCTGGATGCGCCGGCAACCTTCCGCCTTCCCGACGGCCGTTCGGTCCTCGGATCCTTCGCCGCAGAAGGGCAGACGCCGCAGTGGTGGCGCAGTGTCCTGGATGCCTTGCACGACAAGCTGAAGCGCGAGGTTGCCTTCGTACCAACATTTCTGACCGTCGGCGACAACCCGGAGAAATTCGCCTCGGTCAGCTACGGATTGAGCACATGGGGCGGGCGCTCTCCGACCACGATGTCGACGCGCGACCTCGCGCGTGGCTCTCAGCTCGACGTGATCCGCCGCACGCGCCGGCTCGGTAAGCTATGGATGCAGCCAGTGGCGTTTCAGGACAGCCGACCCCGGGACGGAATCTTCCACGAGGCGGACAACGGTCTCACCGACAGGCTGGGCTGGCAACTCGCCGAGCAGCAGGACGCCGAGTGGGTGGAGTTGCTCACCTGGAACGACTATGCGGAAAATACCGAGATGGCACCATCGGTAAACCACGGCTGGTGCATCCTCGACATCCAGGCCTACGACATCATGGCGTTCAAGTACGGTCGACGCCCTCGCGTCCTGCGTGACGCGATGTTCCTTTCGTATCGCACGCAACCCGTCGAAGCGCGGCCGTCATACCCCGAGACGTTGTTGATGCACGTGGCGCCGGGCAACGTGCAACCTCGTAACACCATCGAAGCGGTGACATTTGCGACGGCGCCGTCGGAGGTGACGATCACCGCTGCGACGCAGCACTATTCCTGCCGCGTTCCCGTCGGACGCGGCGTCTGCACGTTTCCACTCAGCCTCGGAGCGATCTCCGCCCAGATGTCGCGTTACGGCGAAGTCGTCGCTGTGGCCAAGTCGAACGCGGACGTTACCGCGAGCCCTTTGGTGCAAGATCTGGCGTACCGCGTCGTGGGAGGTCTTCGCTAGGGTGGCGACGGTGTCTACGGACATTCCTGTCGACGCCGAGCGCAGGATGTTCAAGGTTTTGCGTATCGCGCGGCGCGCGACGGTCCTGGCTACGACGTGCCTCACCGTGACGGCGGTGCTGAACGGGATGGTCGGCTACGCCCTGTTCAGCCGCGCCGCAGACAGTGCGGTCTCGCGGGTCGACGCGGTCGTCGTGCTCGGCGGTGAACACGACGGGCGCGAAGAGTACGGCATCGCGCTGGCGCAGCAGGTTCACGCGTCGGCAGTCATGCTGTCGGACCCGTACCCATCCGGCGACGTCGTGATGCAGCGGATGTGCTCGCGGCGCCTAGACACAATCGACGTGATCTGCTCGAGACCCGATCCGTCGACCACCCGCGGCGAAGCGATCATGACCCGTCGCTCGGCGGCGCGGAGGCACTGGTCGAGCATTCTGCTCGTGACGTGGCGGTATCACATGCCACGGGCCCGGCTGCTGTTCGATAAGTGCCTGGCGGCCATGGGCGTGTCGGTGAGCGCCAAAGCCGTTCCGCGGCAATACGTTCTACCGATATGGTACTGGCAGTACCTGTATGCCTATCAGTTCGCCGGCATCGTCAAAGCAGTTGCGGCCGAGCACTGCTAGGCGCTGGAAAAGCTCAAGAATCAGGATGGTTCTTTCGCCAGGGCACCGACCAGCGTCGCGCCGTAGGACGCCGCCTCGAACTCGACGAACCAACGGTACATCTTGGCAATGCCGGCTTCGATGGTCAACGAGGGCCGCCACCCCAGTGCTGCCAGCTTGCTGTTGTCCATCAGCTTGCGCGGAGTCCCGTCCGGACGGCTCGCGTCGAATTGCACATCGCCGTCGAAACCGATGACAGACTTCATCAGCAGCGCCAGATCGCGGATCGAAATCTCCTGCCCGGAACCGGCATTGACCATGCCGGCGCCGTCATAGTTGCGCAGCAGGTAGACGCACGCGTCGGCGAGGTCGTCGGCGTCGATCAACTCACGCAGCGGCGAACCAGTGCCCCACACCGTGACGTGCTCTGCGCCTGAGACCTTGGCCTCGTGGAAGCGGCGCATCATGCCGGCGATGACGTGGGAGTGCTCGGGATGGAAGTTGTCGCCGACGCCGTACACGTTGCACGGCATGACCGTGAACGCGCCGAAACCGTACTGGTTGGCATAGGCGTCGCACATCGTTTTCCCGGCGATCTTCGCCACCGCATACGGCAGGTTGGTTTCCTCGAGCGGCCCGGTGAGCAGGGCCTCCTCGACGATGGGTTGCTCGGCGTGCTTCGGGTAGATGCAGCTGGAGCCGAGGAACAGCAGCTTGCGTGCGCCGTGACGGTAGGCCGCGTCGATGACGTTGGTCTGGATCGCCAGGTTCTCCCGAATGAATTCCGCACCACGGGTCGCATTCGCTTGAATACCACCGACTTTGGCGGCGGCCAGCACGACGAATTCCGGTCGCTGCGAAGCGAAGAAGGTCTCCACTGCCGTCGCATCGTCGAGCGGCAGCTCGGCGTGGGTGCGGGTCAGCAGATTTGTGTACCCGTCGTCGATCAGTTTGCGGGTGATCGCCGAACCGACCATGCCCCGGTGCCCGGCGACGTACACCCGCGCGTTCTTGTCCATGGCGGTCACAGCAGTGTGTTGGTGACGTCGTTGCGATTATCGAGGTACCAGGCAACCGTGCGCTCCAGACCCTCGTTGAGACCCACCGCCGGTTGATATCCCAGCGCGCGCATCTTCGAGATGTCTGGGCAGCGTCGAGGCGTGCCACCCTCCGGCGCATCACCGGGCTGGATGTCGAGCTCAACCCCGACCAGCTTGCCCACCCGCTCGGCCAGATCGCGGATCGTCACCTCTTCGTCGTTCCCGATGTGGTAGATCTCGCGATGCCCGCCATGGGCGTACATGGTCAAGATTCCCTCGACGATGTCCTCGGCGAAGCAGAACGCTCTGGTCTCGCTGCCGTCGCCCTGAATGGCGAACGGCACGGCCACGTTTCGCGCAGCGTCGTAGTCCGCGGCCGCCCTGAGGATGAACTGCGGAACGACGTGTTTGAAACCCATGTCCGGTCCGTAGACGTTGTGCGGGCGAAACACCTGCACGCTGTCGTAATGCTCCTGGGCGTAGTTGAAACAGATCAGCTCGGTCGCGATCTTCGATCCGCCGTAGGAGTACCTCGGGTTGAGGCTGTCCGGCAACGTCAACGGAATCGCTTCGGGCGTCGGCACAATCGCCGGCGTCTGGTAGACCTCTGCGCTCGAGGCGGCGACCAAATTGGGAACACCGGCGGTTCTGCCGGCATTGACGACGGCGATCGCCCCGCGGATACCGACATCGAGCACCAGCTCCGGGTGTTTGTAGAAATTCTCGGTCCCGTTGATCGCCGCGAGGTGCATGACGACGTCGGCACCCTTGAACGCCTTCACCAGGCTGTCCTCGTCGCGAACGTCGCACGAGAAGAGCTCCACGTCGTCGGCCACGTCGGCCAGCCGGCCGACATCGCCGCGCACCATCGTGTCGACGACGCCGACGTCCCAACCGTCCGTCACCAGCCGCCGGGTCAGGTACGACCCGATGAAACCGGTACCGCCGGTGACGATTACACGTTGCGCCATCAGATCACCCGTCCGCTGTTGCCCACTGCGAAGTACGAGTCGCCCATCTCAGAATCGGGAAGGTGACCAAAGTGGTTCCAGTAATCGAAGATAAAGCCGTTCGGCTCGATGAATTCGGTCATGGTGCGCGGCGATATGCGTCCCAAGGCCGGATGGTTGTTGGCGATGACGATGACGTCGGCGCCGCCGCTGATCGCATCGCCGACTCGGCCATAGACCTGCTCGTCGGGAAATTGAGCTGCGAGCTCGTCTGGATCGATGACGGGGTCGAAGAGCCCGATCTTGCAGTCGGGCAAGGCCTTCTTGAGCTCGTCGAGAACTTTCACCGACATCGATCCCCGCAGGTCGTCGGTCGCAGGGACGCCCTTGAACGCCATTCCCAGGATGTTGATCTTCAGCGGGACACCCAGATTGCGCTTGTTGACCTCATCGGCGATGAACCGTACCGTCTCGGCCGGCTGACGCTCGTTGACCTGTCGGCAGGCAGTCGTGATCTCGAGTTCGATGCCGCGCTCGCGGGCGCTCTGGGCCAGGATGTGCGGGTCCTTTTCCAGGCACGGTCCACCGACCAATCCGGGCAGTGCCACGTTGGTGCGCTTGTAGCCGAGCTTGCCGGCCGAGATCACCTCGTGCGCTTTGACGCCGTAGGCGTCGCAGACTCGTGCGACCTCGTTGGCGAAGCCGAATTGCACGTCCCGGTAGGTGTTGTCGACCAGCTTGACGATCTCGGCCGTCTCCGGGCTGGACACCTGCACGACCGAGTTGGTGAGTGACCGGAACAGAGCAGAAGCCCGATCAGATCCCGCCGGCTCGTCCGCACCGATGATCTGCGGCAGCTCGCGCAACTCTTGGAGGGCGTTGCCCTCCAGCGTGCGCTCGGGGCACATGGCGATGTCGAACCGCTTCCCGGACGCGGCCAGGATCGGTGAGACCACGTCGCGCGTCGTTCCCACCTTCACCGTCGACCGCAGCACGATGAGCGCGCCGTCTTCCATATTGGCGGCGACCTGGCCGGCCGCGGCCTCGATCATGTCCAGCCGCGCTTGCCCGGTGCCCGACAGCGGCGTCCCGACGGTGATGATGTAGGTGTCGCACACCGCATCCTCCGGGAACTGCTCGCTGGCGGAGAGCTTGCCGGACTCGACGACCCGGCTCAGGGCGTCCTCCAGTCCGGTCTCAGAAAAGTGCGGGATTCCCCGATTTGTCTTGTCGACCACCTCGGAGCGCTTCTCGATGCCGATCACCGTCTTACCCGTCTCGGCCAGCACCGTCGCAAGCGTCAGGCCGACGTATCCAAGCCCGACGATGCCCACGTCATATCTAGTAGTACTCACTCACTCCCCGCCTTATCGCTGGTCTCGCGCCCATTTTCAGACTCAATCGCGGCGCTGAGATTGGTTACTATCTGTCGGTCTGCTCTGGATAGAAGATACCGAACTTCTGAATGTTTTGCACATCCATCGGATACTTTCGGTTAGTTCGAGACTGTACGTGGTGCCCAGAGGTATGTATAGTGGCGGACAAGTGCATCATCGGTATTCATACGTTCGGGGGCGTCCGGGCATCGCTGCACATCGCGGCTTGTCGCCGGTCGGCCTCCTCTAATGGGAGGGGCGGCATGTGGTTTCCCAAGCGGGACTATGCGGCACTGAGCGTGCGAGTGTCGTTGTGACACAACGAGTCGAAGTGGCTAAACCCATTCCATTCGGCAACCAATTCTCGTTGGCCGGGTTCACCGGTGAGACCTACGGCAAGGACAGGGGTCGGGCGGTACAGGTGCTGTGGTTGGCCGCGCGGTCCGTCATCATGCAGTGGTGGTGCCCGAATCGGCTGCGGGTCGCAGTATTGCGGGCTTTCGGTGCCCGCATCGGCGCGGGCACGGTGATCAAGCAAGACGTCAAAATCCACTGGCCGTGGAAGCTGGAAATCGGGCACGACACCTGGATTGGCGAGTCGACCTGGATTCTCAACCCGGAACTCGTCACCATCGGCTCGAACACCTGTATCTCTCAAGATGTCCTGGTGTGCTCGGGCAGCCACGACCAATCCAGCCCGACCTTCGAGTGCAACAACCGCCCGGTCGTAATCGGGGACTCGGTGTGGATCGCGGCCCGCGCGACAATCCTGTGCGGGGTTCAGGTTGAGGATGGCACGACCGTGGGTGCCACCGCCTTGGTCGTCCGTGACGTCGTCGAGGGCACTAAAGTCATGGCCCCGCAGTCTGTGGTCAAGTCGTGAAAATCACAATCGTCGGGATCAACTATTTCCCGGAGGTGACGGGGATCGCTCCCTACACCACCGGGATGGCGGAAGGTCTGGCGGCATACGGACACGATGTCAGCATCGTGACTGGCCTGCCGCACTATCCGGAATGGCGAATCTACGACGGCTACCGCTCTCAGCGGTCATACCGGGAGACCATCAACGGGGTGACTGTTGATCGGCTGAAGCACTATGTTCCCGAAAAACCCTCTCCGCGCAACCGGATTCGGATGGAAGCGAGTTTCGCCCGAGCAGTTCTGACGCACGGCATCGGCGAGCGGCCTTCCGTGGTCATCGCGGTCAGCCCGGCATTGTTGTCCACCGCCGGCGTCGTCGCCGCCGCCCGATTGCGCAAGATACCGGTCGGCGTCGTCGTCCAGGACTTGTACGGCAAGGGAGTCGTCGAAACCGGAGCGATGGGTGGCAAAACCGCAGATTTGGCAGCCCAATTCGAAGCGCGACTCTTGCGTTCCGCGTCAGGGGTTTCCGTCATCCATGACCGCTTCCAGACTGTCTTGAACAGCGTCGGTGTCGACAACAGCGCGATGACGGTGATCCGCAACTGGACCCATCTCGGCGGCTCAGATAACCCGGCATCTGTCGATCCGGCAGAAGTCCGTCGTCAATACGGCTGGGGTGCAGACGAACTGATTGTCGTGCATGCCGGAAATATGGGAGCCAAGCAGGGTCTGGAGAACGTCATCGCCACCGCCCGGCTCGCGGCCGCGGAGCTGCCGGCGAAAACCGTGCGGTTCGTCCTGCTCGGCGATGGCAACCAACGACCGCGACTCTACGACGAAGGCGCGGGTGTGGGCTCGCTCGAGTTCGTCAAGCCGTTGCCAGACAAAGAATTCCGAGCCATGCTTCATGCAGCCAATGTCCTGCTGCTCAATGAGAAACCGGGCGTAGGGGACATGGCGGTGCCGAGCAAGCTCACCACCTACTTCATGACGGGCAAACCTGTCGTCGCCGCGACCGATCAGTCGAGCGCCGCTGCCGCCGAAGTTCACGCGGCTGGAGCCGGTGTGGTTGTCGCCCCCGGAGACCCGCGCGCCCTGCTGGACACGGTGCTCGAGATCGGACGGGACGCCTCTGCCGCTGGGAAATTCGGCGAAGCGGGTCAACGCTTTTCGCGCAGCGTCTTGGACTCGGATTCCGCAATACGCCGATATGACGAGTGGGTCCGTGGGCTTGCCGCCTCCTCGTCGAGGATGGTGCTGGATCGATGAAAATACTTCACGTAGTGACCTTGGTCAGCCCCGACGGCGCGTTCGGGGGGCCGACGCGAGTCGCTGCCAACCTGTGCGCTGCCTTGCGCGAGAAAGGCCACGACGCGGTGATCGCCGCCGGAGTCATCGGGTTCGACGAACCGCCCACCGAAATCGACGGCGTGCCCGCCCATCTCTTCCCCGCGAAGCTCTTGATAAGAGGTCTCGGCCACGCGCCGACATATGCTCCGGGACTGCGTCGTTGGCTCGACGTACATGCCGCCAAATTCGACATCGTCCACGTCCACCTAGCCCGCGATATGGTCACCCTTCCGGCCGCGTTGACGTTGCGCCGGATGCGCATTCCGTTCGTGCTGCAGACCCACGGCATGATCGCACCGCAGACCCGCTCCATGGTTTTCCCGCGCAGCCACCCGCTGATGGCGCCGATCGACAAGTTGTGGACGGCCAAATTGCTGCGCTCTGCGGACCGGATCTTTTATCTGACTAGCGCCGAGCGTCACAACCTGTGCGCGGTCGGCGGTCCGGGCCTGCCGCTTCGCGAACTCCGCAACGGTGTGCCGACGCCGGCGATCGCTGCCACGCAACCTGCGGCCGTGCCCGAGGTTCTGTTCCTGGCCAGATTGCACGAGCGCAAAATGCCCGAAGTCTTCGCCGAGGCTGCACTGTCGCTCTTGCGATCAGGGGTCCGCGGCCGATTCGCGATCGTCGGCCCACCGGGGGGAGCTGAGTCCGATGTCGACGACATCATCGCGCAGGCACGCTCAGATGGGTTCGGCGAGGACAGCATTCGGCGTGAACCCGCAGTCGAGCCAGAACAGGCAGGCCAGCGAATGTCTCAGGCCGCGGTCTACGTCCTGCCTTCTTGGGGGGAGCCGATGGCCATGACGGTATTGGAGGCGATGATGCTCGGCGTCCCGGTGATCGTCCGATCCGACAACGGTCTCGCGCCGTTTATCGCAAATCACGACTGCGGTGTGGTCGTAGACGGCGGACCAGAGAACTTCGCGCAAGCGATGTCGGATCTTCTTTCCGACCCGGCACGCGCCCGTGACATGGGTGAACGCGGTCGGGTGGCGACCGAATCCAATTTCGGCATTGCCGCTGTCGGCCGGGAAGTGGAAGAGGCTTATCGCCGAGTCGTCTACGGAGACAAAGAATGACGACACTCAAACGGGATCGGCCGAAGGGCACCGCGACGCAGGTTGGTCTGGCTGCTTTACTCGCGGCGCTGGTGGCGGTGACACTGTGGTGGGGGTTCGTCCGCGAGCACGCGCCACTGGGTCCGAAGGGCATCCGGGTCGATGCCGACTTCACCACCATGCAAGACGGGCCCGCGCCGACGCGGTTCGACGGCGGGCAGCCCGCGACGATGCTGGCCAGCCCCGACGACGCGGCTGACCGATTGCGAATCGAGCACGGCCAGTTGACTTACCGGCCGACTGCGCATGGTAAAGCCGGCGCTTTCTTCAGTTCTCCCGACCTCGGTTCGTCGGTCAAGGGTCTCGGTGCGCGTTTCGTCTTCCGGCCCGGAGCGACAATGCTGGGGTCCGTCACGCTGGTGGTGTCACGAGGTGTCGAGAATCGCATACCTCCCCTCGTCACTCCGCTGGCGGCGCAATTCGTCGTGACGCCAGTCAACTGGTATATCGCCGTCTCGCGTAGCGATACCTCGCCCTTAGACGTTGTGGCGGCGGACAGTTTGCCCCGGCCGCTCAAGACCGACGGCGTCACCGGGTACGACGCGCACCTGACGATCGACGGCGATCAGATCACCATCGACCTGCCCGGAGTGCACCGTGTGGTGACAGATCCGCGTTTTTCCGAGTGGCAAGGCAGTTTCGCCACGTTCGAACTCTTCTCGAATGACGGAGCCACCGATTCGATCGGAGCCTTCGAGAAGATCTGGGCATCGGGCTACAGGGACTGACCCATGCCCTTAGGTCTGTCGATGGTCAAAGCCCGCGCCATATCGTCCGCGGCCGACCAGGTGTTCTCCAGCCTCAGCAACGGCTTGATCATCTACGCCGTGGCGGTGGTGACGCCCAGTGCGAACTTCGGCCGGATCGCGCTGCTGCTGACACTGCTCGCCGCTGCGATGGGGATCCTGCGCGGCGCCACGGGGACGCCGCTGCTACTCACGGCCGGCCGCCCTGTCGCCGACATCAGAAGAGAGGGCTCCTTCGCGGTCACCAGCGCACTGCTGGTCAGCCCGGCGGTCGGGGCGATGATGTGGGCGGTCACCGGGCCGGGCATCCACACCGTGGCGATGTGGATCATCATCGCGACGCCGATCGTGCTCGTCCAGGACGTGTTGCGTTACGTCGCTATCGCCGAAGGTCGAGCGCACGTGGCCGCCTTCTGGGACGGCCTGTGGTTCGTCGGCTCGGCCGCCCTGCTGATCGCAACCTGGTTGCGCCTGCCGGCGGTGACCCCCGTGCACCTTATCTTCGGTTGGACCGCACTAGCTTTCGGCAGCCTGCTCGGAATGCTGCTCGCCGTTCGGATTGGACCGGGCGTCCGGCAGTTCCGGGCGTGGAGCGCCGATGGCTGGCAGCACCGCGCGCGGTACGGAATCGACTCCGGTCTCGAACAAGTGGTCGTATTTGCCGTCCTGCTTTTCGTCACGGTCTTCCTCAGTCCCGGCGTTTCTGCCGCGCTGCGCGGAGCCAATGCTCTCCTGGCGCCGATCTCGGTCGCGACCAGCGCGTTGCCGTTGGCGGTCATTCCGGAGAGCAGACGACAAAATATGACACCTCCACAGGTGTGGAAGTCGTTGACCCGCATCACCATGGTCACCAGCTCTGGGTCGCTGCTGCTGGGCGTGTCGCTGTTCTTCCTTTCGCCGAGCATCGGCCGGCTAGTCCTCGGCCGAACCTTCGAAGCGACGCAGTCGATCATTCTGATTTACGCTTTCGAATTCGCTTTGGCGGCGTGGTGCACGGCCGTCGCCATCTACCTGCGCGCGTTCAACCGCAGCGCCGACGCATTAAAGATCAAGCTCTGCTACGTGCTGGCGATGATGCTTGCGGTCCCCGCAGCGGGGTTGGCCTACCACTCGGCGGCGGCGGTGGCGACCGCCGTCGCCGCGGCGATGACGTTCTATTTGGCACTAGCGCTGTTTCGGGTCAGGCCATGGGTAAATCCGATCGACCCGTCGGTCATGCGTCGCCGCCGACGCGATGCGCCGGATGCGGCACCGCCGAACGCTCCTCCCGCCGTCGCGCCTGCCACGCAGGCCCGGCAAATCACCGTTCCCGTCGACACAGGTAACTGCAAACCCCGGCCGCTAGCGCTCGCGACGACGCTGCGTCTGCGCGAACCAAGGCAGCTGAACGAAGCCCTGATCACCTTGTGGGTCTTCGCCGTTTTGGCCGTGCTCGGTCCGGTGCTGATCATCACCTTCACCGGCGCGCCTAATAACCTGTCATGGCTGTGGTCGCTGCCGGGGTTGGTGATCTGCTCCGCGCGCTTCGCATGGTTGATCGGTAAAGGCCAGCGGCGGTTGTTCGAATTGATGTTCTGGGCCTACGTGTACATGTTCCTGGCCCTCGCGCCGCTGGTGCAAATGCGAATGAACGAGTGGCCCGGCACCGTTCCCCGGGTCGACAACACCTACATCGGTGCTGCCGAACTGATCGTCGTCATCGGATGCTGCGCATTCCTGGCCGGTGCCGGTCTGGACACCGTCGTCTCGACACGCCGCGGGTGGCAGGCGGGCAAGCGCGCTACCACGCAAGCGCTGACCGGGCTGTTCACCGTCAATCACCGTCGCACGGTGGTGTTGTGTGGATTCGCGTTTGTCCTCAACGCCTACTACCTCTCGAAATTGGGCTGGCTGCAATTCATGTACAGCCGATATGAGATGCAGGACCGGGCAATCGCGCTGTTTCCGACCGAGAGTGTGGGCGTGGTGTTGCGGGCGTGCACCTCCATGACGCTGCTGGTGGCCTTCGTCGCGCTGCTGCGCTTCCGTAAGGAAGCCAAGTTGGCGATGCAGCTGGGCGAGCACGTCTCAGTAAAACTCATGCGCTTCAACATGGTTCTTCTGATCGTCATGGGAATCCTGTTGGCAGACAACCTCAATCCCATTTCCAATGCGCGCTATCAGTCCGGAACCGCAATGCTGGCGGCCGCCACCGCCTACGGATTGTTCGCCACAGCACGCAGATTCCGCCTCACCTCGTGTGGATTTCTTGCTGCGCTGCTCGTCATCTTCCCTTTAGCTGACGCGTTCCGGTTCACCTCAGAGGCCCAATTCAAAGCGGGCAACCCCATCGAGTCGCTCATGTCGGACGACTACGACTCGTTCGCGCAGATCATGAACGGATACTTGATCGCCGTGCGCGACGGAATCGTGCCCGGCCGGCAGTTCTTGGGTGTGCTGACGTGGTGGGTTCCGCGCGATATGTGGCCGGGCAAGCCCGTCGACACCGGCATGTACATCGCGAACATGCGCGGATACGGCTTCACCAATCTGTCATCGCCGTTATGGGTCGAGCTGTTTTTGAACGGCAGCTGGGTGTTTCTGGTGATCAGCATGTTGATTATGGGTTTCGGCCTGCACCGCTGGGACACCAGACTGGACGGGCAATTCGAGCGCCTGAACATGCCGAGCGTGCTCGGCTGCATCCTGCCGTTCTACATGTTGATCCTATTGCGCGGATCGCTGCTACAGGCATCGTCGTTCCTGTTCTTTATCCTGGCCTCTTCGGTTTTTGTGCGGAAGCCGAATAGGCCGGCGGGCCGGACTCGGCTCGTGACCGCGACGGCGTCGCCGATGCGGGTGTCTAGGAAGATGAATTATGTTCCCGCGTAACGATATGCGCGGCGGGCGTCGCAGCATGCTGCTGATCGTCGTCGCCGCGCTGGTGTTGGCGGTGGGCGTGATGGCCTACCTCGAGCTCCCGAAGGCCGTTCGCCTGCAAGGTCAATCCGCACCGCACAACGTCGTGCCCTCGCAAGCGACGATGTTCGATCGCCAATCCACTCTGCTGGTCGTCGGCGACTCGTACGCGAGCTCTTATCCCGAGATGGTTACCGACGCGCTGGGCTGGAATCTGGCCGTCGACCTGCAGGATGGCACCGGCTTTGTCGACCATGAAGACAAGCCCTCGCCCGCCCATGCGCCGTTCATCGAACGCCTCGACCGCGACGCCGAGACTTATCACGTCGACTACGTATTGGTCGACGGAGGGCGTAACGATCTGGATACACCGCCCGAGCAAGTGGTGCCCGCCGCCGACCACTATGTCAGTGAGGCACATGCGCGCTGGCCGAAGGCCAAGATCGTCGTCGTCCTTCCTGCTTTTGCCGCATCACCGGTCTCGGCGAACTACCCGCTGCTCGCCGAGGGGCTCCGCCGAGCCGTCGAGGGTGTCGGCGGGTACCTGATCGACCCGTTGGCGCAAGGTTGGTACACCGACGTCGTCGCGAAATACCTTCTCTTACAGGATGGTCGGCACCTGAACTACAACGGCGAAACCTATTACGCGAAGAAAATCGTCGCGAACCTGACTCAGATGTTCGGTTCCAAACCGACGATGCTTCTGGTCGGCGACTCCTTCGTCGGCGGAACGGGCGACCCGAATGTCTCCAGCTATCCGGCTTTGGTTGCCCGCAAAGAGGGTTGGGACGTCGCCGTCGACGCACAGGGTGGGACCGGTTTCGTCCACCGGGCGGACACCGCCGTGCCACCCGGTGTGCCGTTCATCGATCGTCTAGCGTTCGATGCGGCGATCTACCGCTACCGGGTTGACTACATCCTCATCGACTGCGGCAGAGGCGATCTCGGGGAGCAGCCCGAGCAAGTGTCGGCTGCGGCTATGGAGTATCTCCAGAAAGTTCGCTCGGACTGGCCGAACGCCAGCATTGTGATCGTGCTGCCGTCCTACGTCACACCAGTGGTGTCGAGCGGGTATCCCGCTCTGGCTGGTGGACTTCGTGGCGCGGCGGAAAGCGTAGGTGCGCGTGTGATTGATCCCGTTGCCCAGCAGTGGTACCGCGGCAGCGACGTGAAGCGACTGCTGTGGAAAGACGGCGTCAACCTCAACAGCGACGGCAACGCTTACTACGCGGGCAAGATCATCGAAAACCTGACACATATGGGGATCGCATCATGACGGGCATGTTGGAACTGTTGTCCGTCATCAGGAGCAAGTTCCTGATTCTGCTGATCTGGGCACTGGCGGGCACGGCCGCCGCGGGCGTCATCAACCTGCTGCTACCAGTGGCCTATGAGGCCGACGCGCGGATCCTCGTCGCGGCGCCCTACTGGAACGACTCCACGGCTCTGGCCGACCCGAACGCCGGCGGTGGCACGGTGAAGACATACGGTGACACGTTCACCCAGCAGCGCATGGCCAGCTACGTCCGACTTGTGACGACACCGCTGGTGGCCGATGCCGTCGCCAAGCGACTACGAACAGGTGAGTCCGGCGAGGAACTCGCCAAAAAGCTGAGCGGCCATGTTATTCCAGACACCGTCGTGATTCAGGTTCGAGCGCAAGATGAGTCGCCGGTTCGTGCTGCTGCGATCGCTGATGCGGCCGCGCAGCAGACCGTCGACGTGATCAAAGACGTTGAGCGACCACCCTTCACCACGGTATCGCCGGTGCAGCCGATTCTCACCGAACCGGCGTCGTTGCCGACGCGACCGATCTCTCCGCGAACGGCACTGAATATCGTCTCCGGGGCGATCGTCGGGTTTTTGATCGGGCTCACCTACATCGCTGCCTGCGCCGGTGCTCGAGAAACTCTTCTGCTGAAGAGATTCCGTGGTGACGGTGCGGTCGCCGACGATCATGTGGACGTGCTTGGCGTGCTCTCGGCCGAGGAGCATCTCACTCTCGATGAGGTCCATGTCGACGCCAAACTCCTCCGGCTGGAGATCGCCCACCGTCTCATCCGGGCCGACAGCCAGTCGTTTGTGATCGCCTCGCCTCGCGCCTCTTCGACAACGGGCGAGCTCGCCGCGTTGCTCGCCACCGCGTTCACCGAATCAGGGTCGCCCACCGTTGTCGTATACGCCGATTTCACTGCCGATCACGACGGCTCGACGATCGGCCTCGGCGACGTGCTCAGTACCGCAACGGCATTGGACACGGTAATCCGGTCCGACCAGCGCAGTGGCGCCAGCTGGATCCCAGCGGGCACGATGCCGGCGAACCCGACCCGCGCACTCACCGGGCCAGCGATGCGCACTGTTCTCGGCGATTTGGAGCAGCGTTACCGACACGTCATCGTGGTGAGCCCGGCGGTGCTGGAATCAGCTGATGCCGCCGACATGTCGAGCCAGGTCGGCGCGTCGATCCTGATCGATACCGTCTCGCAGACCTCCGAGGACGAGCTTCGGGAGAGCGAACGGCTTCTCGGCTTATCGCGGGGAGCCTGCCTGGGACGGATCGTCGTTGCCGACGAGAGATTTTCGCAGCATCGCGAGTTGCCGCGGCGGAATCAGAAACGTCTGGCCGCATGAGTCAGCTGAACACGGGGAGCGGAGCAAAATGGAGCTATTGATCAAGACGTGGACGAAGATCGGTCAGCGTTGGCAGGTCGTGGCCGCATGCGTGGCCTTGGCGCTGCTCGGTGCCGTGGTCTACCAAGCCAGTGCCGGGCCGGCCTACACCGCCTCGACCGAGATCTTCCTCAGGGCTCCCGATGTGAAGACCTCTGCGGGCGCTTATCAGGGTGACCTGTTCTCCCGGCAGCGGGCGCAAACTTACGTCAAACTCTTCGAGAGCGATGATCTGGCCAAGCTGGTCATCGACAAGCTCGGTTTGACGATCACGCCGCATCAACTGGTGTCGAAGGTGTCGGCCACTGCGGTGAAAAACACCGTGTTGATGGTTGTTTCAGTGACGGACAGTAACGCTCAGCATGCCGCGAACATCGCCAATGGTTACGGCAGCATCCTGGGCAGCTACGTGGCCAAGCTGGAAAATCTCAGCAACGACCCCACCGTGGGGCCGCTGGTACAGGTCGTCGCGAAAGCCAGCCCCGAGTCGGCGACGGCGTCTGGATACCCGACCTGGATGATTCTGTTCGGGGCGTTGGTGATGGGGGCTTCCTTTGCGGGCGGGGTCATCTGGTTCCTCGAACGCTTCGACACCAAGGTGCGGTCGCGTCGTCAGGTGGAGGAGATCACCGGGTGTGACATCATCGGCAAGCTGCCCAGAACTCAAACGCTCGGCTCCGATGGCAACGTCGCCCAGGCATTCGACGAGTGCGAGGAATTCAAGCAGGGGGCATTGCGCCTGAGCCTGAACGTTGAGTCCGTGCTGCAGCGACTCCCACGGATCAAGGCGGAAATCCCCCCGGTCGTTGCGATCGTCGCCGCGCACAGCGGAGATGGCAGCACCGTCGCGACGCGGGCGTTGGCACGAGCATTCGCCGACCGTGGACGTAGCGTCGGCGTGGTTTGCCTGGACGAACCCCACTTGGAGCCGCCGCAACGCGATCTGGTCGTGGCGGGAACCGCGTTGGCAGAAGTGGCCAACCGAAGCGACGTGACCACCGTGTCGTGCTCGACTGAGGGGCTGAGCGCAGAGATCCACAGCCGCGACGCGTTGCTGCTAGGCAGCAACGTCATCCTGATCGACGCACCTTCGTTCCATGATTCGATCGACGCGCAGCTGGCCCTCGAGGCGGCCGATGCCGTCGTGCTGGTCGTACGGCCGATTGCCACCACGACCCTTTCGTTGTCCCACATGGTTGCTGGGATCCGGGCGCTCGACATTCCGGTGCTCGGGGTTGCGGTCAACTTGGCGAAGGAGTCCGCGACGGTCGAAGGGGCGTATCTGTGATGCGGGGTGATCGCGCCATCGTCTGCGGCGCAGGTTTCGGTGGTTTGCTCGCCGCGCGGGTGCTCTCGGAGTTCTACCAGAGCATCACGGTGGTCGAACGGGACACGTTGTCCGACAACGCGACCCCGCGTCGCGGAGTTCGTCAGGGCCGGCATTCTCACGTGCTGACCAGTCGCGGCGCCCAGGAGTTGGCGGGGCTGTTTCCTGGTCTGCTGCAAGAACTCGTCGCCGCCGGCGCGACGGTCTGCGACGAGGGCGACCTGTCCCGGGTGTCGATCCGGGTGGGCGGGCGCGAGTACAACAGGTCGTGCACCTTTGCCGATCCCGAATCGGTGGTGGTGTATCTCCTCAGTCGGCCGCTGCTGGAATACCTTGTACGACAACGGGTTCACGCTATTCCGAACGTGGAGATCTTGGACGGCCATGACGTCGTCGAGCCGGTCGCGCTCCAGCCGGACCGGGTCACCGGCGCACGGTTGTTCAACCGGCACACCGGTGAGGAACGCGTGCATGACGCTGATTTGGTGGTCGATGCGATGGGGCGTGGCGCACGCACCCCGGCTTTCCTCGAGAGCCTGGGCTTTGGCCGTCCGGACACCGAGCACTCGACGGCCAACGCGACCTACGCCAGCCAGATGCTGCGCATCCCTGAAGGTGTGATCAGCGACAAGATGACCATGGTCTTCCCGGAACCGAATCTGCCTACCGGCGGAGCGCTTTCGTCGTATGAGGACGACAAGTGGATGTTGACGGTCTACCGCCTGGACCAACTCGAACCGCCCGCCGATTTGGCCGCCTTGATGGAGCTCGCAGCGCGATTCGTGTCACCGGCGCTCGCGACCGCACTGCAGTCAGGCGCAGAGCCCCTGGGTCAGATGGACGTCTTCCGCTACCCAGGTGGCGCCTGGCGACGATACGACAAGATGCAGCGGTTTCCGGCGGGGCTGCTGGTGTTCGGTGACGCGATCTGCAGTCTGAGTCCCATCTACACCCAGGGGATGACCGTGGCTGTGCTCGAAGCTGTTGCGCTGCAAGAATGTTTATCGCAATCCGACGCGGACGTGAGCAGGCGATTCTTCGACGCCGCGGCCGCCCTGATCGGACCGCAGTGGGTGTCCAACCAGTTCAACGATCTCTACATGTACACCTCGAATGACCGCCCGCCGGTGTCCGAAGAACTGCTGTTTCTTCGTGAAGAGGTGCTGCAGGCCGCCGAGAGCAGTTCTGTGCTGACCGAAAAGCTTTTCCGGACAATGAATCTCGTCGACCCGCCAGCCGACTACAGTCCGCTGCTGGTGTGACGGAGCGTTAGTACAAAACACCGCCAGATCAGGAGCTTGACATCACTACCCCTTGGAGATGACGTGGATTCTCAGACCTTACTTTTACCGCTCGATCTAGGGCGATGCCTGGTGTCATCTCGACCTGATGCGCAGCGGAGGCTTTGATGTCGAATCAGTATCAAGATCTTAGTTTGTTCGAATTGCCGCAAGGATCTCGGGGGCGCCCCGCTTGGTTTGTGCAGTTCTGGTGGCTAGTTGAGGCTCTATTTGTACGCTCGACTCCTCAGATTTTATTTGCTTGGCGGCGGTTCGTTCTGCGCCGATTCGGCGCCCGCATTGGAGACAACGTGCTCATCCGGCCAGGCGTTCGCGTCACGTATCCGTGGAAGCTAACTGTGGGTGCCAATTGTTGGATCGGTGACGACGCGGTGATTTATAACATCGACGAGATCACGATTGGCCACGATGCAGTCGTCTCTCAAGGCGCCTACCTGTGTGCGGGAACGCACGATGCCCGCGACGTTACTTTTCCTGTTCGTTCCGGCCCGATCGCGATTGAACCGGAATGCTGGATCGCTGCTCGTGCCTTCATCGGACCGGGTGTCCGAATTGGGCACGGCGCAGTTGTCGGCGCTTGTTCGGTTGTACAGTCCGATGTCCCGGCGGCGACGGTCGTTGCCGGATTCCCGGCGCGGGCAATACAGAAACGTAAACCTCGACGGCTCATTGAGGAGACGTCAACTCCCGTCCACCTTCGAGCTGAAAGGTTATTAAAATGAATCAAGATGAACTCCTCTCGATGCTGAATCTGCCTAGCCATAGCGATATCCAAGTCCCTTTCGAGGATCTGGGTGTCGATAGCTGGAACTTAGTTGAACTACGGGCCACGCTCGAGACGCGACATGGCATACGTCTTTCCGATGAGGACTGGTTGTCGCTTGAGACACCGAACGAAGTACTGGAGCTGTGCCGATGAAGCGCACCGTGCAGGTCGGTATGCCGCAAATGGCTTTAGGTTGTCTTTCGGAGAACTGGCTTCTCAAGGAGCTGGGTGATCTGCATTGGGAGACTTTGTGCAGTTCGCTACAGCGTTCGTCGAATGATCTTGTCGATTCACAAGATCGCAGATTATATGCGACCTTCGTGCGGATCGGATTTGAGCTCGACGGCACCTTGAGGGATTTTCCAGAAGGAGACGAGATAACTTTTTCGGCCGAGATGACGCGATTTGGACGTTCGACGGTGCAGAGCACGATCGAGATCAACGGGCGAAATTCATCGGGTAGTGCAACTCTTCTCACAACGTTCTCGGTGCGGGCGCGTGAAGGCAGTAATGCTTTGATGAAAAGCGAACCCGTTGGCGAATACCACGAGGTTGAATCTGCCTCAGACCTCAGCCCGTTTTTTAAGGGCTATTCAAGTATTCGCTCCGAATACGGGAGGCGCAAAAGTGACAATGAGCCAGATCCAGCGACCGTGTATCACTTCAACCCCTTCACTGACTCCAACGGCGCTAACCTCCTCTACTTCGCTTCGTATCAGAGCATGACTGATCTGCTCACGTTCAGAGCTCATTCAGATGAGGTCGACGTCTTCACAAAGCAGCGGGATATTTACTATTTCCGTAATAGTGACCTCACCGATGGGGTGTACCTCGAGGAGTTGGGAAGGACAGGTACCACGGCCGCTGGTGGCGTAGACAGTCAGAATCTGCTTTTCCGCGCCTCCGACGGTGAATGTCTTGCCTACATCTCGACAGTCAAGCGAGCGTGATGCTATCGCTCCGCTCCGTATCGCCAATTTCTAATACCTACATCGAAAAAGGGTACGTTCCTCGCGCTAGACCACCGCCCGGGTCAGGGCCTCGTCGTCGCCGAGGAACGGCATCGGCATGCCGCCTGACTCCAGCAGCAACTCCATGGCGTCGCCGTCAACGGGCCTCGAAAACAGGTAACCCTGCGCCCGGCAGCAGCCGTGGTGCATCAATGCCTTTGCGGCTGAAGGGGTTTCGACACCTTCGGCAATCAGCTCGAGGTCGAAGGCGTCGGCGAGGCCGATGATCGCACGCACGATCGCCAGATCGTTGCCGTTGGTGCCGAGGTTGCGCACGAAACGCGAGTCGATCTTCAGCGCGTCGACGGGCAGTCTCTCGAGATGCGACAGAACGGCGTAGCCGGTGCCGAAGTCGTCGATGGAAGTCTGCACGCCGAGGTCTTTGAGCTTGGTCAGCGTCCGCGTTGTGCTCTCGATGTCGTTGACCACTGCGCGCTCGGTGATCTCCAGGCACAGCGAACCGTCGTCGATGTCGAACTCCGCGATCGTCTCGGCGACCATCCCGACGAACCCCGGGCGAGTCAACTGCAGGGGGGAGACGTTGACCCGCAATGAGGTGCCATGACCCACGCCGCGCGAGCGCCATCCGCTGAACTCAGCGCACGCGGTTCGCAGCACCCACCGGTCCAAGTCGCCGGCAAGGTCCATCGACTCGGCCACCCCGATGAATGAATCCGGCAGCAGCAGGCCGCGCGCCGGGTGTCGCCAGCGCACCAGCGCCTCGGTGGCCACGATGGCGCCCGTCCAGAGGTCGACCTCGGGCAAGTAGTGCAACACCAAGGCGTCCTTGTCGACGTCGCCCTGCAGATGTCCGTGGATGTCATTGCGAAACAGCCGCTTCAGCGAATTGTCGCTGGCCACGGCGATCTGGTTGCGGCCGCCGCGTTTGGCCGCGAGGACGGCTTCGTCAGCACGGCGCAGCAGGTCAGTGCCGCTGTCCCGGCCGGGCATGCCGGCGGCGACGCCGATGCTCACGGTGCGGGCGACGGTCTGGTTCCCGATGGTCAGACGGTCGTATACGGTTTTCCGAATCCGGTCGGCAAAGACCTCCGCGGACTGGGGCGTCATCGGCTGGTCGGGAACCACGACGAACTCGTCGCCACCTAGCCGGGCAACCATGCCCTGGCTGTCGGCGCTGGAGCTCAGACGGTCGGCGAAACCGCGGATGAACCCATCGCCGGCGGCGTGCCCGAGCGAATCGTTGATCGCCTTCAAACGGTCGAGATCGATGTAGAGCATGGCGACCGGGCCGGGCTGCCGCGGCGCGAGACGATCCGCAAGGTGGGCAAGTAGTGCCCGGCGGTTGTGCAGCCCGGTCAAATCGTCATGGTCGGCGAGATGGCGAAGCCGTTCTTCGGCCGAGATGCGGGCCTGGAATTGAGCGAACAAGGATGCGACCGTCTTGAGGGTGTTCTTCGCCTCCGCCGTCCACCTCCGGCCGCGGATCTTGACGAATCCGAGCGCTCCGGTGGTGAGGCTTCCGGCGACCAGCGGTGCGGCGGCCACCAGCGGTGCGCCGCGGCGGCCGCCGGTGAACACGGGGAAAGAGGAAGCGCCGCCGAACGTGCGGTGGACCGTCACCAGTTCCTTACCGTTGTCGCAGACCGCCAACGCTGGATGGTCGCTGGTGAAGGAGACAACGGCGAACGGGTCGGGGTTGGCGACATCGGCGCGCCGCGGCCATTCGGCGGCCAGTCTTGACGCGCGGATGTTGTGGTCGCTGTAACGCAGGAATGCGTAGTGGAGATCAAAATGTTCGACGAGCTGTGCCAGCACCTGTTCGCTGGCCCGGGTGGCGGTCGAGGCGTTCGCTTCCAGCAGCTGATTGGCGACGGAGGTAATGAGGGCCAGATTGGCCGACACAGCGTCCTCCGATCTGGGCACAAATGCCGGCTCCGACAGCCGTACGCTCGGAAACTGATAGATCCCTGCCGAGTTGGCGCAATGGAAAAAGGGAATTAGTTCAGTTATTGAATAGATCATAAATTCTGCTGCAGCGGAAGATCGTCTCACTGATGATTTCGATCACACCTGGGCCGCGACAACGCTTGCGGATAAACGCCGGCCGCTGGCGTGATAATGCTGAATGCGGCCCGCGCAAATATCCAGTGGAAACGACGGTGAGAGGTCTGATGCCTGATATCACCTATCCCGCAGCTGATGGCCAGCTCACCGGCTACCTCGCCACTCCTCAGGGACCGGGTCCGTGGCCCGGCGTCGTGGTAGTCCAAGACGTCCTCGGCCTTACGTCCGACCTGAAACGCATCACCGATCGTTTCGCCGCCAACGGCTATCTGGCTCTTGCTCCAGCGCTTTACCACGGCCACGGCCCCAAAATCACCTGCATGATCAGCGTCATCCGCTCGCATTTCAGCGGCCGGGGCGCGGCCTACGCCGATTTGCGGGCCGCACACGAATATCTCATCTCGGACGGGCGCTGCACCCGCAAAGTGGGTCTGGCCGGGTTCTGCATGGGCGCCGGTTTCTGCCTGCAGATGGCCCCCAGCGGCCTATTCGACGCCGCCGCGCCCAGCTATGCGGTACTCCCCAAAGACGTCGACAAGCTCCGGCACTCATGTCCGGTGGTCGCAAGCTTCGGAGCCAAGGACCCGATCGTGGCTCGGGGCGCCGCGGCCACGCTCGAGGACGTGCTCACCACAGGTCGGGTGCCGCACGATGTCAAAGAATATCCAGACGTCGGGCACAGCTTCATGAACGATCACGCCCTGCCGGCACCGATTCGGCTCGTCGCTGGAATCGCGGGGATCGCCTACTCCCACCCTGAGGCCGAGGAGGCGTGGCAACGTATCCTCGGCTTTTTTGCCACGCACCTGACCGACACCGATTAGCCGCTAACGACGTCGCCTGACCTTGGCGCGTATCGGACCGCCGGCAATCATGGTGAAATGCAGGGCAAGCGGGAAATCATCATCCAGAGAATCGATTTCAGCTCCACGGATGATTGACGCGAGCGCCAGCGTGACCTCGAGCATGGCGAAATGGTCGCCGATACACGACCGCGGTCCACCGCCGAACGGTATGTACTGCCAGCGGTCCAGAGCCTTGAACTTTTCCGGGCTGAACCGCTCCGGGTCGAATCGAAGCGGATCCTCCCACAGCGTCGGATCGCGCTGAACGGCCATCCGTCCAACGACGATCATGGTGCCCTTGGGCACCAAATAGCCGTCCACTGACACATCCTGGTGAGCCATGCGGGTTCCGGTGGGAGCCGGCGGGCACAGGCGAAGTGACTCCCGGACTACCTGCACGGTGTAAGCCAGCTGCGGGATGTCATCTGGCGTCATCGGCCGATCAGGCAGCGCCGCAACCTCGGCCGCGACGCGGTCCTGCATGTCCGAGTCACGGCCCAGTGACCACAGGGCGTAGGTCAGGGTGGTTGCGGTGGTGTCGTGGCCGGCGAAAAGAAAGATGATCAGCTCGTCGCAAATCTCGTCGTCGGACAGCCGAGCGCCGGTTTCGGGATCCTGCGCGGCGAGCAATGCCCGCACCAGCGGCGCGACCCGGTTCGGATCGGCGCGGCACTCGCGGAGAATGTCCTGCGTCAGAGCATGCAGCTGCGCGCTTGCCGCCCGCGCCCGCCGGCGCGCGGGTGTCGGGAGCCAGCCGGGCGCCCGCAGCACCCGCGTCGCGCGTCGGATCGCGTACGTCAGCGCAAGCCGCAGCGGCTCGGCGACATCATCGGCCCGCTGCTCGAGGTCGAGCCCGAGCACCGAGCGGCCGAGGGCACTGAGGGTCAGTGCGCGGCACTCGGCGTCCAAATCGACGACGGCACCCTCGCCCCATTTCTGGTGGACGGCCTGGGCGGCCTGGGCCATGTGGCCACCGAATTCGCTCACCCGTTGCTTGGTGAAAACGGGTTGTAGCGTGCGCCGCCGGGGCTTCCACGGCTCGAAGGGAAGGTCGGCGAGATTGGAGCCGATGATCCGGCGCATCTCGGTGAAGACCGGGGTCGTCTTGTCCAGCGAGGCATCCTTGGCGCTCAGGACATCGCGGATGGCGCGGGGCGACGTCACCAACACCATCGGGGGCATGAGCCAACGTGGGCCCAGTGTGAAAGCCGTGACCGGCCCACCGGCGTCGCGCAGCCTTTCGGTTCCGGTGCTGAAGTGCTTCACCGCCGCCAGGCGCTCGCGAAACGACAGGGGGTTGACCGGGGGCAGGGGCAACGACGCCAGCCCATCGCTTGGATGAACGTGAGTCTGAGTCACGACTGCTCCCCCCGGATATCTCCCCACACGCTGACCTCCTCCGAAGTTTACCTAGACTCACGAATCTGTCCCGCGATTCCGCGCAGTGCAGAATCGCCGGTACCAATCCCGTCGTCGAAGGAAGGTTCGTGGTGACGACAATTCGACCGCTGTGGCGGATACCGGGGATTCTTGTGCGCGAGCGCCTTCACTCCGCTGGACGTCTACGCATTCCCGAACCCATGGTGATGGATGATGCCGAATCGGTTGCCCAGTTCCACACCGGTGGCGCGTCCAACCCAGGTATGCGCGCAGTCTACGACTTGTGCGCGCGGGGGCTGGACGCGCTGCTGCCCCCCGGCGGGCGATTGCTGGACCTCGGTGTGGGATCGGGCCGCGCCCTGAGCGCGATCCTGCGTCGACGCCCCGATGTCACGGCCACCGCTGTCGACCTGGCCCCCAACATGCTGTCGACGGCGCACGCGCTGTTCGACACCGAACGACTCAGCGACCGCGTCGAACTGGTGCAGGCCGACATCACCGCCCTACCCGAGCGGTTGTCAACCGCGAACTGGGATGCCGTCTCGTGCATGTGGACCCTGCATCAGCTGCCGGATTTCGACGTGTTGCGCGGTGCGCTGGGCCAAATCGCTTCGGTGCGCCGTCGCAGCGGGGCCGCGGTATGGATCTCTGACTTTCAGCGGCTACGCCACCCGGCGACTACTTCCAGGATGCTGGTGTGCTTCGATCCAGACTCCCCGGAGGTGTTACGCCTGGATGCGATTGCGAGTGAAGCGGCGGCGTTCACCATCGACGAACTTTCTCAAGAATTCGCCGCCGCCGGCCTGCAGGATCTGCGCTCCGGACATTCAACGCCGCTTCCCTATCTGCAGGCTCATTGGAGCTTCGGTGCACAGGGCAGACCCACTGCCCCGAGCCGTCCTCGGCAGAGTGGACTGCGCGGTCAGGCCCGCCGTGAGGCGGCGCTGCTGCGCTGGGGGTTCACCGCCACACCGTTCTGATCGCACACGCAGTGGACATCAGCTAAACGCGTTGCGCCGCAGATGGACTCGGCCAGCGCTGCGTCGGCTCAGCACTGACGGCGGCGGGGCGGTGCTGAAACGAAGCACCAGTACGATCGCCTCTTTCGCCGGATCAGTGCCCGTCAGACGCATAAATTCGCTTTGGAGGCAGTCCAATTCGCCGGCGAAGCGCGGTGACAACGCGGCGAGCTCCTCAGTGCTGCGCGCATGAAGAAAAACCGGCGACAACGGCTGAACACTGAGGCCCTCGCGCTGGGCGAGAATCCATACCGCTTCGGTGGCTGACCCACCCCTGGCGTAGTCCCGCAGACGGTCGCCGGCCACGGTGATCACCGCCAGCGCGGAGCTTGCGCGGATGCGGCCGCGCATGTCGTCACCCAGCGCGTCGCCGGCGTCCCAGTCGGACAGGTGAGCCATCACGTCGGGTCGGCGCAGAATCTCCAGCATTGCCTCATCACTGGCGTCAAGCTCGAGGGTTCGGATGTCGAGCCCGGTGTCTGGATCGGGATCCCCGGGCAGACGGAGCTCTGAGAACATTTCCTCGTGCAGGTGTGGTGTCAGGTACCGGATTCGGTCGGCGGCGCCGAAAATTGTTGCGGCAGAGGCTAGGTCCTCGTCACCGGTGAGTAGGTAGAGGCGTGCCCCCTCGCGCTCCGCTGCAGCGGTGAGCAATTCAATGGTTTCGTCGGCGATAGCCTTCGGGATCCCGCGGCGTCGGTTGGTCTCTCGTGCCAGCATCGGTCGGTACAACTCGGCCAGTGCCGGGTCATCACCCGCTTGTAGAACAACGTTCGCTCGCAGCGGCGTTCCACCGACATCCTCGGCGACGTCGACGGGACCAAGGACCTGGTGCGCGGCGGCGGCGACCCTGACATTGAATAGGGCCGCACCCAATGCCACCGCGCTGCCGCGGAAGCCGACGTCCATCGACGACGTATATTCCGTGGCCACGCTGATGGTGACTTCCGAAGTGCCTGCCTCGATGTGCCAGGGCTGGCTGTTCCCGCCGGATGGGGCGCGCATAGCGGCAGTGACGATGTCGTCGTCGATCGTCAAAGACGCTGGCGGACTGGGTTTTTCGACGGCGGATGTCGCCTCGTGCCGAGCCATCTCCGGTTCGGCGAGTTGATCGAGCGCCCACCCGACGTCGATGCGGCACCGGCCGGACCGCAATTCTTCATCCAGCCCGATTCTGCGCACCGCTTCAGCCACTGCTGAGGCGCCGATGACGACGTCCGAGGCCAGTTGGGGCCAGGTCGACAGCGTCCGGTCGACCTCGATGAGCGAGGCCGTACCTCGCGGCGAGAGCCGTTCGGCTTCGAGGTGGCGCAGCATGTGCGGGATCTTGTCCCGACTGCTCATGCCCGGCAGGAGCTTCACGTCGAGGTCACCCAGCATTCCGTGCAGGATCGGACGTTCGGGCTCTTGGTCGAAGCGTTCGACATCGACCATCCCGCGATCGCTGGTCGCCATCACCACCGGAATGCGGCGGTCGCGGGCGCCGATGCGCGTGACGGCCTTCATGTCGAGCGAATCACATTCCTCGACAACAACATCGAGTCCATCCAGAAAAGCGTCGACCGTCTCGACGGTGAGTCCGGCGTCGAACACCTCCACCCGCAGATAGGGGTCGAGTTCCGCGATCCTGCGTGCGGCCACATGCGCCTTGTTGAGCCCGAGGTCGAAAACGGTAGCGGGCACGCGATTGAGATTCGACAATTCGAGGTGATCGAAATCCGCCAGCCGAATGCAACCACACAAGCCCTGAACCGCCAGGGTGTGGGCGATGACATGGCCCACGCTCAGGCCCGCGACACCGATTGTCAGCGAACCGAGGCGGGCCTGTTCTGAAGCGGTGATGTTGTTTCTGTTGCGGTCCAGCCGCAGACTCCGGAACCCCAGCGGGCCAAGGACCGCAACCACCGCGCGCCGCCACGGATAGTAGGCCCAGCGAATGCCTTCGGCCAGGACCTCTTCGCGGGGTGCGGGGCGCAGCTTCGTCAAGCCGGCGATCTGCTCGTCGCGGCGGTCCAGGATCTCGACGGTGGGGTCGGACCGCAGTCGGTCCAACAGCTCGCGATCGGTGGCAACGGTGGGATCCAGAACGTGCGCCGTGTGGGCGATCGGGCCGGGGTCGATCACGCTGCCCCCATCTCAGTAGTGAGCGCCGATCCCCGCTGACATGACGCTCGCGTCTCTAGCTACTCAGCGTACCCATAGGGGCCAACGGCTCTTTCGGGGTAGGGAATCACTTTGCGCCCCGCCGCAGAGCCGGTTGCAGCCAGCACAATTCCGGCCGACTCTATTTGCGGCAGCGTAAACGGGGACTACCGTATTCGTCATGACCGGCAGCCTCGATGACCTCGTGACCGGGGCTGCTGCGCGGTTGATGGCAGCCACCGCGGTCGATCACGCGGCGATCAGCCAGCAAGTGGTGGCCATGTTGGTGGAGCGTTTTGGTGTCGATATCGGCTTCTTGCGCCACACCGACCACGCTATCCGCGCGACGATTCTGGTCGCTGAATGGCCGCCGCGGCCGAACATTCCCGATCCGGACCCGATCGGGGTGGTGTACTTCGAGGGCGCTGACTCGGTTTTTGCCCTGATCGAAAACTACAGGGACCCTTACGTTTTGCGGCCCGATGCGGAGAATGCGGACTACCAGCGCAGTATCGAGGAGGGCACGGGCGCACCCCAGACGTCGATGGCGGCCGTTCCGCTGCTCTCTGGAGACCTCACCACCGGAACGCTCGGCTTCGTGAAGTTGGGTGACCGCGAGTGGCTGCCGAACGAACTGAGCGCGCTACAGGCGATCGCTACGTTGTTTGCTCAACTGCAGGCCCGCATCGCCGCCGAGGAGCAGCTGCAGTACCTGGCCGACCACGATGACCTGACCGGCCTGCTGAACCGGCGCGCGCTGCTCGCGACCCTCGATGAGCGGCTGGCCGATGGCCGCCCCGGCCCGGTTGCGGTGCTACAGATCGACGTCGATCGCCTCAAGGTGATCAACGACCACCTCGGGCAGAATGCCGGCGACCGTTACCTCAGGGCGTTTGCCGGGCTGCTGCGCGACGCTGCCGACATCCCTTCTACCGTCGCCAGGTTGGGCGATGATGAGTTTGTCATCGTGCCGACAGCTCCGATCGACGTCGCCGATGCCGAACTCTTCGCGCAGCGCGTGCAATTCGGAGTCGGCCAGCAGGTCGAGATCGACCGTGAGAAGGTCAGCCGCACAGTCAGCGTCGGCGTCGCCATCGGCGAGCCCGGAGTCGACAGTACGTCTGTATTGCTCCGGCGAGCGGACCAGGCGCTGTTATCGGCCAAGGGTTCAGGCGGGCGCAGGGTCGCTCGATTCAGCCCGGAGTTGTCGGACAAGTATGCAATTCGCAACGATATCGAGTTGCAGATGGAAGGCACCATCGACAGCGGCAGCGGAGCCCTGGTGCTGCACTATCTTCCCGAGTTCGACATGCGGACCGGCGAGGTGCTCGGCGCCGAGGCGCTGGTCCGATGGCAGCATCCGACGCGGGGCCTGATGATGCCCGACTCCTTCATCAGCGTGGTCGAGTCGATCAACCTGGCCGGTCGGCTCGGGCGGTTGGTGATGCGTTCTGCCTTCGAGCAATTCAGCATCTGGCGCTCGCGCGGCGTGGGAGAGCATGCGGTGATCCGGGTCAACGTGTCGCCGGTGCAGCTGGTCGCGGAGGGCACGGTCGACCTGGTTGCCGCGACGCTGAAGGCGTTTGGCCTCGAAGCGAATACCGTGTGCCTGGAGATCACCGAAAGCGTTGTCGTTCAAGACATCGACGCCACCCATAAAACGCTTGCCGGCTTGAAAGACATCGGAGTGCAGATCGCCATCGACGATTTCGGCACCGGCTACAGCGCGCTGGCGTACCTGAAGTCCCTGCCCGTCGATACGCTCAAGATCGATCGCGGCTTTGTCCGAGAGCTCGGCACCGACGAAGGCGATCAGGCCATCGTGCGCTCGATCATGTCCTTGGCCGACGCCTTCAAGCTGGAAGTCGTCGCCGAGGGAGTCGAGACCGCGGCCGCGGTGCGAACGCTACTCGACTTCAATTGTTATCGCGCGCAAGGCTTTCTACTGTCTCGCCCACTTGAGGCCGACGCGATGGAAGCGCTGCTGGCCCAGCGCTACGTGCCGCTCGACTTTCGTCGAGGCGAATCGTGATCACAGTCGGTCGACGTTGGCGCTGCTCGCAGATTGCGGCCCGAACCGTCGCGTGAGTAGCTGAGTTTCCAGCAGAATCTTGGAAACCTGTTCCGGTTTCGCGTGATTGACGAAATCGTGACGATCCCACCACATCATCTTGGTCTGGTAACGCTCACTCGGGTACGGCGTCGCGGGGATCGAGGACACCACTCCGCCCGATGAGCGCCAGCGGTTCAGCGCGTACGCCGCCGCGGTGGCCATGCAGAATTGATTGTCGAGCAGCGCCATCATGTGGAAAGCACTACGGGCCATCGCCTCGGTGATGCGATGGCTGCGATCCGGATCGTCGGTCGCCCACGCCGACTTCATCTCGAGGACTCCGAACGGCACCCGGTCATTGATCATGTTGCGCACCATCTGCTGGCCGGGTTGCCCTGCCCACTCGACCAGAGCATGGGAGTCCTCGGCCGACCGCAGCGGTCCGATCGCCCGCAAGCCCGCGACGGTTCGGCCGGCTTCGTCGATGACCGCGAAGAACATGGCCGTGTCGGACCCACTGCGCAGCGCCTCGGTGTCAAGGGCGCACTCGACGCCATGCTTGCGGTAGTTGCGCAGTGCGCCGTTCGCATACTCCGACCACAACACCCGATCGGCTTTGGGCGTGGAGACCACCAAGGTGCAGTCGATGTCGGGGTCGTACCACTCCAGGCTTTCCCGGAGGGTGAACTCGTCGGCGTCTGAGGCGCTGAACGGAAGAGTCGACATCGGTGTCACCCGGCCCGGCTGCCGCTGCGGCATGCGCCCGCGACGGACTCCGGCGACTGCTCGTCGCCGATTCTTGGCGGGCTAACCGCCAGCGTGTAGTGGATGTGGGAGCCACCCCAGCTGAAGCTCGTCAGCGTGAACTTCGTAGCCGTTGTGTGATCCATCGAAACAGTGGTCATCTGGGACCCTTCCCTCGCGAGGGGCCAACTTCCAGTTTGTTTCGTGGCACTTTTAGTGCTCATTGAACGAGTTAGGGCTTTTTGATGAACCTTGTACTCTACAAACTCAGTGATACCAATATTCAATTTTTGAATAGGCCGAATTTGTTAAACAACCGAATCCAGGATTGAGCTCCGGCCCGTTGGACGATACTACATTTTTTGCCCTTTGACCTGCAACGCGGCGTTTCGGGTCGGTCGGCCGGCGACCGATGCGGCCACCGTTTGGACCCCTCTGCATTCCATTCGAACAAATACTGTTATTCGACTCAATTGTGCATAAAAAGGCGCCAAAAGCGTTCTGAAATGGTCGACAAAGAACCCGGCATGAGCGCCTGGTCGATTAATCTGAGCCAAAACAGGCCCGAATTACGAAATCCCTCTCAGCGAGGCCTAAGTGCCGAGCCGCTCCTGGTCGCGGTGCGAAGGCATGGGCGCCGTCCGCTAACCGGCGGTGGTGAGGGGTCGCGCGAGCGGAGCTCCGTCGCCAGGACTCGAACCTGAACTGTCTGAACCAAAATCAGAAGTGCTGCCGATTACACCACGACGGATTGCTGCGACCAGCGGTGAAGACCGCGTCCACTCTAGACGACCGTCCGGGCCGATCGCGGACGGCAGCCGAGGGATAACCTGTTAGACGTGGCCGCGCCGGATAAAGAAACCAAGGCGCCCCGCACCAGGATGACCGGGAGCGAGCGCCGCCACCAACTCATCGACATCGCGCGGTCGCTGTTCGCCGAACGAGGCTATGAAGGAACCTCCATCGAGGAGATCGCCCTTCGCGCCAACGTCTCCAAGCCCGTCGTCTACGAGCACTTCGGCGGCAAAGAAGGCCTGTACGCGGTGGTCGTCGACCGCGAGATGTCGTCGCTGCTGGACCGAATCACGTCGTCGCTGACCAACAACCGGTCCCGGGTGCGGGTTGAAACGGTGGCACTCGCGTTGCTGACCTATGTCGAAGAACACACCGACGGATTCCGGATCATGATCCGCGACTCGCCCGCGGCGATCAGCTCAGGCACCTATTCGAGCCTGCTCAACGACGCCGTCAGCCAGGTCAGCTCGATCCTGGCCGGCGACTTCGCCCGCCGCGGTCTGGACTCCGATCTTGCCCCGCTGTACGCGCAGGCGCTGGTCGGATCGGTGTCGATGACCGCACAGTGGTGGCTCGACACCCGGGAGCCCAAGAAGGAAGTGGTGGCCGCACACCTGGTCAACTTGATGTGGAACGGCCTGACTCACCTGGAAGCCGACCCACACCTGCAGGGTGAGTAGCCGGTGCGGTCAGCCGTTGTCACGCGCTAAGAGGTCGGCAACCGTTTCGCGGCGAACCAGTTCACGGGCCCGGCCTTCTATGACTGCTACCAGCGGTGGCCGGCCCACCAGGTTGTAGTTCGACGCCATGCTGTGGTGGTAGGCGCCGGTGCAGGCCACCGCTAGCAGATCGCCCGGACGCAGGTCGACCGGAAGCTCGACATCGCGCGCGATCTCGTCGCCCGCTTCGCAGTGCCGCCCCGCCACCGTGACCCGATGTCGTTGGGCGCTGGAGTGCCGGTTAGCGAGCGCGACGGTGTACGCGGCGCCGTACAGGGAAACGCGCGGGTTGTCGCTCATGCCACCGTCGACCACGACGAAGGTGCGTCCACCAGGCTGTGTCTTGACTCCGCAAACCTGGTAGAGCGTTACCCCTGCCCGTGCGCTGATGGCCCGGCCGGGCTCGACCACGATGCGCGGTCGGGGGAAACGTTCGGCTGCGCAACCCGCGTCCAGCGCATCGTCGATCACTTGGGCAAGTTCGGTGATGCTGAGTTCGGGGTCACCGGCCAGGTAGGGAACTCCGTGACCGCCGCCAAGATTCAGCTGGGTCAGGATGACCCCGTGCCGGTCGCGGACGTCGGCCATCGCGGCGATCAGCCGCCGAATCGCTTCGCCGTATACGGCGGCATCGGTGATCTGCGAGCCGAGGTGACAGTGCAGACCAACCAGGTCGAGGGTGGGGTGCGACAGTACCCGCGCCACCGCATCGGCGACTTGACCACCCCCGAGGGTGAACCCGAATTTTTGATCGCTGACCCCGGTGGTGACGGCGCGGTGGCCGTGGATGTCGATATCAGGGGTCACTCGGATGAGTACGCTTTGGCGGCTTTCGGCCAACCCTGCCAAACGGGTGATCTCGAAGGATGAATCGAGGACGATGCGGCCGATCCCGAAGCGCACGGCTGCGCGAAGTTCATCCTGCGACTTGGCGTTGCCGTGCATGATGATGCGCGCCTTTTCCACGCCGCCGGCCAAGGCCACGGCCAGTTCGCCGGCCGAGCACACGTCGAGGCCGAGTCCTTCCCCCCGTGCCCAGCGCGCGACCGCGATGGTCAAGAGCGATTTGCCCGCGTAGATCACTTCAGCGTCGCGCAGGGCCGCACGGTAGCGGCGGGCGCGTGACCGGAAGTCAGTCTCGTCAATCACATACGTCGGTGTGCGGAATTCGTCGGCGATGCTCGTAAGGGGTACCTCGCCGATGCAGAGACGGCCCTCGTCGTCGGAATGGGCGGTCGTCGGCCAGATCGCGGGATGGAAACGCGGAGGTGCGGCGTAGCCAAGGGACGGCAGGAGGTCCGGCAGAGTCGATGTCATGCCTTCAGCGTCCGCATGATTCGGTCGGATGCTCTTGCGCTGATGATTCCTTGACGCCGGCGACCGAAAATTTGACGAGCTCGCAGCCCATACAATGGCGGCATCATGATCGCACCGGGGCCGGAGTCTGTCGCTACCCCGATGTCGGGGCTGGTGGAGTTGGCGCTACGCACGCCGACGCTGCAGCGACTCGTCGCCTTGGCGGCCGACCGGCCCGCGGAATTGGCGTTGGTCGGACCGGCCAGCGCGCGCCTGTTCGTCGCCAGTGCACTGGCCCGGCAGGGGCCGCTGCTGGTCGTCACCGCCACCGGTCGAGAGGCCGACGACCTTTCGGCTGAGTTGGGTGGTGTTCTCGGCGAGGCGGTCGCGATGTTCCCGTCCTGGGAGACGTTGCCCCACGAGCGGCTCTCGCCCGGCGTCGATACCGTCGGCGCCCGGATGATGCTGTTGCGTCGCCTGACGCATCCGCAGGACGCCCGGCTCGGCCCGCCGCTGCAGGTGGTGGTCACCGCGGTCCGTTCGTTGCTGCAGCCGATGGCCTCGCGACTGGGCCTGGCCGAACCCCTCACCCTGACCGTCGGTGACGAGCTGGCTTTCGAGGCTGTCATCACCCGGCTGGTCGAGCTGGCCTACACGCGGGTGGACATGGTGGGGCGGCGCGGTGAATTCGCGGTCCGCGGCGGCATTCTCGACGTTTTCGCGCCGACCGCCGAGCATCCGGTACGCATCGAGTTCTGGGGCGACGAGGTCAGCGAGATGCGGATGTTCGCGGTGGCCGATCAGCGGTCGATCCCCGAGATCACCGTCGACTCCGTGGTCGCCGTCGCGTGCCGCGAGCTGTTGCTGACCGAAGACGTGCGGGCGCGGGCGGCCGAGCTGGCCGGGCATCAGCCGGTGCCCGAGCACGGCGTTACCGGCGGCGTCGGCGACATGCTGGCCAAGCTCGCCGAGGGCATCCCGGTCGACGGTATGGAGGCACTCCTACCGGTGCTGCGGCCCGATGAAATGGCCCTGCTGACCGATCAGCTGGCTGACGGCACGCCGGTGCTGGTCTGCGATCCGGAAAAGGTCCGAACCCGGGCAGCCGACCTGATCAAGACTGGCCGCGAATTCCTCGACGCGTCCTGGTCGGTGGCCGCAGTGGGTGGCGATTCGCCGATCGACGTCGAGCAGCTCGGTGGATCGGGCTTCCGCGAACTCGGCGAGGTGCGCGACGCGGCCCGCGAGTCCGGCCATCCGTGGTGGACGCTGTCCCAGCTGTCCGACGAGTCGGCGATCGAGCTGGACATCCGGGCGGCTCCGTCGGCGCGCGGCCACCAGCGCGATATCGACGAGCTCTTCGCGATGCTGCGCGCGCACGTCGCGACCGGCGGGTCTGCCGCCGTCGTCGCACCGGGCACCGGAACCGCGCATCGGGTCGTCGAGCAGCTGGCCGAATCCGACACGCCGGCAACGATGTTGGAGCCGGGAGCCGAGCCCAAACCCGGGGTCGTCGGCGTGCTCAAAGGCCCACTGCACAACGGTGTGGTCTTCCCGGGCGCAGACCTGGTGATCGTCACCGAGACCGACCTGACCGGCAACCGGATGGCCGCCACCGACGGCAAACGGCTGGCCGCCAAGCGCCGCAACACCGTCGACCCGCTGGCGCTGACCGCGGGCGACCTGGTGGTGCACGACCAGCACGGCATTGGCCGGTTCGTGGAGATGACCGAACGCACCGTCGGCGGCGCGCGTCGCGAGTACCTCGTGCTGGAGTACTCCTCGAGCAAGCGGGGGCAGAACGAGACCGACAAGCTCTACGTGCCGATGGATTCGCTGGATCAGCTGTCCCGGTACGTCGGTGGGCAGGCGCCGTCGCTGAGCCGGCTCGGCGGCAGCGACTGGACCAACACCAAAACCAAGGCGCGCAAAGCGGTTCGGGAGATCGCCGGCGAGCTGGTGGCGCTATATGCCAAGCGGCAGGCCAGCGCCGGCTATGCGTTCGGCCCGGACACCCCGTGGCAGGCCGAGATGGAGGACGCGTTCGGCTTCACCGAGACCATGGACCAGCTCACCGCCATCACCGAGGTCAAGTCCGACATGGAAAAGCCGGTGCCGATGGACCGGGTGATCTGTGGTGACGTCGGCTACGGCAAGACCGAGATCGCGGTGCGGGCGGCGTTCAAAGCGGTCCAGGACGGCAAGCAGGTCGCGGTGCTGGTGCCCACCACGCTGCTGGCCGACCAGCATTTCCAGACGTTCACCGCGCGGATGGCCGGTTTCCCGGTCCGGATCAAGAGCCTGTCGCGATTCACCGAGGGTGCCGAATCACGCGCCGTGCTGAACGGGATGGCCGAGGGCAACGTCGACATCGTGATCGGCACGCACCGACTGCTGCAGACCGGGGTGCGGTGGAAGGACCTCGGCCTGGTGGTCGTCGACGAAGAGCAGCGCTTCGGTGTCGAGCACAAGGAGCACATCAAGTCGCTGCGCACCCACGTCGATGTCCTGACGATGAGCGCCACCCCGATCCCGCGCACGCTGGAAATGAGTCTGGCCGGCATCCGCGAGATGTCGACGATCCTGACGCCACCCGAGGAGCGGTATCCGGTGCTGACCTACGTCGGTGCGCAGGACGACAAGCAGATCGCCGCGGCGCTGCGCCGGGAGCTGCTGCGCGACGGGCAGGCTTTTTACGTGCACAACCGGGTCAGCTCCATCGACGCGACGGCGGCGCGGGTGCGTGAGCTGGTGCCGGAAGCCAAGGTTGCCGTCGCCCACGGGCAGATGCCCGAGGAACTGCTGGAGACCACCGTCGAGGGATTCTGGAACCGCGACTTCGACGTCCTGGTGTGCACCACGATCGTCGAGACCGGGCTGGACATCTCCAACGCCAACACGCTGATCGTCGAGCGGGCCGACACCTTCGGGCTGTCTCAGCTGCACCAGCTGCGTGGCCGGGTCGGCCGCAGCCGGGAACGTGGCTACGCGTATTTCTTGTATCCGCAGCACACGCCGCTCACCGAAACCGCCTACGACCGGCTGGCGACCATCGCGCAGAACAACGACCTCGGCGCCGGCATGGCCGTGGCGATGAAGGACCTGGAGATCCGCGGCGCCGGCAACGTGCTGGGTGCCGAGCAGTCCGGACACGTCGCCGGCGTGGGCTTTGACCTCTATGTCCGCCTGGTTGGCGAGGCGGTCGAGGCGTATCGCGCCGCGGCCGACGGGCAGACCGTGCTCAGCGCCGAGGAACCGAAGGACGTCCGGATCGACTTGCCGGTGGATGCGCATCTGCCGCCGGACTACATCCCGAGCGACCGGTTGCGGCTCGAGGGATATCGGCGGCTGGCCGCCGCGGCGGACGATGCCGATATCGACGCCGTCATCGAGGAGCTGATCGACCGGTACGGAACGTTGCCCGAGACCGCCGAGCTGCTGGTGGCCGTGGCGCGACTACGCCTGATCTGCCGCGCCGCGGGCATCACCGAGGTGTCGGCCGCTTCCGCGGCCACGCTGCGGCTCTCGCCGCTGAGCTTGCCCGATTCCGCGCAGGTGCGGCTAGCCCGGCGGTACCCGGGCGCGCGCTACCGCGCCACCTCGTCGACGGTGCAGGTGCCGATTCCGCGGGCCGGCGGCGTGGGCGCACCGCGCATCCGCGACTTGGAATTGGTGCAGATGGTTACTGAATTGGTAGCGGCGCTGGTCGGTAAACCGGGAGAATCGGCGACGGGGACCCAGCGGCGCGAGGAGGGGCGATGACCGTAATTCTGGTAGATCCGCGTCGGCCTTCGCTGGTTCCGGTGGAAGCGATCGAGTTGCTCTCCGGCGAAGTGCAGTACACCGAGGAGATGCCCGTCGCGGTGCCATGGTCGCTGCCGGCGGCGCGCCCAGCCCACACCGGGGAGGACGCCCCGGTGTTGTTGTCCTCGGATCCCGACCACCCATCGGTCACGGCCCGGTTGTCCGCCGGTGAGCGCCTGATTGCCGCGCCCGGTCGTCAGCCGGGGGAGCGGTTGGTGGACGCCGTCGCGATGATGGACAAGCTACGGACCGCGGGGCCCTGGGAAGGCGAGCAGACCCACGACTCGCTGCGCCGTTTCCTCTTGGAGGAGACCTATGAGCTGTTCGACGCCGTCCGCAGTGGCGACGCCGATTCGCTGCGTGATGAGCTCGGTGATGTGTTGCTGCAGGTGCTTTTTCACGCGCGCATCGCTGAGGACGCTCCGCGGCATCCGTTCGCCATCGACGATGTCGCTGATGCTCTGCTCCGCAAACTCGGCAACCGTGCTCCGGGAGTCCTTGCCGGAGAATCGATCTCGCTTGACGAGCAGTTGGCTCAGTGGGAGGAGCGCAAGGCTCAGGAAAATCCGCGCAACTCGGTGGTCGACAATGTGCCGACCGGTCAGCCGGCTTTGGCTCTGGCGCAGAAGGTCATTCAGCGCGTCACCCGAGCTGGTTTCCCGCTGGATCTGATCCCGGCGAGCGTCACGTCGATTACCGTGACCGCCGACTCCGACGCCGAGGACTCGTTACGCACGGCGGTACTGGAATTCATGGACACGGTGCGCGGGGTTGAGAAAGCGGTCGCCACCGAGCGTCGGTCCGCGGATGCTCCCGTGGAGCTGGACATCGCCCCGGTCGGCTCGATCACCGAAGACGAGTGGCGCGCATGCTGGCCGGCGGAGGGGGCGGACTCCGAACCCGATCCAGAGCATGGCGAGCCAGCGCCCGACGAGGCTGATCCTGCGGCCGAGGCGGCCCCGGATAATCAGCCTGAGTCTGCCGAAACCGCGTGGGCGGACGAGCCGCTGGCCGATGAGCCTGGTGATCACCTCGCCAGCGTCAATCGCGAGTAGGAAGAACGGCCTACGTCGCTAATTACGGCCGGCGGGCTGCTAGCTGTAAGGGTTGCGCGAGAAACGCACGGGTATGCGGCCTCTGATAAGCAGCGACGCCATGGCCTCTGCGGTGACCGGAGGCCAGAGCATGAAGCCCTGCGCCCGGTGGCAACCGTGTTGCAACAAGATCGCGGCTGCGGCTTCGGTCTCGACACCCTCGGCGACGACCTGAAGGCCAAATGCGTTGGCCAGCGAGATGATCGCTTGGACTATCGCCAGGTCGCTCGCGTTGTTGCCCAGTTCGAAAACAAAACCTTTATCGATCTTCAGCGTATCGACCGGAAGCATCTTCAGCCCGGACAAGACGCTATAGCCCGTTCCGAAGTCGTCGATCGCAATCCGCAGTCCGACCTCCCGAAGGCTGACCAGAGTCCTGAGGGTGGTATCGAGGTCTTTAACCACGGCGCTTTCGGTGATTTCCAGGCACACCGACTCACGATTGAGGCCGAATTCGTCGATGGTGTCTAGGACGTCGTCGACGAAACCGTGTGTGACCAACTGGACGGGGGAGACGTTGACGCGCAGTACCATGCCGGTTCCGACGGCTTGTGTTTGCCACTTACTGAAATCAGCACAGGCTCTGCGCATAACCCATCTGCCCAATTCGCCTGCTAGGTTTATGGATTCGGCCACTTCGATGAACGAGCCCGGTGGCAAAAGCCCGCGGCTCGGATGCTGCCACCGGACCAGCGCCTCGGTCGCCAGGATCTTTCCGTTCCGCATGTCGATTTCGGGCAGATAGTGGAGCACCAGGGAGTCGCCTGCGATCGCTTCTCGCAGATGAAGCTCTACGTCATTGCGCAACTCGCTGTTCAGCGTCGCATCACTGGAGACCAATGCGATCTGGTTACCACCGGCTCGCTTGGCCATGATGACTGCCCGGTCGACGCGGTTCAACAGGTCCGAAGTGCTGTCTCGTCCGGGAATGCCCAGGGCCACGCCGATACTCGCCGTGCGCGAGAGCATTTCGCCATCAATGTCCACACTTTCGGTAATTGTCGATTGAAGTCTGTAGGCCAGTGATTCTGCGGTATCGCAGTCCATCGGTGCGGCGGGTACCACTACGAATTCGTCGCCTCCAAGCCGGGCGACAAAGGCGTCGCCGTCCAGTGACCGCTGAAGACGTTGTGCCAGAAGCCTGATGAACGAATCGCCAGCGATGTGGCCCATGTAGTCGTTGATCGTCTTCAACCGGTCCATGTCAAAGAACAACGCTGAGACGGGACCGCTTTTCCCCGCTGAAAGTCTGTCATCAAGGTGGGTGATGAGCGCGCGGCGATTGCACAGTCCGGTCAGTTCGTCATGTTCAGCAAGGTACCGAAGCCGCTCCTCGGCGCCGGTGCGAGCTTGTATCTGCGCGAGCAACGAGGCGATCAACTCCAGCGCGGCAAGCTCTTCATCAGTCCATTCCCTGTCATTGCAGGTCACGATGACCAGCGCGCCGGTAGTGATACCTGCTGCGACCAGTGGGGCGGCGACCATCGAAGCCGCCCCTACCTGGCAGTTCTCATCGATCTGCGGCCGATTGTCATCCGGCCCTGGTGATGGGCGTATAACCGCGGGTTCAGTGCGGTCTCCGGTGAACGCGAAGACTGGGTCTATATCGGTGAAGCGATGAATGTCGAGTCGATGGGGATTGGGTTCGTCGGTTCCCGGCGGCCATTCCGCAACCAACTTGAAGCCGCCAGCCTCATCGTCGGTGTGGTGCAGGAAGCTGACATCGGCACCGAACTGCTCGACAAGATCTGCGAGCACCGAATGATAGACCTCAGCGGCGTTCCCCGCATGTGCCGCAACCAATTTCGCGGCAGATGCGATGACGATGAGATCAAGGCTGCGCGGCACGGCACTCAACTGTCGCTTGTCGAACAGTGTTGAGACCGCGCACTGCAGTTCTCAGGGCGCAGAACAGGTTTGACACCGGTGCAATAAGGGCAACGGTGGCGGGTCGATGGCTGAGACAACGCGAGCGTGCACCCCACTCGAACCCACCAACCGATCTTCTTGGGAAGGCGGAATCACTTCTAGCTGTGGAATCGTAGCTGATGCGAGCGACAGTTTCGCGTTTCGCGCGAGTTCGGCGCTAAGACCTGTCTGGTTTGCTCATCAGGCATGCATTCGGGCGGCCGGGTACCGGCTAAATCAACAGGGTTCGCTCTTCGTGGGTTTCGATGCCGCGTATCCGGGCGGATAGACCCAGCCGGGTGTTGAGGGTGAAGCTGTATTGCTGCGGCTCTATTTCGACGTCGACCAGTTGGAGGTCGGCTGGTCGCGTGCTATCGGTGGTAAGCACGATCAGGTCGGGCAATTCCGCCGGACACTCGCCGTCAACGACCAGGATGGTGTTGCCGTCGATCGCTTCTGGTATCCGGTCGACAACCTGCCCGGTCACCGCGCATTCGGCGATCCGTGACCACAGTTCGGGGGTATCGGTGACGACGGTCATTGGCCGCCCCGTGATCGTGGCGCGCAGGGCTACTTCCCGCAGTAGCAGCCGTGCGTCGCACAGCACGGTTACCGCGCCCACCAATGGCATATGCACGGCAGCAGATCCGATGAATCCGATCAACTGACCAGTGGGTCCGAACGGCACCGCGATAGCGGAATCCCGCAGCGGCGCAGTAGGAATCGGTACTTCCGTCGGCACCGACCCGACACGGAATTGCGCCCACATCGGTTTCTGCACCCCGTACAAGGATCCCAGCCGCGAAACTGGCGGCGCTTTCGGGCGCGTGACCGAGCGATAACGCACCAATGCGCCCAGTCGTACCCCGGAGGGGTCTGGTAGCAGTCGAATCAGCGTAGAAACGTCGGTGGCTTGCGGCCACGTCCACCACCTGGTGACGTCCTCATTGATATGTGTCGGGTCCGCGCAGTAGATAGAGGCGTACCCGGCTGCGCTCGCCAGATGCGACCAGTTATCGGCAATGAGCGGGTGTCCTTGCAGGGTGTTGTTGAACGACAGGATCTGCGCGATCCCGGCCGGCCGGGCGTCGACGCTATCGCGGGCCAGAGCGTTGGCGATCCGTTGACAGGTCACCGCGGCGGCACGCTCGGCTGCCTCCATGGTGGGCCCGCGCCGTGCCAGCGCCGCCAGGTTGTCTTCGATGTCGATCCGGATGACGATCCAAGTATCGCGGCGCGCCGCGGCCGAGACCGGCCCGATGATTTGCTGGTAGCGGTCGGCGAACCGGCCGGCGGCCCGATAGCCGGTGCTGATGAGGTCGATCGAGGACAGAGCGAGATCGTTGACACGCAGCATCGCCGCCAACCGACTGAGGTCCACCGTGTTGACGGTGCGTTCCTCGTCCTCGGCAATGACCGTGGGTGCGCAGGGATCGGGTACCAACTCTATTGCCGTGATGAGTTTTTCGTTTTCGATGAGCACACCGATCGGCAAGCCGTTATCGACGACCACGTCGCGCGCCGAGCTCCACGCGGGTGCCTGGACAGGGCCGTTACGGGCGCGCCGCCAGCTCCACCACAGTCGCATCCAGCGAGTGAGCGCGATGTCATTGATGGTGCCGAACGCAATCGCCAACCCGCCGAGAAGGACAGCCGCAACGAGCACGGGGTTGAGCCGGCCAAGGCTCGCCGCTAGCCACGCCACTACGACGACAATGGCAACCGCCAGCCGCCATGCGTCGAAGTGCAGCCCGAACGTTGCGGACTTGCTGAACCGGGGACCCAGTCCCTCGCCTGGACTCATCGGGGCGGTCGTCATTGTCAGCCGATCGCCACGTTTCGGATCACCGCGAACGTCCCGCTAACCCACACACACAGTGGTATCACGAGCACGATGCCAGCCTCCTCAAGTCGCTCCGCCCAGTGCAGCAACACCAGCGTGATCGATCGCTCGGGCACCACTACTGCACAGATCACCCACGTCGCCGTCGTCAGCGCGACGACGCCAACCACTACCGCAGGCCGCCAACCGGTGGGCCAGGCCAAGATCAGTCTGCCCGCCGAAACGAAAATGGTTGCCGCTGCCGCCGCGAACATCGCGTAGGCGTGGGTGCGGTCGGTCATGGTGCGCGCGCGTAACGTCAAGATCAGCACCGTGCACGTCACAATCCCGATCTCAACGGGCAGCAAGTTTGAGTCGGGGTCGAGCGTCCACGCCGCCGCAGCGGCCACCACGCCGGCAGTAAGCATCGTCAGCGCTGAACGCAACTGCGCCGCGCGTCTGGCCCGCTCCTGTAGCCTGACCAGTATCCCATCAGTGAATTCCCTTGCCGCACCGATGTTTTCGCCGATGACTAGTAGTCGCCGTGGTGAAATCCGGGCTAGCAGCAGCACGAGCCGCGGCATAGCCGACAGTGCGATCAGCCCAGTGATCAGCAGACCGGCGGCCAACGCGGACTGCGGGAGGTTCGTCAATCGCAACACCACCGCGACCGTTGCGACGAGGCCCGCCCCCGCCGCGATCGCGCTGAACACGCCTAGATGCGCGCGGGTAATCATCAACGCGCACACCGCGGCGGCGCACACTCCGGCCGCCGCGAACGCCAGGTTGAGCAGCCCGGGCGAATGTGCCTGCCCAGACACCGGTGACCACTGCCCGACGGCAGCCGCGGCGGCCAGCCACACCACCGTCCAGGCCGATGCGGCGTCGGTTTCGCGATACCGGTTGGCCGCGACCCACAGCCCGATCAGGGCGACGACTCCGCCGACGGCGCCGACGGCGGCCCATATCACTGAAAGGTGGTTCGCTGCCCACATCTGCCACTGCGCAACGCATAAAAACAGCCCGCCCGCCGCCAAGCTGACGAGTCCTGCCAACCGGACCGCGGCCCCGTCGAACCGTGGGCCGTTTCGGTCCGCGGAGGCGGCCTCGGCATCGACGACGTCCTCGGTAATCGGCCGGTAGCGCTCGGTCGGTGTGACCACCGTCAAGTGCAACAGGCTCCCGTCGTTGATGCGCGCGTCGGCCAGCGAGAGGTCGGGGTCGATCGGTGCGTCGGCCTTAGCCAGCGTCCACTGTCGGCCATGCGGCGGCGAGTCGATGTCGTTGACCGCTGCGAACGCAGCCACGACGTCGGCGATGTAGTCGCTGATCGGTTGCTGAGATGGCAGCGCGAGATCGATCTGTTTGCGACGGTGGGTTACCGCCACGCGCAACAGCTGGGCTGTGTGTTGGTCGCGCACCGGCGCCGCGACGTGTAATGCCCGTTGGCCCGATTCTCCTGGGCGGCCAGCACGTTCGTTCATGATCGCAATCCGGTCAATCTATGCCGCAGCAGTTCAATCTCTGTCCGCTGTCCGTGGAAATATGTGCGATAGCGCCGCAGCCATCTCCAGGTACCGGCGTCGACTCTTCTTGCTCAGGAGTTCCAGAACAATTTCTCTGCCGTCGTGCACGTGGGAGTCAAAGGGCACCACTATCACTCGCTCCGGACGTACTTCACGCGAAAAATGGTCAACGGCCTTCTCCACCAGAGCGGTGGATTTGCCGGGTTCGGTTTGGTTGATCGCCAACACTGTTGATTCGAGCAAGTGTGGAAAATCATTGTGGCGCAACCATTCCAGGGTGAGCTGAGTTTCCTTCATCGCGTCGATCGAAGCGCCGCAGACCACGACAAGAGCACGTGCCTCACGCAGAACAGCGTCCATTACAGGCGATTTCAGTGTGGTACCACAATCCATCAACACCAGTGAGTAGTGGTCTCGAAGGATCGCGATGGTGTTGAGGACGTCGTCACGTTCGACGCGACGATGCGTGCGCGGATAGTCCGGCGCGGCAAGGACTTCAAGCCGAGAGGCGTTCATCGAAGTATGTGCCCGCACATCGAGGTAGCGGGAGACCGAGCTGTCGGAGGCGAGGTCGAGCAGGCTCATCGAGCTTTGACGGCCGTGGCGGTCGACGAGATTACCGGCGTCGGCGTCGAGGTCCACGGCGATGACTCTGTCGCCGCGCACGTCGGCGAAAACGGAGCCGAGCGTCTCGCAGACCACGGTTTTTCCGACTCCGCCTTTGACGTTGAGGACCGCTATCGGGAAGGTGGTCCGGACAGTTACGCGGATTTGGTCGCGGAGGCTTAATTCATAGCTTTCGTCTTTGCCTGGACCGAGGTTGATACCCGTGGTTTTGAAAAGTCCACCTCGCCAGCCCCTTTTGGCAGGCACCTGCCTGCGCTTGATATCCAGATAGTCCAGCGCCGACAATCCGGTCGTCGCCGGTGCGCCCTGGAACAGCGGCCGCCCCGGTGTTTCGTCGGGATCGGGCAAAGACGGTGGCGTGTCGTGGTCGATCGGCGTATTCGCTGCCGGATGTTGGTCAGTGCGTCCGTCGACAGCAGCCGTTGCCGGTGGCGGGTGATGCCGTGAGTTTGCGGGCCCCGGCAGGGCCGTGACGCCAGGAAACGCTGGCCATTGGCCAGGCTGCGCGGATCCCGCCTGCTGAAACGCGCCGTGATACGGATCCTGCTGCATCATGAAATGGACCGTAGCACCGCGCACCATTTCTTTGCTCTCCATTAGTCATGGCACCGCCGTCTTCGCTGAGACGGACACCAGCCGTCCCATGGCGTGAGCCTGGGCAAGCCGGTTGTGTGCCGCACACATCGAGCAGTGCCACGTCGATGGGTGCGATTGCCGTGGGATCATGTTCGAGAAGTCGTGTTTAGGGGAGTTCTGTGTCGCGGGTCCGTTGGGTGCGCGCGTTGGCCGTCGTAGGCGCAACGTTGCTGCTGTTGGCATCCAGCTGTAGCTGGCAGCTCGGCCCCTACATCCCCAAGGGTGTCCCGCCGCCGGCCGGTGCCGTCGTGCCGCAAATATTTGCTCCAAACGCCTTTCAAAAATGACATCAGGAAGGAAGAGGCGATCGCTGGGAATGGTTTCATTTGAAATCAAGTTCGACATACGGACAACAGATAGAATAGCAGCCATTATGATATCGTGCAGTAATATTCACTTCATTTTCTTTTTTCTTATCTTTTCTTTTAGCACAATCAAAGGATGCTATTTTTTGCAGCGAAGTCAAAATATAGTAGCTTAATTTTAGTTTAATTCGCGAAATAAAAGTTTAATTCGCGAAAAAATCCATCTACATTTTGAAAGCAATAGTATCTTATCGCAACATCAGCATGGCTTCAGACCAGAACACTCCACTGTAACCCAACTACTCGAATGTTTAAATGATTGGACCAAAACATTAGATAGTCGTGGTCAGACTGACATAGCTTACCTAGATATAGCCAAAGCTTTTGATACAGTATCTCATCAAAAATTACTATCAAAATTAGAGGGTATGGGTATAACTGGATACTGTCTTGGTTGGATTCGTGCATTCTTATCGAATCGTAGACAATACGTTTGTATTGAAGGAATTTGCAGCTCTGAAATAGCGGTAACACGTGGAGTTCCACAAGGGAGTGTTCTCTCGCCTTATCTGTTTGGAGCTTTTATCGATGGATTAATTCGTACAGTGTGCTACTCCACTTGTAAACTATTCGCAGACGATGCAAAAATCTACATACGGTCCGATATCCCTCAAAATCCTGCTTTATTGCAAATTGATTTAAATAGTGTAAGTAACTGGACACGCGAGTGGCAACTAAAATTATCGATAGAAAAATGCTCTACCTTGCACATTGCTCGCAATCCTATGCAAACACGCTACACTATTGACAATTTCGAACTTACTACAGTCCAACAAGCAAAAGACCTTGGAATCTATATCACAAGCAACCTGAAGCCTTCCCTGCACTGTCAGAAGATTGCTGCTGAAGCATTCAAAATCAGCGCGTG
>CAWGPB010000006.1:0-301525 GCA_963824335.1 uncultured Actinomycetota bacterium
GTAGGGAATGCCGCCGCGGATCTGGTAGTAGCCTTCCGGCGTCTTGGCCAGCTCGCAATCCCAAGACACGTTGACGCCCAGTTCCTTGGCCTTCTGCTGTGCGGTATAGAGCGGCGCGCGCTGAGCGAACTTCCGCCACTCGTCGGCGCTCATGTCGCTTGCTTCGCCATCGTTGGCGTTGAATTCGAGCAGTTCCGCGACAGCTTCGCCGTAGGTCATCAACCCCGCGTCGAGTTGCCACGCGTCGACGAATTTCGACTCGATCTCGTCGAACACGGCGTCGATCGACCCCTGAGCGTGATCGGGCGACGCGGCGGCGTTCTTGATCAACTCGGCGATACCGTGACGCTCCAGCCAGGAATCGGCCGCGGCGTACTGCCCCTCAGGCAGGGCGTAGAGCAGGTGACCGTTGAGCTCTGTGAACCCCGAGTCGTAGAAGCGCCGGACCATCGCCAGGAAACAGGACTTGTACGACGGGATCTTGAGGTTCGTCGTGCCCAAAAGGAACGGCTGGTCACGTTCGTCGGCGCGGCTGTCGAGCAGGTTGGCGGCCTCCGCGTCGGTGCGGGCGACGATGATGCCCGGCACCCGCATGATGTCGAGCTGGAAGCGGGCGGTGTTGAGCCGCTTGATCTGCTCGTCGGACGGCACCAGCACCTTGCCGCCCTGGTGGCCGCACTTCTTTGTTCCCGGTCGCTGATCTTCGATGTGATATCCGGGCACGCCCGCTTCAACGAATCGTTTGACCAGGTTGCGCACGTGCGGATCGCCGCCGTGGCCGGTGTCGGCGTCGGCGATGATGAATGGCCGGTAGTCGACGGCCGGCGTTCTTTCGCGCTGCGCCTCGCTCATCCGCAGGCGCAGGTACTGCTGATTGCGGTCGGCGGTCAGCAGCGCGCGGACCAGTCCGGCGGCCTCGTCGGGCACCTGGCTGAGCGGGTAGCTGGCCAGGTCGGGTCCGGGATCCTCGCTGATGGAGCCCTTGGCGGAGGTCGCCCACCCGCCCAGGTAGATGCCCTCGATGCCCATCCGCTTCATCGTCACGGCCTGCCCGGGGGAGTACGGCCCGAACGTGGTGATGCTCTTGCGCTGAGCGAAGAGCTCGCGCAACCGCGGGTAGAAAGCCTCGGCGGCCTCCCGCGCGACGATGTAATCCGACGGGATGGTGCCGCGCTGCTCGACAACCTGGCGCGCGGAGTAGAGCCGGGTGATTCCGTCGAAGCGTGGGCTGTCCAGATAGGCCTGCGTTGCGGCTACGTCGCTCTCAAACGCATGCTGCGAGTCCTGCTCGGACGGTGTCTGCGCCTTTGCATCCGCCTCGATGGTGCTCATGTGTGCTCCGCTCTTTCGAATATCGATGTCATCGCGATTTAGCTTTGAGTCTATGGCCGCTGTGAGCCGCGACGTTTCAAAATCGAATCTCTGCTGCACACGGCCGCAGCGGGCATACCGCTGACGAGCCGCGGCGAAACCCCTGATCCGGGTGCAGGTGCCCCGGAAAATGTCGCCGGTGACAGTTTTCGACAGACATCGGGTGGCCCGCTCGGATACGCTTTCCGTTCGCGGCGATGTTGCCCGCGTCTGAGGGGAGCGGCAATGAGTTCACTGCGAACGGCCTCCGCGCCGCGGTCTCTGAGTGGGGCTCTGCCTGCGGCTTTGCCGCCGAGTCGGACCGTGGACGTGCGTTCCGCAGATGGAACCCGCCTGCACACCGAGGTATTCGGTCCCGAAGACGGCTATCCGATCGTCCTCGCGCATGGCATCACCTGCGCCATCCGGGTGTGGGCCTACCAGATCGCCGACCTGGCAAAGAATTACCGGGTGATCGCGTTCGACCATCGCGGTCACGGCCGCAGTGGACTTCCGCGTCGCGGTGGTTTCGGCCTCAGTCACCTGGCCGCCGATGTCGATGCGGTGCTCAACGCCACGCTTGCTCCGGGGGAGCGTGCCGTCATCGCGGGACACTCGATGGGCGGCATGGCGATTGCCGCTTGGTCAGATCACTACCGCCACAAGGTTGAGTCCCGCGCCGACGCCGTAGCGCTGATCAACACCACCACCGGCGATCTGCTGCGCGAGGTGCGACTGCTGCCGGTGCCGGCGCCATTCGCCGCGGTGCGGGTTTTGGGTGGACGCGCGCTGATCAACATCTTCGGGTCGTTCACGGTGCCGCCCGCGGTGCACCGGGCCACCCGCGAGATGGTCTCGATGCTTGCGGTGGGCGCCGACGCGGACCGCGCCGTCAGCTCACTCATCTTCGAATTGTTCAGGGCCACATCGCCGGCGGGCCGCGGCGGCTGCGGCAGGGCGCTCGTCGAAGCGATGGGCCGACGGCACATCGATTTGAGTGGTCTGACCGTGCCCACGCTGGTCATCGGCAGCCAGCGTGACCGGTTGACGCCGTTGGTCCAGTCTCGGCGAATGGCTGCTGCCGCACCGAATTTGGTTGGCCTGGTGGAGTTGCCGGGCGGTCACTGCTCGATGCTGGAACGGCCGTTAGAGGTCAACCGCGAACTGCGGGCACTTGCCGAGTCAGTGCCTCTGCGTCGAGCGCTCTAGACGCGAAGCGACTTCGGCGGCGGCCCGCTGCCCGGAACGCACCGCGCCATCGAGGAAACCGGTCCACTCGTCGGCAGTCTCGGTGCCGGCCCAGTGAATCGGCCCGACCGGGCGGCGCAGCAGCGGCCCAACGCGGGTCCACGAGCCCGGCGGCACCGCGGCGGTGGGGCCTCCGGGTGCGAATTCCTCTGCGCCCCAACGATGATCGACGTAGTCGAGCGGCGTGAGCGCTTCGTCGCCGAACAGTGCCGCAAAGCACTCCAGCGCGCGTTGCCGACGCTGCTCAGCCGGTAGCGTGTCGAACTCGCGGGAGTCGACGAATCCCAGCAGGATCCCGGGCCCCTCGGGTTGCGGGCTGACGTCGAAGGTGATGAACACCGGGCCCTGGTCGGACAGCGATTCGCCAGAGAATCCCTGGCCGCGCCAGAACGGGGTGGCATAGGCGACGTAGGCCTTGCTCAGCCGGCCCTGCGGCCACTGCGCGGGTAGCTGCCGGTGTTCGGCGGACAGTTCCGGGCTGAATTCGATGACGCGCCAATGCTCCGGCGGGATGGCGACGACAACGAATTTCGCGTCGGCCCGGCCTTTTTCGCTGGTGACCGTCACCCCGTTGTCGTGGCAGTCGATGCGTTGCACGGCGGCCTCCAACACCACGCGGTCGCCGAGCTCGGCGGCCGCGGCGTCGGCGATCTGTTGGGTACCCGCCGAGAACCGGTCCTGCTGCGCACCGTTATCGACGTCGAGCATCCGGTCCAGGCCACCGGCCGCCCGGGCGTAGCGGGCGGCGTGCAGCATCGACACGTCGTCCGGCTCGCAGCCCCAGGTCACCCGCGCCATGATGGCCAGCAGGTCGCGCGTGGTGGCGCCAGCGCGCACCGATCGCAACCACTGGCCCAGCGACTGGCTGTCCAGCCGGGCGGCGCGCCGGGCGGTCCACGGCTCGGTCAGCGGCACAGTCCGGGCGATGCGCTCGAATTGCCAACGGACACGGCCGAGATCGAGCAGGCCACCCAGCGACAACCGCGGGATGGTGCCGCTGTACGAACGCACCGCGCCGCGCCACCGAATCAGGTTCGCGCCGTCGTGATAGGTGGGGATGGTCGTGATGCCGAGATCTGCGGCGAGCTTCAGAACGGCGTCCTGGGTCGGACCGACGAACGTGCCGCCCATGTCCACCGGGATCCCGGCTACCTGGCCGGTGTACGAGCGTCCTCCGACCCGGTCGCGCCCCTCCAGTACCAGCACATCGTGGCCAAGTCGGGTCAGCTCGCGGGCGGCAGTCAATCCGGCGAAACCGGCGCCCACCACGACGACGTCGGCGGTCCAAGTCGGATCAGGCATGCCCTTCAGTCAACCCCATCGGCGCTACGTAATGTCGAAGTTCGACAGCCTCAATCCTTCCCGGGTGGCTACCCCACCCGCATCGTCGTAAGGCGGCACGTGAAAGTATTCACCGCTCTCTATGGCCTGACCGACGCAGCTGAACGCGCTCGGGAGCTTCGCGACGCCGGCGCCGGTGGCGTCGCCACGTTCGAGGGCCCGCACGACGTGTTCGCGCCGTTGACGCTGGCGGCGACCGTGCCCGGCCTCGACTTGATGACCAACGTGGCTATCGCTTTCCCGCGCAACCCGATTCACCTGGCGCATCAGGCCAACGATCACCAGCTGCTGAGCTCCGGCCGGTTCATTCTCGGCCTGGGAACCCAGATCCGCGCCCAGATCGAAAAGCGTTTCGGCGCCGAGTTCGACAAACCGGTGGCCCGGATGAGTGAACTCATCGCGGCGCTACGCGCGATATTCGCGGCGTGGAACTCCGGGGAGCGGTTGGACTTCCGCGGCGACTATTACCGGCACACCTTGATGACGCCGACCTTCAACCCTGGACCGAATCCTCATGGCCCACCACCGATCTACGTCGGTGCACTCGGGCCGCTGTTGACCCGTGCCGTCGCGCAGCACGCCGACGGACTGTTGGTGATGCCGTTCGGCTCGAAGCGATTCCTGCACGAGCACACCATGCCGAAAGTGCACGAAGGTCTGCAGGCATCGGGCCGTCACGCGAACGACTTCACCGTGCTGCCCGAGATCATCGTCTCGGCCGGCGAGACCGACGCCGAACTCGAAGCGGCGCACGCGCGAACGCGGGCCCTGCTGGCGTTCTACGGGTCGACGCCGGCGTATCAGCCGGTGCTGGCCGCACACGGCTGGCAGGACTTGCAACCCGAACTGAACGCGCTGTCCAAGCAGGGCCGCTGGGAAGAGATGGGCGGACTCATCGACGACGAGGTCCTGCACACCATCGCCGCGTGCGGCAAACCTGCCGACGTCGCCCAGCACATTCGGGACCGGGTCGCCGGCGTCGCCGACACGGTCTGCCTCTACCAGGCAGCGCCGATCGGCCTGCAGACGCTGGCCGCGATCATCGACGAATTACGTTAAGGCGCAACCGTCAACCAGTCTTTGAAGCCTGACGGGTCGTGGCGGCCGAGCGCACCGTGCTCGTAGAGACCCCACCCCTCGACCGGATCCCCGTTGCCGTCGCGGCACACCGCACGCCCGACATGGTCGATGACGCCGAAACCCGACCGTCCGACGATCGCCGGGTCGGTCATGTCGTAGGTGAGCCGTTCGACGAATTTCTCGCCCTTCCACATTCCGTGCAGCCAGTCCGAGTCGCCGCCGTAGCCGCCGCCGACGTGAATCGGCACCGGCAGCTTGGACTCGACGTCGAAGTGGACGGGGGTGCCGTCGGGAGCGGTCGCGTCGATCGTTGCGCCGGTCGGGATGCGGGTGCCGGACCGGTAGTGGATTTTCACCCGCGGCCAGCCCAGTTGCTCGACGCGGCCGTCGCGCCAGATCCGGGTGCAGTCGTTCAGCGAGCGAAACCCGTTGGGTTCCTCTTGGATGATCAGCACAATGGCGAAGTCGTCGAACGCCATCGGCACGTAAAGCCACCACATCCCCTCGAACGGGGGGTCGGCTGGCCGGCCCGCCGGCTCGGCCTCGCCGATCGGCCGGATGCCCCAGGACCGGTCACGGGTACCGATCCAGGTCGCGGGATCGACGGCGATCTCCTTGCCGTCCACAATGATTCGGCCGCTCCAGCTGCCGAGTTGGGCGAATCGCTGCGCGTTCAGCGTCACCCGGTTGCCCGCCCGCATGATGTGCGGCTGCTCCTGGACGACGTCGAACAGGCCTTCCCAGGTGAGATCGGCTGCGACGCCTTCGGTTTCATCGAGGACGATCCGCAGCTTGTGCAACGGCTCGATGACTTCGACGCGGTAGCCGTTGACGTGCTGATTGAGCCGGTCCTGGTCGATGGCGTCGGACAGGTGTACCGCGGTCTGGGTGTCGCCGCGCCTGATGAGCAGGAATGCATCCTTCACCCCGAGGCTGGGGTAGTAGCCGATGCCGCTGATCACGAAGATGTCCCCGGTGCGGTCGTGGGCGTTGAAGTAGGAGCGGTCGTAGAAGTTGCGGTCCGACGAACCCGGCCACGCGATGGGCTGGGGGACCTGATGTAGCGGGAATTCGTCGAGCGGGCCTAGTGATTGGGGCATTACTGATCCTCTCCGATAAGACGTCTGAGTAACCCCGCGTGATAAAACAGCGATTCCACGTCTTCGGGCTTCTCCGTCTCCCCGAAGTGCACCCGTCGCGCGCCGGTGCGCATGAACACGAGAGCCCAAATCACCCCTGAGTAGGCGTAGAACCAGGTCAGATCGCCGAGTTCGGCGCCGGTGAGCCGTTGGTAGGTGGCGCGAACGTCATTCTCCCGCATCACCTCCGGCAAACCGGGCAGCCCTGCCAGACCCGTGAGCTCTTGAAAAACCATGTGCGCGAAGATCATCCACGCGACATCGATCTCGCGTGGCCCGAGCGTCACCATTTCCCAGTCCAGCACCGCCACCGGCTGGAAGTCGCGGTACAACACGTTGCCAACCCGCGCATCGCCCCAGAGCAGCACCGGCTCGCCTGCGGCCACCTCGTCCGGCCAGTTGTCTTCCAGCCACTGGAAAGCGCGCTCCAGCAGCGGTGATCGGCCGATGTCCGGCACCGCGAAGTCATACCAGGAGCGCAACCAGTTGAATTGCCCGCGCAGCGCGGTATCGCCCTGCTGAACCTCGGAGAGGAAGGCGAACGTCTTCTTCGCGTCCGGGATGGAATGCAGGGTAGCCAGCACCCCCACGGTGGCATCTTGTAACTCGCGCTGACGCTCGGCGGGCGCGTCGGCGAACCAGTTGTTGCCGAAGGTGTAGGGCATGACATCGGGCGGCACCTCGCCGTCGACGTAGTCCATCAAGAAAAACGGTGTTCCCAGAACATCGCCGGTGTCCTCCAGCCAACGCACTCGGGGGACGGGGACATCGGTCAGCTCGCCAACCGCCCGTATCACCTCGAATTGGTGGTCGAGCCGATACGTGGGGAACACCTGGACGTCTTCGACGGTCGGCGCTACCCGGGCCACCAATTTCTGTTCAATGGGCTGCCCATCGTCTTGCCAGTGCGCAGTCAAGATAATGGTTTCCGACGACATGCCGTTCGAATCGACACCGCTTTCGACGGTGACCTCGGGGTCAGCGCCGTCGGGCAGCACGGTCGACAACCACCGCGACATCACCGCCGGCAACGTGGTGACATCGCGGCTGGAGCGCTGAAGTCGCTCGACTTGGTCGAGCACGGGTTCTGTAGGCACGAGGGCGCCTCCATTCTCTGAGACATGTCTCGTCAATTACGATACGGTGGGTAGCGTTATGAAAGCAGACCCACCCGCGGTTGACAAGGTTTCGGGTGCCGGACGGCCCCGCGACCCACGTATTGACGCTGCCATATTGACGGCGACCGCGGATCTGCTTGTGCAAATTGGATATTCGAATCTGACCTTGGCTGCAGTCGCCGAGCGTGCCGGGACGACGAAGACCGCGTTGTACCGGCGGTGGTCGAGTAAGGCCGAGTTGGTGCATGAGGCGGCCTTCCCGGTGGCGCCGACGGCGCTGGTCGGTCCGGCCCGCGGAATGGCCGCCGACCTGCGGGCGATGATCGCGGCCGCTCGCGATGTCTTCACTACGCCGGTGGTTCGTGCGGCGTTGCCCGGGCTGGTCGCCGACATGAGTGCCGACAGCGAGCTCAACGCCCGGGTGATGTCGCGGTTCGCCGGTCTGTTCAGCGCGGTGCAGGTCCGGGTCGGCGAGGCGGTTGATCGCGGTGAGGTGCATCCGGATGTCGATCCGGACCGCCTCATCGAATTGATCGGCGGGTCGACGTTGTTGCGGATGCTGTTGAGCCCCGACGAGCCGCTCGACGACGCCTGGGTGGACCAGACGACGGCGATCCTCGTGCACGGCGTCACCCGGGATGTAGGGTCGGGCCGGTGACGGGACGTCTGCAGGGACGGGCCGCGATTGTCACGGGTGCCAGCCGCGGACTGGGCCGTGAGATCGCTTTGGCGCTGGCATCCGACGGGGCGGCTGTCGCCGTGGTCGGCCGGACCGAAAATGTCTGGGACGAAAGGCTTCCCGGCACGATCGGCGAGACCGTTGCCGAGGTCGAGGCAGCTGGCGGCCGAGCGCTGGCGATCCGGGCTGACCTGCTCGACCGCGACGACATCGCCCGGCTGGTCGGTGAGGCACGAGATGCGTTGGGCCCGATCACGATTCTGGTCAACAATGCGGCATTCACTGCGCCGGGTCGTCCGCCGAAGCCCGGCGACGGCGCACGCCCCAAGCCGGCGAAAGCGCAGCAGGGTGGCGTCAAGGCGGACTTCCCGCCGGTGCTCGGTACACCCCTTGGGGCCTATCGACGGCACTTCGAGATCGCGGTGTTCGCCGCCTATGAGCTGATCCAGCTCGTCTGCCCGGACATGATGGCGGCGGGCATCGGCTCGATCGTCAACATCAGCTCGGTGGCGTCACGGCTACCCGGTGACGGGCCATACGCCGACCACAGTGGCGGGGTGCTGCCCGGTTACGGCGGATCCAAGGCCGCGCTGGAGCACCTGACGTCGTGTGCCGCTTATGACTTGGCGCCTCACAACATTGCGGTCAACGCGCTGTCGCCGTCGAAGGCGATTATGACGCCGGGTCTTTCGTATTACGCGCGTGAGTTCGCCGAGGTGTCGACGGCAGAGGAGTTCGCGCGCGCGGCGGCGGAGTTGGTGCTGGCGGATCCCGCGGTGGTGACCGGGCGAACGATCGGGCACTTGCAGGTGCTGGACGGCAGCTTCCGCGCGTTCGACGCTTAGGCGGCCTCCTCCGGAGGGTCCGGATCGCCTCGGAGCAGCTCGTCGGGATGGTGGGCGTGGTTGATCTCCGGTGGGCCGGTGCCGTCGGTCCAGCCCAGCCGGCCGTTGACGACACGGGTCTGCGACTCGGCACGGGTTGTCATGCCGTGGTCGCAGCCGCATAAGAAGTAAAGCTGGTCCGCGTCGGTGCGTCCGCCGCGCGCGAACTCCGGTGAATGGTGCACCTCGCAGTGATAGCCGGGCTCGAGGCAGTTGGGACGGGTGCAACCGCGATCCCGGGCATAGCAGATCAGCCGCTGATCGGCAGTGGCGATACGCTTCTGGCGGCCGAGGTACAGCGGTCGCTTGGTGTGCTCATCGAACACGGCCAGGTAGTGAATTGACTTGCTAGCCATCGCAATCAGATCACGCATGGGTAGGCGGGAACCGCCGCCGGTTATCGCGGGAGCGGCATTGGCCGCGTTGGTGAGTTCGGCCAGTGTCGTGGTGACCACCACGGTGACCGGATGGCCGCGGTGCACGCCCAGATCGCCGGAGGCAAGGGCAGTCTCCAGGCCAAGCTTCAACGCGTCGTGGCAGCGCTGGGCAGGAGTGCGGTTATCTCGCGAATCCGAGTGGTTGTCCGGCCGGTGACGGCCCGGTCGCACCGCCGCCGCGATCGCCTCGAAGTAGGCACGGCACTGCGGGTCGAGCAGTCCGGATAGCCGCGACATTCCGTCGGGCCCCTGGGGGCCGAGGTGCAACCCGCGGCGACGCGCACGATCCTCGTCGCTGAACAGGCCATCGGGATTGAGGTAGTCGGCGATGCGTTGACCAAGCTTCGCGACGATCCCGGCGTCGACATTGGCTGCATGCCGGACCAACGTGCGCTCGGCGGCTTCGACGTCAACAGGCGCCACGCACGCGGGCAGCACGTCGATCGACCGGCAGACCGATCGGATGTGATCGTCGCCGACAGCGCCGGCTTCGACCGCCGCGGCCAACTCCGGCAGTTCCGGCATCAACGTGGGACCGGTCAGCGACCGGCGTGGCCGAATCCGCGCCGAGAGCTTGAACCGCCTGGTGATTTCGTTAGGCGTGATGCGGAGTCGATCCCACAGCTGTGATCGCATCAGGGCTATGGAGTTGACTTCGTCCGGTGGATCGGCGATCTCGGCGAAGATGCGATACATCAGCCCGCGGTTGACTCGCTCCTGCGTCTCCAATCGCTCGGCAACGTCGACGCGAAACGTGCTGCCCACCAGATCCGACGGCGTATCGCGGAGCAGGTCGTAGGCAGCGTCGACCGCATCGAGAGCGGACGTGATCCGTTCCCGAGCCTCGTCGGCGCTGATCGCTGGACCCATGTCTCGAGGTTATGAATCGGCCCGACAAATAAGCCGTCAGTGCATCAGGCAGAGCTCCACCTGTGGACAAACTGCCAACTGTGGATAACTACGGCCGTTCGGCCAGGGCCTTGAGGTTGAGCAGTTGCCGGCGGGCCATGACGAGATCCCCAACCGACAGAAACGGCGCCGCCCATGTGCTGGCGGATGTGACGAGCTTCATCAGGAGCCGGGTCGACTGCCCCTGCGGGACAAGGACATAAGAAATGCACGCACCCATGATCTCGCCGGTGAGGTGCACAGGAGGCTCCACGGCGAGGATGCGGCCGAAAGGCCGGGTGGCCGCAGTGGAGAACGACTCGCCGACCACCGGTTCAGGCAGACCCATTAATTCCCGCGGCGAGCGTCGGCCGAGGTTGTCGATCCAGTCGTATGAGTAGGGTGCCAGCCTGATCTGAGCGACCCAGGGCCACAGCAACTCTCGCGAGACGTCAACAGTGACTCCGCGCCACGCCTGCAGAGTCGGGCCGGCGACGATGTCATCGCAGGGATAGCTGCGGGCGACCTCGTCGTCCGTAACGTTCCAGCGGTCGCCGATCATTGCGGTCAACGTTTACACACTGGCGCGACCGACGGCAAGCACCGCCTCGGCGATCGCGTCAGCCAGCGCGTCGATGTCGTCGGCCTCGAGCCCCGAGATGGTGATCCGTATTCCCGGCGGGCTGCCGATCCGGAAGCGCGTTCCCGGCGCCGCGGCCCAACCGGCACTCAAAAGCCTTGTGATCGAGACGGTTTCGTCGGCAACCGGGATCCAGACGTTGAGTCCGGACCGACCGTGCGACGTCACCCCGCGATCGGCCAGCGCCCCGCGGAGCAGTTCACGGTTGCGGGTGTAAGCAACTTCGGCGTCGTGGACCATCCGGCCGGCGGCCTCGTCACTCCACAGGCGGACCGCGAGGTCCTGCAGCAGGTGACTGATCCAACCGGGGCCCAGCCGCAGCCGTCCCTGCACCCGTTCGACCGTGCGCTGGTCGCCGGCCAGCAGTGCCAATCGCAGGTCGGGCCCATAGGCTTTCGCGGCCGAGCGGACGAACGCCCAGTGCCGGGTGGTGCCGGACAGGGTGTGTAGTGGTGCGCCGGCGATCCCTGCGCAGTGGTCGTCTTCGATGAGCAACACGTCGTCATGCGCAATCAGCAATTCGCGCAGTTCGTCAGCGCGCACGCTCGACACCGCGGCACCGGTCGGATTCTGCGCGCGGGTTGTCAGGACAAGCGCGCGTGCGCCGCGACGCAGCGCCCGGTCCACATCGGCGGTCAGCGGCCCGTCGTCGTCGACTCCTACCGGTTCAGCTGAAACACCCAGCGCGGCAAGCAGATCCAAAAGGTTAGCCCAGCCGGGGTCTTCGACCGCGACCCGGTCGCCGGGACGTAGGTGGGCCGCGAGGACGCGCTCGATACCGTCCAGGGCACCGGCGGTCACGGCGATGTGCTCGGCCGGAACGCCGTCGGCGGTCAGCGATGTTCGCGCCAACTCGGCCAGCTCGGCCGAGACCGGTGGATCTCCGTACAGCACTGGTGCGCTGCGGCGTGTGCTGAGTCCCGCGATGGGCAGCAGAGCGGGATTCGGGTTGCCGGTGGACAGGTCACGCGCACCCGAAGGGATGGCGATTCCGCGCAGCGAGCGGGGAGTGGTGGCCGGACGATTGCGCACCCTGGTGCCACGGCGGCCCGCGGTCTCGACGGCTCCGCGCTGGCGCAGCAGGCGATACGCGGCGGCCACCGTATTCGCATTGACGCCGAGCTGACCGGCCAGCTCGCGGATAGGCGGCAGCTCGGCACCGGGCGCCAACGCGCCCGCGGAAATGGCAGCTTCGACGTCGGACGCAATTGCCTCGGCACCCGTACCGCGGATCATGTATTGTTCTGGCACATTAAAAAGTATGTACTAGTGCAAACGAGGTGGCAACATGACGGCAGATCAGGACTATGCGCCCACTGCGCGGACCGTGCCCACCCGGTACCGGGAACGCGCCCGTTATGACCGCGCCACGGTTCACGGCATCCTCGATGAGGCACTGTTCTGTCACGTCGGCGTTGTCGGTGACGCGGGGCCGGTGGTGTTGCCGACGATGCACGTGCGCCTGGGCGAGACGCTTTACCTGCACGGATCGACCGGCAGCGGCCCGATGCTCGCCGCGGCCGGCGCTCCCGACGGCCTGCCCGTGTGCGTCACGGCGACACTGGTCGACGGTCTGGTCCTAGCGCGCTCGGCGATGCACCATTCGCTGGAATTCCGGTCGGTCGTCGCGGTTGGCAATGCGCGGCTGGTGCGCGACGACGACGAGAAGCGGCGCGCCCTGGCGGCGTTGCTGGAACACGTCGCGGCCGGCCGATCCACCGACAGCAGGCCGCCCAGCGCGCGCGAACTCGCGGCGACCGCAGTGATCGCGCTCGACCTCGTGGAGGTCTCCGCCAAGGTGCGCACGGGCGGGCCCGTCGACGATCCGGAAGACCTCTCCTTGCCGCACTGGGCCGGGATCGTGCCGCTCACTACCGAGGCAGGACCGCCCGTTCCGGCCAACGACCTCGATCCGGCGGTATCGCTGCCGTCCTACCTCGCGGATTATCGCCGGGGCTGAGTGCTTGGATCGAGCTATGCCCGACGACACCGAAAGCGCACGGGTGGTGAGCGCGAGCCGCGAGATCGCCGCCGCTGCGGGTCAGATCTTCGAGCTGATCGCCGACCCTGCGCAACAGCCGCGGTGGGACGGCAACAGCAACCTCGCGAATGCCGAAGGCGGGCAACGGGTCCGCACGGTCGGCGACATCTTCACCATGACGCTGACCAATAGCGGCGTTCGGGAAAATCATGTGGTCGAGTTCGTCGAAGCCCGTCGGATCGCCTGGACCCCGGCGACGGCCGGTGAGCAGCCTGCCGGGCATTTGTGGCGGTGGGAGCTCGAGCCGCTGGGCGATGCCCGCACCCTGGTGACGCACACCTACGACTGGACGCGCTTGACCGATCAGCACCGACTCGTCCGCGCCCGCGAAACGACCAGTGCCAAACTGCAGGCATCGCTGGATCGGCTGGCGGAACTCGCCGAGCGCCACTGAACCGGGCCGATCGCTGGCCGTCACCTCGACTCCGTGCCACGATGAGCACTTGTCGAGTGGTGTGCCGATGTTCGATAAGGCGACCGGCCGCGTGGTCGCCGTGATTGTGCTGTTGATCGCCATCGCCGCGGCGCTGCGCGGATATCTGCCCGGCGCGCAACGTGCCGACCGGCCACCCCCGCACAGCGGCGCGTCGCTGGTCTACGTAGCGGCCCTGCTCAGTGTGTCGCTGGTGATCGTGGCTGTGGCGCTGATCGCCCGGCTGCGCGACCCGCAACGGGCGGCAGCCAGCGCCAGTGCGCTACCGAAGACATTTTCCGACGGTGGTGGCCGGCCGGCCTGGCGGGTGATGCTGATCGTGGCAACGGTGCTTCTGGTGTGGCTGGTCTTGGCGTGGCTTTTGTCGCAGCTCATCGGCCCGCATCAGGTCGATCAGCCGCAGTCGCTGCCGACCTCCACTGGTCCCGCACCGACGGGCAGCGCCCCGCAACGACCGGGATCGCACGACAGCGGCGCCGACCGCGACGTGCTGCGCTATCTGACCGTCAGCACGGTGGCGCTGCTGGTGATGATCGTCGCGGGTGCCGTCGTCGCCCGCCGGCGTCGGGTTGCTGATCCCTGGGTCGGTGGGGCCCGACCGCTCGGCGAGCCGGCTCCGGTGGCCGCAGCGGCCACGTCACTAGTGCGGGCGGCTGAAAGCGGGTTGGCCGAGATCGAAGACCCCGATCATGAACCGCGGCAGGCGATCATCGCGTGCTACGCGGCGATGGAACGCGAGCTGCGACGTCACCCCGGTGCGGTACCGCAGGATTTCGACACTCCCACCGAGGTTTTGGCTCGCGCCGTGCAACATCACGCGCTGCACGTCGACAATGCGACCGAACTGGTGGACCTGTTCGAAGAGGCGCGGTTCAGTCCGCATGTCATGACTGAGACGCATCGGAGCCGCGCGGTCGAGGTCTTGCAGCTGATACTCGCTGACATGCGGACGTCGGTATGAAAAGACTTATCGCACTGGGTGTTTCCATGGTGCTGTGTGCGGAGCTGACCGCGCTGTCGCTGCACGATCGTCGGTTGGTGCTGTGGGCGGCCGGTGCCGCAGTGCTTTTCGCGTTGGTCAACGTGCGGCAGGTGCTGGGCCGCGACATCGAGCCGCCGCCGCCCGAGGTCCCGAATGCCCTCGAGGAGACGCTGCGCAGTTGGTTATCCCGAACGGAGACGCTGATTCACCGGTCGGAGTCGACGCGAGCCGACTGGGACCGGCATCTGCGGCCGATGCTGGCGCGACGATTCGGGATGGCAACCGGGCAGCGGCAAGCCAAAGACCCGGCTGCCTTCGCCGCCACCGGGCGAACACTATTCGGCTCGGAGCTGTGGGCGTGGGTGGATCCCAACAATGTGTCGCGCACCGGCGTGAGCGAACCCGGGCCGGGCCGGGCGAAACTGGAGGAGATCCTGGAACGGCTTGAGCAGGTATGACAGGGGGTACGTGTCGGATATGACCTCCGAGACCGTGGTAACGACGACGACCCGCGCGGTGGCGGTGCTCGACGAGATCGAGCGCGTCGTGGTGGGCAAGCGCTCGGCGCTGACGCTGATTCTCACGACGGTGCTCGCCCGCGGGCATGTGCTGATCGAAGACCTGCCCGGCCTCGGGAAGACGCTGATCGCCCGGTCGTTCGCCGCCGCCCTCGGGCTGAATTTCACCCGTGTGCAATTCACCCCTGACCTGTTGCCGGCGGACCTGCTCGGCTCGACGGTCTACGACATGCAGTCGGGTCACTTCGAGTTCCGCCCGGGCCCGATCTTCACCAACTTGTTGTTGGCCGATGAGATCAACCGCACCCCGCCCAAGACTCAGGCCGCGCTGCTGGAGGCGATGGCCGAGGGTCAGGTCAGCATCGACGGCGTCACGCATCCGTTGCCGCAGCCGTTCATCGTCTTGGCCACCGACAACCCGATCGAGTACGAAGGCACCTATCCGCTGCCCGAGGCGCAGCTGGACCGGTTCGCGCTACGACTCGAACTGCGCTACCTCTCGGAGCGCGACGAGGTATCGATGCTGCGACGCCGGCTGGATCGAGGATCGACGGAGCCGACGATCAATCAGGTGGTGGATCAACATGATCTGCTGGCGATGCGCGAATCTGTCGAGCAGGTCAGCGTGCATGAGGACGTGCTGAACTATGTCGTGTCGCTGGCCGCCGCGACCCGACACCACCCCCAGGTGGCGGTCGGCGCCAGCCCCCGTGCCGAACTCGATCTGGTGCAGCTCGCCCGCGTGCGCGCCCTGCTGCTCGGCCGCGATTATGTGATCCCCGAAGACATCAAGGCGCTGGCGCCGCCGGTGGTGGCGCACCGGATCACGTTGCGTCCGGAGATGTGGGTGCGAAAAATCCAGGGCTCGGACGTCATCGAGGAGTTGTTGCGGCGGTTGCCGGTCCCACGAACGCACGGCGGCCCGCAGTAGGTCGCCGTGGCTGAGGTTCGAGAGGTTCAGTTACGTTGGCGCGCATCGTCATTGACGCGAGCGATCGCCACGTGCGCGGCGCTGGCATTGGCGGTCGGCTTGATCCGATCGTGCTGGCAACTGGTCGCCTTCGCGGCCCCGTTGCTCGGTGTGTTGTGTTCCGTCAGCTGGCAGCGGTCGCTGCCGAAAGTCAGCGTCCATGCCGAGCCCGGATCGCAACGATGCTTCGAATCCGAGCCGATGACGCTCACTCTATGGGTTAGTACCGAAACATTCGGTACCGCAATCACACTCGCGGTGTCGGCGATTGATGGAATGCAACTCGACCTCGTCGAGCGGGCAGCTGGTCCGCGGCAGACCGTAACCGCCAGTGCCGAGCGCTGGGGTCGGTATCCCGTCCGGGCCTCGGTCGAGGTCGTCGCGCACGGTGGGCTGTTGGTCGGCGCGGGGACCGTCGACGCGGCGGAGGTGACCGTCTTCCCGATGACACCGCCTCAACCGACGACGCTTCCGCCGACCGAGCTGCTCGACCGGCTGGGCACCCACCTGACGCGGCACATCGGACGCGGCGTCGAGTACGCCGACATCCGCACGTACGTTCCGGGCGATCAGTTGCGCACGGTCAACTGGCCGGTAAGCGCTCGTCGCGGCCGGCTGCACGTCACTCAGCGGCTGACCGATCGCTCCGCGGACGTGGTGGTGCTGATCGACGCCTATCCGCAGCCCGCCGGCCCCGCGACCGACGCCACCGAGCGCATCGTGCGTGGTGCGGCCCAGGTGGTGCAGACCGCGCTGCGCAACGGTGACCGGGCCGGCCTGGTCGCACTCGGCGGTCGCCGGCCCCGCTGGCTTGGCGCCGACATCGGGCAGCGCCAGTTCTACCGCGTGTTGGACGCCGTGCTTGACGCAGGTGACGAATTCGAAAGCACAACAGGGACATTGGCGCCGCGGGCGGCGATTCCCTCGGGAGCGATCGTCGTCGGATTCTCGACATTGCTCGACACCGAGTTCGCGCTGGCGCTGATCGACTTGTGCCGACGCGGTCACGTCGTGGTGGCGGTCGATGTGTTGCAGGGCGACCCGTTCCGCGCCGTCGAAGATCCCCTGGTGCGAAGGATGTGGGCGCTGCAGCGCTCCGCCATGTACCGCGACATGGGCACCGTCGGCGTGGACGTGGTGGCCTGGGAGAAGGATCGGACCCTGGACCAGTCGATGCAGGCGGTGCCCGATCGCCGTCGGCGGCTGGCGGGACGCCGCTTGTGAGGCGCGGCTTATGAGGCACCGCCCGTGGCCGGTCGCGCACCTGCTGTCGACAGCGTGCGGCCTGCTGATGGTGGCCGCCGTCGGTGTCGGAACGCACGGACCGGCCCGGGTCGCGGCGGCATCTGCGCTGGTGGCCGTGACGTCCGCGGTCATGTTTCGCCCCGTTGCGACGCTTGCGGTGCTGCTCACCGTGGCGGTGATCGCGTTGACCGGCCCGACCGCCACGGTGGCGGCGGTGGCGGGCCTGTCGGCGGCCGTCTACCTGGTGCTGCGACATGGCGCCGCGAGCGGTATCGGCCTCGACTCGGTGGGCGCGGCGACACTGGTCTCTGCCCTGGGGTTCACGCTTGCAGGCCTGGTCGCGACCGCTTTCCCGCTGCAGCTGCCGTGGTTGCCGTTGCTGGCGCCGCTCGCGGTGTTCGCGATCTACGTGCTGGCCACCCGGCCTTTTCTGCCTGACGAGGACGGTTAGCGCGAGGGTCGTGCGCTGCGATTTTCCTTACACATCCGCGCGTGCGGAAATCTTGACCGGTGGTCAGTTGGCGGCCACAATATCGGGATGCCTCAGGAGGAGCGGGCGCGGATCGACGAGGTGGAGCGTCGCCTCGCCGAGAAGTATGCAGCTCTTCCGGTGGACCACGTCGCGGCCGTCGTGCGGCATGCGTATTCGCAGTTGCAGAGCAGCCGGGTACGAGGATTCATTCCGTTGTTGGTGCAGCGCCGTGCCGACGAGGAACTCGAAGAGTTGAGCGTCCTGCGGCCGGATCTGGCGGCGGTCGCGCTCGACGATATGACCACGGCCGGGGTATAGCTGCGCAAGCCGCTTGCGGGCGGCTCTGATCGGCGGCTTCGGCTCGATGATTTCGGCCTCATGTTTTAACTATCTCTGTAGCGTAGGTCGGCAGACGCGCTAGGGGCGAGGGGAAAATCAGTGGGCAAACTGGGGGAGCGGGCAGTCGTCTGTGGTGCGGGAATGGGCGGCCTACTCGCCGCCCGGGTGCTCAGCGACTTCTACGGCACAGTAACGGTGGTCGAGCGGGACAAGCTGCCCGTCACGGCCGATCAACGGCGCGGCGTTCCGCAGGGCCGCCACTTTCACGTGTTGTGGAGCCGAGGCGCCCACGAACTGGCCGAACTGTTCCCCGGAATCCACGATGACCTGATCGCCGCCGGCGCCGCGGTCTGCGATGACGGCGATCTATCGCGGGTATCCATCCGGGTTGCGGGCCACGAGCTGAGTCGAGAGGGCAAATTCAGCGACCCGTCGGCCGTCAAGCTTCACCTGCTGAGTCGCCCGCTGCTGGAATCGCATGTCAGACAACGGGTCAGCGCGATTGACAACGTCGAGATCCTCGACGGCCACGACTTCGTCGAGCCGATCGCACCGACCCCGCAGCGGGTCACCGGCGCCAAGATCGTCGACCGAGACACCGAAGAGCAGCGAATCCTGGAGGCCGACCTGGTGGTCGACGCGATGGGACGCGGAGCACGCACGCCGGCGTTCCTGGAGGACCAGGGCTACGGGCGACCAGTCGCCGAACGGTCGACGACCACCGCGAACTACACCAGTCTGCTGATGCGGATCCCCGAGGGGATCATCAAAGAACGGATGACGTTCGTCGTTCCCGAGCCGAAAAAGGCTACCGGAGGTGCCTTTTCGGTGTACGAGCACGACACCTGGATTTTCACGCTGACGCGGGTCGCGGACAACGAACCACCCGACACCCTTACCGGGATGATCCGGATGGCCACACAGTTCGCGCCGCCGGCGTTGTTGCGGGCACTCAAGCGCGGCGAGCCGATCAGTGAGATCTCCATGTTCCGTTACCCAGGCGCCACGTGGCGGCGCTATGACCAGATGGAGAAGTTCCCCTCCGGTTACCTGGTGTTCGGCGATGCGATCTGCAGTACCAACCCGATCTACGGTCAGGGCATGACGGTGGCAGCTCTGGAAGCGACGGCGTTGCAAGCGTGCCTGGCCGAAGCCGACGGTGACTTCGCGCTGCCATTCTTCGCGGCCGCCGCCGAGCAGATCGGACCGATGTGGGCATCCAATCAGTTCAACGATCTCTACATGGACAGCGGAGATCCGGATCAGTCGGCGTCCACAGAATTGCTGGAGTTCCGCGAGGCGGTGCTTTCCGCGGCTGAGACCAGCCCGGCGCTCAGCGAAAAGCTTTTTCGGTCAATGAATCTGGTTGACCCACCGACCGACTACAGCCCACTCCTCGCGTCTGGCTGAGACCGGATCTGGCGGCGGTTGCGCTCACTGATTTCGGCGTAGCGATCGTTCAGGCCGTCACGATCCAGCGTCTGCGCACCGGCGATGGCGTGTTCGGCGGCAAGAGCGGAATCGGTGATCGCGGCGGCGCCGGTGACGTAGATTTCCTTGAGTCCAGCCATGATTGGTGACGGCACTTCGGCGATCTGACCGGCCAGCTCCACCGCCCTGGTCAACAACTGCTCATGTGGCACGACCTCGGTGACCAAGCCGATTCGCTCGGCGCGTGCGGCGTCGACCACTTCGCCGGTCATCGACAGCCGGCGCGCCATCGCGGCGCCGACGACATGCGGAAGCCGAGCTGTCATCCCGCCGCCGGGCAGAATCCCGACGCGGGCATGCGTGTCGGCGAACACCGCGCGCTCCGAGGCGATGAGAAAGTCGCAACCCAAAGCCATTTCGAGTCCGCCAGTGAACACCGCGCCGTTGATGGCGCCGACGATCGGCGTGCGCATCGCCCCGGTCTGGCGGATGCAGTTCTGGGTCTGGAACAGCTCAAAGTATGACGGGCCCAGCCGCTGGGCTTCTTTGAGGTCGACGCCTGCGCAGAACGCCGGGTCGGCGCCGGTGAGAACCACCGCCCGCACCGACGGGTCGTCGTCAGCTTTGCGCAGCTCGGTATACAGCGCTCCGATCAGGTCGGGGCTCAACGCGTTTCGCGCAGCGGGCCGGTTCATGGCTCAACGCGTTTCGCGCAGCGGGCCGGTTCATGGTCAGCAATCTGACCGCGCCCACGTCGTCGCTGTTAACCAGCGTCGACGTCATGTCAGGAACTGCGCGGCCTGCCCAGCGAGATCGAGCAACGGCTGCGGGAAGATGCCCAGGCCGATCGTGATCGCGGCGCATACAGCTATCGCCGCCTTGCTCCAGAAGCTGGGCATCACGACGTGGACCGGCTCAGCGTGCGGCTCGGTGAAGAACATCAGCACGATCACCCGGACGTAGAAGTACGCGGCGACCGCACTGCCGATGACACCGACGATGACCAACGGTACCGCGCCGCCCTTGGCCGCCGCGGAGAACACCGCAAGCTTGCTGATGAATCCACTGGTCAGCGGGATGCCGGCGAAGGCGAGAAGAAACATCGAAAACAGCAGGCCGACAACAGGATACCGCTGGCCCAGACCAGCCCAATGCGCGGTCGCGGCGTCTTCTTCGCCATGGGCGTTGCGAATCAGGCTGACAACCGCGAACGCGCCTACCGTGCTGAAGCTGTAGGCGACCAGGTAGAACATCGTCGCAGCCAGACCCGCCCGGTTGTCGGCGATCACGCCGGTGAGGAGAAAGCCCACGTGCGCGATCGACGAATACGCCAACATCCGCTTCACGTCGGTCTGCGTCACCGCGGTGACCGTGCCGACCGCGATGGTCAGAATTGAGATGGCCCACAGCACCGGCCGCCACTGATCGTGCAGCGGCGGCAGCGCGACATAGACCACGCGCAGTAGAGCGCCGAACGCCGCGACCTTGGTGGCGGCGGCCATGAACCCGGTGATCGGGGTCGGCGCACCTTGATAGACGTCGGGAATCCATGAGTGGAACGGGACGGCACCGACCTTGAACAACAGCCCGACCGACAACAGCGCGACACCGGTCAGCGCCATCGAGTGGCTGTGGTCCGCGGCCAGCGCCTTCGCGATGCCGGGCAGCGAAAGGCTGTCGGTGGCGCCGTACAGCAGCGCTACGCCATACAGGAAGAACGCCGACGAAAACGCGCCCAGCAGAAAGTATTTCACCGCCGCTTCCTGAGACAGCAGGCGGCGGTGCCGTGCCAGCCCGCAGAGCAGGTACAGCGGCAGTGACAGGACTTCGAGCGCCACGAACATCGTCAGTAGGTCGTTGGCTGCCGGGAACACCAGCATGCCGCCGACAGCCAGCATGGTCAGCGGGAACACCTCGGTCTGGCTTGCGCCGGCCCGCTCCGCCTCGTGCTCGGCCGCACTGTCCGGAACCGCCGATGCCTGCGGGGTAAAGGCTTCCATCGCGACCGGCACATCAGCGGTGGCCGTGGCGGCACCCGGTCCGGCGGCCGCGCTGTCGCCCTTGTAACGCTCGGCGAAGAAGAACACGGCCAGCAACGCGACCAGCAGGACAGCTCCCTGCAACAGCAGGGTCGGCCCGTCAACGGCCAAGGCGTGCAGCACCGCGTAGCGGCCCGGGGGATCGAGCCGGCGGGCGACCACGATGACCGCGGCGATCGCCGCGCTCAAGCCGCCGAGCGCGAGCAGAACCTGGGCGCCGTAGCGGGCCCGTCGAGGCAGGAACGCCTCGAACAATACGCCGACCACCGCGACACCGAACACGATGAATATCGGTGAGAGCAGCCCATATTCGACGCTGGGCGTGGGCATCGGGGGAGACGTCATCGGTGCGGTCCTTCCGCCATTCCAGGCACATGCGCCGTGCCAGGCCGCACGATCGGCGCCGGGTCATGCGCACCGATGGTCGCCATGGTGTTCCCCACCGCGGGGTTGATGATGGTGAGCACCGGCTTCGGGTAAATCCCCAGCACCAGCAGCAGCAGGATGAGTGGTGCGACGACCAGGATTTCGCGTGGCATCAGGTCGCGGATCCGTTCGTTGCCTTCGGTGACAGGGCCGGTCATCACCCGCTGGTACAGCCACAGGATGTAGATCGACGAGAGCACCAGCGCGACAACGCCCACCGCCGCGGCCAGCCAGTAGCGGTTGTACGCGCCCAGCAGCACCAGGAACTCGCTGACGAACGGCGCCAGCCCGGGCAGCGACACCGTGGCCAGACCGGCGACCAGGAAGGTCCCGGCCAGCACCGGCGCCACTTTCTGGATCCCGCCGTAGGCGGCGATCGAGCGGGTGCCGCGGCGCGAGATCAAGAAGCCCGCGATCAGGAACACCGCGGCGGTGGAGATGCCGTGGTTGAGCATGTACAGCGTCGCACCGCTCTGGCCCTGACTCGTCATCACGAAGATGCCGACGATGATGAAGCCGAAGTGCGAAATCGACGTGTACGCGATGAGGCGCATGATGTCGGTCTGGCCGATCGCCACGATCGCGCCGTAGATGACTCCGATCACCGCAAGGGTGACGATGGCGGGCCGGAAATACGTTGACGCGTCAGGGAACAACTGCAGGCAGTAGCGGAGCATGCCGAAGGTGCCGACCTTGTCCATGACGGCGGTGATGAGCACCGCGGTCGCCGGTGTCGACTCCACTGCGGCGTCGGGCAGCCAACGGTGGAACGGCCATAGCGGTGCCTTGATGGCGAACGCGAACATGAATCCCAGGAACAGCGCCTTGAGCACACCCGAGGAGGCGCCCAGCGTGCCGGTGCTGACGGCGGCGACGATCTGGCGGAAATCGAATGTGCCCGAACCATTTTTGGCGGTCACCACGTACAGGCCGATCACTGCGGCCAGCATGATCAGGCCGCCAACCAGGTTGTACAGCAAGAACTTCACCGCGGCGCGCGATCGGTGGGCTCCGCCACCGAAACCGCCGATCAGGAAGTACATCGGGATCAGCATCGCCTCGAAGAACACGTAGAACAGCAGCACATCCAGCGAGATCACCGAGATGAGCACCATCGATTCGATGGTCAGCGTCAGCGCCACGTAGGCCTGCGTGCCGCGGGATCGATCGCCCCCGTCGTTCCAACCGGCCACCAGCAGGAACGGCACCAGAATCGTGGTGACCAGCACCAGCATCAGCGCGATGCCGTCGACACCGATGGTGTAGCCCGCGCCGAACGCCGGTATCCACGGGTGAGATTCGGTGAACTGATAGGTCGGGCCGCCGGCCTTGAAGGCCACCGCCAGCGCGATCGACAGCGCCAGCACTACCACCGAGACGGCTACTCCGAGCCACTTGGAGACCTGCCGGCCGCCCGGCGGGATCAGGATGATCACGACGGCGCCGACCAGCGGCAGCAGCCACAGGACGGAAAGCCAGGGCATGTGAGAAGTCACCACAGTTGCACCGCCAGGATCGCGGCGACGAAGAGCGCCGCTCCGGCAAACATCGACAACGCATAGTTACGGGCGAATCCGGTCTGGAAGCCGCGTAGCCACTCCGACGTGCGACCCACCAGATGGGCCAGCCCGTTGACCGAGCCGTCCACGCCTTGGTCGTCGAACTCGACCAGCGTATGGGTGAGCTGCGCACCCGGTCGCATGAAGACCTCCTCGTTGAAGGCATCGCCGTAGAGGTCTCGGCGAGCGGCGACGGTCAACACGGACACGTCGGCGGGCGCGGTTTCGGGTATCGGTTTGCCGAGGTAGCGCCACAGCGCGAACAGAAAGCCGACAGCGACGACGCCGACGGCCACGGCGCTGATCACCCAGCTCGGCGCGACGGGTGTGCTCTCCTCGAAAGTGGTCACCGGCTCCAGCCAGTGCCGCAGCGTGCCGCCCCAGCCGAGCAGCCCGCCGGAGAACACCGATCCGACGGCGAGCAGGATCATCGGCCACGCCATCAGCGCAGGCGCCTCATGGGGATGCGCGTCTTCGGCCCAACGCTTTTTGCCGAAGAACGTCATCAGCATCACCCGGGTCATGTAGAACGCGGTGATTCCGGCACCGAGCACTGCCGTGCCGCCCAGAATCCACCCGCCGGCCCCGCCCGCTCCCAATGCGGCTTCGATGATGGCGTCTTTGGAGAAGAAGCCGGCGAACGGCGGCACGCCGATGATCGCCAGGTAGCCCAGGCCGAACGTGGCGAAGGTGACCGGTAGCGCGCTGCGCAGGCCGCCATAGTGGCGCATGTCCTGCTCCTCGTGCATCGCGTGGATGATCGAGCCGGAGCCCAGGAACAGGCCGGCTTTGAAGAAGCCGTGGGTGAGCAAATGCAGGATCGCGAACGCGTAGCCAGCCGGCCCCAGGCCCGCAGCCAGCACCATGTAGCCGATCTGGCTCATCGTGGACGCGGCAAGCGCGCGCTTGATGTCGTCCTTGGCGCAACCGATGATCGCGCCGAACATCAACGTGACAGCCCCGACGATGATCACGCCGAGCCGGGCGTCGGAAGACAGGCTGTAGAGCGGATTGGACCGCACGATGAGGTACACGCCGGCGGTCACCATGGTGGCCGCGTGGATGAGTGCGGACACCGGGGTGGGGCCCTCCATCGCGTCCCCGAGCCAGGCCTGCAGCGGAACCTGTGCGGATTTGGCGCACGCGCCCGCCAGCAACAGCAGGCCGATCCAGGTCAACGCGCTGTGGCTGGCGCCCACCGCCGCGCCGAACACCCCTGAGTAGGACAGCGTGCCGAAGTTGGCGAAGATGACGAAGATGGCCAGCGCCAGGCCGGCGTCGCCGACCCGGTTCATCACGAAGGCCTTCTTGGCGGCGGTCGCGGCGGTCGGCTTGTGATACCAGAACCCGATCAGCAGGTAGGACGCCAGACCCACGCCTTCCCAGCCGGCGTAGAGGCCCACGTAGTTGTCGGCCACCACCAGCAGCAGCATCGCCGCCAGGAACAAGTTCAGGTACGCGAAAAACCTTCGGCGATCGTGATCTTCGGCCATGTAAGCCACCGAGTAGATGTGGATCAGCGATCCGACCCCGGTGATCAGCAGCACGAAACAGATCGACAGCTGGTCGATCTGCAGACCGAAGTCGACCTGCAGACCGTTCACTGGGATCCAGGTGAACAGGTTCTGACCGATGGTGCGGGCATCGCCGTGGCGACCGAGCATGTCGATCAGCAACGACAGACCGACCCCGAACGAGGCCAGCGCGGTCAGACAGCCCAGCCAGTGTCCCCACGGGTCGGTGCGCCTGCCGCCGAGCAGCAAAATCGCGGCGCCCGCCGCAGGCAAGGCGACGAGCAGCCAAGTCAAATGTGTCATCCCCTCAGCCCTTGAGCAGGTTGGCGTCGTCGACCGAAGCCGATTTGCGGGCACGGAAAATCGTCATGATGATGGCCAGCCCGACCACCACCTCGCAGGCGGCGACCACCATCGTGAAGAACGCCACCATCTGGCCGTCGAGATTGCCGTGCAGCCGGGCGAAGGTGACGAAGGCCAGGTTCACCGCGTTGAGCATCAGCTCGACGCACATGAACATGACGATCGCGTTGCGCCGCAACAGCACGCCGGCAGCGCCGATAGTGAACAGCAGTGCGGACAGATATAGATAATTCTGCGGATTCACGACCCACCCCCTTTAGTGATGGCGTCAAAACCGTTGGAGCCTTTGGCAACTGGCAGGTCTCGTTGTCCGACCGGACGCAACTCCAGGACCGCGGGCACCGACAATCGCGACGGCGAGCCGTCGGGCAGCCGCGCGGGGGTGTCGACGGCGTTGTGCCGCGCGAAGACGCCCGGGCCGGGCAGCGGGGTCGGGTATCCGCCGGGGCCGAATCGCTCGATGGACATTTCGCGCTGGGTTTTGCGTCGCTCGAAGCGCTCGCGATGCGCCAGAATCATCGCGCCGATCGCGGCAGTGATCAGCAGTGCGCTGGTCAGCTCAAACGCCCAGAGGTACTTGGAGAAGATCAGCGCCGCAAGCCCCTGCACGTTGCCTTCGGGAGCAATGTCTGTCGAGAGGCCGTTTGTCGCGAAACGGTTGGTGGCGACGTTGCCGACGCCGCCGATCAGCACGATGCCGAATGCCAGCCCGGCCACCACCGCGGCCACCCGCTGTCCGCGCAGGGTCTCCACCAGCGATTCCGCCGAGTCGACACCGATCAGCATCAGCACGAAGAGGAACAGCATCATCACCGCGCCGGTGTAGACCACGATCTGTACGACGCCGAGGAACAACGCGTCTTGGATCATGTAGATCACCGCAAGGACGATCATTGTCAGGGCCAGCGACATCGCGCAGTACACCGCGTTGGCGGACATCACCACGCCCAGTGCCCCGATCAGCGCCAGGGTGCCCAGTAGCCAGAAGGTCACCGCTTCGCCGGTGGACGTGCGGGTGATGACGTCGGCGGCCAGATAAGCGGTCACTTCGAGATGTCCGTGATCGGTAGCTTGCGCAGGCCTTCGGAGGTGACGTTGCCGCGGTAATAGTCGGCGTCGGTGGCGCCTTCAGCCCTGGGGTGCGGCGCCGGAGTCATGCCCTCCAGGAGCGGAGCCAGGAGTTGGTGTTTCTCCAGGATCAGGTCGGCGCGATTGTCGTCGGCCATTTCGTAGTGGTTGGTCATGGTCAACGAGCGGGTCGGGCAGGCCTCGACGCAGAGCCCACAGCCGATGCAGCGCAGGTAGTTGATCTGGTAGACCCGGCCGTAGCGTTCACCCGGCGAGAAGCGCTGCTCCTCGGTGTTGTCAGCGCCCTCGACGTAGATCGCGTCGGCGGGGCACGCCCATGCGCACAGCTCGCAGCCGATGCACTTCTCCAGCCCGTCGTCGTAGCGATTGAGCTGGTGGCGGCCGTGGTAACGCGGCTTGACCGGCCCGGGGTTCTCCGGATAGCTCTCGGTGATCGGGCGTTTGAACATCGCGCCGAACGTGACACCGAATCCGGCGAGGGAACTGAGGAACTTAGCCATGGGCTGCCTCCTTGGCCACCGCGGCCGGTGATGTGCCGGGCAGTGCCGGCGTGGGAAATGCCGGTTCGAAGTCCGCCGGTCGGGCGGACCTTGCCTCCGACTCGGTGCGACGACGCCGCTTGCGAAGTTGTCTGTTGCTGAACGGTCGTTGCAGCAGATACAGCAGTACTGCTGTCACGAGGATGCTTGCGCCGACCAGGACCGCCGTCCAGTGCGCGTAACCCTGGTCGCGCAGCGTGCGGATCCCGGCGGCGATCAGAGCCCAGACCAGTGAGACCGGGATGAGGATCTTCCATCCGAGCGCCATGAACTGGTCGTACCGCAGCCGCGGCAACACGCCCCGCAACCAGATGTAGAGGAACAAGAACACCCACACCTTGGCGGTGAACCACAGCACCGGCCAAAATCCGCTGTTGGCTCCGGCCCACATGTTCAACGGCCACGGCGCATGCCAGCCGCCCATGAAGAGCGTGGCGGCCAAAGCCGACACCGTCGTCATGTTGATGTACTCGGCGAGGAAGAACATCGCGAAGCTCAGCGACGAGTACTCGGTGTGGAAACCGGCGACCAGCTCACCTTCGGCCTCGGGTAGGTCGAACGGCGCCCGGTTGGTTTCGCCGACCATGGACACCAGGTATGTGCAGAACGACGGCAGCAGCAGGAAGATGTACCAGACCCGGTTCTGAGCCGTCACGATCTGCGACGTGGACATCGTTCCCGCGTAGAGGAATACGGTCGCGAACGACAGTCCCATCGCGACCTCGTAGGAGATCACCTGCGCGGTCGAGCGCACACCGCCCAGTAACGGATAGGTCGATCCCGAGGACCACCCGGCCAGCACGATCCCGTACACCCCGATCGAGGACAGCGCCAGGATGAACAGCACCGCCACCGGCAGGTCGGTCACCTGCAGCGGGGTCCAATGGCCGAACACAGAAACCTGCGGCCCGAACGGGATGAACGCAAACGCGGTGATCGCCGGAATCGTCGAGATGGCCGGTGCCAGAATGAAAATCGGCTTCTCGACGCCGAACGGGACGATCGGCTCCTTGAGCGCCAGCTTGATGCCGTCGGCGAGGCTCTGCAGGTAGCCCCGTGGGCCGACCCGGTTGGGTCCCCAACGCATCTGCATCCGGCCGAGGATCTTGCGTTCGGCCAGGATCGCGATCAGCACGGTCAGGACCAGGAATACAAAGACCAGAAGCGCTTTGGCCAGGATCAGCCACCAGGTGTCGTGTCCGAAGCCGGTCATTATTTGCTCACTCCAATTGTCACCACTGCGCCGGGCGTAACGCCCAGTTGCCGGTGTACCGCCGAGCCCGGCGAGTTCAGCGGCAGCCAAGCCACGTGGTCGGCCATGTCGGTGATCGTCAACGGCAGGGTGATCACCCCGCGTGCGGTGCTGACGCTGACGCTGTCGCCATCGGCGGCGCCGATCGCGTTCGCCGTCTCGGCCGACAGCCGCACCACGGGCGTGCGTGCGGTACCGGCCAGATGTGGCTCGCCGTCCTGCAGTTGCCCGTCGTCGAGCAGCATCCGCCAGCCCGCCAAAATAGCCTCACCGGCGGCGGATTCGGGTGCTGCCGCCGCGGCGACAACCGGTGCCGCCACAGGGGTGCCGTCCCAGGTTCCCAACCCGCTGAGTTCAGCGAGCCCGGCTGCCACGGTGGGGAATCCGAGGTCGATACCCAGTTCGTCGGCCAAGGTGTCGAGCACCCGGCAGTCCGGCGTGGCTTTGGGTGGCAGCGCTCCGGAGAAGCTGCGTTGACGGCCCTCCCAGTTCAGGTAGCTCCCGGCCTTCTCCGCCGCCGGCGCGATCGGGAAGACCACGTCGGCGCGTTCGGTCACCGCGCTGTGCCGCAATTCCAGGCTCACCACGAAACCGGCGGCGTCCAGGGCGGCCAACACCGCTTCGGGGTCGGCGAAGTCGCCTGGGTCGATGCCGCCGACCAGCAGTGCGCCCAGGCTGCCATCGGCAGCCGCGGCCAGGATGCCGTCGGCGTCGCGGCCATCGGCGGTAGGCAGGTCTGCGACATTCCAGCCCTGGGCCACCTGTGCGCGGGCGGTCTCGTCGCTCAGCGGCCGGCCACCAGGCAGCAGACCCGGCAGCGCGCCGGCCTCGATCGCCCCGCGCTCGCCGGCGCGGCGCGGCACCCACGCCAAGTGCGCGCCGGTGCTGTCGGCGAGCCGGGCCGCGGCAGACAAGGCGCCGGGCGAGCTGGCCAGCCGCTCGCCGACCAGGATGACGGCGCCCGGTTTCGAGAGCAGACCGGCGAGCTCACCGCCGGCCAGTCCGTCCAGCGCGGCGGCCTCACCGCCGGGCACGGTCTCGATCAGCGTGCCGTGCATCTTCTGTAAACCGTTGCTGGCGAACGGCGCAATCGCGTGGACCGGCAGACCGTGCTTGCGCGCGGCCTTGCGCAGCCGCAGATACACGATCGGCGACTCTTCCTCGGGTTCGAAGCCGGCCAGCAACACCACCGGCGCTGACTCGAGATCGGAGTAGCTGGTGGTGAGCAGCTTGCCTGCGACTCGGGCGGCCAGGAACTCCGTCTCCTCGCTGGTGTGCGGGCGGGCGCGGAAGTCGATATCGTTGGTGCCCAACACAATTCGGGCGAATTTGGAGTAGGCGTAGGCGTCTTCGACGGTCAGCCGGCCACCCGGTAGCACGCCGGCGCCGCCCGCTGCGGTGGTCAGCCCCTCGATCGCCGCCGCCACCGCGTGCGGCCACGACGCAGGCTCCAGCGCACCATCGGCTCCCCGGATCAGGGGAGTGGTGATCCGGTCACGCTGGGTGGCGTAGTTGAACGCCCAGCGGCCCTTGTCGCAGTTCCACTCCTCGTTGACCTCGGGCTCGTCACCGGCCAACCGGCGCAACACCTTGCCGCGGCGGTGGTCGGTGCGCTGCGAGCATCCCGACGCGCAGTGCTCGCAGACGCTCGGACTGGAGACCAGGTCGAACGGCCGGGCCCGGAAGCGGTAGGACGTTCCGGTCAGCGCCCCGACCGGGCAGATCTGCACGGCGTTGCCGGAGAAGTACGACTCGAACGGCTCGTTGGCATAGATGCCGACCTGCTGCAGCGCGCCGCGCTCCAGCATCTCGATGAACGGGTCGCCGGCGATCTGCTCGGAGAACCGGGTGCACCGCGCGCACAGAATGCAGCGCTCGCGGTCCAGTAGCACCTGCGAGGAGATGTTGATCGGCTTGGTGAAAGTGCGCTTGACGTCGTCGAACCGAGAGTCCGGACGGCCGTTGGACATTGCCTGGTTCTGCAGGGGGCATTCGCCGCCCTTGTCGCACATCGGGCAGTCCAGCGGGTGGTTGATCAGCAACAGCTCCATCACCCCGTGCTGCGCCTTGTCTGCCGCCTCGGAGCTGTACTGCGTGCGGACCACCATGTCGTCTGCGACGGGAATCGTGCACGACGCCATCGGTTTACGCTGGCCTTCGATCTCGACCAGGCACTGGCGGCACGCGCCGACCGGGTCCAGCAGCGGGTGGTCGCAGAACCGGGGGATCTGCACACCGATCAATTCCGCGGCCCGAATCACCAAAGTTCCCTTGGGAACGCTGACTTCGGTGCCATCGATGGTCAGGTTCACCAGCTCCGGCTCAGGCTCGGTGACCTTCTTCCCGGTGTCCGCGGTTTGTGTCATGAGGCTCCGTTCGCGGCGAGCATGGACAGCGTGGGATCGAACGGGCAGCCGTTGCCCTCGATGTGCGCGACGTACTCGTCGCGGAAGAATTGGATCGACGACGCGACCGGGCTCGCCGCACCATCGCCTAACGCGCAGAACGACTTTCCGAGAATAGCGTCGGAGATGTCCAGCAGTTTGTCCAGGTCTTCAGCAGTTCCGTGACCGGCCTCCAGGCGGTGGTAGATCTGGCTCAGCCAGAACGTGCCCTCGCGGCACGGCGTGCACTTGCCACACGACTCGTGCTTGTAGAAGTCGATCCAGCGGCCCACCGCCCGCACCACACACGTGGTTTCGTCGAAGATCTCCAGCGCCTTGGTGCCCAGCATCGACCCGGCCGCTCCGACGCCTTCGTAATCCAGTGCCACGTCGAGGTGTTCGTCGGTGAGCAGGGGTGTCGACGATCCGCCGGGCGTCCAGAACTTCAGCCGGTGTCCGGCCCGCACGCCGCCGGCGTAGTCGAGCAGTTCGCGCAACGTGATACCCAGCGGCGCCTCGTACTGTCCTGGCTTGGTCACGTGGCCTGACAGCGAATACAGCGTGTAGCCAGGTGATTTCTCGCTGCCCATCGAGCGGAACCAGTCCACGCCGTTGAGCACGATCGACGGGACGCTGGCGATGGTCTCGACGTTGTTGATCACCGTCGGGCAGCCGTACAGGCCGGCGACGGCGGGGAATGGCGGACGCAGTCGCGGCTGCCCGCGCCGGCCCTCCAACGAATCCAGCAGAGCGGTTTCCTCACCGCAGATGTACGCGCCTGCGCCGGCGTGCACCACCAACTCCAGGTCGTAACCCGACCCGGCGATGTTGCGACCCAGGTAGCCGTTGGCGTACGCCTCGGCGACCGCGTTCTGCAGGCGCCGCAGCACCGGCAGCACTTCGCCGCGGACGTAGATGAACGCATGGCTGGCCCGGATCGCGTACGACGCGATGATCACGCCTTCGACCAAGACGTGCGGGGTGGCCAGCATCAACGGAATGTCTTTGCACGTGCCAGGTTCGGATTCGTCGGCGTTGACCACCAGGTAGTGCGGCTTGGCAGCCGCGCCGCTGTCGCCCTGTGGAATGAACGACCACTTGGTACCGGTCGAGAATCCAGCGCCGCCGCGACCGCGCAGCCCCGAGTCTTTGACAGCGGAGATCACCGCGTCCGGGTCCATCTTCAAGGCCTTCTCCAGCGCCTTGTACCCGTCATTGCGGCGGTAGGTCTCCAGAGTGAAGGACTCGGGGTCATCCCAATACCGGCTCAGCACCGGAGCCAACGGTGTTTGCGACCCCATTACTTGCCTTCTCCTGAGCTTTCCGGTGACGGAGCGGTCATGTTCTGCTCCTTGGCGACTTTGAGGCCGGCCAACGTGGCCGCAGCGGCTCCGCCCTGGCCGTTGTCCGGCCGCGGATCGGGGAAGCCGGCCAAGATGCGCTCAGTCTCCTTGAACGTGCACAGCGGAGCCAGGCCGCGCGTCGGGGCCGGCGGTTGCCCGGAGCGAAGTCCATCGACGAGATCACGCGCCGATTCGACGGTCTGGTTGTCGTAGAACTCCCAGTTGACCATCACCACCGGCGCCAGGTCGCACGCCGCATTGCACTCGATGTGCTGCAGGGTGACCGACCCGTCTTCGGTGGTCTCGTCGTTGCCGATGCCGAGGTGCTCTTTGAGCGAGTCGAAGATCGCGTCGCCACCCATCACCGCACAGAGTGTGTTGGTGCACACGCCGACGAAGTAGTCGCCGGTGGGGCCACGCCGATACATGGTGTAAAAGCTTGCGACAGCGGCGACTTCGGCGCCGGTCAGCCCGAGCTGGGCACCGCAGAACTCCACACCGGCCGGCGTGATGTAGCCGTCTTGCGACTGCACGAGGTGCAGTAGCGGCAGCAGCGCCGAGCGCGGCTCGGGGTATTTGCCGATGATCTCTTTGGCGTCGAGCTCGAGTCGCGCCTGCACGTCGGCCGGGTAGTCCTGCGGCGCGCCGTCGGTGACGAACTGTCCGGGCTCCTCCGGTGGCGGGCCGAGTCGAAGGAACACCCGCTCGCCGTTGTTGGCGCCGGACTCACCATTGCTTGCGCTGGATTGCAACTCTGCGGTCATCGGTCCACCCCGCCCATCACCGGGTCGATGCTGGCCACCGCGGTGATCACGTCGGCGACCATGCCGCCCTCGCACATCGCAGCGACCGCCTGAAGGTTCGTGAACGAGGGGTCGCGGTAATGCACCCGGTACGGCCGGGTGCCGCCGTCGCTGACCATGTGCACTCCCAGCTCACCGCGCGGCGACTCGACGGCGACGTATACCTGCCCGGCCGGCACCCGGATTCCTTCGGTGACGAGCTTGAAGTGGTGGATCAGCGCCTCCATCGAGCCGCTCATGATCTTCTCGATGTGCTCCGGCGAGTTGCCGAGCCCATCCGGGCCGACTTTCAGGTCAGCCGGCCAGGCGATCTTGCGATCCTGGATCATCGTCGGGCCTGGCTTCAGTTTGTCCAGGCACTGCTCGACGATCTTCACCGACTCCGACATCTCTTTCACGCGAATGATGTAGCGGCCGTAAGAATCACACCCGTCGTCGGTGATGACGTCGAATTCGTAGTCCTCGTATCCGCAGTAGGGCTCCGATTTGCGCAGGTCGTGCGGCAGCCCGGTGGACCGCAGGCATGGCCCGGTCACGCCGAGGGCCATACAGCCGGTCAAGTCGAGGTAGCCGACGTCCTTGGTGCGGGCCTTCCAGATGGCGCTCTCGTTGAGCAGGTTGCCCATCTCGTGCAGCACGCCCTTGATTTCCTTGAGGGCTGTGGCGATTTCGGTTTCGGCGTTGGCTGGCAGGTCAGCCGCCACGCCGCCGGGGCGGATGTAGGCACTGTTCATCCGCAGCCCGGTGATCGACTCGAACAGCGTGAGGATGATCTCGCGGCCCTTGAAGCCGGTGAACATCGGCGTCATCGCGCCCAACTCCATGCCGCCGGTCGCCAATGCCACCAGGTGCGAGGAGATTCGATTGAGTTCCATCATCATCACCCGGATGACGTTGACCCGTTCGGGGATCTCGTCGGTGATGCCGAGCAGCTTCTCCACACCGAGACAAAAGGCCGTCTCGTTGAAAAACGGTGACAGGTAATCCATTCGGGTAACGAACGTCACGCCCTGCGTCCAGTAGCGGTATTCGAGGTTTTTCTCGATTCCGGTGTGCAGGTAGCCGATTCCGCACCGGGCATCGGTGACGGTCTCGCCTTCGATCTCCAGGATCAGTCGCAGCACGCCATGGGTCGACGGGTGTTGCGGTCCCATGTTGACGACGATTCGTTCGCCGGGCTCGCCGCGCTGCCGGGCGGCCTCGACAACCCTGCTCCAATCTTGGCCCGTGAGCGCGATCAAGGTGTCCGCGCCGTCACCGTTGGCGGTGCTGGTGGTTTTGCTCATTAGTTGTAGGACCTCCGCTGGTCGGGCGGGGGGATCTGCGCGCCCTTGTACTCCACTGGGACGCCGCCGAGCGGGTAGTCCTTGCGCTGCGGGTGTCCCTGCCAGTCGTCGGGCATCTCGATACGGGTCAACGATGGGTGGCCGTCGAAGATGATGCCGAAGAAGTCGTAGGTCTCGCGCTCATGCCAGTCATTGGTCGGGTAGATCCCGAACAACGAGGGGATGTGCGGATCACTATCTGGTGCAGCCACTTCCAGCCGGACCCGACGGGTGTGGGTAATGGAGCTCAGCGGGTATATCGCGTGCAGCTCGCGGCCGGTTTCCTCCGGGTAGTGCACGCCGCTGACGCCCAGGCACAGCTCGAACCGCAGTTGCGGGTCGTCGCGCAGCCGACGCGCGACTTGCGGCAGGAGTTCGCGGCGCACGTGCAGCGTCAGCTCGTTGCGGTAGACGACCACTTTCTCGACGGCGTCGGCGAATTCGACGTCGTCGTCGGCTTTCAACGCCTCGGCCAGCCGGTCGACGATCTCGTCGAAATAGAAACCGTATGGGCGCGGGCTTCCCTCGTCGATGGTGACCTGGCGAATCAGTCGTCCGTAGCCCGAGGTGTCACCGCTGCCGCGGACACCGAACATGCCGCGGCGCACGCCGATCAGTTCGGCGTCGCCAGTGTCGGCGCCCACCGGGGTGCCGCCGACTTCGCTGGCTGCGCGCTTGGAGTCGTGGTCCGGTGAACTCATCGCAGCAGTCCGAGGTGCTCGATCGTCGGCCGCGCGGCAAGGGCCGCTTTCTCGGCCTCGGCGATGGCCAGCTCACGGTTGACGCCGAGCGGCATCTCTTGAATCTTGTCGTGCAGCTTCAGAATTGCGTACAGCAGCATCTCCGGACGCGGTGGGCAGCCGGGCAGGTAGATGTCCACCGGCACGACATGGTCGACGCCCTGCACGATCGCATAGTTGTTGAACATTCCGCCCGACGATGCGCAGACGCCCATGGACAGCACCCATTTGGGCTCGGCCATCTGGTCGTAGATCTGGCGTAGCACCGGAGCCATCTTCTGGCTGACCCGGCCGGCGACGATCATCAGGTCGGCCTGTCGCGGTGTTGCGGAGAAGCGCTCCATGCCAAATCGCGCGATGTCGAACCGCGGGCCGGCGGTGGCCATCATCTCGATCGCGCAGCAGGCCAGTCCAAAGGTGGCCGGCCACAGCGAACTCTTGCGAAAGTATCCCGCCAGCTGTTCGACGGTGGTCAGCAAGAAGCCGCTCGGTAGTTTCTCTTCAATGCCCACGATCTACCTCAATCCCAAGTCAATCCGCCGCGGCGCCACACGTATGCGTAGGCCACGAAAACCGTCAGCATGAAGATCACCATCTCGATCAGCGCGAACAACCCCAGCTGGTCGTAGGTGACCGCCCACGGGTACAGGAACACGATCTCGATGTCGAAGACGATGAACAGCATCGCGGTCAGGTAGTACTTCACCGGGAAGCGCTGGCCGCTACCGGCGTGCGGTGCGTTGGCCGGCTGGTCGCTGGGCTCGATCCCGCATTCGTAGGCCTCGAGCTTGGCCCGGTTGAACCGGGCCGGGCCGGTGATCTGGGCGATCGCGACCGAGCCGAGTGCGAAGGCGGCGGCGATCCCTCCGAGTACGAGAATTGGTAGGTAGAGATTCATGCCGCGACGACGCTTCCTCACTCTGGTCTGTGGGCTGGACTGTGAGCGCAACCACAGCCTAGCGACCGCGTGCGGTCCCGCGCTCAGCAGGTTAGATGTGACCTCAGCCACAACATGACCAGCGATGAACGCCGCGAGGCAGGCCGCGCCGATTCGTTCGAGCGAAGATCGCGAATTACCAAGTACGCGAGAACGTTTGGCCCGTTCACGAGCCGTTCATGGAGACGAGATTCGACCCTGTCAAGCGGTGGGCCGTAAGCGGATCCGGGGCAGGTCAGACGCCTACTGAACCGGGGTTCGCAGCAACTCGAGCACGGTTCGGCTCAGCCTGATCGGGTCGATCGGGTGGGGCACCACGCCCTCTGCGCGCGACCAACTCGCCAGCCAGGCGTCGTCCTGCCGCCCGGTCAGCACCACAATCGGGGGGCCATCGTCGATTTCGTCCTTGAGCTGTTTGGCCAGGCCCATACCGCCTTCGGGCGTTGCCTCGCCGTCCAGAATGGCCAGATCGATGCCGCCGGCATCCAGCTGCTGGACCACTACCGGTCCGGTCGCGATCTCGACATAGCTCAGCTCGGGCAGGTCCGGATGGACTCGTTTGCCCAGCGCCAGCATGACGGCCTGTCGAGTGTTGGGGTTGTCGCTGTACACGAGGATCCGCAAGGGGCTGGTGGCAGACACGGTCCAGATCGTACTGCCCGGTGACGGTTACTGCGGCGTCCGCACGAAGTACGCGTCGGCCACGATCGTTGCCGTCTTCGCGATCATGCCCAGCGGATTGGCGTCGACACCGAAGTGAGCCCGGTCTATCTCGCCTTTCGCCGTCACCCGCACGGCGCCGTCGTCGAACGTGCTGACCTTGACCGGCAGCGGTACGGGCGCGGTGACCCCTTTGATGCTGACCGTGGCGTGCAGATCGGCCGCGTCCCCGGCGCCAGGCTCGATACCGGTCACCTCGACACTGATCACCGGATAGTGCTCGGCGTCGAAGAAGTCAGCGGACCGCAGGTGCTCGTCACGTTTGCCGATGCCGGTGCGAAGCGACGCCACCTGGATGTCGAGACGGCCGAAGATGGCGCCCTTACCGGTGATGTGGCCGTCGGCGCTCACGTCGGTGAATCGTCCGTTGACCCGGATCAGGCCCCAGAAGTTTTTGATGCTGAAGCCGACGGTCGAACGCTCGGAATCCAGGTTCCACACTCCGGCGGTGTCAGGATCGTTGAGCAATGTCGCGATGTTACTCATGCGTAGCTCCTAGCTCATTATCGGCGCGAGTTGCGCCGGGTCGAAGTACTCGTCGATGCGGGTGATCAGCTCGTTGCCACTCACCTTGATCACGATGCAGACCCGCAGCGCGATCAACCCGCCGCTGCGCCCGGTGGCATGCAGGATGTGCTGCTGGACGAAGCCTCCGGGAAACAGCTGACGGTCGAGGACCTCGTAGCTGCGCTCGGCGGTGACGCGAATGAACCACCGCAGCACTTTCATCGCGCGCTCTTTGTCGTCGTCGCGCGCAGCGCCGGCCCGCCACACCGCTATGTCCTCGGCGAAGAGCGCGGCCAGTCGCGGCTCGTCGCCACGCTCGATGGCTGCGAACAGCTCATCGGCCAGATCGACGACAGTCTCAGCAGCAGCCATCACGTCTGTCCCTATTCGTCCTGGTAGCCGGGGTGGGCGGCGGCCAGTCGGCGTCCGACGAGCGCCCGCAGCGCTAGCTGCACCCCATCGCCGGCGCCATCCAGCTCACCGGCCCGGATAGCCGCCGCCAGCGCCGCCTCGTCGTCGTAACCCACCCGGGCCAACGCGTCGGCAACCCCGTCGTCTGCAGCGTTGGCCAGCAATTCCCGTTCGACCATGCGCAGGGCGTTGGCCGCGACCCGGGAATGAAAGTTGACCTGACCCGACGTTGACTCCCGCACATCAGTCTCGAGGAACTCAGCCACCGCGGCGATCAGTTCCGCTGCGGTGGGGCGACCGTGTGCGGACGTCATCAGGTCGCGGGTGCTTCGGGTCCCCGGTCGACACCGGAGCGCAGCTTCACAGAAGCGGAGTAGGCGACGGTGCGGAATCGCAGGACCGGGTCGTCGGAGGGCTCGATGCCGTCGGTGACGCGCATCGGGTCGAACACGACGATGTCGCCGCCGTGCTCGCGTTCCGTGTCGACGCCGGTGATCTCCAGGGTGCCGACGGTGACGGTCTGTTCACTGCGCCAAGGCTTGGACGGGTCGACGGTCGAGTCGCCCTGCGCGCCGATCTGAACCTGGTAATCGAACCGAACCGGTTGGGCCGCAAGGCGTTCGTCGAGTTCGTGGGTCAAGAAATCGGCGTCCTTGGCTTTCGCGGCATCCGGCGGCAGAATCTCCTCGCCGGCGGCGGGCTGTAAGTGGTAGCGCACGAACCGGGCGCTGCCGTCGGCGGCAACCCAGCGGAACGCGTGCAGGCCGTGGTAGGCGATGGTGCCGTAGCTGGCCGGCACTTTGTTCGCTTCCTTGACGACCGGCAGCGATTTAACGAAGCGCGGATGGGTGGCGATGTAGCCGATGAGCCGCAGCGGAGCAGTGGGCCCGGGACGGTTGGCTCGTAGCAGCGAGACGAAGCCGTCGGGCGTGCTGGCCGGGAACAGCTTCGCGGTCTGGGTGGACACGTCGGTCGTCGACCCGTCCGGGAGGGTGAACTTGACCGCCAACCCGCGCACGCCGGGAGCGTTGTCGGGCTGTCGCGGATTGCCTGAGCCGTTGGAAAACCGGATCAGCGCGGGCACCGGCGAGCCGCTGAGATGAGCGGCACGCGAGAGCGTTGCCGCGTCGGGAGTCGCGGTGAAGGTGCCTCGGTAGAGCTTTCCCTTGGCGTGCAGCGCCCGGTTGCCGGGTTGCGCCCCGCCAGTCTCGCGAATTGCGTCAATTGCCTGATCGGGAGTGACCACAGCGAAATCCTAGGCTCTCAACCGGCATGCGCGACCGCCTTATCGAGCAAGTTCAGCAAGTCCCATTCCGTCTCGCAGACCCGGCGACCGATCGTCGCGAGCTCCACCGAGGGAGTCTGTCCGCTCAGGTGGCGTTCGGCCTGGTAGCGGCAGATGACACCCCAGCGCAACGTGGCCTGCACCAACCACCAGTGAAACGCCGCCCGATCGACCGTGGCGCCGCCGGCATTTTCGTAACCGTGAAGAAAATCCTCGATGCTGCCCAATCCGCCGGCCGAGAGATGCACTGGCGCGCCGAACCGCCAGGCGCGGATACAGAACCAGGCCAGGTCCTCATAGAACTCACCGACGTGAACCAGTTCCCAATCGAGCACAGCCGCCAAATCGGATCCGTCGACAATCAGGTTGCCCATCCGAAAGTCGCCGTGCACCAGGCACGGCGGCGAGGGCGCCGGCCGGTTGTCGGCCAGCCACCGGAACGCCCACTCGAACGTGGCCGTGGTGTCACCGATGATGTCCAGCTGCTCGCGCCACTGCCTCAGCTGATCCTCGTGACTCACCCCGGGCAGGTCGGTGTCGGCTCGATGGATCGCGGCCAGCGCTTCGGCGCACTGGCCCAGCAGCCGGTTCCCAGCGGCATCGTTGAGCTGGCGCTGAATACGACGGACGATGGTCTCGCCGCCGATCGCGTCGCAGATCAGAAACGGATTACCCAGTGCGGCAACAGAATCATCGGCGACGAGGATGTGGGGGACCGGTGCGCCGGCGGCGGCCGCCGCGCGTTGGGCGCGAGCTTCGAGTTCCATGCCGGCGTGCACCTCGTCGGGTGGACCGGTGCGAAGGATCAGCGACCGGCGCCCGGCGCCCGTGACGACGTCGAACGCCCACGTGGTTCTGCTGGCACCGCCGGTCAGGGTATGCAGATTCTCGACGACTGTGCCGGGGCCGAGCGCCGGTTGCAGCACGGCGGCGAGTTTTGCCGCCAGTCCGCCGGCGTCGCTCATGTGCGGCCGAACTTGAACAGCCGCTGCGCCACCCGGCGGATCTGGATCTCTTCGGCGCCCTCGGTGATCCGGTAGCGGCGGTGGTGGCGGTAGATGTGTTCGAACGGCTCGTGACGGCTGTATCCCACACCGCCGAAGACCTGCATCGCTCGATCGGCGGCGTCGCACACCAGCCGGTTGGCGCGATAGTTGGCCATCGACACCGTGTCCGACACTTCCATGTGATGGTCGCGGTCGAGGTGCCACGCCGCGTACTGCACCAGCAGCCGGACCATCTGGGCCTCGGTCTGCAGCTCGGCCAGTGGCCACTGTACGGCCTGGTTGGAGGACAGTGGTTTGCCGAAAACCTTGCGTGCGCCGGCATATTCGGCGGCGCGATCGATACAGTACTGCGCCGCGCCGAGGCTGCTGGCCGCCTGACGGATGCGATTCTCGTGCAGGAATGTCTGCGCGACCTCCAGCCCGCGGTCGACCTCGCCGAGCACCGCGTCGGCGGGTACCCGCACATCGGTCAACTCGACCTCGCCATGGTCGGTCGGCATGTTGAACGTCCACCAGTAGTAGGGGACGTGGAAGCCTGGCGTGTCGGTGGGAACGAGGAAAGCGGTGATGCCCTGAGCCTGGCCCGGCTCGCCGGAGGTACGGGCGAAGATCAAGTCATGCGTGGCCCGGTGGACGCCGGTGTTGAATCGCTTGGAGCCGTTGATGATCCACGCCCCATTTTCTGAGCCGTCCTGTACCGCGTTGGTTTCCAGCCAGGTGGCGTCGGAGCCGTGCAGCGGCTCGGTGAGCCCGAAGGCCATCGAGCGCTCGCCGGTGATCAGCGCTTCGGACCACGCGGCGCGCTGCTCGTCGGTACCGAACCGCTCCATCATGATGACCTGCGGGAAGTTGCCGACGATCGAGGACTCGTTCTGCAAGTCGTTGTGCAGGCCAAGACCTTTGTGCGCCAGGTGTTCCCGAATGACCGCCATGTCGATGTTCGTGCCGTCGCGGCCGCCCAGTGACGCGGGCAGGCCGTAGCGCAGCCAGCCGGCTTTGTCGGCACGTCGGCGCATCTCGGAGAGCAGGTCCTCCCACTCCCGGGTGGGGATGCCGTCGTTGTCCCAATCGGTGCGGGCATGTTCCCGGCGCTGGTCGAAGTACTGCATGTTCTCGGCCTGCAATGGCGCGATCTCGCTGTCGATGAACGCATCCATGTCGGCGAGCAGTCCCGGAAGATGTTCGGGCAACGTGAAATCCACGATGATTTCTCCTTATCTGCCGTACAGGGTTTTCTTCCACACCGTCGCGAGGGTCGCGATGGCGTCCTCGTCGCTGATCTCCATCGCTTGGGCCGGGTACGGCCCCGCCGAGCCGGCGAACACCGTGGTGAAGTTTTCGAACAGCAGCGCGATCGCCGCCGCGATGTGTTCCGGGTTGAGCTCGGATGCGTACCCGTGCTGCTGGACGTGTCGCACCGAGGCTGCGACGATGTCCATACCGAATCGCCGGAACTCGTTCTGGACGGCGGCGAACCGCTGCTGGGTGGTGGCCAGTTGAGCGACCGCGATCATGATGCCGATGTTCTGCTTGAACATGTTCCAGTAGCCGGTGACCACCGAGGTGAAAAACGCGTCGTCGTCGGGGGAGTCCGGCAGATGCAGGCTCAGCCCGGACGGCGTCACGACGTCCCGCAGAAACGATTCCGCGAGCGCGGCGAGCAGGTCTTCCTTGTCGTCGAAGTACCGGTAGAACACGGCGGCGGACTTGCCGGCAGCGGAGGTGATGTCGGCAAGCGTGGTGCCGTGAAAGCCGCGCTCTGCGAACAACTTGCGGGCCGCCTGTTCGATAGCCGCCCGGGTCTGGCGGCCTTTCGCGGTCAAGACGTCAGTCGGCATTGAGGTGCTTCCGGTCACCTGCACGCAGCAGGGCACTCGGCAAGTCGTGGCCGACAACCGATTTCGCGACACCTGCTGCGACGATGGCGGCATGCAGGTCGATGTCGACGTCGACGCCGCTGTCGCGCAGCAGGTACACCAGGTCCTCGGTGGCGATGTTGCCGGTGGCGCCCGGTGCGAACGGACATCCGCCGAGTCCGCCGACCGAGGCGTCCAGTCGGGTGACGCCCGCTTCGACCGCGGCGTATGCGCTGGCCAGCCCGGCGCCGCGGGTGTTGTGGAAGTGACCGCCCAGTGGCAGCTCGCCGATCACCGGACGCAGTTGCGCGATCAGCGTTCGCACCCGTCCCGGCGTGGTGGTCCCGATGGTGTCGGCGATGCAGAACCGGTCGGCGCCGCGGTCACGCGCGGTGGCGGCGATCTCCAGTACGCGCTGCGGCGTAGTGGGTCCTTCGAAGGGGCAGTCCCACGCGACCGCGACGATGACCTCGACGCTGACATCGCTGTCGTGCGCAATGGCGACGATCTCGCTGATTTGTTCTTGTGCTTCGGCGCTGCTGCGCCCGACGTTGGCCTGACTGAAGGAATCGCTGGCCGCGACCACGTATTCAATCGAACGCAAGCCCGCGGCGACGGCCCGTTTGGCGCCGCCCGGGCTGGCGACCAGCGCGGAGAAGTCGATGTCGGGGTAGTGATGCAGCTCGGCGGCCAGCTCGGCGGCATCGGCCATCGACGGCACCTTTGACGGGGACACGAACGCGGTCGCCTCGACCTCGCGCACCCCGGTGGCGGCCAAGGCTGCCAGTAGTTCCAGCTTGGCCGACAACGGGATTGGCTTCTCGATCTGCAATCCGTCGCGCAACGCCACCTCGCGAATGGCAACGTGCGTCATATGACTCCCTCCGCCCGCAACTGCTCCAGCTCTTCGCCGTTCTTGCCGAGCAGTTCGCGGTAGACGTCGTCGTTGTGTTGACCCGGACGCGCCGAGCCGGCGTTGCGGACACTGCCCGGGGATTCCGACAGCACCGGTGTGATGCCCGGCCCGAGCACCGGCCGGCCGAGCCGTTCGTCGTGGTGCTCGACCAGCATGCCGCGCGCCCGCAGCTGCGGATCGTTCACCACGTCGGCGACCGTGTTGATCGGACCCGCGATGACGCCTGCGGCGCTGAGGGTCTCGATGATGTCACCGGGTTCACGCTCGGCCGCCCAGGCGCCGATGATGGTATCGAGCTCGTCTTGGTTGCGGCCGCGGGCGCCGTGATCGACGAAGCGCTCATCGGTGGCCAACTCGGAGCGTCCCATCGCCTTGCACAGCCGGGCGAACACCGTGTCCTGATTGGCCGCAATCACCACCCACGAGCCGTCGGCGCTTCGGTAGATGTTCGACGGCGCAATGCCTTCCAGGCGGGTGCCGGACGGGCCGCGCACCACGCCACCCACGTCGTAGTCCGGAATGGTGGACTCCTGCACTGCCAAGCATGATTCGGTGAGCGCCACATCGACGACTTGGCCGCGCCCGGTAATGCTGCGCCGATACAGCGCGGCCAGCGCTCCTTGGGCGCCGAACATCCCGGCCAGGCTATCGCCCAGCGACAGGGCCAGCCGCGGTGGCGGCCCACCCGGGAAGCCGTTGAGGTGTCGCAGACCGCTGGCCGCCTCGGCTACCGACGCGTATCCGGCCTTGTGGGCGTCCGGACCGGTCTGCCCGTAGCCTGACACCCGGACCAGGATGATTCCTGAATTACGTTGACTGAGAACGTCATAACCGATTTTCCACTTTTCCAGTGTGCCGGGGCGGAAATTCTCCACGATGATGTCGGACTTCTCCACCAGATCGAGGAACAACTCGCGGCCGCGCTGCTGACGCAGATCCAGCGTGACCGCGCGCTTGTTGCGGGCGTGTACGGTCCAGAACACGTGGTGCCCGTCGACCTCGGCCTGGCCCCAGGTGCGTAGCGGGTCCGGAGCACCCGGTGGCTCGACCTTGATGACGTCGGCACCCATGTCGCCGAGCAGCCGCCCGGCGAACGGTCCGGCGATCAGCGTGCCCAACTCGAGCACCCGGATGCCGTCCAGCGTGCCGGTCACGCGCCGCTCCTCCGCATCGCTTCGCTCTGCATCGTCGCCGGCGGCGGTCACGCAGTCCCCGTAAAGCTATGCCGCTCAAGCCAATCGGTGACCACGGTGACGGCCTCACGCAACTTGTCGCGCTGATCGGGACCGGCGTAGTAGTGCGTGGCGCCGTGGATTTCGTGCATCTCCTTGTCAGGATGACCGATCGCCTCGAAAAGACGGCGGGTGTGCTCGGGCGTGCAGGCATCATCGGCGAGGTTCCCGATGACCAGCGCCGGCACCGCGATGTCGCGCCCACACGCCACCCCGTCGCCGTGTGCGTCGTCGTAGCTCCACTGCGAGAGCCAACTGCGCAGTGTGGAGAACCGCGCCAGGCCGACCGGGCTCATGTTCACCACTTGAGGATCGCCCAAGTAGCAGGTTCCCGGAACCCGTTCGTTGGGATCGACGGCCGGGTCGAGCCATCGCGGGTCGGCCATGGTGCCGTGCACGACGAAGCCGAACTCAGCTACATCGCTGCCGGGGCGCCCGCTAGATCGCAGTTCGGCCAATTTGTCCTTGACCCAGGCAGTGATTCGGCGGTTGCGATCGATCTGGGCCTGCCGGTAACGAGCCAGGAATTCAGCGCTGTAGGGCGGCTGGTTGGGGTTGTCCGGGTTGTAGAGGTCCAGTTCCGGGTCGCGTTTGGTCGGATCGGATTCGTCGAGAATCGAGGCGTCCAGCCATTCGGTCAGCGTGCCGTGCCGGCTGATGTGCGCGGCCAGCAACATGATTCCGTCGGCGGCGGGCAGGTCGAGTTGGGTGAGGTCGGGTCCGTCGCCCGACGGGCTCGAGGTGACGGTCGCATGCTGGGCCTGTTGCTGATAGAACACCGACAGCGAACCGCCACCGCTCCAACCGGCCAGCACCACTTTTCGGTAGCCGAGGCGATCTTTGGCGTCTTTGATGGCGGCCCCGAGATCTTCGATCACTTTCTCCATCAGCAGCGCCGAATCGGTGCCGCGGAATCGGCTGTTGCAGTAGATGACGTGATGACCCGCCCGCGCCAGCGCGTTGATCATCGGTAGATAGGCGCCGCCGCCGATCGGGTGCATGAATACCAGCACGGTGTCCGACGGCTTGTCTTTCGGCTTGAGCAGATAGCTCTCCAGCACTGTGATCTCGGCCAGCCCGCCGTAGACATCGCGGACCCCGGAATTGTTCTGGAAAGCAACCAGATAGGGGATCCTTTCGTAGTCGTGCTTCACGGGTGCGCTAGTTGTGGTCATCGGTGCTGTCCTAGGTCGTGCGCCAGCACTTCGGCTGACGGGGTGAGCCGGCGACGGGTGTCGACGGCGATGATCTGCCAGTCGACGCGGGAATGCTCGTCGAACTTGCGACGGGCCCGTTCGCGAGCCTTCTCCGGCGCGCCGTGGTGAACACCTTGCGGCGCATGGGAAATGAGGCCTGGTGGCATCGGGATGCCGTAGAGCGAGCCGCCGTGGAAGAAGGCGATCTCGTCGTAGTCGACGTTGCGGTGATACCACGGAGTCCGCTCGGTGCCCGGCACGCCTTCGGCGGGCTTGGGCAGAAAATTCATCACGTAGACCCCAGTGGCTTGCATGAACAGGTGCACGGTCGGGGGCAGGTGGACGCTGTCGGAGGTCACCACGTTGTAGTCGGCGATGTTGAACGTGAACGCGAAGTTGTCTCCCCGCCAGCCTTCGACGTCGATCGGATTGTGGTGGTAGAACAGCGTTGTCGGCCCGCCGGCGTGGATCAGCCGGACCCGGTACTCGTCGCGGCCATCGTCGTCGTCGATCGGCTCAGGATCGGGAATGACGGCCTGCGAAGGATCGAACGGGAAGTGGCGGCCCAGCGCGCCCGGTGGCGGAACCCGGAACTCGTCGCTGGCCTCGATCATCAGCAGCGTCGTCGCCCCAGGTGTGGAGGAGTCGGGCACCTGGCGCCACGTGCACGCCTTCGGCAGGTACACCCAGTCGCCCGCGCGGTAACGCAGCGGCCCGAACTCGGTCTCCAGCAGACCGGCACCCTGGTGTACGAAGCACAGCAGATCGCCGTCGACGTGTCGGGCGAAATACGGCATCGGCTGCTCGCGGCGGGACAGAAAGATTCGGCAGTCAGGGTTGGCGAACATCAGCAGCGGCCCGCCGTCGGCATCGGTTGCGTCGCTGGGCTTGAGTTCGCTGGACAGCACGTCGATGGGACGTAGCGAACCCTCCACCCGGTAAGCGGTGGGGTCGTGGCGCCGGTACAGATTGGCGGTGCGGCCAGTGAAGCCGCCGCGGCCTAGTTCATCGTCCTTCAGCCCCTCGAGATCGGCGTGCAACCGGCGTGGTGTTTTACCTTTGCGCAGGTGAATGAAGGATTCCATAGCGGCTCCAGGGTTGCGGCGGCCTCCGGTACGGCAAAAACTGAAAGTGACATTACTTTTTCTTATCGGCGCTTACAAGGTCGGGTGAGATGAGTTTTCGGGCCGGGCGCAGTCTGTATCGGCATGACCAACGACACGACCATAGCCACGATCACGATTCCCGCACCGGCCGAAGCGGTGTTCGGGATATTGGCCGACCCCACGACCCATCAGTCCATCGACGGGACCGGCTGGGTGCGGGAATCCTTGGACGGCGAGTCTTTGACGCATGCCGGCCAGATCTTCCGGATCGCGATGTACCACGACAACCACCCCATCAAGAACTACGAGATGGCCAACAAAGTGGTCGTGTTCGACCGCCCGCGCGCCATTGCCTGGCAGCCAGGCCAAGACATCGCGGGGGACGGGAACCTGTCATTCGGCGGCTGGATCTGGCGCTATGACATCCGTGAAGCGGGGCCGTCCGAAGCTCATGTCACGCTCACCTACGACTGGTCGGCAGTACCGGCTGAACTACGCGAGCACATCGGATTCCCGCCGTTCGAGGCCGTGCATCTGGATAATTCGCTCACGCATCTGTCCGAACTCGCCGTGGCCAAAACTGTCGGCTGAGCATCAATCCCGAACGCGCAGAACAACTTTCCCTTTCGCGGTGCGATTCTCCAGCGAGGCGATCGCGGCGGCGGCCTCGTCCAGCGGATAGACGACCGGCTCGGGAGGTGGCAGCTTGCCGGAGGCGAGCAGCTTCTCGAGGTCGGCCCACTGCTCGGTGAGCGCGCCAGGGTGCTGCAGCGCCCAGGCGCCCCAACCGACGCCCACCACGTCGAGGTTGTTCAGCAGCAGCCGGTTTACCTTGACCGTCGGGATCTCGCCGCCGGTGAAGCCGATGACCAGCAGGCGCCCGCCCGGAGCGAGTGAGCGCAGCGAGTCGGTGAAGCGGTCGCCCCCGACCGGGTCGACCACCATGTCCACCCCGCGGCCTCCGGTCAGTTCCTTGACCGCGTCCTTGAAGCCGTCGGCCAGCACGACGTCGGTCGCGCCGGCAGCCCGCGCGATGTCGGCCTTGTCCTCGGTGCTGACCACCGCGATCACCCGCGACGCGCCGAGCACCGGCGCCAGTCGCAACGCCGAGGTGCCGATCCCACCGGCGGCGCCGTGCACCAACACCGTCTCGCCCTCGTGCAACCGGCCCCGGACGGTCAGCGCAAAGTAGACCGTCAGGTCGTTGAACAGCAGACCGGCGCCCGCGGCGAAGCTCACATTGTCCGGCAGCTTGAACACTCGGTCGGGCCCCAGCACCGCGACCTCGGCCATGCCTCCGGTCAGCATGGTCAGGCCGACCACCCGGTCACCGGCCTTCACCGGAGCATCCGCAGGCGCCGATCGCACCACGCCGGCGATCTCGGCGCCCAGCACGAACGGCGGGTCCGGGCGGTGCTGGTAGAGCCCCCGGGTCAGCAATGCGTCGGGGAAGGCGGCGCCGGCCGCGTGCACATCGACGATCACGCCGTCGCCCGTGGGTTCGTCGATGTCGCCGACCTCGATACCGTCCGGACCGTCGAGCCGGGTCAATTGTGCTGCGCGCATGCCACCTCCGTTGTCAGGCTGAACGTCGCTCGCGCTTGACGTTAGCCCCGGCCGGTGGAGCGCTTCCCGCTCGGCCCCGATTCGGTGCGCTGTGGGCCCGATCGGTCATGCGTGGCGTCAGCGCGTGCTCGTCATCCGGCTGACACCACGCATGACCGATCGGCTGACGACGTGGCGGACCCGCTGCGCCGGTGACTGCGGAATCGGTTGCGCCGCAGCGCCGAGCCGGGGGAACAGCGCCAGCGCGTTGGTGCGCTCAATGGCGGCGCGGGTGGCCGCGTCGATATCCGGATAGGTCTCCAGCCCGGCCGCGAAGAGCTTGCCGGCGGCGGTCGGGGCGAACGGCCAGTCGGACCCGAACGTGACGTGACCCGGTTTCGCGAAGGCCAGCAGGGTCGGCAAGGCGGCGGGGCTGGACGACAGCGCGGTGTCGAAGTAGAAGCCGGCGAAGTCGTCCAGTACATCTGCCGGGCTGCGGCCGGTGTCGGCGGTGATCGCCACAGCCATCCGATGACTCGCATACGGGACGAAACCTCCGGCGTGGCTCAGGATGAACCGGATGTTGGGATAGCGGGACAGAATCCCATTGCGCACCAGTAGGTATGCGGCTCGGGTGGTGTCGAGTAGAAAGTCGGCCGCGAACGGTGGGACGCCGGGAACGGACGGTCCCGGCAATTCGGCGGGGTGGATGAACACCACCGCGCAGCGGTCGTTGAGGGCCGCGAACAGCGGGTCCTGGCCGTCGGCGCCCAGATAGATCCCGGCGTTGTTCGCCAGTAGTACAACGCCATCGGCATGAAGCTCATCGAGTGACCGCACGACTTCCGCGGTTGCCTCTTCGATGTGGGGCAGCGGGACCGTGGCGAAATATCCGTAGCGGTCGGGATGTGCTGCGGTCACGTCGGCGGTGTAGTCGTTGAGATCACGCGCGAGCGCGGTCGCGTCAGCCTTGTTCGGCAAAAACGCTGTGCCCGGGGTGGACACCGACAAGATAGCGGTGCCGACGTCGAGGTCTGCCATCCCCTGCAGCGAAGCCTCAGGGGTCCAGTCGGGCAGTGCGCGTCCGCCGGCCTCGAGAAGACCGGCGTGCTGCAACGCTTTTCGGTAGTCGGGCGGGATGACGTGGTGATGGGTGTCGATGCGTAGCACGGTTGCCTCCCGTTAATCGTCCGGAATTGCGGCACACGCCAGTGCGGGCACGGTGTCTTCCCGGTGCAGCAGCGACTGGGCCGCGGTTTTGAACTGGGCCAGTTTCTCGACGATGGTCTGCCCTTCCCGAGTGTGGCCCCAGAGGCTGATGCCCTGGTATGTCGTTGGTTCCCAGGTCTTCTCGTCGATGACGATCGGATTCCAGCCGACTTCCCATTCGAAGCCCGAGGGAGTCATCGCGTAGTAGGACAGCTCACGGTCGTTGGTGTGCTGTCCTACCGCCAGCGCCATCTGAAAGCCGAGGTCGTTGACCCGCTGGTAGGACGCGGTCATATCGTCGAGATCCGCGACCTGGATGTTGACGTGTTGAACGCGGGTGCGGATCGGGTTGATCGGGAGCCGGTTGACTGCGGCGATCGCGATGGAGTGATGACGCTGGTTGACCCGCAGGAAGCGGATCTTGAACCGAAGGCCGCTGATGGTCTCGTCGATGTAGTCGGTGAGCCGGGCGTCGAAGACGCTGTCGTAATAGCCGCGCATCTGATGGGGCTTGGTCGAGGTCACGGCGACGTGACCGATACCTGCCTCCCCGGTGACGAAGCCGCCGCGGACCGCCATGTTCAGCCGTGTGTCGTCGAGGCCGGCGCGGGTGAAGATCTCCTGGGTCAGGCCATTCGGCCCGGGAAACCGCACCAGCCGTTCGACGCCGCGCAGCGTGGTCTCCTCGACGGTGCCGTTGGCGACCGGCACGCCGTGCCGGGTGACCCGGGTGAGGATTTCGTCGAACGTGCGGTGGTCATCGACCTGCCAGCCGAGCGCGGTGACGTCTTCGGCTGGCCCGCGCCGCATCAGGAAACGGCATTGGTGATCGTCGAGGCGGAATCGCAGTACATCCGGCAACGTCTCATCGAGGTGCATCCCGATGGCGTCCCGGCCGAAACGCCGCCAGTCGGCGAACTTCTCGGTGTCGACGACGACGTAGCCGAGATGGACACTGCCGAAGATATTCATCGATCGAAAAGTGATGGTGCGCTGAGGAATTCGACTGCGATCCGGTTGAAGAACTCTGCTCGTTCCCACTGCATCCAGTGGCCGGTGCGGGCGGTCATCACCAGGTCGGCGTTAGGCATCAGGTGGGCCAGCATCGGGCCGCCGGCGGGTCGGTTGACCTTGTCGTCGCGGCCCCACAACACCAGTGTCGGTGTCAGGAGTTTCTTGAGGCGTTTGTCACGGGTGAGGTCCATCCGCCACAGCGTGCGCAGCGCAGTCAGGCCGGACGGTCGTCGCAGTGGCGGGTCGGCCACCACCGCGGGATCGATCGACGCGCGGTAGCGAGTGTCGATCAAGCTGTCCGGCACCGAGGTGCCATCGTAGACAAGGTAATTGCGAATGAACGCTTCCAGCTTGTCGCGGCTGGGTCCGGCACCGCCGTAGTAGGACAGCAGGCTCGTGAGCCCGGCCGTCGGGAAGCCCCGGGTAGTGCCGATCCCACCGGGGCCCATCAGCGCCAGCTTGCCGACACGGTTGGGTGCATCCAGGGCCAGCCGCAGTGCCGCCGCGCCACCATAGGAATTGCCCACCAGATGTGCTGTGGCGAGGCCGAGTTCGTCGAGCAGTCCGCGAATCATTCCGGCGAGGTAGCCGAACGGGTCGGACTGGTCGACGCCTTTACCGGAGCGGCCGTAGCCGGGCATGTCGGGAACGATCACCCGAAAATGCTCTGCAAACGCGTCGATATTGCGGGAGTAGTTGGAGACACCTGAGGCGCCCGGTCCGCCGCCGTGCAGCATGACCACCGGTGCTCCGCTGCCGGCTTCCGCGACGAAGATCGGCTTCCCGGCGACGCTGACGGTGTGTTCGGTCAAGGCGGTCGTGGTCATGCGTTGACCCCGGTTCTGGTCGAGGTAGCCATCACGTAGCCGGCGGGCGGCGGTGGCAGCGACTGGCCGGATTTTGCTGCGGCATAGATGAATCCGTCTGGCCGCAGCACCGCGGCGGCGGCCTTTTTCCGCCGTAGCCAGCGAACGAGCGTCGGTTCGACGATCTGGATCGCCGGGACGCCGAGCTCCGCCCAGGCCTGGCCGCCGTAGGGCGCAGGTCCGACGTGCACGACGGCCCACTGTCCGCCGAGCACTTCATCGAAGCGGACCTCAACTCCTTCGGCATCGGTCACCCACGGTTGTGGAATCTGCCAGCCCACCGCGCGGTGTCGTACGGAACTCAGGAAGCCCCGCCGGTACCGCGCGGCGGGCAGCCAGGTGAATTTGTCCAGCCCAGCGTTCACCGCCGGCACTCGCAAAATGGCGCGCAGCAGATGATTTCGGACGACGGCAACACCGCGGTTGCGCTCGGTGATGATTCGGCCCGTGCGACAGGCCCGCCGGGTCAGTTCGGTGACGTGTGGTGCGCGTTCGGTTTGGTAGGTGTCGAGCAGCGACTGCGGGGCGTGGCCTTTCGCGACGGCGGCCAACTTCCAGCACAGGTTGGCGGCATCGCGGACGCCGGCTGACATGCCCTGCCCGATCCACGGCGGCATTGCGTGGGCGGCATCGCCGGCCAGAAATATCCGGCCGACTCGCCACCGGTCGGCGATGCGGACGTGGTGGCTGTAGATCACCGCCCGCAGGATCTCGACATTGGCGTCGGTGATGCCCTGATCGTTCAGGACCTTCCAGATCGCCTCATGGCGGAGCAGCTCCTCTTCGAGTTCGGCTGTCCGCGCCGGGTATTCCCAACGGTGGTGGCCCAAGGGCGTCGGGCAGTCGACGGTTGGCCGGTCGGGGTTGCAGTGGAATCGCAACCGGTCGTGGCCTTCCCATTCATTCAGCACCTTGGTGTCGATGACGACCCACCGCTCGCTGTAGGTCCGCCCGGTGTAGCCGACTCCGAGCTGGCCCCGCGTCGGCGACGACCCCCCATCGGCGGCGATGACGTAACTCGCATGCACCCGCTTCAGCGTGTCGGTCCGCAGATCGGCGAGCATCAGCTCGACGCGGTCGTCCGCGGGATGTACTCGCAGGGATTCGTGTTCCAGCAGCACCTTGACGTTGGCGAATCGCTCGACGCCCTGGCGCAGAACCTGGTCGACCGCCGGCTGATACAGGAACTGCTGCGGCGGATGCCCGGTCCCGCGCGGGCTGACCTTCAAGTCGATGAACGGCACACCGTGGTGATCGACGAAGGTCAGCGGACGGTCGGGCAGCATGTCGCGCTGCAGCCGTTCGTCCAGCCCGACGGATTGCCAGATCCGCATGACCTCTTCGTCGGTCGAGATCGCTCTGGCGCGATTGTAGACATCGGAATCACGCTCGACGACAAGCACTTTCAGGCCCAGTTGACCCAGGATGTTCGCGGCGGTCGCGCCCGTCGGACCGTAGCCGATGACGGCCACGTCATATGTCGCTGAACTGGTCACGGTGGTCTCTCGTCGTCGAGGGGTTGTTCTGTAGTGATCGTTACGCTAATGTAGCGATCACTACAGAGTCAAGGGGGGCGAAGGTGCCGAAGAAGGTGCAGCCGGCACGGCGCAAACGCGCCGACGGTGAGCTGTCGCGGGAGCGCATCCTTGACGCCGCGACCGAAATCGCCGCCGAGCGCGGCTACGAAGGCGCCAGCATCGCGCTGGTCAGCGCCAAGTGCGGGTTGCCGGCCAGTTCCATCTACTGGCATTTCACGAACAAGGACGACCTGATCGCGGCGGTGATCGAGCGCAGTTTCGCCGACTGGCTCGCGTCCTGGCAGCTGCCCGATGACGGCACTGCCCTCGATCGCCTGGCGGGCATGGCCATGCAGATCGCGAAAGCGCTGCTCGACTCACCCGACTTCATTCGACTGGGCCTGATGCTGGCGTTGGAGCGCCGTCCGGTCGAGCCGCGGGCCCGCGCGATGTTCATTCAGACTCGCGCGCAGACCTGCGAGCAGCTGACCGAAACCATGCGCGGGTTCGCACCGGATCTCACCGAGGCTCAGAGTCATCTCCTGGTCACCTACGCAATGGCCGGCGCCGACGGATTGTTCATCGCCAAGGAAATTGGTGGTGACGCAGTGGATCTGATCGCGCTCTTCGAGTTGCATGCCCGCGCGTTGTACGACACCGCACTGCGGATGATCGTGGAAGGCCGGTAGGGGAGGACATGACGGCCCACACCGATCTGCACAGCGAACACGGCGCCCGGCGCGGCGAGCACGCCGGGCGCTCGCTGAATCCGATGATCAAAGTCCACGACCTTGCCTGGCTGGAATTCCAGAAGCCGGATCTGGTTGGTGCCGAGGCGTTTGCGCACGCGTTCGGCTTCACCACGGTGTCTCACAGCAGCGACGAGCTGTATTTGCGCGGCTGCGATGCGGGCGCGCCGTGCGTGCTCATACGCCGCGGCGCGTCGTCGCGATTCGTCGGCACGGCGTTCCTGGCGGCCGACGAGGCCGACGTGCGGCGACTGGCTACCGCCACCGGCGCCCAGCCACACGCGTTGCCCGATGCGATCGGCGGCCTGGCGGTCGATCTCACCGATCCCAGCGGTATGACGGTGCGCGTGGTCGCGGGCACTCGTCAGCTTGCCGCGCTGCCGGCCCAGTCGGCGGGGATCTTCAATGTCGGTGCCGACGTGCTGCGCGTCAACGCCGTTCGGCGGCCACCGCGGCAACCCGCGCGCATTCAGCGACTCGGACATGTCGTGTTGCAGACGACCAAGTATCGCGAGTCGCTGAACTGGTACCTCGATCAACTCGGCATGATCGTCAGCGACTTCCTGTTCTTTCCCGGCCAGCGCGACCGCGGACCGACGATGAGCTTCATCCGCTGCGACCGCGGCCGGACTCCGACCGACCACCACACCATTGCGCTCGCACTGGGGCCGACCAATCGCTACGTCCACTCGGCGTACCAGGTATGTGACCTCGACGCCCTCGCCGCCGGTGGGGAGTACTTGAAAGACTCTGGCTACCAACGCAGCTGGGGAATTGGCAGACATATCCAGGGTAGCCAGATCTTCGACTATTGGCGCGATCCCGACGGTTTCATGGTCGAGCACTTCATCGACGGTGATATGTTCGATTGCACGCTGGAACCTGGCTGGGCGCCGTTCACCGGATCCGGCCTGGCCCAGTGGGGCCCGCCGGTCACCAGAGACTTCCTCGGGACCAACCCACGATCCCTGCCGCAGGAAGCGCGGTCGATGATCAACGCGTTGCGGGCAGACAACGAATTCGATATCCGTCGCCTGATCGGCCTGATGAAAGTAGCCACCTCATGAGCCTTTCGATCCTGCGCACCGCCGATGCCTGGTGGGTCACGACGGCAGCCGGGGCCGTCAAGGTCGACACCGACGCCACCACGACGGCGCAATTGCTGGCCGACCGCGCCGCCGTCGACGTGGCCGCCTCTGGTTCGGTCGGCGTATCCGTCGACAGCCTCGCGCTGCTCTCACCGCTCACCGCGCCATGCCGGGTGGTGGCGCAGATGACCAACTTCACCTCGCACGTCCAAGACGCCGGCATGGATCCCAAGTCGATTCCACTCACGTTCTTCCGCAAGGCATCCGGGTCGCTCGCCGGGCCGTCCGACGACATCGTCAAGCCAGCGCACGTTCGCTTCCTCGATTACGAGGTCGAGATCGGTCTGGTGATTGGTCGCGAGATCCCGGTCGGTACCGAGATCACCGAGGCAAACCTGTCCGAGTACATCGCGGGTCTGGTGGTGACCAACGACGTCTCGGCTCGGGACGTACAGCTCCCGAAAACCCAGTTCTACGAGTCGAAGTCGTATCCGACGTTCACGCCGGCCGGTCCGGCGCTGGTGCTGATGGACGCCGACGAACTCAAACGCTTCGGCGACTTACGCCTCCAGCTACGGGTCAACGGCGAACTCCGCCAGAATGCAGTCGTCAACGGCGACATGATCTATCCGCCTATCGAGGCGTTGCAGGGGCTCGCGCGGTTTCAGCGCCTGGACCCGGGCGATGTCGTGTTGACCGGAACTCCGGTGGGCACTGCGCTCAGTGCGCCGCCCAAGCCGATCGAGATCATCGGGTCGCTGTTGCCATCCGCGGTCAAGTGGAAGGTGTTCTTCAGCCGCCAGGCCAAGAACCCGAAGTATTTGCAGGACGGCGACATTGTGGAAGCCGCGGTCGCGACCGATGACGGAGCGGTCGATCTGGGCTCGCAGCGCAACGTCGTGAGATACGCGTGATACGCAGACCGCCCGCCGCAACACCGGTCTATCGGCCGGACATTTACTCAGGCGAGGCCATTGTCGACCCGTATCCGCACTATGCCCGGCTTCGCGAATTGGGCCCGGTGGTGTGGCTGCCGAAGCAACGGGTGTACGCGTTGTCCCGATTCGGCGAATGCAAGGCCGTGCTGCGCGACGACGGTGCGTTCGTCTCCGGCGACGGAGTGGCGCTCAACGCCATCAGCAACCGGCTGTCCCGTGGCACGACCCTGAGCAGCGACGGCGGCGAGCACAGTCGGCGTCGCAAACTTGTGGCCCACCGCATGCTGCCGCGCGCGTTGGGCGCCATCAGCGACAGCGTGACCGAGCAGGCGGCGCGCATTGTCGACGCCGCCTTGGCCAAGGCCGAGATCGACGGGGTGAGCGACCTGGCGTCCGCTTTGCCGTTGGCCGTCGTGCCCGACTTGGTCGGGTGGCCCCGCGATCAGCGAGATCATCTTCTCGCCTGGGCCGGAGCGACATTCGACATCCTCGGACCGCTCAACCGGCAATGGCTGAAATCGTCTCCGTCGAGCCTGCAGATGCTGCGCTTCGCGCGTCACGTCGTGCGCCGGCGCAGCGTGATCGAGGGCAGCCTGGGCCATGATGTGCTGACCGCGGCCGACGAGGGGAAGCTACCGCACCGGGAATGCCCGCCTCTGATGGTCGATTACGTGGCTCCGTCACTGGACACCACCATCAGCGCGATCTCCAGTGCCCTGCAACTGTTCGCGGTTTTTCCAGAGCAGTGGGAGATGGTGAGAAAAGATCGGGATCTCATCCCCAACGCCGTCAACGAGGTCATCCGCTTCGAGTCACCTGTGCGGGCATTCTCACGAAAAGCGCTCCGGGAGTCGATAATTGGTGATGTCACGATCAAGGCCGGGTCACGAGTGCTGGTGCTCTACGCCTCGGCCAACCGTGACGAACGGGAATGGGACCGGCCCGACGTCTTCGATGTCCGCCGCGACGCTACCCGGCAGCTCGGTTTCGGCCACGGCGCCCATGCCTGCGCAGGGCAGGGGCTGGCCCGGATGGAAACCGAGGCGATGCTTGCCGCGCTGGCGGAACGGGTCGACCGAATCGAGCTGACCTCATCGCCAACGTGGGCCATCAACAACATCATTCGGCGCCACGAACGCCTGCCACTCAAGCTCATTGCCGCCTGAGCGGGCTCGCGCCTACTTCAGCTCGGACGACGACAAGCCCAGTAGGCGGCGTGCCACCACCAGTTGCTGGATCTGCTGGGTGCCCTCGAAGATGTCCATGATCTTCGAGTCGCGGGCCCACTTCTCCAGCAGCGTGTCCTCCGAATAGCCGATGGTGCCGACCATTTCGACGGCTTTGAGGGTGATGTCGCTGCCCACTCGGCCGGCCTTGGCCTTGGACATCGATGCTTCTTTTGAGTTGGGGATATTGTTGTCGGCTTGCCACGCGGCACGCAGGGTCAGCTGATACGCGGACTCCCACTCGGCTTCCATCCGCAGGAACTCGGCCGCGGCGGCGCTCTGCGCCAGAGCAGGCTTGTCGTAGGAGATCTCCACGCCCGCGCTGGTCAAGATCTTGCGCAGCTCTTCCAGCGTGGCGCGGGCAATCCCGACCGCCATCGCAGCGACCACCGGTCGGGTGTTGTCGAAGGTCTCCATCACGCCGGAAAAGCCCTTGCCCGGCTCGATTTCGGGGTTACCGAGCAAATTCTCTTTGGGGATACGGGCGTTCTCAAACCGGATCGCCGCGGTATCGGAGCCCTTGATGCCGAGCTTGTTCTCGAGCCGCTCGACCGTGACGCCAGGGTGCTCGCGTGGCACGATGAACGACTTGATCGCCGCGCGACCCTTCGACTTGTCCAGTGTCGCCCAGACCACGATGTGGGTGGCGCGTGAGCCGGCGGTGACATAGATCTTCTCGCCGTTGATCACGTATTCGTCGCCGTCGAGCTTGGCGGTGGTGGATACCGCCGCAGAGTCGGAGCCGAATCCCGGTTCGGTGATGGCCATTGCGGCCCAGACCCGGCCCAGTCGCTCGAGCTGTTCGTCGGTGGCGACCGCGGACACGGCCGCGTTGCCGAGGCCCTGGAAGGGAATCGACAGCAGCATGGCCGCGTCGCCCCAACTGGCCTCCAACGCCTGCAGCGCCGCGGACATGTTGGCGCCGTTGCGGTTTTCACCGGTGCTTTCGCTACTGCGAAGCCCGTTGGCGCCGGCCATGTCCAGCGTGTTGGCCGCGGTGGCTCCGGCGAACAGCTCGGCCAGCGTGTCGAGCTCGACCGGGTAGGCGTGCTCCCTCTGGTCGTACTTGCGGGCGATCGGACGCATCATCTCTGCGGCACCTTGGTGTGCCGTGTCGACCACCGCGCGCAATTTGCCGGGAAGTTCCAAATTGATTGCCATGATTAGTCTTTCGTTGCCTTTGGGAAGTCGGACTTAGATGACGACGACGCCCTCGGCGACGCCGAGAACTCTCAGGTCGCGGTACCAACGCTCCACGGGGTGCTCCTTGGTGAAGCCGTGGCCTCCGAGCAGCTGCACGCCGTCCAGGCCGATCTGCATGCCCTTGTCGGCGCCGAGCCGCTTGGCCAACGCGGCTTCGCGGCTGAATGACAAGCCTTGCTCGGCCCGCGCCGCGCCGCGCCAGGTGACCAAGCGCAGCCCATCGAGTTCGATGGCGATGTTGGCGCACATGAATGCGACGGACTGCCGATTGGCGATGGGCTCACCGAAGGCTTCCCGTTCCTTCACATACGGGACGACGTAATCCAGTACGGCATGCGACGTGCCGACCGCGAGCGCGGCCCAGCCCAGCCGCGCCAACGCGATGGCTTCTGAGTAGTCGGAATCAGTGGCGTCTTCTTCGCCCAGGCGTGCGCTCAGCGGCACCGAGACGTTGTCGAGTTGCACGCGACCCAGCGCGGCAGCGCGGATTCCCATGCTCGGATCGGCCTTGACGGTCAGGCCTTCAGAAGCAGACTCGACGATGAACAGCGCCGGCTTGCCGTTGAGTTGGGCTGCGACGATGAACAATTCGGCGTCGGCGGCCGCCGGGACCAGCGATTTGACGCCGGTGAGGCGGTAGCCGCCCGGGGTGCGGACCGCGGTCGTCTTCAGTGCCGTCGGGTCGAACAGCGGCTGCGGCTCGGCGATCGCGACGCAGGCCTGCGGGACGTTCTCACCGGCGAACTCGTTCAGGTAGGTCGCCTGTTGATCGGCGCTACCCCAATGAGTGAGCGCGGCGGCGACGCCGGCCGGTGCGAGGATCGGCAGCGCGAGCCCCATGTCGCCGTAGGCCAGCGCCTCGGCCACCAGCACGTTGGTGACGCTGGATCGCTCCGCAGCGATGCCGTCGAAGTCCTCGGGAATGTTGATCGCGGTGATACCCAGCTCCGCGGCCTTCTTGACCAGGTCCGGGGGGTAGGTGACCGCCGCGTCGGCGTCATGCGCGGCCGGCCGCAGCACCTCTGCCGCGAATTCCTCGACGGTTTCGACGATCAGCTTTTGGTCGTCGTCCGGCGTCAGGTCGTAGTAGTCCTTGCCGCTGGTCTTGAGTCGGGCGGGTCCGCTGCGCAGGTTCTGGACGCGCTTGAACTGGCGGCTGGTTGCTCCTGCGGTGGAGAAGATTGTCTGGGCGCCGTAGCGCAGTGTCCGGTTCAGCGGATCGCGCAGGCCGTATTTGTCCAGGAATTCCTGGCCGACGAGGGGCGTGAGCAGACCCAACGCGACGTCGATGCCAGTCCGCTTGTGCTTCTGCTCGCCGATGGCGGACTTCTTGTCGGTGCGCCTGGGACGCGTCTTGGCGCCGTTGTGAGAGCCGTTGGTGGGGGTGACAGTGTTTGTCATGAATGCAGCCTCGGTCGTTGGGGCAGTGCGATAACTGTATCTTACTCCGGAGTAAGATAGAAGCTGCGTGTTGCGTAGCTCACACGCTCGAGCTAACCAGCGGTCAGCCTTCCGAGGACCTGATCGTGCAAAAGGCCGTTGGTGGCCACCGCGTTTCCGCTGTGGGGGCCAGCGGTGCCGTCCAGACCGGTGAATGTCCCGCCCGCCTCGCGGACCAGGATGTCCAACGGGGCCAGATCCCACACCGACACTTCCGGCTCGGCCGCGATGTCGACCGCTCCCTCGGCGACGAAGCAGTAGGACAAGAAGTCGCCGAACGCGCGCACCCGCCACACCTCGTCGGTGAGTTCCACAAAGCGATCGCGCATGCCGAGCTGGGCCCACCCGGACAGGCTGGAGAACGACAGGCTGGCCGAATCGAGTTGCGCCACTGAGGAAACCGACAGCCGTCGAACCGGGGCATCGCCGACGGCGACGAAGGCACCCTGGCCGGTGGCCGCCCACCAGCGCCGATGCAGCGCCGGCGCACTGACGACGCCGACCTGGGGGACGCCGTCGACCAGCAGCGCGATCAGGCTCGCCCACACCGGCACCCCGCGCACGAAATTCTTGGTGCCGTCGATCGGGTCGATGATCCACTGCCGCCCGCTGAAAATGGTTGATCCGCCGAACTCTTCGCCGAGAACGCTGTCATCCGGACGGGTCCGGGCGAGTGTCTCCCGCAGGCCCTTTTCGACCGCGTGATCGGCGTCGCTGACCGGCGTCAGGTCCGGTTTGGTATCGACCTGCAGGTCAACTGACCCGAAGCGGGCCAGCGTCACCGCGTCGGCCTGGTCGGCCAGAGCCAACGCCACCGCGAGGTCGTCGTCACGCATTACCAGCCTTCCGTCGAAACCGTCACGCCTATGTATGACAGCAACCCCGCCGCGGCAACACACCGGGTCGCTAGTCTTTCCTAGTCCGTTCAGCGGGATGGCGCGCGATTTCCGGCGCGCGACGGGCAAGATCGGCGAGGATTGCGATGTACGCGAGGATTTCCCGTCCCGGTGACCGCGCCGGACGCAGGAGAGGTGACGCCGAAGATGGCTGACGAAAAGCATGGGCAGGCCGCCCTTTTCGATGCGCTGACGACCAAGGGCACAGCCTTCTCCGAGACCGAGCGCCGTCAGTATGGCCTGCTCGGCCTGCTGCCCACCGCGGTCAAGACGATGGACGAGCAGGTCGCGCACTGCTGGCACGAGTTCTCGACGCGGCACGACGATCTGGACAAGCACATCTATCTGCGGGCACTGCAGGATCGCAACGAGACGCTGTTCTACCGGGTGCTGCACGACCACATCCCCGAGTCGTTGCCCATTGTCTACACCCCGACCGTCGGCGAGGCGTGCCAGCGCTTCAGCGAGATCTACCGCCGGCCCCGGGGCCTGTTCGTGTCCTATCCCGATCGCGACTGTCTGGAAGAGGTCCTGGAAAACCGGCCCCACCGCGATGTCGACGTGATCGTGGTGACCGACGGGCAGCGCATCCTCGGCCTGGGCGACCAGGGCATCGGCGGAATGGGCATCCCGATCGGCAAGCTGTCGCTGTACACCCTGATCGGTGGTATCGACCCCGCTCGCACGCTGCCGATCGTCCTTGACGTGGGCACCGACAACGTTGAACTCCTCCAAGATCCGCGGTACCTGGGCTGGCGCCACCGCCGCATCGACGACGACGACTACTACGCGTTCATCGACAAGTTCGTCAGTGCGGTACGTCAGCAACTTCCCGATGTGCTGTTGCAATGGGAGGACTTCGCCACCGCGCACGCGCAGCCGATCCTGTCTCGCTACCGCGACACATTGCTGACCTTCAACGACGACATCCAGGGCACGGCCGCCGTCACGGTCGGGGCGCTGCACGGTGCCGCCGAAGTGGCCGGCCGCCCGTTGTCGCAGCAACAGGTCGTCATGTTGGGCGCGGGCTCGGCGGGCATCGGCGTGCTGAACATGGTCCATCGTGAAATGGTCAGCGAAGGACTGTCCGAACAGGCGGCCCGGGAACGGATTTGGGTGGTCGATGTGGTCGGTCTGCTGACCGACGACCGTACCGACCTGTCGGATGCGCAGCGTGACTTCGTTCAGCCCGCTGAGCGGGTAGCCGATTGGGGACTACCGGGCCCCGCCCAGCTCGCCGATGTTGTGCATCACGTCGACGTTGGGGTTCTGCTCGGATTGTCCACTGCGACCGGTGCTTTCACCGAGTCGATCGTGCGGGAGATGGCGGGCAAGACCGAGCGGCCGATCATCTTCCCGCTCTCCAACCCGACCAGCCGCGCGGAGGCGCACCCTGCCGAGCTGGATCGCTGGACCGACGGTCGGGCGTTGATCGCTACCGGCTCACCGTTCGCGCCGCTGCACCGCAACGGTGTCGAATACGTTGTCTCACAGTGCAATAACGTCTACATCTTCCCGGCGATGGGGCTTGCGGTGACCGCGGCGCAGGCGACCCGGGTGACCGACGAGATGATGCGGGTGGCCGCAGCAACCCTCGGAGACGCGTCACCGGCCCTCGCCGATCCCGACCAGCCGCTGCTGCCGGCGTGGACGGATGCGCCGGCTGTGGCGGTGCGCATTGCGCAGGCCGTCGCGGCGCAGGCCGTGGCAGAAGGCGTTGCCCCGAAGCGCAGCAGTGAGGAGCTCGCCGAGCGGATCGCACAGGTGCGGTGGCACCCTGTCTATCCGGCGGCACCAGCGTGACCGGCGCGGCCATCACCTGGGCGGACCTACCATGGCGTCGTGTGGGAAATCCTGTCGGTGGTCTTGCTCCTCGCGATCGTCACGAGCTTTCTGGCGCCGCGACTGTTCCGCCAGCGCCCGGGCGCCGGCTGGTTGAGCGGAACGCTGCTGATCACCGGTGTCAGCCCGCGACCTGACGCCAGCGGTCAGCAGCACGTCACGATCGCCGGCGTCATCGACGGACCCACGATCAGCGACTACACCGTCTATCAGCGCATGACCGTCGACGTCGACAGCTGGCCGGCGGTGGGGGAGTTGAAGCCGGTGGTGTACTCGGAGCGCAATCCCGATAAGTGGGCCTTTGCGGCGCCGGACCTGCCGGACCCGCCGGGCGGGTGACGCCCGTCAGCCGTGGCCGATGTGCAGCAATTTGGTCAGGTTCGACAGCTTGACCCGGGGCCGCCCGTGCGGCTCCCCGGAGGACCGTTCGTGCTCGTCGATCAGCTTCCAGTGCGCATCGGTGACCACCTTGGGCTGCCGCTCGATCAGCCACTCGGCGATGTCGTCGGCGTGGTCGGCGCCGAACTCGGCCAGGTCGGCGGCAGCGGTGAGGTCGGCGATCAGCGCGTCGACGGTGTCCTGCGAGTCCTTCTTGTTGGTGCCGATCACCCCGGACGGACCGCGTTTGATCCAGCCCACGACGTATTCATTGCGACTGCCGTCGATCCGTCCATCGCTGTGCGGAATGGTTCCGGTTTTCTCGTCGAAGGGCAGCCCCTCGGTGGGAACGCCGCGGTAACCCACCGAGCGGACCACCAATTGCACCGGCAGCTCCTCGCGCTCGCCGGTGTCCTTGGCGGTCACCCGGCCGCTGTCGTCGGTGACCAGTTCGTTGCGCCCGAGGACGATCTTCTCGACACGTTCCGCACCGACGATTTCGATCGGGGAGGTCTGGAAGCGGAACACGATCCGGCGGTGGCCGGGCCGGAGCTCACGCCCGACGTAGCCCTTCAGCACCTTGATGTTCTGCTTGCAGACCTTGCCGACGGCCGCCGCGTCCTCCTCGGTGATGTTCTCGAAGTCCGCGGGATCGACGACCACGTCCACGTTCTCCAGGTCAGCCAGTTCGCGCAGCTCCAGCGTGGTGAACGCGGCTTGCAGCGGGCCACGGCGACCGAGGACGATCACTTCCTGAACACCACTGGGCCGCAGTGACTCCAGCGCGTGGTCGGCGATATCGGTACGGGCGAGCTCATCCGGTTCGGTCACCAGGATGCGTGCGACGTCGAGCGCGACGTTGCCGTTGCCGACCACGACAGCCCGGGCGCCGGACAGGTCAGGCGAGATCTCCTCGAAGTGCGGGTGGGCGTTGTACCAGCCGACGAAGTCGACCGCGGCGACGCTGCCGGGCAACTCTTCGCCCGGGATGTTCAACGGCCGGTCGGCCTGGGCGCCGATCGCATACACCACCGCGTCGTACTGCTCGGACAACTCGGTCGCGCTGACGTGCTTGCCGATCACGACGTTGCCGAAGAACCGAAACCGTGGGTCCTCGGCGATGTTCTCGAATTGCTTGCTGATCGACTTGATCTTGGGGTGGTCAGGTGCGACCCCGGAGCGGACCAAACCCCACGGCGTCGGCAGCATCTCCAACATGTCGACGGCGAAGTCGAGGTGATCGTCGGCGTCGGCGGCTTTGAGCAGAGCTGCCGCAGCGAAGAATCCCGAGGGACCCGACCCGACGATCGCAACGTGGAATGGGCGCATAAGCCACGATGCTAAACGCCCGCCTAATGGTTCCGCGGCTCAAACCGATTGCCCGCTTTCATCCCACCCCGCGTCGTGAGGTGAGTCGTCATCGGGCGTCGCGCCGTCTGCCGCGAATACCCGGCCGGTAACGTGATCAGGCGTGGACCCCGACCGTCAGGCCGATATCGCAGCACTCGACTCCACGCTGACCACGGTGGAGCGAGTGCTCGACGTCGACGGTCTGCGCGCCCGCATCGACAAACTCGAGCACGAGGCGGCCGACCCGAAACTGTGGGACGACCAGGCCCACGCGCAACGTGTCACCAGCGAGCTCTCCCACACGCAGGGCGAGCTGCGGCGTGTCGAAGGACTGCGCCAGCGACTCGACGACCTCCCGGTGCTCTACGAGCTAGCCGCTGAAGAGAGCTCCGAAGACGCCAAGGCAGAGGCCGACGCGGAACTGAAGACGCTTCGCACCGACATCGAGGCGATGGAGGTACGCACCCTGCTCTCCGGCGAATACGACGAGCGGGAGGCGCTGCTCAACATCCGCTCCGGCGCCGGCGGCGTCGACGCCGCCGACTGGGCCGAGATGCTGATGCGGATGTACATCCGATGGGCCGAGCAACATAAATATCCCGTCGAGGTGTTCGACACGTCGTACGCCGAAGAGGCCGGGATCAAGAGCGCGACGTTCGCGGTGCACGCGCCCTACGGGTACGGGACGCTTTCCGTCGAGCAGGGTACCCACCGGTTGGTGCGGATCAGTCCCTTCGATAACCAGAACCGTCGTCAGACGTCCTTCGCCGAAGTCGAGGTGCTGCCGGTGGTGGAGACCACCGATCACATCGAAATTCCCGAAGGCGACCTGCGAGTCGACGTGTACCGCTCCAGCGGTCCCGGCGGGCAGTCGGTCAATACCACCGACTCCGCGGTTCGACTCACGCACATCCCCACAGGTATCGTCGTCACCTGTCAGAACGAAAAGTCGCAGCTGCAGAACAAAGTTGCTGCGATGCGGGTTCTTCAGGCAAAGTTGTTGGAACGCAAGCGTTTAGAAGAACGTGCCGAGCTCGACGCATTGAAGGGTGACGGCGGCAGCTCCTGGGGAAACCAGATGCGGTCGTACGTATTGCACCCGTACCAGATGGTCAAAGACCTGCGTACCGAGTACGAAGTGGGTAACCCGGCGGCGGTTCTCGACGGAGACATCGACGGATTCCTGGAAGCAGGAATCCGGTGGCGCAATCGAAAAGATGACGACTAAAACGACGTATTTAGCTATCGATACCGCGCAGCGCTGGCACGACTTCTGGCACGGCGTGATCGGCCAATGGATCATCACCCGCGGTCTGCGGGTGATTATGCTGCTGATCCTCGCGATGCTGGCTGTCCGATTTGTCACCTGGGTCGCCGATCAGATCGCCCGACAGCTCGACGAGCGTTTCGTCGAAAGTGACGCGCTGGTGCGGTCGGAGGCGAGTAAGCACCGGCAAGCCGTGGCGTCGGTCGTGCAGTGGGTGTCCATCGTTTTGATCGCGATCTGGGGCATCGTCCAGATCTCCGACGTCCTCAACTTCTCGGTCAGAGGCCTGGTTGCGCCGGCGACCGTGATCGGTGCCGCCCTCGGCTTCGGTGCCCAGCAGGTGGTCAGAGACATCCTGGCGGGATTCTTTCTCATCGTCGAGAAGCAGTACGGCTTCGGTGACCTGGTCACGTTGACCGTGGTGTCGACGACCGAGTGCAGCGGCACGGTCGAGAATGTGACGCTACGGGTGACCAGGCTGCGCTCGCCGAACGGCGAGGTGCTGACCATCCCGAACGGCCAGATCGTCAAAGCGGTCAACCAGTCCAAAGACTGGGCGCGTGCGGTGGTGGACATCCCGGTCTCGACCACCGTCGACCTCAACCTGGTGAGCGAGGTGTTGCGCCACGAGTGCGAGCACGCCCTGGAGAGCCCGTTGCTCGGCGAGTTGTTGCTGGATGCCCCCACCTTAATGGGCATAGAAAGTATCCAGGTCGACACTGTCACCCTGCGGATGGTGGCTCGCACATTGCCGGGCAAGCAGTTCGAAGCCGGCCGTCAGCTGCGCGTCCTGGTCATCCGGGCGCTGGCCCACGCGGGCATCGTCACCGCCGCTGACGCGAAGGTCGGCGTGGTCGACGGCCCGGGTGTCGAGGTGGCGGAGGCCGAGCAGAAAGAGTACGAAAAGTCCCACGAGCCGGTGCAGCGCTGATGAAGGTCACACTCAGCGTCCTCGAGAACGGCGGTCGCGACACGGACAAGCACTGGCCGAGCTACATGTTCGGCGGGCGCGTCCGGACGTCGACGCTGGTGTTGATCATCGCGTTCTTCGCCACCTGGTGGACCTACAACACCTATAAACCGCACCCGCCCCCGCCGCCGGAGGCGCCGCAGGTCGTGCCGCCGGGCTTTGTTCCGGACCCTAGCTACACGTGGGTGCCGCGCACTCGGGTCCGACAGCCCACTTACGACACGCCGACGCCGACCACCACAGTCCCGACGACGACGCCGCCGACCACACCCCCGACGACGACCACGCCGCCGCCGCTGATCCCGACGTTCGTTCTGCCACCGCCCTTCGGTCCAGCGACGACGACTCCTGCTCCGTCGACCCCAACCCCGCCGCCCGGCCCGGTTCCAGCGCCCGCACCGGGATTGCCCGGTCTGCCGGGGCTACCCAGATGACGCAACCCGGCTCACCAGCGCGCTGCGTCGTCTGGACATCTGGCGTTCACGGTTAGACTGGCGACCCGTGATGATCACCCTCGACCGTGTCACCAAGCAGTACAAGTCGTCCGCTCGGCCGGCGCTGGACAACGTCAACCTCAAGATCGACAAGGGTGAATTCGTCTTCCTGATCGGTCCGTCCGGGTCGGGCAAGTCGACGTTCATGCGGCTGCTGCTGGGGGCCGAGACCCCGACCAAAGGTGATGTCCGGGTCTCGAAGTTCCACGTCAACACGCTGCCGGGACGGCATGTGCCCAAGCTGCGGCAGGTTCTTGGGTGCGTGTTCCAGGACTTCCGGCTGCTGCAGCAGAAGACGGTGTTCGAGAACGTCGCGTTCGCCCTCGAGGTGATCGGCAAGCGGCCCGATGTGATCAACCGGGTGACGCCGGATGTATTGGAGATGGTCGGGCTGTCCGGGAAGGCCAGCCGGCTGCCGCATGAACTGTCCGGTGGTGAGCAGCAGCGGGTGGCCATCGCGCGCGCCTTCGTCAACCGGCCGTTGGTCTTGTTGGCCGACGAGCCCACCGGAAACCTTGATCCGGAGACCAGCAACGACATCATGGATCTGCTCGAGCGGATCAACCGCACCGGGACCACGGTCCTGATGGCGACCCACGACCACCACATCGTCGACTCGATGCGGCAACGCGTGGTCGAGCTGTCGTTGGGCAGGTTGGTGCGCGACGAACAGCGCGGTGTCTATGGGATGGACCGCTAAGTGCGCTTCAGCTTTCTTTTCAACGAGGTCCTCACCGGCTTCCGTCGCAATGTGACGATGACCGTCGCGATGATCCTGACGACCGCCATCTCCATCGGGTTGTTCGGTGGGGGTCTGCTGGTGGTGCGGTTGGCTGACCACTCGCGCAGCATCTATCTCGACCGGGTCGAGACTCAGGTCTTCCTGACCAACGACGTCTCGGCCAACGACATGACATGCGAGAGCCCGCAATGTAAGGCGTTGCGCGAGAAGATCGAGAAACGCAGCGACGTCAAGTCGGTGCGGTTCCTCAATCGCGAGGACGCCTATAACGACGCGATCCGCAAGATCCCGCAGTTCAAGGGTCTGGCGAGCAGGGATGCTTTCCCGGCGTCGTTTGTCGTCAAGTTGGAAAACCCCGAGCAACACGCCGAATTCGACGCCGCAATGCAGGGCCAGCCTGGTGTCGATCATCTGCTCAATCAGAAGGAGCTGATCGACCGGCTCTTCGCCGTGCTGGACGGCTTGTCCAACGCCGCCTTCGCCGTCGCGTTGGTTCAGGCGGTCGGAGCAATTCTGTTGATTGCCAACATGGTTCAGGTCGCTGCCTATACGCGCCGAACCGAAATTGGCATCATGCGACTGGTCGGTGCCACCCGCTGGTACACCCAGTTGCCGTTCCTCGTCGAGGCGGTTGTGGCGGCGACGTTCGGTGTCCTCATCGCGATCGTCGGGCTGATCGTGGTGCGTGCGCTGTTCCTCGACAGCGCGCTGAGCCAGTTCTATCAAGCGCATCTGATCGCCAAGGTGGACTACGCCGACATTCTCTACATTGCGCCGTTGCTGCTGTTTGTCGGCGTAGCGATGGCCGGGGTGACGTCGTACGCGACGTTGCGCCTGTATGTGCGGCGGTAGTGATGGCGAAGAAGTCGGCGAACAAATCCGGACCGGCCCGGCAGATCTTGGCGACCAACCGCAAAGCTCGCCACAACTACTCGATTCTGGACGTGTTCGAGGCCGGGGTGGTTTTGCTCGGCACTGAAGTTAAAAGTTTGCGGGGTGGCAAGGCCTCGTTGGCCGACGCGTACGCGACCGTTGACGACGGCGAGGTGTGGCTTCGCAACCTGCACATTCCGGAATATCACCACGGCAGCTGGACCAACCACGAGCCGCGCCGCAACCGGAAGCTCCTGCTCCACAGGCACCAAATCGATGTGCTCATCGGCAAAATCAAAGATGGTAACCTCGCGCTCGTTCCGTTGTCGCTGTATTTTTTCGAAGGAAAAGTCAAGGTGGAGCTTGCATTAGCGCGTGGTAAGCAAGCCCACGACAAGCGGCAGGACATGGCCAAGCGCGACGCCCAACGCGAAGTGATTCGCGAATTGGGCAGGCGATCCAAGGGCATGAGCTGATCGGGGCGGCGTACGCCCAGCTTTCTGCAGTCAGCTACGGCGTCAGTGATTTCGTCGGGGGTGTAGCTTCCCGGCGGGCGGCTGCGCTGCGCATCATGCTGGTGACGTACCCGCTCGCGACGTTATTGCTGGCGGTGCTCGCAGTTTCCCGGGGCGGACCAATCCACACCGGTGCCGTGGTGTGGGGTTCGCTGTACGGGATCAGCCAAGCGATCGGGGTCTACTGGTTCTACGCGGCCGTCAGCGCCGGACCCATCTCGGTGGTCTCGCCGCTGGCCGCGGTGCTCAACGCGGCGGTCCCGGTGGCGGTTGGCGTGGCGCTCGGCGAGCGGCCGGGCGCGAGCGCGTCGTTCGGCGTGGTGCTGGCGATGCTCGCGGTGATTCTTGTCAGCCGCGAGTCTCCCGATGACGACGACGTTCGGACGCACAGATTCACCAGCAAGGTCGCCTGGCTGACGGTCGGGTCGGGCGTGGCGTTCGGACTGGACTTCGTACTGCTGCACGAGGCTCCGGTGGAGTGCCGGATGTGGCCGCTGTTCTTCGCCCGGGCCGCGGCGACCGTTCTGGTGGTCGGGGTCGCCGCGGCGAGCAAGAATCTCGGGCTGCCGTCCAGCACGCCGTTGCGGTTGGCGGTCCTCGCGGCGCTGCTCGACACCTGCGCCAACGTCAGCATGCTGATGGCGATTCAGAAATGGATGCTGTCGCTGGCCAGCATCCTGATTTCGCTGTACCCGGCGACGACCGTCGTCTTGGCGATCATCGTGCTGCGCGAGCGACTGACGCGTTGGCAAGCAATCGGCATGGTGTTGGCCGCGATTTCGGTGAGCATGATCGCTGCCGCCTGACCTCGGTCTAGCATCAGGCGGCATGGGCGGCGTCACCATTCTCGACAAATCCGAGGTGCTGTCGGGCCTGTTCGGTACCTGGGACAGCATCGAGACGGTGCTGACTGAGCTGTCTGACCAGCAATGGCAGACTCCGACGCCGCTGCCCGGCTGGTGCGTGCACGACGTGGTCGCCCACATGGTCGGCACCGAGTCATCGCTGCAGGGTCTCAACGCACCCGAGGCCGATATCGATCTGACGGCCCTGGACCATGTGCGCAACAACGTGGGCGCGCTCAACGAAGCCTGGGTCCGTCACCTCAGCTCAGAGTCGGGAGATGCTCTGCTGCAACGGTTTCGCTCGATCACTGCGGCTCGGTGCGAGGTGTTGTCCGCTATGTCGCTCGATGAGTGGAATGCGCCGACTCCGACCCCGGTGGGCCTGGAGAGTTTCGGAAGGTTCATGCGGGTCCGGCTTTTCGACTGCTGGATGCACGAGCAGGACATCCTCGACGCCATCGGCTTGGCGTCGTCGGAGGCGGATCTGAGCGGCCCGTCGGCGCGGTTGTCGCTCGACGAGATCGCCGCGACGATGGGTTTCGTCGTCGGCAAACTCGGCAAAGCGCCCGAGGGATCCCGGGTCGCCATCGAGCTGAGCGGTCCGCTGGCTCGGACCATCCACGTCGCGTTCGAGGGTCGGGCCCTGGTGGTCGACGATTTCGGCGGGCTAGAGCCCACTGCATCGATCCGCCTCGATGGGCTGCTGTTGGCGCGACTGGCCGGCGGACGCACCGACGACACGGCCGGTGTAGAACTCGGCGGGGACACCGAGGTCGGCGCGCGCATCGTCGAGCATGTCAATTTCGTGATCTGAACCGGGATGATCGATCGCTGACCTGCTGTTGGAAAGCGCGTACTATGAGTTGTCTTGCCGTAAATCGGCAGGGGTGCGAGGGGCTGAACGGTTTCGACTTCGCGCATCGAATCAAGGGAAGCGTGCCGGTGCAGGCAAGAGACCACCGTAAGCGTCGATGCAACCATATAAGCGCCGATTCACATCAGCGCGACTACGCACTCGCTGCCTAAGCGACTGCGTGTCTGTCAGACCGGGAGCGCCCTCGGCCCGGACCCTGGCATCAGCTAGAGGGACAAACCCACGGGTTCGGTCGCGGGACCGGTGGGGACATCAAACAGCGACTGGGATCGTCATCTCGGCTTGTTCGCGGGACCGAGAGATCCGAGTAGAGACTTAGCGGACTGCGCACGGAGAAGTCTTGAGGGAATGCCGTAGGACCCGGGTTCGATTCCCGGCAGCTCCACCGAGAAGAAGCTGGTCAGAGCCGCAAGCTCTGGCCAGTTTTCTTTTGCGTCAAGATCCCCGTCAAGAATCGGCGTGGTGTGCGGTCTGTGGCCAGCGTTCGGATCCGCCAGCGTAAGGACGGGACCGGCTATACATCCGTGCTCTACGTCCGCCAGGGAAAGCAGACCAGCACCAGTTTCAACGACCACGCCGAGGCCCTCCGGTTCCAGGATGTGTGCAACAGGCTGGGCCCAGCCGAGGCGCTGCGCATCTGGCAGGCGGCCACCCCCAGTGACGGCCACACCGTAGAGAGCTTCGTTGCAACCCCCATGTGCGACGGCGTCAAGATTCCCGCCGACTACTGAGGACCCGCAGAGGTGACGGACTCCGGCATCCCTTCCAGGAGAACAGAATCGAGTTCGTCGTAGCTCAGAGGCAGTAGATGGTTCTCGGGTTTGATGCCACCGGAGTACGCCTCAAAGTAGGCACCGGGGTCGGTTTTGAGGCTGTACCGAGCAATTTGGTCTGAGACCTGCACCTTGTGAACCCGAGGATCTAGACCCTCGGCCTGCCACACCCGTGTTACCGGAGTGAGCCAGCAATCCATCCGTAAGCCTTCTCCCAAGTACCAAATAACCAGCTTTCCAGCGTCTTCCAGCCTGGAAAAGAACGCGAGATGGCTTTCGACAGGCTCATTATGGCGCTCGGTGCTCGCCCGTAAGACCTCATACCCGCTGTCCTTCGGTTCGATGATGTACGCGGTCCATCCCTGGTGGGGGTAGCCATCCCGAAAGTTAAGTCGGCCGTCTTCCTGAACGGGCTCATTCGGTACAGCTTTACCTGCGGCAGCGAACAACCGACGCCACTTCTCGTACCGGCTGATCAGTTCGGCATACATCGGATCAGCTTGAGTGCCTTCGGAATTCATCTCTTGCTAATCCTAACTTCCGGGTGGCCTGATCGCATCAATAATTCCTCGTTGCCTGAGTATTTGAACTGGTATCTCTTCCCCGGTTGCCTTGTCGACAACGACCCATTGGTTGGCTCCGCCACAGGTTGTCCGAAGGCTCCTTCGGCGGGCCCGTAGCGAACTTCCGCGTTGAGGTCTGGCGGTATGGGTTCACCAGTGCCCACAGGCTGCCTGCTCTGCCATCACTACCACGCCGGTCTCGCAGGATGATCCGGCTGCGGGACTCTTCCGAGTTGATCACCTGCGCCTGGCCATCGACGCTGCCGTGCGTGGTGGCTGGGATTCGAACCCGAGGCTTGGTGTCGTTAGCGACTCGGATTGTGCAAGAGGAGGTTTCGCTCGGCTATGACCCCTACCGCATGACTCCGGTCCGGCACCCACATGATCTTGGAGTGTGGTTGGGCGACGTGAGCGCGTTGCAAAGCCTCCCGTTCAGATGGCAAACGCCCTGGTAGAGCGGCGGGTTCGATTGCCGGCAGCTCCACCAGGGAAGGGCCACAAGCCCTGGCGAGCTTTCTAATGCGCACATTCTGGGGACATTCCATTAAATGTTTTTCAAGGCTACCGGGGCCCTCAATGTCGGGGCGTCAGCCGAATCTGCAGGCGTGAGTGGTCAAACGTCAATGGCAGCGGGTGCTGTGGGTTGAGTGTGACACCGGTAGCCGAGGGGCTGCGCGAGCCTAGTAAGGCTGTCAGTACGACGGCGCCGAGTTGCAGGGCAAGGTTAGCCCCGGGACATCCTTGGGGGCCGTGGCTGAAAAAGTTGAATGACCAAGAGGTTTTGGCGGTTCCTTCGGTCCAGGCGGTGGGATTGAAGTGGTCGGCATCGGGGAACCGGCTGGTGTCGCGGTGGTTAAAGGTGTTGACGATCATGACTTGTGTTCCCTCGGGAACTGTCGCACCGTCCCACTCTGTGGCCCGACTTAGAGTTCGCGCCAGTACGGGTGTGCTGGGCCATAGGCGCATCGCTTCGGATAAGCAGCCAACGAGGTAGTCGCGACTGTTTGGTTCGTCAATTCCGTTCTGCGCCTTGGCGAGAATGGCAGGGTGAGTGGCTAGCAGCGCCAGGCAACGCCAGAGGTTGATGGCCAGAGTGTCACCCATCGCGAACATCCAGTGAATGACTTGATGGGTCGGATGAGTTATGTCGCTCGCGGGTGCCGCGGCGAATTGTCCGACCAAACTGTTGGCATCTGCGGCTTGTACGTAACGGTCCAATGCGGCCAGGAATGTGCTGAAAAGTTTGGGGTCTCCCGTGCCGGGCGGGTTGGCTTTGCTCATGAGCGTCGCCAGTTGGGTCGAGATTTGTTGGTCCTCGGTAGCGATGTCGCCGAGGATGATCCGCCGTGAAATGCGTTGTATGACTTCATGAAACTGTGGCCAGTCGAGGTTGTCTGGGATGGACAGGGCTTCTTCACGCGCGACGGTGTCGCACCGGTTCGCGATCGCGCCGCTGCCGGTGGCGTGTGATAGGACGTCATCGGTGAATCGTCGGCGGTCGGCCCAGTGGCTGCCTCTGGAGATGGTCAAGGCGTGCGGCTGAAATTTGTTCATCCCTGAGAGCTTGGGTTCCGGGTCGGAGGCGAAAGGCTCCGGCGCGTGTGAGAGAACAAAGCGAATCTGATCGGGGCCAAAGACAACCAGTGTTTGTTTGCCTCCGACCGTCACCCAAATAGGTCCGTCGCCGTAGCGGCAATGCAGTGCCGCGAGCAGTCGGTGTGCGCGGCGCGCGACACCGACTCGGTTCAGCACAGCGGTCACTGTGGGCCGGCGGCTGAACAGGCCTTCGGCCAGGTTGGGCAGTGCCACCAGCGTTGTGAAGCGCAAACTCTCGGCTGTGGACGTGTGCGGGAAGGCGACTGTGCGGCTCATCGACGTTTCCTACTGGCGATGATGGCGGCGGTCGCCGCGAGGGTGGTTCGCCGGCCTTCTTGGGGCGTTTGAGGTAGGCGCGCGCTCTGGGGTGTTGCGCAGGTTCGGGGTCTACGGATGAGGCGCCCGTAGGTAGCGATGGCGTGCATCTGCCACGACACGAGTTCGCTCTATCGCCGTTGCGGCGTCACCGGGCGACCGCAATTTTGAAGACAGCGCTGGTGATGGTTCCAAATGCGTTGTGGCCGCCGATGAATAGACGTTTGGTGTCGTAGCCGGCGACGTCTTTCATGTTCTGCCCGCCGAAGCGGGCGGCGGCGGCGCCGTCGGGGAGAACGACGTTGACGCCGAGTAGCCCGTGGCGCACTTCTAGGCGTTCCTCGCCCGTTGCATAGGCGATCAGCTCGCCGACGGTGCGTTCAGTTTTCTCGGTTGGTATGGCGGGACACGTCACGCCTTGCTCGTCGAGTTTCTTCGACAGTTCCTCGAGGGTGACCGCGGCGCCGACCACTAAGTTCAAGTTGCCGGTGTTCACTTCGACTGTGGTGTCGTCACCGTCAGAGTGTGCTGCCGAAGTCGGTCGGCGGTCGAGGGCAGCGCGCACGGCGGCCTCGAAAGAGGGCAGCGCGGGTTCCTCCGGTGACACGTCGGGCAGCATGATGCCGGGATTCAAGCACTGCTCGGGATCGAAGACCTGCTTGAGGACACGCTGGGCTGCGATTTCCACCGGCGTGAAGCGTTTGGTCATGAATTGGATTTTCTCGGTGCCGACACCGTGCTCGCCGGTGATGGTGCCGCCTAGTTTCAGTGCCGCTTCGATGATCTCGTTGTTGGCGGCCTCTAACGCGGCGGGCGCATCGGGGTTGTCCTTGTCGTAGAACGTGGTCGGGTGCAGGTCGCCGTCGCCAGCGTGCCCGGTTACGGCGATGAACAGCAAAGCGTCGGAGTGCCGCTTGGCAGTGTCCTGGATTGCTTGCTGCATTTCCGGGATGTGTTGGCGCGGGACGGTGACGTCGCCGATGAAAAATCCTTTGCCGCTGTGAACGACGGCGTCGGGGGCATGCAGGCGTCCGTACCACAGCTTGGCGCGGGCGTCGTCGTCGTCGGCGCGACGCACCTCAACGGCGCGCTGCCGCAGCACTTTATCGACGATCGCGGCATCACGGTCGACCTCGTCGGGGGTGCCGTCGACGTCAATGAGCACGATCGCATCAGCATCGGTGGGATAGCCGGTGTCGGTGAACTGCTGCAGTCCGGCGATACCCACGCGGTCGAGCCATTCGATAGCGGCCGGCACCGTGCCCGTCTGAATTATCGCGGCGATGGTTTCGGCCGCCTCCCGGGCTGTGTTGAAGCTACCCATCAGGCTGCGGGTAACCGGCGGGATCGGCCGCAGTGCCACCGTCGCCTCAGTGAGGATCGCCAGGGTGCCTTCGGAGCCGATCAGCAGGCCGAGCAGATCCGGGCCGTCGTCGGCGGCGCTGAGGTTGATCACGGAGCCATCGGCCAGGACCGCCTCCACGCTGAGTACGTGGTTGTAGGTGACGCCGTATTTGAGAGCGTGTGGGCCGCCGGCGTTTTCGATGATATTGCCGCCCACGGTCGCCAGGTGCGCCGATACGGGATCTGGTGAGAACACCAGCTTGTGCGGGGCTAGCTGCTCCTGCAGATCGGAATTGATGACACCGGGCTGGACCCGAGCGGTGCGAGCTGCCGGGTCGATGTCAAGAACCTGATTCATTTTCGTCAGGTCGATCACCGCCCGGTCTGAGGCGGCCATCACTCCGGCACTGCAGTTCGATGCTGCTCCGCGGGTGACCAGCGAGACATTGTGCTCGGCAGCCACTTTCACGATTGCGACGACCTCGTCGCGGGTGTTCGGTCGTAGCACCAGGCCGGGCTGATGGCCGAAACCCCAATAGTCCTTTGCATTTTCGGCTAGGGTGGCGGCGTCGGTAGCTACCGCGTTGCGGCCACCTAATGCCGTGGCAAACGCTGATACGACTGTGTCATCCATTGCAATCCTCCTAGCTGCCGAATCCACCCGAGACGGGTGTGGTGCGAGCGTTGATCAGGGTCGGTCGGTCGCGGTCGGCGATGCCCGCCTTGACCAACTCGTAAACTTCGTCGGAGCTGTGTGCTTCGTGGGCGTCGACGCCGTAGCTGGCCGCGGTTGCGACGATGTCGAGGCCGGGGATGTCGAGCCCTGGGACGTTCGGAGTCTTTTCCCAGACGCCGAATTCTTTGACCACGCCGTACTCGGCGTTGGATGCCACGACCACAGTGAGCGGGATGTTGTAACGTGCTGCGCTCCACAGCGCGGTGATCGCATAGTGGATGGAGCCATCACCCATCAACGACACGACCGGACCATCCGGCGCCGCGATCTGCGCACCCACCGATGCGGGAAGGCCCCAGCCGAGTCCGCCGCCCGCGGCCGACAGATGCGACAGCGGATTGCCTGGACGGATGCTTTCGGTCATCGGGATCTCGTTGCTGCCGGCTTCGCTGACCCAGAGCGTGTCATCGGGTGCGGCGTACCCGACGGCGGTCCACAGCTCCTCGGGCTTGAGCGGCGCCTGCGCCGACACGTGTTCGGGGACCGCGGCGCGCGGCGTCGGGGCAGACCGCTGGGTGTGTTTGACCGTCGCCGCCAAAGCCTGAGCCGCGGTGCGGATGTCGGCGACGATCGCATCCCCGACCGGTGCACGGGCGGCTTCGTCGGGATCGTTGGTGATCTGGATCAAACGCGCGCCCTCGGGCAGGTATGGCCCGGGCACCAATGGGTAGTAGCGGAACACCGCGGTCCCGATCGTCAGGATTAGATCGTGGCCGGTAAGGACCTGGGAGATCCAGCCCGCGCCCGGTGGCAGCGCGCCGTGATAGAGCCGGTGGTTCTCCGGGAATCCGCTCCAGCCGGTCAACGGGGCGGTGAAGACCGGCGCTTCGATGCGCTCGGCCAGTTCGATCACGGCGTCGTAAGCGTCGTAGCGGTCGATGTCGCCGCCGACGACGATTGCCGGTGATGTGGCGGCGTCCAATCGAGCGGCGACCTGCTCAGCCAACTCGGTCGGGAAAGCCGTCGCGTGAGTCACGGTGCGCTCACGCACCACCTCGATATCGGCGACCTGCTCGTCGGTCAGTTCGATCGGCATGTCGTCCATCGGAAGGGAAACGAAAACCGGTCCCATCGGCGGCGTAGTGGCGAGGTGGATCGCACGCGCCAGCACGGCGGGGGCTTCGCTGGCGATGGCGGGCTCGGCCGCCCACTTCACGAACGGCTTAGGCGTGGTGGTGGGTTCGTGGTTGGTGAGCAGACAGTACTGGTTCTGCATATTGCGGCGCTGGTTGCCCGCGGTGATGATCAGCGGCGTCTTGTTGACGTAGGCGTTGTAGATCTGGCCTTGAGCGTTGCCCATGCCGGGCGCGGTGTGCAGGTTGACCACGGCGGGACGCCGGGTGATTTGCGCGTAGGCGTCGGCCATTCCGACCGGGATCATTTCTTGCAGGCCCAGGAAGTAGCGGAAGTCGTCGGGAAAGTCTTGCAGTAGAGCCAATTCGGACGATCCGGGGTTGCCGAACCAGGTGGTCAGATTGTGTGAGCGGAACAGGTCGAGGATGGCATCGCGCACTGTGGTCATGGTGGCAGTTGCTTTCGTGTAGAAGTTGCAGATAGGGGTCAGTCGAGTTCGCCGCGCAAAGGATTCAGCGCCCAGCTCAAGGCGAAGTCGGCGACTTCTTCCCATCCCGGTGCGCCGCAAGTGAAGTGGTCTCGCTGGGGGAACAGCTTGTAGGCGGTGATCGCGGACGAGTGTTTGGCGTTTTTGGTGTAGTTCTCGTGCTGCACCGCGGGCGGGAGGATGTGGTCGCGGCCGCCGGCGATGAACAGCAGCGGCGCGCGATCGTCGTTGGCAAAGTTGTATGTGGTCGCAGCGTTGTGGGTGAAGTTGGCCAGTCCGCCCTGGAAGAGGATCCGCCCCGGTACCGGAACGGCGTAACGGGCATAAGCGATTTTAGAATCAGATTCGGTGAGCGTGTTGGTGAATGCGTAGTGGAATTCGGATGCCGTGATGGGCACCGCGCGGTGCACGTTGGCGGGATTTTTCAGTACCGGGAACGTGGCCCGGATTTCTGAGAACGGCAGCGCCTTAATGCCTTTGACGGCGGCACCGTCGATCGATACGCCGGCTCGCCCGTAGCCGGCGTCGAGGAGCAGCTGCACGAAGGTGCCGCCGAACGAATGGCCCATCAATATCGGCGGTTCGGCAAGTTCATCGATGATCTCGGCGAAGTGATCGAAGACCTCCCGCACCCCGAGTTCAGCCAGGGGTGTGGGGTCTTCGCGCAGCGCTGCCACACCGGCCGGACCGGGAGCGACACCGGGGTAGCCCGGCGTCACCACGTCGTAACCACGGGCGCGGTAACGCGCCACCCAATTCTCCCAAGCTAACGGCGTCATCCACAGCCCGTGGATGAGGACGATCGTCTTCGCAGAAGTGGTTTGCATGGCAGCCAGCATGCGGAATCGAGGTGACCGCCGACAATGAGCCGCAGCCTAGAACCTTCCCAGAAAAGTTTGTGCCGGGGCACAATGCCGCGCGGCGTTTTACGATCCGGTACGTGCCGCAGCTACGAACACCGACAGTTCTCACCAATCGAGTCCGGCAACAGTCGGACGCCATCGTGGCGAAGGTCTTCACTGTCCTGCGCAGTGAAGTTTCCAACTACGTCGGCCGCGACGACGGCGGCGACACGGTCCAAGACAATATCGCCAGCTACCTTGCCGAGATGCTGGACTGGATCGACCTTGGCGCCGATCCTGGCCAATGGAGTTCCGACTCCGCAATTCGTCACCGCGCCAGCCAGGGCCTAACCCTGTCCGGCTTGCTGCACGCCTACCGGCTCGGCGCAGCCACCATCTGGGACGAGCTCGCACGTCTAGCGGATACAGACGAAATCGACAAGGAAGCGCTGATTGCGGCAACACCGTCGATCTTTGCCTGGATGAACACTAATTCGCTTCGCGCGCATGCGGTCTTCCGTGAGATCGACATCCGCGATGCGCGGCGCAACGAACAGGTGCGAGCCGCGCTGCTGGATACGATTCTGTTCAACGACTCCAGCATCGGAGCAGCATTCTGGGAGGCCGTCGCCGCGCTCGGTCTCCCACGGACGGGCCAGCTGGCGGTCATCGCGGCCACGAGCGCCGAGCACACATCGATCCAGGACTCGCCTCCCGACATCGAGACGCTGATCTCTTCGCACGCCGCTGTTCAGGACGCGTGGTTTCGCCTTACGTCGAGTTCGCAAATCGGAGTCGTGTCACTGCGACGGAACCGCGCCGAGGCGCTAGACAGCATTGCCGGCACAATCTGCTCTGACATACCGGTCTTGATCGGTCTCAGCAGTCCCTTTACCGCCATTACTGACTGCTCGAAAGCCCGTGCCCAAGCACAAATCGCCATGGCAGCCTCTGTGAACAGCCGACCAACCACTCGCTACAACCGCGACGTCCTACCCGTGTTGCTCGCCAGCGCGCCCGATGCCGCAGCGGCCGTCGTCGCGACCACCCTAGGGCCGGTGCTCGAGCTTCCACCCGACAGAGCTGAACCCCTACTCAACACTGTCCACTCATGGCTACGCCTCGGCCAATCTGTATCAGCGACCGCCGCAGAACTGCACTGTCATCGCAACACCGTCAACTATCGGCTGCGTCGATTTACCGAACTCACCGGACGACCATTGACCGATAACATCTGGCTGGCCCAAGTTGCCCTCGCGCTCGAGGCCCCACGCACTCAGAAGTGAGTCATCAAGGCTAGTTTCTCTTTGCGATCAACACGGACGTCTGGATAACTACCCGCCGTTCCGCGGGGCTTCTCAACATTCAGTCGAGCGACGTAACACTGTCTGTTGACTGACGTTGCCGATCAACGGCGGTTCGACAGCTCGTAGCCACCAGTCCACGGGAGCGACAGGCCATGCTCGATGAATGACGTAACGAGACAAGCGTTGAGCAAGGTTCCGGCAGTCACCCTGGGTTTTTGGGTCATTAAGATACTGGCGACGACGCTCGGCGAGACGGGTGGCGACACCGTGACGATGACGCTGGACTGGGGCTATCTGGCCGGCGTCGTGCTTTTTGGAGTCCTACTGGTGGCGCTTGTTGTCGCGCAGATCTTCGCTAATCGCTTCTATCAGATCCTCTACTGGGCGACGTTTGTTGCCTCGACGACGTTCGGCACGACGTTGGCCGACTTCGCCGACCGATCGCTCGGGATCGGCTACACAGGTGGGTCGCTTCTGCTGTTGTTCTGTCTGTTGGCGACCCTCGGGCTGTGGCATCGGTCGCAGGGAACGGTGGCGGTAAATACCGTCTCCACACCGAAAGTCGAGGCGTTCTATTGGGGCACGATCACGTTTTCCCAGACTCTGGGTACCGCGCTCGGTGATTGGCTCGCCGACACTCGCGGGTTTGGGTATGAACGCGGCGCGCTGGTATTCACCGCGGCCCTCATGGCGGTCGTTGCCTTCTACTACTGGACCGGGGTATCGCGTGTCACCTTGTTCTGGGTCGCTTTCATCCTGACGCGGCCCCTGGGCGCAACGGTGGGCGACTTCATCGACAAGCCAACCGCCGACGGCGGCCTAGCCTTGAGCCGCCCGCTGGCCTCGGCGGTCATCGCGGCACTAATCGTCGCGCTGCTCGTTGTCGTGCCGCAACGTCCAGGAAGCGGCGGGGCCGCACGCGGTTGACGCCGGCGAACACCACCCAGTCATGGGCAGCGGTGACCCAAAAACATAGATTCATCATGTCGGTGAAAGGCGTTGCACGAGCGGCCCTTACGGGGTCGAGCGGGAAGCCGCAGTTTCGACGAGCGACCAGTAGCTTCTTTCACGCTCGGTCAGCTCGTTTGACGTGATGGCACCGAAGGCGGCGGCGTCGCGCTCGAATCGGGCCGGCGCATCGGGCAGCGCGTCCGGGCCCTCGAGCCGAAAACAGCTTGGAGCGAGCGGGCCGAACAGCAGGGCACGCCGCAGGCGCGGCCAGTTATCTAGCTGCGGCTCGACCCCGGCGGCTCGGGCGAAAGTGAGAGCTACCAGGTTCATCCGAGTTTTCTGGGACATTCCTCGCTGCGAGCGGTAGGCATCGATCGACGCCCGCTGGTCGGTTTCCGTTGCCGCCGCGATCGTGCCGCCCCACGTGTAGGCGATCCACCGGGCCTGAAGTTCCAGCGGCACAAAGTAACCGCCCGACTGGTCCCACATGCCCATGAAGGCCAGCCCGGGGAGGTCAGGATGGAAGGTGTAGCGGTCAGCGTCTAGGTGTACTGCGTCGAGGTCGACTATGTCCTGGATGCTTGCACTCAGAAACGGTAGGAACAGATCGAACCCAGTGCCAAGCACAATCCCGTCGAACTCCTCGGCATGCCCGTCGACGAACGTCACGGTTGAACCCCTGATGGATTTCATCCAGGGGCACACAGTAATTCGTCCCTCGGCCACGAGCGGTAGGTACTGCTGGTTGAGGGTGACGCCGGCGGCGAAAATCGACGGGTCGGGCGCTGGTGCGCCGTACTGCTCCGGACTTCCTCCAGCCTCGAGCACGTTCTCCTTCAGCTGCCGGTCGATCTCGGCTGCTGGGAGAGTCTCGCTCGCCAGTGTTCCGTATCGCGTGAAGATCCGGTGATCGGACGGGACGCCGCCGGCGAATTTCGGTAGGACGTACCTCTGTCGGCGCTGGCTCACAACGACGCGTGCTGCGCCGAGCTGGGCAAGTTCGGCGGCGACCTCGAGGGCGCTGATAGCGCAGCCTGCCACGAGAACCCGCTTGCCCAGATACGGTGCGGGCCCTCGGTAATGGTAGGAGGAGATCGCTCCGGCCGAGCCGGCGAACGTGTCCAGCCCGGGCACAGGGGGGATGGCGGGGGCGTGGAATCTGCCACTCGCCACGACCACTCGTTCGAAGCTTTCCTCTGAGCCCGCGCAGCCGACAAGCCATCCGGCATCGTCTCGCCTGAGGATCTCAACACGGGTGCCGAAGCGGATCCGTGACGTGAGGCCGAACGTGTCGGCATATCGGTGCAGGTAGTTCAGGATCTCGCGGTTTGACGGGTAGACCAGGCCGCTCGTGTTCTCCAGGTCGCTGAAGGCGGTCATGATGCGACTGGTGTTGGTGTGCATGGTCGGCCAAACGCCGCTCCGGCCAACAAGTCCCGTCCACTGGCCGCCCAGCGTCGGTCCCTGCTCGAAGATCGTAGGTTCGAATCCTCGCGAGAGCAGCCAGCGGGCTGCGGTCAGTCCGCCGGGTCCAGCCCCGATCACGGCGACAGTTCTCGTCATCGGGGCACTGTTGCATGGCTGGCAGCGGGGTGCGATCTCTTTGACCGTTCATCGTAGATCTATGGACGAGACTAAGCGCAGACGCGGTTTTCGACCTTTCTTCGCCGGAGATGAGTAACATTTGTTTGCTACATCAGCAAAGCGGGTGCGCCGCGGAAGGCAACATGACCAGGAAAGCCAAGATCGTCAACGCATTCTCGATCTGCGCTGTGGTCATAACGGCTCCCGGCTCCGTTGCTGGGTTTGCTGCGCGCGCAGACGATTTGGGGACCGCGATCTACGACGGCGTCAACGAGCTTCGCCAGACATGCGGCGTGATCGGCGATGACCCGCGTTTGACGGTCGCCGCTCAGCGGCACGCCGATGACATGCTCATCAACGGTATCGGCGGCGGCCACATCGGTTCGGACGGTTCTTCACCCCAGGCGCGTATCGCCGATGCGGGCTACACCAGGGCCGGCTCTACGAGTGAGATCGTCTACTGGGGCGCCGGATCCCATGCGACCCCGAGCGCGGCGCTCGACTTATGGATGGAAAGTCCTGCACACCGAGCGATCATCCTGGACTGCGCATTCACTGCAGCCGGCTTCGCAGTCGCCTGGGACGGCAACAAGATGATCGCTGTCGGTGACTTCGCAGGTCCTTAAACCTAGCTGGGCCAAGCTGTTTCGGATCATTTCCGCTTTTGCAGCGCGCCGTAATCATGGCGGCGGGCCTTAGCGCCGGTGCGGCGATCATTAAGGGAGCCGGCCAATTTGCGGCCTAGGGTGCTGGTCAGGGCCGCAAGCCCTGGCCAGTTTTCTTTTCATCAACGTCAGCTGCCCAAGCTCGCGTCGAAACGCTTAGGCAGCCTGACGAACGCGGCGATCAGGAAGCACAGCGCCCCGGCGAAGGTCCCCAGTTGGGCTAGCTGTGCGTCCTCCGTAGTACCCGTCTTAGTGACGAAGGCACCGGCTGCCGAGGCGCCGAACGCGATTGAGCCGATCATGCTGGTCGACGCAGCCAGCCACTGTCGTGATGCGAGCCGAACGTGCCCGAGCGCGAGGGCGACCGCGGCGACGCCGAGAGCTCCGCTGACGAGAAAGGCGATCGAACCCACCGCGTCGGGCCCCCACACGAGGTGCCGGCGGGCGGCGACCCGCTGCGCCCACACGGCCGCACCGGTGCTGAGGTTGAAGTTCAGAGTGCCAAACAACTGGATCCCCGACGATAAGCATTCGGCTCGCGTCGAGGGCATTCCCCACGTCTGGCGCGTCGCCGGTTTGCTCAGCGACAGTTGGGCCACCGCGGCGCTCGTGAAAAACCACGAGCCCATGAAGCACAGGAGATTGGCGGCATCCGCACCCCACAGCGTCGCGAATCCCGGCCCTGTACCCGCCGCGAACAACGACGAACCGATCATGAACAGTCGGCACTGGAACTGCAGCATCTCAATTCCGAGCTGGATGTCGGCAGCTATCGGAGCCGGACGAGTCTGTCGTCACCGAGTTACCGAAGCACATTCAACCGCTGACGCGCGACCGGTGACGTGACTCCGGAACGGCCGGACCCGGTCGGTGACGTCGTCAGCCCTCTGCTGGCTCAGACAACAGCCGTCCATCTGCCCATGGTGGGGGAAGGATCCCGTTCAAGCTCACGATGCTGCGCTTGGTACGCGCCGACGCGTTCGTCTTCGACGGTCCGCCGACCACACCTGTTGGGCCCGCCAGCGCAAAGTACCAGTGCTCCTCCGCGCGGCCGTCGACGGTGCATTGCAGCGCGCTGGCCAGGGCGTCATTGTCGGAGGCCAGCCAGCGGGTGCTGTGTTGGCGGTCGAATTCGGCCCACGAGGGGACGGTGAACTCCTCGACGACAAGTTGGGGGTCCTCGCCGCTGCGGTACAACCGCCAGTGGTAGCCACCGGTACGCGAGCGCGACCTGCCGACCTTCAGCATCGCTTCGGTGAACTGAGGGATGCGGTCGTCGGTGACGTGGTAGGAAGTTGAAATCAGGACCGGCCCGTCGCCGGGATCGGGCTGGAATACCAGTGTCGGCGTCGGCCAGGCGGTCGACGTCGTCAGGTCGAGCGTTCCGGTTTCGGGACGCAGCGGGAGCACGGCCACGCTGGCCGCCGTCAGCAACAGCAGGGCAGCTGCCCCGAAGAGCGATTGCGCGAGCCCGACGTGCGCGGCAATCAGACCCCACAGATAGGACCCGAGTGCTTGGGAGCCGCTGAAGACCAGCAGATACACGGCCATGCCGCGGGCCCGCACCCAAGGTGGCAGCGACAGCTGGATGGCGGCGTTAAGTGTGGTCAGGGTGGCGATCCACGCCATACCGCACACCAGCAACAGCGGGATCGCCGGGCCGAACGGGCCGATCGCTATCACGAGCAGGCCCAATGCGTAGGCGCCGGCCGAACCGGCCAACACGGTATTGGTTGCGAACAACCTGCGCAGGTGCGCGATGAGGGCCACCCCGAGGACGGCGCCCACGCCAAGGGTGGCGAGCACTAGGCCATAACCGCAGGAGTTCATCTGCCAGTGGCGTGCGGCCGTGACGGGCAACAGCGCCCACAGCGCTGAAGCGGGAAACGCGAACAGAGCCGACCGCAGCAGGATCCGGCGGGTGACCGGTCCGTGGCGGACCCACCGCAGCGCTGCCAGCATCGAGAGCCCGATGCTTTCGCGCTCACCCAGTGGTGCGCAAGTGGGTCGCTTCCAGGCCCGCAACGCGACGATGATCGCGGCGAAGGACACCGCATTGAGCGCGAACACCGCGGCCGGACCGGCCACCAGGACCACGACCCCGGCTAGGGCAGGTCCGACTGCGCGGGCCACGTTGACCGTGACGCTGCCCAGCGATGCCGCAGCCGGTATCTGGTCACGCGGAACGAGTTCGGGCTGGATCGCTTGCCAAGCTGGGGCAGTCAGCGCTGAGCCACAGCCGATGGCCACAGTGAAGATCAGCAGCCAGGTCGGGGTAAGAACCCCGGTGAACGCCAATACGGCCAGCGCAGCAGCCGCGAGCACCGCGTAGCTTTGAATGACAATGAGCAACCGTCGCCGATCGAACAGATCAGCAAACACGCCGCCGAAGAGGCCTAAGACCAATGTTGGTGTGAGCGAAGCGGTTTGAACCAGTGCGATGGTGGTCGCGCTGCTGTGGTGCTCAACCAGAAACCATTGGGCGCCGACCGTTTGCATCCACGTGCCGATGTTCGATACCAGCTGCGCGATGAACAAGTTGCGGTAAATCGCAATCCTCAGCGGCGCCCATGCCGAGGAGTCCGCACGTGCGGACTCCATACCCTCGCTGCTCATGGCCACCGCCGTCATACGCCTTTACTCCCTCAAGGTTGCGATCCTCGACCCGTACTAATAGCTCGACGGGTTACAACAAGCAGGCTTCACGAATACTTCCTGTTTGAAGTCAGCAGGGCCCTCGGCCGGTGGAATGCCGCCCCCGGTGTTTCCGGCCCGGGTCTAATTCCTTTCCGTAAACCGTTTCATCAAGCGATGACGACGCAGCGCAGCGGGTACTCGAAGATGCTCTCGTAGTTCACGATCTGCGAGGTGACGCTGGTAGCCGTCGGGAACTGGGCCCTGGTGTTGTCGGCGATAATCCGGAGCGCATCTTCTGCGAACAGCGCGTGTTGGTGGATGGCGGCGACGGTGTCGGCTTCGCCGCGACGCTTGTGCAGTTCTCGCACTGGTCCGCTGGCCGCGTCCTCTCCAACGGAGAGAAGTTTGGCCAGGGAACGACCGGCCACGGTCGTCAAGTCCCCGGTCACGGTGATTTCCAAGTCGCAAACCTGGTTGTGGGACGGATGCTCACCGACGTTGTCCATATCGTCACGATCGAAGGCGATCGCGCTCTGGGCTTGGGGGCAGGCCAGACAGACCTTGAATGCAGCGCCCCAGGTCACCTCGGTCTGCTCCGCCGCCTCGATCCGGCAGATCTCCTCGATGGGCTTGAACCCGCCGTCATGCGGCAGCACGATGGTGGCCCTCGCGTCCACCGACCAGGACGCGGCACTGGGCACCGCGTCGCGCAGGCGCTCGAAGATGCCTTGGGCGTAGTCGAGCACGGTCGGCTGTGAACCCGGCCGGTCGATGCATTCGATCAGCCTCGACATGTGCGCGCCACGCTGGTGGGCGTACAAACCGACGGAAATGTCCATCACAACCATTGCCGCACTGTCGTACTCGTCGATCGCGACGATCCGCTTGATCCCGACGTGACCAACCGAATGCACCGGAATACCGATGTTCGGAACTTCCGCGTGCAGATCCGGCAGCACACCACTGTCGTTGTGGGCCATCCTATTCCCGCCTCTCCGACTCTCACCGTCAACACATGTCACGAGTGAGACGCGGGATTGGTTCACTCGCGGGATGCAGCTGCGGGCCGGGTCGGCCCGCACGACAATAAAAGCGACTCAGTCCGCACCGACTGCCCTCACCGGCGGTCGTCAGCGTGGTGAACTGATCTGTGCCAGATCCCGATTCGCGACCCGCGCCGACGTACACCGTGGACGACTGGTTGGCCGCAGCCGGACCAAAGAACGACGCCGTGACTCCCGGCGGACTTGTTCGGCTGGTTACCGCGCTCCGCACCGCCACACCGGGCCAACTCAACACCAACGATCCCTTGGCAACACGCATCGCTGACCGGCAGGCGGCCGTCCTCGTACTTCTCAAAGACACCAGCAGCGGACCTGAAGTGGTTCTGCTGCAACGCAGTTCGACGCTTCGGAATCATCCGGGTGAGATCGGCTTCCCAGGCGGCTCCCGAGAGTCCATCGACCGCAACCCCGCCGCCACGGCCCTGCGGGAAGCAGCCGAAGAAATTGGCCTCGACCCCATCAGCGTCGACCCACTGGTAACGCTTCCGCGCCTTCATATCGGCGTCTCGGACTTCGACGTCACCGCAGTGGTCGCCCACTGGCGTCAACCCGGCCCCGTCTTTCCGGTCGATCCCGCAGAAACACACCGGGTACTCACCGTGGCGCTGGCCGATCTGGACAATCCAGCTCGCTGGAACCGGTATCAGTGCAACGACTGGTCCGGGCCGTCCACCTTGCTCGACGGCGGCGCCCGACTCTGGGGCTACACCGCCGAAATCCTGCTGTACATGTCGACAAACCGCTAGCCGAGCGTCTGAGATTTCAGCGCCGCGGCGTCGTCGGAGGCTTGTGTCGTTTCGCTGACCGCGCCCAAGCCCCGTACTCTTCGACGGTGAACGCGATCGACCCGGACAAGCTCAACATGTGCCTGCAGGTGCTGGCCGACGTCGAGTCGCTGCCGCCCGAGCACCCCGACGCGGTTGCCGTGCGTCGCGCCACCGCGGGCATCTTCAAGTCGGTAAGGAAAGCCCGTCGCCACGCCAAGCGCGACGCGGTTGCGGCCGCCGATCACGCCGTCATCGCGGCCACCGCCACCGGTGCGCCCGGCCGCATCGACGACGAGACTCAAGGCCTGCCGTTGGTGTCCACTGCGGTCGGGGCCACCGCAGGTACCTTGCTCCGGTCGCGTGCCTGCTACATCTGCAAGACCCACTACACGCGGGTGGACGCGTTCTACCACCAACTCTGCCCGGAGTGCGCCGCGTTCAGCCACGCCAAGCGCGACGCCCGCACCGACCTCACCGGCAAGACAGCTCTGCTCACCGGTGGTCGCGCCAAGATCGGCATGTACATCGCGCTGCGCCTGCTGCGCGATGGCGCCCACACGACGATCACCACCCGCTTTCCGAATGACGCCGTTCGGCGCTTCGCCGCGATGCCCGACAGTGCTGACTGGCTGCAGCGGCTACGTATCGTCGGCATCGACCTGCGTGACCCCGCTCAGGTTGTCGCGCTCGCAGATTCCGTGGCCGCACGGGGACCGCTGGACATTCTGATCAACAACGCCGCCCAGACGGTTCGACGAGCCCCCGGCTCGTACGCGGCGCTGGTCGAAGGGGAGCGCACCCCGCCGCCGGAACTCGTTGACGTCGTCACGTTCGACCGCGTCAGCGACGCGCATCCGGCGGCGCTGGCCGGCAGCCTCGCTGACCATCACGCCCCGCACGCGGTGACCGAGCTCGCGCTAGCCGCCCGCAGCGCGTCCCCGGACCGGATCGCCGCCGGCACCGCTATCGACGCCGGTGGCTTGCTGCCCGATACGGCGTCGATCAACAGTTGGACCCAACGCGTGCATGAGGTCGACGCGATGGAATTGCTCGAGGTTCAGCTGTGCAACCAGACCGCGCCATTCATTCTGGTGAGTCGCCTGCGCCCCGCGATGGCCGCTTCACCGTCGCGCCGCAAGTACGTCGTGAACGTGTCGGCGATGGAGGGGCAGTTCGGCCGGGCCTACAAGGGGCCGGGACATCCGCACACCAACATGGCCAAGGCCGCGCTGAACATGCTCACCCGCACCAGCGCCGCCGAGATGCTCGAGCAGGACGGCATTCTGATGACCGCCGTCGATACGGGTTGGATCACCGACGAGCGTCCACACCCGACCAAGTTGCGGCTCGCCGACGAAGGCTTTCATGCCCCGCTGGATCTCGTCGACGGTGCTGCGCGCGTGTATGACCCGATCGTGCGGGGGGAGTCAGGCGAGGATCTGCACGGCTGCTTCCTGAAGGACTACTCGCCGAGCAACTGGTAGCTGGGTAGCCTGAGGACATTCCCATTCAAGGCGACGCCGACAGTCCGATCCGAGTGGCCGTATTGGCGCCGATCGCGTGGCGGACGCCACCTCGTCATTATGGGCCGTGGGAGCAGTTCGCCTCGTTGCTCACCGAGGGGTTGGTCGCTGCCGGCCATGACGTGACGCTGTTCGCCACCGCAGACTCGATCACGGCGGCAGCCTTGCACGCAACCGCCTCGTCCGGCTGGTCAGAGGATCCGACGATCGACACCAAGGTCGCCGAATGTCTGCACATCGCTTCGGTTTTCGAGCGTGCGGCGGATTTCGACATCATCCACAACGGGTTCGACTTCCTGCCGCTCACCTACAGCGATCTCGTCATGACGCCGGTGGTCACCACGATCCACGGGTTCTCCTCCGACCGGATCGTCCCCGTCTACGAGCGCTACGACGGCGCAGGCGCATACGTGTCGATCAGCGACGCGGATCGACATCCGAATCTGCACTATGCCGCCACCATCCATCACGGAATCGATATCGACGAGTTCGCGATCCATCCGAATCCGGGCGACCATCTGTTGTTCTTCGGCCGGATCCACCCCGACAAGGGCACCGCCGACGCGATCGAGGTCGCCCGCCGGTGTGGGCGCCGGCTCGACATCGCCGGAATCGTCCAGGACGAGGAGTACTTCCGCAACCAGGTCGCGCCGCACATCGATGGCGAACACGTCCGCTACCTCGGACCCGTTGATGCCTCTGCGCGCGCCGAGGTACTGGGCGCAGCGTATGCGCTGCTCCACCTGATCGACTTCGACGAGCCGTTCGGCTACAGCGTCGTCGAGGCAATGGCCTGTGGCACACCGGTCATCGCCAACTCGAGAGGCTCGATGGGCGAACTGATCTCGCACAGGGTCACCGGGTTTCTCGTCGACGACATCGATTCGGCGGTGGCCGCTGTCGCCGCCGCCGGCGATCTGAATCGATGCAAGATTGCCGAATCAGCGGCCGAACGCTTCACCGTCGCCACCATGATCGACAAGTACGTCACGGTCTACCGCGATGTCATGACGGATCGGAGATGAAAGTGCCGCACGACCCTGCGTGGTGGAAGTCTGCTGTCGTCTACCAGATCTACCCGCGCAGCTTCGCCGACTCGAGCGGCGACGGGATCGGCGACCTGGCCGGCATCATCGGGCGGCTCGACTATCTACGCGCTCTCGGCGTCGACGTGATCTGGCTGTCACCGATCTACCGATCGCCGCAGGCCGACAACGGTTACGACATCAGTGACTACCGTGACATCGATCCGCTGTTCGGCACCCTGACCGAATTCGACACGCTGCTCGCCAGGACGCACGAACTCGGCATGAAACTGGTGATGGACCTGGTGGTCAACCACACCTCGGATGAGCACCCGTGGTTCGTCGAGTCGCGGTCGTCGCGCGACAACCCGAAGCGGGATTGGTACGTCTGGCGCGACGCCCGTGACGGTGCCGAGCCGAACAACTGGGGCTCGTTCTTCTCCGGCCCGGCGTGGCAGTGGGATGCCGCCACCGGCCAGTACTACCTGCACCTGTTCGACCGCAAGCAGCCCGACCTGAACTGGGAGAACCCGCAGGTACGAAAAGCCGTGCAGGACATCATGGTGTGGTGGCTCGACCGCGGCGTCGACGGCTTCCGGATGGACGTCATCAATCTCATCTCCAAGGTCGAGGGCCTGCCCGACGCACAGCCGATCCCGGGACACCGGTTCGTCATCGCCTTTGACGAGTTTGTCGACGGACCGCACGTACACGAGTACCTGGCCGAGCTGACCCGCGAAGTCTTCGAAGGCCGCGACGGCGACTTCATCACCATCGGCGAGATGCCCGGCGTGACGCCCGAACAGGCCCGGCTCTATACCGATCCGGCTCGGGGAGAGCTGAACATGGTTTTCCAGTTCGAGCACGTATCGGTCGATCAGGGCCCGACCGACAAGTTCGACTACCGCGGTGTTGACCTGGTAGCCCTGAAGCGATCGCTGCATCGGTGGCAGGCGGCGTTGGCGGACATCGGTTGGAACAGCCTCTACTGGAACAACCACGACCAGCCCCGCGTCGTGTCCCGGTTCGGCGACGACGACCCGGAATACTGGGCGGCTTCAGCCAAGGCGCTCGCCACGATCCTGCACGGCATGCGCGGCACCCCGTTCGTTTATCAGGGCGAGGAACTCGGCATGACGAATTATCCGTTTCGAATTCCGCAGGACCACAAGGACCTTGAGGCCGTGAACTACTACAACCAGGTCGTCGAATCGGGCGGCGACAAGAGCGTCGCGCTGGCCGGGCTAGCCAAGATGAGCCGCGACAACGCCCGGACACCGATGCAATGGGACGCCGGACCGAACGCCGGCTTCACCGCCGGTGATCCGTGGCTGTCGATCAATCCGAACTACACCTGGCTCAATGCCGCAGCCCAGATCGATTCACCGGACTCGGTTTTCGCGCACTACCAAGCGCTGATTCGGCTCCGGCACGAATCGGCCATCGTGGTGGACGGCGACTTCACCCCACTGATGGCCGACGACCCGCAGATCTGGGCGTACACCAGAACCACCCCTGACGAGAAACTCCTCGTGATCGCCAACTGCGGCCGTGCTGCACGGACTGTAGAAATCGGGCAAGCGGTCGGCCCCGAATGGGTCGGGGCCGATCTACTGCTCGGCAACCTTCGCGGCAGCCCGACCGCATTGACGTCAACGTCTTTGGAGCTGGCCGGCTGGGACGCGCGCGTCTACTCACGCAGCGCTGGCGTCGACTTCGGCCGGTTCTGAACGGAACACGAGCGCAATGACGTTCGCCGGGTTGACCGCCGCCGCCTTGCGCAGCACATCGTTGGGAAGCGAGAGTCGGAACACCTTCTTCCACGCCGAGCCGAGCTGCTTGACCATTGGACCGCTGACGTAGGTCAGGCCGTAGCGTTCGAACAGGTCCTGCACCTTCGGCGCGATCTCCTGATAGCGATTGCTCGGCAGATCCGGGAACAGGTGATGTTCGATCTGGAAGGAGAGATTGCCGGTCATGAAGTGCAGCAACCGGTTTCCGCTGATATTGGCGGAGCCGAGCATCTGCCGCAGGTACCACTCGCCACGGGTTTCGCCGTCGATCGATTTCTTCTCGTAGGTCTGGACGCCCTCGGGGAAGTGCCCGCACATGATGACCGAGTGCGTCCACACGTTGCGGACCAGATTCGCGGACAGGTTCGCGGTCAGCGTGGTGAGCGCTGAGGGTCCCGACAGCAGCGGGTGCAGAACGTAATCCTTGGTCATCTGCCGGCGGATCTTGTCGAGCACATCCTTGCTTTGACGGCGGAACACCTCGTTGTCCGTCTTGCCCTTGAGGAACCTGCCGATTTTGAGGTCGTACGCCGCGATTCCGTACTGGAAGAAGCAGGCGTTGATGAGGTTCCACAGCGGCTGGGCGAGGTAGAAGGCCATCCACCGCTGATCCTCGTCGACCCGCATGATGCCGTAGCCGAGGTCGTCGTCCTTGCCGACGACGTTGGTGTAGGTGTGGTGGATCGCGTTGTGTGAGTGCTTCCACATGTCGGAGGGGGAGGCGTTGTCCCACTCCCAGGTGGTGGAGTGGATCTTGGTGTCGCGCATCCAGTCCCACTGGCCGTGCATCACGTTGTGGCCGATCTCCATGTTCTCCACGATCTTGGCGACCGACAGGCCGGCGGTTCCCGCCAGCCAGGCCGGCGGAAACAGCGAGAACAGCAGCACGGCGCGGCTGGCCAGTTCGAGCTTGCGCTGAAAGTCGATGACGTTGCGGATGTAAGCAGCGTCGCGCTCGCCACGGCTGTCGAGGACCTGCTGGCGAATGGCGTCGAGTTCGCGGCCGAGATTCTCGATGTCGTCGTCGCTGAGGTGGGCGATCGGATTCTGTTCTTGGCGTTGCAGAGTGGTCATTGGACTTCTCCTTAAAGGTCGATGTCGCAGGTGCCCGCAGCGGCGGACACGCAGGTTTGGATCAGGACGCCGTCACCGGGTACGGCGGTGGTGAGGTCGCCGTTGCGAAGGTCGCGTACGGCTCCCTGGCGCAGCGGCGCAACACAGCCGAAGCAGATACCCATCCGGCATCCCGACGGCATCAGGACGCCTGCCGCTTCGCCAGCGTCGAGCAGTGTCTGGTCGCCCGGGGTGTCGAGGACGGTCGCGGACTTGCTGAAGGTGACTGTCCCGCCTTCGCCGGCGGTCACCACCGTGGGCCGGAACCGTTCAGTGTGCAGACGCTCGGGCATGCCGTTCTCACTCCAGTGCTGCTCGAGTGCGTCGAGCATGCCTGTCGGTCCGCATGCCCACGTCTCACGCTCGGGCAGGTCGCTGACCAGATCGCTGAGTTCAGCAGTGGTGAGCATGCCGTCGGCGTCGGTGTGCTTCTCGATCAAGCGAATTCGACCCAGGCTTGCCAGCATTCGCAGCTCGCCGCCGAAGATCACATCGTCGGGTGTGGGGGCGCTGTGCACGACCACGACGTCGTCGATGTGGTCGGCCAGGTTGCGCAGCATTCCCATCACCGGGGTGATGCCGCTGCCCGCGGTGAGGAACAAGATTTTGGGTGGGGTCGCAGCGGGAAGCGTGAATTCTCCTGCGGCATGGTCGAGTTGGACGATAGTGCCGACCGTGGCGTCGCGCACCAGGTGGTTGGAGACCTTGCCGCCGGGGATCGCCTTCACCGTGATCGCGATGCAGCCGTCGGACCTGCCGGTGGCCGAGGTCAACGAGTAGGCGCGCCACTGGCGTACACCGTCGACGTCGACACCGATGCGGATGTACTGGCCGGGCGTGTGCGTGCGCCAGTCGCGGCCGGGCTTGATGACGAGGCTGACGGCGTCGCGGGTCTCGGGGTGGATGTGAACGATCCGGCCGCGCAGCTCGGCGCCTGAACGCAGCGGATCGACGATGTCGAGGTAGTCGGCGGGGACCAGCGGCGTGGTGATCCGCTCGGCGAGCTGGAGGAACCGGTCGCGCAGCGTGCCCATCGGCGTGACCCTGGGTGCTGTTGTTGTCATGACACTACGATCCCTCGCGTTGAGGTATAAAATCTTGACCATCTAGGGTGAAATGCCGTCGTAGATCTGTTCGGAAAGAATAGTTTAATGGATGACGTCGTCGGAGATGACGGGCGAGAGGGCACCGGCCTGGTGCTGAATGGCCTGGTTGTTGCCGCTCTGCAGGGGGTGCTACCCGCTGTCGCCGAACACACTGTGGCCGCCGTCACCGTCGAGGTACCCAGTTACGCGGATGCCTTCAGCGGGCGGATGGGCCAGCGGATCGAGGGTGCCGTCCAGATGGCGCTGAGCGCCTTTCTCCAACTGGCGGCCCGTTCACACGACGCCGATCCGGGCCCGACGTTGTCGCCTGCGCTCGAAGGCGCTTATGAGCTCGGGCGGGGCGAAGCTCGTCAGGGGCGTTCCATCGACGCGCTGCTGTCCGCCTATCGCGTCGGCGCGCGGGTGGCGTGGCGTGAGCTGTCGCAAACCGTTGTCGACCGGGGACTGCCGCCGCTGATGGTCGCCCGGTTCGCCGAGTTGGTGTTCGAGTTCATCGATGAGCTCTCCGCCGCAAGCGTTTCCGGGCATACCGATGAGCTGGCATCCTCGGATCGCGAGCGGCGGCGTCATCTCGACCGACTCGCCCAGGACCTTCTGAGTGGGGTGCCGACCGAGATACTGCGGGCGAGTGCCGAGCGCGCCGAGTGGCGTCCACCGGAAACACTTACCGCGGTGCTGCTTCCGTCGGCCCAGGCCCAAGGTGTGGCGTCCCGATTCGGGCAGTCCACCTTGCAGCTCAGTGGCGACCTGCCCGGTATCGACGCCTCCGAATCTGTTGTGCTGCTGCTTGTCCCAGATATGCACGGCCCCAACCGGTCTCGGCTGCTGCGAGAACTTCGTGATCGCCGCGCCGTGGTCGGCCCTTCCCGCGCCTGGACGCAGGCCCAGTCGTCCTATCACCGTGTCTTGCAGGCGCGCAAAATGCGTCTCGAAGGCGATGGCATCGACATGGTCGACACCGACGCCCATCTCGTCGCGCTGGTGCTCGGCGCTGACCGCGACGCGGCCGACGATCTCCGTCGCCAGGTGCTCGCACCGCTGGATCAGTTACGCCCCAACACCGCCGAAAGACTCGCGGAGACACTGCGATCGTGGCTATTGCATCAGGGCCAGCGCGACGTGGTGGCCGCCGATCTGTTCGTCCACGCCCAAACTGTGCGGTATCGGATGACCCAACTCCGCGAGCTCTACGGCGAACGGCTGAACGACCCTCGGGCGGTCCTCGAACTCATTGTGGCCCTGTCCATCCCAGCAACAGCCGGCTCACCTGCCGCGTCGTAATACTGAGCGCGCCTATCCGACGGTGTGGACGATCAGGATGTCGACCTTGGCTTTGCGGGCGACGGTGTCGGGTACTGAGCCCAACAGTCGACCGGCGACCGTGCCCAACCCCAAGTTGCCGACGACGAGCAAATCCGCTTTCACCTCGTCGGCCAGATGCAGCAGGGCCGTGACTGGCGCGCCGACGACCGCCTGTTCGTCGATGTCGTGGGCGCCGGCGGCCTTTGCCCGGACGCGGGCATCCTGGAGAATCGCGTACACAGGGGCGCTTCCGTGCATCCGGTAGCCCTCGCCTCGGAGGCTGTCGGCCGCCCTACCGTCACTGAGCCGATCGGGGGAGGGGGGTCTCGACCAGCCACCCTTTTCCGAGGTGTCGAGATGCGCGCTCGCGATGATCAGCTTCGCGTTCTCCTGCGCCGCGATCGCTGCCGCGCGGTCGACCGCGAGTAACGACGACTCCGAGCCGTCCGTGCCGACGACAATTGTCCGATAGCTCATCGCGCCTCCATCAGCCGGTCCACGACGACAACACGACACTATCGGCCGAACCGCTCTCTCGCGGCCGGTTGCGCCGTGAACTTGACAGGCTTGTGGGCCCGCCTGCGCCTAGAATTTCGAAGGTGGCATCGTCACGCGCGCCCAGGCATAGGAACGGCACACGACTGCGCGCCGCGTCCGCCGTCTCAGCGGTGTTCCTGAGCGTCGGAATTGGACATGCATCGGCGGCGTCGGCGGACCCGCCGTATCAAGACTGCAACCAGGCCCGCGCCGACGGGCGTTCCAGCATTCCGTCCACCGATCCGGCCTATCGACCCGAGCTCGACCCCGACGGCGATGGTCTGGCGTGCGAGCCTGCGAAGCCGCGTCGATCGACCCGGTGACCGCTGCTTAGTTACCGGCTTCGATAGTAGCGACCCGTGCGGCCGCGTCGGGTCCGCAGAAGCGCTCGAGATTCACTCCACCGCCCGTGAGCAGGGTGTCAATGCGGCGCTTGAGGTCGCCGGATGACAGATGCGCATACAGGTTTGCGCCGGGGCACGACGTCGCAGCGAAGTCGCGGTGGCCGGCCAACGTATCGCTCTTGACGTGGAAGTTTTGGGCGGCCCAGGCGAATGCCAGCGCGGTTCCGTGAAGCTGGGCCTCGGATACAGCTTCCTGGTCGAAGTCTCCTTCGCAGAGCACCAGGAAGTGGCCGGTGGTGTCGTAGTCGGTCGCGGTATCGCCGGCGATCTCGGTGCTGCGCAACTCGTAGAGGTTGCCATTGCGGTCCACGCCGACGTGGTACGCGATGTCGATCCATCCCTTTTGATCTTGGTGATACAGCTGATCCTTGCGCAGGCGTCCCGGCGCATTCCGGTTATCGCCGAGCACGACTGCCTCATGGTGCAGCGTCATCCGGGTGATGGTGTGCCGCCTGCCGCCGGGCCGGGCGGGTCGCGCACCCCACGCCTCGCGGCACAACAGCACGGCCGACTCGGTGCTGGTCAAGCGGGCGCGCGGGGTGGGCATCGTGGCGCTCGAGCACGAGCCGAGTGCCGAAGCCACTGCGGCGCTACCCGCCAGCTTGAGCAGTTGACGGCGATTGACGACATCGCGGCGCACATCCATGCGCTCACGGTACGGATCGGGATTTCGCCCCGCGGGCCGTTGTGCCCGTGGTGAATCAGCTTCCCGTGACGATGCGCTGTTCGACGTAACGGCCGGTGACGACGTTTGCGGAAGGCCGATTTTCCAGACGCCGCGCTTCCTGCTTGATCCGTCGGTTCAGTATCCGGTCGTCGCGTCGCGATATGGCTGAACCGCGCTTGCTCAAATAATCCAGTTGTTCCCAGCTGAGCCCATCGAGATCGCCGACGGAATCGTGCGTGGCGACCACGACGGCGCCGCGCAGAAGCGGCACAGTTTTCGCGGTGAACTGGGTTGTTGCCAGCAGCATTTCGGTCGCGCTGCGATTGACTGTCCGCCGGCACCGCCGAGTCGAGGGGGTGAACCAGAAGTCGAACTGTCGATCGGCGCTGGTCAAGCTTTCCAGCCCGTAGTCGTGGACGAGCCCGACGATGTCGGCGTTGCTGTAGGCACTGGTTTCGTAAACGACTCCATCGGGGCTGAAGTAGAGGATGGTGTTCATGCGGATGTCCTTTTCGGCTCGGGGCTGGGACTGCCCTAGCGTGAGTAACGGAAAATCACACGGATGTAATTCCCTCTATTACGGTTGGACTAAACATTTCTAACGAAAAAGACTCGATTCGGACGGAAGAGGGGGTTGGAGAGTGGCATCGCGGTGGTCGGATCGGCGCGGATTCGACGCTACCTCGCTGGTGAACCGTGGTTAGATGTTTGACAGACTGGTCGGGGGTCGGCACCCTTTTTCCTTGTCCGTCACCGTGAGTCTGAACCCGTGGAGCACGTTGATGAATGCTGCTGCCGCTGTTCCCACAGCCGCTTGGCAGTTGTCGGCCGCGATGCGCGCCGCCTCCCAGGACGAGCACGACGCCGCCGAGCGATCGCCGTTCATCAGCGAACTGCTCTGCGGCCGGCTCGGCAAAGGGGCATATGCCGCCTACCTCGCCAGGTTGCGCCCGATTTATGCCGCACTGGAGGACGCGATTCGACGCCACCGCGACGACGCGCTCGTTGCGGCGTTCCATGACCCGGCCCTGGAGCGTCTGCCCGCGATCGAAGCCGACCTGCGTTGCTGGTCGGACGGTTCGCCGAGGTCAATAGATTCAGCGGCCGCAGGGTCATACTGTCGGCGGCTGGAGAGCATTGACAACGGCCCTGCGCTGCTAGCCCACCACTACACCCGCTATTTGGGGGATCTTTCCGGCGGTCAAGCCATCGGCCGGACCCTGGACCGGGTATTCGACCTCGGCGGTATCGGCCTTGCGTTCTACGCGTTTCCGATGCAGCCCAAGGGTTATAAGGACGGTTATCGGGCTCGCCTCGACGCCCTCGCGTTGCAGAGCGAGCAGGTCGAGATCTTGCTGAGCGAGGTCAAGTTCGCTTTCCGACTCAATCAGGCTGTGCTCGACGAGCTCGGCGTCGACTTCGCAGTAAGCAGCTCGCGTGACGGGTGACGCCTCGACGCCGGAAGGTCAGTCGGTCGACGACGAGTTCGTCCCCGTCGGCACACCGATCGACTTGGACAACTGCGCGCGGGAGCCGATTCATATTCCGGGCAGCATCCAGCCGCGCGGAGTGCTGGCGGTGTTGCGCGAGCCCACGTTCGAGATCCTTCAGATCAGTGCCAACGTCTCCGAGCTGCTTGGCCGAGCCGTCGGCGACGTACTGGGCAGGCACTTGTCGGCGCTCATCGGGGACAAGCAGGCCGCGCGCATCGAACAAGCCGCGGCGACGTTCGGTGAGCTTCGTGAACGCAATCCGCTCGATTGCCAGCTCGAAGTTGCCGGTCAGCTGCGCGCGTTCGACGCGATCCTGCGTCGCGAACCGGGGAGTGTGCTTCTCGTCGAACTCGAAATCGCCCACGGTGAGCGGCCGTTCTCCTTCCCGAACACCTACCAGGCAGTGCGCAACTCCGTGGAGGAGCTGAACAAAGCCGCGACGCTGACCGAGCTGTACGAGACCACCGCGCGCGCGGTCCGCGATCTCACCCACTTCGACCGCGTCATGGTGTACCGGTATGACGATCACTACAACGGTGAGGTTGTTGCGGAGTCGAGACGCGGCGACCTGAACTCGTTCCTCGGCCTGCACTACCCGTCCACCGACATCCCGGCGCAGGCGCGGGCGTTGTACGAAAAGAACTGGATTCGTCTCATCTCGGATGTGAACTACACGCCGACGCCGCTGGTGCCGTCGGTTGATCCGGAAACCGGGACGCCGCGCGATCTGACCTATGCCACCCTGCGCAGCGTTTCACCCATCCATATCGAGTACCTGCAGAACATGGGTGTGCGGGCGTCGATGTCGGTCTCCCTGGTCCGGCGCGGACGACTGTGGGGGCTCATCGCCTGCCACCACTACGCGGGTCCGCACCTGCCGCCTTACGGCACCCGGGCAGCGGCCGAGTTCCTCGGGGCAACACTGTCGCTTCGGCTGGTGGACCAGTTCGAGGAGGATCTGCTGCACAAGCGGCTCGCCTCGCAGTCCGTTTTGGCCAAGCTGACTGCTGCCACGCTGGGCGCAGACGAGTCGATCGCGTCGGCGCTGCTGGGGGCACCTGACCTGCTCGACCTGGTACCCGCCGACGGCGTCGTCGTCCACATCGATGGCGACACGCAGGTGCGAGGATCGGTCCCGCCGCCCGACGTCGTGTCGGCGGTCGCCGAATGGGCGCGCGGTGCTGGAGAGGAGACCGCCAGCACGGAGTGCCTCTCGCGGGAAGTCGCGACGCTGAACCTGGACCCGCAGTTGGCTGCCGGGGCGTTCGCGCTCAACCTGCCCGACGGGCAGCACGCCATCTGGTTTCGTCGCGAGGTTGAGCGTTCGGTGGATTGGGGTGGCGATCCGTCCAACAAAGCGATCGCCGTCAGCGAGGGCGACGAGATCCGACTGAGTCCACGCAAGTCGTTCGAGCGGTGGCGCGAGGTCGAGCGGGAACGCAGCGAACCCTGGACCCTGAGCGAAACGGAGTCGGCGGAGGCGCTGCGCCGTCATCTGGTCGAGTCGCTGTACCGCCGCACTCGGAGCGCATTGCGCATGGCCGAGACGATGCAGCTCAGCCTGCTGCCCGATTCGATTCCGACACTTGAGAATTGGCAGTTGTCCGCGCATTACGAGCCGGCGGCCGGCGGTCGCGTGGGCGGCGACTGGTACGACGCGTTCGAGCTGCGCGACGGCCGGCTGGTGGTGGTTCTCGGTGACGTTGCCGGGCACGGCATCACTGCGGCGGGGACAATGGCGCAGCTGCGTAATGCTCTGCGGGCGCATCTGTTCGCCGGCACCAACCCGGCGGAGGCGCTTAACGAGCTGAACGAATTCTGCGAGCACCTGATGCCCCGCGCGTTCGCGACCGTTGTCGTCGCGCGCATAGATCTCACATCCGGTGCAGTGGAGGCCGCATGCGCCGGGCATTTGATTCCGTACCTGACGGACTCGGTGACGGCCGTGCAGGCGCCGATACAGCTCTCGCCGCCGATCGGGCTCAAGAACGTGAGCTATGCACCCAGCACGTTCACCATGGAACCCGGACACAGATTGGTGATGTACTCCGACGGTCTGGTCGAGCGCCGCGGCGAGGCGATCGACGACGGCATCGACCGGCTCGAGAAAACCCTCGCGCGCGCGGGCGATGCACCGGCGTCGGGGATCCGGGCGGCGATGGAGTGGGGCGACACCCACGACGACGTCACGATCGTCACTCTTCGTCGTCCCTAGGGCCGCACCACGAAGCGGCGAACAGATCTGCGGGGTTGGACCTATTGCTCGATGGTGCCCCGCTGCCGGCTGCGGTACGCGCGCATGCCGGCTTGAGATTTGCAGGTCGTGCGGCAGAAGGTCGCCGAGGCGTTGCGGCTCTGGTCGACGAAACTGTGGTGGCAGTTACGGCAGGCCTTGAATCGATCCCATTGCCCGGACTGCGCTAATTCAACCACCGAGGCCAAGATGGATCCGAGCGCTCCGGCAAGACCCGGTTGGGCCGAACTCAACCCGGCACCTTCGCGAGTAATGTTGGCCTGCAAGGGATAACGCTGGCAAGCGCGCTGCAAGGCCTGTTCGGCGGCAACCAATTCGTCGTCACTGGCAGCCTCGGTGTCCGCGTGACTGACCATCACGGTGACCAACGCGTCGCGTATTTCGCGGGCTTCGATGACGTCCGCCGCCGTCACTATCAACTGGTCGGAATCCAATCCCTGCTGCTGACTGAGCCAATTGCGAAGACCGGCGTTGTCGGCGAAGTGTTCCGGCAGCCTGCCGAGGTGACAGTGCGTGTTGGCGAAGCCCAGCACCATGTCCTCGGTGCTCGCCACGGAGGCTCCTTCTGCCAAATGAACGGGTGCGCCAACTGTACGTCAGATCCGTGCCGATTGCTGTGTCAGTTATCGGCACAAGACTTTGAGTGTCGACGATTCAGCACACTTGGCGCAATAGGTTGTCGCATAAATGATTTCAGGGGCAACACGACTCAGCGCCCTTCATCGGCCAAAAAGGTGAAGGGCGCACCCCCTTGGTTCGAGCTATGCTTCTGCGCGCAGGACCACTGAACAGGAGGGTCGCAGTGGCCGACGAATTTAAGGTCGACCCCGTCGCACTCCACAACGGCAGCGACGACATGCTGAACTCGGTGGGCGAGGCCGCTCTCAGTTTTGTCAGCCATGAGGACGGTCTGGCCGAAGCTGCGCCGGGGTGGATCGGATCCTCTCAGCAGGCGCTGGGCGAGTTGGCGGCGCGATGGGAAGCCCGCCACGGTCACCACAAATTGCAGGTGGGCAGGCTGGGAACGCATGTGGCCGACGCGATGGTCCGTTACGTCTCGAACGAGCACGACTCGACTCAGGCTGTGGGGTCGATTGGGGAGTAAGGGGTAGCTCGTGGCGCCGCTGACCCCGGCTGACGTCAAGCGCTGGGATGCCGATGCGATCCACGGCGTGTTCCAGACCGCCACCAATCGGGCGGCGACTTTGCAGACGCTGGGTGACAACCTGCAGCAGGTGCACAGCACGCTCAGCGACTGGCAGGGGGAGGCGGGCGACGCGTTTCGCGCCGACCTGAACAAGACGCGGCACGACATCGAAGCAGACGGGCACGAGTCCAAGCTGGTGGCCGCCGCAGTCGCGCGCGCCGAAGCGGACGTGCGTGCGGTGAAGGCCGAACTCGGTGGGATCGAGCAATCGGCCGAGGGCTACGGCTTCACCATCACGCCGGACTGGCGAATCGACTCCGGCGGGATGAAGCTCGACGGCGCGACGGGAGTTTTCAAAGAAGAACTGCAGGGGCTGCTCGACGGCTGCAAGCTGCACGCGCACAGCGCGGACCAGGAACTCGCCACCGCCGTACGCAGCGCCGTCAGCGACATTCCGTCGAATGCGGGCCAGGCGCAGCCGAAGCCCATGCCGGACAACCTTTTACCGGTTGGTCCCGGCTCGGGTGACGCGGCGAAAGGCCCGCCAGTTCCTGGTGATCCTGGTGCCGGCAAGACGCCATCACTGGAGGACATGCTGCTGGGGCGGGGTACGCCGGCAGATCAAAGACCGCCGCCCGGTAGTCCGTTGGATCTGCTGAGCCGGGTTCAGCCCGGTGCAACTGGCGTTCCAGCTCCGCCCTTGAAACCGGCAGAGATCGAGAGTTTCAAGGCGATGGCGCGCCAAACGATGATCAACGACGGCGTGCCGCCGGACCAGATCGAGGCCCGGCTGAACGCTGTTGTCGCGAACACCCAGCAGTGGCTGGCCGCTGGGGCGCCGAACTACGTTGCGCCGGAGCCGCAGCGCCCGCCGCCGCCAGGGTTCGGCGAAGGGTTCGGCGATCGATGGAATTCCACGATGGACGCTGTTCATGACCTCACCGGACAGAACGGGCTCGGCGCGATGGGCGATGCGTGGGGCGGCATGGCGAAAGGCCTCGGCCAGAAGGCCGAGGATTTCCTTCTGCTGGGACCCGTCGCACCAATCAAAGATGCTGTGCCGGAGTTCAAGAGCTTTCTCGACAATCCCGCTTACTACGCGGGTGAGAGAGGCGCTGACGCCGCATTCACCGCGCCCTCCTTGATGTTCGGCGGCGAAGGGGCGGGTCTTCGAGCGGGGCTCGACGAAGTGGGCGGGTTGGATGCGGCGGCCGGTGTTGCCCATGACCTGCCTGCTGTCCACCCGCCGCTCAGCCCACTCGGGGATGCTCCTTCAGGCTTTCACGCGCCAGACGTGCCCCACGAGGCTCCGTTGCCGGGTGGCGGCCACCCGTCGGGCCCGATCGAAGGCCCGCCGCCCGCAGGCCATGGGTTGTTTGATCCGCCCAAACCTCCAGCCGGTGGAGGACATCCCTCCGACGGTCCGCCGGAAGCTCCTGTGCCTCCGAGTCACCCGCCGATGAGTGCGGGCGATACCGACTCGCACGTTCCCGTTGACCATTCAGTTCCTGAAGGCCACCATGGAAGTGAGCCGTTTGCCATGGACGGTGACGGTCATTATTTGCCAGGCAGCTTGCCGTCCTATGAACAACTTCAGGGTATTACGTCGACCGAACCAGATCATGCGTACTACTGGTCCGGCAGAAACGCTGAAGGCATCGGAGTTGGCCCGGACGATTCTGGAATCGCAGAGCTTATCGCCCACGGTTCTGGAGGAACAACGTTGGAAATGACACTCGCCGACAATGGGCTTGACCCACTGCCAGCTTGGAATCGCCACGATCCGGTTTCAGTGCAATTTTGGGATGATGCCTCGGCATCGTATGCAGAGAACGCTCAAGGTGAAGTTACAGCCATCGTTGGTTCCGACCTACGCCCTGGCAACGTCTGGCAAACCGTTGAAATACCTCGCCTGATGGAAAACCCAGACGTGACCCGGATCGTGCAGGTTGACCCAGACACTGGGCTGTCGACGGTAATTTTCGATCGAGCGAAGTGAGGTGGTTATCGGTATGACGTCGGACGCGGACTTTAATCTTAGTGAAGCGGTGGCGCTTTATCTGAAGGGTTATCCCGGGAAAAATGAGCAAGAGTTCAACTCCCGCTACGGTCCGGAGAGCGGCCAGGCGCTGGATCAGGTAAAGCTGGTATTGCGTGAAGCAATGAAGGTCGAACCTGACTGGAATCGCCTTTCGCTAAACGAGGCCGGTGACTACGTGGAATCTGTAATGAGTGAACGGCATCCCGAACTTTCGCCGAAAGCGCTGGAGGCTATCGGCAATTACTACACATTTTTGATGAGGTGACCCTCGTGAGCGTTGCCATCCGCCTAACCTTCAGAGCTTTCCTCCGCAGCCTTGGCGGCCCGCCCGGCGACAATCGCAGTGAACAGGGCGACCGCAACGAAAACCGTTGCGCCACAGACTCCGACGAGATTGAGACCGGCCAGGGTCCGCGCGCTGAATACGCCGATCAACAGCGTGACGCCGGTGACCAGGTGCACCGGCGTCAGGCGCAGCGCGGCGTGGTGGCCGGCTACCCATGCGCGATCACTGCGCATCGTCGACGGAATGCGGATGCCGACGAACTGATTGCGCCTGAGTCGCCCTTTCGCGGCCGCCCAGTCAATCGCGATGATCAGGGCGGTCAAAAAGGCAAAGGTGATGGCGATAAAACTTGCCAGGACCAGGCGCTCGGCTTCCATTGAGTTCACGCTACTGAGCGGGCAGCGCGGCCCGTTCCAATACCGTGCGTTGTGGGTACAAGACCGGCATGCAGCGCCCCGACACGATCATCGAAATCCACCGTGAACGCGTCCAGGATCAGACCGTCGAGATGTTCGGCGGCGACAAGTACACCGAGGCGGTCGACGGACCTGGCTACTCCGCCACGGCCACCCTCGATCTCACACTTGACCGAGTCTGGTTTGTCTTCGATGCGCAGCAGCGGCTGTGGCAAGAGCAAGCCGAAGGTGAAAACAAGGATCCGCTAAGGCATTTCGCGATCGATCTGGTCATCTTCGACTCGAAGATCACCATCGATTCGGTGACCTGCATTCCGCTGATCTCGCTGCCGCCCAGGAAGATCACGATCCCGGACGGCCCGCGCGCCCACGAGTCGCGCGAGATCCCGTACAACGAAATCCCACTGTTCGGGCGGTTGACCGTGCACGACCAGCTCGAGCCGCGGGAAGTCGCACCGGGCAAGCAGACCATCGCCCTGAATTTCACGTCACAGGATGCCCCCGTTCTGGTGGCCAATCCGCGGCGCGAGCGATACGCGCCAGAACTGTTCGGCGCGCACATAGATCGTCGCCCCGACGGCAGCGTCGCATTCGCCGACCAGGACCCGCGCATCACGTGGGAACTCGATTACGCCGAGGCGTACTGGATCACCCACAGCATCGCCGGTGAGCTGATGGTGGGTCTGGAGAAGCTGCAACACCCCAGCCTTTCCGACGACGAGGCAAGGATCAGAGTGCTCGACTCGTTGGCCGCGCAGATCTCCGATGCCGTCCGCCCCAAACTCGCCGAGATGGGGGAGGGCGGCGTCATGGCTCTGATGCCGGCCCCGCTGGTGGTCGACGCGCAGTCTCGTGACGACAGCACAGTCAAAGCGCTCGACGCGCTCGTGCAACGCTTCGACATCGACGGTGTCACCCACGAATCCATGGTGATCCAGTTGCAGACCGTGCGGGAGCTACCGTCCGGTGAAGAGCTACCCCCGTCGATTCTGGCCGAAAACCCATACGAGCAAACAGGATTGGCCGTCACGGGCTGGAGCATTCTCCGTCAGGTCCGCGACACCGTGATGAACACCTTCGATCTTGACGAGAGCGACTTCGACGCGGACGTGCCGTGCCTACTGGCAGGCCCGAAGACCATCACGATCGGCGGCCAGGAGCGCTGCCTGGAGGCGCTGGACGCCGACATCGTGCCGCGGACACACCACGGCCGGCTGGTTGTCGATGGCACCGTCAGCGCCGAAACCGCCCTCTACGATTTCAACGCCGCCTTCAAGGTCACCTACGAGATGGGTCTCGACGACATCCCGCGCGACCCCGACGGCAAGGAGACCCGACGAGCCGACCTGGAAACGATCGAGGGTCTCGAGCAGGCACTCAGCGCGGCCCGCGACAAGAAGCGCGCGGGGCAACTGGGCGACGAGGACTACGAGGCGGAAGTCAAACGAGTCCACGAGCGCCTCGAGGACCTTCCCAAGACGGTGGGCGTACGACCGACCCAGAATCCGCCGGAGGCAGAGGTCAATCCCGACTTCAGCCTGACGGTGCCTGGCAAGGTGGCGGCGGCAGCAGGCGCCGCGGCGACGGCTGGCCTGCTTGCGTTGCCGGTGACCTGGGTCGCCGGGGCGGCCGGGGTCGGGGCTGCCGGCGCGGGAGGTCTGTTGACCGTGGCCATCGTGCAATACCTCACGACCGTGTTGACCATCGACTGGTTCGGCGTCGGCTTCGGATCGCGGCAGGTGAAACAGTCACTCAACGACCGACCAGACGGCACGTCGTTGCCGCCGATCGGCATACCGGTCGACGTCGATTTCAACCGACAGCGTCTCGCGGTGTACTTCCGTCCGCTGCCGGCGAAGCTATGGATCGGTAGCGCCGCGGTGTACGACGAGGAAGCCGAGCACCCTGAGGTCCGGCTGGTCGGCGGCCGCTGGCCGACCGATGGGCGTCCCTGGAAGATGTCCAACGACGACGCCATGCTCTACGCCGACTCCGGCGAACTACAGCTCTTCATGGAACCCGACAGCGTCAGCGGCGACGGCCCGGCCATTCATGTCGCCACCGCGGACGACGGTCGCCGCTACCTGCAGGTGGAGAACGAGGATTCCGGCAAGCTGCACCGGCTTCCGCGGTGCTGTGCTCAAGACAACGCGACAGACCGAAAGTGAGCCTCCACGTGGAACGAACACACAGCGCATCACTCGCGCGCTGCGCTATCGCGGGTCAGCGGCGCGCGCGCCGGAATCGATCTCTGTAGGGTTGGCCAAGTGTGTGGAGCCACCGGTGAGGTGCGACTCGACGGTCGAGCGCCTGATGTAGCGGCGGTAGCAGCGATGACCGCCGTGATGACGCCGCGAGGTCCGGATGGCGCGGGTGTCTGGTCACAAGGTCGAGTCGCGCTTGGCCATCGTCGTCTGAAAATCATTGATCTGACCGAAGCCGGCGCTCAGCCGATGGTCGACTCCGACCTCGGCCTGACCGTTGCCTGGAACGGCTGCATCTACAACTACAAGGAATTGCGCAGCGAGCTTCAGGGCTACGGCTACCGATTCTTCTCACACAGCGACAGCGAGATTCTGCTCAAGGCCTACCACCGCTGGGGCGACGATTTCGTCAGCCACTTCAAGGGCATGTTCGCCTTCGCCATCGTCGAACGCGACAGCGGTCGGGTGTTGCTCGGCCGCGACCGCCTCGGCATCAAACCCTTGTACGTGACCGAAGACAGCCACCGGATCAGGTTCGCGTCAACGCTGCCGGCGCTGCTGGCCGGCGGTGGCGTGGACACCCGCATCGACCGGGTCGCCCTGCACCACTACATGACGTTTCACTCTGTGGTGCCCGCACCGGCCACCATCTTGCGCGGCGTGCGCAAGATCCCGCCGGGATCGCTGCTCGCCATCGAACCCGACGGGCGTCGTGTCGCCACCACCTACTGGGCACCCGACTTCACCCGGCACGAGGACCGCTCCGGCTGGTCGGAACGCGACTGGGAAGACGCCGTGCTGGCCTCGCTGCGGACCGCGGTCGAGCGCCGACTGGTCGCGGACGTTCCCGTCGGTTGCCTGCTTTCCGGTGGTGTCGACTCCAGCCTGATCGTCGGCCTGCTCGCCGAGGCCGGCCAACACGGGTTGTCGACCTTCTCCATCGGCTTCGAGTCCGCCGGCGATATCAAAGGCGACGAGTTCCAGTACTCCGACATCGTGGCCCAGCGCTTCGAGACCGATCATCACCAGATCCGCATCGAAACCGAGCGGATGCTGCCCGCGCTGGACGGTGCGATCGGGGCGATGAGCGAACCGATGGTCAGCCACGACTGCGTGGCCTTCTACCTGCTCAGCCAAGAAGTGGCCAAGCACGTGAAAGTCGTGCAATCCGGACAGGGCGCTGACGAAGTGTTCGCCGGCTACCACTGGTATCCGCCGATGGGCACGTCCGCAGCATCCCCCGTCGAAAGCTCGGTCGCCGAATACCGGGCCGCCTTTTTCGACCGCGACGAAGCCGGCCTCGCCGCCCTGCTCGCCGCGGGCTATGTGGCGCCGGGTGACCCCAGCCAACGCTTCGTCTCCGAGCACTTCGCGAATGCCGGCGCGGAAACCGGCATCGACCGCGCGCTGCGACTCGACACGATGGTGATGTTGGTCGACGATCCGGTCAAGCGGGTCGACAACATGACGATGGCCTGGGGTTTGGAGGGCCGGGTCCCGTTCCTCGACCACGAGCTGGTCGAGCTGGCAGCCACTTGTCCGCCGGAGCTGAAAGTCGCACATGGCGGCAAGGGCGTACTCAAAGAGGCTGCGCGACGGGTCATTCCGTCGGAGGTCATCGATCGCCCCAAGGGCTACTTCCCGGTTCCGGCGCTGACCCACCTCCAAGGCCCGTACCTCGACATGGTCCGTGACGCTCTCTACGCTCCGGTCGCCAAGGAGCGGGGGTTGTTCGATACTGAAGCTGTGGACGCGCTACTGGCCGACCCCAACGGTCGGCTGACTCCGCTACGCGGCAACGAACTCTGGCAGATTGCGCTGCTCGAGCTCTGGCTACAACGTCATGGTGTGTCCGGGCCGGCAGCATGAGCGTCATCGGTCCTCCAGAGGACCACCCCGAGGCCATCACCCTCGGCCTCCACGACGCGACGCCACCGCATCTTGTCGATGCGATGGCGAAGGACGTCGAGCTCGAGTTGGGTTGGGGCCGATTGATTTTCGGTCAGACCTTCGCCGATGCGGGGACGCTGGCCGAGGCGCTCCGGCGGGAGGCGCCCGGGCGGCGTGACATCTGCATCTATGCCCGCGAATCCCATGTGGTGGTGGCCGGGGCGCCGAGCGAACTTTTCATCGACCCCAGCCATACCTATCGGCTGCGCTTCACCGACGCCACGGATGAGGACACGTCACCGGCTGGTGTGACGGTGCGTGCGCTCAACGACTCGTCCGACGCAGACGCCATGAATCGCGTATTCGTCCGCTGCGGAATGGTTCCGGCTCCGGTCAAGGTGATTTGGGACAACCATCTTCATCAGCCCGCCGTCACCTATCTGCTCGCGGTCCGCGACGACGACGGTGCGGTGGTGGGCACAGTGACCGGCGTCGACCACGAGTTAATGTTCTCCGATCCTGAACGCGGCTCTAGTCTTTGGACGCTGGCCGTGGATCCGGGTGCCGGAGTTCCGGGAATTGGCATCGCCCTGACCCGGAAGTTGGCCGCGCACTTCCGCCGTGCGGGCCGCGCATACATGGACCTGTCGGTGACCCACGACAATGCGGCCGCGATCCGGCTGTACGAGAAGTTGGGTTTCCGGCGCGTGCCGGTACTGGCGATCAAGCGCAAGAACGCCATCAATGTGCCGTTGTTCAGTCCGGCGCCGGAAACCGTCGATGATCTCAATCCCTACGCGCGCATCATCGCCGATGAGGCGATCCGTCGCGGCATTCAGGTGGAGGTGCTCGACGCCGAGACCGGCGAGATACGCCTGAGCCACGGTGGTCGCACCGTGATCACTCGCGAATCGCTGTCGGAATTCACGTCGGCGATCGCGATGTGCCGCTGCGACGACAAAAGATTGACCCGCCGGCTTGTCGCCGAGGCCGGCATCAACGTTCCGCGCGCCCGCCTGGCGACCTTCGACGACGACGATTTCGAATTCATGAAAGACGTGGGCGAGGTTGTCGTCAAACCCACTCGCGGAGAACAAGGTAAAGGCATCACCGTCGGCATCACCGTCGAGCACGGCGCCGGCGAACTGGCCGCCGCGGTCGCACGCGCGCGGGAGGAATCCCCCGAGGTGCTGATCGAGCAGCGCGTGATCGGAAATGATCTCCGGCTGGTGGTGATCGACGGCCGGGTGGTCGCCGCAGCGCTGCGACTGCCGCCGGAGATCATCGGCACCGGCGAGCACACCGTGCGCGATCTGATCGCGGGGGAGAGCCGACGCCGCTCGGCGGCCACCGGGGGTGAGTCACGCATTCCACTCGACGAGGTCACCGAAGCGACGGTCGGTGAGCACGGCTGGAAGCTCGATGATGTTCTGCCGCAAGGGGTGAGGCTGCGCGTTCGCCACACCGCCAACCTGCATCAGGGTGGCACGATCCACGACGTCACCCCCAACGTGAACCGGGAGCTGTGTCGGGTCGCGGTGACGGCTGCCGAGGCGATCGGCATCCCGGTCACCGGCATCGACCTGCTGGTCCCCGACGTCACCGGTCAGGAATACGCCTTCATCGAAGCCAACGAGCGACCCGGTCTGGCCAACCACGAACCACAGCCCACCGCAGCGGCTTTCATCGACTACTTGTTTCCCGGCCAGCCAGGACAACCGTTCGCCTGGACGCCGGAGGAGTCGCCGCGCAATCCCGATGACTCGGTGGTCAGGTAAGGCCGACGGCTACCACGGCGACGGTAGGCCTGCGCGGATGCGCGCGACCTCCGAACGTGCGAAGCGCACCCGGTCGGTGTCGGCGCCGCGGGCGGCGGCCAACTCGTCGGCCAGCGCGTAAGCGGCGTTGAGGATGAAGCGCGCGCGTCTGCGCTCATGACGGTTGCGCCCGGTTTTGCGGTAAGCCTTGCGGGCCTTGCGGTTACCGGCCATCGCATCGAGCTCGACCGGAGTGACGACGTTACGGGCCTGCTCGGGGGCCATCACGTCGCGGACGAAGTTACGCTCCCTGGTTACGGTCAGCCTGTACACCCCCGCGACGATGATCAGCGCGACAATGATGGTGCCGATCAGCAATCCGATCAGCAGTAGCGCATTCTGGCCGGCGATCGCGGCCACCGAATCCCAGGTGCCGTGCAGCAGCATCGGTATCGCGATCAGGACCAGGCCCCGACCGACCTTGCGGGGCTCGGCGGGCCGGCCGACGAGGTAGACCACTCCGGCGCAGAAGATGGCGCTGTAGAGGATGTGGGCTGCCACCCCGGTCAGCATGCGGAGAATGATGGTGCCGACCGACGCGCCAATTTGGTTGGCGCCGAACTGAGTACCTGCCGATGTCATGGCGTAGGTGATGTCTTCGACGATCTGGAATCCCAGACCGATGAACGCGCCGAGGATGAACCCGTCGAACGCGGTCCGGACGTGTCGTTGCGCCAACGCGATCAGCAGCAACAGGCCCGAACCCTTGGCCAGTTCCTCGGTGAACGGAGCAGCCAGCCCGGCTCCCCAGTTCAGCGCCCAGACCTGGCCAAAGTTCTTGCCGTACAGGGCCAGGATCGCGTCGTTGGCGTTGGCGGCCATCGCCCCGGTGGCGGCGAAACCACCCCACAGGAACGCGACGACCATCAGCTTGTGGGGGAGTTTGGCGTAGTGATCGATCCGGTCGGTGAACCACCAGAACAACGCCGCGTAGATGGCGAACGAGGTCACGGCCAGCCCGATTGCTTCCCCGTACGCGTTGTATTCGCGGGCAAGCGTGGAGAAGAACGTCAGGACACCGATCCCGACCAGCACCACGTATCCCCAGAAAGCGAAATTGCGCGGTTGGTAGAAGACGAAGCGTCTGCCCCAGCCGGAAAGGTCGAGGGCAACGTCGCGTGCGCGATCGAGGTCGGTGAGCGTCGGCGTCATCGTTGTGGTTTCTTGGACTCGTTGATGCTGCCGATCATCCGCAGCGCGGCTGCGCTCGGTTCGGGGCCGGCGTCAGTCGGTCCCGTCGCCACGGCTTCGACTCCGCGGCCGTCGAAGACGAACGCGGCGATCAGGCCTCCGGTGTGTGGCCCGGTGACACGCACGGTGGCGCCCTCTTTGCCCGCGGCGGTCACGATCGTGGTGGGCGCCCCGGTGATGTGGACGCCACGACCTTGATTCAGCGCGTCAGAGGTCGCCTCGATTTGATCGACCAGTTGATCGGCGTCCCCCTGGAACGGCCCGGTGCGCAGCGTGAACTTCAGCGCCCCGTCCTCGACCGTCGCCGAGTCGGGATACTGCCCGGATATCGGGGCGTGGCCGGCGCGAACACCGGAGGTGACGCCCCAACCGGCCTCCGGCACGAAGGTCACGTCACCGTCGATCTGCATGACATCGCCGGGTCTGACGATGTCGTGGTAGGGCACCGTCGCGTTGATCAGCGGCAAGACGACCGACATCACGAAGACCAATCCGAACACCGCCAGGGTCGGACGCAGGGTGCGCCGATCCAGGCCGAACCGTCGTTCGTCGGCGGGGACCCACCCGTCGTCGGGCTCGAATCTCGGTGCTGAGGCCGCCGAGGACACCTCGGCTACCGGATCCGGCATAGCCGCCCAACCCTTCTACCCGCGAAGCGACGCCCGAATGGCGCCGCAGTGAGAGTAGCGAGGGGCGCGTTTCGCGGCATCAGCAACGCCCAGATCGGCGGCTTTGGCCCGTCGCGCGGCGGTCTGCTTCTAGGCTTTGATCCCATGACCATCGACCGTGCGGCGCTGGCCGTAGGCAGCATCCGGCTTGCCTCGGGCATCTCGTTTCTCGTCGACCCCCTGCGGGCGAACCGGGTGTGGGGCGATCCCGAGAAACCCACGCCCACCGCGCAGCTGCTGCTGCGCTCGATGGGCTATCGCGACGCATTGATCGGCGGGCTGCTGGCCGCAGCGGCGTTGCGCGGCAGGAACACTCGCGGCTGGTTCCTGGCCTCCGCCGGTGCCGATGCCGCTGACCTGCTCGGCGGTCTGAGTGTCCATCACGAGATGAAACAGTCGCAGCGACTGATCGGGCTCGGTGGCGCTGTCGTCGGCGTCGGCACCGGCCTGTGGGGCGCGGTCCGCCGCACCGGCACGGTGCCCGTTACTGCCGACGGCCCGGCCCACTGAACCGTCGAGCGTCAGCCGACGTGACGGGCCAAAGTGTCGACGAGCGCGTTGATGGCGCGGCTATCGCTTTGGGCTGCCGCCCTGGCGATCGACAGTGTCCAGGTCATGGCGGGACGTAGTGGAATCGCCCGCAGATCGGGGAAACGGCCGGCCACGCTGGCGGGCAGGACAGTGGTGGCCAGCCGATGCCGGATCAGCTCCGCGGTAATCGCGTAGTCGGCAACCTCATACGCACTGATGGGGTGCACGCCGACGGCGGCGAAGCCCTTGTCGAGGCGTTGCCGGATGCCCCATCCGGGCGGAAATTGGATGAACTCGTACCCGCCGAGGTCGGCCAACTCGAGCCGGCGGCGACCTGCCAGTGGGTGACTGGCGTCGCAGACGAACAGCATGGGTTCGGTCATCAACTCACGCACCGTGACCAGTTGCGACCCCGTCTCGGTGATCGACACCAGCGCCAGGTCCATGTGGCCATCGGCGATCGCGGCCAGATGTCCGGCCGACCCGGTGACGCTCTGTCGCAGCCGGACCGTGACCAACGGGTTGGCGGTACGGAACTCGTCAAGTACCGCAGGAAGATTCACCGTTCCCCACGACATCAGGGTGCCCAGCGTGAGGGTACCGGTGAGCTGATCCCGAAAGGCATCCACCGATGTCCGTGCGCGGTGCGCGGTGTGTATGACCTCGCGGGCGTGTTCCAGGAACACTTCGCCGGCCGCAGTGAGTGCGATTTGGCGTTTCGATCGGTCGAACAGCTCGACGCCGAGTTCCTTTTCCAGCCTGCCGACCGACGCCGAGAGGGCGGACTGCGCAACGTGTATCCGTTGGGCGGCGCGAGAGAAGTTCAACTCTGCGGCGACGGCCACGAAGTATTCGAGGTGACGAAGCTCCACGGTGGCATCCTATCGCGATATGCGATAGGAACGTTCTCTGTTTCCTGTTGGACGCGATGCTAGAAGAGGTGTTGGCTGGAGATGTTCAGCCGATGATCCCCAGCGCACAGGAGGGCAGACCCATGCGGGCGCTGCGTTTTACCAAGTTCGGCGATCCAGGCGTGCTTCGCGTTGAGGACGTACCGGATCCGGTCGCGACCGCGGCGGAAGCGATCGTTCGCGTAGAAGCGGCATCGGTCAATCCGTCTGACGTGAAAAACGTTGCTGGCGCGATGGATTGGACGGTGCTACCCCGAACTCCCGGTCGTGATTTTGCCGGTGTCGTGGTCAATGGGCCGCGGGAGTGGAAAGGCGCGGCGGTGTGGGGTACCGGCGGAGACACCGGATTCAGCCGAGACGGCTCGCACGCGGAGTTGATGTCGGTTCCGGTGGACGCCCTGGTCGTCAAACCGGAACGGCTCAGCTTCGACGAAGCCGCTACGGTCGGCGTGAATTTCGTGGTGGCGTGGTACGGCACGGTGGAAACCGCGCAGTTGGCCGCGGGTGAAACCATCGCGGTATTCGGCGTTTCCGGCGGTGTCGGCGGAGCGGTGGCGCAGATCGCGCACGCGCACGGCGCCACAGTGATTGGCGTGGACCGGCGCCGACCCGGGCCCGACACTCCCGCCGCGGCGGTGATCGACGACTTCGTCACCTTCGACCCGGCCGCCGACGTTGGCGCGGCGATCACACAGCTGGCCGACGGCAAAGGCGCTGACGTGGTGTACGACGCGGTCGGCGGGGTGACTACGCATGCGGCGCTGGCCGCGCTGACCCACCGGGGCCGGCTGGTAGTGATCAGCGCCGTCGGCTCGCCCAATGTCGACGTCAACCTGCGCGACCTCTATCGCAACGAAACCCGCATCCTCGGTACGGACAGCGGAAAGCTGAGCATCGTCGATTCGGCCCGGCGGCTGGAGCAGATGTCGCCGTTCTTCGAATCCGGCGCGTTCCGCCCATTGCCCATTGCCGCCACCTACTCGCTCGACGACGCGCCCACGGCATACCAGGCCGTCGCCGACCACACCGCGGGCCGCGTCGTGATCCGGCCCTGACCATCCGATCGCAGAGAAAGGCATGGCAATGCCATCCGACCTGAATGAACACACCATCACCGAAGCAGTCCAGCGGACCTTCGACGATGCGACCGATGATCGCTTTCGCGAGGTGCTCGTGAGCTTGGTGCAGCACCTGCACGATTTCGCCCGCGATGTGCGGCTGACCGGTGAAGAATGGTTCACCGCAATGGATTTCCTGGAACGGGTCGGCAAGATATCGACTCCGACGCGTCAGGAGGTGATGTTGCTCTCCGATATTCTGGGCTTCAGCATGCTGCTGGATAGGATCAACCAGCACAGCGGGTCGTCGGTCACCTCGTCGGCGCTGCTGGGCCCGTTCTACGTCGAGGGCCGGCCGACCGCCGACAACGGCGACGACATCTCTGACGGCGTGTCCGGTACGCCGATGTTCGTCACCGGCCGAGTCGTCGACGATCGGGGAAACGCGATCGGCGGCGCGCACGTGGACACCTGGCACAGCGACGGCGAGGGATACTACGACGTACAGCAGAGCGAGAAACTGCACGACGAATTCGCCATGCGGGCGCTGTTGACCACCGATGGCGACGGCCGATTCTGGTACCGGTCCATCACACCCCGCTACTATCCGGTGCCCACCGACGGCCCCTGCGGTGAAATCATGCGCGCCGCACACCGTTCCGTCATGCGGCCCCAGCATGTGCACTTCTGGTTCCACGCCGATGGCTACCAGTCGTTGATCACGCAACTGTTCTACCGCGACGACCCCTACATCAACCGCGACGCCGTCTTCGCGGATGTGGAGTCCCTCCAGGCGGATTTCGTGCGCCGTGAACCCGGCGTCGCGCCGGACGGGACGACTGTCGACGAACCATTCGTGACCCTGGACTGGACGTTCGTCCTTGCCCGCGACGCCGAATAATCAAGGGAGGAAACCCATGTCACGCATACCGCTGGCCGACATCGACCAGCAGACCGAAGCCATCCGCGACTTCACCGCACGCCGGGGCGCGCTCAATGTGTTCCGAGTGCTCGCCAACGCCCCTGCGGTTTTCGCCGGCTGGACGCAGATGGTCGACGAGTTGTTCGACAGCCCCACCTTCACCGCGCGGACACGGGAAGTGGTCATCCTCAGAGTGGCCCGATTGCAGGACTCTCGCTACGAACTCAGCCAGCACATCGGCATCGCGCGCGACGCTGGACTCACCGAGGCGCAGATCAGTGCGATCGTCGAGACCGAAGACTTCGACGCGGCCGGCTTCACCGACACCGAACGTGTGCTGCTGGACGTCGTCACCGAGCTGTGCAGCACGCACCGACTCAGCGACCGGTCATTCGCCAGCGCCCACGCCGTTCTGGGGGACGAGGCATTGACCGAGCTGCTGATGCTGGTCAGCTGCTATTACGGGTTGGCGCTTGTGCTCAACGCGGTCGATGTCGACGTCGACACCGAAACCAGATTCCGGCCCGCAGGAGAGACCCGATGACTCGAATCAGCTACCGCAACCCGGAAGACATGACGGCCCATGCCCGCGAATTAACCAATGCGCGAGGCAATCTCAATGTCTACCGCGCGCTGGCCAACGCCGACAAGGTGTTCACCGGCTGGATGGTGGCCGGCAACGCCGCTCTGACCAGCCCGGTACTACCGACCAGGTTGCGCGAGCTCGTGGTACTTCGGACAGCCCACCTGATGGGCTGCCCCTACGAACTCGGCCAACACCGCGACGTCGCCCGCACAGCGGGCGTGAGCGGCGATGAGATTGACGCGGTTCTCTCCGAGCATGACTGGCAGACAACCGCTTTCGAACCAACCGAGCTCGCGGTGCTGCAACTGACCACCGAGCTGCTGACCACACGCAGCGTCTCGGCCGAAACCTTCGATCGCGTGCACCGTGCGCTCGGCTCCGAGGCCTGCGTCGAGGTATTGATGGTGATCAACCGCTACGCGGGTCTGGCGTTGATGCTCAACGCCCTCGACGTCGACCTCGACGAAAGTGCCCGGCTCCCCATCCCGCCCAGACGAGAACCGCCCCAACGCTGACGGGGCACCTCACATCGTGACGGTCAGTGGCCAGACCTTCCAGATGTCGTCGCAGTATTCGGCGATCGCGCGATCCGAGGAGAACTTGCCGCTGCGCGCGGTGTTCAAGATGGACTTCTTCGTCCAGCCGTCTTTGTCCTGCCACGCCGCGCTCACCTGCTCCTGGCCGGCCACGTAGGACGCGAAGTCGGCGCACACCAGGAAGGGGTCGTCGTAGCGCAGGTTGTCCACCAACGGTTTGAACACCTCGGTGTCACCGTGTGAGAACTGGCCGCCGGCAATGAGATCCAGGACCGCGCGGAGTTCCTCGTTGCCATCGATGTAGTCGGCCGGACGGTAACCGTCGGCCTTGACGCGTGCGACCTCGGACTCGGTCAGGCCGAACAGGAAGAAGTTCTCGGCGCCGACCTCGTCGCGCATCTCGACATTGGCTCCGTCCAGCGTGCCGATGGTGAGTGCACCGTTGATCATGAACTTCATGTTCCCGGTTCCGGATGCCTCCTTGCCGGCGGTGGAGATCTGTTCGGACAGGTCCGCGGCCGGGTAGATCAGCTGCGCGTTCTTCACGCTGAAGTTCGGCACGAATGCCACCTTCAGGAATTTGTTGATCTCGGGGTCTGCGTTGAGTGTCTCGCCGACGGCGTTGATCAGCTTGATGATCCGCTTGGCCATGAAGTAGCCGGGAGCGGCTTTGCCGCCGAAAATGAAGGCGCGCGGCGGGATCGACAGACCCGGGTTCAGCTTGAGCCGGTGATACAAGGCGACGATGTGCAGCACGCTGAGGTGTTGGCGCTTGTACTCGTGGATGCGCTTGACCTGGATGTCAAACATCCAGTCCGGGTTCAGCTCGATATCCGTCGCGGTATGCAGGTACTTGGCCAGGCGTGCCTTGTTGCTGCGCTTGATGTCTCGCCATTGGGCGCGGAACGACGCGTCGTCGACGAACGGCTCGAGACCACGAAGGCGGTCCAAGTCCTTGAGCCAGCCTTCGCCGATGGTCCGGTCCAGGAGTTCCCGCAAGCCAGGGTTGGACAGCGCGAGGAACCGCCGCGGCGTCACCCCGTTGGTCTTGTTGCTGAACCGCTCCGGCCACAACTCGTAAAAGTCTTTCAGCACACTCTCTTTCAGCAACTCCGAGTGCAGGGCCGCGACTCCGTTGATGGCGTGGCTGCCGACGGTGGCCAGATGCGCCATCCGGACGTTCTTTCCGCCGTCCTCGCCGATCAGTGACATGCGGCGAATCCGGTCCTCGTCGCCGGGGAACTTGGCACGCACCTCGTCGAGGAACCGGCGGTTGATCTCGTAGATGATTTCCAGGTGGCGCGGAAGTGACTCGGCGAACAGCGTCAGCGGCCACTTCTCCAGCGCCTCGGGCAACAGGGTGTGGTTGGTGTAGCCGAACGTCGCGACGGTGATCTCCCACGCCTCGTCCCAATCCAGCCGGCGTTCGTCGATCAGCAGGCGCATGAGCTCGGCGACGCCGATGGACGGATGGGTGTCGTTGAGCTGCATGGCGAACCGCTGTGGGAGTTCCCGGACGCCGGCATCCGCGAGGTCGTCCATGATGTGCAGGACGTGCTGCAGCGAGCAGGACACGAAGAAGTACTGCTGCAGCAAGCGCAGTCGCTTGCCCGCGTCCGGCTCATCATTCGGATAAAGCACCTTGGTGACCGTCTCCGAGGTCACCTCGTCTTCGACGGCCTTGTAGTAGTCGCCGGTGTTGAACGCCTCGAGCGCGAACGATTCGACGGCCCGCGCGCTCCACAGCGTCAGCACGTTGCAGGTGTTGACGCCATAGCCCTGGATGGGGGTGTCGTAAGCGACGCCCTTCAGGAGACGTCCGGGCACCCACCGCACGCGGTCGTCGCCGGCGTCGTCGGTGTAGTGCTCGGCGTAACCGCCCCACTTCACCAGGTAGTTCACGTCGGGTTTCGGGATCTCCCAAGCGTTTCCGTTGACCAGCCAGTTGTCGGTCTTCTCGACCTGCCAGCCGTCGCGGATTTCCTGGTTGAAGATGCCGAACTCGTAGCGGATGCCGTAGCCGATCGCCGGACGCTCGAGGGTGGCCAGCGAGTCCAGGTAGCACGCGGCAAGCCGGCCGAGGCCGCCGTTGCCCAGGCCCGGTTCGGCCTCGCACGCCAGAATCTCATCGAGATCCTGACCCATCGCCGCAAGCGCGGTCTTGGCCGCCTGCTCGAGGTGCAGGTTCAGCAGGTTGTTGCCCAGTTGCGGACCCATCAAGAATTCAGCCGACAGATAACAGGTGACCTTGCGGCCGAGGTCGAGCGAAGTTTGCGTCGACGCCATCCGGCGATCCTGCATGCGGTCACGGACGGCCAGCGCCAGCGCCCGGTAGTAGTGCTCAGGCCGCAAGGCGGCGGCCGGACGGCCAATCGAATAGCGCAGGTGGTCGGTGATCGCCCGCTGGAGCGCGTGGGCGCCCATGCCGGTGCGCGAGTGCTCGTTGAGGTCGGCGCGGACGCCACTGGGTGTCTGGTCGACATCGGTCATTGAGAGTCCTGTTCGTTCGATCGGCCCAACACGCGCCGAAGCGAATCGCAGCGCGCAGGAGGTCATTGTGGCAGCGACGTCTGCACAGCAGGCGCGTAATTGACGTCCGGTTCGTTAACGAAAGCTCACAGGCGCGCTACGGAGAGCTGTCCGGCCGGCTGCGCCGGTCCGGCGCTACATCTTGATCGCTGGTATCAGCCGCTCGAGATTCCAGAGCTGATCGCGTCGGGCCGACAAGCACGACACCAGCATGGCGCCGGCCCAGATACCGACCAGCACCACGATTGCCAGCCACAGCCGGCCGTCGATGCCGCCGAGGATGAGCTGTCGAAGCCCGTTGACCCCGTAGGTCATCGGGTCGAATCGGTGCAGAACCTGAAACGGCTTCGAGGTGGTTTCCACCGGATACATGCCGCCGGCACTGACCAGCTGCAGCATGAGCAGCGCCATGATCAGCACCCGGCCCACCGCCGGGCCGACGAGCGCGTTGATCGCCTGGGTCGCGGCGACGAAGGCGAACGAGACCAGGATCATGAAGCCGAGCATCGAGGCCGGGTGCACCGCGTGCATGCCGAGGCCGAAGCGCACCACGCAGTACAGGATGCCTGCCTGGAACATCCCGATCACGGCAGCCGGAAGGTAGCTGGACAGCGCTACCCGAATCGGCAGTACCTCCGCGGCAATCGCGCGACTCTGCAACGGTCGCAACACCATCCAGAGCACCAGTGCGCCGAAGAACAGCGCCAGCGTGATGAAGAACGGTGCCATGCCGGTGCCGAAGTTAGGCGCCGCGTTCTCGTGCGAGGTCTCGAGCTGAACCGGACCGCCGATGGTGTCAGCGACCGCGTCCTTCTGCTGGTTGGTCCAGGTGGGCACCTGCTTGGCGCCGTCGCTGAGTTTGGTGGCCAGCTCAGCCGACCCGGACTTGAGCTGCTGTGCGCCGTCGTCGAGTTTGGCTATGCCGTCTGCTAACTGGGCGTTTCCGGCGGCCACCTGCTGAGCTCCGTCGCGTAATTGGGTGAGCTTGTTCGTCAGATCCTGCCCTTTGCTTCCCACCTGGTCGAGGGCCGTTGCGAGCGGGCTGCCTGGTGCGCGTAGCCCCGACGTCATGTTGATGGCAGCGTTGCGGGCGTCGGTGAGGCGTTGCCGGATCTCGGGCGTGAACTGATGCTGGCGGAGCTGATCCTGCGCGCCGCGCAACGTGTTTGCCAGCGGATCCTGTCGTGCGGCGAGTTGGTCTATCACCGTGGACAACGAGTTGGCCGCGGCGTCCTGCGCCGTGGCGATTGCGCCGATCTGGTCTCCTGCCTGCTGTAGCGCGGTGGCGCCTTGTTGTAGCTGGTCGGTGTTGCCACCAATGACGGACACCGCCTTGCTCACCGCCAGCAGCGGGTCGGTGGCGGAGTTGATTCCATCGGAGAGTTGCCGCGCGCCGGTGGCAAGAGTCGCCGACCCGGACCGGGCGGTGTCCAGACCGGCCGCCAGCTGACCCGTGCCGTCAGCGAGCCGGGCGGCCCCGTCGGCGGCCTGCTTGATGCCCGATCCGGACGAAACCACCACGGACAGCATCTGATTGACCGCCTGTCCGGAAATTCGTGAGGAGACGGCGTTGAGAACCTGGTCGATTGCGGTGCGGCCGATGCTGGTCGAGATGTAGTTGTTGGCGTCGTTGTAGACCGCGATCAGGTTGGCCTTTTTCGGTTGCCCGGTCACCGGTGACGCGATCGCCGCGCTGAAGTCCGGCGGCAGCTCGACCATGAAGTAGTACTTGCCGTGCGCGACGCCGTTGCGTGCCTCCTCGGGGCTGACGACGTGCCAGTCCAGACTGCCGTCAGCGGTCAGGCTCTTGGCGATCTCGGTGCCCGCATTGAACGGCTGGCCGGACACGACCGCGCCGCGATCGGAGTTGACCAGTGCCACCGGCATCTTGTTCACGTGGCCGAACGGGTCCCAGAACGCCCACAGGTACAGGGCCCCGTAGACCAGCGGCAGCAGCATCAGCACGACGATCGCCACCCGCGTCATACGCTTGCGGCCGAAGCGTTTGATTTCCGAACCGAATGCGAGTCCAGCCAGCATCATCAGTCCCCTTCGGTCAGGATGCGTTGATCGTGTAGTTCGTGGTCCGGCGCTTGTGCGCCGAGTGGATTGGTCACGCCGACGACGACGGTGCGCGTCGCGGCGAGCGCGCCCAACCGGTCCACAGCAATGGCGCGGCGCGCGTTGTCGCGCACCTGCTCGAGATCGCCGACCACCAGGATCGGACGGTTCGACATCGTTGCCAACGCGATCCGGAGCAAAAAGAGCTCCAGGTCTGACAATTCGACGATGTAGGTGTCGGTGGCCGGCAGGGGAGTCTCGCCGAATACCTCGGCCAAATTGGACGTGCCCGCCTCGTGAGGGATCTGCTTGTACCAGGGCGCCAGCCAACGACGCTGTTCGGCGAGCACCGTCTGCACGGTCACCGATTCCTCCAGCTCGTCGATGTCGGGGAAGGCCGCGATGGCGCAGTGCCGGCGAATCGCCCGTGGCTTGGTGTCGCCGAGCACCGTCACGGTGCCGTGGGAGGGCTTGAATCGACCGGCCAGCGTCAACAACAATGCGGTCTGACCTGGCCCGCCGGGCATCTGAATGGCGTGAAAACCCTCGGGAATAGCCAAGTCGATGCCTGAGAACAGGGGCTCGTGCTCGCCGTCCACGCCCAGCCCGGTCGCGGTGATCACGGCGGAGGCTTCCGTTTCATCCTGCGTGCTCACTAGCGCTCCTCATCGCTGTGCACCGCAACAGATTCCAGCAGGGAGGTGATTAATTGCGCGAGGAGCTCGGGGTCGATCGTTCCCGGGCGCAGTACTTCTTCCATCGCGATGCCCAAGTTCATTGTGACGACGAGTTGAGCTAGGTCGGCCAGCGGCCGCCCGGATGCGGCGGCGGCGGCAGAGTCGGTGAAGGTGTCGGCCTGCTCAGCGGCGGCGGCACGACGCCGCGCGATCAAGCGCTCGCGCAGTTCCGGGTCACGCACGGCACGTAGCCAGTACTCGACAAACAAGACGTAATAGTCGGCGTGATCGTGAACCGAGTCGAGCACTGAGCGGCTCAACGTCTGCGCAGTCGCGGCGCTGTCGCCGCCGCTTTCCAGCGCGGTGGCGATCTGTTCGCCGCGAAGCTCGAATTCGCGGTCGAGCAGGGCCAGGAACAGTTCGTCCTTGGAGCCGAAGTTCGAGTAGACGGCGCCTTTGGTGAATCCCGCGGCTTGACCGATCGCGTCGATGGTGGCGCCGGCGAACCCTTCGGCAGCGAATACTTTCGAGGCTGCTTCCAATATCCGGTCCCGCACCTCGTCCCGGGTGGGGCGGGTCCGCGGCGGCTTGACAGGCGACATGGGCGAAAGCATACTCCGAAGTATCGAGTGGATACTCGTGAGTATCGAAAGGTGGGCTCCCGATGGCAGAGTTCGAGCTGGTCATTCGTGGCGGGACAGTGTTCGACGGAACGGGCGCGCCGCCGGTCACCGCCGACGTCGGTGTGCGGGACGGCAAGGTCGCCGCGGTCGCGCAGGGGCTTCCGGAGGGCGCTCGCAGCGTCGATGCCCGCGGTCAGTGGGTGTTGCCCGGGCTCATCGACGTGCATACGCACTACGACGCGGAAGTTTTGCTCAGCCCCGGGCTGGGCGAGTCGGTGCGGCATGGGACGACGTCAGTCATTCTCGGCAATTGCTCGCTGTCGACGGTCTACAGCGACGCCGACGACTGTGCCGACATGTTCGCCCGGGTCGAGGCACTGCCGTGGCAGATCGTCCACGACTCGGTCAAAGAAGCCAAAACCTGGACTGGCCCAGCCGAATACGTGAAGACGTTGGATTCGCTGCCGCTCGGGGCGAACGTCGCCGCGTTCATTGGCCACTCCGACATCCGGGCCGCGGTGTTGGGTCTGGGGCAGTCGGTCGATGGCGATTACCGGCCGACCCGCGGCGAGATCGGTCAGATGAAGCAGATGCTCGCCGATGCGCTCGACGCCGGCTTCGTCGGGCTGTCCACACTGCGAAGCTCCTTCTCCAAACTCGAAGGCACCCGCTTTCCGGCCCGGCAGCTGCCCTCGACCTACGCGAAGTGGTCGGAATTTCATGCCCTCAACTCCGTTCTGCGACAACGTGGACGCGTGCACCAGAGCACCCCGAACCTGGCGCGGCAAGCCGAGGTGTCGCGCTACCTGGCGCAAAGCATCGGCCGCGGATTCCGGCGACCGTTAAAGACAACCTTGATCGCGGCGGCCGACGTCAAGGCCGACCGCAGGGCGGCACGGCTGACGTTGCTGGCCGCCAGTCTCACCAACCGAGCCGGCGGCGACTTCCGCTGGCAGCACCTGCCGGTGCCGTTCGAAATGTATGCCGACGGTGTCGATCTCGTCGTGTTCGAGGAATTCGGTTCCGGCTCAGCCGCACTCAACTTCCGCGACGAGATGAGTCGCGGAAAGCTGCTCGCCGACGAGTCGTACCGCCGGCAGTTCCGCAAGGATATGACCAAGCAATTCGGCCCGCGAGTGTGGAGTCGCGACCTGTCCGACGCCGAGATCGTCGCCTGTCCCGACAATTCCGTCGTCGGGCAATCTTTCGCCGATGTCGCCGCACACCGCGGAATCGAACCTGCCGACGCATTGCTCGATCTGACTGTCGAGCACGGCGCCCGGCTGCGCTGGCGCATTGTCGTCGCCAACGATCGCGACGAGGTGCTGGACCGCATGCAAAGGTCCCCGAACGTGCAGATCGGCTTCTCGGATTCTGGCGCGCACCTACGCAATATGGCGTTCTACAACTCCGGACTGCGCATGCTCGAACGCGTCCACCAACGCCGGTCGATGCCCGTCGAAACCGCGGTCCATCGCCTCACCGGCGAACTCGCCGACTGGTACGGCCTCGACGCGGGCTACCTGCGCAACGGCAGACGAGCCGACATCGCCGTGATCAACCCCACCGGTTTCGACGGCTCGAGCGCTGCCTACGCCGAGGCTCCCTATCCCGGGGCGCCCGATGTCAAACGGATGGTCAATCGCAACGACACACTGGTCAGCGCGACGGTCGTCGGTGGTCAGATCGTCTACACCGAAGGCGAATTCGCGCCCGGCTTCGGCACGGAGCTACACGCGGGACGATTCCTGCAGGCCGAGAACCGCTAGCGGGTTCTAGGCCACGTCGCGGTTCAGCTGGGTTGCTGCGGTCTGCCATTCGGCAACTTGGGCGCGCAACTGCGTCAAGCCCGTGATGTCGTGAGACGAAAAGTCATGCCTCACTACGTTTTCGCAGCGATCAGCGCCGGCCCAGCTGTCGCGATATGAGTCGACGGCCCGCTGCTCCAGGGCTTGCGCAAGCCGTTGACCTTTGCTGGTTAGCTTCATCCACGCCGAAAACATCCATCGCTCGGGGTCGTCGTAGTGATCGACGTACCGGTGAGAAATTCGGTGCATCGACCGGTCCAGCGAGCGCTTGGAGCTGATGAAGCGATTGTGGTGTACCGCGCCTAGCTTGACCAGTCCGTCATCGACCAAAGTGCGGATGACCTCGAGTGTTTCGTCCTGAATCTCAGAAGCAGGCGCCGACGGCTTGTCGTGCTTGATCTTCCAGTCAACGGCGTTGAGTGCTAACGGCTTCCGGAGCCCCTGCAGAAGCAAGTTTTCCCGGACCTGCGCGCTCGTCGCCATGATCGGACCTCTCGATAATCACCCGTTCTACGTCGGGCTCAACGGGCCTGCGCAAACTTATATTCCGGCGGATTCGAAGGCGTCGACCGTCGGGCGTAGGCACCGTGGCGGGTTTTCGATATAGCACGGCATATTTTCGGAAGCCGCACACCCGTTGTCTCTCATAGCGTCCCGGAGTACATCAAGATCTCGACGGGAAGGCGTCACATCATGGCGATGAACATGTTGCATCAGCGGCGGTGTAGTTCGGCGGGCTGGGCCCATATGGTCCGCGACGAGCTGTTGCCGTGGGCGCTCGCCGATGTCGAGCTGGGCGACCAAACCCTCGAAATCGGTCCCGGCTACGGGGCAACGCTGCGCGCACTCGTCGACCGGGCCGGCGCGGTCACCGCGGTCGAGGTCGACAAACCCATGGCCGAGAGGCTGCAGCAGCTGTACGGCGATCGAGCGCGCATCGTGCATGGCGACGGGAGCGATACCGGGTTGCCCGACAAGGCTTTCAGCTCCGTGGTGTGTTTCACGATGCTTCATCACATCCCCACCGATCGTTTGCAGGACCGGCTTTTCGGCGAGGCGTTTCGCGTCTTGCGGCCCGGAGGCGTGTTTGCCGGCAGCGACCGCCTGCCGTCGCTGCTGTTCCGGCTGATCCACATCGGCGATATCTACAACCCGCTTCGACCGGACGAGCTGCGTAAGCGGCTTAATCTGGCGGGTTTCAGCGATATTAATGTCGACGTGGCAGGTGTCCGCCTGCGGTGGCGGGCCACTAAATTAGCTTGATGCCCAATTGGATTCGTCGATATCCAGGCGATTCGACGCGCCGGGGGTGTGGCCGAAGCTGCGCCGGAACACCTCGATGAACGCACTCGCCGACGACCAACCGCACTGATGTGCCACCGTGGTCACCGGCGTCCGCTCGGCCAGTAGCACCAGCGCTCGGTGCAGCCGCAACTGAGTGCGCCACTGCGGGAACGTCATACCGAGATCCTGACGGAACAGTCGCGACAAACTGCGATCGCTGGCCCCGACCACGCGGCCGAGCTCGGCGAGCGTACGACTGTCGCCGGGGTCGGCGTGCAGGATGTCGCACACCGCGGCGAGCAGGGGAGCGGTCGGGGAGGGCACGTGCAGGGGTTGCTGCGGAGAGCTGCGCAACTGGTCGAGCAACACGGCGCGCAGCCGCGTCCGTTCGGGAGTGTCCTCGTCGCTGCCGGTGTAGGCGATGATGAGCTCGCGCAGCAGCGGCGCCACGGTCAGCACGGTCGGCGAATCGAGGTCAAGCGGGTTGTCGGTGGCCGCCAGACCAACGGTGTGCAGTTTGAGTTCGCCGTAGGCGCGATGCGCGTGGAACGTGCCCGCGGGAATCCAAATTGCCCTCGTCGCCGGAGCGATCCAGGAACCCTTGTCCGTCGTGACGGCCAGTACCCCGCGGCCGGCGTAGACGATCTGGTGGTCATCGTGCCGATGTGCGGGGATCTCGTCACCCGAGGCGAGTCGCAGGGTGCGGGTGGGAGCGGACGGCTCGTGGCGGACTTTCAGCATCGAGCGCTAGTTTATTAAAAGTCCGACATCGCTGTCTGCTGCGTGTTCAGGTCACCGACGCCGTATAGATCTCGTCGATGTTCGCCTTCAGCTTCTGGTCGAATTCGTCATCGCTCTGGTCGACGGTGAGGCCCTCGGTCAGGGCCCGCGAGAAGCTTGCGATCAGACGGTGGTTGCGGGCCAGGATCTCGGAGCTCTGCGCCAAGGTATAGCCGCCGGACAAAGCGACCACGCGCAACACTCGAGGATGGTTCATCAGCGGCTCATAGAGGTCGGCCTCGTCCGGCAACGTCAGCTTGAGCATCACTTGCCGATCCAGCGGGAGATCGTCGAGCTTCTCCTGCAGCGCCGCCACCAAAAGCCGATCAGCCGTCGGCTTGTCCGGGCATTTGATGCTGACTTCGGGCTCGAGGATGGGCACCAGCCCATAACGGGCGATTCTCGCGGCGCAGTCGAACTGCTGCTGGACAACCGCCTTGATTCCGCCGTCGTTAGGTTCCTGGATGAACGAGCGCATTTTGGTGCCGAAGATGCCGCGCTCGACGGCGCGATCGAGCAGACTGTCGAGCTTCGTCATCGGCTTCATCAGCTGGACGCCGTACTGCGCGTCGGCGAGACCCTGATCGACCTTGACGAACGGCACGATGTGTTTCTGCTTCCACAGGAAGGCGACGGTGTTCTCGCCCTTGATGGTCCGATGGATCGTCTGCTCGAACAGGATGGTTGCCAGGATCTTGTCGCGGTTGAAGCTTGGGCTCTCGATCAGCCGCGCGCGCGCCTGGTGGATGAGGTCGAACATCTGAGTCTCGTTGCCGTACGCCTGCTCGGGAATTCCGTAGAGCGCCAGTGCCTTGGGGGTGCTGCCACCGCTTTGATCCAGCGCGGCGATGAAGCCACGCCCCGAGCGCATCTCCTGGAGTTGCTCCTCGTTCACTGCCGTCCCTCCGCCGTCCTACATGCGACCCGTTGCGTTCAGCATCGCGCACCGTCAACTTACGCGGCTACCACTTCCGATGGCCCGGCAAACCATCCGCTTCGCACGGCGGGGCCGGGCCAACGCGACCTGGACACGACCGAAAGCCTCTTACAGGAACTGCTGTGGACGTACGGTCCCTGCGGTCAGGAGGACGCGGTGCGCGACGTGTGCGCCCGCGAGCTGCAACCCCTTGTCGGTTACTCGGCGCCACGGAGTACGCGTCGGAGTCCACCGATCACCGGCACCGGACGGGCCCCATCGCCGGCGGGGCCGCGACGCGGGTCATGGCCCACATGGACGAACTCTCCATGCTGAGTTGGCTCCGCGCGCGGGACTGCTGTGCCTGCCGACGCTGAGCACTCACGGCTTCGAGGTGATTCCGCGCGCCGCCATCGACGACATGGCCGGAATCGTGGCCGATTTCCTGGTGGACGGCTAGTGGCCGCCGCGAAAGTGCAACTACCGACGCAGCTACTCGGGAAACAGCTCGGCAGTTGCACTTTCGCGGTGTCACACTTAGCTGCGCAGTGTCGCCAGCAGCGCGCTGAGTCCGTATTCGAACACCGCGTCGTAGTCGGTGGGGGACTGGAGTGCTTGCACGAGATCCCGATCCGGCCAGTCGTCGTCCCAGAGGGAGGGATCCTCTTCCTCGTGCTTGGCCCCGCGAACCGCCGAGAACTGCATCACCGCCGACGAGATGACGTGCACCTGTACCGCGCGCAACACCAGCGCGGCATCGGTCCCGGTGACGCTCACATCCGCCAGCAGGGAAGCCAGTTTCTGCTGGATCGGCAGGAACAGCGTCGGTGTTCGGTCGCGTTCGTGCGCGATCGCCAGTAGGTGTTGCCGCTCGATCAACACCCTGCGCTGCGAACGAGCCAGGGACGCAATACATTCCACGGGGCTGCCGCCGTCGATCGGTAGATGCGCCATCTCACTGAGCAATCGGTCGACCAGGCTGTCGAACAGCTTGTCGCGTCCGCCGACATGCCAGTAGATCGAGGTGGCGGCCACTCCGAGTTCTTCGGCGAGACCCCGCATCGTGAATGCCTCCACTCCCTGCCGTTCGATCAGTCCGGCGGCAGCGTCGAGGATCGTCTGCGCGCTAACCGGTTCAGTCATCGGTCTCACCTCCTGTCACACGCTGCGTCTCCGGGAGATCCAGATAGCGGTCCAGATTGCGGTGCATGTTGATAACGCGGCGCTCCTCGTTGGACAGCGTCAGGTGTGTGAGCCCGGGTTGATGCAGACCACGCTGGAGGCCGGCCAGCACCGAAATGTCCTGTGTGAGAACCAGACCCGGCTCGGCCTGGTCCGCGGTCAACCGAACGTCGGCGGGTGTGCCGCGCGCAGCGCCCCGCGGCATGCGCATCCACAGCATCATCACCAATTCGCCGTGGTCGGGATCGGGCCCAGGACGGGAGGACAGCACCGTCAGATGGTCGGCGTTGGCCAGCACCGACAGATTCGGGAAGACGTTGTATTGGTGTAGCCGCATCAACTGATCGGTGCCGGCCCACGTCACGTCGACGCCGCGTCCGGCAGCGAAAGCTCGGATCTGCTCGGCAATGACGTCTATGACTGGGTGCCCACCCGGGAACGGTGTGCCTTCCGCCACCCCCATCAGCGCGCCCTGGGTTGTCACGTAGGCGTCCCACACCTCGGCGTCACTCAGCGGCTGCTTGAGATGAGGGCTCGGCACGCCGTACAGCTGCTCGGATTTTCCGGTGTGCCCCCAGATCACCTGCGGCGCGTAGACGTCATCCATGCACCTGTGCAACTCGGGGTGCAGCGTCTGGATGTGGTAGGTCTCGCTGAACCCGTCGGCGATGGTTTTCCAGTTCGCGTCGACGTCGACGGTCAAGGTTGCGTAGCAACGGAAGTCGCCGAGACCCAGCCAGGCGATGTCGTCGGGCACCGCTTCCAGGTAGTCGGCCAGCGGCGGTGCGTCGAGGTCGAGATTGACGAAGACCAGCCGCTCCCACGTGTCGACGCGGACCGCGAACAACGGAAAGTCGCCCATCGACAGCGCGCCGAAGCCTTTGCGGTTCGGAACTCGTTTGATGGTGCCGGCCAGATCCCACGTCCAGCCGTGATAGCCGCAGCGCAGCTCGCGCAGGTCCGAGCCTGAGCCGGCGCACAGCGAGTTGCCGCGGTGGCGGCACACGTTCTGAAAGGCGCGCAACGCGCCGTCGTCGTTCACGATGAGTACCGAGTAAGGCCCGCAACGGTATTCGAAGTAGTCGCCGGGGGATGCGACGTGGTCGAGGCTGCACGCGACCTGCCACACCTTGGGCCACATCCGTTCGACTTCGAGCTGTGCGAATGCTGTCGAGTAGTACCGCTCCGCGGGCACCAGGGTCGGCCGCTGCGGCGGTATGCCGATCGCGTCTTCGCGCCGGACGTCAGGCGTTGCGTACGTCATCTGAAGTACCCCCGAAGCCTCTGTAACGGTGTTACATTCCCTTATTGGAGTGTCACTGTAGCCAATGGGCAGCGCAGCCAAGGGAGTAATCGTGTTCGATCTCAAGATCACCGGTGGCACCGTCGTCGATGGAACCGGCGCGGACCGATACGATGCCGACATCGCCGTCAAAGACGGCAAGATCGTCGAGATTCGGCGCCGAGGGCCGGATAGCCCTCCGCTGGAAGGCGACGCCGCCGAGACCATCGACGCAACCGGAAAGATCGTCGCGCCCGGATTCGTCGACATCCACACCCACTACGACGGCCAGGTCAGCTGGGATTCCCTGCTGGAGCCGTCCAGCGGACACGGAGTGACCACCGTCGTCACCGGCAACTGTGGGGTCGGGTTCGCCCCGGTGCGGCCGGGTCAAGAGGACTGGCTGATCGGCCTGATGGAAGGCGTCGAGGACATTCCCGGCGCAGCGCTCACCGAGGGCATTTCCTGGGGCTGGGAAAGCTACCCCGAATACCTCGACGTGATCGGGAGGCAGGAATTCGCCGTCGACGTCGGGAGTCAGGTGGCTCACGGCGCCGTCCGCGCGTACGCGATGGGGGACCGCGGCGCCCGCAACGAGCCCGCCTCGCCGGATGACATCGCGGCGATGGCGCGACTGGTTCAGGAAGCGATCGAGGCTGGGGCGCTGGGCTTTTCGACGTCGCGCACGATTGGCCACCGGGCGATCGACGGCGAACCGGTACCGGGAACCTACGCCGCCGAAGACGAGCTGTTCGGCCTTGGCCGGGCGATGGCCGCCGGGGGTCAGGCGGTGTTCGAGCTGGCTCCGCAGGGCGTGGCGGGCGAAGACATCATCGCCCCGAAAAAAGAGCTGGAGTGGATGCAGCGGTTGGGTGCCGAAATCGACCGCCCGATCTCGTTCGGCATGATCCAGGTCGACGCCGCCCCGGACCTGTGGCGCGAGCAGCTCGACGTCTCAGCGGCGGCGCACGCCGCAGGCAGCCGGCTGTACCCACAGATCGCGGCGCGGCCGTTCGGCATGCTGTTCGGCTTCGACGGGCATCACGCGTTCACCCACCGCCCGACCTTCCTGCGGCTGAAGGCCGAATGCGGCCGCGAGGAGCTTGCGCGCCGGCTTGCAGATCCCGCCGTCAAGGCCGCGATCCTTGCCGAGGAGGATCTACCGCCCGATCCAACTCTGTTGTTCGACAACATGTTTGCCCTCGCCCAGTATGCGCTCGGCCGCACCTACGCGATGGGCGATCCGCCCGACTACGAGCCGACCGACGAGCGCACGGTGGAGAAGATCGCTGCTGAACGCGGTGAGGATCCGCTGTCGACGCTGTACGACCTGATGCTGGAGCACGATGCGACGTCGATGCTGATGCTCCCGTTCTACAACTACGCCTACGGCAACCATGATGCGATTCGCGAGATGCTGACTCACCCGGCGGGCGTGGTCGGGCTGTCCGACGGCGGTGCGCACTGCGGCATGATCTGCGACGCGTCGTTCCCGACGTTCCTGCTGACGCACTGGGCGCGCGATCGGCACCGCGGCGACACGCTGCCACTGGAGTACGTCATCCGCAAGCAGTCCTACGACACCGCGCAGCTGTTCGGGCTGTCCGACCGCGGTGTGGTCGAGATCGGCAAACGCGCCGACGTCAACATCATCGACATGGACGCGATCACCCTGCATCGTCCGCAAATGGCCTACGACCTGCCGGCCGGCGGCAAGCGGCTGATCCAGGGAGCTTCGGGCTACGACGCCACGATCGTCAACGGCGTGGTGACGCGCCGACACGGCGCCGACACCGGCGCGCGGCCCGGGCGATTGGTTCGCGGCGCGCGCTGACCGCTACTCGCCGAGGGCGTGGTCGATCAGCACCGCGGCGGCTTTCTTGGCACGAGCCCACGGCTCTGGGTCGTCCAGCGATGTCGCCAACGCGCCGGCGCCCTCGTACAGCACGGCGAGTTGATTGCCGAGCTGCCGCGGATCGGCGGCGCCGGCCTGGCCGGCCAGCTGCGTGAGCCAGTCGGCGAAGCCGAGCTTGGACGTCCGCACGATGTCCTGCACCCCAGGCATCGATCCGGCCGACTCGACGGCTGCGTTGTGGAATGGACAGCCCCGAAACGTTTCGCCGGCCGCGTCATGGCCGTCGAAAGCGGCCAGCATCCGCTGGCGCGGTGTCAGGTCGTTGTGTGACTGAAGAATCGTGTCGGCGACAAGCTGGTCCATGCCGCGCAGGTACTCCTCGACCACCGCCGTCTTGCTTGGGAAATGCTGGTAGAGGGTCCTTTTGGAGACCGATGACTCGGCAGCAAGCCGTTCGACACCCGTGGCATTGATGCCGTCGCGGTAGAACAGCTCGGCGGCCGTGTCCAGGATGCGCTGGCGCGCCCCGCGGCCACCTTTCTGCGTCGCGGACTGCTTGTTCATGTCAGGAGTATACCGAACGGTTTACATCGCGCGTCAAGTCTTGTAGCGTGGCGCCGGTATAGGTACACCAATCGGTTTACTAGGAGTAAGCATGACTCAGCGTCCGCCCGTGGTTCTGATTACCGGCACTTCGTCGGGAATCGGACGGGCCATCGCCAGCGCCTTCGCGGCCAAGGGCTTCGAAGTGTTCGGCACAAGCCGTAACCCGCAACGGAACGAGCCGATTGCCGGCGTGGAACTGCTACCACTCGACGTCAGCGACCCGGCCTCTGTCGCCTCGGCGGTTTCGACGGTCATTCAGCGCGCGGGACGCATCGACGTGCTGGTCAACAACGCCGGAGTTGGCGTCTTCGGCGCCGCCGAGGAGAGTTCGATCGCTCAGGCGCAGCAACTCTTCGACACCAACTTCTTCGGGCTGATCCGGGTGACCAACGAGGTGCTGCCGCACCTGCGGGCCCAGCGCAGCGGCCGGATCGTCAACATCAGTTCGGTGCTGGGCTTCCTACCGGCGCCGTACGGCGCTTTGTACGCAGCCTCGAAGCACGCCGTCGAGGGTTATTCGGAATCGCTCGATCACGAAACCCGCGAGTTCGGCATCCGAGTGTCCGTGGTCGAGCCCGGCTATACCGACACCGCGTTCGACGCCAATGCCGCCGATCCAGATTCACCGATCGAGAGTTATCGGGCTCTGCGTGAACACGTCAAAGAGGGCCTGATCAAGGCGGTGCGCGCCGGAGACGACCCGTCGGTGGTGGCCGAGGTCGCGCTGAAGGCGGCCACCAGCCGCGCACCCAAGTTGCGCTATCCGGCCGGGCCGTTGGCTCGTCAGCTGACGATATTGAAAAAGTTTGCGCCGGAAGCATTGCTGGACAGGGGAATTCGCAAGGCGAACAATCTCACCAAAGCGCCGAAGCCGAGTCGGGTGCCCCAGGGTGTCAGGTAGTCGCCGCAAAGCGACGGCTACCAACTACTGTCAGGACGCTTTGTCGTATCGACGGACTAAATCGTTCTCGCCGAACACGTTTGCGTAGTCCAGGCCCTTGTCGTCGCGGCCGAAGAACGTCCACTTGCGGGGCGCCGAGTGCGGGACGCTCACCATCTTGACGGTGTAGCGCAGACTGGTTTCGCGCAGCGTTCCGATGATGTCACCGACGCGGATCTGCGATGGATGAATTTCGGGTGCGTCACACCAGTTTTGTACGGTCACTGAGTCCCCCCGATTGTTTCCACCACTGTACCTGCAATCGGCGCGGTGGCCGACCGCTACGTCATGCCGACGTTACAAACCACTGCCGGTGGCGTACTGTTGAGTGAGAGCCGTTTCGTTGTCAGCGGTGATGCAACGTAATACGCGCGGATCGCATTCACCGGCAACGGAATTCCTCCGCCGTCCTGCATCGGCAGGGGCGACGCTAGCAGTAAAGGAATTCCGTTGAACTGCAATATTCTTGCTTCATATCTCCTAGCCGTCGTATGAGTGACTGGCGGTCGGCAAACCCGGTCCGGCTTTCGGTTTCCGACCGATTGGGCGGCGACATCGACGGAGCCTGGTGGCCTCGCGTCGATCGCATGACCGTCGAGCTACCCGGCCTGGTCGCCGCACTGACCCCGATGTTGGGCGACATCACGTCCATCAACGTCAACTGGCCGCATCTACAACGACCACCCGACTTCAACTGGCCCGGCTGGGAACACAAACCCCAACACATCATCACGCTCAACGGCGTGGAGGGGCGGGTCAATTTGTTGATCATCGCCTACACCACCTACAGCGCCCTGGCCTTGATGGTGCTACGCCGGGCTGCGGGCCTGTCCATCGTTCCCGCCGACCGCGACAAACCCGCGTTCGTGACCGCTGGGTCGATCCTGCAGGCCGCGGTCAAGCAACGTGCGGTCAGTCTCGAAGCTCAGGTGCCGCAGAAAGTTCGGTAGTCGGCGAAATCTTCCGGCGCCGGGCTGGCGTACCGCTCCAGCCCCGGTCGTTGCTCGTACGGACAAGTGACCGCAGTGAGCAACTGCTGCAACGGATCCAGATCTCCGGCGGTAGCCGCGGTCAACGCCTCCTCGACGAGATGGTTGCGCGGGATGTACACCGGATTGCTCCGGTCCATGGCTGCGGCATCGGGACCCAGCGTCCGCCAATGCGCGATCCACTTGTCGATGCCGGCCAGGTTGATGAACAGTCCGCGAGCCGGTTCTGCGTCACCGCGCGCTGCGTGACTCAAACCCCGGAACGCCGAGGTGTAGTCGACGCGGCTCTCTTTCAGCAGCGCAAGCAATTCCTCGGCCAACGACGTGATCGTTGCGGCGTCGACGTCGTCGGGCAGGCCGAGCTTGGCGCGCATCCCGTCGGTCCAGGTCGCGTCGTACTGGACGCGGAACACATCGAACGCCTTTTCCGCCAGGGCGACGCCCTCGTCGACGGTGTCGGCCAGCAACGGCAGCAGGGCCTCGGCGAATCGGGCGAGGTTCCAGCCGGCGACGACGGGCTGGTTGTCGTAGGCGTAGCGGCCCCACTGGTCGATCGAGCTGAACACCGTGTCGGGGTCGTAGGCCTCCATGAAGGCGCACGGGCCGTAGTCGATCGTCTCGCCGGAGATCGTCATGTTGTCGGTGTTCATCACGCCGTGAACGAAGCCGATCAGCATCCACTGCGCCACCAGCGACGCCTGCACCGCGGCTACCGCTTCGAAGAGCGCGAGGTAAGGATTGTCAAGCATGGCGGCGCCGGGGTAGTGGCGGGTGATCGCGTGATCGGCCAGGCGCCGCACCAGGTCGAGATTGCCGGTCGCGGCGGCGTATTCGAAGCTGCCCACCCGCAGGTGGCTGGCTGCGACACGGGTCAGCACCGCACCCGGCAATGCTGTCTCCCGCTGCACCATCCGGCCCGTCGACACCACGGCCAGCGAGCGTGTGGTGGGGACACCCAGCGCGTGCATCGCCTCGCTGACGATGTACTCGCGCAGCATCGGCCCCACCGCCGCCAAGCCGTCGCCGCCGCGAGCGAACGGCGTCGCACCCGAACCCTTCAGATGGATGTCGCGAAGCCGCCCGTCGGCGTCGGCGAGCTCACCCAGCAGCAGTGCGCGCCCGTCGCCCAGTTGCGGGACGTAGCCGCCGAACTGGTGGCCCGCGTACGCCTGGGCGACGGGCGCTGCGCCGTCGGGAACATGGTTGCCGACCAGGAAGCGCAGTCCCTCAGGGCCCTGAAGCCAGACCGGATCGAGGCCCAGTTCGTTGGCCAGCGGTACGTTGAAAGCCAGCAGACGCGGGTTGGGACACGTCTGGGCCTGCCAACTGACCACCATCTCAGGCAGATCGCGCGCGAAGCGGTCTTGCAGAGCAACGGTGATATCCGGTACGACGCTCATCCCGCCCAGCCTACGGACGATGCGGCCGGTGAGCTGTGTTCCGTCTGGCCACCGTGACTAACATCGACCAGGCAAACCTTGAGATTGGAGCCGTCACCGGAATGCTGGAGCCGCACGAGGTTGACCGCCTCTTTCCCGCCGACCTGCCCGAGCCGGGCGAGTGGGAGCAGCGCTATCCGCCTCGCGAACTGCCTTCCGACGCGCAGGTGACCCGATTGGCTCCGTCGCCGACCGGCTTCATTCATCTCGGCGGCATCTACACGGCGATGATCGACCAGTCGGTCGCGCACCAGAGCGGTGGCCGTTACTTCGTGCGGATCGAGGACACCGACCAGTCGCGGGAAGTGGCGGGCGCGCATGAGCAGTTCGATCGCGCCTTCGCCTACTTTCGGGTCATTCCCGACGAGGGGGTGGGCCGCGGTGAATACGGCCCGTACCGCCAGTCGGAGCGGGCGACGATCTACCTCAGCTATGCGCGCGAGATGTTGCGCTCCGGGAAGGCGTACCTGTGCTTCGCCACCGCCGAGGAGCTCGCCGAGACCCGCACTCGCCAGCAGCAACTCAAGCGCCCAACCGGCTACTACGGCGAATGGGCGATCTGGCGAGACGCCGACGCCGCGGCCGTCAGAGAGCAGTTGGAGAACGGGACGCCGTACGTAGTGCGTTTTCGTTCGCCCGGCCGCACCGGCGGGCGGTCCTCCTTCACCGACGCGATTCGCGGCGAACTGTCGATGGAGGACAACTACAACGACGTGGTGATCCTCAAGTCGTCGGCGGCCGTGCAACTGCCGACCTACCACTTCGCCCATGCTGTCGACGACCACCTGATGCGGTGCAACCTGGTGATCCGCGGCGAGGAATGGCTGTCGTCGACGGCCCTGCATCTTCAGTTGTTCGCGGCGTTGGGCTTCGAGCCGCCCACCTACGCGCACATCGCGCTGCTGATGAAACAGATCCCCGGCGGTAAACGGAAACTGTCCAAGCGAAAAGACCCCGAAGCCGACGTCGACTTTTACATCGGCTCAGGCTATCCCGCCGATGCCGTGCTGTATTACCTGCGCGGGCTGGCCAACGGGCGGCTGGCCGAAACTCCGCTGCCCGACGCGCTGGCCGCGCCGATATCGCTGGCCGAATGTGGCGGCGCCGGCCCGTTGGTGGATCTGGTGAAGTTGGAAGACATCAGCGCCGACCACATCGCCACGCTGAGCGGACCGGAGATCTATGCCGCGGTGACTGCCTGGGCGGCGGAGTTCGATCCCGAGTTGCAACAGGTGATCGAAGCCCATCCGGAGCAGACGCTGGCCGCCTTGGCGGTGGAGCGCGACGGCGTCGACAACCCGCGCAAAGATCTCCGCAAATGGTCCGATTTTCGTCCCGCATACGGCTTCTTCTTCGCCGACCTGTTCACGCCAGTGGTTGCCGACGACGCCCAACTGGGTGGGCTGCCGGCCGACCTGGTGCGATCATTCGCGGGTGACTTCGTCGCGTCCTACCAGGATCTCGATGAGCCGGTGCAGTGGTTCCAGCAGATCCGGGACCTGGCCGACAAGTTCGGCTTCGCGGGCAACGCCAAGGAATACAAGAAGAACCCGGACGCCTATCCGGGGTCGATTCGGGAGGCGTCCCAGCTGATCCGAGTCGGCTTGACCGGTTCGACGAAGAGCCCCGATCTGTTCCAGATCGCGCGCGCCCTGGGCCGCGACGAGGTGATCCGGCGGATCAGCAACCTGACCTCCTAGCGCACGAGGCTCAGCCGAGCCCGTGTTCGATCAGGTCGCGAGCGCGGTCCAGCATCGACGCGAACGGTCCGACGGCGAAGTTCAACAGCGGCGATTCCACGCCCGCATGCGGGCGGGTCGGTGCAATGGCCTCAGCCGCATGCACCGCAGCGGTCAGCCGCCTGGACTCGTCGTCGTCGAGTTGCTCCTGCAGCTTCGGGAACTCGTACTTTTCCTCGTGCAGGGCATGGTCGAGCACCGCGTCGCGCAGCTTGGTCAGCTCCTCGATGAATTGCGCCGAGGTGATGTCGAGTTTCTCGATGCCGGACAGCAACTGCTTGGCGTCGTGCTCTTCTTCGAGGCGGGCATCGACGATCGAGTCGAAGGCCTCCACCTCGCGGCGCGCCCGGGGGTGCACCACCATCTCCTCGGCGGTCTCGTGCACCGCCAGCAATTGGCGCAGCTGCACGAACGGTTTTTCCCGCGCCCGCGGATCTGACGCGAGCAACACCTGGTCGAACATGTCCTCGATCAGGGCGTGCTGTGCGGTGAGAAACGTGATCACGTCGTCGGGCGACGCGATGATCATCTCGGACATGCTGCGTTACGCCCTTTGCTTTGCTCCTAGACGGACCCCGGCGGTCCATCAACTGAGGTGGGCGTACCCCAGCCGAATGCCGCTAAACGCTGTGTTGCCGGCGCAGCGCCCGGTGCGGGTGGCGGTGGCTGATCCTCAGTAGTCGTGGCGGGCCAGCGAGCCCCCGCCGTCGCGGTCCGGACCGTCGATGGACACCACGGCCGGCACCATCTCGCTGGTCACCAACCCGTGCTCGGCGGTCAGCTCGTCGACGATGTCGAAGCTGCGTGCGATCCACTCCGGGGTGTCGACGATGACGGTCACCACGGGCATCCGTCGTGTCAGCTGAAACACCTTGTCGCCGTGTGGTTTGTGATGCCCGTGGAAACCCCAGATGCCGCGTAGCGCGGTGGCGCCGCGAGCCGTTCCGGATTCCAGCAGCCGGTGCACCAGCGCACGATGGATCGGTACACCGCCATGCGTGGTGGCCTCGCTGGTGTGGACCATGAGCTTCTGCCACAGCGGCCGGCCTTGGTCATCGGCGTCGGGCAGCTGATGTGGGCGCTCGAACAGCTCGCCGCCGCGTTTGCACAGCCGCACCCGTTCGACGGTCAGCAACGCGCGCGGCGCGAGGGTACTGAGCTCGGCGACTGCTGCCGACACTCGCGCCGCCGTCCCTACGGCAATGATCATCAGCGGGACGTTGACGTTGCGGCTGAAGAAGGCGGCCCGGTAACGCTCGCCGTGCGCCGTTCCGTCGACACCCAGAAAGACTGCGCCGCCGGAGAATCCCTGCCGGTGCAGAAGGTCGCACACCGCGCGGTGTGCGGGTAGGCCGCCGATGCGTTCTTGGCGTCCGGCGTAGACCGTGAGCTTGACCGCGTCGTCGGTGCCGAACTCGGCGTCGCCACCGCCGACCAAACGTGCGCGTTCCAACGTCACCAGACCGCGGCCGGTCATCGCGACCACGTCGTCGACCAGGCCGCTGATCTTCGATTCGACGTCGACCGCCTCGATGGCCACCGGCGGATCCTCCGACAGGCTCAACGACTCGTCGGTGCGCAACACGTGCCGGGGCCCGAAACTCGCGATGCCACGCAGCATCACGCTGGTCGCGACTTCCCGGGTGTCGAACAGGTCCAGCAATGCGTCGGCCAGAAACCTCGGCCGCCCGCCGTCGCCGACGGTGCGCTGGCGTTCGCCGAAGTAGGTCGTGAGCTTGAGGCAGGGCTGGTTCACAGCAGACCGCCGATCCATTGTCCGAACAGCGCCGCCCCGATGCCCAGCACGATGCTGGCGACGAGGTTGGTAACGGCATTGCGGATCTGCCGTTCCTCGCTGAGCCGCTGCGTCTCCAGCATCCAGGTGGAGAACGTGGTGTAGGAGCCGACGAAAGCGGTGCCCGCCACCAGCGCGGCGTAGCGATTCAACGCCAGCGCGCCGAGGAACCCGAGCAGGGTGGCGCCGCTGATGTTGACTGCCAGCGTTCCGAACGGAAACGACGTCGCTACTCGTCGACCGACCGCGCCGTCCACCAGAAACCGCAGCACGGCCCCGACGCCACCGGCGACTACCACTCCGAGCCAGAGCATTCAGCGCACCGCCACGCGACGCACCAGGGCCGTGGCCAGGTGCACGGCGAGCAACCCCAAAAGCACGCTGGCACAGGTGTATTCAGCGGCCAGGCCGTACTGGTGATGCTCGATCATTCTCAGTGTCTCGACCTGCATGGTGGAGAAGGTGGTCAGGCCGCCGCACAGTCCGGTTCCGAGCAGCGGCCGGCGGTAGCTCGACAGCGGCAGCCGCTCCAGCAATCGCGTCGTGAAATAGCCGGCCAAGAACGCGCCTACGATGTTGACGGTGAACGTCGGCCACGGCCAGCGCGTTGGGTCACTGGCCGCGAGGGTGCTCAGGCCGGTGCGCGCCAGGGTGCCCAGCGCGCCTCCGGCGAACACCGCGGCCAACTCCCGGTAGTCGCGCGGCGACGCAGAGCTTGCCACTGGTCGAAATCCCTTCGGTTGCAGGCAGTGCTCCGGCAGCTTATTAGGCACAATTGACGACATGGTGGCCAACCCTCGTGCCGGTCAGCCGGCTCAGCCCGAAGACCTCGTCGACCTGCCGCACTTGGTCACTGCGTATTACTCGCTGGAACCCGATCCCGACGACGTCGCTCAGCAGGTTGCGTTCGGGACATCGGGTCATCGGGGCTCGGCACTCAACGGCGCATTCAATGAAGCGCACATCCTGGCGATCACGCAGGCGATCGTGGAGTATCGCTCGGCACACGGGACCACCGGACCGCTGTTCATCGGCCGTGACACGCACGGTCTCTCCGAGCCGGCGTGGGCATCGGCGCTCGAGGTGCTCGCCGCCAATGACGTCGTCGCCATGATCGACTCGGCCGATCGCTATACGCCCACCCCGGCGATCAGCCACGCGATCCTCACCTACAACCGGGGACGCAGCGACGGGCTGGCCGACGGGATCGTGGTCACGCCGTCGCACAACCCGCCCTACGACGGCGGGTTCAAATACAACCCGCCCAACGGTGGTCCGGCCGACACCGATGCGACCAACGCAATCGCCAAGCGCGCCAACGAGATTCTGCGCAGTGGCGAGGCGGTCAAGCGGGTGCCGCTGGCGCGCGCGCTGCAGACGGCCCAGCGTCACGACTACCTGGATGCCTATGTCGCCGACCTACCGAACGTCGTGGACATCGACATCATCCGCAAGGCCGGCATCAGCATCGGCGCCGATCCGCTCGGCGGGGCCAGTGTCGATTACTGGGCCGCTATCGGGGAGCGGCATCGGCTCAACCTGTCCGTCGTCAATCCGCTGGTCGACGCGACGTGGCGGTTCATGACGCTCGACCACGACGGCAAGATCCGGATGGACTGCAGCTCACCAGACGCGATGGCAGGGCTGATCGCCAACCGGGATCACTACCAGATCGCCACCGGCAACGACGCCGACTCCGACCGCCACGGCATCGTCACACCCGATGCCGGCCTGATGAACCCGAATCACTACCTGGCGGCGGCCATCGACTACCTCTACACCCATCGGCCGTCCTGGCCCGCCGGCATCGCCGTCGGAAAGACTGCAGTCAGCTCGTCGATCATCGACCGCGCGGTCGAGGGCATCGGACGCAAACTCGTCGAGGTGCCGGTCGGGTTCAAGTGGTTTGTCGACGGTCTGATCGGCGGCACCATCGGCTTCGGCGGCGAAGAGTCGGCGGGGGCCTCGTTCCTGCGCCGCGACGGGTCGGTGTGGACGACCGACAAGGACGGCATCATCCTCGCGCTGCTGGCCAGCGAAATGCTGGCCGTGACCGGGGCCACTCCGTCGCAGCGCTACCAGGAGTTGACTCAGAAATACGGCGCCCCCACGTATGCGCGGCTGGACGCGCCCGCAAACCGCGAGCAGAAGGCCCGACTGTCCAAGCTGTCTCCGGACCAGGTCAGCGCCACCGAGCTGGCCGGTGAAGAGATCACCGCGAAGCTCACGACGGCGCCCGGCAACGGCGCGCCGCTGGGCGGTTTGAAGGTGACCACGGCCAACGCGTGGTTCGCCGCACGCCCATCGGGCACCGAAGACGTCTACAAGATTTACGCCGAGTCATTTCGTGGTCCAGATCACTTATCCGACGTCCAGAGAGCTGCGCAACAGGTTGTGGATAAAGTCATTGGGTGACCCTCGTCTCTCAACGCGCTCGCTTGACCGCGTGGCGCAGTGACCAGACGAGGCTGCCGCGCGAAGCGTGGGTGCTGATCGGGGCGAACGTCGTGTCGGCGCTCGGCTATGGCGTGGTGTCCCCGGTGTTGCCGGCCTTCGCCCGCACGTTCGGGGTCAGCATGAGCGCGGTGACGTTCGCGATCACGATGTTCTCGGTCATGCGGCTATGTTTCGCGCCGCCCAGCGGGCTGCTGGTGCAGCGGTTCGGGGAGCGGCCGATATACCTGTTCGGACTCCTCATCGGATCGGTCTCCACTGCCGCCTGCGCATTCGTGCAGAACTATTGGGAACTGTTGGTGTTCCGCGCGATTGGTGGCATCGGGTCGACGATGTTCTTCATCTCCGCGTTGGGTTTGATGATTCGGATCAGCCCGCCCGACGCTCGTGGGCGGGTCGCCGGCCTGTTCGCCAGCTCGTTTCTGATCGGCCTCGTCGCCGGCCCGCTGATGGGCAGTCTCACAGCGGGTTTGGGGCTGCGGGCACCATTTCTCATCTATGGAGCGGTAACACTGCTGACGGCGGTCGTGGTCTCTTACAACTTGCGGCGATCGACCCTGAGCGCGCCCGCCGAGCAGACACATGCGGAAGTGACGGTCGGTACCGCGTTGCGGAACCGCGCGTATCGCGCGGCGTTGGTGTCGAACTTCGCGACCGGCTGGTCGGTGTTCGGACTGCGGATGGCTGTTGTGCCACTGTTCATTTCGGATGTGTTGGGCCGTGGTCCGAGCGCGATAGGGCTGACTCTGGCGCTTTTCGCGGTCGGCAATGTCGCGGTGGTTCTTCCCAGTGGCTATCTGTCCGACCGAATCGGACGGCGCCTGCTGTTGATCGGCGGGCTGGTGGCTTCCGCCGCGGCCACGATCGGGTTGGGCGCTTCGTCGTCGCTGTCCATGTTCTTCGTCGCCGCGTGCGTGGCCGGGGCGACGTCAGGGGTGTTTGCATCACCGCAGCAGGCTGCGATCGCCGACATTCTCGGCAACGGAGCACGCGCGGGCACCGCCGTGGCGGCGTTTCAGATGATGGCCGATCTGGGCGCGATCGTCGGCGCGATTTCGGTGGCGAAGATCGCCGAGCGTTTCGGATACGGGTGGGGATTCACGATCAGCGGACTCATCATGCTGGCTGCCGCCCTGGTGTGGATGTTCGCACCTGAGACGCAATGCGCGCCGGCGGTACCGGCGGTGGAAGGCATTGCCTGATCAGCGACTTTGATGGCTGGCAGGCCGTGGTGTAACTTCGACAGGCACATCTTGGGGCTATGGCGCAGTTGGTAGCGCACCACACTGGCAGTGTGGGGGTCAGGGGTTCGAATCCCCTTAGCTCCACCAAGAAACTGCAGCTCAGAGGTCTTTTTGAGTTGCCGGGATCGGCAGAGATAGTGCCGTGGGTTCGCCTCCGCCCTACTGCCGTGATCCCAACGTCGCCGAGGTCACGCCCGCTATGACATCGACGATCTCGTCGGGGCAATCTTCTTGCAGGAAATGGCCGCCCTTGAGCGTGACGTGCGGCTGATCTTGTGCCCCGGGAATCAGGTTCTGGAACACCGCGTCCCCGCCCCGAGTGATCGGGTCGTTGTCGCTGAACGCGCTGATGAACGGTTTTTTGAATTGAGTCAGCACCTCCCACGCGGCCTTGTTTTCAGCCACGGAACCGTGTTCAGGGGTGATGGGAACGAGCGTGGGGAACTGGCAGGCGCCCGCTTTGTAGCTCGCGTCGGGGAACGGCGCATCGTAGGCGGCCACCTCGGCGTGAGTCAGCTCCCGACCAGTACCCATGTTGACGATCGCGCCGATTGGCAGGTCGGGCGTGCTCTGACTGAAGGCGAGCCACTGCGTAAAACCGTCGGACAGCGGCGTTCCCACCGGCAGCCCGGTGTTGGCGGCGACTACACCCGCGAAGCGTTCGGGGAAAGCTGCGACGAGTCGCAAGCCGAGCAGTCCACCCCAGTCCTGACAGAACAACGTCACGGCGTGCACGTCCGTAGCCGTGAGCCAATCGCTGAGCCAGGCGACATGACGCTCGTAGGTGTAGTCGTTGCGGTCGGCCGGTTTGTCGGAACGACCGAAGCCGATCAGATCGGGAGCAAGGACGCGGTGACCCGACGCGACAAGAGCGGGGATCACCCGCCGGTACAGATACGACCAGCTGGGTTCGCCGTGCAGCAGCAACACCGTGCTGCCATCCCTCGGGCCCTCATCCACGTAAGCCATCCGCAGCACCTGCCCGGACGCTGCATCGGTGATCTCGGTGTAGTGCGGCGCAAAGGGCCAATCCGGCAGATTGTCAAAGCGATCGTCAGGCGTGCGCAGAATCTTCATGGCGTTCTCCAAAGTCGACGGGGCCCGCTGAATACCGGCGCATCGGTAGTCGACGCTACATATTGCGAGTATGGCTAGCAATAGTTCGTTATGCGCCGGATCGCTTGAGAGCGCAATCCGACGCCTGCCCCTTGGATGGCCTGAGCTGGCGGCACGCCGTCGTCGAAAAGGTTAGCCTCGTCCACCGAACAGCTTCGGCGAGTGATCATCCCGTCAGCCGGGAGTTTGCTGTGAATAGCTGTTGTTCAGGGTGTCCTGCAGGACTTGTGCGCTGGTTGACGTGGTGACGATGTCCAGGGGCGCCGACAGCGTCCTGACGTCAAACTTCCATCCGTCGGGCGGGGCCAACCGCGACGCCAGGCCCGGTAGATCGTTTTCGGAGAGCTCGGGATCCTTCTGCTGGCTCCAGGTTTGCATGACCCATCGTGTCCCGCCCGGTTCCACGAGTTCGTAGATCTGGCGGCCGACGTCGAAGGTGAATACAGTCTGACGGTCCACCGCGTGCGGGGTGTAAGGCCGCGCCGCCTTTATCGGATCGCCGATCTCGACAGTCGCCTCTTCGCGCATGGCGATGCCACCGAACATCTTGGTTTGCCGCGGCGAGTCGTCCTTAGCAATGGAATCCATCAGCCAGTATCGCGGGCCGTTGAGCACGGCGGTGAGCACACCGTTGTCGTTGGCGATCTGATCGGCATCGAGCTTCGCCCAATCCGACTGCGGGCAGTCGTTGAGGCCATAGGAGTTATACACGTCAGCCGCCAACCCCCGCTTGCCCGGGTGGACAAGAAGGATCTCGCAATACCGCTTGCCCCGAAGGCCATTGGCCACGATGTGGTGGGTGGGGGCCGTCGTCGGGGAGGTGACGGGTGCGGAGCCGCACGCGGCGGCGAGCAGGCTCACCCCGACGATGCCCAGCGTTGCGGCGACCCGGTGTCGGCTAAAGCTCATGCCGGCAAGTAAAGCATCGTCGGCCGATATTATGCGAGTCGGACTAGCAATACCTTGGGCCGGGACCCTACCCTGGTCGACGTGAGCGAAGGACCCGTTGACGTGAGTGCGCACATCGGCGATGTCGGCACGAAACCGGACGGACGGCGGGTTCGCCGGGAGCGTGGCCGAGAGGCTGTGGTCGACGCGGCGTTCGCGCTCATCCTGGAGGGCAAGGCCCCGCCGTCGGCGCAGGATGTTGCCGAGCGGGCCGGGGTGTCGGTGTCATCGGTGTTCCGCAATTTCGACGGTCTGGCCGATCTCCAACGGCAGGCCTTGGACCGGTTCCGCTCTCGTTACTCGCATTTCGTCGTCGCGCGGCCGGCACCGGGCGCAGGTCTGGAGTCGCGGATCGGGCTGTTCGTCCGCACCCGGGTCGGCCTGTACGAGCGGGCCGGGCCGCTGCTGATGTTGGCCCGGATCCGTGCACTCGATCACCGGGCGATGCTCGAGGCGGTCGCAGATAACCGTGCTGCGCTGGCGGCGCAGACGAGGGAGTGCTTTCAGGCCGAGATCGCCGGGCGGACAACGGCCGACGCCTCAGGCCTACTGTCTCTGCTGGACGCGCTGGCGTCCCCAGAGGCGTACGACTTGATGACCAGAACACATTGCCGGTCCAGCCGGCAGATCACCCGGTCGTGGCGGTTGGGTCTGAGGGCGTTGATCACAGGGTGGCCAGCGCCACCCACCGCCGAGGAGAGGCAATGACGGCCTTTCTGAAGGGAGATCGCCCATGACGGCCGGATGGTGGGTATGGCTGCTAGCGGCCGCGCTGTACGGCGGCTTTCGCCTGTTTTATGACAATTGGCGCGGCCGACTGACGCAAGAGGAGGTCGACGCCATGCTGGCCCGGGCCGAGGCGGCGGGCGTCGGCGAGGTCAATGATCTGTCGACCGTGCGCACCTTCCTCGAAGAGGATGACGGGCGGGAATTCGTCATGGTCAATCTGGTGCGGGTGCCCGACACCATGGTCACCAATCCTGATACTGGAGCCCAGGTGCCGGCCGTCGAGATGATGAAGGCTTATTCCAAGGCCTTTATCCCGCTGCTGCTGCGACACGGCGGGCATCCGGCGCTGGCGACGCGGAAGGTCGGCGGCTACGTCGACTCCTGGATGGTGGGCCCCGATCCGGGCTGGAGCATCGTCGGCTTCATGCGGTACCGCTCGCGCCGCGACATGATGAAGATGGTGCTCGATCCCGCCTTCGAGGCCGCCCATAAATACAAGCCGCTTGGAGTCGCCGAGACCTTCTCCTTCCCGACGCAGCCCTTCCTGCGCGCCTACGTCAGCCCGCGTGTCTCGATATTCCTGATCCTCGCCCTGGCCGCCGCACTTGCACACCTGGCCATCATCGCTAGCCGGTGAAGCGACCTGACCCCTGCGGAAGTTCGCCTGACCGCATTACCAGCAGTCCACCGGAGGTCAGACTGTGTTTTGCCTGGTCAAGGCAAGGGTTTCGAATCCCTTTAGCTCCACCCTTTGACCAGGGATTTCGGTAGAATCCCGGTCTATGAAGGCCCACGATGCCGAGCGGGCTCTGGAGATGAACGGCCATAAGTTTCGTCTCGTGACTGTCCCTGATGGCCTCGCCGGTTCGGTCTGACCCGATGGTGTTGACGGTGGCCGACGTGCAGCGGTGGAACGCCGGAGCGGTGCGTGACGTCTTCCACGCCGCCACCGCGCGCGGCAATGCGACTCTCGAAACCTCGCGCCAGCTGAGCACGTTGTCGGTCTTCGACACCTGGGAAGGCGCCACCGCCGAAGCCAGAAAGCACGCCAACGCTTCGATCCGCCAAGACCTCGATGCCCACGGAAACGAATCATTGGCGGTAGCCCAGGCGGCGGGCAAAGCCGCCGACGGCATCGAGAAGGTGCAGTCGGAACTGCGCACGCTGCAACACGATGCCGCCGAGCTGCACATGACGATTAACCCCACGACCAATCAAGTCGTGCCGAGCCCATCATTCAGCGGTCCGCAGATGGAAGCGGAGATCGCCGAAATGCAGCTCCAGCCTCGCCTCGACAAGATTCTCACCGAAGCCAATGCTGTCGATGCAGAATTGGCCGCTGCGATCAATATGGCCGACGGTGATGCGCCGAATCCTCAAGCGCCGCAGGTAACGGGGCCATGGCAAGCCGGACAACCACCGGATCCCACCGACCCGTTCATCGACGATCCGAGGTTCGGGCACTGGGAAGACGTGCCGCCGCCTCCGCCCTACACCGGCGCAGCGCCGCCGGCTCTGCAGCCGCAGTACCGTCCGTTCCCCGCCGGCACACCCCTGAAGGTCGGACCCACTACCGGCATGTACGTGCCGGGAAAGACCTGGATCGGCGATATCGACGCGCCCGCGGTACAGGGCCAGGAGGAATACCGATTCAAGTTAGCCGGCCAGCAGGCCACGACGACAACGCGAACGGTCAACGACAACGGTCACCCGCAGCAGCAGCGATGGGTGCAGAATGTCTATGAATACCAGCGCAATACATCGATTGCCTTCGGCGGAGACGTCGGCCTGAAGGGCATTGAGGGCGAACAGGGCGACATCGGCGGGCTTCCGCCAATTCAGAACATCGACCAGGCCTGGAAGCCGATCTCGCTACCTCAGATCGCTGGTCTGTCCGGAAACAACGCGGGGACCACCTACTACCTGCCCGACGGCTGCGGTGGCAGCGTGACGTTCGCCGGTGGCGTCCCCCAGGGCAGTAGCGGCCTGCCGCCCCGGCCCCCCGTGATGACCGCCCCCAGGTAAGACCAATGGATGCGGACGCTCGTGTGGTTGGCAAGCTTGTGACTAGGCGCAAGTGGGCATGGGTTGGCGCCGTCGCGGCCATCGCTGGGATCGTCGTGGCTCTGATGGTGTGGCGGTCGGCCATCCACCATGGCCAGTCCTCGTCATCGGATTGTCAAGTGGCTCGGGCGATGATCGACTACAACAAATCTCAAGGCCGCATACTTGCGAACGCTTTCAACCCCGGACAAGGGCGTGAAGCCAGCATCAGCGACTACCAGGATTGGGCGAATCATCTGCAGGGCTATGCCGCACGAATGAGCTTGCCCGACATAGCCTCTCATGCTCACCACTTGGCCGACGATGCTAACAGCTTGGTTGAGCTGATCACACGTGTCCGGTCCGATACCTCGGTGCCGGCAGATCCCAGCGCCCCTCCTGCCTGGGCGCGGCCCTACGCCGACTTACACAAGCAATTCGGCAGCGAACTCGTCGCTCTCGATAAAGCCTGCCCGGTCCAAGGGGGGCACCGGTAAACCATGTGGTTAATTGTGTTGAAAGTGGCACTGGTTGGTGTGCTGACTCTCGGGGTGGCGGTTCTTGTGGTCGCTGGTGTCCGCCGATCCCGAGCCAACCGTGGTGACCCGAGATGGACGCGGCGAGCGAGCGGACAGCCTGGTTACGAGGCGTCCGTGCGCGGCACTTTGCCCGCGACCCCACTGCCTGAGTGGGTCGACTGGGACGACGACACCATCGAACCTGGCGGTAGTGGACGGAGCTAAATCTCGATCCGCGAACCCATGACCACGGTGCGGTCGGGAGGCAGACCGAAGTAATTGGCGGCGTCGGCGGTCATATGCGACGTCGCGATGAACAGGTGCTTGCGCCAGTGCGCCATGTTCTTTGCCGTCCCCATGGTCAGTTCAAGGTCGGACAGAAAGTAGGAAGCGCCGTCGACGTCGATCTGGCCTTCGGTCTGCGACGGGTCCAAAAGGCGCAGCACGCCGCGAACATCGGGCGCTTCCATATATCCGAAATGCGCGGTGAGATGGACGATCCCGTCATCGGTGTAGCCGAGGTCGTCGATCTCCGTTCGCTCGGATTCGGGTACGCGCGGGACCGGCAGGGTGTCGATCGCCATGATGATCACGTGTTCATGGAGGACGTGATTGTGCTCGCAGTTGGCCCGCATCGCCAAGGGCGTGGTCTCTTTTCCGCGGTTGAGGAAAACCGCCGTGCCCTTGGTGCGTTGTAGTGGCGGCTGAGTGTGGGCCAGCCGATCGACGAACGGACGAAGCGGTCCCTCGGCTTCCGTCCGCGCTCGGGTGACGATGTCTTGTCCGCGCTGCCACGTGGACAAGACGGTGAACGCGATCACGGCGATGAGCAGGGGCAGCCACGCCCCATGGATCAGTTTCGTCAGGTTCGCCGCGAGGAACAGCAAGTCCACCGTCAACAGCAACCCGGCGCCGATCACGATGAGCCACAGGGGCGTGTGCCACCTCTTCCGGGCCGTGTAGAAGAACAGCAGCGTGGTGATGGTGATCGTCCCGGTAACCGCCATACCGTAGGCGTAGGCCAGCGCCGCCGAGCTGCGGAAGGCGAACACCAGGATGAGCACCGCGACCATCAGCAGGCCGTTGATCCAGGGCACATAGATCTGGCCCATCGTCGACTCCGAGGTGTGCGTTATCCGTAATCGCGGCAGATAGCTCAGGTGAGCGGCTGCCGATGCCACCGAATAGGCCCCGGTGATCACCGCCTGAGATGCGATAACCGTTGCAGCGGTTGCCAATAGCACCATCGGCAGCTGTGCCCAGTGCGGGGTCAGCAAAAAGAACGGGGCGCTCGCCGCGGACTCGTCGCCAAGCACCAGCGCGCCTTGGCCGAGATAACTGAGCGTGCATGCCGGCAGCACGACGAACAGCCAGCCCCGGGTGATGGCCTTTCGACCGAAGTGGCCCATGTCGGCGTACAGCGCCTCCGCGCCGGTGACCGCGAGCACGACTGCGGCGAGTGCGAAGAACGCAATTCTGGCGTGCCCGAACACGAACGTCGCCGCGTACGTCGGCGACAGCGCCTTGAGGATTTGCGGGTGGCCGAGAATGCCCTTCACACCGCAGGCGCCGATCGAGACGAACCAGATGATCATCACCGGACCGAACAGCCGACCGACGGCGTTCGTTCCGTAACGCTGAACCGCGAACAGCACCAGGCTGATCACCGCGGTGATCGGGACGACCCACTCCCCAAGAGAGGGTTCGACGACCTTGAGGCCCTCGACCGCCGACATCATCGACATCGCGGGGGTGATCATGCTGTCGCCGAAGAACAGCGCCGCACCGAAAATCCCCAGCGCGGCCAGCGCGGCGAGGGTTCGGCGTCCCCCTTGCCCGCCGAATCGACGCAGCAGCGTGATGAGCGCCATGATGCCGCCCTCGCCGTCGTTGTCGGCGTGCATCACCAGGGTCACGTAGGTCAGCGTCACGATGGTCATCACCGACCAGAAGAGCAGTGAGACAACGCCGTAGATGTTGTCCGTGTTGAGCGGAACCGGGTGTGGGTCGCTGGGGTTGAAGACGGTCGCGAGGGTGTAGATCGGACTGGTCCCGATGTCGCCGAACACGACGCCGAGCGCACCGATCACGACAGCCAGGCGAACAGCTCCAGCGCCGCCGACCGTGCGAGGCGGCAACGCAGTTTCTGAAATTGTCTGCACGGTGAGGTCCTCGTTCAGCAGCCGCACCTCGTCATCGAGTGATGTGGATGCGGTATGGACGGGTAGCGGCGTAGCGGATAGATCCTAAGCTGGCCATGACCGTCCGCGCCCAGTCACAACTCCAGCGTTCACCAGTTCGTTGCCTCGATCACATGTGCGCGCCCGCCCGGGCTGTTCATTAGCTCAGCCAGGGTTCGCGCCAGGCAGGGTGGCCGGCCAGCAGTTTGTCGGCGCTGGGCGGGCCCCAGCTGCCCGGCTGGTAGAACTCGATCGGTGGTGGGGCGTCCAGTAGTGGCTGCACGATGCGCCAGGTCTCGGCTACGTTGAAGGGTTCTCGCAGGATTCGCGCGGCGCTTCGAATCCAATAATCGGTTGATGACTGCGTCCCTGCGGGGGTTCGAATTTCTTAATCGTCAGATAGTCTGGGCGACATCGCAATTCGACGCGGACGTGCTCGGCGTCCGGACAGCCTCTTCGGATCCAAAGACGCGTTTCGGTGACATGATCGCACGGCGCGCTGCTGTGTTCAGGTTGCTGTGTAGGTGCCTCATGGCATGATCGTCGAATATGTGTCAGAACGGTCCGCGACCTGGTGAGGTAGCGCCCATCCTTCCGACGGGTTGGCAAACACGGCAATGCCGTTGCGAGGCTGGCCTCGGGCCGCGCGTACTGCCGACCTGTACCGGCCCTCGACAATTCGCTGCGTTGTGTCGGAGCTGAATCGGCGACGTTTTCTCGGGGCGCTCTCGGCCGCAGTTCTAGGCGGCGCGGGCGTGGGACCCGGTGTGCTCGGTGGACCGGCGCACACACCGACGGCGGCCGCCGCTGCCGTGGTGCCGCCGCCGCTGGCGGGCGCCAAGGTCGTTCCTGCCACGCTGTTGCCGCCACCCGCGCTACTGCCGCCGCCCCCGCTCAGCGCTCGGGTCTCGCTGCCGGGCGGCGGCGTGCTCGACAAGTTGCCCGGGAATGGGGATGTGCTGGCACTGACCGTCGATGACGGCGTGAACACCGACGTGGTACGCCTCTACACCCAGTTCGCCAAAGATACCGGCCTACGGCTGACCTACTTCGTCAACGGTATGTACTGCTCGTGGACCGACAACCTGGCATTGCTGCGGCCGTTGGTGGAATCCGGCCAGATTCAGCTGGGCAACCACACCTGGTCGCATCCGGACCTGACAAGAGTGCCAACAAGTCGAGTGGCCCAACAGATCTCCCGCAACGACGCATTCTTGAAAGGAACGTTCGGAGTGGACGCGAGGCCGTACTTTCGGCCCCCTTACGGAAGGCACAACTCGACCGTAGATGCCGTGGCTGCCGATCTCGGCTACACCGCAGTGACGCTGTGGTCGGGTTCGCTGGCGGATTCCACCGTGATCACCGAGGAGTGCATCGTCCAGCGGGCCCAGCGGGCCTTCACCGGCCAGGCGATCGTGCTCGGACACCTCAATCACCTGCCGGTCACCCACGTCTACGAGCAACTCCGCGATCTCATCCTTGAACGCAACCTACGCACCGTCACCCTCAACGACGTCTTCCTCGCACCGCACTAAGCCAGGCCTTTAACGCGCACTCCGTGCTCGTGCTAAGTGGGGCTAGTCGGGCAGCACCGGCCCGTCTTCCAGCTTCTCGGTGATGCCCAGGTCACTGAGTCCTAGTTGAGTGAGTAGCGGAATACCGCTGGCGTTCAACACGAATCGTTCGTCGGTGCTGGTGCCGTCCGCGTAGAGCATCGAGCCGATGAGGCAGATGACGGCCATCTTGTAGGCGTTGAGCGCGCGGTACCACGGTCGGTTCGCCGGCTGGATTCCGCTGACTTCGCGGTAGCACGAAAGGAATTCGTCGAAGCTGATCGCCGCGGGATGGCTGGTGATACCGACCGGCTGCATCCACAACAGCTCCATCCACCCGAGGTCGGTGAGCGGATCCCCAACCGTCGTCATCTCCCAGTCGAACACCGCGCTGACGTCGTCGCCGACGAACGCGAAGTTGCCCGGCTTGGCATCGCCGTGAACGAGCGTGATCCGGGGATGAGCGTCGGGCGCGGTGTCCCGCAACTCGCGGAGCAGTCGCTCGAGGGCGGGCAATGGGCCTCGCTGCACCCGATGCATTTCATCGGCCCAGTGATTCAGCTCGCGGTCGAGGTGTCGCGCGCCGTCGTCAAGGCCGGCCAAGCCCACCGCCTCGAGGTCGACGAGGTGGATCTGGGCGAGTTGTTCGGCCATGCCCTCACACATCCGTCGAATGCGATCGGGCTCGGCGTCGGGCGCCTGCATCTCGTAGACATCGCCGGGCACCCGATCCATGACCAGGAACGGCCTGTCGAGCACGTCGCCTGTCGGCTCGAGCCACAGCGCGGGCGGCACACGGACCGGTGTGGGCGCCAATGCTCGCAGGATGCTGAACTGTCGCGCCAGATCGTACGGCTCGAGCAGCGCGGGCGGCGGTGGACGCAGCCGGATCACGACATCGCGACGGGAGCTGCGCGTCATTACGGTCAGTGCCAGCATCTCCGCCGAGTGCCCGAATTCCACGGTGTCGAGGCCGTCGATCCGCACGTCGTCACCGAGCTGGTGTGCGAGCCACGCGACGAGCCGACCGTTGGTCTCGGTCACGTGTAGGACACCTTGCGGTCGGATTCAGCGGTCAGGCCGAGCTCGGGCCACACCCCGCCGATGAGACTCTCCATGATTCCGTAGCCCACGGCATCACCATCGCGGACCCGGATCGGGGTGTCCCTGAACTGGCCGAGCAGCGTCAGGTTCTCGTCGCTCCAACAATCGTCGAGATACTCGCCGTCCACGTGCAGCTCGCCTTTGAAGGCACCGTGCTTGTGGCCTGCCCAGTTGCCATAACCGCCGGTCTTCAGGAAGAAGCCCGACTCGCCGAGCGCCTCCACCTCGATGACGCGCTGATCACCCGACTCCATGGTCATCAACAACTCGCCGCCCCGCACGAATCGGGTGTGGGTGTCATAGGCGATCTGCGAGCGGACACTGCGCACCGCGGTCTGTGTGCCGTCATCGCCGTTGAGATAGGCCGAGCTGTACTCCCAGGGCCCCTCCACAATGAAGATCGCGGTCTCGTAGTAACTGCCATCGGGCAGTCGGAAAAACGTAGGCGACCACTTCATGCCGCCGCGGCCGCCCTTCGGCGCGCCGGGGGAGGGAATCAGATCCACGAGTGGTTCACCGATCGCCTGCCGGACGCCCCAAGAGTGGTCGCGGAAACCGAACCACTCCTCGGGGTTCACCTCGTGGGTCTCGTCGCCGACGGTCACGGTGCCCGACGCCCAGCCGCCCTGGTGGTAACGCACGACGTCGACGTCGACTCGGCCGGTCTGCCGGTTACGAACCAGGTTGCGGTCCTCGAAGAAGGGCGGGGTGACGCCGGTCAAGACGATGTCGAACGAGATCGGTTGCACCTCATTGGGTTCCAGGCGGAAGCGCATCTGCTTGAGCGGCTCGACCACCTCCATGTGGATCGGCCCGACGCCCATGTCCTCGGGAGCCGAGTGCAGCACCCGGCTGCCGCGCACCGTCCACTGCTCCCTGCCGCGGGACACGCCGCCGAACCCGTCGATGATGCCGCGGTTCTGATACTTGCCGAGCCCGAAGTCGACCTGAAGCGAGCCGTCGACGCGGGCCAGCGACGCCCAGATCTTTTCGGTCCACGCCAGTTCGGACTGCGAGAGCGTGGCAAACGTGTCGACGATTTGGTGGTTCAGGCCCTCGTCAGCGCCGAGGAGCCGGCCAATGTCCTTGATTCCCATACGTTCCTAACGTTGCCGGGACGAGAAGTACCATCTGCCGGATGACCGACGACGCACGCGAGCGCATTCTGGCCGCGGCTGGGCGCTGCATCGAGCGTCGCGGCGATACGCAGATCCGGATGGCCGAGGTGGCCGACGACGCCGGTGTCGTCCGCTCAACGGTGTACCGCTACTTCCCGACCCGCGACGACCTCTTGCTGGAGTTGGTGCTGATGCGCATCGACGCGGCACTGGCGCGATTGGTGCGATCGTTGCGGCGGCCCGACGATGCGCGCCGTTGCATCCCGAGCATGGTGTTGGTTCCGGTCGGCTCGGTCGATGGCAATCCGTTGAACGAAGCTCTGTTCGCCAGCGAGAGCACCGCGCTGGCGGGCGCACTGGAGCTGGGCTCGGAACGGATTGTGGACGTGGTGATCGCGCACTACGAGCCGTTGTTGGCGACGTGGCAGGCAGAGGGCGAGATGTATCCCGATCTGGACCGGCGGGAGGTGGCGCGCTGGATCCATACCGCGGCGCTGTTCCTGCTCTCCCCGCCGTGGCGATACCGATCGCACCGGGCGAAGCGGCGCTTCGTCGACCAGTTCGTCGTCCGCGCGCTCGTCCCACCGATCGGACATTAGAGCATTTTTGTCCGATCGACGGGCGATGCGCGTAATTTCTTGACGGTGACGATCCCCGCCGACGTGGAAGAGCTCGAGCCCGCCTGGTTCAGCGAGGTGCTGGGCATGCGGGTGGACGGGGTGGAGGTTCTCGACGCGCACTCCGGTACGACGGGCCGGGCCCGCGTCGGGCTGACGGGTGCGGCGACGTTGCCCGCCAGTGTGTTCGTCAAACTGCAGCCGTTCAGCCCTGAGCAGCGTGGCTTCCTGCGCAAGGTCGGACTCGGTGTGGCCGAGGCGCGCTTCTATGGTGCCGTGGGAGGCCAACTGCCAGTGCGTATTCCGCGTGTGTGGCACGCCGCGTGCGATGCCACCGACGGGTCGTTCGCCATGGTACTGGAGGACCTCGCCGCCTCGGGCTGCCGCTTCCCGACGCCGGCGGACGCCGACGTGCTCAGCGTCGCCACGTCATTGATGGACGAGCTGGCCCTGCTGCACGCCGGCTATCGCGGTGCCGAATTGTCGTGGCTCACACCGCCCGACGGCATGCGGCGCAAACCCACCGACGGCGAACTCGCCGCCCAGCGCACGCACTTCATCAAACTCGCGCTCGATCAGTTCGGCGACGAGATGGGGCCCGCGTTCCGCGCGCTGGCCGAGCTTTACATCGCCCGCTCGGGCGACGTCATCGCGTTGTTCAACGAAGGCGAGCAGACCCTGATACATGGTGACGACCACATCGGCAACCTGTTCGTCGACGACGGTCGTACCGGTTTCTACGATTGGGCGGTGGCCTCGCGAGCGCCCGGCGTACGCGATGTGGCCTACTTCCTGTGCAATTCGTTACCGGTGGAAACCCGCCGCGCCGAGCAGGATTCGCTACTGGCGCGCTACCGCGCGGCGCTGGCGGCCAGCGGCTGGACGCTCGACACACAGACCGTCGGTGACCAGTACCGGCTGTTCTCGATCTACTCGTGGATCGCCGCGGTGTCGACCGCCGCAATGGGTTCACAATGGCAGCCCGTCGAAGTCACCCGCCCGGCGCTAATCAGCACAACCGCGGCGGTCGAGGACCTCGACGTGCTGGGTCTACTCAGCGAACGGTTATGAGTCAGCGCTAGGTGGATGAGCCCTTGGGGCAGCTGTGAATGGCCCGGTCGAGAACGAAGAACCGACGTCCTCCCTATTGCGTCCGTGCGAAACCTCAAAAATGTAGGGAAACACCCGATGCGCGGACCCCGTTTGCCGGCGCAGCCTTGCTTCCGGCGTTGCCCGGGTTTGGCTTCGGTGTAGACCCCGGCCGCCATCAGCGGGTGGGTGAACCGCAGCCGATCACCCTCGATCCCGATGATCGCTTCTTCCTCGGCCACCGCGAGAATGTCGACCAGTCGGTCTGCGTCGGTATCGATCGCTTTTGACACCAACGAGATGGTTGGTTCTGCCAAACACGCCGCGGCCAGCAACGCAGCTCGCAGCTCGGCATCGAGGCTGCCAATGTGGGCCCTCACCAACCCCGCAAGCGTGCTCGGCAACGACCCATTGACGTCCGTCGCCCCGCCCGCGATCGCCCGCGCCAACTCGAGGCCATAAAACGGATTTCCCCCCGAGATCTGGTGTATGCGCACCATCGTCGGCCGGGGAAATGATCGGCCAAGCCGCTCAGATATGACGACGTGTAAAGCGCCAAGGGTCAACGGACACAAAGTAATCCGCTCAACCGTGTCGACTTGGGACAGCTGTAACCAGGACGCGGCACGCGCGCCGTCCGGATCGGTGCGCACGGCGCCGAGAACACCCACCGGAACCGCGAGTCGCCGCGCGGCGAACGCGAGGACTCGCACGCTGGATTCATCCAGCCGTTGCAGGTCGTCAATCGCCAACAGCACCGGAGACTGCTCGCCAAGCCTTTGCACGATCGACAGGAAGCCGGCCGCCACCGCGCGCTGATCGGTCGGCTCGCCATCCGCGTCGGCCCGCAGCAGGACCCGATCGATCGCGCGCCGTTGCGGGTACGGCAGGTCGACAAACGCGGCCGCATCGACGTCAGCCAAAAGGTCGGCCAGCGAGGCGTACGCCAGTACTGATTCCGCCGCCGCCGGCCGGGCCGTCAACACCCGGAACCCCCGTTCAACCGCTTGCTTCACAACGGCCGACCACAGCGTGGTCTTGCCGATACCCGGGTCTCCCTCCACTACCAGGGCTGACGGTCGTTGAGAACCTGAGGCAAGGAAGTCGGCGACCACCTGAGCCTCAGCTGGGCGGCTCAGGACACCGGCGGGCATGGTCGCACAATCTCAGTTGGGAAACAGACCGCGGAGTGTGACCGCCGTTCACCCAGCCGACGGTGCACGTGGACGCATATCGGCATCGGCCTCGGATCCGCATATCGGGCTGACGCTCGCAACGACATGTGCTTCCGTTCGCGCCGGTGATTTGCTGAACGAAACCTTACCGTTTGCTGTGGCGGGGCGCCGATTCAGACGTTGCCAGGCGTCAGATTTCGGCGGCGCCCTGCTCCCGGGATTCGATCGACGAACCGACCGAGTCGCGCGACGGTGTTGTCCAGCGGATCGACGATCTCGGTGAGTCGCCGCAACGTGGGCAGAATCGCCACGAGTTCGTCGATGCCCGTCGCCAACTTCTCCGCATGGGTGTCGATGCCCTGCGCCGCCGTGCTCAGGCCGGATATCTCCTCGGCGATCTTGCTGGCGTTTCGGTCGATGCCCGCGGCACTGGCACCGAGCTCGGACAGATTGGCTGCGATGATCTCGGCAGCGCGCCGCAGTTCGGCGACGTCGTCCAGCGTCGAGCCGACGCGGTCGATCAACGACGCCAACGCGACGGCGCGCCGCGCGGTCTGTCGCACGGTGGCTTCGGTCCAGCTGAGCAATCCGCCGAGCCCGGGCACGGCGCTGACGTCTACTTGCGGCGCGGAGTAGCCGATTAGCTGCATGGGATGGATTGTGCCCTGCCGTGCTTCACTTCGAGGCAACCTCCCGGATGTCGGCCTCAACCATCGCGGACGCCCCTGCTCGGAAGCTAATCGGCCGCGGGTGAACTAGCTGCCGAACAGGCTCAGGTAGCGCTGCGCAGTTCCCGTCTCGAGGATCTGCCTTTCCTCCAACAGCAGCACGCAGCGCACCGTCAGGTCGATCGACCCGTAGCAGTGGTGCGCTATCAACGCCAAATGCTTCAGCTGCTCGTCACTTATGAGGTCCGGGTGCGCGAAGTCCCGCACGTAGACGACGTCGGCTTCGGTGAGCTGGTTCGAGTGTGGGCCAGAACCGTCGTCGACCGCGATGTCACCGATCGGTCTGCTCCTCAACGCGGTGAAGCCGTGCGGAATGAATCCCTGACTACGAAGTTCCGAATCGACCTCCCCGAACGACGGTTGGCTGCGATACCAGGTCACGAACGACACCTCAGTCTGTATCGCTACCGCCTCGCCGAGCTTTGTGTGCCCGTTGCGGAAAACGGCCAATTCGCCCCCCTGGATGTCAATCTTCAGCAAGTCGAGGTGCGCAATCTCGTCGATGTCATCAAGTCGGCGAGTTTCTAACGGCACCCGCTCGATCACGACACCGAGGGGTTGGAGCGTCGGGAAAAGCTCCAGATTCGTCGGGTCGGGCTCCAGGAGGCTAGTCATCCCGGATGCGTGACACACATTCAACGTGTGTGGGCCGCCGTCGCCAACTGCATACGGCAGATACAGCTCGTTCGGACCAGATCGGCGTTGGAGCGCGAGTAACGGCTCTCGCTGAGGCTCGAATCCTGTTACCTGGCAAAGGTTTGCGTTGAGCATCGGCAGATAGGGTGGCTTGCCGCCGTCGAGGGGGTTCGCGCCGATATCCACGACGTGGGTGAGGCGCGACGGTGACAGCAGATCCCGTAGAGCGTTCAATTTGAGGTACTTCCAGGACGCAGTTGCGCACACTATCCTTCCCGACTGCGCGCCGGGTCAAGGCAGGTGTACTACTTCGCCGCATCGACGGCAAACACCCGGTGGCGACACGCGCGTGATGTTGCCAGCGTTTTCACAGCAACAATCCCGGCGGACGATTATGCTCATGAATCGTTATAGCCAGGGGGCAAAAACAACGGACCGAGGGCCAACCCGAGAAGCAAGAGAACCTGCAGAGCGTTCAGAGGCGTAATGCTGTTCGGCTTCCTTGTCTGAATTCCCGGGGAAGCCGGGCCAATTCGCCTGTCGCGCTGCCGATTTCTCCCGCTCGGGTCCGTCGGTGCCTCCTCGGAAGGACAACCGTGGTGAACGTTCATAGAGTCGGTCGGCTGGGCATGCTGGCCGTCGGATTGAGTGTCGGGGCGGCGTTCTTCCCTGCCCCGGGTATAGCCTTCGCCGACGCGTCATCTGACTGGTTGGCGTCGATCGATGGTCTGCTGGCTGGATCGGCCCTGCCTGCCGCGTCATCGGGCCTTAATTACGCCGTCTCATACGACGGGATTTCGCTGTTTCAGGAGGGCGACGCCACCGCCTACACCACCGTCGGGCAGGGTGGTTTGGCGATCGCCGAAGGCAGCGGCGCATACGCCAGCGCTACCGGAGGCATCGGCGACTACGCCTTTGCCGACGGCACCAACGCCCTTGCCATTGCCGGCGGGGAGCCCGGCGACACTGGCGCGGACCACGACACCGCCATCGACATCGGCAACAACGACCTGCCGTCCGCGGGCGGCCGCGACGGGGCTTACGCCGGCAACAGCGACCTAGGCGGAGGCTCCGGGACCGGTGCCAACGACACTGCCATCGACATCGGCAACAACACCAACGGCGACAGCGGCGGCGGCAACGAGGGCGCGTTCGCCGGCGGCGGCGGCCTGGGCGGAGTCGCTGGCGGCGGTAACAATGACACCGCCATCGACGTCGGCAACAACAGCGGTTTGTATGACGGCGCCGACGCCGTCGGCGGGGACAGCAACTACGCCAGCGAATTCGGCACCATGACCGGTTACGACGAAGGTTCCTTTGCGGGCTTCGGAGGCAACGGCAATACCGCCATCAGCGACACCAGCTTCACACAGGAGTACGCCGGTGCCTACGCACAAACCGGCAACGACAACTACGCCTTGAACCTGGGACCGGAGAACAGCTTTGCGACAGCCTTCGAGGGCAATTCCAACGTCGCCATCGTCGACGATCCGTTTGGCTCCGTGGCCAGCTACGCCGACTCCGGCTACGGGTTCAACTCCGACGTGGCCGAAGTCCTGGGCGCTCAAGGCAACATCGCCGCTGTCAACGCGAACGACATCTACGACATCCTGACGGCGTTTGGTCACTCGACCGGGATGTTCTAGTCGGACGACGGGGCGGGACGTTCGGGGAGCTCGATCTTGGTGACGAAAGGCGACGTCATCGCCCGCACAAGCGCGCCGTAGCCAACACCGAAGTTGATCTCGTCGCCGACCGCGACCACGTGATCGCCGAGGTCGACGATCAGGTGGTCGCTGCTCATCCCGAGGATCGTGATGCCGTCGGGTGGCTGCAGACCGTCTGGGTCCACGTCCTGGCGACCGAGGGCCAGGATTGCCTGGTGCACGGTTCTGCTGCCGGTGCGGGCCGGCGCGTTGCCGAAGGCTGCTTGAGCGCGATCTCCCCACGGCTGAGCCGGTTTCATCGCGACCTCGATGACTTCGGCGACCAAGGTGAACGCATCGGTGTGCAGGCCGGGGATCGGTGTCCGGTACAGCGGATCGACGCCGAGAAGGATGGCTTCGCCGATTCGGAGGTCGTCGATCCGTCCGACGTCGCGGGTGTGCAGAGCCCAGTTCAGGTTCGCCGAGTTGCCGCCCGAGACCACGTCGAGCGAGATCCCGTGCAGTGTCTCGATATCGTCCACGAGGCCGGTGAGGATGCCCATGTTCCGGTCGTCGGGAATGACGCCGTTCTGGCACGCGAGGTTGGCGCCGAGCCCGACGAGCCGCAGCGATGAGTGACCGAGGACGGTCTTCACGGCGTCGGGGACGTCGTCGAGCGCGATGCCCTCGCGTAGGTCACCCAGCTCGACCATGAGCACGACGGCGTGCATCCGCTTATGCCGGGACGCGGCCTGATCGAGCGCCGCCAGCACGACGGCCTCGGTGTTCAGACTGACGTCTGCGGCGTCGACGACCCATGCCACGTGGCTGAGCATGGGTGAGCGGATCAACGTGCGTAACGGTGGCGGGTCGAGCCCGGCCAACCGAAGCAGGTTTGGCACCCGGGAATCGCCCAGGCCGTGGGCGCCGCCGCGCAGCATCGCCGCGCCGACACCCGGCGAGCCCAGCACCGCCTTGGTGATCCCGGTGACGCGGATGCCTGTTAGGGCGAGCCGGTCAACCAGGATCCGCGTGTTCTGCTCGACCTTGTCCAGATCGGTCTCGAGCCGAAGCGTCACATCGGAGTCGTCGTGTCGGCCGCCGCCGCGAGCGCGGGGAAGGCCGTCAGCACCATGTCAACCAGATCCGACGCGGGGCGCGTCAGCGGGTCGGTGACCGGGAGGCCGAGCTCCGAACGATGTTCGGCGATCGCGTCGGTCAGCTCCTCTTCGGTCATCTCTTCGTGGTTGATCGTGACCCCGATGACGCGGGTGTTGACGAACGCCTCGATCAGTGCGATCTCGCTGGCCGCGGTCGGCATCGACACCATTGGGAAGTCGCCGAGCACCCTGCGCTTCGGCGCGTGCTGCACGATCACGCCGGCCGGGCGGCTACCACGCAGGATGTGAGCCGATGTGATGTACGCGGGGTGGCTGAGCGCGCCCTGGCCCTCGACCACGATCACGTCAGGGTCCTCACCTTCGAACGCGGCGACGACCTGGTGCTCAACCTCGCCCGAGCAGAACTGGGGGACCAGCGCATCCAGCGCGACGCCGTACTTACCGCCCTGGATCAAGGTGGTCTGACCGGTGCCGACCATGACGGCCTTGATGCCGCGCGCGTTCAGTGCCTGGACCAGCAAGGTGGCGGTGGTGCGCTTCCCGATCGCCCCGTCCGTGCCCAGGATCGCAATCCTGGGGCAGGTGACGTCGAAGATCCGGCCGGAGAACAGGTGCAGGTCGCGCTTGTCCTTCGGTCGGCGTACGTCGGTGATGGTGACGCCGGCGATCACGGCTGCCGCCACGAACTCGGCGTCGTCGTTCAGGAACTCGTGCAGGCCGTTGATGATGTGCATCCCGCGGGCGATGCCGTCGAGCAGCACGACCCGCTGCTCGTTCGAGAGCAGACCGTCGGCAGGTGCCAGCCCACAGATCAGGTAGTCAGGTACGCGACCTGCGTGCGAGATGGATTCGGCGAGCGATGCCAGCACCGGGATGCCGTTCGCGGTGCCGTCGAGGAACTTACCGGCATCGAATCCGGCTCGGAGGCTGTCGATCACGCTGAGGATCTCGTATTTCTCCGAGTGTCGGACCAGACCGTTGGCGGTCTTGCCGTCCTGCTCGCCGAACTGGCCCTCGCAGTACACGATCGCGGTGGAACCAGCAGGCAATGCGAAGGGCGCTGCCGGATCGCTGTGTGTGGACGCGTTGATAGAAGGGGTACCACTGGCGAGCGAAGACATGAAGATCCTCTGAGAAGTCCCAGAAGGCGACGGGATCGTGGCGGGGCAGTGAGCCCAACGTTCAACGAGTCATCCCTGAGCGCCGGCAAGATTACCGGCGTGTTAACTGTACCCGATCAGGCTGGCTGCTTCGCTTTCGCCGCCGAGAGCGTCAATAAGTCTGCCGGGTCATGCTCTGCACCGGATCGTCCATCACGACCGCATGAATCAGTCTCGCGAAGCTGATCCACGTTTCGGGCTCGCTGAGCTCTCCATCCGAGTCATGCAATGACGCGCCGGGGGCGCCGGAATCGACTCGGGCCCAACCCTCTTCGTCTGCCAAGGGTTGGGTGAAGGCGATCAGGACGTCCTCTCCGTTCGCCCAGGACGCCCACCCTGATACCGGCGCGCTGTTGACTTCGGCGACGAACGTGGGGTGATGGGGGTCCTCCCAGACGTCGTAGGTGAAGGAGGCCGCGGTCTCCCCGTCCCAGTTGAACTGAATCTCGAAGGGAAAAGCGGTTTCGTCCTGGTCAGGGTCATATGTGAACACCAAAGTGAACCGACCGGGCTCGATTTCTGAGATGGGCTGGTTCCTGGTATCCGTCACGTCTTATTACCTTCGGTCGAGCGAATACAGCGGTAGCGGAATCACCGTCAGCGTATGTCGAATTGCCGGCGAGACAATCACCGCGCCGGGTTGGATGCACCGATCGATTGTCTTGTCGGGAAGAAGGTAACGGTGTAACTATTGAAGTCGATCACCGCCACCCTGCCGTGGTGCCTCCAGAGCGGATCGTCGTGGACCTAGAGATGACAGTCATGGGCCAGTCCTAGTGCACTCGTTTTCTGCAGTATTCGTTGTCGCGGCGCCGGCCCGGAAGGTCTGGCAGGTATTGCACCCGCCGGCACCCCGTGACGCGACGTTGCCGAGGGTCCTCGAATATCCCGGCGGCAGTATGGAAATCCTCAACGAGGGCGACGAGGCGGGACAGGGCCTGGTACGTACCTGCGTCTTCGGGGTTCCCCGCTACCTGATGTCTGGTGGTACCGCCCGGTCCTGGGAGGTCGTGACCGAGGCCAAGATCAACAAACTGTCCCGCTACGTCTCAATCAGCAAGCCGTTGTGGTCGCGCGCCGAGGGATATCACGAACTCGATGAACGGCCAGACGGCACAACACTTCTCACCTTCCACGAGACCTACCATGCCCACAACCCGATCCTGCGTGCTCTTTTCGAGGGCCGCGTGCACGCGAAAATCTCGGCTGACAACACAGTGATCTATGAGCACGCATTGAGATATGCCGGTGCGACGAAAAGGGTGTCATGAGCTTCGACGTGATTATTCGCGGTGGGACGGTCGTCGATGGCTCGGGTTCGCCCGCCCGCACCGCCGATATCGGGGTGCTGGATGGACTCATCACCGAGGTGGGCCGGATAGGTAGCTCGGCGCGGCGGATTATCGACGCCGACGGCCTCACCGTGACACCGGGATTCGTCGACGTGCACACCCATTTCGATGGCCAGGCCACCTGGGACCCACATCTGACGCCGTCATGCTGGCACGGTGTTACCACCGCGATCATGGGCAACTGTGGGATCGGGTTCGCCCCGGTGCGCCCCGACCGGCACGACTGGCTCATCGAGTTGATGGAGGGCGTGGAAGACATCCCCGGTAGCGCGCTCGCCGAGGGGATCACCTGGGAATGGGAGTCTTTCGGTGAGTACCTCGATGCGCTGGAAAGAATGCCGCGCGCCGTCGATGTCGGCACGCAGATACCGCAGGCAGCACTGCGCGCCTACGTGATGGGTGATCGCGCACTCGACGCCCCGACCGCCGACGACCTCGCTGCCATGAGCACAGCGGTCAGGGATGGCTTACGTGCGGGCGCCCTTGGCATGTCGTTCGGTCGCACGGCCGGACATCGCAGTGCGAACGGTCAACCGGTGCCCGGAACATACTCAGACGAGGATGAACTCGTTGCGTTGATGACGGCGATGGCCGAAGCGGGACGCGGCGTGCTGCAAGTGGTGCCGGCTGGTGTGGGCGGTGAAATAGGCGGCGACCACAGGCATTCCATCGACGCCGAGGTCGAGTGGATCAGCCGTCTCGGTGAGCGATTTCGGATACCGCTGACCTTCTTGGCGATGGTCAACGAGCAGGACCCGCACGACTGGCAACGTTGGTTCGGCGCCGTGCGCACGGCGAACGCCGCGGGCGCGAACGTGCGGCCACAAGTCGCCAGCCGCGCCTTCGGAATGTTGATGGGCCACCAGTCGCGGATGAACCCGTTCCGGCACCGACCCAGTTACCGATCCCTGATGGATCTGCCGCTCGACCAGCGCGTGCGGGCACTTCGCGACCCGCAGCTGAAGGCGCGGATCCTCGCGGAGGCACCCGACCGGAGCGACGTGCCGTCGGCCGATCAACTCAACCGCCACATGTTCAAGCGGCTCTACCCGCTCGGAGAGCGACTCGACTACGAACCGTCGCCCGAGGACAGCGTCGCGGCCATTGCAGAGCGAGAGCGTCGCGATCCGTGGGAGGTCACCTATGACACTCTCCTGCACGCGGAAGGCAAAGAGTTCCTGCTGTTCCCGCTGCTGAATTATGCGGGCAACGACTACCACCACCTCCACGACATGATGTCGGACCCGTTGAGTCTGCAGGGCCTCGGCGATGGGGGAGCGCACTGCGGCATCATCTGCGACGCCAGCATGACGACCTACCTGATGTCCTACTGGGTCCGTGACCGCGTCCGGGGCCCGCGGATACCACTGGAGACGGCAGTGCATCGGCTCACCGGCGATCCGGCCGAGTTCTACGGTCTCGGTGATCGCGGTGTCCTGGAACCCGGACGGCGGGCCGACCTCAACCTCATCGACCTCGACAACCTCGGACTGCACTATCCCGAGCAGGTGATGGACCTGCCCGCCGGCGCTGGACGGCTCATTCAGCGCTCCGACGGCTACGTCGAAACACTGGTGCTCGGACAGACGATCGTCGCCGACGGCGAGCTCACCGACAACCGGCCGGGCGGTCTGGTTCGCGGTCCGCGGCCGATGGCGACGGCGTAGCCAAAAACGTTGGAAGACATCACTTCTGCGGTTTTCATGCAACTGCATCTGACATCGCTGCGGAGCAGCTCACGCCCGCAACCGCACCTTTCGGCCGGGCAGGGTGTAACGTTGGTGACGTTGGTACTCCCAGCCCATCCGGAATGGCTCAGTTTCTTACACTGATCTGCCCGAGCATCCGCTCATGCCGGACACACATGTTTCCACCGCTCAGTCGGGATAATTTTGAATGCTCCGTCGTTGTTTCCGCAATTGATTGCTCCCTTTGGGCTGCAACACTTTTCGTACACTCCAAGCTTTGGCATCCTCGGTACTTACTCGCCTACGGCGTGCGGCTTGGCGACCTTCAGTGAGGCGCTGGCCAAGGGACTGACAGCCAGAGGCGCCAGGGTCAGCGTCGTTCGCATTGCCGACGATGACATCTCCAAGGCGCCTCACGTCGCCGGCGAGCTGGTCAACGGCTCGACCTCCTCCATAGCGGCGACCTCCGAGCTCCTGAACCACAGCGACGTCGCCGTCATCCAGCATGAGTACGGCATCTATGGCGGTCCCGATGGAGACGAAGTCGTCCAGATCATGACCGGTTTGCGCGTGCCATCCATCGTCGTCGTTCACACTGTGCTCAAAGATCCAACCCCACATCAACTTTCGGTGCTCGAATCAGTGATGGCATTGGCTGATCAAGTAATCGTGATGTCGGAGGTGGCCCACCAGCGGCTGTGCGCGGGTTTTGCCGTCGATCGCCAGAAGGTCACCGTCATCCCGCATGGCGCGGCGCTCCCGAATGCCAATGGCGTGCAACGTCCCGACCGACCGACGATCTTGACCTGGGGCCTGCTGGGACCGGGCAAGGGCATCGAGCGGGTCATCGACGCGATGGCCGAGCTCAAGGGCCTGCCCAACCCGCCGCGGTACATCATCGCCGGCCGTACTCACCCCAAGGTGCTCGCCGCGCAGGGGGATAGGTATCGCGAAGCGCTTGTCGCGCAGGCGAAACGCCTCGGCATAGCCGATTCAGTGTCCTTCGACGCCGTGTACCGCACGCCCGAAGAGCTCACCGCGCTCATCCAGACGGCTTCCGTCGTCGTCCTGCCCTACGACTCGAAGGATCAGGTCACCTCCGGCGTGCTGGTCGACTCTCTTGCCAGTGGCCGCCCGATCATCGCCACCGCTTTCCCTCACGCGGTCGAGTTGCTCGGCAGCGGTGCGGGAACCGTGGTCGCTCACGACGATCCCGACGCACTGGTCGCAGCGCTGCGCGAGCTGCTGACTGATCTGCGCGTCGCCGAATCTATGGCTACCGAAGCCCGCGGGTTGGCCCCATCCATCGCCTGGCCCGTCGTCGTCGGCGCCTACGTCGCTGAAGCGCAGCGACTTCTGGTGACTCAATCGGCGCTGGCGTGACCGGCGCCGCGCCCGCTCCGGTGTTCACGCACCTGCTGCGCATGAGCAATCATCGCGGCACGTTCGAACACGCCTGCTTGACCGAGCCCCGCCTTGAGCACGGGTACTGCACCGATGACATGGCCAGAGTGCTCGTGGTCACGACCCGTGACCCCGACCCGTCGGGCCCCGTGAAGGGTCTCGCCGGCAAGGCGCTGCAGTTCTTGAATGACGCTCAGTCCTACAACGGCTCCTGCCGCAACCGGATGGATGACGCTGGACGCTGGACCGACCAGCCGACCACGGACGATCATTGGGGCCGCTGCCTGTGGGGGCTCGGCACCGCGGCCGCCCACAGCGGCGTCAGCCTGGTTCGCCGACTGGCCGTGATTCAGTTCGAGCGTGCGGCCAAGGCGAGGTCGCCGTGGCCACGGGCGATGGCATTCGCCGCCGTCGGTGCGGCCGAACTCCTCAGTGTCGAGCCCGGTAACTCCGCGGCTTTGCGACTCCTTGCCGACTACGCCGCCTCCGTCGCGGGACGGGAGTCCACGTCGGACTGGCCGTGGCCGGAACCACGGCTCGCCTACGCGAATGCGATTCTGCCCGAGGCGATGATCGCCGCCGGAGCGGCGCTGGAAGACCCAGATCTGAAACAACGTGGCCTGGATTTGCTGGAGTGGCTGCTCGATTACGAATCGACGGCCGGACATCTGTCGCCCACTCCCGTGGGAGGCCGGGGACCGCAGGACAGCAGGCCCGCGTTCGACCAGCAGCCGATCGAGGTGGCCGCCCTCGCCGACGCCTGCGCGCGTGCCGCAGCCGCCGATCCGCGTGCGCTTTGGCTGGATGGGCTCCGGTCGTGCGCCGCCTGGTTCGAGGGTGTCAATGACTCTGGGTTGCTGATGTGGGACAGGGAGACCGGCGGCGGTTTCGACGGGTTGCTCGCCGACTGCGTCAACCTCAACCAAGGCGCCGAATCGACCCTCGCGGTGATCTCCACCTTGCAGCATGCAGAGCGCTTTTCGCTCGTGCCACAATGACTTTGGCACTCACTGGGCTCGTCTCTCGCGACCCGCACCGGATCGCGGCTAACCCGGGACGGGTGATCACCCAACTCTTCGTGCCTGGACAGGAGGGTTTCGAGCTTCAGGAGTCTCGAGCGGGAGTGGTGCTCAAACGCATCCTTGCCCTGACCGACGACGACGTTGTGTCGTCGCTGGACGACGTCATCGTCCGCTTCGACGGACGCCACCGTGACCTGGTGGGCACCTTCCGTCGGCACGCCCACGAGCTCGCAGACCGTCTGAATTCCGATGCCCCGCTGTCCGATGCACGAATATTGTTGCTGGGAGCGACCTTTACCAGTGAGTACTCCATCGAGGGTGCGGCGCTGTGCAACCCCAGCATTGTGGCCCACCCCGACCAGAGCGACTCCGCGCCGGGCAGCCTGCGATTCGTGATGAGCGTGCGGGGGATCGGTGAGGGACACCGCTCATCCATCGGGTTCCGCACCGGTGTTGTCGACGCCACCGGCCGGGCCACCATCGACGAGCCGTCGCGCTTCGCGACCACCGGAAGCGTGTCGGGCGCGCCGCTCGACGCGGCAGTGTTCCGTGGCGAACTCGGCCACGTCGGTAATGCCGCCGAGGCCGTGAACTATGTCTTCGATACCCTCGGCGACCGCTTCACGCGATCCGACCTCGACGCACGACTCGACGATCTCCGGGCCAACATGAGCACCCGCGGACACGGGGAGCGTGCGGTCGCCCTGATTCGTACGGTGGCCGCGCGGTCCTATGCCGTCGAATTCCCCAGCGACGTAGAGCTTTCCGAGCGCGTGCTGTGGCCGTCGGTGGAGGCGGAGCAGGCCGGCATGGAGGATGCCCGATTCGTCCGCTTCGTCGACGACGACGGCTCTGTCACCTACTACGCCACCTACACCGCCTACAGCGGATCTCACATCAGCCAACAACTGCTCACGACCAAGGACTTCCAGTCCTTCACCTCAGGACCGCTGGTCGGGAAAGCGGCGGCCAATAAAGGCCTGGCCTTGTTCCCTCGACGAATCCGCGGTCGCTACGCCGCCATGTCGCGGTCGGACCGCGAGACCAACACCGTCGCCTTTGCCGACCATTTGGGAGTCTGGACGAGCGCGTCGCCCTGCCAGCAGCCGGCGGAAGTCTGGGAAGCGCTGCAACTCGGAAACTGCGGCCCGCCAATAGAAACCGAAGCCGGCTGGCTGGTGCTCACCCATGGCGTCGGGCCCATGCGGACTTACAGCATCGGTGCGATTCTGCTCGACCGCGACGATCCGACCCGGGTACTCGGCCGGCTACGACGCCCGCTGCTCAGCCCCGCGCGCGACGAACAGAACGGCTATGTGCCCAACGTTGTCTACTCCTGCGGCGCGCTCGTGCATGCCGACACCCTGGTGATCCCGTACGGCATCAATGATGGTGCCATTGGCCTTGCCACCGCACCACTTTCGCAGCTGCTGGCCACGATCGTCCAGTAGTCGGATCGCCATAGATGAGGTCACCATGAGCACGATGAATAGGTCCGGCGACACCACGCACAACCCGCTCGGCGAGTACGTCCTGCACGTGGGTGTGGGGTTCACCGCCAAGGATCGCCCGCATGTGATGGAGGAGTTGGCCACGCTCGGGTCACACCTGGGTCGGTGGGACCCGCAGGGCGTCAGCCTGGAAGTCTCGTTGCAGGACCGCGGTCGACGGGAGCAGCGCGTCACGTTGCGGACGACCCTGCCTGGTCTTCCACCATTGGTCTCCGTCGCCGAAAACCGCGATATCACCCGCGCCCTTCACGAAGCCAGGCGTGAGCTGATCCGGCAGCTGGAACACCAGAAGACGGCTCGCGAACCCATGCACGATCGCAAGGCTGGGCACAACACGATCCGCCACCCGGGTGCCTCGCCTGCGCTCTAGCCGCGCGGGATCGCCTGCTTCGTGCTCGCGAGGCCGGGGGTGCACCTCGCGTTCACCGAGTCGTGCTGTCTGCAACATCCGTATTGCTGTGCCGACGCGCTCCGCCGTTCACACTATGGACGGATTCGCCCACACCAGCGGAGGTCATAGTGGTTGTCGGAGACAACGAGGTCGCCCTTAGCTTGGAGATCGATCCGGCGGGGCGGCGGGCGCAGGTGCGACGCGCGGCATTGGCCAGCTCGATCGGGACCACGATCGAGTGGTACGACTTCTTCCTCTACAACACCGCCGCGGCTTTGGTTTTCCCACATCTGTTCTTCCCCGCGTCCAGCCCGTATGCGGGCGCGATGGCCTCGTTCGCGACCTACGCCGTCGGGTTCGTCGCCCGCCCGCTCGGTGCCGCGATCTTCGGGCACTGGGGCGACCGGATCGGTCGCAAAGCCACGCTGATCGTGACACTGCTGGTGATGGGCATCTCGTCGGCGATGGTGGGCATCCTGCCCGGCACTGCCGCGATCGGGTTGGCAGCGCCCCTACTGCTGGTGCTGCTGCGACTGGTGCAGGGCCTTGCGATCGGCGGCGAGTGGAGCGGCTCTGTGTTGATCGCGATGGAGTGGGGCGACCAGCGCAAGCGGGGGCTGCTTGGCAGTTTCGCTCAGCTCGGCGTGCCGATGGGGCTGGTCCTGGGCACCGGCGGCATGACTGTTCTGTCGGCGACGCTTACGGCTGAGGCGTTCAACTCGTGGGGTTGGCGGGTCCCGTTCCTCTTCAGTCTGGTGCTGGTCGCCATCGGACTGGTGATTCGGTTGTCCATCCTGGAGACGCCGATGTTCGCGAAGGTGGCCGAGGAGCGGAAAACTGCCCGTACTCCTGTCTTCGACGCGATCCGGCATCATTGGCGCGAAATTTTGCTGTCGGCGGGTCTGCGCTTCAGCGAACAGATGCCGTTCTACCTGTTCACGACTTTTGTCCTGATCTACGTCGTCTCGCGGCATGGCTTCAGCAGGACGTTCGTGCTCAAGGCCGTGCTGGCTGGCGCCGTATGCGAACTCGTCGCCATCCCGGTGTTTTCGCATCTGTCGGACCGGTTCGGCCGCAAGCGGGTATATCTCACCGGAGCGGTTCTGACCGGCCTGATCGCGTACCCGTACTTCGCAGTGCTGACCCACGCCGGGGCTGCGCTGATCTTCATGGCGGTCATCGTCTCGCTGATCATCCACGCGCTGCAGTACGGCCCACAGGCCGCGCTGATCGGCGAGAACTTCCCAACCCACCTGCGGTACGGCGGCGCCGGACTCGGCTATCAGCTGGCCTCCGTTTTCGCCGGTGGCCCCGCTCCGCTGATCGCGACGTGGCTGCTGCACAAAACCGGAACGCCGTACGCGATTTCGGCGTACATCGTCTTCGCCGCCGTCGTCACGGTCGCCTGCGTACTCGCCCTGCCGGACCGTTCCCGGGTCGACATGGACGACGCCGCCGTGTACCGCCGCTAGGTGGTCCTTCCAGCCGCTGGTGAAGAAAGGAACGCACTAAGCGGCCGCACGGCCGGCTCTGTCGATCATGGCCACCGAGGTGAGTGTGACGCCTAGTGCCCGCGGATCGCGTTCGCGGCGTAATCGGCAGCCTGGTCCGTCATCCCGTTCGTCTTGTACGCACTGTGCGCTGCCCGGCTGAACCCTTCGCCCGACGAGCACACCGGGTCCTGCGGCGTGCAGAGGTCAAGGGTCTTATGAGCGTAAAGCGGCCCGATGGTGATTGGCGGTGCGTCGTGGTCGACCAGGTTGAGGAACCCGTTGGAGGGCTTGCCGAACAAAGTGACGGCGGCGACGTGCGGGGCGACGTTGGGCGGCAACGGCCCGTTGATGCCTGGTGGGAGCTGGTAGCCCGGCGGGACGCTGTCGGAGGTGATGTAGGCCGCGATCGCGGCGCCTTGGGAGTAGCCGCCGAGAACAATCTTCGTTCCGGGGCAGGTGTTGACGGTGTCGAGGACTTTGTTGGCGGCATCGGCAACGCCGTCGGCGGCTTGCCCGAAGCTCAGGGACGCGGGGTAGTTCACCCCGTACACATCGACCGAGCGGCCGCCCAGGCGAGAAATGAGCGCATCGGAGAATTCCTGCCCCACCGTGCCGGGACCGGGCGGCTCCAGTGTGCCGCGGGCGAAGATGACCTCGACGTCTGAGCACGGTCCATCGGCGGCCGCAGTGCCGATCGCCGGGCCGGCGATCGCCGCTGCGAGCATCGTCATCGCGACGGCCGCGAACTGCAGGACTTTGGCCATCAGCGGTGCGCACCATGACAGGGGCGATATGCCATAGCGGGTTGTCTCGTGCACGCTGATGCCTTTCGTTGGGCGAGAATAATTCGAGCCTAAGCGGTGGGCGACTCCCACGCAGAACGGCCTACGGCGACGATGCCGACGGTCATCTTCATATCCAGCGCGCTTACCGGTCAAACTCAGCCCCCTACAACACCGGCGGCGTCGCGGTTCATCCCCGGCGAATTGGCGGTGCCGAAAACTGCAGGTCACGAGTCGACTGATGGCCCGTTCACGCGTAAAGAAATCCCAGGTGAAGGCGTGTTTTTCTAGATCGTTTCGGAGATGCTCGACGCCGATTAGGTTTTCGCGTCAATTGGCAATACGCTTGCGCGCGGTTTGTTTCGACTCCAGAAAGCGGCCATGCCCATTCAGTCCGTGCTGGTGCGCCCCCGACAGGTGCGCAGCGCCCAGCGATTTGCTCCCCGCGTCAATTGCCCAACGGTTGGCCAGTGCTTCGACATCGACATCACTCGTGACGCCGACGGGTGGATGATTCAGATCCCCGAAATCGGCCGAACCACCCGCACCAGTCGTCGTGCCGCAGTCGAAGTTGCGGCACGTGAGTGCATCGCGATGTGGACCGGTATCCCGATCGGTTACGTCGCGGTCCACATCGACAGCGAGCTCGGCTAGCCTTCCACCTCGCTTATTGACCGAGGTGTGTCCCGCGTGTGATCTCACCGCGACGATGACCAGAAATGCTCATCTCCATGACGGTGCTCGCGGTCTTCGCTGCTCTGGCTTTGGCGATGTCCGCCGGTTACTACTGCGGCAGGCGCGTTGGTTCGGCTCCATCGACGTGGAGGAAGCGAACAAGCCGGGTCGCGTTGGGAAAGCGGACGGTCAATCTCCTCGTGTTGGTCGCCGCGCGTCGCTTTCGGCGCCGACTGCGGCGCGAGCCCATGGTCGAGCTGATCGGACTGAGAATGCTTGCCTCACTTGGGCTGTTGCGCGGTAGCGTGGCGCGGATGCGCTCCTACCGGGGTGCGCCAGGCTGGTGAGGCAACTCAGATGACAACGCTGGACGGCAAGATCGCATTCGTGACCGGCGCATCATCGGGACTCGGCGCTGAGACAGCTCGACTGCTATCACGCCAGGGCGCAACGGTTTTCGGTATCGGCAGGGACACCGCACGGTTGGCCGAGGTATTCGCCGACGTCGATCGTGGCTCATCCGCGTCGGTGGACATCGCCTCGGCGCAGGCCTGTTCAGACGCGATCGAGCAATGCGTCGGCGAATGGGGCGGTCTGGACGTCCTGATCAACATCGCGGGGCGACACCAGATGCGTCGAACCGAGTCGATGACCGTCGACGACTGGACAGACGACCTCGCGGTGAACCTGAGCGGGCCGTTTCACCTGTGCCGGGCCGCGTTGCCCCATCTGCTGGAGCGAGGCGGCAACATCGTCAATGTCAGTTCCATCGCCGGCGTCGAGGGTCAAGCGTATTCGGCAGGCTACTGTGCGGCCAAGCATGGTCTGGTCGGGCTCACCCGCGCCCTGGCGGTGGAGTACACCGCGGATCGCCTGCGGGTCAACGCCGTTTGTCCGGGCGGCATGCTCACACCGCAGATCGAACAATTCACCGCACCGGAAAACCCGAACTACGACCTCATCATGCGGACGGCCGCACCGCGTGGCTTCATGCAGCCTCTCGACGTGGCGAACGTGATCGCGTTTCTGGCCAGCGACGCCGCGGCCGCAATCCACGGCGCCGTCTACCGCGTCGACAATGGCAAGGGTGCTGGCTGAGCGGTCACGAGCCGGTAAAGCGGGGTTGACGTCGTTCGGCGGTGGCTGACACTCCTTCGACGAAATCCGCTGTCGCCGCGAGCCGGATCTGCTCGATTTGCTCCTTGCCAGTCGCGGCGCGGACCCGATCCGCCAGATCGCCCCGCAAGGTCTGCCGTATCGACTCCACAGCGAGCGGGGCGCTCGCAGCGATCTCCGCGGCAAAGGCATAAGCGGCCGATCTCACCACGTCGTCGCCGGCCAGCCGGTCGCACAAACCGATGCTGACCGCTTCACCTCCCGGCACCGCGCGACCGGTGTACAGCAACTCCTGGGCGCGCTGCATCCCGACCACCGCCGGCAGCGTGACCGTGATTCCGAACCCCTGGTGCAGGCCCAGCCGGCTGAAGTTCGCGATGAACCGGGTGGACGGCCCGGCGACGCGGAAGTCGGCCACCAGCGCCAACCCGAGACCGCCGCCCACCGCTGCGCCCTGCACGGCCGCGACGATCGGGGTGCGGGCCGCGAACAGTCGCGCCGCTTCCCCGTAGAGCGAGCCCGTGGATCCCGCGCCCGTCGGCTGGTCTCCGCTCAGAGCGCCGGGCAGATCGGCGCCCGCGCAGAAGTGCCGGCCCGACGAGCAGAGCACGATTGCGCGCGCATCCGCATCGGCGTCAAGGCGCTCGAAGGTGTCGGCCAACCCGGCAATCAGAGCGGGGTCGAAATGGTTGCGCGGGCCGCGCTCGAACTCGACCGTGGCGACGTGATCATCGGACACCTCGACGCGGATCTGATGGCTCATGAACGCATTGAACACGGTAGAACAGAAGGGACACACCACCGGCACGCCAACCGAAAGGCATCACCATGCGCATTGAAGGTTCAGTGGCGGTGGTCACCGGCGCCAATCGCGTTCTGGGCCAGCACTTCGCCGAACAGTTGCTGGCCACGACGTACTGAGATTCGATGATGCGCCGGCGGCAGGTGTTGGGCGGGGCGCTGGCAGCGGGCGGGTTGCTCGTCGCTGGGTGCCGAACCGAATCGGCCATGCACCACGAGGACAAACCGGTCGTACCGTGGCCGACCGGCGACCTCCTCGGTATTGGCTTGGAAAACTACCCCTATCCGTATCCCGTGCAATTTCTGGACGTGACGCATGTTGCGGAGGCAGCATGGATCGACCGTCCGGCGCCGGACTGGGAACGCTACGCGCGGCTGGCCTACATGGACATCTCAGCCGAACGCGTGAATCCCAAGGGCGCAGCGCTTTTGGTGCATGGCAAGAACTTCTTCGGCGCGTACTGGGCGGGAGTCATCGACGTCTTGCGCCACCATGGGTACCGGGTCGTGGTTCCGGATCTGATCGGCTGGGGGAAGTCGACCAAGCCCTCGACGCTGACCGCCGCTTCGCTGGTGGCCCACCTGCAGTCGTTGCTGGATCACCTGAAGCTAGATTCTGTTGCGCTGCTTGGGCATTCGACGGGTGGACTGGTAGGGATGCACATGGCCCACGCGGTGCCCGAGCGGGTCAACGCGTTGGTCCTGGAGAACCCGATGGGGCTCGAAGACTATCGGCACGGGCTGACTCGCCAGGTGCAGCATGAGGACTGGGCTCGGGACGAACGTTCGATGTCGGCAGATCAGTATCGCCATTTCATGGGGCATTATTTCGTCGACAAGGATCCGAAGTTCATCGAACCCTTTGTCGCCGTGCGGGAGGCCATCGCCCGGGGCCCCGAATTCGAGCGCTGGGTGCAAAGCTCCGCGGCGGGCTACGACATGCTGCTCAACGAGCCGGCCGCCGACTTCGTCGCCTCGCTGAACACCCGATCGCTGTTCGTCTGCGGTACCTCGGATCGCACGTACGTCGGGGCGAAGTACACCGCGCCTGGCGATCAGACGACGAAAGGCAAGATCGCCGAGTTGGCTCAGGGATTCAGCGGCATGATGGCTGATGCGCGCTTCGTCGGGGTGCCTGGGGTCGGCCACGTGCCGCACCTGGAGGCGCCGTCCTCATTCGCCTCTGCCGTGCTCGAATTCCTGGGATGACGTTCGGCAGTTGACCTGAACGGTGGTTGAGGTTTTACCGTGGACGCCATGACTCACCTGCAAGCAATGTGGCCCCCGGAGTTGGCGTCGATGGGTGCCCTCCGATTCGCTCGGCGCTCGGCACATTTCGACGAGACTGTCCGCTTTTACCGGGACCTCGTCGGCCTACCCTTGTGCGCCACATTCGAGGAGAGCTTCGGCAGCACCGGTGCGATCTTCGGACTGCCCCGATCGACGCTGACGTTCGAGATCGTCCAAGCCGTCGAACCCGTCGCGGTGGACAGTCACGAGCAGCTGTGTCTCTATTTTCCCGACGCCGCCGCACAGCAGCGGGCGACGGCCAGGCTTGCCGCGTCTGGTGTCGAACCCGTTGAGTCGCATCCGTATTGGGCGGCGACGGGAGCGCTCACCTTCCGTGATCCGGACGGTCGCGAAGTGGTGTTCGCGCCGTTCGTCTTCGCCGTCAACGAACCCGCAGCCGGCGATTCCTCGGGCGAACACCGGATCTCGCTTTGAGGCCGGCGCCGACAACTGTTCCGATCATCTCTGTTGCTGTGCGGTGAGTCGATTCAGCACTGCCGTCAATTGCTTCTCGACGTCGTTCGCCAGCTTCTCGAAGACAAGCTTCATCACTGGGTTCAGCAGCTTAGCTGCACCTTTCATCGTCAGATCGGCTCGGTAAGTGAGCCGGGAACCGGTTCCCGAGGCATCGACAGTGATGGTGTCCCGCGATGTCGAGGACTTGTTCTCGCCGACGAAAACCAGCCTCGATTCCGTCAGCTCTTTGAGGGTGTACGTCAGCTCCGCCGTCACACCGAAAATCTTGGACACGTTGTGCCACGTCGCGCCCTCACCGACCTGGCCGCTACTCGTTCGCCTACACGTCTGGGTGCCGGGATCCCACTCTTCGGTGTTTTCGAAGTGCTTCAGGTACTCGATGACCTGGGTCGGTGGCGGCTTCACGGAAAATTGACGAGACACGGTTGGCATATCGTCCTGGATACCCGCTGACGCCGATTCCACGCCGCGGAGCCTTCCTCGACGGAAGCCGGCCTGAAAAGCGGAAGACCACCGGGGTGAAATCCACCGGTGGCCGTCCTTATGTTGGCTTGTGATTACTTCTTGAAGGCGTCCTTGACGTTCTCGACAGCGTCCTTGACGCTGGCCTTCGCCTGGTCGAGCTTGCCCTCGGCCTCTGTGCTGTCATCGCCGGTGGCCTTACCGAATGCTTCCTTGGCCTTACCGCCGATGTCGTCGATCTTGTTGCTCACTTTGTCGTGGGCACCCATATTCCAACTCCCTCGTCTCTAAGGACATCTCGCTTCGCGTCGACACAATTACCCGCGGGGCAAAGCGGTCAAACCTGATGTGCGAAATTGGCACGATGCAGGTTGCGATTCTCGACGATTACCAGAACGTTGCGTTGAGCATGGCTGACTGGTCGGAGGTGGCTGCGCGCGCCACGATCACCGTGTTCGACGATCACGTCGCCGATCCGGACGCCGTCGTCGAGCGACTCGAGCCGTTCGATGTGGTGTGCGTGATGCGCGAGCGCACGCCGCTGCCGAGGAACGTCATCGAGCGCCTGCCGAAGCTGAAGATGATCGCCTCGACCGGACCGTTCAACGCGTCGATCGACGTCGCGGCCGCCAAGGAACACGGCATCTACGTCAGCACCACCGGTGGCTACGTGGAGTCGACGGTCGAGCTCACCTGGGCGCTGATCCTGGGAACCGCCCGCCGGATCGTCGACGAATCGGTGTCGGTGCGTAGCGGCGGCTGGCAGATCTCCGTGGGCCGTCAACTCGGCGGCACCGTGCTGGGGGTCCTGGGGCTGGGCCGCATCGGCAGCCGGGTCGCGCAGGTCGGCAAGGCGTTCGGCATGGACATCATCGCGTGGAGCACCAACCTGACCCCCGAGGCCGCCGAACAGGCCGGCGCGACCTATGTGTCGAAGAAAGAGTTGTTTGCCTCCGCCGACGTCTTGACGATCCATCTGGTGCTCAGCGAACGCTCCCGTGGCCTGGTCGGTGCTGAAGAATTGGCGCTGATGAAACCAACGGCGTTGCTAGTCAACACTTCTCGCGGTCCGATTGTCGACGAGTCGGCTCTCGTCGATGCGCTGCGATCGCGGCGTATCGACGGCGCCGGCCTCGATGTCTTCGACACCGAACCGCTGCCGACTGGGCATCCGCTGCGAGCCCTGGCCGGTGTGGTCGCCACCCCGCACATCGGCTACGTCGCGGAGCAGGTCTATCGGGTGTTCTACGGCGAGGCCGCCGCCAAGATCGCCCGCTGGTTGAGCCAGGGCAGCGCCGGCTGATCTCGACTCGCGGCGGAGCGACCACCACGAGTCGGCGCGACTCATCACCGCCGATACCGCGACGGCGAGCGCCCAACCCAGCAGAACGTCGACGACGAAGTGCTCGGCGGAGTACACCAAGACGAAGGCCATCGCCAGCGGGTAGGCCACCAGCAGCGGGCGCCAGCCGCGCCTGACCCGTCGCCACAGGAACATCGAAATCATCGCTGTCACCGCGGCGTGTAGCGATGGAATCGCCGCGACCAGGTTCACGCTGGCCTGTCCGGAGTCCAGCAGCGCTCCGGCCGACTGCAGATGCAGCGTCCCCCAGCCGCGGGTGGAGATCCGCTCCACGAACTGGTGGGCATCGGGCCGGCTCGTGTGCATTGCGCCCAGCAGTCCGCCGTCGGGAACACCCGCCGGGCCGCGGAACATGCACGGCGGGTTGGACGGCCCGCCGGCGACATCGGCCGGTGTGCAACTCGCTGCCGCCCACGGCGGCGCGGCGGGCACCAACACGTACACCGCGAGCGCGGCGAAAGACAGCGCGACGAACCGGCGGACGAACGCTGCCCACTCGGCCCGGTTGCAGAGCCAAAGCACACCGGCGACCACATAGGGCAAGACGAAAAATGACATGTAGATGCTGCTGATGATGACTTCCCACCACGGTGGCTGTGCCAGTTTGATGTGCTCCTGCAGCCAGACCGTGGGCACCGTGCCGAAGAACAACCAGCGATCCGCGGCGGGCTGGAATTGCCAGAGCGTCGAGCCGCCGAGCATGTCGGCCGCGCCGCGGCTGAAGTCGTAGAGCACCAGCACGAGGGCGAATGGCAGCCAATCGCGCAGTACTCCGAACACTTTGTGCCCGCGGCCGAGGCTCGCGGCGATCAGTCCGGTGGCGATGTAGAGCAGCAGGAGTTCGCGGTTGAACGCCAACCCGTCCGTCGCGGTTCGGTAGATCACCACCGCCGCCCAGATCGTGACGGATGCTCTCCGTGCCCGCGTCAGCCAACGCTCGCGGCGTACCGGGTCGGCGTCGGCTGTCCGCGGCGGCACGGTGGGCGTCGGGGGAGTCCGGCGGCCCACCCCGGCATCGGATCGGCGATCGGTGGTTACTGACACCAGACCGACCCTATGCTTCTCCGGCTGTTTCCCATCTGTTCATTCTCATCGCGCTAGACGCTGGGACTGGCCGATCCGCGAAAAACGCTGTCGGTGAATGGGTTTAACGCAGGTGGTGAGCGGTTTCGGGGGCGCTTGCCCTGACCGCTGTGAATTCGCTGCCGATTGCCAGAATTCACCCGTCGAGGTGCATGAGAGCCAGCACGCGCCATTGGCGTTGTACCGTCCGCTCTCCCGCGGTGGCGATCATTCCGGATGGTGCGAACATTTTCGACGGCACCGGGTCGTCTTCCGAAAGCGGCAAGCCGCCGCCGCGAATTGCTTTGACTATCGCGACAATTGCGGCCACCACGACGATTACGACCACCGCGGCGAAGAAGACGGACAGCGTGCCTTGAATGAAGGTATTCCGGATGACGTCGGCAAGTTGATCGGCGTTCTTGGCCGACCCGAACGACGTCTTGCCCGATGCTTGGGCGTCCTCGTACTGGAAGTGCTGAGTCCAGTAGCCGACGCTTGGGTCGGCGGAGAAGATCTTCTGCCATGACGCGGTCAGCGTTACCGCGAGGTCCCACAGCAGCGGTGCTCCCGGAATCCAGGCCCACCTGAGGTAACCCTTCTTCACGACGACCACGGTGACGACGGTCAACGCGATCGCGGCCAGCAGTTGATTGGCGATGCCGAACAGTGGGAAGAGCGTGTTGATCCCACCTAGCGGGTCGGTGACGCCCATCAGCAGGATGCTGCCCCACGCGCCGGCGACGGCCAGGCTGCAGATCCAGACGCCGGGGCGCCAGCTCGGGTTACGCAGCTTTGTCAGCGGACCGCCGAGATTGCCGAGTGCGTCGGAAAGCATGAAGCGCGCGACCCTGGTGCCCGCGTCGACTGCAGTCAGGATGAACAGAGCCTCGAACATGATCGCGAAGTGATACCAGAACGCCTTGAGGGCCGCTCCGCCCAAAATCCGTTGCAGCACTTCGGACATGCCGATGGCGAGTGTCGGCGCACCGCCGGTACGGGACACGATCGACTTTTCGCCGACTCCGGCGGCGGCATCGGTCAACTCCGCGGCAGTTGCCGGCGGACCCGACAGGCGGAGGTGATTGACGTATTCGGCGGCGGTCGCCGCGGTGCCGCCGGTCCGAGCGGTCGGCGCGTTGAGGGCGAAGTAGAGGTGCTGGTCGAGTATCGAAGCGCTGATGAGCGCCATCACCGCGACGAATGACTCGGTGAGCATGCCGCCGTAGCCGATCAACCGCATCTGGCTTTCTTTTTCGAGCAGCTTCGGTGTGGTGCCCGACGAGATCAGCGCGTGAAATCCCGATAGCGCTCCGCACGCGATGGTGATGAACAGGAACGGAAAAAGGGATCCGGCGAAGACCGGTCCATCACCGCGGGTGGCGAAGTGCGAGACCGCCGGTGCGCTGACGAGCGGGTGCGCGATGCAGATGCCGATCGCCAACAGGGCGATGGCGCCGACCTTCACGAACGTCGACAGGTAATCGCGCGGTGCGAGCAGCAGCCAGACCGGCAGCACCGACGCGACGAACCCGTAGCCGACGATCAGCCATGACACCATCACCGGGGAAAGGTTCAACCACGAAGCGCCCCAGTCTGTTTCGCTGACGACATCGCCGAAAGCCACCGCGAGCATCAACAGCACGAAGCCGATCACGGACACTTCCGCCACCCGACCGGGTCGCAGGAATCGCAAATAGCAACCCATGAAGACGGCGATCGGGATCGTCATCGCGATGGAGAACACGCCCCAGGGACTTTGCGCCAGTGCTCGCACCACCACCAGCGCGAGCACCGCGATGATGATCACCATGATGACGAAGGTCCCGACCAGAGCGGCAGCTCCGCCGGTGGCGCCGAGCTCGTCGCGGGCCATCTGACCGAGCGAGCGGCCACGGCGCCGAGTGGAGATCCACAGCACCAGATAGTCCTGCACAGCGCCCGCGAACACCGCACCGACGATGATCCAGATGCTGCACGGCAGGTAACCCATCTGGGTGGCCAGCACCGGTCCGACGAGCGGGCCGGCTCCGGCGATCGCGGCGAAGTGATGGCCGAACAACACCCGTCGGTCGGTCGGCACGTAGTCAATGCCGTCGTCGAAAACCTCTGCGGGCGTGGCATGGTCATCGCGCGGGCGCACGATCTTCGCCTCGATCAATCTCGCATAGAACCGGTATCCGATGACGTAGGTGCAGATCGCTGCGACGACGAACCAGACTGCATTGACCGTCTCGCCGCGAACGAAGGCGATGATCGTCCAGGCCACCGCACCGACAAGGGCAATGAGTCCGAAGACGATCTTGTGGCGGGTGCCGATCGGCGAGCGATCGATGATGGCCACCGGTGGCAGGTCGGCGTCGGTGTGGACGTAGCTCAGGTGTGTGTCGTCGGTGTCGGGCGTGGGCTGCGGTGGTGCTGCCACTGCGCCTCCTTGTCATGGGGAACACGCCGAAGTGGGCCGCTGGCAGCTTAACCCGCGTGCATGGCCCGCACGGTGTCGATGGTGTCGGCGTCCGCCGGTCCCTTGTCGTCGCGGTAGCGCAGCACCCTGGCGAACCTCAGCGCCAGCCCGCCGGGGTAGCGCGACGATGTCTGCACACCGTCGAGGGCGATCTCGACCACCTGCTCCGGACGCACCTCGACGACGTAGCCCTCGGTGCCCCCGACTGCCAGCTCCCGAAATCGCGCGGTCTGCCATTCCAGCATCGCGTCGGTCATGCCCTTGAAGGTCTTGCCCAGCATGACGTAGCCGCCGGTGGCAGGGTCGCGGGCGCCGAGATGAATATTGGAGAGCTTGCCCTGCCGCCGCCCGGACCCCCACTCAACGGCCAGCACCACTAGATCCAAAGTGTGGACTGGTTTGACCTTGAGCCAGCCCGCTCCACGCCGCCCGGCTTCGTAGGGCGCGGTCAGTGACTTGGCCATCACACCCTCGTGGCCGGCGGCCAGCGTCGCGTCCAGAAAGTTGCCCGCCGCAACGGGATCCGAGGTGACCAGGCGATCAACTCGGTTGTGCGGCGGCGCGATCTCATCGAGGGCTGCGGCCCGCTCGCTGGTCGGCGCATCGAGCAGGTCGACACCGTCGCGGTGCAGGATGTCGAAGTAGAAGACCGACAGCGGTTGCGCGGTGCGGGCGGCGGCGACATCGACAGACCGGCCGAATCGCGAAGCGGTGACCTGGAAGGGCTGCGGCCGACCATCGGCGCGCAGCGCGATCGCCTCACCATCGGCGATCAGCTCGCGTACCGGCAGTGCCAGCGTCGCCTCGACCACCTCGGGCAGCCGTGCGGTGACGTCGTCCAGGCTGCGCGTGTACACGGTGACCTGGTCGCCGACCCGGTGAATCTGCACGCGGGCGCCATCCAGCTTCGCCTCGAAAATGCCCTCGCCGCCGAGCTTTTCCAGCGCTTCGCCGACGTCTGCGGCGGTCTGTGCCAGCATCGGCCCGACAGGCTGGCCGACATGCAGGGTAAATGCGTCCAATGCTGCGCTTCCGGCGCTCAGCCCGGCGGCGGCGACCGCGGGCAAGGCACCGCCGAGCATCGCCGCGCGACGTACGGCCGCGGCGGGGATCTGCGCCGCGGCGGCCACCGCGTCAGCCATCACGCCGATCAGTGCGCCCTGACGCAGCTCGCCGGTCAGCAGACGCCGCAGGAACGTCTGCTCGACTTCCGTTGCTGAGGAGAACAATTCGGCGACCAGCTCGGCGCGCCGGGCCTGGGAGCCCTTGCCCGAGAGCGCGCCGATCGCCGACAGCGTGGCGTCGACGCCGTGGACGGTCAGGCTGGGTTGCGCGGCGGCGGGCGGGATCGAGCGCAGAGCCGCCCAGCCGACGCCGATCTGGCGCTGGGGCAGCTCGCCGGAAAGCCAGGCCACGACGATCGCCACCAGTGCGGGATCGGACTTGGCCCGGCCCAGCAACTCGGCGATCCGCGCGATCTTGGCCCGTCGCGCAGCGGAGCCACCCACGTCAACTGAGGTGGTCGCGACGTCGATCAGCAGCACAACCCACCTTTACACGCCTGACCGACAACGTCACGCCGTCTCGCGATAGCGTGCAGGCACGTCCGGCGACGATGCAGAGCGCGCAGCGCGATGAGGAGGAGCCGGACCATATACACACGTCCGGTGACGATGCAGAGCGCGCAGCGCGATGAGGAGGAGCCGGGCCATAGGACGAGCGCGGGCGCTGCCCGGACAAACAAGGAGGTTTGGATGGAGATCAACGGAAAGAAGGTCATCGTCATCGGCGGCGCCTCGGGTATGGGCCGCGCCAGCGCCGAGCTGCTCCACGCCCGCGGTGCCACCGTGGCAATTTTCGACCGCGAAGGCTCGGACGGCAAAGACGTCGCGGCCGGAATCGACGGCGACTTCTACCCGATCGACGTCACGGACTTCGTCGGCACCGAGGAAACCCTGAAGACCGCCGTCGACAAGCTCGGTGGCCTGCACGTCACCGTGACCACGGCGGGCGGCGGCATCGCGAAGCGCACCATGTCGAAGACGGGCCCGCACGACCTGGAGTCTTTCCAATCGGTCATCGATCTCAACCTCATCGCCTCGTTCAACATCAGCCGGCTGGCAGCCAGCCACATGAGCCAGAACGAACCGGAAGACGAGGAGCGCGGCGTCATCATCAACACCGCATCGATCGCGGCGTTCGAAGGCCAGATCGGTCAGGTGGCCTACACCGCAGCCAAAGCCGGCATCGCCGGTATGTGTCTGACCATGGCCCGCGATCTCGGATCGCTCGGCATCCGCGTGCTGGCGATCGCACCGAGCCTGTTCGCGACCGGGTTGACCAAGGGCATTCCGGATGAGTTCGCCAGCGCGCTGACCAAGGACGCAGCGTTCCCCAAGCGTCTGGGCCGCCCGGAGGAGTACGCCAAGCTGGTCGCGGCGATCGTGGACAACCCCATGCTGAACGGTCAGTGCCTGCGTCTAGACGCCGGCCAGCGCTTCGCGCCCAAGTGACGTTTGTGCGCGAGCCGGACGTCGTGGTCGTGGTCCGGGCCAGATCACAGCCCTGACGTCCGCTTGGCGGCGTTCCCGGCCCGACCGACCAGCCGGTTGGGAGGCGGACGCATTTAAGTACACTCTTTCCTACCGGCCAATGGCGTCCAAGAGGAAGGCCCTGCAATGGGTATCGCACTGACCGACGACCATCGCGAACTCGCCGAGGTGACCCGCGGTTTTCTCACCTCGCAGAAGGCCCGCGCGGCCGCGAGGTCGCTGCTGGATGCGCCCGAGGAGGCCAGGCCACCGTTCTGGCAGGGCCTCGTCGAGCTGGGCTGGCTGGGCCTGCACATCGACGAGGAGCACGGCGGCTCGGGATACGGGCTGCCCGAACTCGTGGTCGTCATAGACGAACTCGGTCGTGCGGTGGCGCCGGGGCCTTTCGTGCCGACCGTCATCGCGTCGGCGGTCATTGCCAAAGACGGCACCGCGGAACAGAAGTCACGGCTGCTGCCCGGGCTTATCGACGGAACGGTCACGGCAGGGATCGGTCTGGGCGGCAGCGTCAGCCTCAGTGACGGCGTGGCCGATGGCGACGCCGGTATCGTGCTGGGCGCCGGCATCGGCGACCTCCTGCTGATCGCGGCCGGTGACGACGTACTGCTGTTGGACCGCGGTCGATCCGGTGTCACGGTGGAGGTGCCGGAGAACCTGGATCCGACCCGCCGCTCCGGACGGGTCCGTTTGGACAAGGTCAGCGTCAGTGACGATGACGTTCTGACCGGTGCGCACGATTCGGCGCTGGCTCGCGCCCGGACACTGCTGGCCGCCGAAGCGGTCGGCGGCTCGGCCGACTGTGTCGAGTCGGCCGTCGAGTACGCCAAGGTGCGTCAGCAGTTCGGCCGAACCATCGCCACCTTCCAGGCGATCAAGCATCACTGCGCGAATATGTTGGTTGCGACGGAGTCGGGCATCGCCGCGGTGTGGGACGCCTCGCGTGCGGAATCCGAGGACGAGGACCAATTCCGGCTGGCGGCTGCGTCGGCCGCGGCGCTGGCCTTTCCGGCCTACGCGCGCAACGCCGAACTGAACATTCAGGTGCACGGCGGTATCGGTTTCACCTGGGAGCACGATGCACATTTGCACCTGCGCCGCGCACTGGTCACGACGGCGCTGTGTGGTGGTGACGGGCCCGCCGATGACGTGTTCGAGCGCACCGCCGCCGGTGTGACCCGGGACAACAGCCTGGATCTGCCGCCCGAGGCCGAGGAAATGCGGGCGCGGATTCACGCGGACGTCGCCGAACTCGCCGCGCTGGACAAGCAGGCGCAGCGGGACAAGCTGATCGAGACCGGCTACGTGATGCCGCACTGGCCCAAGCCATGGGGACTGGCCGCAGATGCGGTGGAGCAGTTGGTGATCGAGGAGGAGTTCCGTGCCGCGGGCATCAAACGCACCGACTACGGCATCACCGCCTGGGTGATCCTGACTCTGGTTCAACACGGAACACCTTGGCAGATCGAGCGATTCGTCGAGAAGGCGTTACGCAAAGACGAGATCTGGTGCCAGCTGTTCTCGGAACCCGAAGCCGGGTCGGATGCGGCGTCGATCAGAACGAAGGCCACCCGGGTGGACGGTGGCTGGAAAATCAACGGCCAGAAGGTGTGGACCAGCGGGGCGCATTACTGCGCGCGCGGTCTGGCCACCGTGCGCACCGACCCCGAGGCGCCCAAACATGCCGGCATCACCACGGTGATCGTGGACATGAACGCTCCCGAGGTCGAGGTGCGACCGTTGCGCCAGATCACCGGCGGGTCGGACTTCAACGAGGTGTTCTTCAACGACTTGTTCGTACCCGACGAAGACGTGGTCGGCGAACCCAACACCGGCTGGACGGTGGCGAGGGCGACGCTGGGCAACGAGCGGGTCAGCATCGGCGGCAGTGGATCTTTCTACGCGGGTTTGGCGACGGAACTGGTTCAAAAGGTCAAGGATCAGCCGGATCTGTTGGCGGGCGGGCGAACTCGGGTCGGCCGGTACCTGGCCGAGGAGAATGTGCTGCGGCTGCTGAACCTGCGCCGCATTGCGCGCAGCGTCGAGGGAGCGGGCCCGGGCCCGGAAGGCAACGTCACCAAGCTGAAACTGTCCGACCACATGATCGAGGGCGGCGCGATCACGGCGGCGCTGGCGGGGCCCGAGACCGCGTTGCACGACGGTGCCGGCGCGCTGGCGGGCCGGTTGGTGATGAGTGCTCGAGCCATGGCGATCGCCGGTGGCACCTCCGAGGTCACCCGCAATCAGATCGCCGAGCGAATCCTCGGGATGCCGCGCGATCCGCTGATCAACTAGCGCTACCCTCAGGCTGGCCCAAAGCGTGGTGCTCCACCGGCGCCGGGCTCTGGTAGGGCCTCGACGCGCATTCCGCAAGCTACTGAATCAGCCTCGCAGTCAACGATATTGGCGGCAACCTTCAGCCCGCTCTGCTCATCGAGCTCGACCAGCGCGATGACGTAGGGCACCGCGACGTCCGGATTGAACGCGTGGTAGTTGACCGTGTAGGTGAAGACCGTGCCTAGCCCGGAAACCGGCTTTGCGGCCAGTGCAGCGCCGCAGTCGCGGCAGGTGCCGGTGGCGGGATGGACCCACTGCGCGCAGTGGTCGCAGTGCTCCACCAGCAGCTGTGACGTCGCCTCGGTTGACACGGGCAATACAGTACACTCAATTCCCTTCGGGTTGGTCTAACGGACGGCGCAGATGAGCTACTTCGAAAAAGACGCGATCATTTCCGGCATCGGTATTTCCCGAATCGGCCGTCGCACCGGCATTCCCGGCTTCGAGCTCACGATGGAAGCGGTCCGCACCGCAATCGACGACGCGGGCTTGGCCGCCACCGATATCGACGGCATCGCCACCCTGGGGGACACGCCCGCTGCCGAGGTCAACGCCGCGCTGGGCATCGAGGCTTCCGACAGTGGGACGGGGTTCAGTACCGGCGGTCTGATGAACCCGGTGATCTCGGCGTGCCGTGCGGTCTCCGAAGGTCATGCGCGGCATGTGATCATCTACCGGACCATCCAGATGCTGGGCGGCACCGTCCTGGCGAAACAGGACGAGAATGCGCCCGCCCCGCCGATGGCCAAGATGTTCGACACGCCGGAAGGCGAGACGCCGCCGGTCGTCGGCCCGATGGACGATGTCGGCGATCTCGTTGCCGCGCAAGGGTATTCCGCGGCGAATTGGCTGGCGCTGCACTGTCGCCGGCACATGGAGCTCTACGGGACCACCAAGGAGCAACTGGGCTGGTTGGCGATCAACAGCAGACGCAACGCCGCGCTGAATCCTCGTGCGGTGTTTCGGGATCCGATAACGATGGCGGACTATCTCGGTGCGCGGCCGGTTTCCACACCGTTCGGGTTATTGGATTGCGACATCCCGATCGACGGATCGGTCGCGTTGGTGGTGTCGGCCGCCGACTACGCCAAGGACTGTCCGCACCGGGCCGTGAAAGTCGACGCGGTCGGGGGCAGTAACGGCGAGGGCGGCTGGTTTCACCGCGCCGACTATCCGAAGATGGCCTCCGCCGACGCAGCTGCGCAGATGTGGTCGCGGACCGATTTGACGCCGGCCGATCTCGATCTCGCGGAACTCTACGACGGGTTCACGTTCCTCACCTTCGCGTGGCTGGAAGCCCTCGGCATCTGCGGTGACGGGGAGGCCGGTCCGTACGTCGAAGGGGCTGAGCGGATCGCCCTGGACGGTGTGCTGCCGCTGAACACCTATGGCGGCCAGCTTTCGGCCGGGCGCATGCACGGCTACTGGCTCCTGCACGAAGCCTGCCTGCAGTTGCGCGGCGAGGCAGGGGAGCGGCAGGTGCGCGAGCGGCCCGAGGTGGCCGTCGCCGCGGTCGGTGGTGGACCAATCGCCGGCTGCTTGTTGCTGACGTGCTGAATCACCCTGTGCGGGTGCGCCGTTGAGCGGTGACGCGCGTGCGCGTGCCGGAGCCGGTGCTGCCGCCGAGCGCCGGGCGGATAAGCGGGCGTCCCAGATCGCCCGTCGCATCGAGGCCGACATCATCCGGCGCGGCTGGCCGGTCGGGCAGTCGCTGGGCTCAGAGCAGGAGCTGCAGCAGCGCTACCAGGTCAGCAGATCGGTGCTGAGGGAGGCCGTTCGACTCGTCGAGCATCACCGGGTCGCTCGCATGCGTCGCGGCCCGAACGGCGGCCTGCTGATCTGCGAGCCGGACGCGGCGCCGGCCACCCACGCGATCATCATCTATCTGGAATATCTGGGCATCACGATCGACGACCTGCTGAATGCCCGGCTGCTTTTCGAACCGCTGGCCGCATCGCGGTCGGCGCTGCGCATCGACGAAGCGGGCATCGACCGACTCCGCGCGGTGCTGCGCGCCGAAGAAGGACCGCCAGCCCGATCCGGCGGCTGCCGAATGACGAGTTTCACGCCGCCCTGGCGGAGCAGTCGAAAAACCCTGTGCTGCAACTGTTTATCGACATTCTCATCCGGCTCACCGTCCGGTACGCCGAAGATTCGCAGATGGGATTCCGCGAACGACGCGTTCGAGGTGATCGAGCGCCGCCACCGCGACCACTCAGCCATCGTCGCGGCCGTCACCGCCGGCGACGCGGCGCGCGCGATGACGCTGAGCGAACACCATGCGGCGTCGGTGACGAAGTGGCTGCACGATCACCATCGCCGCGGCAGCCGTACGCGCGCGCATCTCGCCAATCCCGAGGCGCCACAAGGCAAGCTGGCCGAAGTGCTGGCCGACGCCATCCGCGATGACATCGCCGGCAGCGGATGGCAGGTGGGCGAGGTCTTCGGGACCGAGGTCGCGCTGCTGGAGCGCTACCAGGTGAGCCGGGCAGTGCTTCGGGAAGCGGTGCGGCTGTTGGAGTATCACGCCGTCGCCACCACCCGGCGCGGCCCCGGCGGCGGGCTGGTGGTGGCAGAGCCTCAGGCGCAGGCCAGCATTGACACCATCGCGCTGTACCTCCAGTACCGCGAGCCATGTCGCGAAGACCTGACCATGATTCGCGACGCCATCGAGATCGACAATGTCGCCAAGGTCGTCGCGCGCCACGAAGCACCCGAGGTGCGGGCGTTCCTCGACAGCCAACGCCTGATGATCGAGCAGGCCGGCGATGATCCCCGAAAGGCTGGCGTCGAAGAATTCCTGTTCCATGCCGGGTTGGCGAAGCTGGCCGGCAACGCCGTGCTGGAGTTGTTCCTGCGGATCCTGGTCGAGGTCTTTCGCCGGTACTGGGCCAGTACCGACCAGCCGATCCCGAGCCACACCGATCTCGTCGACGTCAGACACGCTCACCTGCGCATCATCGAGGCGATCGCGCACGGCGACGACAGCCTGGCCCGTCACCGCATCCGACGGCACCTGGACGCCGCAGCGTCCTGGTGGCTGTGAGACTGCCCGGCATAAATGAAGTTGCACCGTCGGGCCATCAGCGTCTAACCTCGGCGATCGTGCATCATCTTCTCGTAGTAGCCAGCACCCGCAGCGGGGTCTGATCCAGACCGACCCCCCGCTGTGGGTCGGAAGCTACTACCCGTCGGTCACTCCCTCAGACCAGAGAAGACCGGCACATGACAACCACCCTCGCTCCATCCCCATCTTCGACACTTCTGTTTGACGGCATTCCGCTTCCGCGTGGACTTCGCGAAGACGCCGACACCATGTCGTGGAGCACGTTCACCGCCACCTACGCGCCGAGCGCCGGTCCGCTGCGTCTGGGGCAATGGCACTGCACCGACACCAACCGTCCGGCGACCCGGCTGGGACCACAAGAATTCCAGGCCACGTTGGCGCTCGGTGATCGCATCGAGACCGCCACCGCCACCGCGAACGGCCCGGTCGCCGCGCTGACCGCGATGCTTCACGAACACGGTGTCGCGGTCGAGATGCTGCGATTCCATCAGCTGCAGTCCGACGACACGACCGCGACTTTCATCCAGGGCACCGACGGTTGCCGGGCCGTGTGGGCGATGGGCTACTCGCAGGATCCGACCCAGTCCGCCTTGTCGGCGGTCATCGCCTGCGCGAACCGGCTGTACGGCAGCGCCGGCTAAAGCGGGCGCAGCACGATCGGCATGCCGTCCATCGGGATCGGCATGCCGCCGTAGTCCCATTTCGCCTGGTAACCCGGGCGGGGCAACTCAAGCCGGTAGCGGCGCAGCAGCCGGTGCAGGATCGTCTTGATCTCCAGCTGGCCGAACGTCATCCCGATGCACTTGTGCGCGCCGCCGCCGAACGGCGTGAACGCGTAACGGTGCCGCTTGTGCTCGTTGCGCGGCTCGGTGAATCGGTCAGGGTCGAATTTCAGCGGATCGGTCCAGATCTCCGGCAGGCGATGGTTGATCCCCGGGTAAGTGATGACGTTCGTGCCCGCCGGCAGGTAGTAGCCCAGCAACTCGGTGTCGCGCACAGTCCGGCGCATTGCCCACTGCACCGGTGTCACCAGCCGGATCGACTCGTTCATGACCAGATCAAGCGACTCCAGCTTTTCCAGTGACTCGATGTCCAGCGGGCCGTCGCCGAGCCGATCGGATTCGTCGCGGCAGCGTTCCTGCCACTCGGGGTTGGCGGCCAGGTGGTAGGCCATCGTCGTAGTGGTCGAGGTCGAGGTGTCGTGCGCGGCCATCATCAGGAAGATCATGTGGTTGACGATGTCCTCGTCGGAGAAGCTGTTGCCGTCCTCGTCCTCGGTGTGGCACAGCACAGAGAGCATGTCGGTGCCCTCCTTGCCGCGGCGTTCTTTCACGCGCTCACCGAAGTAGTTCTCCAGCAGCTTGCGGGCCTGCAGTCCGCGCCACCAGTTGAACGGCGGCACGCTGGTGCGGATGATCGCGTTTCCGGCGCGGGTGGTGGTGGTGAAGGCCTTGTTGACCTTGGTGACCAGCTCGTGGTCGGTGCCGGGCTCGTGACCCATGAACACCATCGAGGCGATGTCGAGGGTGAGCTCCTTCATCGCCGGGTAGAGCAGGAAACGCGGATCATCGGCGACCCAGTCATTGGCCACCACCTGCGAGACGACCTGGTCGATCTGCTCGACATAGCCGATCAGCCGGGACCGGATGAAGGCCTCCTGCATGATCCGGCGGTGGAACATGTGCTCGTCGAAGTCGAGCATCATCAGGCCGCGGTTGAAGAACGGCCCGATCACCGGCAGCCAGCCCTGCTGCGAGTAGTCCTTGTTGCGGTTGGAGTAGATGGCCTGGGTGGCGTCGGGACCCAGCGCCGCGACGCCCGGCAGAACCGGTGAGTCGGCGAAAAACACCGGGCCTTTGGTTTGGTACAGGAATAGCAGGAAGTCGGGTCCGCCGCGGAACATCTCGATGATGTGGCCGAGAACGGGCAGGCCCCGATCGCCCATGACCGGCTTGAGGCCGCTGCCCGGCGGCGGCTCCGCGAGCTTCGCGGCGTCCAATCGGTGTTCAGCAGCCTCTGTTCGAGGCAGCCATGCCGGGGAAGTTGTTGAACGACGGGGTGAGCCGGCGCTTGGCCTGGTCGAGCAGGTATTCGGGGTGCTGATGGTCGTCATCATTGAGCAACTTTCCTCTGTGGGGCGTGCGGCCAAGGTAGATCGCGGTGTGGCAGACGTCACTCGCAGTCATCCTCGGGGGAACTTGACAGCTGTCAAGTTTCCTTTTGGGTAGGGCGTAGTGCAAGGTCGTAGGGTGCGCATCGAGCAAGGAGGCGACCGGGTGACCGAGCAGGCGCCGGTTGCGCCGGTTCCGCGGCGCCGGGGCGATCGGCAACGCCATGCCATCGTGCAGGCGGTGCGCGAGTTGCTGGAGGAGAAGCCGTTTGCCCAGTTGTCGGTGAGCACCATCAGCGATCGCGCCGGGGTGGCCCGGTCGGGGTTCTACTTCTACTTCGACTCCAAGTACGCCGTGCTGGCGCAGATCCTCGCCGACGCCACGCACGAACTCGAAGAGTTGACCGAGTATTTCGCGCCGCGCGGCGCTGAGAGTCGCCGGCGGCGTTCGCCAAGCGGATGGTCGGAAGTGCCGCGGCCGTCTATGCCCACAACGACCCGGTGATGTCAGCGTGCAATGCCGCGCGCAGCACCGACGCCGAAATCCGGGATATGCTCGACCAACAAGTCGAAGGCGTCGTCCAGCAGATCATCGGCATCGTCAAGGACGAGATGCGGGCCGGCACCGCCCACCCGATCAGTGACGACATCCCGACGCTGGTCCGGACCCTGTCGGTCACCACCGCGCAAATGCTGTCCGGCGACACCGCTTTCTGGGCGACGACGGCGACGTGCAGCGCGGCGTGCAGGTGCTCGAGGCGTTGTGGCTCAACGCGCTGTGGGGCGGTTCGTGTCCAAGCCGAGCTCGGCGGACCTCAATGGGCCCCAGCAGTGCTGACTGTAGGACTCACACTTTTTCGATTTTGAGACGCATATGCGATGCCGCCGGCGCCCGTGATATCGCAGGCGGTCTCGTTTTCGAAACCGGTGCATGGTCGGGATCCGGTGCTGATGTGACGGGTGGTGGCCACGGCCGAGTTCGAACGCTACGGTCGGTATGGTCACTGCCCATGGCGAAGAGGGCTTCGCGGGCAAACGGTGTTTCGTCACCGGCGCGGCCAGCGGCATCGGCCGCGCGACCGCGTTGCGGCTGGCCGCCGAGGCGCCGAGCTGTACCTGACCGATCGCAACGCCGAGGGCCTGGCCGAGACCGTGAACGACGTCCGCGCGCTGGGTGCCCAGGTTCCCGAGTATCGGGCGCTGGACATCGCGGACTACGACGAGGTCGCCGCATTCGCCGAGGAGATCCACGCCCGCCACCCGAGCATGGACATCGTGATGAACATCGCCGGGGTGTCGGCGTGGGGGACCGTCGACCAGCTGACCCACGAGCAGTGGAAGTAGATGATCTCGATCAACCTGATGGGTCCGATCCACGTCATCGAAAACTTCGTGCCCCCGATGGTGGCCGCCCGCAACGGCGGACACCTGGTCAACGTGTCCTCGGCGGCGGGCCTGGTAGGGTTGCCGTGGCATGCCGCTTACAGCGCCAGCAAGTACGGGCTGCGCGGACTCTCCGAGGTGCTGCGGTTCGACCTGGCCCGGTACGGATCGGGGTTCGGTCGTCGTGCCCGGCGCGGTGCAGACCCCGCTGGTGCACACCGTCGAGATCGCCGGCGTCGACCGCGACGATCCGCAGGTGAGCCGCTGGGTCGACCGGTTCAGCGGGCACGCGGTATCGCCGGAAAAGGTCGCCGACAAGATTCTGGCCGGTGTCGCCGAAACCGGTACCTGATCTACACCTCGATGGACATCCGCGCGCTGTACGCGTTCAAACGTGTTGCGTGGTGGCCTTACAGCGTCGCGATGCGGCGGGTGAACGTCATTTTCACGCGGGCGCTCAAGCCCGCGCCGGTCGTGCCTCGTCATCTGCAGTTCCAGCCGAACCCCGAGTAGTCGCACCGGGCGGTCCAGCTCGAACAGATCCAGCACCCGCAACGCCGCCGCGACGATCACACCGGCGTCGATGGTCGGCTCGTCGAGCTTGCGGATCTTGGTTCGGGTGTAGAACGTGTTGGTGCGCACGGTCACTGCCACCCGGGTGACGATCCGCGCGGCCGCGACCACCTCGCCCAGTGCTCGACTGGCCAATTCGATTACCGCTGAATCCATTTCGGCTCGGTCGGTGAGGTCGTGCGGGAAAGTGACGACGTGGCTGCGCGAGCGGGGCACCCACGGCTCGGAGCTGACCGTCTCGTCGCCGCCGCCCTTGGCCAGCAGCAGCAACCACAGCCCGGTTCGCGGCCCGAACGTCGAGGTCAGCAGCTCGGCGTCGGTGTGCGCCAACTGCCGACGGTTGTGATGTCAAGCCTGGCAAGCTTTTTGGTGGTCTTGGGGCCGACGCCCCACAGCGCGTCGACGGGCCGTTCGCCCATCACCTCCATCCAGTTCGATCGGTGAGGGTGTAGACGCCGGCCGGTTTGCCGAATCCGGTGGCGACCTTGGCGCGCTGCTTGTTGTCGCTGATACCCACCGAGCACGACAAGCCGGTCGCCGCCGCGATCACCGTGCGGATCTGCTCGGCCAGGCCTCGGGTCGTCGACGTCGGCGCCGAGATATAGGCCTCGTCCCAGCCCCACACCTCCAGCGGATGGCCGAGGTCGCGCAGCAGTCCCATCACCTGTTCGGACGCCTCGTCATACGCCGCGGGATCGGACGGCAGGAAGGTCGCGTCCGGGCAGCGCCGGGCCGCGGCGCGCAGCGGCATACCGGCGTGGACGCCGAATTCGCGGGCCTCGTAGGACGCGCACGTGACGACCTTGCGGGCTTCGGTCGGGTCGCCGTTGCCTCCGACGATGACGGGCAGCCCGACCAATTCGGGGTGGCGCCCCAGTTCGACCGAGGCCAGGAACTGGTCGAGGTCGACATGCAGGATCCAGCGCGGCTTCATCTCCCGCAAAGCTTGCGCGCCAGGCTTTCCCACGCATCGCCCAGCGCTGCAGAGATGGTCGCGTTCCGTCAGTTGGTGTTTGACGTAGTCGGCGTCGAGCAACGCCAGCAGGGCGTCGGTCTGGGCGTCGAGGTCGCCGGTGGTGCCCGCGGCCGCCAGCAGCATCCGGACATGCGTGCGCAGCACCGTGGCGGCGTTGCCGTAGCGGGACTGCGGATCGCGGTTGGCGGCCGACAAGCAGCTCGCGGTGGGTGTGCGCGAAGCGCAGCCGGGCGCGGCCGAAGGCCAGCAGCCGATCCAGCGGCGGCGCATCAGGGCCCAGCGGCGGCGGGCCGAACATGAACGCTTGCTGGCTGGCCTGCTCGTCCTCGTCGAGCAGCACCATCATCAGGCCGGCCCGGCTGCCGAAGCGGCGGAACACCGTGCCTTTGCCGACGCCGGCGGCCGCGGCGATATCGTCCATGGTGACCGCGTCGGCGCCGCGTTCGGCGATCAGGCGGCGCGCCGCGTCCAACAAGCAGAACGCGGTTGCGGGCGGCGTCGCCGCGCTCCTGCGGCACGGCAAACCGGCAGGTCGCAACCGGGTCGGCAGCGCTCACACCATTACTTTAGCTCACCGGAACAAAGCGGACCACGGTCCGGTTAGCCGATGCAAGGATGTACACCAATACTGAAGGGAACCGGAACATGCCGGACATCAAGGTGCTGGCGCTGGTGGAAGCTTGCGCGCGGCGTCGATCAATCGCCAGATCGCCGAGCTGGCCGCCGAGGTGGCCCCCGACGGCGTCGCGGTCACGATCTTTGAAGGGCTCGGCGATCTGCCGTTCTACAACGAGGACATCGACGACGGATGAACGCCGAGGCTCCGGCCCTGGCTCCGGTGGCCGCGCTGCGCGCCGCCGCGGCCGAAGCCGACGCCGCGCTGGTGGTGACGCCGGAATACAACGGCAGCATCCCGGCGGTGATCAAGAACGCGATCGACTGGCTGTCCCGGCCGTTCGGCGACGGCGCGCTCAAGGGCAAGCCGCTGGCCGTCATCGGCGGGTCGTTCGGCCAGTACGGCGGCGTGTGGGCGCACGACGAGACCCGCAAGTCGTTCGGGATTGCCGGTGCCCGGGTGGTCGAGTCGATCAAGCTGTCGGTGCCGTTCAAGTCGCTGGACGGTAAGCACCCGCGCGAGCACGCCGAAGTGGTCGGCAACGTGCGCGACGCGGTCGGCAAGCTGGCCGCCGAAGTCAGCTGATTCCTGCAGGCGCCCCAGCGGTTCGGAAGCCGTTGGGGCGCTTTGCTGTGTGGAGCCGGCCGGCGGGGGTTGTCGGTGCCGGGTGGTAGATCTGTTCGTATACCGCCGCGAGACCACTTTGTGACCTGCGACACGCCGAAGGCAGCCCGCCAGGGCTTACGACCAGGGAATTTCATGAATGTTGTTCAGAACATCTTGTATCTCTTCTTAATGTCGGCCACTAGGTGTAGTGTTCCCACACCGACAGACCCCAGGTTCACCTGGTCGGTCCGGACGCACCAGCCGGCGGTCGAAAGCCAGCTGACGCGGACCGGCGAGACGGGAATTTTGCGGCGCGGCGGTCCGCTGAACAGCAGTACATGAGTAGTTGCCAGTCTTGCCTGTTCTCGTCTAGCTCACCTACCGACAGAGGAGTCGTACCGCCGATGAGCGTCACCGTTTACACCAAGCCCGCATGCGTGCAGTGCAACGCCACCTACAAGGCGCTGGACAAGCAGGGCATCGCCTACGAGAAGGTCGACATCAGCCTGGACTCCGAGGCGCGTGACTACGTGATGGCGCTGGGTTACCTGCAGGCGCCCGTCGTGGTGGCCGGAAACGAGCACTGGTCGGGCTTCCGGCCGGACCGGATCAAGTCGCTCGCCGGGGCCGTCGCTGAGCGCGTAGCCGGCAACGGCCGTACGACCGGAGGGGATTGCCGTGCCGTCCTGCGAGCCTGGTCTATTTCTCCAGCGTCTCGGAGAACACCCACCGCTTCGTGCAGAAGCTGGGTATGCCCGGCGACGCGGATTCCGCTGCACGGCCGCATCGAGGTCGACAGCCCTACGTGCTGGTGCTGCCGACCTACGGCGGTGGCCAGGCCGACTCCGGACATCAATGCCGGTGGCTACGTCCCCAAGCAGGTCATCGCTTTTTTGAACAACGAACACAACCGGTCGTTGATCCGCGGCGTCATCGCCGCGGGCAACAACAACTTCGGTGCCGAATTCGCCTACGCGGGCGACGTGGTGTCCCGCAAGTGCGGCGTTCCCTACCTCTATCGCTTCGAACTGATGGGAACCCCGGACGACGTGGATGCCGTCCGCGCGGGCCTCGCTGACTTCTGGAAGGACCAGACGTGCCACCAACCGTCACAGCTGCAGAGCCTGTAACCGCCGGCGCGCATGCGCTGCCGGACCGGAGGAAACGGACTACCACGCGCTCAACGCGATGCTGAATCTGTACGACGCCGACGGCAAGATTCAGTTCGACAAGGACCGGGAAGCCGCGCACCAGTACTTCCTGCAGCACGTCAACCAGAACACGGTGTTCTTCCACAACCAGGACGAGAAGCTCGACTACCTGATCAAGGAGAACTACTACGAGCGCGAGGTGCTCGACCAGTACTCGCGCAACTTCGTCAAGACGCTGCTGGATCGCGCGTACGCCAAGAAGTTCCGGTTCCCGACCTTCCTCGGCGCGTTCAAGTACTACACCTCCTACACGCTGAAGACGTTCGACGGGAAGCGTTACCTCGAGCGCTTCGAGGACCGCGTCGTCATGGTGGCGCTGACGCTGGCCGCCGGTGACACCGCGCTGGCCGAGAAGCTCGTCGACGAGATCATCGACGGCCGGTTCCAGCCGGCCACCCCGACGTTCCTCAACTCGGGCAAGAAGCAGCGCGGCGAGCCGGTGAGCTGCTTCCTGCTGCGCATCGAGGACAACATGGAGTCGATCGGGCGCTCCATCAACTCCGCGCTGCAGCTGTCCAAGCGCGGCGGTGGAGTTGCGTTGCTGCTGAGCAACATTCGCGAGCACGGCGCGCCGATCAAGAACATCGAGAACCAGACCTCGGGCGTCATCCCGATCATGAAGCTGCTGGAGGACTCGTTCTCCTACGCCAACCAGCTCGGTGCGCGCCAGGGTGCCGGCGCGGTGTACCTGCAGGCGCACCACCCCGACATCTACCGGTTCCTGGACACCAAGCGGGAGAACGCCGACGAGAAGATCCGGATCAAGACGCTGAGCCTGGGCGTGGTGATCCCGGACATCACCTTCGAGCTGGCAAAGAAAAACGAGGACATGTACCTGTTCTCGCCGTACGACGTCGAGCGCGTCTACGGCGTTCCGTTCGCCGACATCTCGATCACCGAGAAGTACTACGAGATGGTCGACGACGCGCGCATCCGCAAGACCAAGATCAAGGCCCGCGAGTTCTTCCAGACGCTGGCCGAGCTGCAGTTCGAGTCGGGCTACCCGTACATCATGTACGAGGACACGGTGAACCGGTCCAACCCGATCGAGGGCAAGATCACCCACAGCAACCTGTGCTCGGAGATCCTGCAGGTGTCGACGCCGTCGCTGTTCAACGAGGACCTGACCTACGCCAAAGTGGGCAAGGACATTTCGTGCAACCTCGGCTCGCTGAACATCGCCAAGGCGATGGACTCGCCGGACTTCGCGCAGACCATCGAGGTGTCGATCCGGGCGCTGACCGCGGTGAGCGACCAGACCCACATCTGGTCGGTGCCCTCGATCGAGCAGGGCAACAACGACTCTCACGCCATCGGCCTCGGGCAGATGAACCTGCACGGCTACCTGGCCCGGGAGCGGATCCTCTACGGCTCCGAAGAGGGCATCGACTTCACCAACATCTACTTCTACACCGTGCTCTATCACGCGCTGCGGGCGTCGAATCGCATTGCGATCGAGCGCGGTCACGCCTTCGGCGGCTTCGAGCGCTCGAAGTACAAGTCGGGGGAGTTCTTCGACAAGTACACCGACCAGGTGTGGGAGCCGGCGACCGAGAGGGTGCGGCAGCTGTTCGCCGAGGCCGGGATTCGCATCCCGACGCAGGAGGATTGGGTGCGGCTGAAGGAGTCGGTGCAGACGCACGGCATCTACAACCAGAACCTGCAGGCGGTGCCGCCGACCGGATCGATCTCCTACATCAACCACTCGACCAGCTCGATCCACCCGGTGGCGTCCAAGATCGAGATCCGCAAGGAAGGCAAGATCGGCCGCGCCTACTACCCGGCGCCGTATCTGACCAACGACAACCTGGAGTACTACCAGGACGCGTACGAGATCGGCTACGAGAAGATCATCGACACCTACGCCGCGGCCACCCAGCACGTGGACCAAGGGCTTTCGCTGACGCTGTTCTTCAAGGACACCGCGACCACCCGCGACGTGAACAAGGCGCAGATCTACGCCTGGCGCAAGGGCATCAAGACGCTGTACTACATCCGGCTGCGTCAGATGGCGCTGGAGGGCACCGAGGTCGAGGGCTGCGTCTCCTGCATGCTGTGACGCCGGGCGGTGGAGCCTGGGTTTCCGCAGTGTCGAGGGAACAGATAATGCACGCGAGCGGGCATATGAGCTGCCATAACTGGCCACTCGGCGTTGCCTGACGAGCCAGTCTGCCCAGGTCAGCGGCACCGGGGTATGGTGCTTGACGTGGTCAGAATTCCCCGGCCTGCTCTGCCTCACCCCGGGCCCGAAGCCCGGGGTCAAGGTCGACGCGCGCAGCGAACGCTGGCGCGAACACCGCAAGAAGGTCCGCAGTGAGATCGTCGAGCGGCGTTCCGTGCGATCGACCGGTTGGGGCCCGACCTCAGTGTCCGCGAGATCGCCGAAGAGGCCGGCACCGCCAAACCCAAGATCTACCGGCATTTCACCGACAAATCGGATCTGTTTCAGGCGATCGGGCGACGACTGCGCGACATGCTCTGGACGGCGGTCTTCCCGTCGATCGACTTCGCCACCGACTCGGCCCGCGAGATCATCAAGCGGAGCGCCGAGGAGTACGTCAACCTGGTCGACGAACATCCCAACGTGCTGCGGTTCTTCATCCAGGGTCGATTTCCCGATCAGTCCGAGTCGACGATGCGGACGATGAACGAAGGCCGCGAGATCACGCTGGCGATGGCGGAGATGTTCAACAACGAGCTGCGCGAGATGGAGCTCGACCCCGCGGCATTCGAACTGGCGGCCTACGCAGCGTTCGGCTGGCGGCGTCGGCCACCGACTGGTGGCTGGGAGCCGACCTCGACAGCCCGCGGCGGATGCCGCGGGAGAAATTCGTCGAGCATCTGACCACGATCATGATGGGCGTCATCGAAGGCACCGCCGAGCTGATCGGCATCAAGCTCGACCCCGACCAGCCCATTCACAACGCGATGCCGCACGACTCCGCCGCCAGCTAGTAGAAGGAGTGGCGCACATGAGCCATCGCCGAGTCGACCACCCAGCCCGCGGCACGGACTCCGCCGGTGCATACCCGCGCGGTGATCATCGGGACGGGATTTGCCGGGCTCGGGATGGCCATCGCGCTTGCAGCGCCAGGGCGACGACTTCGTCATCTTGGAGAAGGCCGACGAGATCGGCGGCACCTGGCGGGACAACAGCTACCCCGGTTGCGCGTGCGACATGCCGTCGCACCTGTACTCGTTCTCCTTCGAGCCGAAGGCCACCTGGACCAAGCTGTTCTCCCCGCAACCGGAGATCCTGGACTACCTCAAGGGCGTCACCGAAAAGTACGGTCTGCGCCGCTACATCCGATTCGGTCAGAAGGTGAGTCGCGCGCACTGGGATGACAGCGAATACCGCTGGCACGTCTTCACCGAGTCGGGGGACGAGTACGTCGCCCAGTTTCTGATCTCGGGCGCCGGCGCGTTGCACATCCCGCGGACGCCCGACATCGACGGCATGGACGAATTTCGCGGCGCCGCTTTCCATTCCGCGCAGTGGGACCACAGCGTCGACCTGACCGGTAAGCGGGTGGCGGTGATCGGCACTGGCGCCAGCGCCATCCAGATCGTGCCCGAGTTGGTGCGTCATGACGCCGGTGTCGCCGATGTAGCAGCTGTATCAGCGCACGCCGCCCTGGGTGGTGCCGCGGCCGAACAGCCTGCTGCCCAACGGTGTTCGCCGAGCATTTGCCGCCGTGCCCGGCCTGCGGCTAGCGGTGCGGTCGGTATCTACTGGTGGCTCGAGGGTGTGGGCTTCGCGATGACTCAACGTCCGGGCCTGCTGCGTGCGGTCGAACTGGTGGGCAGGTGGAACATTCGCCGCAACGTCCGCGATAAGGAGCTGCGCCGGCGGCTGACCCCGAGCTACCGGGCCGGCTGCAAGCGAATCCTCTACGCCGGCAACTACTACCAGGCGGTCGCCAACCCGAAGACGACGCTGATCACCGACCGGATCACCCGGATCACCCCCGACGGCATCGTCACCGGCGACGGCGTCGAGCATCCGGTTGACGTGATCGTGTACGCGACTGGATTTCATACCACCGACTCCTACACCTATCTCGACGTGAAGGGTCCGCGCGGCGAGGATCTGGTGGACCGCTGGAACCGGGAGGGAGTGGTCGCGCATCGCGGCATCGCGGTGGCCGACATGCCGAACCTGTTCTTCCTGCTCGGGCCTAACACCGGGCTGGGGCACACCTCGGTGGTGTTCATGATCGAGTCGCAGATCCACTACGTCGCCCAGGCGGTCGCGGCGGTCGACAAAGCGGGAGCACAAGCGTTGGCGCCCAGCCGTTCTGCGCAGAACCGGTCCAACGCGGAACTGCAGAGCAAGCTGTCCGGCTCGGTGTGGAACACCGGCGGCTGCAGCAGCTGGTATCTCGACGAGCATGGCGTCAACCGGACGCTGTGGAGCGGCATGACCTGGCAGTACTGGCGCGACACCCGCTCGCTGAAACTCGCTGAGTACAAGTTCTTCGGGGTGGGCACCGGCTCGCGCGCGGTGGCGAACGCCTAAGCGCTGTGCACCCGGGGGGGGGGGGGGGGTTTTTTTTTTTTTTTTTTTTTTTTTTTTTTTTTTTTTTTTTTTTTTTTTTTTTTTTTTTTTTTTTTTTTTTTTTTTTTTTTTTTTTTTTTTTTTTTTTTTTTTTTTTTTTTTTTTTTTTTTTTTTTTTTTTTTTTTTTTTTTTTTTTTTTTTTTTTTTTTTTTTTTTTTTTTTTTTTTTTTTTTTTTTTTTTTTTTTTTTTTTTTTTTTTTTTTTTTTTTTTTTTTTTTTTTTTTTTTTTTTTTTTTTTTTTTTTTTTTTTTTTTTTTTTTTTTTTTTTTTAAAAAAAAAAATTTAAAAAAAAGCCTTGCGGTCGGGCCTGCTCGCCCTGATCAGGCATCGGCCGCACCCGGCCGAATCTGTATCGGCTGATGTTCAGCACACCGACCGGCGATATCGCCGCGGCGGTCCAAGCGGCCGAACGCACCCAGAATCTGTTCCTCGACATCGTTGGTCGCATGCACGGGTCCGGGGCGTGCGCACCGCTACGGCGCCCTCTTGCTGACTACCGCGCACGGCATGCAAGGAGCTGGATCTGAGTGGCCACCTCGACATGGACAAATGGCACACCACGGCAGAAGAACTCGTCGATACGATCATCGCGCTCTTGCCGAAGTCCAAGTAGCGCAATCGCTATGGTGAGCGCCGCAGCAGGCTGACAAACACCGCCGCGGCCGCATCGACACCGGCCCCGTCGCCGGTGGCCACCAGGTCGAGCAGCAACCCGCGAATCACGGCCAGCCCGAGTCGTGCCGCGGCGGGCTCGGCCAGACCCTCGGTGAGGGCCAGCCAGTCGTCGACCGCCCCCGGAATCATCCGGTCGAATGGCTGTTCCCCGTTGGCCGCTCTCGCGTAACACTCGAAGAACAGGCGTCGAAGGGCCGAGTTCTGGTCGGCGGACGTCGGCCCACATCGCGGCGAAGTGATCGGCCGGGTTAGTCGGTAGTCGGGCAGGACGGTCATCTGACGGCGCTCGACTTGCTCGACGATCGCGACCAGCATCTCTTCTCGAGACCCGAAGTGGTGCAACAACATTCGATGACTGGTGCCGACCGCGGCGGCCACATCGCGCAAAGAGCGGTCGCCGACACCGCCGGCGGCGAATTCCGCTACCAGCGTGTCCAGTAGCTGACTGCGCCGGCTCTGGTCAGGAGGGTTGGCCATCGGCGCGGTGGATCTTCTCGGAGCGGGTCTTGAGCCCTTGGGCTTCGAGTTCGAGGAAGCGCTTGGTCTTCTTGACCATCAACCGCGCGACCAGTGCGCCGAGAACGCCGCGCTGGTCGAGTTGCTGGCGCACCACAGTTCGCCCGTCGGGCTGCGCGATGACATCATGGCGAGCGCTCGCGAGCGCGCCGGGTGCGCGTTGCACCCACGTCCAGGACAGGCCCGGGTCGATGTCGGTCACCTTCCATGTCAGCTTCGACATACCCGGCTGCTTGATCGAAAACCGTTTCCCGACAGCCAGGTTGGTGCCATCCCGGCCGACCAGGGACGTCACCGATGCCGTCCATTCGGGCCAGCGTTCGACGTCGCTGAACACCTCCCACACCAGCTTCGCCGGAGCGTCGATCTCGATGCTGCCTTCGGTAAACATGTACCAAATGGTACATCGAAAAGATCGGGGCTTCCAGGGGTGAACACGGTGTCGATCCCGGGTATCCGAGTCCGCAGCTGGTCGCCTGACGCAAACTCCTGCGCGACACGCGAACACAACTTCTTGTGTTCCGTCGCCTTGTCGCACCCCAGGGGTAGTGTTTGTGACCTACGTAACGTCGACTATCCGTCCTGGTGAAGTGGGGTTCTGGTGACTGATGGAATGAAGCTGATCGACCGGGTTTCCGCGATCAACTGGAACCGTCTGCAAGACGAGAAGGATGCCGAGGTCTGGGAGCGGCTGACCGGAAACTTCTGGCTGCCCGAGAAGGTGCCGGTGTCCAACGACATCCCGTCCTGGGGGACGCTGACGCCCAACGAGAAGCAGCTGACGATGCGGGTGTTCACCGGGCTGACGCTGCTGGACACCATCCAGGGCACGGTCGGCGCCGTGAGCCTGATCCCCGACGCGCTGACGCCGCACGAGGAAGCGGTGTACACCAACATCGCGTTCATGGAGTCGGTGCACGCGAAGAGCTACAGCTCGATCTTCTCCACGCTGTGCTCGACCACCGATATCGACGAGGCGTTCCGCTGGTCGGAGGAGAACCCGAACCTGCAGCGCAAGGCCGAGATCGTGATGCAGTACTACAAGGGCGACGAGCCGCTCAAGCGCAAGGTGGCCTCGACGCTGCTGGAGAGCTTCCTGTTCTACTCCGGGTTCTACCTGCCGATGTACTGGTCGAGCCGGGCCAAGCTGACCAACACCGCCGACCTGATCCGGCTGATCATTCGCGACGAGGCCGTGCACGGCTACTACATCGGCTACAAGTACCAGAAGGGCCTGGCGCTCGAGGATGCGACGACGCAGGCCGAGCTCAAGGAGTACACCTACGACCTGCTCTACGAGCTGTACGAGAACGAGGCGGAGTACACCCAGGACCTCTACGACGAGGTCGGCCTGACCGAGGACGTCAAGAAGTTCCTGCGCTACAACGCCAACAAGGCGCTGATGAACCTCGGCTATGAGGCGCTGTTCCCGCGCGAGGAGACCGACGTCAACCCGGCGATCCTGTCGGCCCTGTCGCCCAACGCCGACGAGAACCACGACTTCTTCTCCGGGTCGGGCTCGTCGCTACGTCATCGGCAAGGCGGTCAACACCGAAGACGAGGACTGGAACTTCTAGAGCTGCAGTTCAAGGCCGATTTCGGGTTAGGTGCGCGTTGTAGGCGATCACGCCTGACCGAGCTGATCAGGTGCCATGCCCACGCCGCACCCGCATTTTGCGACAATCTTACGAGGGTTCGAGATGGACGACGCGCGAGCTATTGAGCGCCTGACTGAAATTAGGGCGCTCATCGACCGATATGCCGCCGTGTACGAAAGGCGTTGGCGTGCCGGCCACCCGCTCATGCAGAGGGCTCCCGGCCTCCAAAACAGCCAAGGCGCTCGCTGATGAGGTCCGCGGCCAAATAACGTTCGCGAACGCGTTGCTCGCGGCCATGGGCGAGAAGGAACTCGCTGACCGGGTGGTGGAGCACGAAGAAGGATTATAGGCGGTCACCCGTTGACCTCTCTATTCTCCCGTGATGCGCCGCCGAGCAAGGTGTTACAGATGCGCCGGTGCCGTTGGAGCACAACCGATATCGCGCGCCTTGCAGGTTGGTCGACAATTGAAACCTGCCCCGGCTGAGGTTGCGATGGTAGAGAGTTGGCGGTTCGTGATCGGATATGAACGGCTGTAAGAGGTTTCAGATGTTGGCCGCGTGAGGTCGGTGGATTGGGTAGTGCAGGAAAAAGATTCAGTTGGTGGGCGGGTCACTTAGTCCGAGATGCTGACGCACCGTGTTGGTCTGGAGCGCGTGCCTCCCCAGCCGGGTTAATCCGACATAGGAGCAGTCTCGGCCCCAGATTTGGATAAGCAAACGCTCCTGTTGGAGAAGCTGTATCGCTTCAGCGACCGCAAGTTAATGGGGATTTTAGAGCGTTCGGGCTAGATCATTCTCCAAAACTATATCCGCTCCACGGTATGGCCTGTCTTACACCAGTCGACAATCGCTCTCGGCAGACTGGATGCTTGCTGCCGCGTACAACTCGAGAAGAGCGGCAGGATCGCCACTGCGACTTCGGCGACGGGCCACGTGAGCCACCACGGCTGGTCGCTGGTCATCCGCGCATTGAAACACGGTCATGGCCGCCGAAGATGACAACTGATTCAATCGAGATGTTGCGATCAACGCCAAATCCCCACGACTGGTTTGCGCGAAGCGGACAATCCCACTTTATGAACCGATTCATCGTCGCATTAGTAACCCCGTTGCTGGTGTCTGCCGGTTTGGGGTGCGCTGCTCTGGGGCCTATCGCAGGTATCGCGCACGCCGGAGATTTTCACTGGGGCCCTGGGGATCCCCCGCCGCAGGGCGTTAGATTCGACGGGTCTGGCCACGCGGGGCAACGGGTTCCCATCTACCCTGCCTGGGACACGTCCGTCTGCCACAGCTACATGATCGAAGGCGACCATTGTGGCCTTCCCCAGTTTCAGTGGTTTCAGTGTCCGCCCGGCACGACCCCTGCGCCGAACATGGCGATCACCCCGAACAAGGGTGAGTGAGTGCGACGTAAACGCTGAGCGACCAACGCCGCCTTGTCCGGCGCAGATACCGATCAACGTCGTGGCGGTCCAAGTTGAAGTGCTGGACTGCTAATCCCGAATGCTCTGCCCGCCGACCTCGAAGGTCGTGCCACATGGCCAGGATCTGGTCTGTGTTTGGTCGTCGGCCCTCCGACACAACCTGCTTTATCGCGCCGATTAGCTCCTCCTTTAAGTTGTTGATTTGTTGGTAAAGTTGCCCCACCGGGCCATGGAGCGCTGTGCCGCGAAGCACGAGCCGAGCGGTAAATAACGGTGGGTCAGGTTTACTGGTCAAAAGACCCCAAAATTGGTGGATGAGCCCGGCAATCTGTTCTCCGTATGTTTTCACGGGCCCCATAAGCGGTGCCGGGCTGCGCTGCTCTTTTGGATTGAATTCAGGATCAAGACCATCCAGATAGATAACGAAGGTTTCAACGGGGGCTGCCCATGCCGATGAGAGCGCCCCAGAGATCCCCGAGGGGCCGTGACGCACTCCCGCCGTCTGCTGATCTCGTGGTCGCTCTCTCGCGCACGCTGACTTCGTGCTGCCTCGCGAAGTGCCACGAAGACTGCGCCGAAGGTGGCCGCGCCCGATAACCATGCTGCGAACGGACCCCACTGATTCGCGGCCCATTGCTGGCCGCACCCGACGCCGAGTAGGAAGATCATGCCCAGTGCGACGATGATGCCGACGATTATCGACCACTTCGGCGGCTCGGAGCGGTCGGTCATTTTTTGTTGCGGCTCAACCACTCTCGGGCATCCTCGGGGTCGTCGGGCTTAGCCACACTGCTCACTTGGTTGCGTTGGTGGGCCTCGACGGGGTTCGGGCCATTGCCAGAAAATCGAGACGCCAAAGATTCTGAAATGCCTTGCGCGCGAGATCCTCGATGACGGCGCCACCGTGCTGCCACGCGGGTTCGGTCACCACCAGCGCGGCGATCTCTCGAATAGTGCGGCGTCCATCGACAAATCGAATGAAGAGGAGCTCGATGCCGCTCAGCGGCACCCTAGCGTGCGGCATGACGACAACATCGCCTTCCATGCGGCAAGGCGTTCGCATCATAGGAATGTAGCCAAGTGCTGCCGCGGACGAGAAGTCGACGGTGTAGTCCGCCGTTGGGCGATCGGGGCGGCAAGCCACAAAGGCGTGACTGGAATTGAGGGCATTGATGCGTTCCATCAACGACCAGATCTTGACGTCGGGCAAGCCGTTCAGGGCTGATCTCAACCGATCCGGCAGGGCGAGAATATCGTGCGGGTAGTACAGGGTTTTGAAGAGCCACTCCTGAAACACCAGACCTGCTGACGTCACCAGGTCGATGCACTCCGTGACCGTGTAGCAACGCTGCCGTCCGTGCAGAAATGTGTCCACCACGCCGGTGTTTGCATCGAGGTCTGGCGAACCCTTCACATAGGTCCGTACGGGATGGTCGGCCGCGAGCAGCGGAATCGTGTCCTTGACCAACTGCACCGACGCGTCGTCCTGGCCCAATCCGAGCTCATGAAAGACCGACGCCAACATATCGACGCCGATCCGGCCGTATTTCGCATAAAGCATCACGCTCGCGACGCCGTCCCGCCGAAGGCATCCGGCGAGGGCTCGCATCCCCAGGGCTGGGTCGGCCAAGTGGTGCAGGACGCCAACGCATACAACCAAGTCGAAATCGAGCCCTAGCGCTGACAGCTCTTCGATCGGGAGCAGATGCGGCTCGAGGTTCTGCAGGCTGTGCTTATCTTTCAAATATTGCAGGTGATCCAACGACGGCTGGCTGACGTCGATGGCCACGACTTTCGCTGACGGATTTTTGAACGCAAAGTATGCGGCCTGGTTGGCACCGCAGCCGGCGACCAAAATGTCCAGACCAGCGGGGTATTCGCGGTCCGGCCAATAGACCCGATGAGCGTGGACGGGATCCGTCGGGTCCAAGTTCTCAGCGGTCCACTCCTCGACATCGCGTGTCGGCTGCGGATATACCCATCGCTGATACTGACGCGCAACGACATCGTCGCGCGGATCGGGTCCCAGCTTCACCACCCCCATAATTGACCACGGCTGCGACGGGCTTTTTCGCCGGTCGCTATGCCCGAGGCCGCATTCCTCGATTCCTATGGTGCCATCTATGCCGTTGATCTCCCTGCCGAGCATCTTCTAGAGCCGCAGGTCAGCCCCTAGAATCGGCCACGGACAGACATTCGGTGAACGGCTCGTGAATTGTGGCGCCAGTCGGGCGCGAAAGTAGCGTCGTCGAGCCCGCGGCTATAACACCGGGGCGAAGATTGGCCCACGTTGAACGGCATCTATTTCGTGCTGGACTGCACGGTTTCTGGCTGTGGGAATTCTGGTCTTCCGTTGCGGCAGGCCTACTCCAGCATTAGCCGAGTCATCGACGACGGAAAAATGGCGTGCAGGGGTCTCCGAGGTGGTTATCCGCTGACCCGGGCCGTCGGCGTCGGTAAGAGGCACGCAGCCGTCAAGACGAGGGGTCCAAACATCTGGCTCCGCAGCCGCGAAAAGAAACCCGATCGGTCTTGAGCGCCCCGGAAGCACTCTCAAATATCCCGGAAATGCGTCTCGCGGGATGGAATAGCCGTCGAAAAAAAATTTTAAGTTTGACGCTGTTTCTATATGTCGCACAAACGTTAAGCGATACCTTAATCGCGTCTGAGAGATTCTCATCAACAGCTATGGGGAAACGTCAACAGTGCAGTTGCTGCCGAACAGAGTGGCCCGGCGAAATCCGCTCTGATCATGACAACAAGGGGGAGCAATGAAGAAAGTGATTCTCAGCGCCGCACTGTGCAGCGCCGCGATAGCGTTTGCCAGCCCGGCCAACGCCGATGCCTCCAGCGACTTCTGGACCGCTGCAGTTAACGCCATCAGCGACTGGCTGCTCGGCTCAAGCAGCGCCGTCGACACCAGCAACTCGCTGGCCGGCCCAACCGACTCCGACTTCCTGTCCGGCTCAACCAACGCACTTGTTTTGGGCGCCACCGGAGACCCGACACCGACTGCCTCTTACATCGCCGAAGCGACAAAGCTGTACCTCGACCCGAACGGGTATGACGGCACCACCGCGTCGACGCTGGCACTGACTACGCCGGAAACCTATAGCTTCGATTCGAGCGTGACGCAGGGTGAGACCGACCTCATCAACTCGATCGTCGCCGACTACAACGCCGGCGAGATGGGCTGCAACGCCGCCGGCCTGTGCAGCGACCCGCTGACACTTTTCACGTACTCACAGAGCAGCGCCATCGCAGCCCTCGCCGAACAGCAACTCCAAGCCGACAAAATCCCCGACGACGCCTTACGGTTCGTGATGCTCGGCGCCAACCCGACCGGCGTCCCCGACAACCTATACCCGACCGAGGTAGTACAACATCGACGGCGACGTGTGGGCGCAGCCCGGCACGCTTGGCAACACCTGGGAGGAGATCTTGATCGGTTTGGGACTCCACGAGGCCTATCTCGGATTGACGCCAGCCGAAATCGACTCAGCCACAACGGTAGTCGACGGAATGACAACTATTCACGACATACCGACTCTCACCTTGACGGAGCTGTTTGACGCGTTTATCAATGTGTGGCTCGGGCAGTGACGACGGCTTCCTGAGTTGCGCGCGGAATGCTCGCTGAGTGCGGCGATTGGCCGCTTCACGGCGCATCTCGGGAGCGGTTCTCGCTCGTCACGAATGAACGGCTCGTGAATTGTGGAGGTAGGTCGGGCGCGAAAGTGCCGACTCTGAGTCCGCAGCCGTGACACTGGTCGGGTGGCGATAACACCAGCTTCCGCGGCCAACTTCTTTCGTTCAGTGATCAAGTGGCTGCAGGTCGGCTATCCCGAAGGCGTTCCCGTGCCGGATCGCGTCGCGCTGCTGGCATTGCTGCGCAGCACACCGCTGACCGAAGAGGAAATCACCGAGGTCGTCGACTCGATCGACGAGGAAGAGCTGTCGGACGGCACCGTCAATCGTGATGTGATCGCGGACTTCATCTCCGACATGACGCATTACGACGCGGGCCCCGAGAACATCGCACGGGTGGCCGCGAGGCTGGCCGCTGCCGGCTGGCCGCTGGCTGGGATCAACGACCAGGCCGGGACGACGGCGGCCGCGGGGGCTAGCTCACAGAGTTGAGATGTCGATCACGAAGCGGTAGCGCACGTCGCTGGCCAGCACCCGCTCGTAGGCTTCGTTGACGTACGAGGCCTCGATGACCTCGATTTCGGGCGTCACCTCGTGCTCGGCGCAGAAGTCCAGCATCTCCTGGGTCTCGGCGATGCCGCCGATGTTGGATCCGGACAGGCTGCGCCGCGCCAGCGCCAGCGGGAATGCCGGCACCTCCATCGGGTGCTCGGGGATGCCCAGCTCGACCAGCGTGCCGTCGACGTCGAGCAGCCCGAGGTAGGCGCGTAGGTCGAGGTTCGCCGACACGGTGTTCAAGATGAGATCGAAATTGTTTCGCAGATTCTTGAAGGTGTCGCGGTCCGACGTCGCGTAGTAGTGCTTCGCGCCTAGGCGCAGGCCGTCTTCCATCTTCTTCAGCGACTGCGAGAGCACTGTCACGTCGGCGCCCATCGCGGCACCGAGCTTGACGCCCACATGCCCGAGCCCGCCTAGCCCGATGATCGCCAGCCGGGTGTCAGCGCCGGCCTTCCAATGCCGCAGGGGGGAGAACAGCGTGATTCCCGCGCATAGCAACGGAGCCGCGAGGTCCAGCGGGATCGAGTCGGGGATGCGCACGACGAAGTTCTCATTGACGACGACCGCCTGGCTGTACCCGCCCTGTGTCGGCGTGCCGTCTTTGTCGATGGCGTTGTAAGTGAAGGTTGCGCCGTTTTTGCAGTACTGCTCGAGTCCGGCCTGACAGCTGCTGCAGTGGCCGCAGGAGTTCACCATGCAGCCCACGCCGACGTGGTCGCCGACCTTGTGCTTGGTGACGTCGGAGCCGACGGCGGTGACGACGCCGGCGATTTCGTGGCCGGGTACCACGGGGTATTTGGGCTTACCCCACTCGGCTTTCACGGTGTGGATGTCGGAGTGGCAGATTCCGGCGAACTTGATGTCGATGGCGATGTCGTGCGGGCCGGGGTCGCGGCGCTCGATCGTGGTCTTGCTCAGGTGCCCCGACTTATCGGTGGCGGCATAGGCGGAAACAGTGCTCATCAGTCGTCCTCTTCAATGCGCGTTGGTTTCGTATCGAATTCTAGTGAACGGCATCCAGCTTAGTATAGGTAAACTATGTACTTCGCTGGATGCGTCCAGCCTCACACCTTCGGCTAGTTGATCGGAGCGTTGAGCCAGCGCAGGTCATCGATGATGCCGCGGGCGGCGATCAGGCCTCCGCCGGTCTGCCAGACCTCGTTGTTGACCACGAAGACCCGATTGTCGCGGGTGGCCGACAGCCTGCGCCACGCGTCGCTGTCCAAGATGGTCGGGGCGCGGTCTTTGGCTTCCGGCGAATCGAACGACACATAGATCACATCGGCGTCGGCCGCCGAGAAGTTCGCGTTGCCTGCGAGGTCGTTGTCGGTGCTACCCGCCTCGATGTATGGCTTATCGGTAAACCGTTGCGCTGCAGGGCGATCCACGCCAACGGCGGTCAATACGCTGCCCGGGAAGTTGTCGGCGCCGTAGATCCGCACCGCGTTCTCGGTGAACTGCACGACCGAAGCCTGGTAATGGGCGGCGTCGTGCGCGGCGCCGTCGTCGTGGGCCTTGGTGGTGAAGCGGTTGATCAGATCGCCCGCGGCGTCGGCTCGTGCGGTCGCCTCGGCCACCCCACGCAGGTTGTCCTGCCATGCCGCGCCAGGCGACCCGGTGAACACCGTCGGCGCAATGGCGGCCAAATCCGGATACAGCTTTGGTGTCACGGCCTGCGAGCCCAGGATCAGGTCGGGCTTGGCGGCTTTGATCGCGCCAAGGTCGGGGTTGCTGCGAGTCCCGACATTAGGCAGTTTGTGGATGACGGTGCCCAGGTAGGACGGCTGATCCGGTGAGCCGTCCGGCAGTGCGGCCCCGACGATGCGCGACTGAAGTCCCAGCGCGCATAGCGCATCGAGTTGGTCGCCGGAGAGCACGACGATGCGCTGCGGCTCATCGGGAACCTCGGCGGTGTCGGGCTGCAACCCCGGCTGCGTTGTGCGCGGGTCGGGGTGACGGCCCAGCGTCGGGGGCGGCCGGTTCCGGGAGCGCATGACTCGTCGGGTCGGCGCTGGTTGCCCAACACGCCGGCGCCGGCGATCTGGGTGGTGCTGGTGATCATCGAGGCCGATTGCGGGCCGGCTGCCCTCGGACGAGTGGGAGCCGCAACCACTGCAGACGGCGGCGCAGACAATTGCCGCGGTGGCAGCGGCGAGAGCGGGTCGGGCACCCCTGAGCGGCACGGGTCCGACGTTAACATCTGGCCAGGTGACGCCCACTCCGCCAAGCGCGCGGCGGGGCCGGGTAGAAGTGTTCACCGGCTTATTACGACAGTTTGTAGGACCTGTCCGCACGGTGCGCCCGCTCGGACGGCTAGACTTCGGACAACACTGATCATGGTTGCCTTGCTCGACGTTTGGAGGAGCTCTTGACTGCCGAAGCGCCCCCGCTGGGAGAACTCGAGGCTAGTCGCCCGTACCCGCCTCGAACAGGCCCTAAAGGCAACCTGATCTACAAGCTGATCACCACCACCGATCACAAGTTGATCGGCATCATGTACGTGGTCACCTGCTTCGTCTTCTTCTTCATCGGCGGTCTGCTGGCCCTGCTGATGCGTACCGAGTTGGCTGCCCCCGGACTGCAGTTCCTGTCCAATGAGCAGTACAACCAGCTGTTCACCATGCACGGCACGATCATGCTGCTGTTCTATGCGACGCCTATCGTGTTCGGCTTCGCGAACCTGGTGCTGCCGCTGCAGATCGGCGCGCCCGACGTGGCATTCCCGCGGCTGAACGCGTTCTCGTTCTGGCTGTTCCTGTTCGGCGCACTGATCGGCATGGCCGGCTTCATCACCCCCGGTGGCGCCGCCGACTTCGGCTGGACCGCCTACACCCCGTTGACCGACGCCATTCACTCACCCGGCGCGGGTGGCGACCTGTGGATCATGGGCCTGATCGTCGCCGGTCTGGGCACCATCCTCGGTGCGGTCAACATGATCACCACGGTCGTGTGCATGCGCGCGCCGGGCATGACGATGTTCCGGATGCCGATCTTCACCTGGAACATCCTGGTGACGTCGATCCTGGTGTTGCTGGCCTTCCCGCTGCTGACCGCGGCACTGTTCGGTCTCGCCGCCGACCGGCACCTGGGCGCGCACATCTACGACTCCGCCAACGGTGGAGTTCTGTTGTGGCAGCACCTGTTCTGGTTCTTCGGCCACCCCGAGGTGTACATCGTCGCGCTGCCGTTCTTCGGCATCGTCACCGAGATCTTCCCGGTGTTCTCCCGCAAGCCGATCTTCGGCTACACGACGCTGGTCTACGCGACGCTCGTCGATCGCCGCGTTGTCGGTCGCGGTGTGGGCGCACCACATGTTCGCCACCGGCGCGGTGCTGCTGCCGTTCTTCTCGTTCATGACCTACCTGATCGCGGTGCCGACCGGGATCAAGTTCTTCAACTGGGTCGGCACGATGTGGAAGGGGCAGTTGACCTTCGAGACGCCGATGCTGTTCTCGATCGGCTTCTTGATCACCTTCCTGCTGGGTGGTCTGACCGGTGTGCTGCTGGCCAGCCCGCCGCTGGACTTCCACGTCACCGACAGCTACTTCGTCGTCGCGCACTTCCACTACGTGCTGTTCGGCACCATCGTGTTCGCCACCTTCGCCGGCGTCTACTTCTGGTTCCCGAAGATGACCGGCCGACTGCTCGACGAGCGACTTGGGCAAGCTGCACTTCTGGTTGACGTTCATCGGCTTCCACACGACGTTCCTGATCCAGCACTGGCTGGGCGACCTCGGAATGCCGCGTCGTTACGCCGACTATCTGCCGACCGACGGGTTCCAGCCCTACAACGTCGTGTCGACGATCGGCGCGTTCATCCTTGGCGTATCGATGATTCCGTTCGTCTGGAACGTCTTCAAGAGCTGGCGTTACGGCGAAGTGGTCACGGTCGACGACCCGTGGGGATATGGCAACTCACTGGAGTGGGCGACCAGTTGTCCGCCGCCGCGGCACAACTTCACCGAGCTGCCGCGCATTCGTTCCGAGCGCCCGGCGTTCGAATTGCACTACCCGCACATGGTCGAGCGGATTCGTGCCGAAGCTCACGTAGGTCGCGTCGCACGGCCCGTCGGACGGCGATGTCACCCGAGCCGACGACGTCAACGTTCGCACGTGATCGCTTCTCGCGGAGGCTATCTGGGGTGAGTACCCCCCGCAAGGTGTCGGCGTTGATCACCGTCACCGGTCATGACAAGCCGGGTGTGACGTCGGCGCTTTTCGAAGTCCTCTCGGGGCACAAAGTCGAGTTGCTCAACGTCGAGCAGGTGGTGATCCGGGCTCGGCTCACGCTGGGTGTACTCGTGACTGCGCCCGTGGAAGTTGTTGAGGGTAGGGCTTTTCGGGACGAAGTCGAGGCAGCGATCCACTCGGTGGGGTTGGACGTCAGCATCGAGCGCAGCGACGATCTGCGAATCATCCGCGAGCCCTCGACACATACGATCATGGTGCTGGGCCGTCCGATCACCGCCGAGGCGTTCGGCGCCGTCGCGCGCGAAGTCGCGACATTGGGCGTCAACATCGACCTCATCCGCGGCGTCTCCGACTATCCGGTCACGGGTCTCGAGTTGCGGGTCTCCGTGCCGCCGGGCGGCGGGGGACGACTGCAGGAGGTGCTGACTCGGGTAGCCGCCGACGTGGGCGTCGACGTCGCGCTGGAGGACTACAACATCGCGCGGCGGGCCAAGCGGCTCATCGTGTTTGACGTCGACTCGACGCTGATCCAGCAAGAAGTCATCGAGATGCTCGCGGCGCGAGCGGGTGCCGAGGAGGCCGTCGCCGCGATCACCGACGCCGCCATGCGGGGCGAGTTGGATTTCGCCGAGTCGCTGCACCAGCGGGTCGAAACGCTGGCCGGCCTACCCGCCGAGGTACTCGACGAGGTCGCCGACGACGTGGAGCTGACCGCTGGGGCGCGGACCACCATCCGCACGCTGCGCCGGCTGGGTTATCACGTGGGTGTGGTCTCCGGCGGCTTCCGGCAGGTCATCCAACCGCTGGCGGACGAGCTGATGCTGGACTTCGTCGCTGCGAATGTGTTGGAGATCGTGGACGGTAAGCTCACCGGGCGGGTGGTTGGCGAAATCGTCGACCGCGCCGGTAAAGCCAAGGCGCTGCGTGACTTTGCCAGTCAGGTCGGAGTTCCGATGGCGCAGACGGTCGCGGTCGGCGACGGCGCCAACGACATCGACATGCTGTCCGCGGCGGGGCTGGGCATCGCATTCAACGCCAAGCCCGCGCTGCGCAAGGTCGCCGACGCGTCGCTGAGCCACCCCTACCTGGATACGGTGCTGTTTCTGCTCGGCGTAACGCGTGGCGAGATCGAGGCCGCGGACGCGCTCGACGGCGTGGTGAGCCGCGTCGAAATCGAGTGAGCGCTTGACCCGACAGCCGCCGTGGCGTCGCGGTACGGCACGATGGTCGAGTGGCCGACGACACGAGTGAGACAGTCGACCCCGACCTGCTGATCGACTTCACCGACGTCTCACTGCGTCGCGACGGCCACAACCTGGTCGGGCCGGTGACCTGGTCGGTCGAGCTCGACGAACGCTGGGTGATCATCGGGGCCAACGGCGCCGGCAAGACATCGTTGCTGCGCATCGCCGCGGCCGCCGAGCATCCCACCTCCGGGGTGGCCTACGTGCTGGGTGAGCGGCTCGGCCGGGTCGATATGTCCGAGCTGCGCTCTCGGGTGGGCTTGAGTTCCTCAGCGCTGGCGCAACGCATTCCGGGCAACGAGGTGGTCCGCGACCTGGTCGTCTCGGCCGGCTACGCAGTGCTGGGCCGTTGGCGGGAGCGCTACGAAGACGTCGACTACCACCGCGCCGTCGACATGCTGGAGAGTCTGGGCGCCGAGCATCTGGCCGACCGCCGCTACGAGACGCTGTCCGAGGGTGAGCGCAAGCGGATCCTGATCGCCCGCGCGCTGATGACCGACCCCGAGCTGCTGCTGCTCGATGAGCCCGCCGCCGGTCTCGACCTGGGCGGACGCGAGGAGCTGGTGGCGCGGCTGGCTGACCTCGCCGCTGATCCCGACGCGCCCGCACTGGTCCTGGTCACCCACCACGTTGAAGAGATTCCGCCCGGCTTCAGCCACTGCATGCTGTTGTCGGAGGGAAAGATCGTCGCGTCGGGACTGCTGTCTGATGTGCTGACCGGAGGGAACTTGTCCGCGGCGTTCGGCCAGTCGATCGATGTGGACGTCATCGACGGGCGTTACTTCGCCCGTCGCACCCGCACCCGCGCTGCACATCGGAGGCGCTGATGACTGACGACACCTTTGTTCCGCTGCCGGTGCGGCCGGCCGCGACTGTGATGCTGTTGCGCGAAGACGATGAAGGTCTAGCGGTCTTCCTGATGAGACGGCACGCCGGAATGGAATTCGCCGCCGGGACAGTGGTGTTCCCCGGCGGCGGCGTCGACGACCGCGACCGCAACGCCGAGATCGCTTGGGCCGGGCCGCCCCCGCAATGGTGGGCGCAGCGGTTCGGCACGGATACCGACCTGGCCGAGGCGCTGGTGTGCGCCGCCGCCCGCGAGACGTTCGAGGAATGCGGTGTGTTGTTCGCCGGCCCGGCCGACGACTCGAGCGGCATCGTCAGCGACGCATCGGTCTACCGCGAATCCCGTCAGGCGCTCGCCGATCGGACGCTGTCGTTCGCCGACTTCCTGAGCCGGGAGAACCTGGTGCTGCGGGCCGATCTGCTTCGGCCCTGGGCTAATTGGGTGACACCCGAAGCTGAGCGCACCCGCCGCTACGACACCTATTTCTTCGTCGGCGTGCTCCCCGAGGGGCAGCGAGCCGACGGCGACAACACCGAATCCGACCGTGCCGAGTGGGCTACGCCGCAGGCCGCCGTCGCCGAATTCGAAGCCGGCCGCTGCTTTCTGCTACCGCCCACCTGGACACAGCTGGACTCGCTGATCGGACGCTCGGTCGCCGACGTGCTGGCTGTCGAGCGTCAGATCGTGACGGTGCAACCGAACGTCGAAATCGACGGCGATAACTGGATTTTCGAGTTCTTCGACTCTGACCGCTATCACCGTGCCCGCAAAGCCGGCGGACTCAAGTGGCGGCATTGAGCGAGTTCGTCAGCGTCCACCTGGACCCCGGCCATCCAGGGGTTGGGACGCTGGTGCTCTCGCGGCCGCCGACCAACGCGCTGACCCGGCAGGTCTACCGCGAGATCGAGCAGGCTGCGGCCGAGGTGAGTGGGCACGACGGCATCGCCGCCGTCATCCTCTTCGGTGGCCATGAGATCTTCTCCGCGGGCGACGACATGACCCAGCTGCGCACGCTGACCGCGCCGGAAGCAGAGAGCTGGCTGCTCGTGCACCGGGCCGCCGTCGACGCGATCGCGGCGATCCCGAAGCCAACCGTCGCTGCGATCACCGGATACGCCCTGGGAGCCGGTCTGGGTCTGGCGCTGGCCGCCGATTGGCGGGTGAGCGGCGACAACGTCCGGTTCGGCGCGACGGAAATCCTGGCGGGCCTCGTTCCCGACGGAGACGGCACGGCCCGACTGGCCCGTACGGTCGGGGCCAGCAAGGCCAAGGAGCTGCTCTACAGTGGCCGGTTCTTCGACGCCGAGGAGGCCAAGGAGCTGGGATTGATCGACGAGATGGTGGCCCCCGATGGCGTGTACGACGCCGCGGTGGCCTGGGCGGGCCGTTTCGTCGACGCGCCTCGCGCTGCGCTCGCCGCTGCCAAGGCCGGCATAGACGATCTTTACCGGTTGGCTCCGGCAGAGCGGTGGGACGCCGAACGCCGCCGCTACCTGGAGGTGTTCGACGCCAATTCGCGACGATCGACGGCCCAACCGAGTTAGAGCATCGGGTAGCTCACATCGGCGTCGGCGTCCTTGGAGGTCGCGATGATCTTCCGGACATGCGGCGTGGCCGCCGGTAGACCCAGCGTGACAGTCAGGGCGGCCGGAACGTAGCCCGGTGATCGAAGAGGGCGAAGTTGCCCGCAAACCGCTCGGTTAGGCTGGTCAACCATGACCAGTATCGACCCGGCGCCGCAGCCGCACGCCACCGCAGAGCAGGTCGAGGCGGCCCGCCACGACAGCAAGCTGGCCCAGGTGCTCTATCACGACTGGGAGGCGGAGAACTACGACGAGAAGTGGTCGATCTCCTATGACCAGCGCTGCGTCGACTACGCCCGCGACTGCTTCAACAGCGTCGTCCCCGACGACGAGATCCACCGGTTGCCTTACGACAACGCCCTCGAGTTGGGCTGCGGTAGCGGATTCTTTCTGCTGAACCTGATCCAGTCAGGGGTGGCGCGGCGCGGCTCGGTCACCGATCTTTCGCCGGGAATGGTCAAAGTCGCCACCCGCAACGGGCAGTCGCTGGGGCTCGACATCGACGGCCGGGTCGCCGACGCTGAGCGCATCCCCTACGACGACGATTCATTCGACCTGGTCGTCGGGCACGCAGTACTGCATCACATTCCGGACGTCGAGCTGACGTTGCGTGAGGTGCTACGCGTGCTGCGCCCCGGCGGCCGGTTCGTGTTCGCCGGTGAGCCGACCACCGTCGGCAACACCTACGCGCGCACGCTGTCGACGTTGACGTGGCGGGTCGCCACCAACGTCACCAAGTTGCCCGGGCTGGACAGTTGGCGGCGTCCGCAAGCTGAGCTCGACGAGTCCTCGCGCGCCGCGGCGCTGGAGTCCGTCGTCGACCTGCACACCTTTGACCCGGCCGAGCTGGAGCAGATGGCCCGGCTCGCCGGCGCTGTCGGTGTCGACACCGCCACCGTCGAGTTCACCGCGGCGATGCTCGGCTGGCCGTTGCGGACCTTCGAGTACGCGGTGCCGCCGGACAAGCTGGGTTCGGCCTGGGCCCATTTCGCGTTCAACAGCTGGAAGCTGCTGAGCTGGGCGGACGGCAACGTGTGGCGACACGTGGTGCCCAAAGGCTGGTTCTACAACGTCGAAATCACCGGGGTCAAGCCGTCCTGAATTTCGATCTCGACGACGTCGCCTACCTGACGTCCGACGAGGGCTCGGCCGCGCTGGCCGTGGTCGACGCCCGTCCGTTGACCGATCGCGTCGCTGAGATCGCGCGGCTACGAAAGCAATTCGGCGACCGGACGCCGGTGTTGGTGGAGACGGTGTTGCTGCGTCGCCGCGCGGACGCAAAGCTTGCCGGGCTGCCAGGTACCCGCGACTGGCTGTTCACCGACGAGGCGCTGCAGCAGGCCAGCGCCGCACCGGTCGCGGTGCACCGGTCGAAGCGGTTGAGCGGCAGGGTGGTTCACGATGTGACCTGCTCCGTCGGGACCGAGCTGGCCGCGCTGCGCGGCTCGGCCGCCGGGCTCGTCGGCAGCGACATCGATCCGGTGCGGCTGGCGATGGCGCGACACAACCTGGGCGACGCCGCCAACCTGTGCCGTGCTGACGCGCTGCATCCGGTTACCCGCGACGCGGTGGTGGTGGCCGACCCGGCGCGTCGCAGCGGTGGTCGGCGGCGGTTCAATCCGCGCGACTACCAGCCCGCTCTCGACGATCTGATCGAGGTGTACCGGGGTCGTGACTTGGTCGTTAAATGCGCGCCAGGAATCGATTTCGACGCTATGACGCGGCTTGGGTTCGACGGCGAGATCGAGGTGACCTCCTACCGCGGCTCGGTGCGAGAAGCATGTCTGTGGTCCTCAGGCTTGGCGGAGACGGGTGTGCGCCGGCGGGCCAGCATTCTGGATCGTGGAGAACAGGTCACCGATGCCGATCCGGCCGAGTGCGAGGTCCGCGACACGGGCCGGTGGATCGTCGATCCCGACGGCGCGGTCGTGCGAGCCGGTCTGGTGCGTCACTTCGCCGCGCGGCACGGGCTCTGGCAGCTCGACCCGAACATCGCCTACTTGTCCGGGGATCGATCGCCGACCGGCGTCCGCGGGTTCGAGGTTCTCGACCGACTCCCATTCGACGAGCGGCGCCTGCGCCAAGCGCTGGGGACGCTGGGCTGCGGAACATTGGAGATCCTGATTCGCGGTGTCGATGTCGACCCCGACGCGTTGCGTCGGCGATTGGCGTTGCGTGGCAGCCAGTCACTGACGGCCGTGATCACCCGGATCGGGGCGGGCGCGGCAGCTCAGGGCTTTGTGTTCGTCTGCCGACCGTCGCGTTGACGACCCGACTGGGTTGTTCACCGAATTCCGGGCGGAAAATAGGGAAATCTCCCCATGAATTACACCGACTTCGGGCTGCAGACTGATGTCAGCGCGCCGGGGGCTGGCGCAGCTGCAGCGAAGCGTCACCGGGACATGATGTAGCTGCTGTGGCTCCACCACCCCCGGCCGCGCGACTCCCGACGCACCGCAACCGCCTGCGCCACCGATTTTCGGGCGGGTTCACGTTTAGAAACAAAGCGCGAGCCCGCCCGGAGCCGGCGGCATCGGATGTGCCAGCAGCGTCAACAGCAATCTCTTCGCGGCCGGGCTCGCCGCCCCCTTGCGCCCACGTGCGCGTACTTTCCGCGCGACACCAGGGCGGAGATTGCTAACTCATAACCTTTTGACAGGTAACCTGGTTTTAACAAGTGACCTGCCTTACATTTGATCTGTAGACGTCGCTGACGACGAATTCCATGCTGCCGACCAGGCCGTCGGCGAAAGGAAGTTCATCGATGAACTCTCGTGGCATCGCCCGGCTGAGCTTGCTGGCTTCGGGCCTGATCATCAGCGCAACAGTGGTACTGACCCCCGATATCGCGGCATCAACCGGCGTAAGCGCTGCCCCGGGTAATGGCAACTCGTCAATCTCCGGCGCCAGCGAGCTGGTTGCGCAGCAGGGGAACGGTTGCGAACGAACCCGCAAGCCGGCGTGTAACCGCCCGGGCCGACGGTCGTCGCACCGTTAGTACGTGTCCTTCAAACTCGTAACGAAGAATTCTTTTAGCCGACTGGTCGCCGGTCAGGACTTCTGGGCGGACCTGGGCTCATCGTTCGACCCGGCGGGCGCTGCTGCGGATGCCGGCAGCTTCTGGACGGACCTCGCGGGATTGTTCTAACGAGACCCGCCTGCCGGGTCGGTGGCCGCCGTTAGGGAGGACGGTGGCCGCTGACCTGGGCAGGCGCTCATCAGCGAGACGTTTGCAGTCCGTCGCGACGGGGGCCAGGTACGCTGGCGAGACGGCATTTCAGCCGTTCTGAGTCTGCGAGGACAAGTCGACCGATGCGCAACCTGATGTCGGCCGCGCTGATAGCGGCCGGAGTCCTGCTGGGCTGGTCCGGCGGTGCGGTCGCGGCAGCGGACTCGGTGTGCACGAACTTCGGCGGCACGATCCAAGATGACCAGACGTGCAACGTGCGCTCGTCATCGTCGACCTACACGTTGAACATGACGTTTCCGGTGGATTATCCCGACCAGGCGTTGTCCGATTTCCTCACGCAGAATCGAGACGGCTTCGTCAACGTCGCACAGACGTCGTCGCAGACTTCCGGACCACGCGAGGTGCCTTACCAAATGGAGGTCACCTCCGAGCAATACCACTCCGGTCAGCCGCCAGGCGGCACTCGAAGCGTCGTACTCAAGGTCTTCGAAGATCTCGGTGGCCCCCGCCCGTCGACCTTCTACAAGGGCTTCAACTACGACGTCGGCGGGCAAAAAGCAATCACCTTCGATACGCTTTTCGCGCCGAATACGAAGCCGCTCGATTCGATTTATCCCATCGTGCAACGTGAGGTGGGAAAGCAGACCGGACTGGCTGCCGCAATATCGCCCGGCTCCGGTTTGGATGCCTCGCATTACCAGAACTTTGCGATCACCGACGACGAGCTGATTTTCTACTTTGCGCCAGGTGAACTTCTGCCGTCGTTGGCCGGCGCCAGCCAGGTTCACGTCCCACGCAACGCCATACCGCCGCTGGCCGTCAAGACCTAAACCGTTCCGCTTGGCGGGATTCCATCGCCACCACCTAGCTCGGCGCGAAGCTGTACACCTGGCCGTCGCTGGTGGCGGTGACGACACGGCGATCACGGCCGATCGAGACGCCGACGGGAAAACCGGTGGCCTCCGGCAGTCGGTAGCTGTTCAGGGTTCGGCCGCTGCCCGGGTCGAAGACCAGCAGCGTCATTCCGCGCGCGCCCTCGCCCGGTCCACCGGTGACCACGGCGTAGCCGACCCCGCTGCCCGCCAGGCTCGACGTCGACAGCGGGCTGACATCGTTTCGTCGCCAGATCTCCTGCGCATGGTCACCGACGTCTCGGAACGCGACCAGGCGGGTGTCCGGTCCGCCGCCTGCCACGATCAGACCGCCCGGTGTGACCGACGGGGGCGTCTGCGCCAGAAACTTCAGCGGAACCGACCATTTCGGCTTGCCGTCGGCGGCATGCAGAGCCCACAGCCGCTGGTCGCGTCCGTTGATGTAAATCGTGGAACCGTCGCTGGACATCACCGGGCTGGCCTCGACGCCGGCGGCGACCGCGTTGCTGGTCCATTCTCGGGTGAGTAGCGGATTCTGCCCGGGGTGGTATTTCAGCCCGACCAGAATCGGCGTCGGGGCGCCTGGTTCCCAGAGGCCGATCACCACCAGCCCGCTCTGCTTGGCGAAAGCGGGAGCGGCCGCGACCGGACAGCCCTCTTTCGCCGGTCCACAGTCGTCCAATCCGCGGGTGAAGTCGCTCGGATCGACGTTGTCGACCAGGTCCACCGAATTGCCGACCACCGTGCCGCGATGGCCGTCGAAAACCTGCACCTGTCCCAGATGCGTGACCACCAACACGTGACCGTTTCCGAGAATCCTTGGCGTGGAAGGCATTCCCATCACCGGACGGCGCCACCGAATCCACTGCGTGACGGGGAAGGACACGATGGCTCCGGGCTGGCCGACATAGAGGTTGTCGAATCCGTCGAACAGTGGGCTGGAGTTACCGCCGCCCTGGTAGAGCCGTGTGCACCAGCGCTGCCGGCCGTTGTCGTCGTTCTCCCATTCCATCAGCGAACAGCCGCCGGGGGTCTGCGCGTTCGCGGCGAGCCAGTTGCGCGAGCTGAGCGCGACCGCCGACGCTAGCGAACCCTTGACCGAGCGGGTCCAGCGCAGGCTCAGTCGCTCGGCGCCGGCAGTCGTGCTGTAGCTGCTGTTGGCTGCGTCGCCGTACTGGGCGGGCCAACCCGCGGCCGGCACGGTGTCGACCCAGGCGTCGGTATTGCCGCAACCCGCTGCGGCGGCTGCCAGAAGAACGACCGCCACCACCGATGACCAATGCCGCAGCGCACGGCGGGGAATCGGCCAGCACACGGTGGAGGTTTCCCATCCTTCCCGGAACGCGATGGCGTGGCGGCCATCAGCAGATATCGCGTACAGCCGAGGGTAGCCTGTGCCGGTTCAGGTGGGACCGATTGCCTGGCGTGCCTCCCGGCCGCAGTTGTTGATGGTCCGGGTCCTCAGCCCGCCGTCCCGGCGCGCATCGTCGTCGGACTAGGCTCTCCGGCCATGACGAGCATGTGGGGGGCCCCGATCCACCGTCGCTGGCGGGGCTCGAATCTGCGCGACCCGCGTCAGGCCCGATTCCTCACGCTGGCCTCACTGAAGTGGGTGTTGCGCAACCGCGCCTACACACCGTGGTACCTGGTGCGCTACTACCGGCTGCTGAAATTCAAGCTGGCCAACCCGCACATCATTACCCGCGGAATGGTGTTCATCGGCAAGGGAGTCGAGATTCATGCGACGCCGGAGCTGGCCCAGCTGGAAATCGGGCGCTGGGTGCACATCGGCGACAAGAACACCATCCGCGCGCACGAAGGCTCGCTGCGATTCGGCGACAAGGTGGTCTTGGGGCGCGACAACGTGATCAACTGCTATCTCGACATCGAGCTCGGCGATTCGGTGCTGATGGCCGACTGGTGCTACATCTGCGATTTCGACCATCGGATGGACGACATCACCCTGCCGATCAAGGACCAGGGAATCGTCAAGTCTCCGGTCCGGATCGGACCCGACACCTGGGTGGGGGTCAAAGCGACGGTGCTGCGCGGCACCGCCATCGGCCGCGGCTGCGTGCTGGGGTCGCACGCTGTCGTCAGAGGTGAGGTGCCCGACTTCTCGATCGCGGTCGGAGCTCCGGCCAAGGTGGTCAAGAACCGACAGCTGGCGTGGGAGACCTCAGCGGCACAGCGTGCTGAGCTAGCTGCTGCGCTGGCCGACATCGAGCGCAAAAAGGCTGCTCGCTGACGCTGATCGCGCCGTCAGCTCATGTTTTGGTAGCGGCGCAGCGCTTCGCTGCGTTCCGCGGTGTGGTCGACCATCGGTTCGGGGTAGCCGGGCGGGCGCTGTCCTTTGGTCATCGTGACGTCGTTGGCATCGGCGAGCTCAGCCACCCAACGGCGGACGTAATCGCCTGAAGGATCGAACTTCTCGGCCTGCCTGGCCGGGTTGAACACCCGGAAGTAGGGTGCGGCATCGGTACCGCAGCCTGCTGACCACTGCCAACCGTGCTGATTGCTGGCCATGTCACCGTCAACCAGTTGATCGAGGAACCAGCGGGCACCCCATTGCCAGGGCAGGTGCAGGTCTTTGACCAGAAACGACGCGACGATCATCCGTACCCTGTTGTGCATGAAACCGGTGTCCCGGAGCTGACGCATGCCCGCGTCGACGATCGGAAACCCCGTTTCGCCGGCCTTCCACGCCTCAAAGCGCTTCTCGGCTTCCTTGCCCGAGTCGATTTCGATGGCGTCGAAGTCGCGGTTCCAGTTCCCCCACACGCTCGCAGGCCAGTGATGCAGCACCGCCGCATAAAAGTCACGAAATGCCAACTCCCGCAAGTAAGCTCGTGCACCGGCACGACGCTGGTCCAAGTCGGCGACCATGGTGCGCGGGTGAATCGTGCCGAACTTCAGGTGGGCTGACATCCGGCTGCTGCCGTCGTGGTCCGGCCGGTTGCGTTCATCGCTGTAGTCCTCGAGACCTGTGTCGACAAACTTCTTCCACTGCCGTCGCGCAGCAGCCTCGCCCGCGGGCAGGTCGAGCTCGACGCCGGGGTCGGGTATCTCTGCCGGCTTGGCGCGCGGGCCCAGTTGCTCGGGATCAACCCACTGGGCGGACGTGGCTCCCGAGCGCGCCGCCGCACGCCACCCCATGTCGCGCCATCGGGCGAAAAACGGCGTGAACACCTTGTAGGGGTCGCCGTCGTCTTTGGTCACCCGTCCCGGCGACACCAGATACGGCGACCCCGTCCCCACCAACGGCACGTCGCCCAGCGCCTCGCGCACCCGATCGTCGCGTCGGCGACCGTACGGTGAGAAGTCCTCGGAGACATGTACCGCCGGCGCCTCGATTTCCTTGACCAAGGCCGGAATTCGCTCTTCGGGCCGGCCCCTGGTGACCAGCAGCCGGCCATCCAGATCGTCGCGCAGCCGGCGAAGCGAGTCACACAAGAACTGCATCCGCCGATCGCCCGAGGATGCCTCCAGACGCGGGTCGACTACGAAGCACGCGAGCACGTCATCGCTGTCGGCGGCGGCCCGTAACAGCGGTGGAAGGTCGCGTAGTCGCAGGTCCCGGCGGAACCACAACAGGGCGGGCATCAGCGGATCGCCTGACTCATCGGCGATTGAGCACCCAAATATGCCCTGACATCAAAGTGGCGAAGGAGCACCACAGCGCATACGGCAGCAATGCGACTCCGGCTCGCCGATCAGCCGCGGCGGTCCGCCTGGTCAGGTCGGCACTGCTGGCGGCCAGGACTGCCGCTCCGACTGCTGAGGCGCCCAGCTTCTGGTACTTGAAGAACAGCCAGCTCCAGCCGGCGTTGAGGATCAGGTTGGCGGCCAGCGCGAAAACATAATTGCGGGCCTCGTGGTGCCGGCCTGCCGCGCGAAGGCGTTCGATGGCCGTCGCGGAAGTCACCGCGATATCGGCATAGAGCGTGGTCCACGCGACCGGGAACACCTCATTGGGCGGCACATACGGTGGTTTCTGAAGCCGGGAGTACCACCGGGTGATTCGCGGCTTGCTGGCCACGCTTCCAATGCCCGCCGTGGCGCCGACAGCGAGAGTCGTTGCGGCCAGTGTCTGCTTGTTCACGTGGAATCCTTTCGACGCAAACAAGTCTTTCAGTCATTTAAGTATTAATCAACTGAAGTAATGGCCTGATGCGGATAAGCTGGGTTACGTCATGGGCCCCGAAGAGACCGCGGGCGGCCGAGCCGCACTGGAGCAGCAGATCTCCGCCTGTCTGCGTGTGATGACGGCCGAATCCGAACAGATCGGCCGGGGCTTCGCGGCAGTACACGACGTGCGGCCCACCGACTTTCGAGCGCTGCTGCACGTCATGGTGGCTGAGACCGCAGGGGAGCCGGTCACCTCCGGCGAGCTGCGCCAGCGTATGGGACTTTCGGGTGCCGCCATCACGTATCTGGTTGACCGGATGATGGCGTCCGGTCACATCACTCGGCGATCCGACCCAACCGATCGACGAAAGGTGATCCTGCGCTATTCCGATTCTGGACTGGCGACCGCGCGCGCATTTTTCGCTCCGCTGGGAACCCACTCTCACGACACGATGGCGGAGCTGCCTGACGCCGACCTGGAGGCGGCGACCAGAGTTTTCAACGCCTTGATCGAGGCGATGCGGCGATATCACGACGACCTCGCGTCGTTCAAGTCGCACCAGGCATCAGCCGATTGAGCGCCGTGGACGAGGGTGCTGTGCCAGCCGATGCGAACGGGATGACGACGCGCAAGCGACGTCATATCGACGTGTGCCTGGACGACCGGGTCGGCTACTCAGGTGTGACGACCGGCCTGGAGCGCTATCGCCTCCCCTACAACGCGCTGACCCAGACCAGCTTGGCCCATATCGACCTGTCCACTCACTTTCTCGGCGCGCCCCTGCGTGCCCCGATATTGGTCGGCGCGATGACCGGCGGTGCCGAACTGTCGAAGACGATCAACAAGAATCTGGCCGAAGCCGCGCAACTGCTGGGCATCGGCATGATGCTCGGCTCGCAGCGGATCATGCTGGACAGCGCGCTGGGGGAGCGGGCGGCAGCCAGCTTCACCGTTCGCGATGTTGCGCCGGATGTGTTGCTGTTCGGCAATATCGGCCTTGCGCAGCTGACGGCGGCTGCTGTCGAGGATATTTCGAATGCGCTTCGACGAGTTGGCGCTAATGCGCTTGCGGTGCACACCAATCCGCTGCAGGAGGCTGTCCAGCGAAACGGCGACGGCGATTTCTCCGGGTCGCTCGGCCGGCTGCGTGAGGTTGCGGCCGCGCTGGAGTTTCCGATTCTGCTCAAGGAGGTCGGCCACGGAATCGGTACATCGGCTGTCGCCGAATTGACCAGTCAGTCAGGCGAATTGCCTGTAGCCGCGATCGACGTGGCGGGGGCCGGTGGCACCTCGTGGTCACGAGTGGAGCAACTCGTCCGGTACGGCGAGGTCCGCTTCCCCGACCTGGCCGACTGGGGAATACCGACGGCGCGGGCGATCGTCGAGGTGCGCGAGGCGCTGCCCGCCGTGCCACTGGTCGCCTCCGGTGGCATTCGCACCGGCATGGACGCTGCCAAAGCGCTGGCCCTCGGCGCGGACGTGGTGGCCGTGGCCCGTCCTTTACTGTCCGCGGCGATCGAATCGTCAGCGGCCGTGGTGGATTGGCTGCAGCGCTTCATCGACGAGTTGCAGATCTGTCTGCACGGTGCCGGCGCGGCGGATCTGTTGGCATTACGCCAGATCGGCGTCACGCCGATCTAGTAGCTCTGGGGCTCAGCCTTTTTCGAGCTAGACGAGATTGCGCGCGGGAGTGGGGAGCGCGGCCGGCGCCGGCTTCTGGCGCACAACAAGATCGCCCTCGAACGACGACATCGCAGCGATCATCGCGCTGAACACGCGATGCGCGGCGGCCAGATCCTCATCGGGCAGATCCGCGAGCCCGGCACGCAGATGGACGCCGAGCGGCGTGAAGAATCCCTGCGCCAGTTCCATGCCGCTGGCTTCGTAGCGCAGCAGTGCCTTGCGTCTGTCCGCGGGATCCGACTCGCGCCGGATATGTCCGGCGTCGATCATCCGGTCGACGAGATAGGTGATCGCTGCCGGCGACACATCCATCCGCTGCCGTAGTGCAGCCATGGTCAGCGGTGTCCCCGAGGTCTCGGCCACCATGACGTGCAGCAGCGCGTGGAAGTCATTGCCGCTCACATCGTGCTGGCGGGCAAAGTATCGACCTACCCGGTCGGACTGCGCCGTCACGGCCCGCATGTCGGCCGACATCAGCTTTTCGAGCTGTGGCCTACTGGGAGATGAATTGTCTGTGCCCCGCTTGGTCACTTGACTGCATCCTTTTCAGCGACTCCAGATCCAGGGTTCCGGAAACCGGCTGGATCAGGGATGATACGCCAGCACATTACACAATGTCGCGTCGACTCGCTCACGCTTTCCGCCTCCCGCGTGCGTTTCCCGGTTGCAGCGGCGTCGCGTAACGGCTCGTTGCTAACGGGAAGGCCAGACTTGGCCGGCGACAATGCGTTGCGCTACCTGCGCGATAGGTGTGTTGGAGTCTTGAGACATCAGCTTGAGCATCGAGAACGCCTGGGCATCGTCAATATCGAACCGTTCCGTCATCCTGCCCTTGGCTTGGCCGATGACGTCGCGTGAGGCCAGCGCTGAGCGGAATTGTTGATCGCGGCGCATCATGTTCCACACCAGCCCGGTATGGGTGGCGAAAATCAAGCCCACATTGACTGACTCGTCATCGAAGGCGTTGGCAATCTCGGTGTAGAAGCTGAGGGTTGCAGTGGTCCCGCCTTCTTTGAAGAGACCCATGGACAGGATCGACCGAATGGGGGTGTGCTTGAGTGTCTCCTGGCGGTACAGCGGCCACCGGTCGTCGCCGACGAGGTCGTCGACGCGGATGCTTTCTTGCAGCGCGCCTGCCGTCAGCCCGGGTCCCTGCTGACAGCGGTTCTGGATTTCATCTATCAGCACCGGATAACGATGAGTCGCGGCGGCGGTGTCGCTCAGGCGCCGTCGCTGGGTAACCATGACGCCCGCATGCTGCGCTCCGGGCACCAGCTCCGCGGCACCCTCGATCACCTCGCGCAGCAGGGCGGGGATGTCGGACGCTGAGCGCTGGTGCAGGTCGGAGACGAGTCGCGTCGCCCGCAGATACAAATTCGATCGCGAATTACCGAACAGCTCCTGCGATTTGGGCATACCCGCACTAATGGTGCTCACGACGTGTGGCGTTTCATCTGGCCCTCAACCGTGCCTGTGACGTCCTTGCCGTGGCTTGTCCATTCGGCCTTTTCGCCTCCGCGGGATTGGCTGTTTGCCATCAATGGCCTTCCTGACGATGTCGCGTATCGACGCCCGGTTGTACGTTCCTTTCGGGCGCCTTACCTCCCATACACCCGCAATCTCACCTGTTCGGCTAGATATGACTATAAACTTAACTATTAACATTGTGAAGGAGATCCATGTTGGCTGTCCCGGCCGCCGATGCTGAGTTCGGCGAATACGGGTATACCCACCCAGCGGTGCGTGCCAGCGCCGATGATGTCTGAGAAAGCCAAGGAGTGAGCGATGCGGTGTGTCATCTTCGGTGCCACCGGTTACCTGGGTACGCGCCTCGTTCCCGAATTGCTGTCGGCCGGTCATGAGGTACGGGTGATGGCGCGGACGCCCGCCAAGCTCGACGACGTGCCCTGGCGGGGGAGTGTGGACGTGGTCGAAGGCGACGTCACCGACGCCGACAAGGTGCGTCAAGCGCTGGAGGGTCAGGAGGTTCTCTACTACCTGGTGCATTCGATGCTGGCCGCGGATTTCGTCAACGTCGACGCGCGCGGCGCATCGATCGTCGCGAACGCCGCCGAGCAAGCCGGACTGTCGCGCATCGTGTACGTCGGTGGCATCATCCCCCAAGAGCAAGAGTTGTCCGCCCATTTGGCGTCGCGCGCCGAAGTGGGCGAATTGCTCTCGAAGTCAGGCGTTCCCACCGTGGAGCTGCGCGCGGCCGTCATCATCGGAGCGGGGTCGGCCAGCTTCGAGATGCTGCGTTACCTGACCGAGCGACTCCCGTTGATGGTCACCCCCAGGTGGCTGCGCACTCGAGTTCAGCCCATCGCGGTGCGCGACGTGCTCTACTACCTGACCCACGCGGCAGAGTTGCCCGCAGATGTGAGCCGGGCCTTCGATATCGGCGGGCCCGAAACATTCACCTACACCGAGATGAGCGCGCGATACGCAGCAATCGCAGGCTTGCGTAAGCGCGTCGCAATCCCGGTGCCGGTGCTGACTCCGCGGCTCTCCTCGCACTGGGTCAACCTGATCACCCCGTTGCCGCGGTCGCTGGCCTCCTCGCTGATGGACTCCCTGGAAAATGATGTGGTGTGCACCGAACACGACATCGCCGAGCACATTCCGGACCCCGATGGTGGCTTGATGCATTACGAAGATGCGATCGAATTCGCGTTGGCGCGCTTGAGTGAGCCTCAATTGCACACCCGATGGTTCGGACTTGCCGCCGACGATTGCCCGGCGCAGCCGTTGCCCACCGATCCAGACTGGGCCGGCGGATCGCTGCACGAGGAAGTAGTGGAACGACGAGTCGACGTCGACGCCGAAACAGTATGGCGGGCCTTCGAATCGATCGGTGCCGAGCGAGGTGTGTCGGCAGCGCCGCCGGCGTGGGCGCTGCGGGGCTGGGTGGGCCTACTGGGCCGCGCCGCGAAACGCAGACGGGCGTCCTCTCAGTCGCACCACCTGCACTCTGGAGACGAGCTGAACTGGTGGCTCGTGGAGCAGATGGACCGGCCGCACCTGCTGCGGCTGCGTGCGCATGCTTCCCTGCCGGGGCGGCTGTGGCTCGAGTTGTCGGTGCGCGATGATGGCAACGGCGGCTCGCGTTATCGGCAGCGCGCGCTGTTTCAGCCGCATGGCTTTACCGGCGAGGCATGGTGGATCGCATCAACGCCGTTCCGTAGCGCGATCTTCGGCGGTATCGCCCGCGACATCACGTCGAGGGCACACGGCGCGATCGCGGCGACCCGCGCATAACTCGCGGCGTGCCGCGAATTACGCCGTGCCGGAACGCAGTTGGTACCGGCGCTCGGCGTAGGCGAGGTCGTCTTTCCACAACCGGGACGCCGCAACGCGCATGAGCCCGGTGATCAGCGGGGCAGCATGACGTGCCCGCTGGAAGCCGGTCCGATCGGAGTGAGCGACGGTCGCTTCGATCACCGCTGTTCGCGGAAGCTTGTCTGGACCCAAGCCGACTGGCGTGGCGTGAGTTTCGACCACGCTGCCCACACCTTCGCCGTCCACAATGCGCATCACGATGGTGCGTGCCTCGGGACTGGTGAACTCGGCGACGGTGGGGACGCCGACGCGGCCGACGCGGAAGGTCACCGCGACCATGAAGCTGTCCACCTCTTCGGTAGGAGTGGTCAGCACCTCGAGCTGGGTGAACGAGTAGGGGTGATACCACGCGCCGTGCCACGGATCGAGGCGGTTGGCAATGATGTCGGACGGTTCACACGTTCCGACCATCCTCGCGACGGCGTCCAGCGTGTCGCCGGTCGGCCGAGCCGGAATCACCGGCTGATCGAGCGGCTCCTCGCCGCCGACGCTATCGAGCCGGACCCATGCCAGCACGCCGTCGTCGTAGCTGGGTAATGCCCGCCAACCGAATTCGTCGGTGTCGCGGTCGAGGCACATCCCGTGCCATCGGCAGATCAGCGCGCCGTTGTGGACGGCGGCTGTCGCAAGGTCGGAGCCGAGATGCGGGCAGCTGCGTGGGCCGACGCACAGCCGGGATTGCTGATCGCGCCAGGCGACCAACTCGATGCCGGCGACGCGGGTGCCGAGCGGCTGCCCGCTGCGCACGTCGCGGCTGGCCGCGAATGCGTACCAGTTACCCGTCGGTCGACGCTGCGAACGGTCCAGTGCGGCGTCGATGACTGCCGGGGAGGCGTCGCGGTAGGTCGGACGCTGGCCTGTCCAGGTCCCCGGCGGGATCGGTTGCAACGGCCAGTCTTTGGGCCAGCGACGTCGCATGTTGTCGCCGATGTTCATGATCGCGAAAGCCTTTCTCGGCCTGCCAGATAGCGCAGCAGCGCCGAGCGTCCCTGAGTGGGAACCGTGGACAACTCGTGGCCCGCGATTCCCCATCGCTGCAGTATCTCGTTGGCGGCCGTCCAGCCGGTGGTAGCCGCACGCTCCATCAGCGCCACCGGCAAGTCGATGCGCACCCCGTCGCCGGCCAGCAGCAGTCCCGGTTGCGGTGTCACGACGCTGGGCCGGTGTACGTAGGTGCCCGGCGCGAACAGCGGGCAGTCGTTGGTGGCGCAGCGTGCGTTCGTGGACGACGCGTGCGCCGCTGGTCTCCGGGTACAGCTTGTGTAGACGATTGAGCATCGCGTCGTTCGGCTGCGGGGATTCGACCGCATACGAATGTAATTCGACGACAGATCCACCGGAGCGTTGGGCCCACTCGGCGGCTTCGCGTTCGTAGCGTTCCAGGACGCTGATGTTGTCGACGCGGTTCGTGGCCGGCGGTGCCGAGAAACGCTGCTCGGCCGCGGGCCACCGGGCGGTCGAGCCACAGTCGCTGTACCAAGAACGGCGGGGCTGTGCGCAGCTGTCTTGATTCGTGCCCGCCACATGTCGTCGCCCAGCCCGGGTGATGCCTCGACGATTCGCTGCAGGCCACCGATATCGGTGGCCAGCACGACGGCATCGGCGTCCAACTGATCGCTCGGCGCTGGTCTGGACGCGAAATGTCTGGCTCTGGCCGCTGCTGATGCTCGTCACCGAAACACCCTGATGGAAGCGAACTCCCAGGCCTTCCAGATACTGCTGCAGCGGATTCCACAGTGCGGTGTCGTAGTTGGCGTTGGCGACGTCGAAGATCAGGCCCTCGCTGGAGCCGAGGAAGTAGATGTGGAACATGGTGGCCAACTCGGCGGCCGATAGGTCGGCGGGGCTGGCGAAAAAGCTGCGGGAGAAGACCTCGAAGGCCAGATGCCGCGCTGCCTCGGGGAAATTGATGCTCTTCAGGAAGGTGCCGGCGTCGATGTGGTCGAGGCGATGAAAGATGTCGGGCAATGACACCGCGGCAAGGGGTGCTGCGGCTCGCGCGTCGATCTTGGCCAGGTCGGTGAGCCGGAAAGTCGGGCTGCGCAAAGCGAATACGAGTGCGTTCCACGGCGGGGTGCGGGGTAGACCACGGAAGGTGTCCTGGCGGCCGTCGCCGTCGATGAGCGGGTAATCATCGACCGCGGTCAACATCGACAGCGTCGGGTCGACGCGACCCAGCAGCGCCCGCAAGTTGTAGTACTGCCGGAAGAAGGCGTGGAAACCGCGGTTCATCGCGAGCTCGGCGCCGTCGAAGCGTTCGGTCCATGCCGCCGACCCGGCCGCCCAGGTACTCCTCACGCTCGACGACGTCGACGGCGACGCCGCGTTCGGCCAATCCCGTTGCGGCAGCGAGGCCTGCGATTCCGGCACCGACGACGACGGCTCGCGGCTGCGACGCCAGCGCCTCGGCGCTGTGCAGGCCCTTCGGCGCAGGGAACGTGCGGCGGTGCCGGTCGGTCATGAGGGCGCGTTTCCGAGGAAGGTGTGCGCGATGTTGGCTTCCCAGCCCGGCATGGTCTCGCTGCGTACTGCGGCGAAGCCGGCGTCGCGCATCCGTTGCCGTAATCGTGTTGCGCCGTCGAACGTCAACACGCTGCGCCACAGGTGCCGGTACAGCGTCGCGTCGCGGGTTCGCCACCAGCCGGACGGAATGATGATGCCCCAGGCCACCGCGTTCCAGATGGCGGTGGCGACGCGGGAGTCACGCACCGAGTAGTCGTGCACCGCCAGCGGGGCACCGGGTGCCAGCAGTGTCGCGCAGTGCCCGCAACTGGGTGTCGGGGTCGGCCAGGTTGCGGATCAGGTAGGCGGCCAGAATCCCGTCGAACGGGCCGACGATGCCGTTTTCGGCGAGGCCTTCCACCGGGGTATGGACGAAATGGACGGAGGAGGGCCACGATTTGGCCTGCGCTTCGTCGAGCATTCCGCGTGACGCGTCGATGGCCACGATCTCGGCCTTCGGGGCGACGCTCAACAAGGCAGCTGTCGACGCGCCGGTGCCGCATCCGGCATCAAGTAACCGGAGCCCTCGACCCTCGTCGGGCAGTTGCAATCTTTGGGCCGAAAGTCGAAGGTGGGCATGGTATCCCGGGCTGGATCCGACCAGCCGGTCATAGGCGTGCGCGCCGACGTCGAAAGCCGCCGGCACATCAGTGCGGGGCAGTCCGGTGTTACTGATGCTCACGTTGACGCTCCCATAGCAGCAGGACGGCGGTGACCAAGGCAAAGCCGAAGAGAAAGTCTTCGATCGGGATGTCGAACGGAAACCGGATACCGCTGGTTTGCCGGTCGTCGTAGACCACGATCGGGGCGCTCAGCTTGGTCAGCCAGCCGTCGGTCAGAATCTGAAAACCGATCACGATCAGCATCGACAGCCAGTAGGCCGGACGCCGAAAAAGGCCGGTACGCAACACCGTCAACTCGAGTGCGCCCACGCCCAGCGCCGACAGCGCAGCCGGCACGGTGTAGCCGAGGCCGACGGTCATCGGCGCTTGCGCAGTCGCAGGATGGCGCTCACCGCGTTGTAGGTCAGCAAGGCGCACAGCGGAATCACGAGAAAGAACAGGACCTCCTCGATCGGCATGTGGAACGGGATGTACATACCGGTGACGTATGCCGGATTGTAGGTCCAGATGTGCGCGGCAATCGCGACTTCGTCCCAGAGTACGAACACCGCGGCGACCGGTAGTACCGCACGCGCGGCCCGCCACGCTTGCCGGTACACGCCGGGGCGAAAGATCTCCAGCGGCAGGGTGATCGCCAGGCACCCGCAGAGCACGATCAGATATTGCCAGCGATCCATTACCCCGCACCGAATCCGCGATCACCCGCCGAGACCGCCTGCGTGTGCCGTGCCCGCCACGACCGCAATAGGCCCGTCCCGGCGACTCGCAACCTACGCCCGTTCCCGACGGTCGCGCGCTGACTGAAGACCGCGAAGTCGCAGTCCTCGATGCGGTCCAGAATTTCCGAATACAGTGTCAACGCCGTCGAGACGCACGGGCGCGAGCGTGGTTCCAGCATCCCAACGCCGTCCGCGGCGTAACGATAAACCTGACGGGCAATATCGTGCTGCTCGATTAGCGCGTCACGGACCCGCAGATCGGTCCTGCGATTGTGGTGGCACCACGTCAGTACGTCGCGATCGACACCGTGGGCGGCCAATTCGTCGGCGGGCAAGTAAACCCGTCCGCGCATCAGGTCTTCGTCGATATCCCGCAGGAAGTTCGTCAATTGAAACGCCCTACCCAGCGCCGCTGCATGCGGCGCGGCCTCGTACTGAGGAACGACGGTGCCCAGGATCGGAAGTACTTGCAGGCCAATCGCTTCCGCCGAACCTTTCATGTACACGTTGAGCGCATCGCGGTCCGGATAGTCGGTGATCGTCAAATCCATCCGCATGGATGTCAGAAAATCTTCGAACAGCTCGTCGCGGATATGAAAGCGCCGCGCGGTGTGTTCCACAGCCACGAGCACCGGGTTGTCCGGATGCTCACGGTGGGCGAAGAACTCGTCGGACAGTTGCTGCAGGCGGGCCGACCGGATCGTGGTGTCCACGTCGGGATCGAAATCGTCGAGAATGTCGTCGGCGTAGCGGGCGAACCCATAAAGCGCATGGATCGGTGGACGCTGATCCGGCGCGAGCAGGCGGGTGGCCAGAAAGAACGTCCGACCGTGCGCGGCGTTCAGCGTGCGGCAACGCCGGTATGCGCCACGCAGATCCGGGTCATCGATACCGGCGGCGCTCAATTCGGTGCGGATCATGATCGACCGGCTTTCGCGACGACGGTACGTTGCGATCCCTCTCCGACGCCGGTGATGCGGTCGGCGGCCAGCCGGCCGGAGATCATCGCGGTCGGCACACCGACGCCGGGAACGGTCGACGATCCGGCTAATACCACATTGTCGGTACCTCGCACCATGTTGGCCGGCCGGAAAGGTCCGGTCTGGGCGAACGTGTGAGCCAGCGCGAACGGGGTACCGGCAATCATCCCCTGAGCGGCCCAGTCCTCGGGATTGACGACGTGCAGCACTTCGGCCCCGTCGCGAAAACCCGGAATCAGGCGCGCGCCAACGGTATCGATGAGCTCTTCGGTGTAGCTGTCACCGATGTGCGACCAGTCGACAACCCCGCGGTCGAGGTTAGGCGCCGGGGCAAGGACATAGAACAATTCGTGGTCCGGCGGGGCCAGGCTCGGGTCGCTGGCCGTCGGGCGGGTGACGAGCAGCGACGGATCCCGCATCAACCGGCCGTCCCGGATGATATCGGTGAAGGTGCGGTCCCACTCTCCGCCGAAGATGATGTTGTGGTGTGCCAGACCACTATTCGTCGACGGCGACTGTCGGCGGCCGATATGCGCGACGACCGCCGACGGCGCGGGTCGGAGACGACCGAGGCGCCGCGGCTTGCGGCCCAGCAGCGAATAGGTCGTGGGCAACTCGGTGGTCAACACGACGGCGTCGCAGGCGATGCGCTCGTCGGTATCGGTGAGCACAGCGGCCACCCGGTCACCGCTGCGCTCCAGCCCCGTGACCGTCGCGCCGTAGACAAAGCGCACCCCGGCGTCGGTGGCCGCGGCGGCCAGCGCGTCAGGCAGCGCCCGCATACCGCCGCGCGGGAAGTAGACCCCGGAGATGGTGTCCATGTAGGCGATCACCGCGTAGACCGCCAGCGCCTTGCGCGGGGACACACCCGCGTAGAGCGACTGGAAGGTGAACACCCGCCGCAGTCGCGGGTCGGAGATGTAGCGGTTCACCATGGTGTCCCATTTGCGGAATCCGCCGAGCGCGGTCAATCGTGCCAATTGCGGGTTCACCAGTGACAGTGGGGAATCGAAGTTCTCGGAGATGAAACCGTCGAACTCGGCCTGGTACAGCCGGGTCAGCCAGTCGCGCAGCTTCCGATAACCCTCCGCCTGCTTGCCGCCGGCGAATTCGGCGATCGCGTCCGCCATCCGATCTGCGTCGCTGTGCACGTCGAGGGTGCTGTCGTCGGCGAACTGAGCGCGATACGCAGGATCTACCGGCATCAAATCCAGCCGGTCCGAACGGTTCTCGCCGACCGCGGCGAAGGCTTCGTCGATGATGTCGGGCATGGTGAGCACGGTCGGACCGGTATCGAGCTGATAGCCGCGGATGTCGGCGCGGCCGGCTCGTCCACCTGGCCAGCTCTCCCGTTCGACGACGGTCACTTCGCGACCACGGCCGGCCAGGTGCAATGCTGCGGTCAGTCCTGCCAGACCCGCGCCGACAACGACGACGCGGGTGTTTGGACCTTTCACGCTGCGCATTATTCGGTCCGCTCCGTGCATACGGCGGCCATGTTCGTCAACGCGGCCCGCACCGGATCGCCGATCCTCAGCTGGTGGAGCTCGTCGAGCGCCGATGTGACCCGGTCGCTGATGGTGTCCTCGATCCACTGCACCGCTCCGGTGGTGACTATCAACGTCCGCCAGCGGTTGATGGCGTCGTCGTCCAGGTTGCCGGTGTTCATCAGCTCGGTCAGCTGCCTGCGGGTCGGCTGGTCGGCCATCTGGTGTGCGGCAATGACCACGCTGGTGGCTTTGCGTTCCACGAGGTCTTGTCCGTCGGGCTTCCCGGTTGCCGTTTCGCTGCCGAACACTCCCAAGAGGTCGTCGCGCAACTGGAAGGCTTCGCCGATCGCTTCGCCGTAGCGGCCCAGGCCTGAAATCGTGCGATCGCTGCAGCCACTCATGGCCGCGCCGATCTCCAACGGCCGGCGCACGGTGTAGTTGCCCGATTTGCGTCGCGCCACTTCCAGGACCGTGTCCATCGACGGCAGGTCGCGGACATCGTTTGCCAGATCGGCGAATTGACCCACCGCGAGTTCGGTGCGCATCGCGTCATAACGCGGCCAGGCTTGCTGCAAACTCCGATACTCCACGCCGCTTTCCCGCAGCATCTGTTCGGCCCAGATCAGGCAGAGATCGCCGAGCAGGGTCGCCGCTGATTCGCCGAATCGTTCTGCTGAACCCGACAGCTTGCGGTTTCGATGCCACTGACTGAATTGGATGTGCGCGGCGGGTCGGCCGCGGCGCGACGAGGCAGCGTCCATGACGTCGTCCTGGAGTAGCGCGAATGCGTGCAGCAATTCCAATCCGGAGGACGCGAACAGCGCTTCGTCGGAGTCCGCGGAACCCGCGAGCCAGCCCAAATACATGTAGGTCGAGCGCAGGCACTTCCCGCCGGCCACGAAATCCAACAGGATGTCGCCGGCAACTTCCACGCCGGACTCAGCCAGCTCCGCGGCGCATCGACCGGAGACGAAGTCGCTGAGATGCGCGAGAACCTTGTGGCGCAATCCAATTCGCCATGCCTCGAACTTCGCAGGATCCGACCAGGATTGCTGATCGAGCTCAGCAGGCGCCGCAGCCGGTGCCAACCAGAGCGCACGCACCTCGCCCACTTGGGCCCCTCTCGAAGGATCGGGTCGCGACCAGCCTGTACGGCTCGAACTCACGCGCTGTACCTCCCACGCGGCGAAGACAAACACGTTCGGGCCACCGAAGCAAGGTTCGCTTCAGTAGATTAAAGATTAACTTACTGAACATCTGCCGCTCTCGCCAGCGGAGCATCTCACCTAGGGTGGGAGCCATGACCCGCGCCGGCGACGATGCAGAGCGACGTTGGGATGAGGAGGAGCGGCGCCCATGACCCGCGCCGGCGACGATGCAGAGCGACATTGGGATGAGGAGGAGCGGCGGCCATGACGGCAGCGCAACGTGAACGCGGCGCGCTGGTGGCCACGTTCCGCGAGGTGGGGCCGCACGCGCCGACCCTCTGCGAGGGCTGGAACACCACAGATCTCGCCGCTCACCTGGTAGTTCGCGAACGCCGTCTCGACGCCACGCCCGGGATAGCGGTGCCGTTCCTGGCCGGGTACACGGCCAAAGTCCAGAACGAGACTGCGACGTCCAAGAGCTGGGACGCGCTGGTCGACCTGGTGGCATCCGGTCCGCCGATCTATTCGCCGTTCAAGCTGTTGGACCCCGTCGCCAACCTCGGCGAGATGTTCATTCATCACGAGGACGTGCGCCGAGCGGTCGATGGCTGGGAGCCACGGGTACTCGACGAGACGACCGCTCGGCAGCTGCGGCGTCAACTCGGGCTGATGAGCCGGCTGATGCTGAGCAAGCTGCCCGCCCAGGTTGTTCTGGAGACGCCGGCCGGTGAGCGGATCGCCCGGGTGGGTCGCGGTGACGCGGTCACGATCACCGGCGAACCGCAGGAGCTGTTGCTGTTCGTCGCGGGCCGCGACGCCGTGCGCGTCCGCTTCGACGGTGACGCGCCCGCTGTCGCCGCCGTCCAAGCGGGCCCCCGCGGTCTCTGAAGCAGGCTCTGAGCGGGATCCCTAACCGCGACCCAGCAGGTGCCGCAAAGTCTGCTCGAGGTCAGGCCGACGGAAGTGATGGTCTGCTTGCAGCAGCCGCGCGGGCAGCACCCGCTGATTCGCCAGGGCGAGTTCACGCGCACCCTGGTCGCCGAGGAGCACCTTGGGCCCCAGCGGCGGCACCGGCAGTAGCGCGGGCCGGTGCAACACGTGGGCGAGCACATGGGTGTAGTCGATGTTGCGGACCGGTTCGGCGGCCACGGCGTTGACCGGCCCGGACAGGTCGTCATCCCACAGCGCGCGGTGGTAGACGTCGACCAGGTCGTCGATTCCGATCCAGGAGAACCACTGCTGACCGCTGCCGAGCCGGCCACCAAGTCCGGCGGCGAACAGCGGTCGGAGCAGGCGCAACGTCCCGCCGGCGGGGGATTGCACGATGCCCGTGCGCACTCGGACCACCCGGGTGCCGGCCTGCTCGGCCGGGGCCGTGGCGTCCTCCCAGTCGGCGACGACGTCGGCCAAGAACCCGTCGCCGCGCTCGCTGTCCTCGGTCAAGGACTCCTCGCCGCGGTCGTATCCGTAGTAGCCGATCGCCGATGCACTGACGAACACTTTGGGTCCGTCGGTGGACTTCGCGATCAGCTCTGCCAGCCGGCGAGTCGGACCGATCCTGCTGTCGCGGATCGCGGTGCGGTGGTCGTCGGTGAATCGGCCCGCGATCGAGGCCCCCGCGAGGTGGATCACCGCGTCGATCCCGGTCAGCAGGTCAGGATCGGGATCGTCGGGATTCCATTGCCGTTCACCAGGTTTGGTGGTCGAGTGTCGTACCAGGTGGACGACCTGGTGGCCGCCGGTGGACAGGAACGCGGCCAGCTGCGCGCCAACGAGCCCGGAGGCGCCGGTAATCGCCACGGTGAGTGGGGTCAACCCGTGGGCCGCCGCGGTTCGGTGTGCGGCGATGTCGTCGGCCAGCTGTTGGTGTCGGTAACGGAACATCGATCGCAAGGCCCTGGCCGGGACCGGGGTCGCTACCCGGTCGGTAACGCGGGTGCGCTCGTGGCCGACCTCTTCGAAGTCGTGAGTGTGGCGCCAACGCACCGCCAGCTTGGCCGGCATCGACGCCAGGCCGTCGACGCCGATGGCATCGACGAAGCGCCGCGGCGGGTCATAGCCATCGGGTTGATGATCGGCCACCCAGCGCAGACCGCCCGGTAGACCGAGTTCGGCGCGTCCGTTTTCCAGGGAGTCGGCCTCGGCGATCAAGTGCATCGGCGACCACGGCGGCGTGAGCCGGGTGAACGCGCCGGGGCGGGCATGCCAGTCGAACACCTCGTAGATGGGCGCGTCGATCACACTCGAATACTCAATTCCCATGAGGCCGACGGTACCTGCGCCCGGAGATCGCGTGAGACTGCCCGCCGGGCGGGCGAGCTACCGATCCGGCAGCGCGTGCTCGACGATGGGCAGCCGCGGCAGCGGTTGGCGTTCGGCGCGCTTGGCGGCCAGGTACACCTGCGCGGTCTGGTGGGCAACCGTGTGCCAGTCGAAATCCGCGGTGAGTCGCTGACGCGCGGCCTGCGCCCGGCGCTGCGCCGCTGCCGGATCGTCGAGCACCGCGATGACGGCCTTGGCCAGCTGCGCCACCTCGCGCGGCGGGCAAGACATCCCGGTCTCGCCGTTGATCACCGCTTCGCCGAGGCCGCCGATATTCGACGTCACCAACGGGGTGCCGGCGGCGGCGGCCTCCAGCGCCGCCAGCCCGAACGGCTCATAGTGGCTGGGCAGCACCGCGGCGTCGGCGCGATGCAGCGCGGCCAACAGGTCGTCGTGATCGAGTCGGCCGACGAAGTGTGTTGCCTTGAGCACCCGGTGTTTACGGGCCTGCTCCACGAGCCAATCCTGCTGCGTTCCCTCGCCGGCAATGGTCAGGGTGGCGCCGGGGTGGGCCCGGCGGATCCGCGGCAGCGCGGCGATCGCCTCGTGCACGCCCTTCTCGTATTCCAGCCGGCCGACGTACAGCAGTTCCGGCGGACCGCTGCGTGGTGCGCGACGTGCGAACGGCCATCGCGCCGCCTCGATGCCGTTGCGGATCACGGTGGTCTCGGCCAGCCCGGGCCCGAACAGCTCGGCGATCTCCTCGCTCATCGACGCCGAACACGTGATCAATGAGTCGGATTCGCGCACCAGCCACGACTCGACCGCGTGCACCTGCCGACTGATCGCTCCAGAGACCCATCCGGAATGCCGACCGGCCTCGGTTGCGTGGATCGTGGAAACCATTGGCACGTCAAAAAACTCCGCGAGCGCGATCGCCGGGTGGGCGACCAGCCAGTCGTGCGCGTGGACCACATCGGGCCGCCACGGGCGATCGCTGCGCGGTCGCTTGAGTGCGAGTCCGGCCCGGACCATCGCGTGGCCCATCGCCAGCGTCCAGGCCATCATGTCGGTGCCGAACGTGAACTCGTGTGGGTCTTGCGCAGCGGCGACAACCCGGACGTTCTCGTTGACTTCGTCCAGCGACGGATGGGTGCTCGGGTCGGTGTTGGTCGGGCGCCGCGACAACACGACGACCTCGTGGCCGGCGGCGGCGAGCGCGGTCGAGAGGTGATGGACATGGCGACCCAGTCCGCCGATCACCACCGGCGGGTACTCCCACGACACCATCAGGATTTTCATCGCGGCAGCCTCCGGGCATCCAGGGCGCCGAACAAGCCGTCGGCCCGGTTCCAGCCGTCGGCCAGGCGCTGTGCCACTTCGCGGCGTCCCGACGCCAACGCACCGGCGATCTCGCGGGTGGCGTGGGCGTGCAGATGCGCGCGGTAACGGGCGTAGTCGGCGGCGGAGTCTTTGCTCACCATGAACGGCCAGTCGCTGGACACCGTCAGCAGGGTCTCGCGCAGGATCTGGTCGGCGATGTGGTCGCGGGGGATCGGCCCGTCCAGCGAGGCGGTCTGGGTCAGCGCTTTGTCGACGCATGCGAGCGCGGTGTCGACGACCTCGGTGTTGAGGTGCACCAGATCGGTGACTTTGTCACCGGACCAGACCTGCCAGTCTTTGCCGGAACCCCAAGAGCTGGGCGGCAATTCGACGGCGCTACCGACCAGGCCCGCACCGGCGGCGTCGCTCAGCGTACCGACGCGCACCCCCGCCTCCGGCAGCGCCCGCAACACCCGTTCGAGCCATGCCGGCCCTTCGTACCACCAGTGGCCGAACAATTCGGTATCGAACGCGGCGACCACGTGCGCGGGTCGCCCGATGCGCTCGGACTCCGACAACAGCCGGCGCCGTACCACTTCGACGAAATCTGTGACGTGGCAGTCGATTGCGTGATCGGCGCGCTCGGGGTCGTACGGTGCTTTCTTCTCCGAGGGCACGTTGCGACCGGTGACCCGGGCCGGCTTGAGGCCGGTGCGATGGTCGTAGGTGTGGAAGTCGCGGTATGCCGCGTGACCCGGGTAGCCGGATTTGGGCGACCACACCCGGTAGCTCACGTGCAGATCACGCCCGAAGGCGACGACGTCGGAGTCACCGACCGGCCGGCCCAGCGCGGTGTCGCCGTGCAGCGACGGCCCGTCGACCATGAAGTGGCCGACCCCGGCAGCGGCGTAGTCGTGTTCCATGCCCGGGGCGTACGCACATTCGGGCGCCCAGATTCCAGTTGGCCTGTGCGCCAACCGCTGCCGGGCATCGGCCAGTCCTTCCCGCAGCGCAAATTCGCGCAGCCGCGGGTTCAGCAACGGCTGGAACGGGTGGGCTAGCGGACCCCCCAGTAGTTCGACGGTCCCCGCGTCGATCAGCCGACGCAGCAACGGGCTGGCACCATGACGCCAGTAAGTGGTGAAATCCTCGAGCGCTTGCTCGGTTTCGGCCATCTCACGAATGCCGAAGGCCCGCATAGCTTCCGGCGCCGATGCGGGGGAGCCGCCGGTGGAATCTCCGGGGCGAACGCTCGCGGCCTCGGCGGCGCGCAGGTGCCAGTTGGCCAGCCAATGATGCATCCCATCAAGGCAATACGGATCGTCGAGCTGCGCCATGACGACCGGGGTGACGCCCAGGGTGATCAGCCGGTGCCGATCCTCGTCGGCCAGTCGGCGCAACACCCGCAGCAGGGGCAGGTAGGACGCTGCCCACGACTGGTAGAGCCACTCCTCGCCGACCGGCCAGCGGCCGTGATGCGCCAGCCACGGCAAATGGGTGTGCAGCACCAGGGTGAAGAGCCCGGGCACCGGCTCCCTGGTCGGGGTCATTGGCGCCGCTCCGCGATCGCAACCAGATCCAGGCTGTCATCGATGTGTCGCGCCCCGACGGTGCCGGCCTCGACAATGTCGAAGTCCGCTGCGGTGACGGCAGCGACGTCCGCCAGCAGATCGGCCGGCCAGGGTGCATCGGCGACGGCGCGCGCGATCTGCGCCTCGATGATCGAGCCGCCGTGGCGGGCGTCCATCTCGAGGAGACGCGGGCCGTGAAAAACCCCATAGATGCCGTCCATCGTGAAGCCCGCGTCGCGCAACAGCTCGGTCAGCTCCTCGGCGTCGAGCTCGCGGGTGTGAAACGGATTGATCGGCGTATCGCGGCCCGGTGAGAACGTGATCCGGTTGGGTGTGGACATCATCAACAGGCCCGATGGACGCAGGACACGTGCGCACTCGCGGACGAACTGTGGCTGATCCCACAGATGCTCGATGACCTGGAAGTTGACCACCACATCGACCGACTGGTCGGGCAGCGGGAGCTCCGCGAGGTTGCCGTGGATCACCTGCACCCGCGGATAGCGTGCCTGCACGTGCGCCACGGTCGCCTCGTCGTAGTCCACGGCGGTCACCTGGCGGGCGACACCGGCGATCAGGTCGGCGCCATAGCCCTCGCCGCAGCCCGCCTCGAGCACGTCGCGGCCCGCGCAGCGCTGCGCCAACTGCTGGTAGACCACCTCATGGCGGCGGAACCAGTAATTCTCCACGTCGAGGCCCGGGATGGTGCGTTCACCGGTCAACGGCAGGGCGGTGTCCGCGGTGGCGTGCGGAACGTCAGGGATGAATGCGCTCATTGCATAGGGAGGCTAACCCGTAGTGACACGTTCGCGAATGCTTCACGACGGGTATTCGATGGTCGAGGCAGGGCGCTGACCGCTGCTGAAGGCACAGGGGGGACAGAACCTGCAGGACGACCCGCTATGGTGAAAGAGCGAACCGCACAAAGTTACCGGTCAGTAACATGCGGGTGTGGGGCGCATAAGACGTGACCTAAGTCCTGTGGCTTACGGCTGCAGGACTCACTCGAGGAGGACAAGCCACTCTCATGACGAACATCGTGGTTCTGATCAAGCAGGTTCCGGACACCTGGTCAGAGCGCAAACTCAAAGACGGCGATTGGACGCTGGACCGTGAGGCGGCCGATGCCGTGCTGGACGAGATCAACGAGCGCGCTGTCGAAGAAGCGCTGCTGATCCGCGAGAAGGAGGCGGCCGACGGCACCGAGGGGTCGGTCACTTTGCTGACCGCTGGCCCGGAGCGGGCTACCGAGGCGATCCGTAAGGCGCTGTCCATGGGCGCAGACAAGGCCGTTCACCTGCTCGACGACGGGCTGCATGGCTCGGACGTCGTCCAGACCGGCTGGGCGCTGGCGCGCGCGCTGGGCACCATCGAGGGCACCGAGCTGGTCATCGCCGGCAACGAGGCCACCGACGGAACGGGCGGCGCGGTACCGGCCGTCATCGCCGAGTACCTGGGTCTGCCGCAGCTCACCCACCTGCGCAAGCTGTCGCTCGATGGCGACAAGATCACCGGCGAGCGCGAGACCGACGACGGTGTGTTCACCGTCGAGGCGACCCTGCCCGCCGTCGTGAGCGTCAACGAGAAGATCAACGAGCCGCGGTTCCCCTCCTTCAAAGGCATCATGGCCGCCAAGAAGAAGGAAGTCACCAAGCTCACACTGGCCGAGATCGGTGTCGAAGCCGACGAGGTCGGCCTGGCCAACGCGGGCACCAAGGTGCTGACGTCGACCCCCAAGCCGCCCAAGACCGCCGGTGAAAAAATCACCGATGAGGGCGAAGGCGGAAGCGACATCGCCAAGTACCTGGTCGGCCAGAAGATCATCTAAGACGTCAACCTTTAACCGAAAGACACGGAACAAATCATGGCTGAAGTACTGGTGCTCGTCGAGCACGCTGAAGGCGCCCCGAAAAAGGTCACCTCCGAATTGATCACTGCGGCCCGTGTTCTGGGCGACCCGGCCGCCGTCGTGATCGGTAAGCCCGGCACCGCCGAGCCGCTCATCGAGGGTCTGAAGGCGGCCGGTGCCGCAAAGATCTACATTGCCGAATCTGACGCGGCGGAGAGCTACCTGATCACCCCGTTCGTCGACGTGCTTGCCTCACTGGCCGAATCCGCCAGTCCGGCCGCTGTGTTGCTGGCCGCTAATGCCGACGGCAAGGAGATCGCGGGCCGACTCGCCGCCCGGATCGGTTCGGGTCTGCTGGTCGACGTGGTCGAAGTCCAACCGGACAACAAGGCCGTGTGGTCCATCTTCGGTGGCGCGTTCACCGTCGAGGGCCAGGCCAGCGGTGACACTCCGGTGATCACCGTGCGTCCCGGCGCCGTCGAAGCCGAGCCTTCTGCAGGTGCGGGCGAGCAGGTCAAGGTCGACGTGCCCGAGCCCGCGGAGAACGCCACCAAGATCACCAACCGCGAGCCCGCGGTCGCTGGTGACCGGCCAGAACTCACCGAAGCCACGATCGTGGTCTCCGGTGGTCGCGGTGTCGGCAGCGCGGACAAGTTCACCGTGGTCGAGGAACTTGCTGACTCGCTGGGTGCCGCGGTCGGCGCATCGCGCGCCGCGGTGGACTCCGGTTACTACCCGGGTCAGTTCCAGGTGGGCCAGACCGGTAAGACGGTCTCCCCGCAGCTCTACATCGCGCTGGGCATCTCCGGGGCGATCCAGCACCGCGCCGGCATGCAGACCTCGAAGACGATCGTCGCCGTCAACAAAGACGAAGAGGCGCCGATCTTCGAGATCGCCGACTACGGCATTGTCGGCGACCTGTTCAAGGTGGCGCCGCAGCTGACCGAAGCGGTCAAGACCCGCAAAGGCTGATCAGTCGCAAAAGGCTCCCCACACCTGCGGGTGTCGGGAGCCTTTTGTGTGTCGGCTTAGCCTGGTGCCGTGAGCGATCCACAGCGCGAACTGACCACCGTCGCCGACGGTGACGGCCCGGCGGCCAGCCATGCCAAGATCGCGCTCGGCGGCGGATCGACCGCCACCCGACTGCGCGCGGCGATCCTGGCGCTCGCGCACCATCGCGGACCGAATTCCAGCATCTGTCCGTCGGACGCGGCCCGTGCCGTCGGCGGCGAGCAGTGGCGCGACCTGACGGGCGACAGTCGCAGTACTGCGTTGGACTTGGCGCGCGACGGCGACGTCCAAATCACTCAGCGCGGTGACGTCGTCGACCCGCGCCAGCCGCCGCGCGGGCCCATCCGCATTCGGATAACACCAGCTTGACCGGCCTGGCAAGGTTTGAAATCGTGCTCAGCGGTGTACAGAGACTTGCTACTTCGGTCTAGGAAAGGCTCAAAAACGATGAAGGCAACGGCGCCTGCCGCGATTGCGATCGCCGCGCTCCTGTTCAGTGGATGTTCGGCTTCGGAGATCATCAACACCGGTGGTGACACCAAGTGCAAAGACTTCACCACGCAGGACGAGAAGAAGCAGAACGATGAGGTCAGCAAGATGCTCAAGGACAAGACCGGCACTGACCCAGCAAGCCTGCAGATCACCGCGACCCGGTTGTCGGCGGCCACGTACTGCCAGACGCTGGGCAAGCCCGACACCAAGATTTCCGAGGCGCCACACTAAGCCTCAGATCGGTTGCAGGCCGACGGCTCACTCGCCGTCGGCTTGCAACACCACCATGGCCCGCGCCTCCACCCGGACGGCGTTTCCGGCCGGAGTCGGTTGCGGGTCTTCCACATTCGCCGTTGCGGCCGAAGAGTCGACCACCGGCGTCCACTCTCGGCCGAATTCGTGCGGTGGCAGGGTGAACTCGATCGGCTCGTGGTGGGCGTTGAAGCACAGGAAGAACGAGTCGTCGGTCACGCGTTGTCCGCGGGCATCGAGGTCGGGGATGCCGTGCCCGTTCAAGTAGACCGCCACGGATTTGCCGAAGCCTGATCCCCAGTCGTCGTCGGTCATTTCGGAGCCGTCCGGCCGGAACCACGAAATGTCTGGCTGGCCATCGGCACCCTTTCGGCGTACCGGCAATCCCGTGAAAAATCGGCGGCGCCGAAACACCGGATGCGTAGCCCGCAACGCAGACACCGATCGCGTGAACTCCAGTAGCTCGGTGTCGGCCTTATCCCAATGCACCCAGGTGATTTCGTTGTCTTGGCAGAAGCCGTTGTTGTTGCCGTTCTGAGTTCGGCCGAGTTCGTCGCCGTGTGAGATCATCGGAACCCCCTGCGACAGAAGCGTTGTCGCGAGGAAGTTACGCTGCTGGCGGGCGCGTAACGCATTGACCTCAGGATCGTCGGTGGGGCCTTCGACTCCGCAGTTCCACGATTGGTTATTGCTCTCGCCGTCGTTGTTGTCTTCGCCGTTGGCGTCGTTGTGTTTCTCGTTGTAGGACACAAGGTCCCGCAGCGTGAAGCCGTCGTGGGCTGTCACGAAATTGATGGAAGCCACCGGGCGCCGGGCAGTGGACTCGTAGAGGTCGGCCGATCCGGTCAGCCGGGAGGCGAACTCGCCCAGCGTCGCGGCCTCGCCCCGCCAGTAGTCGCGAACGGTATCGCGGTATTTGCCGTTCCACTCCGTCCACTGCGGGGGGAAATTACCGACCTGGTAGCCACCAGGGCCGACATCCCACGGCTCGGCGATCAGCTTCACCTGGCTGACCACCGGATCCTGTTGTACCAGTTCGAAAAACGCCGACAGCCGGTCGACGTCGTAGAACTCACGGGCCAGCGTCGAGGCCAGGTCGAAGCGGAAGCCGTCGACGTGCATTTCGGTCACCCAATACCGCAACGAATCCATGATCAGCTGCAATGTGTGCGGGTGGCCGACGTGGAGAGTGTTACCGGTTCCGGTGTAGTCCATGTAGTACTGACGATCGTCATCGACTAGGCGGTAATACGCGGCATTGTCGATTCCGCGCATCGATAAGGTCGGCCCCAGGTGGTTGCCCTCGGCGGTGTGGTTGTAGACCACATCGAGGATGACTTCGATGTCCTCATCGTGCAGGGCGCGGATCATGGTCTTGAACTCCTGCACCTGACCGCCGGGCGTGGTGCTGGAGGTGTACTTGAAGTCGGGGGCGAAGAAGCCGATGGAGTTGTAGCCCCAGTAGTTCGACAGTCCCTTGTCGACCAGCGTGGAGTCGTTGGCGAAGTGGTGCACCGGCATCAGTTCGATGGCGGTGACGCCCAGGCTCTTGAGGTGCTCGATGGTGACCGGGTGGGCGATGCCGGCGTAGGTGCCGCGCATTCGTTCGGGAATGTCTGGATGCAGCTGGGTCAGTCCCTTGACGTGCGTTTCGTAGATCACGGTATCGGCGTACTCGTGGCCGGGCGGGCGGTCATTGCCCCAGTCGTAATACGGGTTGATCACCACCGACTTCGGCATCCGCGGCGCGGAGTCGTCGTCGTTGCGGCTGTCCGGTTCGCCGAAGTTGTAGCTGAACAGCGCCTGGTGCCATTCGAAGTTGCCGTCGATGGCTTTGGCGTACGGGTCGATCAACAGTTTGTTGGGGTTGCACCGCTGGCCAGCGGCCGGGTCGTAGGGCCCGTGCACCCGGTAGCCGTAGCGCTGACCCGGTTCGACGGCGGGCAGGAAGCCGTGCCAGACGAAGCCGTCGACCTCGTTGAGCGGCACCCTGGACTCGTTGCCGTCGGCGTCGAAGAGGCAGAGTTCCACCTTCTCGGCGACCTCGCTGAATACCGCGAAGTTGGTACCCGACCCGTCGTAGGTGGCGCCGAGCGGGTAGGCCTTGCCGGGCCACTGCTCGATGCGCACTGACCGAGCCGACTCGGCAGTTTCTGTCACAGCGCCCTCTTCCGTCTTCGGGGCCGCGAAGCCGCGACCCGACGCTGGAGGTTACCCGCCGGGCGGCGAGTCACACATTGTGTGAACCGGGGCACAATGAAGAGATGAATCGCTGGCCGACGCCCGATAAAGCCGGACCTGGACAGGAGTCGGTGTGGGACTACCCACGCCCGCCCCGGCTGGAGGAGTTTGCCGGCTCGATCACCGTCGAGCTGGGTGGCCGAACGATCGCGTCGACCACCCGGGCCTGGCGGGTGTTGGAGACCAGTCACCCGCCGACGTACTACCTACCGGGGGCTGCGTTCGCCGACGGGGTGCTGCGCCCCGCTGAGGGCTCTTCGTGGTGTGAATGGAAAGGGCAGGCAACGTATTACGACCTGGTGACCGACGCGCGTGTGGCGCCCCGGGCGGGGTGGACCTACCTGCAGCCCAGTCATAGCTTTGCAGCACTGAAGGGTGCGATCGCCGTGATGGCCGCGGCTGTGGATCGCTGCACGGTCAACGGCGAGGCGGTGGCTCCGCAACCGGGGGGCTTCTACGGCGGTTGGATCACCAGCTGGATTGTCGGCCCCTTTAAAGGAATTCCAGGATCCATGGGTTGGTGACGCCCGGCTACGGTCCGGCGGTCGATATCGCCTCAATACGGCGTAACGCGATCGCGCAGACCGACAGGTAGGCGGCGGCCCACAACGGAGCGGCGAAACTGGCTCGCGCTCCGCCGTCGGCCGGCTCGACCCGGTGATGGGTCGCTGGAATGCCGGCCACTTTCCACGCCCAGTGCCGGCCCGGCTCGAACTCGGTGACGGTGAACGGGGCGGCGAGGCCCAACGACGTACGTACGCCACCGGTCGCGCCCAATTCCAAGCGGGTGTGCGGGGGATCGAGCCAGGCTGCACTGACCGTCGGGCCCCACTGAGGCCAGGCGTCGAGATCGACGAATACGTTCCACACCACCGACGGCGGTGCAGCGATGAATCGGTCGACGGCAAGCATTACGGGGCGCGACCTCCCAGACTTCGTTGTTGCTCGACGACGTCATCGAGGTTTTTGAGTCGCCGCATACCGGCCAGTGGCTGGCTCATCCGCTGGTTGTTCTCGAGGTGTTTGGCGTTGCGGTCCAAGAACCACCAGTAGCCGCCGGTGAACGGGCAGGCACGATCGCCGACTCGCTCGCCGGGGCGGTAGCGGCAATCGCCGCAGTAGTCGCTCATCCGATTGATGTAGGCGCCACCGGAGGTGTACGGCTTGGTCGCCATCAGCCCGCCGTCGGCGTGCTGAGACATGCCGATCACATTGGCGACCATCACCCATTCGTACCCGTCGACGAAGCAGCGGTGGAACCAGTCGGTCATCGCGGCAGGGTTCCAGCCGCGCTGCAGGGCGTAATTCGACAACACCATCAACCTCGGAATGTGGTGCACCCAGCCATGATCGCGGACCTGGGCGAGTACGTCTTTGAGGCAGCGCGCGTCGACAGCGTCGGCGTCCAACTCGGCGAACCATTTCGGCACGCGGCCGTGGGCTTCCAGCGCGTTACGGCGGCGGTAGCTCTTGCCGAAATGCCAATAGACATGCCAGATGTAGTCGCGCCAGCCGATCAGCTGCCGGATGTAACCCTCGACGCTGCCAAGCGGTGCTTTGCCCGATCGGTAGGCGTCCTCGGCCGCGTAGGCGCAGTCCAGTGGGTCGAGCAGACCGAGGTTCATCGGCGCCGACAACAGGCTATGGGCCATGAACCGGTCGCCGCTGAGCATGGCGTCTTCATGAGGGCCGAAGTGCGGCAGACGATCTCGCACGAAAACCTTGAGCGCGGCTTGGGCTTCGGCCGCGGTGACGGCAAATTCGCGCGGGCCGTCGCGGCCGACGAAAGCCACCTCGCCGTCGCGTTCCCAGCGGTCCAGATCCGCCCGAACCTGTTCGTCGATCTCGTCTTCGTCGGGCCGCCAGGGTGCCTTGATTCCGAGATCGTCACCGGCAGGCGGGGCCTCGCGATTGTCGGCGTCGAAATTCCATCGGCCCTCGGCTGGCTGGTTACCGTCCATCAACAGGTCCAACCGTCGCCGCGCATCACGGTAGAAGTTCTCCAGCTTGAGCGTTCGCTGGCCCTCGGCCCACTCACCGAACGCCTCGCGGTCGGTGCAGAATCCGCGGGCCGGCAATACGCTGACGTCCGGTACCGACCGGACGAATTGATCGGCGGCCCACGAGGTGGGCTGGCACACGCTGACGGGTTCGCCGAGTTGATCAAGCGCCGCACGGTAGGTGCGTGTCTGCAGGAACGTCGCCTGATCACCCAGTTCGGCCGCGCGATGACGCAACGCCGACAGCACGAGGTGAGCCTTTCGGCGATGAAAGCGGCGCCGGGTGAACGCCGCCTGCGACTCGATCAGCAGGACAGGCTGGTCGGGTTCATCGAGAAAATGCGGCCCGAGCTGGTCGGCGAAGCACCAGCGGCGGGTGTCAGAGCTCATAGTGTGTGCCATACCCTTGCTGCAGAATCCGAATCACATCCTAGGGCCAAGCATGGATCGAGGAGCGCGATGGCAGACACCGTGTCAGCACTGGGAGACGAGAAATTCGTGTCGCTGACGACGTTCAAGAAGGATGGCGGAGCCGTCGCAACGCCGATGTGGATCGGCCGCGACGACGACCACCTCTTCTTCTGGACGCCTGCCGACAGCTGGAAGGCCAAGCGGGCTAAAAACAATCCGCGGGTGACGCTGGTGCCGTGCAGCCGTGGCGGCAAGGTCCGCGACGGCGCAACTCCGGTCGACGGGGTCGCCGAGGTGATCGCCGAGCCCGCGACCGTTCAGCGGCTGGCCGGGGTGATCCGCCGCAAGTACGGCGTCGAGTTCGTCATCGTGACGTTCATCGAGCGCATTCTGGCGCGTGGGAGCAAAGCCCGCGTGATTCTGCGGGTCGCGCTGCCTAGTTGACCCGACTGCTGGACTCTCGAATGTCGAACCCCTCGAGCGAGCCGGTTGTTCGCCAGGAGTCCAAGATATCGGCGTATTCGGTTGGGCCGCCGAAGAAGAAGCTGTCCCGGTTCAGCCGCGTGGTCGCCTGGCCCTCGCGGTTGTAGTACCCGGGAGTGCACGATTCCCGGCGGCCGGCGATGACGCTGGAACGCTCCACAACGGTGTCGACCCAGGCGGCTTCGGCGTCCGCGGTGGCCTCCACTTCGGCGACGTCGTGCTGCAGGGCCCACGCGATGACCCAGGCGATGTGGCGGGATTGGGTTTCGATGAGGTACGGGAAATTCACCGTGAAACCCGATTGGGCGATGCTTTCGATGAAGCAGTTCGGAAAACCGTTGACATGCAATCCGTGCAGCGTGCGGACGCCGTCGGCCCACTTGTCGGTGAGGGTCAGCCCGTCGCGGCCGATGATATCGAAGCCGGTGCGCTGCGAGTAGCTGGTCCCGACTTCGAACCCGGTGGCGAAAATCAAGCAATCCAAGGGGTATTCGACGCCAGCCACGATGACGCCCGCAGCGGTGATCTGCTCCACACCGAGTCCGTGAGTGTCGACCAGGGTGACGTTGTCCCGGTTGAACGCCTGCAGGTATTCATCGTGGAAGCATGGTCGCTTGCAGTAGTACCCGTACCAGGGTTTGAGCGCCTCGGCAGTCGCGGCGTCGGTGACGACCGCTTCGACGCGGGCCCGGATCTCTTCCATCTTGGCGAAGTCGGCCATCTCAGCGGCGTTCGGGCCGCCCTCGTTGACGATCGGCATTTTCTTGGTCAGGCTGGTCCACGCGTCATCGACCAGATCTTCGTCGGATGATCCTCCGGCAGTGAGGATTTGGAAGTTCTCCATCCGCCGTCGCTGCCATCCCGGCTCCAGTGATGCGGCCCAGTCCGGTTCGGTCGGACGATTGGCTCGCACGTCCACCGTCGACGGGGTGCGCTGAAAGACGAACAGTTCACCGGCCGCCTCGGCGAGCCTCGGCACACACTGGATGGCCGTTGCGCCAGTGCCGACGATTCCGACCCGCTTGTCCGACAGCGTGCGCAGGTCCGCGCCGGTGAATGCATAGTCCCAGCGACTGGTATGGAAGGTGTGCCCGCTGAAGTTGGTAATACCTTGAATACCAGGCAGTTTCGGCTTCTGCAGGTAGCCGTTGGCCATCGCCACGAATCGGGCCCGGATCTCGTCACCCCGATCGGTTGAGATCACCCAGCGGGAACTCGCTGACTCCCAACGGATTTCCCGTACCTCGGTATGCAGGCACGCATCTCGGTACAGGTCGTAGTGCTCGGCGATGCGGCGGCAGTGCTCCCAGATTTCGGGTCCCTTGGCGTATTTTTCGGTCGGGATGTAACCAAGCTCTTCGAGAAGCGGCATGTAGACGTAGGATTCGACGTCGCAGGCGATTCCGGGATAGCGATTCCAGTACCAGGTTCCGCCGACGTCGGTGGCCTTGTCGATCAACCGCACGTTCTCGACGCCGAGTTGCTTGCACCGCGCCCCGATCAGCAGCCCGCCGAAGCCGGCACCGACGACTGCCACGTCGACGGAGTCGTTGATCGGCTCGCGGCTGAATTCCGGGTCGGCCCATGGATCGTCGCCGAACGAGCTGAATGCGCCGGTTGTCTGCACGTACTGCGCGATGCCGTCGGTGCGTAGCCGGCGCTGGCGTTCCTCGGCGTACTTGCGGCGCAGCGCCTCGGGATCGAATGGCCTTGCGCTGCTGCTAGACGTCACGGCTGAACAGTCAATCAAGTTTGTGGGCCGGACGACGCCTAAATGCCGGTGATTGTTCAAATTGCCGCTGCGACATCGTCATCTACCGTGCATGGACACGTTACGGCTCCGATGCCGTTTGGCTGAACAACAACGCAACTGTGGTGTATATGAGCATCCAGTCTGTACTCATACCCGCCGAAAACGCTACGCGCTCGTCCGCTGAACCGCGTTATTCGCTGCTGCTGTCGACCGATCCCGGCCATATCGAAGCTGCTCAGCGGCTGCGTCATGACGTGTTCAGCAGCGAGCCGGGCTATGCCCTCACCGAACGGAGTGACGGCCTCGATGCTGACCTCTTCGACGAGCACTGCGACCACTTGCTGGTCCGCGAGGAAAACTCCGGCGAGTTGGTGGGCTGCTACCGGATGCTGTCGCCGACCGGCGCTGTTGCAGCCGGAGGGCTCTACACCGCAACGGAATTCGATATCCGGGCGCTGGACTCGCTGCGGCCGTCGCTGGTGGAGATGGGCCGCGCAGTGGTGCGCAACGACCACCGCAGCGGCGCCGTCGTGCTGCTGATGTGGGCCGGCATACTGGCCTACCTCGACCACTGTGACTACGACTACGTCACCGGATGCGTATCGGTGCCAGTCGCCGTGGACGGGGAACCGGACGGCACCCAGATCCGCGGTGTCCGTGATTTCGTGTCGCGACGCCACGCCGCCCCCGCCGACTACCGGGTGCACCCGCGCCGGCCGGTGATCATCGATGGCCGTCGGCTCGACGACATCGCGCCGCCCGCACGGCCGGTGATACCGCCGCTGATGCGCGGCTACCTGCGGCTGGGAGCGCGGATCTGCGGTGAGCCGGCCCATGACCCCGACTTCGGCGTCGGTGATTTCCCGGCGCTGCTCGACAAGCGCCAAGCCGACACCCGCTACCTGCGGCGACTCCGGTCGGTCTCGGCGGCCACCGAGGCAGCGGGCCGGGTGGCGTGATGAGCACTTCGGCCCCGCGTGACCACGCCTGGCTCCCGCGGGCGACGTGTGACACCGACTGCATACGCGTCGGCGGCTACCAGGCAACGCGGCGGCTGTTCGTGGCATTGCGAGTCGCGCGGCGGATCACCCTGCTGGTTGTGGTGGCGCCCGCGTTGCCGCTGCTGGCCGGAGTGCTGCCGGGCTGGTCGAAATCACGGCAGATCTACTGCCGACTGCTGTTGTGGTGCCTCGGGGTCAAGATCACCGTTTCCGGTGGCCCCATCCGCAATCTGCCCGGCGTGCTGGTGGTCAGCGACCACACGTCCTGGCTGGACATTCTGACGATCGGTGCAGCACTGCCGTCCAGCCGCTGGCGGGCATCGCCGCTGTCGTTCGTGGCCCGCGCTGACGTGGCCGCCACATCCGCGGTGCGGATGATGGCCCGCATCGTCAAGGTCATCCCGATCGAACGCGCCAAGCTGCGTCAGCTGCCCGAGGTGGTGGCCACTGTCGCGGCCCGGCTGTACGCCGGTCACACCGTGGTGGCCTTTCCGGAGGGAACCACCTGGTGCGGGAGGTCCGGCGACGATGCGGGCCGCAGCGCGGCCCGAGGAGAAGCCGGACAATCGAAACCAAGCGGTCCTTCCCATCAGGGGTCGGGCCCGTTCTATCCGGCCATGTTCCAGGCGGCCGTCGACACCGGTCGGCCGGTCCAGCCGCTGCGGCTGCGCTACCAGCACCGGGACGGCCGGGTGTCCACTGTCCCGGCCTACATCGGCGACGACACGCTGTTGCGCTCGATCGGCCGACTGATGGTGGCCCGGCGCACGTTCGCGCGCATTTACGTCGAATCGTTGCAGCTGCCAGGCGACGACCGGCGGGAGTTGGCCCGCCGCTGCCAGGCCGCGATCCGCGTCTCGGCGATGCCGCACCCGGGCCACGGCCAGCGGTCGTCCGTGCTGGCGTCCTGAGCACTGTGACGGGGCACTATGGCCCAGTTCCTCAGCAGGCCGCTCTGCGGCCCGCATCGTCGCTGGACGGCGTCGCTATCCTGAGCAGGTCATGGTCTACCTGGATCACGCTGCCACCTCGCCGATGCACCCTGCTGCCATCGAGGCGATGACGGCTGTCCTGAGCACGGTCGGTAACGCCTCGTCGCTGCACGCCACCGGTCGCCTCGCGCGTCGGCGGATGGAGGAGGCCCGCGAGCTGATCGCGGCCAAACTCGGTGCCCGACCGTCTGAGGTGATCTTCACCGCCGGCGGCACCGAGAGCGACAATCTCGCCGTCAAGGGCATCTACTGGGCGCGCCGCGATGCCGAGCCGCGCCACCGCCGCATCATCACCACCGAAGTCGAACACCACGCCGTGCTGGACGCGGTCAACTGGCTCGCCGAGCACGAGGGCGCCGAGGTCACCTGGCTGCCGACGGGCGCGGACGGGTCGGTGTCCGCAGCGGCGCTGCGCGACGCTCTGCAGTGCCACAACGACGTCGCACTGGTAACGGTGATGTGGGCCAATAACGAAGTCGGCACGATCATGCCGATCGACGAACTCGCCGCCGTGGCTGCCGAATTCGATGTCCCCATGCACAGCGACGCGGTTCAGGCGGTTGGACAGCTGCCCGTCGACTTCGGCGCCAGCCAGCTCTCCGCGATCAGTCTGGCCGCGCACAAGTTCGGTGGCCCGCCCGGCGCGGGTGCGTTGCTGCTCCGGCGCGATGTCAGCTGCATGCCGTTGCTGCACGGTGGCGGCCAGGAGCGTGACATTCGCTCCGGCACACCCGATGTCGCCGCCGCGGTCGGCATGGCGGCCGCGGTAGCGCTCGCCGTCGATAGGCTGGAGGCCAACAGCGCACGGCTGCGACTGCTGCGCGACCGGCTGATCGACGGTGTGCTGGCTGCGGTCGAGGACACCCGCCTCAACGGCGCCGTCGGCGCCCGCCGGCTGCCGGGCAACGCGCACTTCACCTTCGACGGGTGCGAAGGTGATGCGCTGCTGATGCTGTTGGACGCCAACGGAATCGAGTGTTCCACCGGATCGGCCTGCACTGCCGGTGTGGCGCAGCCATCGCACGTGCTGATCGCGATGGGCGCCGACGCCGCCAGTGCTCGTGGATCGCTGCGGTTGTCGTTGGGGCACACCAGCGTCGATTCAGACGTCGACGCGGCGCTGCAGGTGATACCCGGGGCCGTGGCTCGCGCCCGGCAGGCGGCACTTGCCACCGCGGGGGTGTCCCGATGAGAGTGCTCGCGGCGATGAGTGGCGGCGTCGACTCGTCGGTCGCCGCGGCCCGAATGGTCGATGCGGGTCACGACGTCGTCGGCGTCCACCTGGCCCTCTCGCACGCCCCCGGCACGCTGCGGACCGGCTCACGCGGCTGCTGCTCCAAAGAAGACGCCGGCGACGCCCGCCGAGTCGCCGACGTCCTCGGAATCCCCTTCTACGTATGGGATTTCGCTGACAAGTTCAAAGAAGACGTGATCGACGACTTCGTGTCGTCCTATGCGCGCGGCGAAACCCCGAACCCGTGTGTGCGGTGCAACGAGAGGATCAAGTTCTCCGCGTTGGCCGCTCGCGCGCTGGCGCTGGGTTTTGACGCCGTCGCCACCGGCCACTACGCCCGGCTCTCGGACGGGCGACTGCGCCGTGCCGTCGACGCCGACAAAGACCAGTCCTACGTGCTGGCGGTGCTGACCGCCGGTCAACTGCGTCATGCCGCGTTCCCGATCGGGGACACGCCCAAGCCGCAGATCCGCGCCGAGGCGGCCCGCCGCGGCCTGTCGGTGGCCGAGAAGCCGGACAGCCACGACATCTGCTTCATCCCGTCCGGCGACACCCGCGCCTTCCTGGGTGCGCGCATCGGGGTGCGGCGCGGACCCGGTGGTCGACCAGGGCGGCGCCGTACTGGCCACGCATGACGGCGTGCACGGTTTCACCATCGGCCAGCGCAAGGGGCTGGGCATCGCCGGCCCGGGTCCTGACGGCCGGCCGCGCTACGTCACCGCGATCGACGCCGAGACCGGCACCGTTCAGGTCGGCTCGGCAGCCGACCTGGAGATATGGCAGCTGACCGGTCACCAGCCGGTGTTCACCGCGGGCACCGCCCCCGACGGGCCTATCGATTGTGCGGTGCAGGTGCGCGCGCACGGCGAAGCGGTCGACGCGGAAGCGCAGCCGGCCGGCGAGGAGCTGGCGGTGCGACTGCGCACCCCGCTGCGCGGCGTGGCCCCGGGCCAGACGCTGGTGCTGTACCGCCGCGACCCAGACGGCGACGAGGTGCTCGGCAGCGCCACCATCGCCGCGGCGTCGTAATGCTTGGCCGGCTATCCCGGCAGGTTGGCGGCGATGTTCGAGATCACGATCGCCGACATCGAGTCCGGGAACCCGCAGTAGGTGACCTCGACCAACACCACCGACTTGAGCAGGTAATCGCGCCCGCAGTCGCCGGGCCGGGTCTGCAGCGACCGGTCGTCGGCCTGCCAGGCGCCGACGAGGCCCAACCCGGCTGAACTGTCGGCGCAGCTGCGAACCGTTGTCACCAAAGCCCCGAACGCGCGGCGCGCGGTGTCCGCATCGCGATAGGCGGCGGCACCTTCCGAGATCAGGCCGCCGTGCGGTGGGTCTTGGAAGGTGGTCTTGTGGAACGCCTCGATGTCAGGCCCGAAGGTCGCGGTGTCGGCGTAGACGAACCGGCATTCCGGCGGCGCGGTGTGGGCAAGCGTGTCGATGTCGACCGGGGAAGTGCCGTCCATCGACGGGATGATGGTGAGGTGCTCGTCGCCGCCGGTGATCGCCTGCATGCGGGACTGATCGAGCAGCACCCGTTCGACGTCGACACCGGAAAGGTTAGCTGCGGCGCCGAATTCCGGCAGCGACCGTCCCGTCCACCATGCGGGTGCATGCCGCGGCCAGCAGGGCCGCGGCACACAGCATCAGCCGTCGCGCCGTCATCGTGACCCGAGCGTAATCGCACTGACCTGCCCTGGCGCGGCGCGCCGAAAACCCGATCGAATACGGTTCTCCGGTGAGCGTTTTCGCAACCGGCACCGGCATCGGGTCATGGCCCGGCACGGCCGCGCGGCCGGCAGCCGAAGTCGTCGTCGGCGAGTTGGGTGCCGCGATGGCGCATCTGGTCGAGTTGCCCGCCCGGGGAGTGGGCGCCGACATCATCGGGCGGGCCGGTGCGTTGCTGATCGACGTCGCCATCGACACCGTGCCGCGCGGCTACCGGATGGTGGCCCGGCCCGGCGCGGTGACGCGGCGGGCGGCCAGCCTGCTCGACGAGGACATCGATGCGCTGGAAGAGGCGTGGGAGATCGCGGGTCTGCGGGGGAGCGGGCGGCCGGTCAAGGTGCAGGCGCCCGGGCCGATCACGCTGGCGGCCGAACTGGAGCTGTCCAACGGGCACCGGGCGATCACCGATCTCGGCGCCTTCAACGACATCGCCACCTCGCTGGCCGAGGGGGTCGCCGCACATCGGGCTTCGGTGTCCCGCCGACTCGATACGCCGGTGGTGGTGCAGTTCGACGAGCCGTCGCTGCCCGCCGCGGTGGCCGGCCGGCTGGGCGGGGTGACCTCGCTGAGCCCGGTGGCGGCCATCGAGGAGACGCTGGCCACCACGATGCTCGACATCTGCGCGGCCGCCGCCGGTGCGGAGGTGTCGGTGCACAGCTGCGGCTCATCGATTCCATGGAAAGTCTTGCAGCACAGCGCTATCAGCGCGGTCTCTGTGGACGTCGGAACGTTACAGGCGGCTGATTTGGATGCCATCGGGGAATTCGTCGAATCAGGACGGGTCGTCATGCTGGGCGTGGTGGCGTCCAGCGCAGCCGGCCCGCCGGCCCGCGATGGAAGAGGTCGCCACCAGCGCGGCGGCCATCACCGACCGACTCGGCTTCGGCCGGTCGGTGCTGCGGGACCGCATCGGCATCACCCCGGCATGTGGGCTGGCCGCGGCGACTCCGGAATGGGCCCGCACCGCGATCGGCCTGGTCCGCCGCGTCGCCGAGGCTTTCGCCGAGGATCCCGAGGCCGTCTAGCTGCCAATCGATGCCTGCGGCCCTGGCCAGGCGGCTAGCGTTGCACGATGGCTATCGCCCCACCCGAGGTACAAGAAATGCTCGATGAATATGCGCTGCGAAAGCTCGTGCACGGTTACTCCCGCGCGGTAGATCGCGGCGACCTGGAGACCCTTCGCGGTCTCTATCACCAGGACGCCGACGACAGCCACGGATCTTTCTCATCGGGCTCTGTCGATACCTTTCTGCGCACCCTTGCTGAGACCCGGCCCTATATCCGGTCGATGCAACACCACATCACCACAACCAACTTCGCCATCAGCGGCGACATTGCCGAAGGCGAGATTTACAGCATTGCGACACACTCGTTCGCCGCGAGCGATGGCGAAACCGAGGTCGTGGTGGGCGGGCGCTATCTGGACAAGTATGAAAAGCGCAACGGCACATGGAAATTCACGACGCGATGCATCGTCACCGACTGGGCGCATGTCAATGATCCGTCCGCTGTCGACGTGAGCCATCCGATAACCCGGGACACACCGCTGGGCCGTCCCGGGCCGGATGATCCCTCCCATGAATTTTTTTCGTTGCTGGGGCCGTCACGGCGGACCTAGGTTTCGGCCATTGTCCATTTCGGCCGCGACGCCGTTCACGCGTCTCCTATACGCTGGCAGTCTCTGGGGGAGGGGACGAGGGATGCAGATGAATCGCAAAACTGGAAGCGGGCGTCAGCGGGTCGTGCTGGCGAGTTGGCTCGCGGTGATCGGGCTGGCCGCCGCGGCGTTTGTCGTCCGGACGCCCGTGATGCCGTCCGCGCTGGGACGGCAGCGAGCGCGCTTCCGGCACCGACCGTCGACGAGCCGGCGAGCGGAGGTCCCAAGTCCGAGACCGCGGTCTTGGCCGGTGGCTGCTTCTGGGGTGTGCAGGGCGTTTTCCAGCACGTCAAAGGGGTGTCATCGGCCCAATCCGGATACGCGGGCGGAGATGCGGCGACAGCTAATTACGACGCCGTCAGCACCGAGACCACCGGGCACGCCGAGTCGGTGCGCATCACCTACGACCCGACCCAGGTCAGCTACGGTAAGCTGCTGCAGATCTTTTTCGCCGTCGTGCAAGATCCGACCGAACTCAACTACCAGGGACCCGACGTGGGCCCTTCGTACCGTTCGGTGATCTTTGCCCAGGACGACACCCAGCAGAAGATCGCCAACGCCTACATCGCCCAGCTGAACGCGGCGGGCGTATTCCCCGCGCCGATCGTCACCACCGTGTCGCCGGGAGCGAATTTCTTCCCCGCCGAGGCCTACCACCAGGACTTCTTCGACTTGCATCCGAACAACTCGTACATCGTCGCCAACGACCTGCCCAAGCTGGGCGCGCTGAGGTCGGACTTCCCGGAGCTCTACCGCGACTAGCCTCCTGAGCTGTCGGTCGCCTCCGATAGCCTGCGAAGGTGAGCTCAGCAGAGGCTGATCCCCCGGTGTTGATTAGGGGCTGATCCTGTTGGGCCCGAGGTCCGCCGTCGATGGCGTGAACTGGCCGACGAGGTGCGCGAACACCAGTTCCGCTACTACGTCCGTGACGCGCCGATCATCTCCGACGCGGACTTCGACACACTGCTTCGCCGCCTTGCCGCACTCGAGGACGAGCACCCCGAGTTGCGCACGCCCGACTCGCCGACCCAGCTCGTCGGCGGCGCCGGCTTCGCCACCGATTTCACCTCCGCCGAGCATCTGGAGCGGATGCTGTCGCTGGACAACGTCTTCAGCGCCGAGGAATTCGACCTGTGGGCGGCTCGTGTTCGAGCCGAAGTCGGCGCGGACGTGCCCTATCTGTGCGAGCTCAAGATCGACGGCGTCGCGTTGGCTTTGGTCTACCGCAACGGCCGACTGGTCCGGGCGGCGACCCGCGGCGACGGCCGCACCGGTGAAGACGTCACGCTCAACGCGCGCACCATCGACGACGTGCCCGAGCGGCTGACGCCCAGCGACGACCATCCGGTGCCCGACGTGCTCGAGGTGCGCGGCGAGGTGTTCTTCCGGCTCGCCGATTTCGAGGCGCTCAACGCCGCCCTCGTCGAAGACGGCAAGGCGCCGTTCGCCAACCCGCGCAACAGTGCCGCGGGGTCGTTGCGGCAGAAGGATCCCGCCGTCACCGCCCGGCGCAAGCTCCGGATGATCTGCCACGGACTGGGGCACATCGAGGGCTACCGGCCGGCGACCCTGCACGACGCCTATCTGGCGCTGGCGGCCTGGGGGCTGCCGGTCTCCGACCACACCACCCGGGTGGAGAACGCGGCCGGCGCGCTCGAGCGCATCGCCTACTGGGGCGAGCACCGCCACGACGTCGACCACGAAATCGACGGCGTGGTGGTCAAAGTCGACGACGTGGCGCTGCAGCGCAGGCTCGGCTCGACCTCGCGCGCGCCGCGATGGGCGATCGCCTACAAGTACCCGCCGCAGGAAGTCCAGACCAAACTGCTCGACATCCGGGTCAACGTCGGCCGGACCGGGCGGGTGACGCCGTTCGCGTTCATGACGCCGGTCACCGTCGCCGGGTCGACGGTCGGGCTGGCCACCCTGCACAACGCCGCCGAGGTCAAGCGCAAGGGCGTGCTGATCGGCGACACCGTGGTGATCCGCAAGGCCGGTGACGTCATCCCCGAGGTGCTCGGTCCGGTCGTCGACCTGCGCGACGGCTCCGAGCGCGAATTCGTCATGCCCACAACATGTCCCGAGTGCGGCACGACGTTGGCGCCGGCCAAGGAGGGCGACGCCGACATCCGCTGTCCCAATTCGCGGTCCTGCCCGGCGCAGCTGCGTGAGCGGGTGTTCCACGTCGCCGGTCGCGGCGCGTTCGACATCGAGGGGCTCGGCTACGAGGCGGCGATCGCGCTGCTGAAAGCGCAGGTGATCAACGACGAGGGTGACCTGTTCGGCCTCACCGAAGACGACCTGTTGCGCACCGAGTTGTTCACCACCAAAGCCGGCACGCTTGTCGGCCAACGGCAAGCGACTGCTGGCCAACCTGGACACGGCCAAGAAGCAGCCGCTGTGGCGGGTGTTGGTGGCGTTGTCGATTCGCCACGTCGGGCCGACTGCGGCCAGGGCGTTGGCCACCGAGTTCGGCAGCCTGGACGCGATCACGTCAGCGTCGACGGAACAGCTCGCCGCGGTCGAGGGCGTCGGTCCGACCATCGCCGCGGCGGTGACCGAGTGGTTCACCGTCGACTGGCACCGCTAGATCGTCGACAAGTGGCGGTCGGCCGGGGTGCGGATGGCCGACGAGCGCGACGCCAGCGTGCCGCGCACGCTGGAGGGCCTGACGATCGTGGTCACCGGGTCGTTGGCCGGCTTCTCCCGCGACGAGGCCAAAGAGGCAATCCTGATCCGCGGCGGCAAAGCCGCCGGTTCGGTGTCGAAGAAGACCGCCTACGTCGTCGCCGGCGATGCGCCCGGATCGAAGTACGACAAGGCCGTCGAACTCGGCGTGCCCATCCTCGACGAGGACGGGTTCCGAAAGCTGTTGGCGGAAGGACCTTCTGAGTCAGGGGAGTAGCGGCAACCGCCACAGCGGGGTCTTCGGATCCAGCAGCCACATGCGGCTCGCAGTGAACCGGATCAGCCGAAGTGCGCCGGTGATGAGAATGGCGGCCAGCGGGAGATCGCCCAGCGCGGCAGTCAGCACCGAGATCCGAAAGTCGTTGGCGCCGGCGGTCATCAGATCGAACCAGGCATCGCAGATCAGCAACATGCCGGTGGCGAACGCGGTCAACAGCATCAGCTGTCGGCGCAGCATGCCGAAGACGACGGTTGCGGCCATCAGGGCAAGGAGCAACAGGTCGAAGCCGACCCAGGTCGCCGTCCAGTCGTGCACCAGGTAATCGTCGGGCAGCGCGAACGCGAGATACACGATCCAGGGAATCAGCACCAGCGTCCCGCCGGTCATGATTCCCAGCCAGCCCCACCGGATCCGGTGCACTTGCGGCGACCGGCACCAGCTCGGACAGCGGCCGCTCGAGGCGTTGGATCAGCTGACGTCGCTCGGCGGGAGACAGCGCGGCGATCTGGGCGTCGGATAGCGGGCTCACACCTGCATGAGATACCCCGTTTGCGCGGAGTGCTCAGTGCAGCAGGGTCGCGACGATCCCGGCCAGGTAGCCCAGCCGGGCCACCTCCGACGGCCGGAAGGCCGGGCCACCGGGCCTGCCGAGCATGACCGCGGTCTCCGGGGCGCCCAGCGGTGCGGCGACCAGCGTGGTGTCCAGCTCGCGCCACACCTGCGGCACCCAGTCCTCGGTGGCGTCCAGGGCGGTGGCGTGCTCGATCGGCATCCACGGTGCGTCGGTCAGACGGTTTCCGGGGCGCCGGCGACTGCCGACGATGCGCTGGAACCCGTCGTCGGACTTGCTGCAGCACCGTGCACCAGCTCACCCGCAGCACCTGCGGCGCCTCGTCGACGAGCACCTTCAGCTTGGCCGCGGTGTTGCCGGCGGCGGCGACGTGGTCGATCAGCGCCAGCTCGCGGTGGGCGTCCAGCAGCCCGGTGTGCGGCCGCAGGCTGTCGACCCGCACGCCCTGCAGCGCTTCGGCCGCCGTGATCAGCGTGTCGGGCATGCCGCCCGGCCGGCAGTTCGACCACGAGATCGTCGATCGCGTAGCCGGGTCCGCGCTCCACGACGTCCAGCGACAGGATGTCGGCGCCCACCGATCCCAGCGCCACGGCCAGCGAGCCGAGGCTACCCGGCCGGTCGGCCAGCTGAACCCGCAGCAGATACGAGGACACGCGCACACTGTTTCACAGCGGCGCGCCCTCGGCATTTCGGCGGGCTGACCAGGCGTCGGGCCGCATGCGTCGCGCCGTCGACTAGGCTTTTCAGTCGTGTCCCAGATCTCCCGCGACGAGGTGGCCCATCTGGCCCGGCTGGCCCGGCTGGCGTTGACCGACGACGAGCTGGACAGTTTCGCCGGCCAGCTCGACGCCATCCTGACCCACGTCGGCCAGATCCAGGCCGTCGACGTCACCGGCGTCGAGCCGACCGACAACCCGCTCAAAGCCGTCAACGTCACCCGCCCGGACCAGATCGCGCCGTGCCTGACCCAGCAAGAGGCGCTGGCCGAGGCGCCCGAAGCCCTCGACGGCCGCTTCGCCGTCCCGCAGATCCTCGGGAGAAGCGGAATGACGGACATCATCCGGCTGGACGCCGCGACGCTGGCCGCGAAGATCGCCGCCAAGGAGCTGTCGTCGACCGAGGTCACCCAGGCCTACCTGGACCAGATCGCGGCGACCGATCAGCGGTACGGCGCATTCCTGCACGTCGCGGCCGACGCGGCGCTGTCGGCCGCCGCCGCGGTCGACAAGTCGCTGGCCGCCGGTGAGCAGCCGGCGTCGGCGCTGGCCGGGGTCCCGCTGGCCCTCAAGGACGTGTTCACCAGCGTCGACATGCCCACCACCTGCGGGTCGAAGATCCTCGAGGGCTGGCGTTCGCCCTACGACGCCACCGTGACCGCGCGGCTGCGCGCGGCCGGGATCCCGATCCTCGGCAAGACCAACATGGACGAGTTCGCGATGGGCTCGTCGACGGAGAACTCCGCCTACGGCCCGACCCGCAACCCGTGGGACACCGACCGGGTTCCGGGCGGCTCGGGCGGCGGCAGTGCCGCCGCGCTGGCGGCGTTCCAGGCGCCGCTGGCGATCGGCACCGACACCGGCGGCTCGATCCGCCAGCCGGCCGCGCTGACCGCGACCGTCGGGGTCAAGCCCACCTACGGCACGGTCTCGCGCTACGGGCTGGTGGCCTGCGCGTCGTCGCTGGACCAGGGCGGACCGTGCGCGCGCACCGTGCTCGACACCGCGCTGCTGCATCAGGTGATCGCCGGACACGACCCGCGCGACTCGACCTCGATCGACGCCGCCGTGCCCGACGTCGTCGGCGCCGCGAAAGCCGGTGCGGCAGGCGATCTCAGCGGTGTGCGCGTCGGCGTGGTCAAGCAGCTGCGCGGCGAGGGATATCAGCCCGGCGTGCTGGCGTCGTTCAACAAAGCCGTCGAGCAGTTGACCGCGATCGGCGCCGACGTGTCCGAAGTCGACTGTCCCCATTTCGATCACGCGCTGCCCGCCTACTACCTGATCCTGCCGTCGGAGGTGTCGAGCAACCTGGCCCGCTTCGACGCGATGCGCTACGGGCTGCGGGTCGGCGACGACGGCACCCACAGCGCCGAAGAGGTGATGGCGCTGACCCGGGCCGCCGGATTCGGTCCGGAAGTCAAGCGGCGCATCATGATTGGCACCTACGCGCTGTCGGCCGGCTACTACGACGCCTACTACAACCAGGCGCAGAAGGTGCGCACGCTGATCGCGCGCGACCTCGACGCGGCGTATCAATCGGTCGACGTGCTGATCTCGCCGACGACGCCGACGACGGCGTTCCCGCTGGGGGAGAAGGTCGACGACCCGCTGGCGATGTATCTGTTCGACCTGTGCACGCTGCCGCTGAACCTGGCCGGCCACTGCGGGATGTCGGTGCCGTCGGGCTTGTCCGCCGACGACAACCTGCCGGTCGGCCTGCAGATCATGGCGCCGGCGCTGGCCGACGACCGGCTCTACCGGGTGGGCGCTGCCTACGAGGCCGCCCGGGGAGCGCTGCCGTCCGCCATCTAGGCGGGCACGCAGGCCCGTCAGGCGTCGGGCATGACCGATCGCGGCGATTTCGCGTCTTGCTCGCGCCACCGGAACGGCCGCTACGGGGCAAGATAATGGCATGCGGATCGGAATTCTCACCGGCGGTGGTGACTGTCCCGGACTGAACGCCGTCATCCGGGCGGTGGTGCGAACCTGCGACTCGCGATACGGGTCGTCGGTGGTCGGATTCCAGGACGGCTGGCGTGGGCTGCTGGAGAACCGGCGCATGCAACTGGCCAACGACGACCGCAACGATCGCCTGCTGGCCAAGGGCGGAACGATGCTGGGCACCGCCCGCGTGCACCCCGACAAGCTGAGGGCCGGTCTGGACCAGATCAAGGAGACGCTGGACGACAACGGCATCGACGTGCTCATCCCGATCGGCGGCGAGGGCACGCTGACCGCCGCGCACTGGCTCTCCGAAGAGAACGTCCCCGTCGTCGGCGTGCCGAAGACCATCGACAACGACATCGATTGCACCGACGTGACATTCGGCCACGACACCGCGTTGATGGTGGCCACCGACGCCATCGACCGGCTGCACAGCACCGCGGAATCCCACCAGCGGGTGATGCTGGTCGAGGTGATGGGCCGGCACGCCGGCTGGATCGCGCTGAACGCCGGGCTGGCCTCCGGCGCACACATGACGCTGATCCCCGAGCAGCCCTTCGACATCGACGAGGTGTGCCGACTGGTCAAGCGGCGCTTCCAGCGCGGCGACGCGCACTTCATCTGCGTCGTCGCCGAGGGCGCCAAGCCGGCCGAAGGCTCGATGGAGCTGCGCAAGGGCGGCATCGACGAATTCGGTCACGAGCGGTTCACCGGCGTGGCTGCGCAGCTGGCGTACGAGGTGGAGAAGCGCATCAACAAAGAGGTCCGGGTGACCGTGCTCGGCCACGTCCAGCGCGGTGGCACGCCGACCGCCTACGACCGGGTGCTGGCCACCCGGTTCGGGGTCAACGCCGCCGACGCCGCCCACGCCGGCGAATACGGACAGATGGTGTCGCTTCGCGGCCAGGACATCGGCCGGGTGCCGCTGGCCGATGCGGTGCGCCAGCTCAAGCTGGTGCCGCAGAGCCGTTACGACGACGCCGCCGCCTTCTTCGGCTGATAACCCCGGTGAGTTCGATCACGGGTCGGCGCCGAAGAGATCCGTGACGTAACGGGTAGCGGTAACGTAACGAGCTATGATCGCGCGTTTGAACTGCAGTCGTGTGGCGCTGGCTTTCGTGGGCGCGCCGATGCGATCTACTGCTCGTCGGCTTGTCGGCAAAAAGCGCACCGGGGACGAACCGCGCGTCGCGTCGCAGCACTGGCCGAGCAGCAACGGTCGGGACCGCTTCACGGCGGATGGTGATCAGACCCGATGTCGCCGGCACCATCGAGCGTGCGCGTGACAACAGCGTCGATCTCGCGACTATGTCGTGCTGCGGCGGACGTGCAGTTTCGGGTCTGCCACACAGCGACAGGCTCGGAATCGGTCTTCTGTGCTGACCCGCAGCGCGACACCAACGCCGCCGTCATCGGGCTGGGCTGCCGTCGACCAAATGCTGAGGGTCAGCCCTGATGCCGCCGAGCTGGATGGCCACGCGGCCGAGGTCGATCAGGCGTTCGCCGGAGCGCCGCAGCGCGTCGGGTGGTTTCGCTTTTACTTCGAGGACCAACGCTGGGAGTGGTCGGAACAGGTGCAGCGCATGCACGGCTACGAGCCGGGCACGGTGACCCCGACGACGGAATTTGTGCTGGCGCACAAACATCCCGAGGACCGTCGCGAAGTGGCAGAAGACCATCGACGAGATGCTGATCTTCCGTCGCCCGTTCAGCACCCGGCACCGCATCGTCGACACCCATGGCATCGTTCATCAGGTGGTGGTGGTCGGTGACCGGCTCACCGACGACGAGGGCGTGGTGACGGGGACGCACGGCTACTACGTGGACATCACGCCGACATCGGACCGGGCGCGCGAGGACCTCATCACTGCGAGGGTCGCCGAGATCACCGAGCAGCGCGCGGTGATCGAACAGGCCAAGGGAATGCTGATGCTGGTCTACGGCCTGGACGAGGACGCCGCTTTCGATCTACTGAGATGGCGCTCGCAGTCGAGCAACGTGAAGCTGCGGCGGCTGGCGGAGATCGTCATCGAAAATTTCCGAGACGCCCGCGACGACGCCATCACCTCTCGATCGGCGTTCGATCATGCGCTGCTGAGCGTCGATAGGCCGGCAGCAATGGCGATGGCGCGGCCTCCTCGGCGGCCAATTAGGATCGTCTTCATGACTTCTGCTGCGAGCGTTCCCGGTGCTCCGGGGGCGAGCTGCTCGACTACGACGAGGTGCTCGCGCGCTACGACCCGGTGCTCGGCCTGGAGGTGCACGTCGAGCTGTCGACCGCCACCAAGATGTTCTGCGGCTGCGCCAACGAGTTCGGCGCCGAGCCCAACACCCAGGTCTGCCCGGTGTGCCTCGGCCTGCCGGGGTCGCTGCCGGTGCTCAACGAGGCGGCCGTCGAGTCGGCGATCCGGATCGGGCTGGCGCTCAACTGCGAGATCGCGCCGTGGGGCCGGTTCGCGCGGAAGAACTACTTCTATCCGGACCAGCCGAAGAACTACCAGATCTCCCAGTACGACGAGCCGATCGCGTTCAACGGCTACCTCGACGTCCCGTTGGAGGACGGCAGCACCTGGCGGGTCGAGATCGAGCGCGCCCACATGGAGGAGGACACCGGCAAGCTGACCCACCTGGGCGGCGACACCGGCCGGATCGCCGGGGCGACCACATCGCTGGTCGACTACAACCGGGCCGGTGTGCCGCTGATCGAGATCGTCACCAAGCCGATCGAGGGCACCGGCGAGCGGGCACCGGAGATCGCCCGCGCCTACGTCACCGCGCTGCGCGACCTGTTGCGCGCGCTGGGCGTCTCCGACGTGCGGATGGACCAGGGCTCGATGCGCTGCGACGCCAACGTCTCGCTGAAGCCCAAGGGCGCCAGCGAGTTCGGCACCCGCACCGAGACCAAGAACGTCAACTCGCTCAAGAGCGTCGAGGTCGCGGTCCGCTACGAGATGCGCCGGCAGGGCGCGGTTCTGGAGTCCGGCGGCCGAGTCATCCAGGAGACCCGGCACTTCCACGAGGACGGCTACACCAGCTCGGGCCGCACCAAGGAAACCGCGGAGGACTACCGCTACTTTCCCGAGCCCGACCTGGAGCCGGTCGCGCCCAGCCGTGACCTCGTCGAGCGGCTGCGTCAGACCATCCCCGAGCTGCCGTGGTTGCGCCGCAAGCGGATTCAGCAGGACTGGGGTATCTCCGACGAGGTGATGCGCGATCTGGTCAACGCCGGCGCCGTCGATCTGGTCATCGCGACCGTCGAGCAGGGCGCCTCCAGCGATCAGGCGCAGGCCTGGTGGGGCAACTTCCTGGTGCAGAAGGCCAACGAGGCCGGCGTCGAGCTCGACGAATTGCCGATCACCCCGGCGCAGGTCGCCGCGGTCGTCGGCGCTGGTGGACGACGGCAAGCTGACCACCAAGCTGGCCCGCCAGGTCGTCGAGGGCGTGCTGGCCGGCGAGGGCGAGCCCGACCAGGTGATGACCGCGCGCGGACTGGCCGTGGTGCGCGACGACTCGCTGATCCAGGCCGCGGTCGACGAAGCGTTGGCCGCCAATCCCGATGTGGCCGAGAAGATCCGCGGCGGCAAGGTGCAGGCCGCCGGCGCGATCGTCGGCGCCGTGATGAAGGCGACCAAGGGGCAGGCCGACGCGGCGCGGGTGCGCGAACTGGTGCTCGCCGCCTGCAGCTAGTGAACAAGCTCGTCAGTTCGGTGAACAGGTGGGCGAGCGGCTGACCCACGCCGTCCCAGCCGATTGACTCGGCGATCGCCTGGTCCTGCAGGAACAACGATGCGATCGGCCCGACCGCGGTGGCCGGAACGTCGAGGGTCGCGCACGCAATGCTGCAGTCACCAAGCGAATCAGTGAAGCCGATGCCGTTGATGAGCGAGCCAGCTGGGCTGAGCAGTCCACCCAGGTCGAGAAAGAGCGAGGCGTCTGTCGTCGGTGAGGTGTCGCCGAAGTCCGCGAGCAGCGTATCCAGATTGATGTCGCCGTAGCCGTTGAGGAAGGCATTGGTGATGTTGGCAGGCACGTCGGCCAAGTCGTTGAAGGCGGTCGTGTAGTCGGGGGTCGCGCCGCCGAGTGCGGCCGTGATGGCGGTGATGTCGTCGTTGAGCTGGAGTAGCGGGCCCAGCGTGGTTCCGAAGCTGCCCCACAGGATTCCGCTCAGCGGCGACCCGGCGAAATTGATGTACGGCTCGATTTGGGTTGCCAGAGAGTCGCCGACCAGCAGTGGCAGAACGGGGATGGTGACATCTGTGCAGAGCGGGCAGATACCGATATCGAAGCTGAGTCCGTTGGTCAGGATGTCGATCAGGCCGTCTTTGCCCGGCAGCGGTATGTCGAAGAGATGCCCGAGGAAACTGTCGATGCTGATGCTGCTGGGAGTGGGGTCGACCGAGGTGTAAATGTACGGCTCGGGGTCCGTAGGCACGAACGGATTGATGGCCGCGTTGTAGGCGGTCGTCAGGTCGGCATCGAAGTTCCGGGTGCCGTCCAGATATTCGGGCACGTTGGCGGCGAACTGTTGAATGTCGGCGAATGTTGCGGGCGAGAGATGGTCGTAGATGTCGGTGCCGTTCGCGAGCGCGGTCTGCAGCACCTGATCCCAAGACACATCGCCGGAGACGAGCTGCACGGCGCGGGTCTGAACAAGGTGGCTATCGCCTATCGGTGCGACTGTCGAGGCGACGATCGCGCTGGCAGCTACCAGGGTAAAGGCGAATCCTGCGGTGGTCCAAGGGCGGGTGGTGATGTCCATGTATCTCCTGATCGGCCCCGACGGGCAGCTAGATATTAACTGAGATCCCGCTGAGGATTACATTAATGCAGAAGTGGCGTCTGGGTATGGAGGTCAGCGATGACGAGCATCGGCGATCAGCTTCGCGAACAGACGGTGGACACTGTGCTCGGCCGAATTCGAGTGCAAGTCGGGGGATCTGGCTCGCCGATCGTCTTCTGGCCGAGCCTGCTGATGACCGGCGACATGTGGCACGGCGTGGCCGGTGACCTCATCGCCCGCCGACAGGTGATCCTCGTCGATCCCCCCGGACACGGCGGTAGCCAGTCGCTGACGGGCTGCTTCAGCTTCGACGACTGCGCTCGCTGTGTGGCTGACATCCTCGACGGCCTCGGCCTCGACAAGTCCCACTTCGTCGGCAACTCCTGGGGCGGCATGATCGGCGCGACGTTCGCCGCGAGGTATCCCGAACGGATCGGGGGAGCGGTGCTGATGAATTGCACCGCCGGTCGCGCCAGTTTCCGCCAGAAAGTCGAGTTCGCGGTCCTGCTTCAGGTGGCGAAATGGACCGGCGGGATCGGATCGTTGTTGAATCGTTCTGTGCTGAAGGCCTTTTTGGGGCCGACCACCATGCGGGAGCGTCCTGACGTGGTGGCGCACGTGAGCAACACGGTGAAGTCCGTCAACATCGCATCGGCTTCGTGGGCAGTCAAGAGCGTGGTTCCGCGCCGACCCGACCAGCGGGCACTCCTGGGCCGCATCCACACGCCGGTGATGGTTGTCGGCGGCGCCGAGGATGCGACGTTCCCGCCCCGCGACGCGATCGAGATGGCCGCGGCCATCCCGAACGCATCCATTCGGGTTCTCGACGGGGTGGCTCACCTCGCCGGCCTGGAGAACCCGCGTCTGGTGAGCTCGCTGGTCGAACATTTCCTGTTCAGCGGCAGCGAAAGCGGCTCTGCCGCAACATAATTCCCGGATCAGGTCTTGTCGTCGTTGGCCCGCGGGAAGCCGCCGCCCTGCGGGAACAGCGGGAACACCACATCGTCCAACTTCGCGGCGTCGCCGCTGGTCTTGTTGACCGTCGCGCCCCAGATGTTGCCGTCCGGCGACATCCGCAGCGCCCACGCGTGTCCGTGCGTGTCCTGGCGAACGACATCGGGTGGACCGGTGACGGCGCCGGTGCCCTGCGCGAGGTGGACTGCCACCGTCTGCTTGATGTTGACGAGGTTGACCAGCACGGTGCCGTCCAACGCCGAGCAGCCGCCGACCCCGGGCTGGTCCGGCCACGTCCAGACCGTGGAAACCTTGGAGTCCTTGGTGATTCGCTGCAACCGGTCGGAGGTGGGCGTCCGGTCGACGACGAAGAGCGAGCCGTCGACGGGATCGGTGCACAGGCCACCGCCCGACGCCGATGCCGCTCAGCGCTGTCGTCGGTGGTGCCTGGTTGATCGTGGTGGGCTGCTCGATGCGAATCACTTTGCCGGCCAGCGACGCCGGGTCATTGGCCATCGCCGGGTTGCCCGCGTCGCCGGTCATGACGACCAGCGTGGTCGGGCTGGTGAACAGCAGGGCGCCGGTATTTCCGCTGCCGCCCTTCGGAATTCCGGTCAGGATGTCCTTGGGGGTGTCGCCGTCGGCGACCCGGATGACACGGTTGTCGGTCGGCGTGCTGATGTAGGCGTACATCAACCGGTCCTGCGAGTACGTCGGCGAGAGCACGATGTCCATCAACCCGCCGTCGCCGGCCGGGTCGACCGGGATGACGGTCTTGACCTTCGGCTCGGCGCTGACCGACACTTCTTTCACCGCTCCGGTCGTCCGCTCGGCGACCAGCGCCGACTTGCTGTCCGGCTGCATCAGCAGGCCGCTGGTGCTTTCCAGGCAGCCCTGCATCACCCCGGGCGCGGGGCATTCCTTCGGGAACGGTTTGTCGGGCAGCGGCGGTGGAGGCGGCGGCGTCGAACTCGGCGCGGCATGCCGCTCGGGCTCGGTGGTGAACGGTTCCGATTGCACATCATTGAACTGGGCGCAACCGGCCAGAACGAGCATCGCCGAGCAGAGCACAGGCATGCTGCGCCGCCCCGACCACCACAACCGCATAGCTGCCAGATTACGGATATGTCCGCGCATGCGCCCGTGACGGGTACCGCGCCGGCACCCGTATTTGCCCGCAAACACTGACGGGTGCATCGCGGCGCGTAAATCGCAACTGTGAAAGCCCGCTCAAATCCCCGATTCGGCAGAATTTGCCCTTACCCTGGCACGGGTGAGCAGTCAACCGAATGACGCACATTGGCAACGACAGGACTCGTCTGCGGTGCCGACTCCGGCGCGGCCGGCGTCCGCGAGCCTGGTCGACCCTGAGGACGACCTGCCGTCAGACACCTATGCCGGCGATTTCGAGACCACGCTGATTCCGCACTACGACGCATCTGATTCCGGCAGTGTCCGCTCGTCGAGCAGCGGAATCGGGCTGATCCGCGGCAGGCAGGAGCCGTTGCCGTATCAGCCCCAGCCGACCGGGCAACACTCGATTTTCGCGCCCGACGGGATCGACGAGCACGAACACTACGACGACGTGGCGATTCGCGCCGCCAGCCGTCGCGGCACCCAGGACCTGGGCCTGCTGATTCTTCGCGTCGGCCTCGGTGCGGTCTTCACCGCGCACGGACTGCAGAAGTTATTCGGCTGGTGGGGCGGCGAGGGCCTGACCGGATTCAAGAACCAGCTGTCCGACATCGGCTACCAGCACGCGGACATCCTCACGTACTGCGCGGCCGGCGGCGAGATCGCCGCGGGCGTCCTGCTGGTACTGGGACTGTTCACCCCGCTCGCGGCGGCGGGCGCGCTGGCCTATCTGACCAACAGCCTGCTCGCCGGCATGTCGGCCCAGCACAGCCCGCGCTCGTTCCCGTACTTCCTGCCCAACGGGCACGAATACGAGATCACGCTGATCGTGCTCTCCATCGCCGTGATCCTGGCCGGACCCGGACGCTACGGCTTCGACGCAGGTCGCGGCTGGGCTCGCCGGCCGTTCATCGGGTCGTTTGTCGCCCTGGTGGTGGGTATCGGCGCCGGTGTCGGGCTATGGATGTTGCTCAACGGCGCGAACCCGGTGCGCTAGTCCGCGTACGGATTGGGGACTCGGCCGGCGCTGGCCCGGGTCAGCTGCGGCAGCGTCGCGAACGTGACCGCGGGTAACCGCACCTGGCGCCCGTCCTTCAGCTGAGCGCGGGCCCACGAGCCTCTGTTGAATCGCAGACCGTCGATGTCTTCCCAGCGCACCGATCGGCTGCCAAGCAGCGTGCGCACGGTGACCCCGGTGTCGTCGGCCTGGGTCCGAAGTCGAACGATCAACGCCGACAACAGCACCGGGATGATCAGCAGCGGCGCGGTGACCGGCCAGGTCAACACCGGCACGAGCAGGCCGAGTCGCGAAGAAGCCGACCGCGAAGTGGGCCATCGGCGAAATGCTGATCACCACCGGCGGTGCGGGTGCCGCTTCCTGCGGCGGATCGGTGGCCATGCAAGCATCATGACATCGACGCCTGACCTGGGTCGCCCCGACAATCGGGCCGCCACCGGGATTTGACGTTTGACCAGTACGGCGGCTACCGTCGGAGGGCGATGAACAACTTTTGGAGAGCTCGTAGTAATCCGCATGCGCGTTGGTGCCTGACTGATCAAGCCAGACCAACGCGCAACCCTCGTGCAGCTGCTGAGCTGACGGGGGTTTTTTGTTGCCCGCCCACTCTCCAGAGCAAACGCAGAACCAAGCAGTGACAAGAGGGACAGAGGACACCGTGAGCGCACCCACCAGATCGCACTCCGAGCCGCAGGCACCGGCTTCGAAGCCTGCGTCGCAGGATGTGGCCCGCATCGCCTCCGATGCGGCCAAGCCCGCCGCCAAACCGCCGACGGTTCGGCCGAAACATGTTGCGCCTGAGCAACTTACCGGTGCGCAGTCGGTAATCCGATCGCTGGAGGAGCTCGACGTCGAGGTCATCTTCGGGATCCCCGGCGGTGCCGTGCTCCCGGTCTACGACCCGCTGTTCGACTCCAAGAAGCTGCGGCACGTCCTGGTCCGTCACGAGCAGGGCGCCGGCCACGCGGCCAGCGGTTACGCCCACGCCACCGGCAAGGTCGGCGTGATGATGGCCACCTCTGGTCCCGGCGCCACCAACCTGGTGACCCCGCTGGCCGACGCGCAGATGGATTCCATCCCGGTGGTCGCGGTGACCGGCCAGGTCGGGCGCGCCCTGATCGGGACGGATGCCTTCCAGGAGGCCGACATCTCCGGCATCACCATGCCGATCACCAAGCACAACTTCCTGGTTCGCGACGGCGACGAGATCCCTCGGGTGCTTGCCGAGGCGTTCCACATCGCCTCCAGCGGACGGCCGGGCGCGGTGCTGGTCGACATCCCGAAAGACGTGCTGCAAGCGCCGTGCACGTTCAGCTGGCCGCCACAGATGGACCTGCCCGGCTACAAGCCGAATACCAAGCCGCACAACCGCCAGATCCACGAGGCCGCCAAGCTGATCGCCGCGGCGCACAAGCCGGTGCTCTACGTCGGCGGCGGGGTCATCCGGGGCGAGGCGACCGAGCAGCTGCGCGAATTGGCCGAGCTAACCGGCATCCCGGTGGTCACCACGCTGATGGCGCGCGGCGCCTTCCCGGACAGCCACCGCCAGCACCTGGGCATGCCGGGCATGCACGGCACGGTCGCGGCGGTCGCCGGGCTGCAGCGCAGCGACCTGTTGATCGCACTGGGCACCCGTTTCGATGACCGGGTCACCGGGCAGCTCGACTCGTTCGCACCTGAGGCCAAGGTCATTCACGCCGACATCGACCCCGCCGAGATCGGCAAGAACCGGCACGCCGACGTGCCGATCGTCGGTGACGTCAAAGCCGTTATCACCGAGTTGATCGCGGCCCTGCGCCACGATGATGCGCCGGACAAGATCGACATCGCCGACTGGTGGACCTACCTCGACGACGTGAAGGCCACCTACCCGTTGAGCTACGGGCCGCAGAGCGACGGCAGCTTGAGCCCGGAGTACGTCATCGAAAAACTGGGCGAGATCGCCGGTCCCGACGCGGTGTACGTCGCGGGAGTCGGCCAGCACCAGATGTGGGCCGCGCAGTTCGTCTCCTACGAAAAGCCGCGAACTTGGCTCAACTCAGGCGGTCTGGGCACCATGGGCTTCGCGATCCCGGCGGCGATGGGCGCCAAGTTCGCCCGGCCGGACGCCGAGGTGTGGGCGATCGACGGCGACGGCTGCTTCCAGATGACCAATCAGGAGTTGGCTACCTGCGCGATCGAGGGCGCACCGATCAAGGTGGCGTTGATCAACAACGGAAACCTCGGCATGGTGCGCCAGTGGCAGACGCTGTTCTACGAGCAGCGGTACTCGCAGACCGATCTGGCCACCCACTCGCGCCGGATCCCCGACTTCGTCAAGCTGGCCGAGGCGCTGGGTTGCGTCGGATTACGTTGCGAGCGTGAGGAAGATGTCGCAGACGTCATTGCCCAGGCCCGGGCGATCAACGACCGTCCCGTCGTCATCGACTTCATCGTCGGCGCCGACGCGCAGGTGTGGCCGATGGTGGCTGCCGGGACCTCGAACGACGAGATCCAGGCCGCTCGCGGCATCCGCCCGCTGTTCGACGACGGAATCGAAGGGCACGCCTGATGACCGCAGGAACGACGACCACGCACACCCTTTCGGTGTTGGTCGAGGACAAGCCCGGTGTGCTGGCCCGTGTCGCGGCGCTGTTCTCACGGCGTGGGTTCAACATCGAGTCGCTCGCCGTCGGCGCTACCGAGCAGAAGGACATGTCGCGGATGACCATCGTCGTCTCCGCCGAGAGCACCCCGCTCGAGCAGATCACCAAGCAGCTCAACAAGCTGATCAACGTCATCAAGATCATCGAGCAGGACGACAACAACTCGGTATCTCGTGAGCTGGCGCTGATCAAAGTCCGCGCGGATGCGGGGAGCCGCAGCCAGGTGATCGAGGCCGTGAACCTGTTCCGCGGCAAAGTGATCGACGTGTCGCCGGAATCGCTGACCATCGAGGCCACCGGTGACCGCGGCAAGCTGGAAGCGCTGCTGAAGGTGCTCGAGCCGTTCGGCATCCGCGAAATCGTCCAGTCAGGAGTGGTGTCGCTGTCGCGAGGACCACGCGCTATCGGTACCGCCAAATAACCCATTCAAATCGAAAAGCCAATAAAGAAGGAGACATTCACGTGGCTTTGGAGATGTTCTACGACGACGACGCCGACCTGTCGATCATTCAGGGCCGCAAGGTCGGGGTGATCGGCTACGGCAGCCAGGGGCATGCGCACTCGCTGAGCCTGCGCGACTCCGGTGTCGAGGTTCGGGTCGGTTTGAAGGAGGGCTCGAAGTCGCGGGCCAAGGTCGAGGAGCAGGGCCTGACCGTCGACACACCTGCCGAGGTGGCCAAGTGGGCCGACGTAATCATGCTGCTGGCACCCGACACGGCGCAGGCCGAGATCTTCTCGGGCGACATCGAACCCAACCTCTCCGACGGCGACGCGCTGTTCTTCGGTCACGGGCTCAACATCCACTTCGATCTGATCAAGCCGCCCGGCAACGTCACCGTCGCGATGGTCGCGCCGAAGGGCCCCGGGCACTTGGTCCGCCGTCAGTTCGTCGACGGCAAGGGCGTGCCCGCGCTGATCGCCGTCGACCAGGATCCGACCGGCACTGGTGAGGCGCTCGCGCTGTCCTACGCCAAGGCGATCGGTGGCACCCGCGCCGGCGTCATCAAGACGACCTTCAAGGACGAGACCGAGACGGATCTGTTCGGTGAGCAGGCCGTGTTGTGTGGCGGCACAGAGGAATTGGTGAAGACCGGTTTCGACGTGATGGTCGAGGCGGGCTACCCGCCGGAGATGGCCTACTTCGAGGTGTTGCACGAGCTCAAGCTGATCGTCGACCTGATGTACGAGGGCGGGATCGCCCGGATGAACTACTCGGTGTCAGACACCGCGGAGTTCGGTGGCTACCTGTCCGGACCGCGCGTCATCGACGCCGACACCAAGGAGCGCATGCGCGCCATCCTGCGCGACATCCAGGACGGCACCTTCACCAAGAAGCTCGTTGCCAACGTCGAGGGCGGCAACAAGGAGCTCGAGGGGCTGCGCAAGGAGAACGCCGAGCACCCGATCGAGGTCACCGGCAAGAAGCTGCGCGACCTGATGAGCTGGGTCGACCGGCCGATCACTGAGACCGCCTAGCTTCAGGCTTCGTCGAGATCGACGTTAGCGCGACAGGTTCGGCGTGTCGTCGCGCTAACGTCGATCTCGATGCTCGGGCGGGTCGACTCGGACCCCGTACACCGGCTGGCGCACCCCACCGTTGCTGAATTCAGCGCACCACGGCCGATGCCCGTGGTCGTCTGGCCAGACCAGCTGCAGCGCCTTCAGGGGTCCATATATCGATACCGCGAACTTCAGATGCGCATCCGGGTGCTCCACCTGGACAAAATCGAGTAACAGCTCTCCGCCGATCAGCATCCGCTCGCCCGGTACCGGCCGTCCGCCTTTCACGAGGTACTGGGCGACGCTGTTGAGGACGAGATTCGCGCGCTGCGGTGGCATGCCTGTCACCAACAGCTCGGGTAGTCCTCGCGGGTGCAAGCCGATGGTGTAGGCGAAGGGCATCTGGTCGCTTTCCACGAATTGCACCACCCAGCCGCACTGTTGCACCCGCTCATAGATGAGATCCAGCCACTCCTGCATGGTGGCCTCCGGGTGATCGCATTTCCAGCACATGGGTGTTTCTCCTGTCGTTGCGCTTGCCCACAGGATTCACCCGGACACCGACACGTACGGCACTGCGCGCCCCGAACGTGCACTCAGGACGAGTTTTTCGGAATTTTCTCGCGGTGAACGCACGCTCGGCGCTGCTAGCGGGCCCGATCGGCGACCGTGGCGCAATCCAGTACAACGACGACCACTAGGCTTGCCCGCGTGAGCCTTCCTGTCGTTCTCATCGCTGACAAACTTGCCGAATCAACCGTCGAAGCCCTGGGCGACCAGGTCGAGGTGCGCTGGGTGGACGGCCCGGACCGCGAGAAGCTGCTCGCGGCGGTGCCCGAAGCCGACGCCCTTCTGGTCCGCTCGGCGACCACCGTCGACGCCGAGGTACTCGACGCCGCGCCGAAACTGAAGATCGTCGCGCGCGCCGGCGTCGGGCTGGACAACGTGGACGTCAAAACCGCTACCGAACGCGGTGTGCTGGTGGTCAACGCGCCGACGTCGAACATCCACAGTGCTGCCGAGCACGCGTTGGCGTTGTTGCTGTCGGCCGCCCGCCAAATCCCGGCAGCCGATGCCTCGCTGCGCGAACACGCCTGGAAGCGCTCGTCGTTCTCGGGCACCGAGATCTTCGGTAAGACCGTCGGAGTGGTCGGGCTGGGCCGCATCGGACAGCTGGTCGCGCAGCGGCTGGCCGCTTTCGAGGCCCACATCGTGGCCTATGACCCCTACGTGTCGGCGGCGCGCGCGGCCCAACTCGGTATCGAGTTGCTGTCGCTCGACGACCTGCTCGGCCGCGCCGACTTCATCTCTGTGCATCTGCCGAAAACCCCTGAGACGGCGGGGCTGATCGGCAAAGAGGCGCTGGCGAAAACCAAGCCGGGCGTCATCATCGTCAACGCGGCCCGCGGTGGACTGATCGACGAGGCCGCGCTGGCCGACGCCATCACGAGCGGACACGTTCGCGCTGCCGGCCTCGACGTGTACTCCAAGGAGCCATGCACCGACAGCCCGTTGTTCGAGCTGTCCGAGGTCGTGGTGACGCCGCATCTCGGCGCGTCGACCGAGGAGGCTCAGGATCGGGCCGGCACCGATGTAGCTGCCAGCGTCAAGCTTGCCCTTGCGGGGGAGTTCGTTCCCGACGCGGTCAACGTCGGTGGCGGGACCGTCAGCGAGGAGGTGTCGCCGTGGCTGGATCTGGTGCGCAAGCTCGGCCTGCTCGCCGGTGCGCTCAGCGACGAACTGCCGACGTCGTTGTCGGTCCAGGTCCGCGGCGAGTTGGCCGGCGAAGATGTTGAGGTGCTTCGGCTTTCGGCGCTGCGGGGGCTGTTCTCGGCGGTGATCGAGGACCAGGTGACGTTCGTCAACGCGCCGGCGATCGCCGAGGAGCGCGGCGTGGCCGCCGACATCAGTACCGCCACCGAGAGCCCCAACCACCGCAGCGTCGTCGACGTGCGGGCGGTGGCCGCTGACGGTTCGGTCGTCAACGTGGCCGGTGCGCTGTCCGGTCCGCAGCAGGTCGAGAAGATCGTGCAGATCAACGGCCGCAACTTCGATCTGCGTGCCCAGGGCATCTACCTCGTCATCAACTACGGCGATCAGCCCGGCGCGCTGGGCAAGATCGGCACACTGCTGGGCACCGCCGGGGTCAACATCCAGGCCGCGCAGTTGTCCGAGGACGCCGAAGGGCCCGGCGCGACGATCCTGCTGCGACTGGACCGCGATGTGCCGGCTGACGTCCGCTCCGAGATCAGGTCCGCGGTGTCGGCCAACAAGCTCGAAGTGGTTGACCTGTCGTGAAACTCGCCGTCATCCCGGGCGACGGGATCGGGCCGGAGGTTGTCGACCGAAGCGGTCAAGGTGCTCGACGCGGTGCTACCCGGCGTGGAGAAGACGCATTACGACTTGGGCGCCAAGCGATTCCACGCGACGGGCGAAGTGCTGCCCGAGACGACGGTGGCCGAACTGCGGGACCACGACGCAATCCTGCTGGGCGCGATCGGTGACCCGTCGGTGCCCAGCGGGGTGCTGGAGCGAGGCCTGCTGCTACGGCTGCGATTCGAGCTCGACCACCACGTCAACCTGCGGCCGGGCCGGCTGTACCCCGGAGTCAGCAGCCCACTCGCCGGCGACCCGGAGATCGACTTCGTGGTGATCCGCGAGGGCACCGAGGGTCCGTACACCGGTACCGGCGGCGCGATCCGCGTCGGCACTCCGCATGAGGTCGCCACCGAGGTCAGCATCAACACCGCGTTCGGCGTCCGCCGCGTCGTGGAAGACGCCTTCGCGCGTGCCCAGCAGCGTCGCAAACACCTGACGCTGGTGCACAAGACGAACGTGCTGACCTTCGCCGGGTCGCTGTGGTCGCGGACCGTGGACGAGGTCGGCGAGAAGTATCCCGACGTCGAGGTCGCCTACCAGCACGTCGACGCCGCGACCATCCACCTGGTCACCGACCCGGGGCGCTTCGACGTGATCGTCACCGACAACCTGTTCGGCGACATCATCACCGACCTGGCCGCCGCGGTGTGCGGCGGTATCGGGTTGGCGGCCAGCGGAAACATCGACGCCACCCGGACCAACCCGTCGATGTTCGAACCGGTGCACGGCAGCGCGCCCGACATCGCCGGTCAGGGGATCGCGGATCCGACCGCCGCGATTATGTCGGTGGCGCTGCTGCTTTCCCACGTCGGCGAAGACGCTGCCGCCGCGCGAGTGGACCGGGCCGTGGCGTCCCATCTGGCCACTCGCCCGAGCGAAAAGCTATCCACCGCCGAAGTCGGCGAAAGGATAGCGTCCGCGCTCTAGTCTCCAGCCCGGGCGGCAACGTTTTGGCCGGCACGATCGGCACCGCCAGCAGCGGGAACATCCCGCACACCGCGAACGCCAGCGGATAACCCGATCCGGCGATCAGATCGCCGAGCACCGGTGGCGTGCCCGCGGCCATCAGCCGCTGATAGGTGTTCTGCAGGCCCAGCGACCGCCCGCTCCAGAACGGTCCGGCGTATTCGGTGATCGCGGTGGACTCCAGGCCGTTGTCGAGCACCGACACGACGGCCACCGCGACCATCAGCGGCACGGCGATCGAACAAGTGCAGATGATCGGCGAACGCCAACCCGGCCAGCATCAAGACGCCCGCGACGGCCATGATGCGGACCGGACGCAGCCGCGACCCGACCCGGTCCGACCATCTGCCGACCATGATCCGGCCCACCGCGCCGAGCACCTGCGACACCGTGACGACACAGCCCGCCGCGAAGATCGAACACCGGTAATTCGCGATCAGCCAGATCAGCATGAACGTCACGGTCAGCGTCTGCGGCACCATCAACAGCGCTGAGGTTGCGTGGATTCGGCGTAACACCCACGACCCGCGGTAGGGGTTGGCCAGCTCTTGTTCGGAGGCTTCAGCCCGTTCCTTGCGTGGCGGATCCTTGATGGCCACGACACTGAGCACCGCCGCTGCCGCACACAGCACGGCCGGAAAGATCAGGCCCGACGATCGCTGATCGGCTGCGCTCGGCGAGTATCGGAATGACCAACGCGCCCAACGCAATTCCGAGCGGCTGCGCGGTCTGGCGGACGCCCATCGCCAAGCCGCGTTGCTCGGGCGGGAACCATCCGGAGACCAGCCGGCCGCCGGCGGAGTTGCAGCTGGCGGCCGCCATGCCGCCCACGAACAGCCAGGCCGCGAACGCAACCGTCGAGTGCGCGTTAGAGGCCGCGTAGGCGGCACCCGCCGTCAGCGCCGAACCGATCGTCAGCACGATCGCGTTCGCCGACCCGGTCGAGCAGATAGCCCCACAGGATCAGCGTCGCCACCATGCCGAAACTCGGCATCGACGACAGCAGCCCCGCTTCGGCCAACTGTTCGCCCCGATCTTCCTCCAGGGCAGGGATCAGGAATGCGACGCCATTGATGAAGACGAACGCGCTCGAGGTCACCAGGAGCGAGACGACGACGACTGACCAGCGCCGGCCCGCGCTGAGTGCGACCGTGCCGGTCGGGTCCGTCGGCATCAGATCCATGCTCGCACAGCCATGTGATTGCTGGAGCTGAAGCGGCAACCTGGCCCGGCTCGCCGGCTGCAGCACCGTGCGGCCTCGCGTTCGGCGTCACTAGGCTCAGGCGAATGCGCCTTGGCCGAATTGCCAGTCCCGACGGCGTCGCGTTCGTCTCCATCGAGGGCGAACACGACGAGCATGACCGCCCGCGAGATCGCCGAGCATCCATTCGGCACCCCCACTTTCACCGGTCGCTCCTGGCCGCTGGCCGACGTGCGACTGCTGGCCCCGATCCTGGCCAGCAAGGTGGTCTGCATCGGCAAGAACTACGCCGACCACATCGCCGAGATGGGCGGCGGGCCCGCGCCGGCCGATCCGGTGATCTTCCTCAAACCCAACACCGCGATCATCGGACCGAATGTGCCGATTCGATTGCCGGCCAACGCATCGCCGGTGCACTTCGAGGGCGAGTTGGCGGCGGTCATCAGCCGGCCCTGTAAAGACGTCACGGCCGACCGGGCGGCCGAGAGCATCCTCGGCTACACCATCGCCAACGATGTGTCCGCGCGCGACCAACAGAAGTCCGACGGCCAGTGGACACGGGCCAAGGGCCATGACACGTTCTGCCCCGTCGGACCGTGGATCGAGACCGACGTCGACCCGGCCGATCTGGAGCTGCGCACCGAGGTCAACGGCGAGGTCAAGCAGGACAGTCGGACGTCGCTGATGATCCACGACGTCGGGGCCATCGTGGAATGGATCTCAGCGGTAATGACCTTGCTGCCGGGCGATCTCATCCTGACCGGCACACCCGCGGGCGTGGGCCCCATCGTCGACGGTGACACCGTCAACATCACCATTTCGGGCATCGGGACGCTATCGAATCCCGTTGTTCAGAAACAGGATTCGTAACGTAATTGATCGGCCCGCAGCGGGCATGTCCCGGCCCGGCCGCTATCGCCGCCGTCGGCTGTGCCGACCGGCGCACCGGAGGGCCGCGTTCCGGCCACGTGCAGTCGGGCGCTGGTGAGAGGTGAGTTGTTTGTTTGGTAGTCTGCTCGTCGGCCCACAACGGCTGGCAGCACTGCCCGTACGACCGCTGCGTGTCTACTGGCAGGCCTCTGACCAGCAGTTTTAGGCAGCCAATGGGGTATGGTGTAATTGGCAACACAGCGGTTTCTGGTTCCGCCATTCTAGGTTCGAGTCCTGGTACCCCAGCAGTATTTTTCCAATGTCGTTCCACCGCCTAGCGATTAGGCGGGCGTAGGGCAGTGAGCTATGCTGGCTGCTCGGATCGGTTCCGGCCCCGTCGTCTAGCGGCCTAGGACGCCGCCCTCTCACGGCGGTAGCGTGGGTTCGAATCCCATCGGGGCTACTCATCCTTCTTCATCCAGCTAGCGCGCTTGACGCGCTAGCTGGCGGCCGGCGCGGTTGAACCGCCGACCGGCATGTGCGGAATTCCAAGCTTGCGATGGTCCCACGAACGGGTGCGCTGGCCGACGATGCGCACCGCGACCCGCTTGTTCATCATCATGTCGACCGCGGGCTTCACCTCGTCGGTGTAGGGCCCGGTGTAGCGCTCCCACACGCTGACACCGACGCGAAAAATCGCGTCCGGGTCGTCGACGATCTCGGCGATGCCCTCGAAGGACACCCCGCGCAGGGAGTCGTAGGTGTCGCCGTCCTCGATCATGAAGCTCACCCGCGGATCGCGCTTGAGGTTGACGGCCTTCTGCGACTTGGCTTTGGTCTCCAGCCAGATCTCGCCGTCGACCACGCCGTACCACATCGCGGTCAGGTGCGGCTGTCCGTCCGGACCGATGGTCGCCAGCGTGCCGGTACGGCTACTGGTGACGAAGTCGGTGATCTCCGCTTCGGACATGACGATCTGTGCACGCTGGTTCGTTCCCATGGCGACAGTGTCTCAGGTTGCTATTTCTCGCGGCCCAGTGGGCAATCGTGGCGCAGCCCAAGTCGAGTGTGCGTCGAAGGGCTTTGAGTCTGCGCTGAGGGTGCGGGCCGTCGGCGTGTCGCCGCCCTGGACGCACACTCGATCGGACACCCCGCCCCCGAGGCACACTCGACAAAGCGGTGTGACTCACAACCGCCGAGTCAACGCGTCGGCGGCCGCCAACAGATCTGCAGCCCAGCGTTCGCCCGGCCGACGGCCCATTCGATCGATGGGGCCTGACACCGAGATAGCGGCGACTACCGCACCAGTGGAATCGCGCACCGGTGCCGACACGCTGGCCACCCCGGGCTCTCGTTCAGCGGCGCTTTGCGCCCAACCGCGTCGCCGTACTTCGGCCAGCGTGCGGTCGCTGAATTTAGACGCCGGGCAACACCGCTGCCCGGGTGGCGTCATCGCTGTAGGCCAACAGCACCTTGGCGCCGGAACCAGCCGTCATCGGCAACCGTGCGCCGACCAGGACGGTATCGCGAAGGCCCGCAGGAGGTTCCATCGCGGCGATGCAGATCCGTGAAGTGCCTTCGCGGCGGTACAACTGCACGCTCTCGCCGGTGATTTCACGCAGCCGGGGCAGAACCGCCGCGCTGGCGGCCAGTATCGGGTCGTTGACCTGAGCCGCCAATTCGCTGACCGCTGGTCCCAGACGCCACCGTCCCTCGCCGTCGCGCGCAAGTAGTCGGTGAACCTCCAAGCCAGCGGCCAACCGGTGTGCGGTGGCCCTGGGCAGTCCGGTTCGATCGCACAATTCGGCTAGCCCGCAGGGTGATTCCGCGATTGTCTGCAGTACCCCCACGGCTTTGTCGAGAACGCCGATGCCGCTATCCTGTCTCACAGAGAGATACTAGCGTCTCGCATAGTGAGATCGACGAATTGGGATGAGCTTGTGACAAAAACTTCAGCCCACGACGCTGCGCGCCCGCGCACGCTCGCGGAAAAGGTGTGGGACGACCACCTGGTGGTATCGGGCAACGGCACCGAACCCGACTTGATTTACATCGATCTGCACCTGGTGCACGAAGTGACAAGTCCGCAGGCGTTCGATGGTCTGCGGCTGGCGGACCGCCCGGTGCGCCGTCCCGATCTGACACTGGCCACCGAAGACCACAACGTGCCGACGATCGACATCGACAAGCCGATCGCTGATCCGGTCTCCCGCATCCAGGTGGAGACGCTCCGCCGAAATTGCGAGGAATTCGGGATCCGGCTTTACCCGATGGGCGATATCGACCAAGGCATCGTCCATGTCGTCGGGCCGCAACTGGGTCTGACCCAGCCGGGCATGACGGTCGTGTGCGGTGACAGCCACACCTCGACGCACGGCGCATTCGGCGCAATCGCAATGGGCATCGGAACTTCCGAGGTGGAGCACGTCCTGGCCACCCAGACACTTCCGCTGCGACCGTTCAAGACAATGGCCGTCAACGTCGATGGCCAACTGCCGGCCGGGGTGACCGCCAAAGGACATCATCCTTGCCGTGATCGCCAAGATCGGAACCGGTGGCGGCCAGGGGCACGTCATCGAATACCGCGGCAGCGCCATCGAATCGCTGTCGATGGAAGCGCGGATGACGGTCTGCAATATGAGCATCGAAGCCGGCGCCAGGGCGGGCATGGTGGCCCCGGATGCCACGACCTACGAATTTCTGCGCGGCCGCCCGCACGCTCCGACGGGTGCCCAGTGGGATGCGGCGCAGGCGTATTGGGACCAGCTGAGCACCGACGACGGTGCCGAGTTCGACACCGAGGTCTACCTGGACGCCGCATCATTGACCCCGTTCGTGACGTGGGGGACCAACCCCGGCCAGGGCGTGCCGCTGGGGGCCGCCGTCCCTGACCCCGAGCTGATGACCGACGAGCACGAGCGACAGGCGGCCGAAAAAGCGCTGGCGTACATGGACCTTCGACCCGGGACGCCGATGCGGGAGATTGCGGTCGACACGGTGTTCGTCGGATCGTGCACCAACGGCCGCATCGAGGATCTGCGTGCGGTGGCCGAGATCCTGCGGGGCCGAAAAGTGGCTGACGGCGTTCGGATGCTGGTCGTGCCAGGGTCGATGAGGGTGCGTGCGCAGGCCGAAAGTGAAGGCCTGGGAGAGATCTTCACCGCGGCGGGCGCTGAGTGGCGTCAGGCCGGCTGCTCGATGTGTCTGGGCATGAACCCCGATCAGCTCGCACCGGGGGAACGCTGCGCGGCAACGTCGAATCGGAATTTTGAAGGCCGCCAGGGCAAGGGCAGCCGTACGCATTTGGTGTCACCGGCGGTTGCTGCCGCCACCGCGGTGCGCGGAAAACTCTCCGCGCCGGACGACTTGAACTGATTGAGGGAGAAATCCAATGGACGCCTTTCACACCCACACCGGGATCGGAGTGCCGCTGCGGCGCTCGAATGTCGACACCGACCAGATCATTCCCGCGGTCTATTTGAAGCGTGTCACCCGAACAGGTTTCGACGATGGACTGTTCGCGGCATGGCGCAACGATCCGTCTTTCATCCTCAATCTCAGCCCATTCGACAGAGGTTCAGTACTGGTAGCCGGACCCGATTTCGGGACCGGCTCTTCCCGCGAGCACGCGGTGTGGGCGCTTATGGACTACGGCTTCCGAGTGGTCATCTCGTCGCGGTTCGGTGACATTTTTCGCGGCAATGCGGGCAAGTCGGGTCTGTTAGCGGCCGAAGTTGCTCAAGATGATGTGGAACTTCTTTGGAAGCTCATCGAGAGCAACCCGGGGCTGGAAATCACTGTGAATCTTCAAGATCGGAATGTGTCGGCGGGAACGGTGGTGGTGCCGTTCACGATTGACGATTACACCGCCTGGCGTCTGATTGAAGGGCTCGACGATATAGCCCTTACGCTGCGGAAACGCGACGCCATCGAAGTTTTCGAGTCGGCCCGCCCGGACTGGAAGCCGACGACTTCGCCGGTTACCTAACGGCTCGATTGAGCCCGAATTTGCGGCGGCACAGGGCCGTATTCGACAGCTGCGCCACCTACCAAGCGCGGCAAGCGGATTGCTAAAAAATTCGCCGTGAGCCATTGAAATTGCGCGTGGCTCTTGGAAATCAGGCACTTGAGGGTTTACCGTGTTTGCTAGTCGGTCCAACGAGGACCACTAGCTTCGGAGGATTTGGATGGTCAACAAGGCAGAGCTCATCGATACACTCACTGAGAAATTGGGCTCGGACCGTCGGCACGCAACGGCGGCCGTGGAGAATTTTGTCGACACCGTCGTTCGCGCGGTGCAAAAAGGTGAGAGCGTCACAATTACCGGTTTCGGTGTGTTCGAGCAGCGCCGCCGCGCGGCCCGTGTGGCCCGCAACCCGCGCACCGGTGAGACCGTGAAGGTGAAGCCGACCTCGGTGCCGGCATTCCGGCCCGGCGCACAATTCAAAGCGGTTGTCTCTGGCGCACAGAAACTCCCATCGGAAGGACCGGCTGTGAAGCGTGGTGTCGTCGCTAGCGGTGGAGCCAAGAAGGTAGCCAAGAAAGCGCCCGCCAAGAAGGCGGCGGTGAAAAAGGCTCCGGCCAAGAAGGCGGCTCCGGTCAAGAAGGCGGTAGTGAAGAAGGCTCCGGCCAAGAAGGCGGCTCCGGTCAAGAAGGCCGTAGTGAAGAAGGTCGTCAAGAAGGCCGCTCCGGTCAAGAAGGCCGTCGTGAAGAAGGCTCCCGCCAAGAAGGCCGTCGTGAAGAAGGCTCCGGCCAAGAAGGCGGCAGTGAAGAAGGCTCCGGCCAAGAAGGCTCCGGCCAAGCGCGGTCGTCGCTAGGCGCTAACCGCACCGAACGCAGATTCGCCGCGGAACCGGCTCTCCTGAGCCGCCCGCGGCGAATCTGCGTGTCAGGCCTCTACGTTGGAGGCCAGCGCACTGCCGATGTGATCGGCAGCGATCAGCCGGCCGTCGGTCAGCGACAGCACCCACGTGCTGCCCTTACGGTTACGGGATTTGTCCGGGCGTACTCCGTCGCGTTCGCACCACCAGGCGATCAGGTCGGGAATCACCTTGCCCTGAGTGCAGATCACCGGCGTGCGATGCGAATCCGCGATCTCTAGAACTCGGCGCCGAGCGCGCTTCGGGTTGTCCGCGTAGGCCTCTTCGGTAAGGGCCGGCTCGTTGTTGATGGTGACGCCCAGCTCCTCGGCGAGCGGCTCCACGGTCTGGTGGCAACGCACGCGATCCGCGGAGTACACATCGGTGGGACCGAAGGTAGCCAGCTGCGCGACGAGAGCTTCAGCCTGCGCCCGGCCCTTCTTGTCCAACGGCCTCATCTTGTCGTCGCCGGAAAATCGGGATTTGCTGCCCGCGGTGCCGTGCCGGACGATCAGAACCGATTCGGTATCCGCTGGTTGTTTAGCCCACCGCCGCAGTACCTTTCGGTCGTACGGATACGAGACTTTCTTGATCGCGGCGGAGACTGACAGCCAGATGAGTTCGTCGACTTCGTTGTTGGGGGCGAAGCTGCCGCCGAGATTGCGGGCGGACCAGTACTGCACCTTCTTGGTGCGTTGTTCGATCGGATAGCTCACCGATGCTATGCGCCGGCCGAGCTGAACATGGTGTCCGGTCTCTTCGAACACTTCGCGCACAGCGGTCACCGGCTCGGTCTCGCCGGGGTCGACTTTTCCTTTGGGCAGCGACCAGTCGTCGTAGCGTGGACGGTGGATCACCGCAACCTCGGCGGCGGAATCCCGTTGCCCCGGTCGCCACAGCACACCGCCGGCGGCGAGGACGATCTTGCTCGCCGAGCGCCCCGACGAGGATTGTGTCGACACCTGCACTCCTGCAAGTCAATTCGGGCCCGTAGGGACCCTGCGGCCAGAAGTTGGAGGTCTTCCTGTCGGTTAAGAGCTGCGGTGCTTTTCCATCATCGACACCTGGTGATCGCGCACCGACTGACCCGCTTGCGGCGACGCCTTCCACACGCCTTCCGGCCTCAATTCCCAGCACCGCGTTGCGGGATCCAGCGCCGAGTCGAGGATGTCGTTGAGTTGGGCGGTCAGGCGTGGATCCTTGACCTGAACCAGAACTTCCACGCGGCGATCCAGGTTGCGGTGCATCATGTCGGCGCTGCCGATCCAGTATTCGTTGATGGCGCCGAAATTGAAGATTCGCGAATGCTCTAGATATTGTCCGAGAATCGATCGCACGGTGATGTTTTCGGAGAAACCCTCGACACCGGGGCGTAGCGCACAGATTCCGCGCACGACGACTTCGACCCGCACGCCGGCCTGCGACGCGCGATAGAGCGCATCGATGACTTGCTCGTCGACCAGGGAGTTCATCTTCAACCGGATGCGCCCGTTGCCGGTTTCCTTGTGTGCGGCGATCTCCCGGTTGACGCGCTCGGTGATGCCCACTCGAATACCGTGCGGTGCGACCAGAAGGTTGCGATAAGACAGTTTGCGTGAATACCCCGTCAGCGTGTTGAACAGATCGGTCAGGTCCGCTCCGATGTCAGGATCGGCGGTCAGCAAGCCGATGTCCTCGTAGAGCCGGGCCGTTTTGCTGTTGTAGTTGCCGGTCCCGATGTGGCAGTAACGTCGGATGGTCGACCCTTCGCGCCGTACCACCAGACATGTCTTGCAGTGCGTTTTCAGGCCGACGAGGCCGTAGGCGACGTGAACTCCGGCCTGCTCCAGTGCGCGCGCCCACTTGATGTTGGCCTGCTCGTCGAACCGGGCCTTGATTTCCACCAGCGCCACGACTTGCTTTCCCGCAGCGGCGGCTTCGATCAGGGACCGCACGATCGGTGAATCGCCGGAGGTGCGGTAGAGCGTCTGCTTGATCGCCAGCACATTCGGGTCGGCGGCGGCTAGTTCGATGAATCGCTGCGTGCTTGTCGAAAACGACTCGTAGGGATGGTGTACCAGCACGTCACCTTCGCGCAGGGTCGCGAAAATACTCTTCGGCGTCTCCCGGTCGGCGAAAGCATTGCTGGTCGCCGGGACGAACGCGGGATCCTTCAACGCCGGACGGTCGACGCCATAGATCTGCCAGAGCGAGGAGAGATCGAGCAGTCCCGGCACCTGGATGACATCGCCGGGGTGAACGTCGAGTTCCCGCAGTAGCAGTTCCAGCATGTGTTCGGTCATGTCGTCGGCCACCTCGAGGCGCACCGGCGATCCGAACCGACGACGGGCAAGCTCGCGCTCCAGCGCCTGCAGCAGATCTTCGTCGCGGTCTTCGTCGACCTCGAAGTCAGCGTTGCGGGTGATGCGGAAGGCATGGTGCTCAACGATTTCCATGCCGGGGAACAGCGCGGTCAGGAAGGCCGCGATCAGCTCCTCCATCGGCAAAAAGCGCACTTCCTTTTTACCCGCCGAGTTATCCGCGCTGCCGCGATCGTCGAGTTCGACGAAGCGATCGACGTTGTCGGGCACCTTGACTCGCGCGAAGTGCTGCCCGTTGTCATCCGGCTGTTTGACGGTGACCGCGAGGTTCAGGCTCAAGCCGCTGACGAACGGGAACGGATGCGCGGGGTCCACGGCCAGTGGAGTCAGGACCGGGAACACCTGCTCGGTGAAGTAGGTCGACAGCCGGTCGCGTTCGGCGGAATCCAGATCGGCCCACGTGACGATGTGAATTCCTTCGCTGGCCAGCCCCGGCTCCACCGAGTTGAGGAACACCTCGGCGTGCCGGGTCGCGATCGTCTGGGTCTGCTCGCCGATCCGGCGGAGTTGCTCGCGCGGGGTCAGTCCGTCCGCGGAGCGCACCGACAGGCCCATCTCGTCGCGCCGTTTCAATCCGGCGACGCGAACCATGTAGAACTCGTCGAGGTTGGAGGCGAAGATCGCCAGGAATTTCAGCCGCTCCAGCAAGGCCATCGAGGTGTCTTCGGCGAGCGCCAGGACGCGCGAGTTGAAGTCCAGCCAGCTCAATTCGCGGTTGAGATAGCGCTCCTCGGGCAGAGCGTTCTCGACTGCGGCCGCGGTGGTGGCAGGCGGCGCGCCCGGCGCCGAATCGGTGGCTGGCCACTCGGTCGACTCAGCGACGGTCTTGTCCGGGGCTTCGATGTCAGTCACCCTTGTGATCATTCCCCATTGATGGGGGGTGCTGCCACCGACTGGGGACCGGACATGTGCCGTTGAGGCGCTGTTTACCCGCGGTTACCCCGCCTGGTGTTCCAATCCCTCGATCGCTCTCGTGGTCGCGAGTCCCATCCCCAGGCGGCGTGCGATTGCCAGATCCTCGGGGGTGTCAATGTCGCAGCGCAATCCCGGCCATTCGCCGGTGAGTTCGGTCGCACCCGAATTGCGATGCAGTGTGGATGAATTCAGCCCAAAACGTGGGTCGAGCGCGGTGCCGAAGGCGCAAAGCGCCGCGGTGCCGGTGCCGAGCCGGTCGGCGACGAAACTTCGGTGGTGCTGGCGTGCCTGGGCAATCGCCGCACCGAGTTCCCGAGTCTGCAGTGCCGGGAGATCCCCCTGCAGGACAACGATATTCGAGAATGATTCGGATACCACCTGCTCGGCGGCGGCGATCGCGTTGTTCAGCGGATTCGGGTGACCGGCCGGCGTCGGATCGGCGAGCACTTCTGCGCCGAGGTCGATCGCCGCGGCGGCTGCGGTCTCATCGGGCGTAACGACGGTGATCAGGCCGACCGAGCCGACTCGCGCCGCGGCGCCGAGGGTGTCGACCAGCATTCCCAACACGATGTTCTCCCGCGCCGGTGCGCTGAACATTGGCGCGAGTCGGGTCTTGGCGGCGGCCAGACGCTTGACGGCGACGATCAGGCCGACATCGCCTTCGGTGTCGGCTCGGATGCGGCTCACCGCACCATCCTGCCAGTGCCGATCGCGGAGCGGTCTGCATCGTCGCTGCGCTGGGTTTGATTGCCCACCTCCTTCTCAGGTTGCGGAGCGATCTGCATCGTCGCTGCGCTGGGTTTGATTGCCCAGCTCCTCCCCAGATCGCGGAGCGATCTGCATCGTCGCTGGGCTGGGCCGCTGAGCTACGGTGGAGCGCCGGGAGTTAGAGCACACTGACGAGACGGGACCCACTCGACCATGCCCAGTACGACAGCGGTAATGGGTTCCGGCGCGTGGGGCACAGCCCTGGCCAAGCTGCTGGCCGACGCCGGCGGCCACGTCGTTCTGTGGGCGCGGCGCTCCGAAGTCGCCGAGCAGATCAACACCACCCGCCGTAACCCCGATTACTTGCCGGGCGTGGATTTACCGCCGGCCATCACAGCCACCACCGATCCGGAGGAAGCGCTCAGCGGGGTGACGACCGTCCTGCTTGCCGTACCCGCGCAGACGTTGCGGACCAACCTTGCGCACTGGGCAGACCAGCTCACTCCGGGTGCCACGCTGGTCAGCGCGGCAAAGGGCATCGAGCTGGGCACTTTGATGCGGATGAGCCAGGTCATCATCGACGTGACGGGTGTCGATCCGTCGCAGGTCGCGGTGATATCCGGGCCGAATCTCGCCAGCGAGATCACCGCGGGTCAACCGGCCGCCACGGTGATCGCCTGTAGCGATTCCGGCCGGGCGGTGGCCGTGCAGCGCATGCTGAACGCCGGTTACTTCCGGCCGTACACCAACGCCGATGTCATCGGCACCGAGATCGGTGGGGCCTGCAAGAACGTGATCGCGCTGGCCTGCGGGATGGCGGCTGGCGTAGGTCTGGGAGAGAACACGGCGGCGGCGATCATCACCCGGGGGCTGGCCGAGATCATGCGGCTTGGTATCGCGGTCGGCGCCAAAGGGGCAACGCTGGCAGGTTTGGCCGGCGTCGGCGACCTGGTCGCCACCTGTACGTCGCCCCGGTCGCGCAATCGCAGTTTCGGCGAGTCCCTCGGCCGGGGTGAGACCCTGGAGTCGGCGCTGCGGGCGCGTGACGGCCACGTCGTCGAAGGGGTGACCTCGTCCGAGTCGGTGCTGGCGCTGGCCTCGAGTTACGACGTCGAAATGCCCCTGACCGAGGCCGTGCACCGGGTCTGCCACAAGGGGTTATCGGTCGATCAAGCAGTGGCGTTGCTGCTGGGCCGCAGCACCAAGCCGGAATGAGCTTGTAACCAGCACTGCTGCGCCAGCCGGTAGCCTCTCTAGGTTGTGAACGCCCGCCCGTCGTCCAGCACGCCCGGTCCGGATCGTGTGCGGGTTGCCGTCGTCTTTGGCGGTCGCAGCAGCGAGCACGCGATTTCCTGCGTCTCGGCGGGCAGCATCCTGCGCAATCTAGATCCGGACAGGTTCGAGGTCGTCGCGGTGGGCATCACGCCGGAAGGCTCCTGGGTCCTCACCGATGGTGATCCCGATGCGCTGGCCATCGCCGGCCGGCAGTTACCGGGCGTGAGCTCGGAGTCGGGCAGCGCGCTCGCGCTGACGGCCGATCCGCTGCGCGCCGGTCAACTGATCTCGCTGTCGCCCGGCGGGGCCGAGGTGCTGGCCTCCGTCGACGTGGTATTCCCGGTTCTGCATGGGCCTTATGGTGAAGACGGCACCATCCAGGGTTTGCTCGAGCTTGCCGGCGTGCCCTACGTCGGCGCCGGGGTGCTGGCCAGCGCGGCCGGCATGGACAAGGAATTCACCAAGAAGCTGTTGATGGCCGAGGGGCTGCCGATCGGCGACTACGCGGTGCTGCGGCCGTCGGAGTCCACGCTCGATTCCAAAAAGCTTGACCGGCTTGGTCTTCCGGCTTTCGTCAAGCCCGCGCGGGGCGGCTCGTCGATCGGAGTCAGCCGGGTGACCAGCCGCCATGAACTGCCCGATGCTATTGCTCATGCCCGCAAGCACGATCCCAAGGTGATCATCGAATCCGCGATCGTCGGTCGTGAACTGGAATGCGGGGTGCTCGAATTCCCCGACGGCACAGTACAAGCCAGCACCGTGGGCGAGATTCGGGTTGCCGGGGTCCGCGGCCGCGAGGACTCGTTCTACGACTTCGCGACCAAATATCTCGATGACGCCGCAGAACTCGACGTGCCCGCCAAAATCGACGACGACGCGAGCGCTGCTGTGCGGGAGTTGGCAATTCGGGCGTTCAAGGCGATCGACGGCAGGGGCCTGGCGCGGGTGGACTTCTTCCTCACCGAAGACGGGCCGTTGATCAACGAGGTCAACACGATGCCCGGATTCACCACGATCTCGATGTATCCCCGGATGTGGGCAGCCAGCGGCGTGGACTACGAGACCTTGCTGGCGACCATGGTGGACACCGCACTGTCTCGCGGAACGGGTCTCGGTTAGTTGTCCGCATCAGCCTCTCGACGGGTTGATCGGACGGGCGGGCATGAGACGGTCGATCAGCTCGGACAGCTCCTGGATCGGTGTCGGCCCCGAGCCCTGCGGCAACGTCAGCGCCACATAGACCTCTCGATCTACCGTGTACCACGTCGATCGCTGATCCTGGCTGACTTCGAACCACTGCACCTTGTCGACCACCTGGATCGGAGATCCGACAATGAAATCAGTCGGACGCTCGAGGCCACATCTCAGTACCACGGGATCCCCGGCGCCCGCGGGCTGCCAGGCGGCGGCGCCGACCGGAGCCGGCTGAACCACCTGAGCCCGGGTGTAGTCGCCCAGTCGCTGAGGCAGGGCGTCGGTCAAGGTCCGGCAGGCCGGATCTTGCGCCTGCGGCGCAGGTACCGCGGCAATCACAGCCGGGGTCGTCCGGTGGCGGGTGGCCGCGATGGCCAGAATGACCCCGATGGTGCTGATCGCCACCACCAAAGCGGCGATCAGCGCCGCCCGTGGCGGGCCGTCGGCGTCGGCCCCCTCGGAATCGCCCATGTCTCACCCTCTGCTCGATCTCGGCGTTCTAGAACCTACCGTTACTCGCAAACAGCGATCGGCGAGGAGGTGGCGTGGCTAGCGGAGACTCGGATCGCACGCTCGGCGAGATGGGCGAATTCGAGGTGATCGACCGGCTGACCCGGGGCCGGCCCTCGTCGGGCGATGTCATTGTCGGGCCGGGCGACGACGGGGCGGTGGTATCGGCCGGTGACGGCCGCGTGGTGGTGTCCACCGACATGCTCGTCGAAGGTCGCCACTTTCGGCTGGACTGGTCGACGCCGCACGACATCGGCCGTAAAGCCATAGCGCAGAACGCCGCCGACATCGAGGCGATGGGTGCACGGGTCTCGTCATTCGTCGTCGGCTTAGGAGCCCCGGCCGAAACCCCGGCCGAGCAGGTCAACGCTCTGGGCGACGGCATGTGGTTCGAAGCCGGCAGATTGGGCGCCGCGATCGTCGGGGGAGACCTGGTCGCCAGTCCGCAGTGGGTGGTGTCGGTGACCGTGCTCGGCGATCTCGGCGGCCGTGCGCCCGTGCTGCGATCCGGCGCCCGGCCCGGCTCGCTACTGGCCGTCGCCGGTCGATTGGGTTATTCGGCTGCTGGATATGCGTTGTGGACCAAAGGTATTGATCACTTCGCCGAATTTCGGCAGCGCCACCTCGTGCCGCAACCGCCCTACGGTCAGGGCCGGGCGGCGGCTGAGGCCGGCGCGCAGGCGATGATCGACATCTCGGACGGCCTGGTCGGCGATCTGCGTCACGTGGCCGATGCGTCCGGCGTCACTGTCGACCTGCGCACCGACGCGCTGAATGCCGACCGCGAGGCAGTGGAAGTCGTGGCGCGGGACGTCGGCGCCGATCCGTGGAACTGGGTGCTCGGCGGGGGAGAGGACCATGCACTGGTTGCCGCGTTCCCCGGTCCAATTCCTGCGGGATGGCGCGTTATCGGACATGTGCTCGACGGTCCCGCGGGGGTACTCGTCGACGGCGCGGAGTGGCGCGGCTACGCGGGTTGGCAGTCATTCGGCGCCGGTGACGATGCGGGTCGCTGAGCGGCCCGGAGGGGTCGGAAGTCGGGCAGTAGGGTGGCCCCGTGACCGCCCGCCCGCTGCGTGACCTCATCGACGACGGGTGGGCCGCTGCCTTGAAGCCGGTCGAGGAACAGGTCGCCACCATGGGCCAGTTCCTCCGCGACGAAATCGCGGCTGGCCGTAAATACCTGCCCGCCGGAGAGAATGTGTTGCGCGCCTTCACTTTTCCCTTCGACAAGGTTCGAGTGCTGATCGTCGGCCAGGATCCCTACCCCACGCCCGGACACGCTGTCGGCCTCAGCTTCTCGGTGGCCCCAGACGTGCGACCGCTGCCGCGCAGCCTGGAGAACATCTTCAAGGAATATGCCAGCGACCTAGGCTTTCCGGCGCCGCAGAACGGCGACCTCACCCCATGGGCGCAGCGTGGCGTGCTGATGCTCAACCGAGTACTCACCGTCCAGCCGGGTAACGCGGCATCGCATCGCGGAAAAGGCTGGGAAGCGGTTACGGAGTGCGCGATTCGCGCCCTGGTGGATCGCGGCCAGCCGATAGTGGCCATTCTGTGGGGCCGCGACGCCTCGACGCTCAAACCGATACTCACCGGCACGCACTGCCGCTCGATCGAATCACCGCATCCCTCACCGCTGTCGGCGTCGCGCGGATTTTTCGGATCACGTCCGTTCAGCCGCGCCAATGAGTTGCTCGCCCAGTTGGGCGCCGAACCCGTCGACTGGCAGCTGCCGTAAAAGACGCGAATAGGCCCCCGGGTGCGCTAACCGTCAGGGTCAGCAGCGGCCGAGGTCGAACCGTCTAGCCGCGGACGACCTTGCCGGCCTTGATGCACGAGGTGCAGACGTTGACGCGGTGCTTGTTGCCACCCGGACGGTCGGCGACACGCACGCTCTGGATGTTGGGATCCCAGCGACGGCTGGTCCGGCGATGGGAGTGCGACACCGACTTGCCGAAGCCTGGGGCCTTCCCACAGATATCGCAGACGGCAGCCATACGTGAAACTCCTCAGACTCTGGGGCCAACGACCTTAGACGGGTGGCCCGGCGACCAGGAAAGAATAGCTGCCGCCGGGCAGAACTGCCAAAACGATCAACAAACGGCGGGTGTCATGAGACCTGCGGTGTCGTTGGGAGTGGATAGGCTGGCGCGCATCGGTGGCGGCGCGAGGAGGTGCGTTCGAGTGGATTTTGGCCCCGCGGGATCGGGTCTGTTGGCCGGTCCGGGTCGCGCGCTGGACGCGTCGGCGCTGCGTGACTGGGCGCACACCGCCGTCGGTGACCTGATCACCCACATCGACGAGATCAACCGGCTCAATGTGTTCCCCGTCGCGGACGCAGACACCGGCGTCAACATGCTGTTCACCATGCGCTCAGCGCTGGCAGAGGCCAATACCGAGGCAAAATCCGCCGATGTCGTCAAAACCGCGGCAGCCCTGTCGGCCGGGGCGCTGCACGGCGCACGCGGCAACTCCGGGGTGATCCTGTCGCAGATCCTGCGCGGCATCGCCGACGTCACCGCACATGCCGCTGCCGACTCCGACGGCGAGCTGCCTGACATCAGCGCCGAGCTGCTCGGTGCGGCGCTGCACCGCGGAGTCGACCTCGTCGTGGCCTCGATGGGTGGTCACGAGATCAAGGGGACGATCGTCTCGGTGCTGAAAGCCGCTGGTGACGCCGTCGAGAAGGCCGCGAATGCGGGGGACGGGCTGTCGCAGGCGGTCACCGCCGCCGGTGACGCCGCGGTGGTCGCGTTGGAGCGAACCCCCGAGCAGCTGGACGTGCTCGGAGAGGCCGGCGTGGTCGACGCCGGCGGTCGCGGTCTGCTGGTCCTGCTCGACGCGCTGCGCTCGACGATCACCGGCCAGGCGCCCCATCGCAAGGTGTACGAGCCGGCGCCGCGCCGGCCTGCGCCTGAGCTCGCCGTACGGCCACCGGCTCCGCAATTTGAAGTGATGTACCTGCTGGGCGGTTGTGACGACGACGAAGCCGAACAGCTGCGCGAGCGGTTGGGCGAACTCGGTGAATCGGTGGCCATCGCGACGTCGGGCGTCGTCGGTGGCTACTCGGTTCACGTGCATACCGACGACGCCGGAGCGGCGATCGAAGCGGGCCTGGCGTTCGGCACCCCGCGGCGGATCCAGATCTCGATGCTGACCAGCGGTACCAGCGGGTTGCCGCCGGGCAGCTGGACGCGGGAACGGGCGGTGCTCGCTGTCATCGACGGTGACGGCGCGGCCGAATTGTTCGCCGATGAGGGTGCCTGCGTGCTGCGGCCCGATCCGCACGCCGAGGATCCGACCACGGTGATCACCGCTCAGCAGCTGCTGCGCGCTGTCGTCGATACCGGGGCCGCTCAGGTGATGGTGCTGCCCAACGGCTACGTGCTGGCCGAAGAGCTGGTCGCCGGATGCACCGCGGCGATCGGGTGGGGCATCGACGTGGTGCCGCTGCCGTCCGGATCGATGGTGCAGGGACTGGCCGCGCTGGCGGTGCATGAACCGGGCCGGCAGGCTGTCGATGACGGCTACACGATGGCCCGCGCCGCGGGCAGCGCCCGGCACGCCGCGGTCCGCGTCGCGACGGAGACGGCGTTGACGTGGGCGGGCACCTGCGAGCCGGGTAACGGGCTGGGCATCGCCGGTGACGAGGTCCTGATCGTGGCGCCGGACGTCTCGTCAGCCGCGACCGGCCTGATCGATCTGCTGCTGGGCGCCGGCGGTGAGCTGATCACCGTGCTGGTCGGTGCGGGCATCGACGCGGACTCCCTCGAATCAGCGCTCCGCGCGCACGTGCACGACCACCACGCGGGAAGTGAGCTCGCGATCTACCGGACCGGGCACCGCGGCGACGCGTTGCTGATCGGAGTCGAGTAGCCGTGGTCACGCTGAGCGACCGCCTGGATTACATCGTCGGCGCCAAAGCCGCGAGCCCGCTCGACGAGGTGTTCGGCATCCGCACGGTCGACGACCTGCTGCGCCATTACCCGCGCAGCTACGTCGAAGGCACCACCGTCCGAGGCGCTGACGATGAGCAACCGCCGGAGGGGGAGCACGTCACACTCGTCGACAAGATCACCGACGCCGCGTTGCTTTCGATCAAAAACCGCCCAAAGGACAAGCTGTTTCGTGTCACCCTCGGGTCCGGTCGGGGCAAAGTCACCGCGACGTTCTTCCATCCGAAAAAGTGGATCACCGACCAGCTGTCCAAGGGCACCCGCGTCATGTTGTCCGGTGAGGTCGGCTACTTCCGCGGCGCCATGCAACTGACCCACCCCGACTTCCTGGTGCTGGACGCCGCCGACGGACGCAACCACGGCAGCCGGTCGCTGAAGATGATCGCCGACGCCTCCCAGGCCGTGAGCGGTGAAGTGCTGCAAGAGGCGTTCGAGCGCACCTTCTACCCGATCTATCCGGCCAGTGCGAAGTTGCAAAGCTGGGACATCTTCAACTGCGTTCGGCAGGTGCTCGAGGTACTCGATCCGGTACCCGACCCGCTTCCTGAGAAGCTCTGTGCCGCACACCATCTGGCTTCCGAAGACGAGGCGCTGCGGGCGATCCACCTTGCCGAGAACGACGCCGACCGGCGAAGAGCCCGTGAACGGTTGGCCTTCGACGAGGCGGTGGGCCTGCAGTGGGCGCTGGTGAGTCGACGCCACGGCGAATTGGCCCAGTCCGGCCCGGCGGCTCCGTCCACTGAGGCCGGCCTCCAGCAGGAACTGCTGCGGCGCTTGCCGTTCGAGTTGACCGCCGGTCAGCGCGAGGTGCTGGACGTGCTCGCCGGCGAGCTCGCGGCAACCCGGCCGATGAACCGGCTCCTGCAAGGCGAAGTGGGATCGGGCAAAACGATCGTCTCGGTGCTGGCGATGCTGCAAATGGTCGACGCCGGCTACCAGTGCGCCCTGCTGGCGCCCACTGAAGTTCTCGCCGCACAGCATCTTCGGTCGATCAGTGACGTGCTCGGGCCGCTGGCAATGGGTGGCCAGCTGGGAGGCGAGGACAACGCGACCAGGCTGGCGCTGCTGACCGGCTCGATGTCACCGGCGCAGAAGAAGCAGGTGCGCGCCGAGATCGCCGGCGGAGAGGCTGGCATCGTCGTCGGCACGCACGCGCTACTGCAAGATGCGGTCGAGTTCCACAAGCTCGGCATGGTGGTCGTGGACGAGCAGCACCGGTTCGGGGTGGAGCAGCGAGACCGGTTGCGGGCCAAGGCACCTGCCGGTATCACGCCGCATCTGCTGGTGATGACCGCGACTCCGATACCGAGGACCGTCGCGCTGACCGTCTTCGGCGATCTTGAAACGTCAACGCTGCGCGAGCTTCCCCGCGGTCGTCAGCCGATCACCACCACCGCGATCTTCGTCAAGGACAAACCCGCCTGGCTGGACCGGGCCTGGCAGCGCATCGTCGAGGAAGTGGCAGAAGGGCGGCAGGCTTACGTGGTCGCGCCGCGGATCGACGACTCCGACAGCGCCGGGCAGAGCGACGAGGATCAAAGGCCCTCGGCGACGGTCGAAGAGCTCTATGCGCGGCTGGGTAGCGACCAACTGGCCGGTCTTCGGCTCGGCCTCATGCACGGGCGGTTGAGCGGCGACGAGAAAGATGCCGTGATGGCGGCGTTTCGGGCCCGCGAAATCGACGTGCTGGTGTGCACCACGGTTATCGAAGTCGGCGTCGACGTGCCCAACGCGACGGTGATGCTGGTGATGGATGCCGACCGCTTCGGCATCAGCCAGTTGCATCAGCTGCGTGGCCGCATCGGGCGCGGGGAGCACGCGAGCATCTGCCTGCTGGCCAGTTGGATGCCGCCGCATTCCCGCGCGGGCAGGAGGCTGAGCGCGGTCGCCGGAACGCTCGACGGCTTCGAGCTCGCTGACCTGGATCTGCGGGAACGTCGCGAGGGAGATGTGTTGGGCCGCAGTCAGTCTGGTCGCGCAATCACGCTTCAGCTGTTGTCACTGATCGATCATCGAGAAATCATCGAAGCGGCGCGCGAATTCTGCGAGCAGGCCTACGACGACCCAGTCGCGCACCCCGGCCTGGCGCTGCTGGGGGCTCCGTTCGCCGGCCATGAGCGCATTGAATTCTTGGATAAGTCATGACCCGCGCCGACGACGA
>CAWGPB010000007.1:0-138682 GCA_963824335.1 uncultured Actinomycetota bacterium
GGATAACTGTGTGGACAGCTTCTCGTCGGAACGATCAGTTGAACTTTTATGTCACATCAGGGGGAACCGTCGTTGACCGATGACCCCGGATCAAGTTTCGCGACGGTCTGGAGCGCGGTCGTATCGGAACTCAACGGCGAACCCGCCGCAGACGGCGCCCTCAATGATGAACTGAATACCTCCCCTCTGACACCGCAGCAGCGCGCCTGGCTCAATCTGGTTCAACCGCTGACCATCGTCGAAGGATTCGCTCTCCTCTCGGTGCCGAGCAGCTTCGTCCAAAACGAAATCGAACGTCATCTGCGCACCCAGATCACCGACGCGCTCAGCCGCCGGCTCGGTCAGCAGATCGAGCTTGGCGTTCGCATCTCACCACTGACCTCCGACGAGATCGACGATCGTTCCAATGCGGCGTTCGACGAAGCGCTCGACGACCTCGACGAGATCGACGAAGACGGCGAGGCTCTCGCCAGCGCACACCAGAGTTGGCCGTCGTACTTTTCCGAGCGGCCGCACAGCCAGGCCGCCGACGCAGCCGCCGGCCTCAGCCTGAACCGGCGCTACACCTTCGACACGTTCGTGATCGGTGCCTCCAATCGGTTCGCCCACGCCGCGGCGCTGGCGATCGCCGAGGCGCCGGCCCGGGCCTACAACCCCCTTTTCATCTGGGGCGAGTCCGGTCTGGGTAAGACTCACCTACTGCATGCCGCCGGCAACTACGCCCAGCGACTGTTCCCCGGGATGCGGGTGAAGTATGTCTCCACCGAAGAGTTCACCAACGACTTCATCAACTCGCTGCGTGACGATCGCAAGGTGGCGTTCAAACGCAGCTACCGCGACGTCGACGTGCTACTGGTCGATGACATCCAGTTCATCGAAGGCAAAGAAGGTATCCAGGAAGAGTTCTTCCACACCTTCAATACGCTGCACAATGCCAACAAGCAGATTGTTATTTCTTCTGACCGGCCGCCGAAACAGCTTGCGACACTTGAAGATCGGCTTCGCACCCGGTTCGAGTGGGGCCTGATCACCGACGTTCAGCCCCCGGAGCTGGAAACCCGCATCGCCATCTTGCGCAAGAAAGCGCAGATGGAGCGGCTCAACGTGCCCGACGACGTGCTCGAACTGATCGCCAGCAGCATCGAACGCAACATCCGTGAATTAGAGGGCGCACTGATTCGTGTCACGGCGTTCGCATCGCTGAACAAGGCACCGATCGACAAGTCCCTGGCCGAGATCGTGTTGCGCGACCTGATCGCCGATGCCAGCACCATGCAGATCAGCGCGGCGACGATCATGGCCGCCACCGCGGAGTACTTCGACACCACCGTGGAAGAACTACGTGGTCCGGGCAAGACGCGGGCTCTGGCCCAATCACGACAGATCGCCATGTACCTGTGCCGTGAGCTGACCGATTTGTCTCTGCCCAAGATCGGGCAGGCGTTCGGCCGCGACCACACCACGGTCATGTACGCGCAGAAGAAAATCCTGTCCGAGATGGCCCAGCGTCGTGAGGTCTTCGATCACGTCAAAGAGCTCACCACTCGGATTCGCCAGCGTTCCAAGCGCTGACCGTTGCCGGCTCGCTGAGTCGAGTAGCCGGCTCATGCATGACAACTGTCCTTACGCCCACGTCGGCGGGGCTGAAATTTCCAAAAACTTCTACCCCGCGGGTACCTCGTGTCACAGCGTCGGCTGTGCATACCGCTGTGGGCAAACTGCTGACACTCACGGCGCAAACACCCGGCTGGTGCACAGGCGCGACCGATCCCCAACCGCTGCACACAACACCACACAGTCTCAGCGCGTGTCATCCACAACCGGGTCGGCACCGCCAGCAGCACAGACGGCATGCTGTCCCCAACTTGCACAGGCCTTATTACTAATACTGAAATTCCTACAAAGTTTGTTCTTCAGAAAAAGCTGTTGGGGACGAAGCGTTCCACACCCCCGAATCGGGGCTCGTACGACCCGAGTGTCACTGATTCCGATTAGCTTTCAAGATGGCCTCCGACGCTCTACGGTTGTGGTTCGACAGCCGTATCGGCCGTCGGGACGTATTTACGGGCACAGGCGTCCGTCGGCAGGGACCGCGCCACACACGGGGTGGAGCCGCCGAGGTTAGCCTTGCTGTTCGAGGTGATGAAGGGACCCAATGGACGTGGCGACGACCACCGTCGGCCTGACCGACTTGAAGTTCCGCCTGGTGCGGGATGACTTCGCCGATGCAGTGGCGTGGGTGGCCCGGACTCTGCCGTCCCGCCCGACCGTGCCGGTACTGGCGGGCGTGTTGCTGACCGGCTCCGACGACGGCCTGACAATTTCCGGATTCGACTACGAAGTTTCCGCCGAGGTCCGTTTGGCAGCTGAAATCGCTTCTCCAGGAACAGCTTTGGTGTCTGGGCGACTGCTTTCCGACATTACCCGGGCATTGCCGAACAAGCCGGTGGACGTCCAGGTCGAGGGCACCAGGGTGTCGTTGGCCTGCGGAAGTGCGAAGTTCTCGTTGCCGACGATGGCGGTTGAGGATTACCCGACACTGCCGACGCTGCCCGACGAAACCGGCGCCCTGTCGGTCGACGTGTTCGCCGAGGCCATCAGTCAGGTCGCCGTCGCCGCCGGCCGGGATGACACGCTGCCGATGCTGACCGGGATCAGAGTCGAAATCTCCGGCCAGTCAGTGGTTTTGGCCGCTACCGACCGTTTCCGGTTGGCCGTTCGCGAGCTGACCTGGTCGGCTGCGTCACCTGATGTAGAAGCCGCTGTCCTGGTACCGGCGAAGACGTTGTCCGAAGCGGCCAAGAGTGGAACCGACGGCGCGGAAGTACATTTGTCGCTCGGCGCCGGTCCCTCGGTGGGCAAGGACGGATTGCTTGGCATCAGCGGGAATGGAAAGCGAAGCACCACCCGGCTGCTCGATGCAGAGTTCCCTAAGTTCCGCCAACTGCTGCCCAGTGAGCACACGGCAGTCGCCACCGTCGGGGTTGCAGAGTTGACCGAGGCGATCAAGCGCGTTGCGCTGGTCGCCGACCGTGGTGCCCAGGTGCGGATGGAATTCTCTGCAGACACGTTGCGGCTCTCAGCCGGCGCGGACGATGTCGGCCGGGCCGAAGAAGATGTCCCGGTCGAATTCGCCGGTGAACCCCTGACCATCGCCTTCAACCCGACGTATCTCACCGATGGCCTGGGCTCGTTGCATTCCGACCGGGTGTCGTTCGGGTTCACCACCCCGAGCCGACCGGCAGTGTTACGCCCGGCCGGCGCTGATGACGCGCAACCCACCGACAGCGGCCCGTTCCCGGCGATCGAGACGGATTACGTGTACTTGCTGATGCCGGTTCGTCTGCCCGGTTAGCGATTAGGTGTACGTCCGTCATCTCGGTTTACGCGACTTTCGGTCTTGGGCGAACGTCGACCTCGAACTGACGCCGGGGCGGACAGTCTTCGTCGGGCCGAACGGGTTCGGTAAAACGAATCTTGTCGAGGCTCTCTGGTATTCGTCGACATTGGGGTCGCATCGGGTTGCCACTGACGCGCCCCTGATCCGCGTCGGCGCGCCGCGCGCCGTGGTATCGACGATCGTGGTCAATGAGGGCCGGGAATGCGCCGTCGACCTGGAGATCACCGCCGGGCGGGCCAACAAAGCGCGACTCAACCGCTCACCGGTACGTAGTCCGCGCGAAATAGTCGGGGTGTTGCGTGCCGTGCTGTTCGCGCCGGAAGACCTGGCACTGGTTCGCGGCGATCCCGGTGACCGCCGGCGATATCTCGATGATCTGGCTACCGTGCGGCGCCCGCGGGTCGCCGGAATACGGGCCGATTACGACAAAGTACTGCGCCAACGCACCGCCTTGCTGAAATCTGCCTCCGGAGCGCGATTCCGCGGCGACCGCGGCGCGCTGGACACCCTCGATGTGTGGGACGGTCACTTGGCCACGCACGGGGCGGAGTTGATGGCCGTCCGGATGGCGCTGGTGAATGAGTTGGCACCCGAGGTGCAGAAGAGTTACCAACTGCTCGCGCCGGCATCGCGGCCGGCATCGATCGCCTATCACGCGAGCATCGAGATCGAGCCGGACCGGCCCGACGTCGATGTTCTGAGGATGGCTCTGCTGGAAAAAATGGCGATCCGCCGCGACGCCGAGCTCGAGCGGGGAGTGTGCCTCGTCGGTCCGCACCGCGACGACTTGGAGCTCCGGCTGGGCGAACAACCCGCGAAAGGCTTTGCCAGTCATGGGGAATCGTGGTCGATGGCGCTGGCGCTGCGACTGTCGGCGTATGAATTGCTACGCGCCGACGGCAGCGACCCGGTGCTGTTGCTCGACGACGTCTTCGCCGAGCTGGACACCGCGCGCCGCGAGGCGTTGGCCGCCGCAGCCGCCTCGGCGGAGCAGGTGTTGGTCACCGCCGCGGTCGTCGACGACATTCCGCGCGACTGGGACGCCGTCCGCGTCAACATCACCCTGGACGACGACGACACCGGCCCGGCCTCTGCGGTGCTGACGCCTGAGCCCGATGGGGAGTGATGCAATGAACGACGACGACGACACACCGGACACCGACGCTGGACCACCCGAGCAGCCGAGCGACGTGAAGGGCATCGATTTGGTGCGGCGGGTGTTGGAAGAGGCCCGCGGAGTCGCCCGGACCCAAGGCAAAGATGTCGGGCGCGGTCGCCGGCTGCCGCCGAGTCGCCGGGTGGCGGGTGCGACGAGCCGGCGCCGGTGGTCCGGCCCGGGTCCGGATGCGCGCGACCCGCAGCCGCTGTCCCGCGCCACCAGCGACCTCACGAAGAAACAGGGATGGACGCCACGCGTCGCCGAGGGCGCGGTGTTCGGCCGGTGGGCGGCCGTGGTCGGCTCGGAGATTGCGGAGCACGCGTCGCCGACCGGATTGCGGGACGGGGTGCTCAGCGTGACGGCCGAGTCGACGGCCTGGGCCACCCAACTGCGGCTCATTCAGAGCCAGGTGCTGGCCAAGATCGCGGCGGAGGTCGGCGATGGTGTGGTGACCAGCCTGCGGATCACCGGCCCAACCGCCCCGTCCTGGCGTAAAGGTCCACGGCACATCTCCGGGCGGGGGCCACGCGACACCTACGGCTGACCCCGCTCACGGCCGTCAGAAGCGTGAAAACGGCCTCGTCAAGCGTCAGGACGCAGCCTAGAGCGAAAAATTCCTTACACGGCGCAGATAGCTGTGCAGAAACGCCCGTGCAGAATCGGTGCGGAGCGCTCTGGACGGTAGACTGACGGAGAACCAGCGCACAGTCATCAGACTGGCCGCGCGTGCACCCCAAGGAGAGCCTTCCGATCGTGGCTGCCCCGAAGAAGAATCCGAAAGAGTACGGCGCCGAATCCATCACCATCTTGGAGGGTCTGGAAGCGGTCCGTAAACGCCCCGGCATGTATATCGGCTCCACCGGGGAGCGCGGATTGCACCACTTGATCTGGGAGGTCGTCGATAACGCGGTCGACGAGGCGATGGCCGGCTACGCCGACACCGTCGACGTGAAGATCCTGGAGAACGGCGGCGTCGAGGTCACCGACAACGGCCGCGGCATCCCGGTGGCCATGCACTCCACCGGCGTTCCCACCGTCGACGTCGTGATGACCCAACTGCACGCGGGCGGAAAGTTCGGCGGCGAGGACGGTGCCTACGCGGTATCGGGTGGTCTGCACGGCGTCGGCGTGTCTGTGGTCAACGCGTTGTCCACCCGCCTCGAGGCGGAAATCTCCCGAGACGGCTACGAGTGGTACCAGTCTTACGACCGCTCGGTGCCGGGCACCCTGAAACAGGGCGACAAGACTACAAAAACCGGGACGACGATCCGATTCTGGGCCGACCCGGGCATTTTCGAGACGACGAACTACGACTTCGAGACAGTGGCCCGCCGGCTTCAGGAGATGGCATTCCTCAACAAGGGGTTGACCATAGACCTGATCGACGAGCGGGTGGCCGCTGACGAGGTCGTCGACGAGGTCGTCAGCGACACCGCCGAGGCGCCGAAATCCGCAGAGGAGAAAGTCGCGGAAGCCGTTGCGCCACATAAGGTCAAGCACCGTACTTTTCACTATCCGGGCGGCCTGGTCGACTATGTCAAGCACATCAACCGGACCAAGAACCCGATCCACAGCAGCATCGTGGACTTCTCCGACAAGGGTCCCGGCCACGAGGTCGAGATTGCAATGCAGTGGAACGCGGGCTACTCGGAGTCGGTGCACACCTTCGCCAACACCATCAACACCCACGAGGGCGGTACCCACGAAGAGGGTTTCCGCGCGGCGCTGACGTCGGTGGTGAACAAGTACGCCAAAGACAAGAAGTTGCTCAAGGAAAAGGACGCCAACCTCACCGGCGATGACATTCGCGAGGGCCTGGCCGCGGTGATCTCGGTGAAGGTCAGTGAGCCGCAGTTCGAGGGCCAGACCAAGACGAAGCTGGGTAACACCGAAGTCAAATCGTTTGTGCAGAAGGCGTGCAACGACAAGCTGTCGCATTGGTTCGAGGCCAACCCCGCCGACGCCAAGACGGTGGTGAACAAGGCGGTATCGTCGGCGCAGGCCCGGTTGGCCGCCCGTAAAGCTCGAGAGTTGGTGCGGCGCAAGAGCGCCACCGACATCGGCGGGCTGCCCGGCAAGCTGGCCGACTGCCGCTCCACCGACCCACGTAAGTCCGAAGTGTATGTGGTGGAGGGCGATTCGGCCGGTGGCTCGGCGAAGAGCGGCCGCGACTCGATGTTCCAGGCTATTCTCCCGCTGCGCGGCAAGATCATCAACGTCGAGAAGGCACGCATTGATCGGGTGCTGAAAAACACCGAAGTCCAGGCGATCATCACCGCGCTGGGCACCGGAATCCACGACGAGTTCGACATCACCAAGCTGCGGTATCACAAGATCGTGCTGATGGCCGACGCGGACGTCGACGGCCAGCACATCTCGACGCTGCTACTGACGTTGCTGTTCCGGTTCATGCGGCCGCTGATCGAGAACGGCCACGTGTTTCTGGCGCAGCCGCCGTTGTACAAGCTGAAGTGGCAGCGCAGCGAGCCCGAGTTCGCCTACTCCGACCGAGAACGCGACGGGCTGCTGGAGGCCGGCCGGGCGGCGGGCCGAAAGATCAACGCCGAAGACGGTATTCAGCGATACAAGGGTCTCGGCGAGATGGACGCCAAGGAGCTGTGGGAGACCACCATGGACCCGTCCGTTCGGGTGCTGCGACGGATCACCCTCGATGACGCGGCAGCGGCCGACGAGCTGTTCTCCATCCTGATGGGTGAAGACGTCGAGGCGCGGCGCAGTTTCATCACCCGCAACGCCAAAGACGTTCGCTTCCTAGACGTTTAACAAGTCGAGACGGCTAGTTCTCATGACCGAAGGAACACATGACTGACACGACGTTGCCGCCGAGCGACGAAGCCGGCGACCGCATCGAACCGGTAGACATCCAGCACGAGATGCAGCGCAGCTACATCGATTACGCCATGAGCGTGATCGTCGGCCGCGCGCTGCCTGAGGTGCGTGACGGTCTCAAGCCAGTGCACCGCCGGGTGCTTTACGCGATGTTCGACTCCGGGTTCCGGCCAGACCGCGGGCACGCGAAATCCGCACGCTCGGTTGCCGAGACGATGGGCAACTACCACCCGCACGGCGACTCGTCGATCTACGACACCCTGGTGCGGATGGCGCAGCCGTGGTCGCTGCGGTACCCGCTGGTCGACGGTCAGGGCAACTTCGGTTCGCCGGGTAACGACCCGCCCGCCGCGATGAGATACACCGAAGCCCGCCTGACGCCGCTGGCGATGGAGATGCTGCGCGAAATCGACGAGGAGACAGTCGATTTCATTCCGAACTACGACGGGCGCGTGCAGGAGCCGACGGTTCTGCCGAGCCGGTTCCCCAACCTGTTGGCCAACGGATCCGGCGGCATCGCCGTCGGGATGGCCACCAACATTCCGCCGCACAACCTCAGGGAACTCGCCGAGGCGGTCTACTGGTGCCTGGAGAACCACGAGGCCGACGAGGAAGCCACGTTGGCCGCGGTGTGCGAGCGGGTCAAGGGGCCCGATTTCCCGACGCATGGGCTGATCGTCGGATCCCAAGGAATCCACGATGCTTACACGACCGGCCGCGGTTCCATCCGGATGCGCGGAGTTGTTGAGGTAGAAGAAGATTCGCGCGGGCGCACCTCGATCGTGATCACCGAATTGCCGTATCAGGTCAACCACGACAACTTCATCACCTCGATCGCCGACCAGGTCCGCGACGGCAAGCTGGCGGGCATCTCCAACATCGAGGACCAGAGCAGTGACCGCGTCGGCCTGCGCATCGTCGTGGAAATCAAGCGCGACGCCGTCGCCAAGGTGGTGCTGAACAACCTCTACAAGCACACCCAGCTGCAGACCAGCTTCGGCGCCAACATGCTGTCGATCGTCGACGGCGTACCGCGCACGTTGCGCATCGACCAGATGATCCGCTACTACGTCGAACACCAACTCGACGTGATCATCCGCCGCACCACCTACCGGCTGCGCAAGGCCAACGAGCGCGCGCACATCTTGCGCGGTTTGGTCAAAGCCCTTGACGCACTTGACGAAGTGATCGCCTTGATCCGCGCGTCGCAGACCGTCGACATCGCCCGGGCCGGCCTGATCGAGCTGCTGGACATCGACGAAATCCAGGCGCAGGCGATCCTGGACATGCAGTTGCGCCGGCTGGCTGCCCTGGAGCGCCAGCGCATCATCGACGACTTGGCCAAGATCGAAGCCGAGATCGCCGATCTGGAAGACATTCTCGCCAAGCCGGAACGGCAGCGCGCGATCGTCCACGACGAGCTCGTCGACCTGGTCGACAAGTACGGCGACGACCGCCGGACCCGGATCATTGCCGCCGACGGCGACGTCAGCGACGAGGATCTGATCACCCGCGAAGACGTCGTCGTCACCATCACCGAAACCGGGTACGCCAAGCGCACCAAAACCGACCTCTATCGCAGCCAGAAACGCGGCGGCAAGGGGGTGCAGGGCGCCGGGCTCAAGCAGGACGACATCGTGCGGCACTTCTTCGTGTGCTCCACGCACGACTGGATCCTGTTCTTCACCACCCAGGGCCGGGTGTACCGGGCCAAGGCCTATGACTTGCCGGAGGCCTCCCGTATTGCGCGCGGACAGCACGTCGCGAACCTGCTGGCCTTCCAGCCCGAAGAGCGCATCGCCCAGGTCATCCAGATCAAGAGCTACGAAGACGCGCCCTATCTGGTGCTGGCCACCCGCAAAGGTCTGGTCAAGAAGACCAAGCTGACCGACTTCGACTCGAACCGGTCCGGCGGGATCGTTGCGGTCAATCTGCGCGACGGCGACGAGCTGGTCGGGGCGGTGCTGTGCTCGTCGGAAGAAGACCTGCTGCTGGTGTCGGCCAACGGGCAGTCGATCCGGTTCTCAGCGACCGACGACGCACTGCGGCCGATGGGCCGGGCGACCTCGGGTGTGCAGGGCATGCGGTTCAACGCCGACGACTACCTGCTGTCGCTGAATGTGGTCAGCGAAGGCACGTATCTGCTGGTCGCCACGGCTGGCGGCTATGCCAAGCGCACCGCGATCGAGGAGTACACGGCCCAGGGTCGCGGCGGTAAAGGCATCTTGACGATCCAGTACGACACCCGTCGTGGCAAGCTCGTGGGAGCGCTGATCGTCGACGACGAGAGCGAGGTGTTCGCGATCACCTCCGGTGGTGGGGTGATCCGGACGAAAGCCAAGCAGGTCCGTAGGGCCGGCCGGCAGACCAAGGGTGTTCGGTTGATGAACTTGGGCGAGGGCGACACACTGTTAGCCATTGCGCGCAACGCCGAAGAAGCTGACGTCGACGACGAGTCGGGCGCCGAGCCTGAGTCCGAGGCGTAAGCGATCGCCGGTCGCCTCGGCGGCCGGGTGCACAGTTAGGAGCTGTGGGTGTGACGTCACCGAACGAGCCGGGCCATTCCGGACCGGGCGACAGCCCGAACGGGACTGGCGCGAACACGGCGGCGACGCCACGGCAGCGGCCGCCCGCCCGCCCGTCGCCGGCCGTACCGCGTCAGCCCGGCCGCGGTACCGCACCCAACGCCGAGGCACGGCTGAACCGGTTCATCTCCGGCTCCGCTGCGCCGGGCGCAGCCAAGACCCCATCGCCCGAGGCCGAGCCGGCGCCGAACGAGAGCCGAGACAACGATGCGTACGCCAGTGAACTACCCGACCTATCCGGCCCGATTCCTCGTGGGGCACAACGGAAATCGGCTGGGGATCGGACGGGTGACACGATGACCGCGCCAGTCCGTTCGGAAGGCCGCATCCAGGTGTCGTCGCGAACCCCGGGTCCGCTTCGCGCCAGTATGCAGATCCGGCGCGTCGATCCGTGGAGCACCTTGAAGGTGTCGCTGGTGCTGTCGGTGGCGCTGTTCTTCGTCTGGATGATTGCCGTCGCATTTTTGTATCTGGTGCTCGGCGGCATGGGTGTGTGGAGCAAGCTCAACAGCAACGTCGGCGATCTGCTGAACAACAGCGGTGGCAGCGCCGAGTTGGTGTCCAGCGGGACGATCTTCGGCGGCGCCGTCCTGGTCGGCCTGGTCAACATCGTTCTGCTGACCGCCGCGGCCACCATCGGCGCCTTCATCTACAACTTGACGACCGACTTGATCGGCGGCGTCGAGGTGACGCTGGCCGACCGGGACTAGCGTTTTGGGCGCAGACGCTCGGGTGCGGTAATCTCGGCGATCGTCCGTCTGCGCGTACGGGCCTATAGCTCAGGTGGTTAGAGCGCTTCGCTGATAACGAAGAGGTCGGAGGTTCGAGTCCTCCTAGGCCCACAACCATGTGTTCGCCAAGAGGTTTCGTGAGACTGGTGTTGCCGCTGGCCGCAATCGCGGTGCTGGCGGTGTTCGTCCGGTCTCGTCAGAGCGTCGAGGTGTGGCATGTGGCCGCCGACCAGATCGATGGTCGGCACCCCGCTGATCAACATCAGGGGCCTTAGCTCAGTTGGTAGAGCGCTGCCTTTGCAAGGCAGATGTCAGGAGTTCGAATCTCCTAGGCTCCACAGCTCCCCGCCTTCGCCGTCGTCGGCCAGGAAGGTCACCTGGTACCACCGCCGGGACAGGTCATAGCTGTCGGTTTCGGTGGCACTCTCCAATCGCACATCGCACAGGTGCGAACGCTCCAGCCGGATGAAGCTCTCGAGCTCAGCGTCGCGCGCCTCGCCGGTCAGCGTGCCGTCCGCGAGGGCCCTGCCCTCATACCGTCGCCAGCCCACGAGTTCGTCAGGGCCGGTGGTCGACGTCCACGCTGGGCGGCAGCAGCGAGGGCTCCGGGTGTGATGACCGGCGGATGATCGAGAACGCGGCCCCGCCGGCGGCCAGCACCACGACGGCCGCGCCGGCCAGCACCCAGGGCCGCGGGCCGCGGCGCTGCGAGCGACGGGCGTGGGCGAACGCCTCGGGCAGACTGGTCACCACTTCCTGCGCGGCGGCCAGCTCGTGGATCAACGCCTCCTGCGCGCTCTGGATGTCGCGGGCCAGCCGGCCCTCCTGGTAGCGCCGACGCAGGCTGGACGCGCCGGCCGCGGCGGAGTGGACGCCGAGACCGAGCACGCCGCGGGTCACATCGACCGGCCCGACCGCGGTGTAGGCCAGGCCGCGGCTCAGCCGCTCCCGCGGGGTCAACCGGATGTGGTTCTTAGCGCCCATTTTTCGCCCTTTCGCTACACCGCCCCGGGAACACGTTCAGACTGCCACACGGCCTACCGGCACCGGATGTCCGGCGGGCGGGCGGTGATGGCAGACTGTGCTCCCGTGACTACCAGCCCGATTCAGACCGCCACTGCCACGCTGCACACCAACCGCGGCGACATCAAAATCGCGTTGTTCGGCAACCACGCCCCCAAGACCGTCGCCAACTTTGTGGGCCTGGCCCAAGGCACCAAGGAGTACTCGACCGAGAACGCCTCCGGCGGAAGCTCCGGCCCGTTCTACGACGGGGTGATCTTCCACCGGGTGATCAGCGGCTTCATGATCCAGGGCGGCGACCCGACCGGGACCGGCCGCGGCGATGCGGGCTACAAGTTCGCCGACGAGTTCCACCCCGAGTTGCAGTTCGACAAGCCGTACCTGCTCGCGATGGCGAACGCGGGACCGGGGACCAATGGTTCGCAGTTCTTCATCACCGTGGACAAGACACCGCACCTGAACCGCAAGCACACCATCTTCGGCGAGGTCGTCGACGCGGACTCCCAGGGTGTTGTGGACGCGATCGCCAACACCGCCACGGGCCCGGGCGATCGCCCCTCCGAGCCGGTCGTCGTCGAGTCGATCACCATCTCCTGACGCCGGCGGCCGGACGCGAAGCAGACGTTAGGGCTGCGACCCCCGCCGATCCACGACCCTGGCTGTAGGTTCGCGCGAACGCGCGGTAATTCAGGGACCCGCGTAACCGCTCGCGGTCAGCGCGTCGAGCACGTCTAGCGGGTCGGTGCCCAGATCCCATCGGGAGAAGACGAACAGCCGACCGTCGTGGGCGTCGATCTCGAGCAGCCGCGTCTTGCGCCCGATCCGGCGAAACTCGCTGATCCGGATGATCTTGATGTCGGGTCGCCGCAGGTGCTGAGGCCGCAGCCAGCCGCCGATCTGCAGGCCGTGCTCGGTGATTGCCAGCTTGGGTCGAGCGCGCCACGTCCCGGCCGCGAACACGATCAGTCCGGCCGCGGAGATTCCGAGCAAAAGCCGCCCCGGGGCATCTGTGACGGTGGTCACACATGTGGTAGCCATCACAATCCCGGCGAGGCCGCACGCTGCGTTTCCGATCACGGACGGCGCCCATTGGGTTTGCTGCACGAGGCTCCTCAGGGGGTCTACCACCAACGATGCGGTTATCCACAGGCGCTATGCACAATGGGGATGAATCACACGCGTGTGATCTGGTCCCTCACCGGTTGCTGGCTCAGCCACTCCGCGGATGGGGAGGCGCGGGTCAAAGCAGTAGCCCGATCTACCGCCACCGCATGGTGAGCAACAATCCGCTGATCATGAAGGCGAACGCGACAGCGTAGTTCCACGGCCCCAGCTCCGCCATCCAGTTCAGCACCGAGGGCGCATCGGGTCCCGTGGCGGCCAACTGGAACACCATCAGCCAAACCAGACCGATCAGCATCAAACCGCAGAACAGCACCACAAACCACACGCTCGACGGGCCGGCCTTCACCTTGACCGGGGTGCGGCTCACCGAATGAGCGGTGAAGTCGGTCTTCTTGCGAACTTTGGACTTGGGCATTTCTACCTCGGGTATAACTCGTAGCTACGGTAGGCAGAGCAGGGCAACGACGAGCGTAACGCACTCACCAGCAGCGGACGGAGAGCCGATGGCCAGACGGGTCCCGCGGCTGTTCGAAGTCCGCGATGGCACGCGGCGGGCGAGACCATCTGCCTGGGGAGTGAGCGTCCCCGTGGTATGCCTGCTGGCCGGTCTGATGATCGGCGCGACGCACGGGGTGTCCCGCGGCGGGGAGATCCGGCGCAGCGACGCACCGCGACTCGTCGACCTGGTGCGCAGCGAACAGTCTGCCGTCGACCGATTGTCGGGCGAGCGGGACCGGCTGGCCGACACCATCGACTCCACCCACGGCCGGTCCGCCGACGCGGCGCTGGCGGCGATGCTGCGACGCTCGGCAGAGTTGGCCGATGAAGCGGGCCTGGACCCGGCGCACGGACCGGGTCTGACCGTCACGCTCAACGACGCACAGCGCGACGCCAACGGTCGCTTCCCCCGCGACGCCTCCCCCGACGACCTGGTGGTGCACCAGCAGGACATCCAGGCCGTGCTCAACGCCTTGTGGACTGCCGGCGCGGAAGCGATCCAGATGCAGGACCAGCGGATCATCGGGACCTCCGTGGCCCGCTGCGTGGGGAACACATTGCTGCTCAACGGCCGAACCTACAGCCCGCCCTACACGATCACCGCGATCGGCGACGCCACGGCCATGCAGTCCGCACTGGCCGGGGCTCCCTTGGTGATTCTCTACAAGCAGTACGTGGTGCGGTTCGGCCTGGGCTACGCCGAGCATGCCGTCGCCGACGCCCACGTCGTGGGCCACAGCGAGCCGCCGCGGATGCACTACGCGGAGCCTGCCGGCCCAGTCAGCTACTGAGCTCACCTGCGGTGAGGGACCGGCTCAGTCCGACGGCCCGGCTCCTCCTCATCGCGCTATGCGCTCTGCATCGTCGCAGCGCTAACCTGACACGATGCAGATCTTGGTCGTCGACAACTACGACAGCTTCGTCTTCAACCTGGTGCAGTACCTCGGCCAGTTGGGTGTCGAGGCAACCGTGTGGCGCAACGACGACCCGCGGCTCTCCGACCCCGCAGCGACCGCCGCCGAGGTGGACGGGATCCTGCTGAGCCCTGGCCCGGGAACTCCGGAGCGCGCCGGCGTATCGATCGACCTGGTGCGGGCCTGCGCCGCAGCGCGCACTCCGCTGCTGGGGGTCTGCCTCGGCCACCAGGCAATCGGGGTGGCGTTCGGCGCCACCGTCGACCGGGCACCCGAACTGCTGCACGGTAAAACGAGCAGCGTGTATCACACGAATAGCGGAGTGCTACAAGGACTTCCGGATCCGTTTACCGCGACCCGGTATCACTCGCTGACGATCATGCCCGAGACCTTGCCCGCGGATCTGGAGGTCACCGCCCACACCGAAAGCGGGGTGATCATGGGCGTGCGGCACGCGGAGTTGCCGATCCACGGTGTCCAGTTCCACCCGGAGTCGATCCTCACCGAGGGTGGGCACCGGATGCTGGCCAACTGGCTGGTCGACTGCGGACAGGTCCGCGACGACGGCCTGGTGCGCAAGCTGGAAAGCGAACTGGTGGACAGCCTGGCCAGCGTGCGTCGCTACGACCCGGCTATTGACCGAACTTCAGCGTGATGCTGCCGTCCCGGTTGGCGCCCTGACCCGCGCTCGGGCTCTGGAACACCACCCGGTTGTGTTGCGAGCCGCCCGCGTCGACGTCGGAGCCCTTCACCAGGATCCCGGTCCAGCCCAGGGCGCGTAGTTGCGGCTCGGCCTCGGTCCACACCAAGCCCGACAGGTCCGGCATGATGAACTGGTTGCCCTTGGATACCTGCAATTCGATGATCGTGTCGACCGGAACATTGGCTCCCGCAGGCGGATTGGTGCCGACGACGTCGCCGGCCGGCCGCGGGCTGTCGACGGGCGCCTGGCTGAACTTGCTGAAGCCGTAGACCGTCAGGTTCTTCTGCGCCGAGTCGGCGTTCTGCCCGGCGACATCCGGAACCTGTTTGCTCGACGGGCCGGACCCGACGATCACCGCGATCTCGTTGGTGACCGCCGACGTCTGATTGGCCGGCGGGTTGGTGCCGACGACCTTGTCCTTGGTCTCCGGCGTCGACGGCGAGTTCACCTGCTTGAAGCGGTTGAATCCGGCGGCCTTGAGTTTCTTGATTGCCGCGGAATAGCTCAACGAGGAGACGTCGGGCACCTCACGCTGCTCAGGGCCGGTGGACACATTGACCGTAATCAGCTCGCCCGCGCCAACTTTGGTATCGGCGCCCGGGTCGGTCCCGATGACGTGATCCGGCAGAACCGTCGAGTCGGGCTTTTGCTGCGTACGGGTTTTGAAGCCGTGGTTTTGCAGCGCGGCGATGGCATCGGCGGACGCCTGATTGCGGACGTCGGGCACCTGCACGTTACGCATGCCGCCGCCAAGAGTGTTGATCAGCACCGTGACGGCCACGGTCAGCACGGCCAGCACCGCGACGGCGATCGCCCAGCGGCTCACCGAGCCGGGAGTGCGCGGGCGGCTGAAGTCGAGTTGCTGGCGGGGCAGCGGATTGGTCTGGGATGCCGTCGAATCCGACGAATGCGGGGCGCTCATCAGCGACGAGCGCTCGGCCTCGGTGAAGACCTTGGGCGCCTCCGGCGGCTCCCCGTTGTGCACCCGCACCAGGTCGGTGCGCATCTCGGCGGCGGTCTGGTAGCGGTTCTCCGGGTTTTTCGCCAGCGCCTTGAGCACGACGGCGTCCAGGTCGGCGGAGATGCCCTCGTAGCGCCGCGACGGCGGAACCGGGTCTTCGCGGACATGCTGGTAGGCCACCGCGACCGGTGAATCCCCGACGAAAGGCGGTTCACCCGTGAGCATTTCGTAGAGCACACAGCCCAGCGAGTAGACGTCGGAGCGGGCGTCGACGCTGTCGCCGCGGGCCTGCTCGGGGGAAAGATATTGCGCGGTCCCGATCACCGCGGCAGTCTGTGTGACGCTGTTACCGCTGTCGGACAACGCCCGTGCGATACCGAAGTCCATCACCTTGACCGCGTTGGTGCTGCTGATCATGATGTTGGCCGGCTTGACGTCGCGGTGGATGATGCCGTGCTGGTGCGAGAAGTTCAGCGCCTGACAGGCGTCGGCGATGACTTCGATGGCGCGGGTCGGCGTCATCGGTCCGTCGGTGTGGACGATGTCGCGCAGGGTCACACCGTTGACGTATTCCATCACGATGTACGGCAGCGGCCCGGCGGCGGTCTCGGCCTCGCCGGTGTCATACACAGCGACGATCGCGGGATGGTTGAGCGCGGCCGCGTTCTGCGCCTCCCGGCGGAAACGCAGATAGAAGCTGGGGTCGCGGGCCAGATCGGCGCGCAGCACCTTGACCGCCACGTCCCGGTGTAACCGGACATCCCGAGCCAGGTGGACCTCGGACATGCCACCGAAGCCGAGGATCTCACCAAGTTCGTAGCGGTCGGACAGTTGCTGCGGGGTCGTCATCGCGGTTTCTCGTATTGGGACGCCTTCGCGCAGGAAAAGATCAGCGCGGACGCCCGCCGGGGTGTGGGCAGGATGCATTGCCCTCCAGAATGACCCGCGGTCCCCCGGTACGTCCAATTAGTTGGATGCGCCGGGGTCGATTCGGACTTGCTGGGTGGTGCTCCGGTGTCGGTCACGGTGGGTGCGGATGGTTGCTGTTGGGAATTATTGCCGTGCGAGTTCATCACGATGAGGATGGCGATGATGATCGCCAAGGCGCCCAGTACCCCGGCGGCCCACAGCAGTGCGCGCTGACCGGACGAGAAGGTGCGCCTCGGCGGCGGGGTCCGGTGACCGCCGGTTGTGGGCCGCGAGCGACGGGCGGCGGGGGCACGGGTGGTGGCCGCGGCCGCGGCCCGGGTCTGCGGCCCCGACGGGATGGCGGCCGGGGTGGCGCGGGCTCCCCCGGCGGCCTGGTTGGGCCGCGGCGGGCGGCGCCCGGCGCGAACGGCGGCGACCGCGTCGGCGAACGGCCCCCCGCTGCGGTAGCGCATGCCCGGGTTCTTGACCAGGGTGATCTCGATCAGCTCGCGCACATTGGGCGGTAAGTCCGACGGCAGCGGCGGCGGGGCTTCCTTGATGTGCTTCATCGCCACGGTCAGCGCACCGTCGCCGGTGAACGGCCGCTTACCCGAAACCGCTTCGTACCCAACCACTCCCAGCGCGTAGACGTCGCTCGATGGGGTCGCGTCGTGGCCCAGCGCCTGCTCGGGCGCAATGTACTGGGCGGTGCCCATCACCATGCCGGTCTGGGTCACCGGCGCGGCGTCGACGGCCTTGGCGATCCCGAAGTCGGTGATCTTCACCTGACCGGTCGGGGTGATCAGGATGTTTCCCGGCTTCACGTCGCGGTGCACCAAACCGGCGGCGTGCGCGACCTGCAGCGCGCGGCCGGTCTGCTCGAGCATGTCCAGCGTGTGCCGCAGCGAGAGCCGTCCGGTCCGCTTGAGCACCGAATTCAGCGGCTCACCGTTGACCAGCTCCATCACCAGATAGGCGGTGCGGCCTTCGCCGTCCATCTGCGTCTCGCCGTAGTCGTGCACGCTGGCGATGCCGGGGTGGTTGAGCATTGCTGTCGTGCGTGCCTCAACCCGGAAACGCTCGATGAATTCGGAGTCTTGCGAGAATTCAGCCTTGAGGACTTTGACGGCGACCCGTCGGCCCAACCGACTGTCGACGGCCTCCCACACTTGACCCATGCCGCCGGTGGCAATCAATCGCTGTAGCCGGTAGCGGCCGGACAGCGTCACACCTACTCGCGGGCTCATGGTCCTCCCTGCAGCGCGGCCTCGATAACGGCGCGCCCGATCGGTGCGGCAAGCGCGCCACCGGTCGCCGATGGACTCCCGCCGTCGGCCGTTCCCTCTACAAGCACCGCAACAGCGACCTTCGGGGCCTTCGCGGGCGCAAACGCGACGTACCACGCATGAGGCGGCGTGTGGCGCGGGTCGGGGCCGTGCTCTGCCGTGCCAGTCTTGGATGCGATCTGCACGCCGGGGATCGCCCCTTTCTGCTGTGTCACGTTCTCGGCGCCGACCATCAACTCAGTCAGCTTAGCTGCGACCTGCGGGGACACCGCACGGCGCTGTTGGTGCGGCGCGGTCGTGCTGATGTTGGCCAGGTCGGGTCCCTGCAGGCCGTCGACCAGGTAGGGCTGCATGCTGACGCCGGCATTGGCGATGGTAGCCGCAACGACCGCATTCTCCAGCGGCGTCAAGGCGACATCCTTCTGGCCGATGCTCGACATGCCCAGTGCCGCAGCGTCCGGTATCGGGCCGATAGTGGACTCGGCGACCTGCAGCGGCGTCGGGTCAGGCACGGCGTCCAGGCCGAATGACTGGGCCATGCCGCGCAGTGCGTCGGTTCCGGTCAACAGGCCCAGCTGGACGAACGCGGTGTTGCAGGACCGGGCGAATGCCTCACGCAGCGTGACGGTTTCGGCGTTGACGCACGGCATCCCGCCGTAGTTCTCCAGGGTGGCGGTGCTGTCCGGAAGCGGAATCGACGCCGCCGCGGTGAGCTGGTCGTCCTCGGTCGCGCCGTTCTGCAGCGCAGCCGCGGTGGTGATCACCTTGAACGTCGATCCCGGCGGATAGGTCTGGGAGATCGCGCGATTGATCAACGGCGAGTGCGGGTCGTCGCGAAGTTGCTGCCACGTCTTGGCCTGCTGCTCCGGGTCGTGCGAGGCGAGCAGGTTGGCATCGAAGGACGGTGCGGACACCATCGCCAGGATCTTCCCGCTCGACGGCTCCAGCGCCACAACTGCGCCGCGGCACGGCCCGTTGCAGCCCTGCTGCATCGCGTCCCAGCCGGCCTGCTGGATGCGCGGGCTGATGGTGGTGTCCACGGTGCCGCCGCGCGGATCGCGCCCGGTGAAGAAGTCGGCCAACCGCCGGCCGAACAGCCGCTGATCGGACCCGTTGAGCAAGGGGTCCTCGGCCCGCTCCAGGCCGGAGCTGGAGTAGCGCAGCGAATAGAAGCCGGTCACCGGCGCGTACACCGCGGCGTTGGGATACACCCGCAGGAAACGGAATCGGCTGTCGGTGGCCACCGAATACGCCAGCAGCTGACCGCCGGCGGTGATCTGACCCCGCTGCCGGGAGTATTCGTCGAGCAGCACACGCTGGTTGCGCGGGTCTGACCGCAGCCCGTCGGCGGTGAACACCTGGGTGAGCGTCGCGTTGAACAGCAACAGCACGATCAGCGCCATCACGGTCACCGAGATCCGGCGTAGGGAGGTGTTCATACCCGCTCGATCACCTCGGTGTTGGCGCCGGCGATCGGCGACGTGTTACGCGCCGTCGAGCGGAACGGGCGGCGGGCGGCATGCGATATGCGCACCAGAATCGCCAGCAGCACATAGTTAGCCAGCAATGACGAACCGCCGTAAGACATCCACGGTGTGGTCAGCCCGGTCAGCGGTATGAGGTTGGTGACGCCGCCGACGACGATGAACAGCTGGATCGCCAGCGTGGAGGCCAGCCCCGCGGCGAGCAGTTTGCCGAAGCTGTCCCGTACGGCGATCGCGGTGCGCATCCCGCGCACGATCACGATCGTGTAGAGCATCAGAATGCCCGCCAGACCCACTAATCCAAGCTCTTCGCCGAAGGCGGCGGTGATGAAATCGGTTGCGGCAGCGGGCACAGTGTCCGGCTGACCGTTGCCCAGCCCGGTGCCGAAGACTCCCCCGGTCGCAAAGCTGAACAACGACTGCACGATCTGGTAACCGGCGCCGTCGGGATCGGCGAACGGATCCAGCCAGGTCTGCACCCGGACCCGGACGTGACTGAAGGCGAAATACGCCGCCACGCTCCCCAGCGCGAACAACGCCAGCCCGAGTACCACCCAGCTGAACCGTTGAGTGGCCAGGTAGACCACCACGAGGAAGGACGCATACAGCAAAAGCGAAGTGCCCAAGTCCTTTTCGAAGACCATCACGGCTATCGACGCCACCCACGCAGCCAACAGCGGGGCCAGGTCGCGGGGGCGCGGCAGGTCCATTCCCAGCACGTGCTTGCCCGCACTGGTGAACAGTCCGCGCTTGGCGACCAGGACCGCCGAAAAGAAGATCAACAGCAGAATCTTCGAGAATTCGGCGGGCTGAATCGAGAAGCCCGGCAACCGAATCCAGATCTTGGCGCCGTTCTGCTCGGACAACGAGCTGGGTAGCAGCCCCGGGATGGCCAGGATGATCAGACCGGTCAGACCGCATACATAGCCGTAGCGCGCGAGTTGGCGGTGGTCCTTGAGCAAGATCACCACGGCGGCGAATGCGCCGACGCCGACCAGCGTCCAGAGGATCTGCGGGTTGGTGACGGCGCGGCCACTCCCCTCGGCCAGCCGCTCGTCGAGATCGAGCCGGTGAATCATCACCAAACCCAGCCCGTTGAGCAGCGCCACGATCGGCAACAGCAGCGGGTCCGCGTACGGCGCATAGCGTCTGATCGCCAGATGTGCGACGGCGAACACCGCCAGAAATCCCGCGGAGTAATTGAACAGCTGCCAGCTGACCCCGCGCTCCTGGTTGGCCTGCACGATGGCGAACGCCGCGGCGGTGATGACTGTCGCGAAACACAGCAGCGCCAGCTCGGCATTGCGCCGGTTCGGCAGCGAAGGTGTGACAGTGACGGGCGCCTGCGGCTGCGTCGTCATTCCGGAGTCCGGCAGTCGGTGCCTGGCTGGGGTGGCGGCGGGGAGAGCGCTGTGACGGTGGGTGCAAGCGGTGCCGTCGGCACCGCGGGTGGGGGACTCGCCGAAGGGTCTTGCGGGACCGACGTTTCCGTGCCCGGCGCGGGTGAGGCCGACGGCGCGGGCGTTGGGGCCGGGGCCGGGATAGGGGTCGGGGTCGGCGACTGGGCGCGCGCCAGCGGACAGAGCGGCAGCAGCGATTCGGTGGCCAGCCGCCGCAGTTGGGCATTGGCTTGCTCCAGCGTTCCGACCGGAAGCCCGGCGGCGACTTGAGCGCGGGCCGACTCGGCCAGATCGGAGGGCTTCATCAGCCGGCAGTCATGACTGGCGGCGGCGGCGCCGTAGGGGATCACCGACAATTGGTTGAGAGTGTTCAAGCAACCTTGCGAATACGGTTGGTGCAGCGGCACACCCAGGACGGACACCTGGATCCCCTGCATGATCGACACCGCACCGCTGTAGGCGGTGACGTAGTAGTAGCTGCGGATCACCGTGCGGCCGACGGCCAGCGCCGCGAGCACCAGCAAGATGCTCAGCGCGACGCCGATCAGCAATCGACGCCGTGACCGCGGCCCGGGCGGAGCCGTATCTACCTGCGGCGGAACGCGTTTAATGACTTCTTTCCGCGGAGTGAACGCCGAGGCGCGTCCCGCGGAAGTGTTCGGCCGGGTCAGATGATCGTGAATGCCGGAGTCGCCGGACACCGCGCCCGCGATGATCGGCTGGGTGGGGCCGTAATCGTTGTCGACGACGTCGGCCACCACCACGGTCACGTTGTCGGGCCCGCCACCGCGCAACGCCAGCTCGATCAGCCGGTCGGCGCTGTCGGTGACGTCGGGAATCTTCAGGGCATCCTGAATGGTCTCGTCGCTCACCGGGTCGGAAAGTCCGTCGGAGCACAGCAGATAACGGTCGCCGAGGCGGACCTCACGCATGGTCAGGGTGGGCTCGACCTCATGGCCGGTCAGCGCGCGCATGATCAACGACCGCTGCGGGTGGCTGTGCGCCTCTTCCTTGGTGATGCGGCCGTCGTCGACCAGCGTCTGGACGAACGTGTCGTCTTTGGTGATCTGGGTCAGCTCGCCGTCGCGCATCAGGTAGCCGCGCGAGTCACCGATGTGCGCCATCCCAATCCGGTTGCCGGCAAACAGGATTGCCGTGAGGGTGGTGCCCATCCCCTCGAGGTCGGGCTCCATTTCGACCTGCGCGGCGATCGCCGAATTCCCGGAGTGGATTGCGGAATCGAGTTTGGCCAGCAGATCGCCGCCGGGCTCATCGTCGTCGAGATGGGCCAGCGCCGCAATCACCAACTGCGACGCGACTTCACCGGCGGCGTGGCCGCCCATGCCGTCGGCGAGCGCCAGCAAGCGCGCACCGGCGTAGACCGAGTCTTCGTTGTTGGATCGGACCAAGCCGACATCGCTGCGCGCCGCGTAGCGCAAGACCAAAGTCACGGACGCAACTCAATCACCGTTTTGCCGACACTCACCGGCGTGCCAATGGGAACCCGTACCGCCGTCGTCACTTTCGCCCTGTCGAGGTATGTACCGTTGGTCGATCCTAGATCTTCGACGTACCATTCCGAGCCTCGCTGGGAAAGTCGCGCGTGCCGCGTCGAGGCGTAGTCGTCGTTGAGGACCAACGTAGAGTCGTCGGCCCGGCCGATCAGCACCGGTTGGCCGCTCAAGGTGATTCGTGCGCCGGACAACGCCCCTTCGGTGACAACGAGATACCGCGCCGCGCCGCCCCGCTGCCGCGCCGGCAACAGCGTTCCGCGCAAGGTCAAACCGCGGCGCACCATGACCGCGCCGGTCGGCGCATAGATGTCGGTGCGAAGGATCCGTAGGACCGACCAGATGAACAACCACAGCAACATCAGGAAACCGGCGCGCGTCAGTTGCAGTACAAGTCCCTGCATCCGGCGTCCTCTCCGTCCTGGTGCCGCGTGCCTCATCTGCCCGGCTATAGCAACGTCACGATACTTGGACGGTGGTCACCTCGGGCTGAAGCTGGATGGCTGCGTGACCTGCGGGCTCAGTGGATGTGGACGACGATCTCCGAGTGTCCCAGCCGGATCACGTCGCCGTCGGCCAGCTGCCATTCCTGCACAGGCGCGTTGTTGACGGTGGTGCCGTTCGTGGAATTGAGGTCGGACAGCAGCGCAACGTGGCCGTCCCACCGAATCTCCAGGTGGCGCCGCGACACACCGGTGTCCGGCAGCCGGAACTGCGCGTCTTGGCCGCGACCGATGACGTTGGGGCCCTCACGCAACTGGTAGGTACGCCCACTGCCGTCGTCGAGCTGCAACGTGACCGCCGAACCCGAGGCAGAGTAGCCACCCTGGCCGTAGCCGGCTTGGCCGTAGCCGCTGGGTTCCGCGGGCTGGCCGTAGTCGTAGTCGCGTTGGGGTTCGCCGTACCCGCCGGCGCCCGGCGCGGCATGTGGCTGTCCGTAGTCCGGTCGGCCGTAGTCCTGCCGACCGTATCCGGGTGCACCGCCGTAGCCCTGGTCGTAGCCGCCACCCTGGTCGGGGTAGCCGCCACGCGGGTCGGGTGCGCCGTACCCGCCGCCGTCTTCCTGGCGCGCCGGACCCCGGCCGTAGTCGTAGTCGTCGTAGCCCTGACCGCCGCCGGCGGGCTGGCCGTAGCCGGCCTGTCGGTAGCCCGCGTCCTGGGCCGGAGCGCCGCCGTAACCGCTCTGGTCGGGGTAGCCGCCTCGCGGCGGGGGGTAGCCGCCTTGGTCGGGGTAGGCGCCTCGCTGGTCGGGATAGCCGCCGCGCGGGTCGGGTGCGCCGTATCCGGGGTGCTCGGGGTAGCCGCCGCGCGGGTCGGGGTAAGCGCCGCCTTGGTCGGGGTAGGCGCCTCGCTGGTCGGGGTAGCCGCCGCGCGGGTCGGGTGCGCCGTATCCGGGGTGCTCGGGGTAGCCGCCGCGTTGCTCGGGGTAGCCGCCGCGCGGGTCCGGCGCGGCATGCGGGTCCTCATGCGGCTGCGCGTAGGGGTCGTCGTAATAGTCGTCGCCGGGCCGACCCTGCCCCGGGCCACCGCCGTAGCTCGAATTCTCGGTCATCGCTGGTGCTCCTGGTTCTGCGTTGAACGCGTGGTCTGATTCTGGCGGGGCGGGCTCGCCGGCGCTTGGCCGGGGCTCGACATCGGGGTTGACAGCACCGCGGGTGCGGAACTGGCCGGTGTGCAGGTTCGACGACTGCTCGAACCGGACGACCACGTCACCATATGTTTGCCACCCCTGTTCGCCGATGTATCCCGCCAAATGCTTAGCGAAAGCGTCCGAAGTGAGGTCCGGGTCGGCGCCCACTTTCTGGTAGTCGTTCATACCGAGGGTAATGATGTATTCGTTGGGAGCCAAAAAGCGGTTGCCAGCAACCGGGCGGATTCCTTCGGCCGCCTCCCGTCGCAGCATTGCCTCGACCTCTTGCGAAACGATTGAGCCGCCGAATAGCCGGGCAAAAGCATCACCGACAGAGACCTCGAGTCTGCGCTCGATGCGTTGAACTAGCCCCCTCTGGCTGCTCATGTCCTAACGCCTGATCCTTCGGTGTGCTCGCTGCCCACCGGACGGGTCTCCGGCGTGTCGCAGTACGCGTGTCGTATCGGAGAATGCTATCGGTCCAGAACGGCCCAGCGGCACCTCCAGAACTCTGAGAATCCCATTGCGCCAGGTCAAACCGCGGCGCTGGGCGGTCCATCCGATTTGGGAGTGCTGGCCCCTACAGTGATAGGCTCCACCGGTTGTTTAGGGCGAGTGGCGGAATGGCAGACGCGCTGGCTTCAGGTGCCAGTGTCCTTCGGGACGTGGGGGTTCAAGTCCCCCTTCGCCCACCGAGAGACTGAGCGGCCGAAGGTCACGTACTCGAAAGAGCGCGTGGCCTTCGCGTTGTGGTGGGACCTTGGGGTCGCCGCGGCGCACCCGGTACCACCGGCCCGAACATGCTTAGCTGGCGCATGAAGATTCCCTCCATCCTGGGACAAGGCCAATCCGCCGCAGCGCACATTGGAATCGCCGTCTTGATCGGCGCGGGCACGGGCGCCCTGGTCGGTAGTACCGCGGGGTGGCGGTATGCCCCGGCGGCCGGGTGGAGTGTGACCGCGGTCGTCTACCTGGTCTGGTTGTGGGCCAGCGTCGCCAAGATGACTGCTCCAGGAATCGAAATCGTGGTGCAGCAGCGACATCCGGCGCGTCGATCGGCAGATACGGTCATCGTGATCGCCAGCATCGCCAGCCTCGGCGGCGTGGCGATCCTGCTCATTGCCGGCAAGGCCAAGGGCCCTGAGGCGACTATTGCCGCAGCCATTGGGTTCGTGAGTGTGATCGCGTCCTGGCTCGTGGTGCACGCGGTCTTCAGTCTGCGCTATGCAATCTTGTACTACACCGAACCCGTGGGCGGGATCGACTTCAATTCAGACGACAAGCCGACCTTCGCCGACTTCGCCTATTTGGCGTTCACCATCGCCGTGACATACGGGGTGACGGACACTGTCGTCAAGAATCGCGTGATCAGGAAGTCGGTGCTGCAACACGCGATGGTGTCGTACCTGTTCGGCACGGTGATCTTGGCCATCACCGTCCAGGTGATCGGCTCCCTGAACGGCCTATGACCGAGCGGGCACAACCGGCGCGGCCACCGTGTTGCGATAGGAACGACGACACAGAGGGAGACGCCAGTGAAGGTGCGCTTTGGAATCAGCCTCGGTGCCAACACATCGACCGATCAGCTGGGTCCGATCGTCGACCACTTGGAGAGCAGCGGGGTGGACTCGCTGTGGTTCTCCGAGCTGGTCTATTCGCCGGCGGTCGATCCGATGATCGGTATGGCCTATGCCGTGGCGCGGACCAAGCGGTTGAAGGTGGGCACCTCGGTGGCGGTGCTGCCGGGGCGCCACCCGGTGTTGGTGGCCAAGCAACTCGCGTCGCTGGCCGCGCTCGCGCCCAAGCGGGTGCTGCCGGTATTCGGCCTGCGTTCGGCGATTCCCGCCGAGCGTGAGGTGTTCACCGTGCCCGAGGGTGAGCGCGGCGCGGTGTTCGACGAATCGCTGCGGATCCTGCGCGCGGCGCTGGTCGAGGAGTCGGCCAGCTACGACGGCAAGTACTTCTCGGTGACCGCGGCCGCCGTCGCGCCCCGCCCCGATCCCCCGCTGGATATCTGGCTGGGCGGCTCGGCGCCGGCGGCGTTCCGGCGGATCGGCACGCTGGCCGACGGGTGGCTGGGCAGCTTCCTCACCCCGAACGAGGCGCGAGCCGGACGCGAAGCGATCGAACGGTCCGCCTCGGAGGCGGGCCGGCAGATCGAGCCCGACCACTACGGCATCTCGCTGGCCGTCGCCGGCGGGGAGCTGCAGCCCGAGTTGGCGGCCGCGGTGCGCACGCGTCGTCCCGACGTCGATCCGGCCGAACTGGTCGCTGCCGACTGGGATGAGCTGCACCGCCAACTCGACCGTTACGTGGCGGCCGGTTTGACGAAATTCGTGATCCGGCAAGCAGATAACGGTCCGGTCGAGGCGTTCATCGACCGTTTCGCCGCCGAACTCGCCGGCCGGGAGAACTAAAGGGTCCCGACCCACTGCAGAATGCTGGGCGTCACCGGATCGGTGATGTCGCCGAACTCGGGATGCTTTCTGATGAACGCGGCGACCGTGGGGCAGGTCGCAACGACACGCCTGCCGTCGGCGCGGGTGGCTTGCAATGCGTCATCGATCAGAATCGTGGCCAAGCCGCGTCCGCCGAACCTCTCGTCGACCTCGGTGTGAAAGAAGACGCGCTGGCTACCCCGGTCGGCGAAGGCGGCGAGCCCGACCGTCTCGCCGTCGACAGCGATGGTGTACTTCCCCTGCGCGGCAGTGACGGTGGCTTCTGCGCCGGTCTTATCGGTCGTCATGGCTGCTATTTTCGCGGTGCCCGCAACATCTGCATGGCCCGATCCAACCGTACTCCGGAGTCAGATCGAGTCAGGCCGCCGACCGCGGTTGGCAGACGGGGATGTGAAACACCGTGGCGGTGACCGGTGCGTTGTCGTTCTCGCGGCGCGTCAGCAATGCGGCATTCTCGGCGAGCTGCCGCGAGCTGATCTCCCCCGCGGCGATCCGGCGCAGTGTGGCGTGCGCCTCGGCCAGCTGCTCGCGCTTGCGGTATTGGCCGCCGGGCAGTTTCACGCCGGCCCACACGCCGTACTCTTCACGATTCTCGACCGCATACCGCGCGCAGCGTCGCTGCTGCGCAAGTGGGCACCGCCGCAAGCACTGCAGCCGCGCCTCGGTGGCGGACTGTTCGTAGGCGCGCGCCTTGGCAGCGCCGTCGCCGCCGTCGTCATCGGCGTAGCCGAACCACATCTCCGGGTTGACCGAGCACGGATGTCCCATCTTGCCGCCTCCTTCGTGTCAAAACGTATATGGAAGCGTATACATAGCGATGACGGGTTGGCAAGAGAAGCGAGACAAAAACGTATACACAGAGTCGGAGAGATAGTCCTATGTAGTATCCGGATATGGCCGGAGCGCTGCGATGAGCCGCGAATCTGCGGGAGCGGCGATCCGGGAATTACGTGAATCCCGCAACTGGTCTCTGGCCGACTTCGCCTCGGTGACCGGCGTCAGCATCATGGGACTGAGCTATCTGGAACGCGGTGCTCGCAAACCGCACAAAGGTACAGTTCAGAAGGTTGAAAACGGTCTCGGCCTGCCGCCCGGCACGTATTCGCGGCTCGTGGTCGCGGCCGATTCCGCCGCCGAACTCGTGCGGTTGACCTCCGCCCCGCCGCCCGAACCCACCCCCGTACGAACCGCGGGTCCGGTCGTGGTCGACCGCCATACCGACACCGATGTCCTCGAGGGGTACGCCGAGGCCCACCTCGAGGCGATCAAATCGGTGATCGAGCGACTGCCTGCGGAGACATCAAACGAATATGAGTCGTATATTCTCTCTGTGATCGAACAGTGCGTGAAGGCTGAAATGCTGGCCGCCAACTCCTGGCGGGTGGCGATCAACGCCGACGGGGATTCAGCGGCCCGGCTCATGGGGCATCTCGAGGCTTTGGAAGCCACCCGCGGCGCGCTCCTCGAGCGGATGCCGCTCAGTCTGAGCGCGCGATTGGACCGGGCCTGCGCGCGGTCCTCGTTGCCCGAGGCGGTGATCGCGGCACTGCTCGGAGTCACCGTGGCCGAGCTGTGGGATATCCGGAATCGGGGAGTCATCCCGCCCGGCGCCCAGCCCCGGGTGCGGGCCTTCGCGGACCTTGCCGACGATGCCGAGGGGGACCCGCAGTGACCGGAAACGAGTTGGCGGCATTGCGCCACGCGCACGAACTGTTCGCCGGCAGCACCCGGGAAGCGTCGCTGGACGCTCGGCTGGCGCCCTACGACGGGCTGCTGGCGCGTGCCGCCGCCCTGAATCCCGTTGGGGGACATGCTCTCTACCGTGCAGCGGTGGAGAGCAGCCGCGACGATCTGCGCTCGGCTGCGACCGTCGACGCCGAAGTGACGGCCATCGCGCGCGAAGCCCACCGGGATCATGCCCACGCGCGCGCCCTGACGAAGGGTGTGCTCGATGAGGCCCGCGCCGACACCGCGGTGCCGGAAAGTCCCATCGCGCAGCGCGAGGCTATCCGCCGCCGAGTCGCGCGCTTGCGTGCTCAGCAGGCACACGTGCTGGCCGCCCGGCGAAAGTCCCGCAAGCACCGGTCGAGTTGGCGCGCGGTGCGCTATCGGATGCTGCACCACCGCGGCCATCCGGCCGGGCTGAGGTTGCCTCCGCCGAACAGTCGCGCGGGTATCGCGGTGCGCGCGGCGCTGTCGCGGTTGGGCCGGCCGTACGTGTGGGGCGCGACCGGACCGGACCAGTTCGATTGCTCTGGGCTGACTCAGTGGTCCTATGCGCATGCCGGAATTCACCTGGACCGCACTACATATCAGCAGATTTACGATGGCGTACCGGTCCCACGCTCGCAGGTCCGTCCAGGCGATCTGGTTTTCCCGACGGCGGGTCATGTGCAGTTGGCGATCGGCAACAACCTGGTGGTCGAGGCGCCGCACTCCGGCGCGACCGTGCGGATCAGTCCACTGGGCGCCGGCGTGCAGATCCGGCGTCCGACGGGATAACGACGATGGCCGACGAGCAGGGACAGGGAATGGCCGAGCAGGCCGGTGGTGCGGTCGAGGCCATCGGGGCACGGCAGGCGGCGTTGTCGGCACGGCACGCCGCCTCCGCCGACGCCGACCGGGCGCTGGTCGCAGCGCTCGCCGGCGCGCACGCCGCCACTGTCGAGAGCATTCGGCGCCTCGACGCGATCGCTGCCGAGATCGACGGCGCGGTGACGAATCAGGCCGCGCTCGCCCTCGATACCCCGACGGGTGCGCGTGAGTTCCAGAAGTTCCTGATCGCCAAGCAGCAGGAGATCTCGGCGGTGGTGTCGCAAGCCCGCGGGCTCGACGGGTCCACCACGGCGGCCTTGGACAAGTTGCGTGAGCACTACAGCGCGCCCGCGGACTAGTCGTTGCGCACAGCCGCGGCTGTGCACACGAGTGAATTGTCGGCACCAGCGCCCCTGGTTACTGTCCCCACCATGTTCGAGCAGCACGGCGATGACGACGCCTGACCCAGTGCCCGCGCCCGATCATCAAGAAGGCGACGCGGCCGACGCCATCAGAAGCGCAGAAGTCGCTCTGGCACAACAGAACTCGACGACCGCCCAGGTCGACCTGCAGGTCGTCACAGCCGTCCTGAATGCACACCAGAAGGCCGCCGCCAGTAGAGACGCCTTGAACACCCTGCAACGCGACATCGAAGGCGCGGTCGCAACGCGGTCGGATCTGGACACTCCCGCCGGCGCGCGTGACTTCCAGCGATACCTGATCGGCAAGCTGCGCGACATCCAGGCGGTGGTCGCTGGCGCGAGCCTCGACGACACGTCGAACTCGGCGCTGATGGCCGCGTGGACGTCGCTGTACAACTCATCTCAGGCCGGCGCCGATCCGTCCGATAGTTCTGATGACCGGCACCCGCCCGCGGCCGCCCCCACCTCCGCGCCGGTACCGCCCGCCGTCCAAACGCAGCCCCCGGCAACGGGATCCGAGCTCGACCCATACGCCGATTCCTTCCCGGACGACGATCTCGGGCCGGCACCCGAGGCGGCGGCGGGCCAAGCCCCACCCGCGGCGGCCGGGGTGCCCAGCATTCCCTCCTTCGGCGGGGGAGGCCTGCCCAGCGGCGGCGGGTTCGGCATGCCCGGGGGATTCCCGCTCGCGGGTTCGCCGCCGGAGGAGATGTCGCCGGCCGGCCTCGACGACCCGCGGCCGGAGTCCGACGATCCCGAGAACCAGCTGGTGTCCGACGACGACGGTCACGACCGGGCCGGCCACGAATCGGGTGAACCCGCGTCCGGTCCGACAGTGGTGACGCTGCCCAATGGCGAGACACTGACCGCCCCGAGCCCGCAGCTTGCCGCCGCGATCGAAGCCGCAGCGGGCGGCACTCCGATCGCGGAGGCCTTCCGGCAGGAGGGCATGACGATACCGCCGCCCGGCACCGCGGTCAGCGATCCGGTGGACCCGGCGCAGCTCACGCCCGGAGATATCGGGATGTTCACCGACCGGCACGCTCTTGCCCTCGGTGACAGCCGGGCGCTGGTGAACGGACAGATCCAGCACATCTCCACCGTGAACGGGCCAGCCTTCCTAGGCTGGGAGCACCCTCCGGCGCCGGTCAACGCACCCGCACCGAGCGCAACCGAACCGCCGGCGCCGACCAGGCCGGCGAACGCCGAAAGAACCGAGACAGCGTAGGAGTAGCGCGGCTCGCGCCGAACGTCAGAAGGAGAGATCGGATGGCAGACCGAATCCATGTGGTGCCGGCCAACTTGCGGGAAGCCGCCGGCCATCACCAGGAGACGTCGGAGTATCTGCGCACGCTTCCGTCGTCGCATGAGGCGATTCAGCAGAGCCTGGATTCGCTGGGTCCGATCTTCGGCGACCTGAGGGAGGCCGGGCGGGAGCTGCTCGAGCAGCGGCGGCTGTGCTATGAGCAACAAGCCGACAATCACGCGGAGATCGCGGCCAACCTGACAAAATCGGCGGGCATGTGGGAGCAGTATGACGCCGAAGCCGCCGGCAAAATTGAGCGCATCTCCGACGACGGTCGATGACAGCGGCCGATCCCGCGTTCGACACCGTCCATCCGAGCGGGCACATCCTGGTCCGCTCCTGCCGCGGTGGCTACATGCATAGCGTGACGCTGACTGAGGCGGCGATGAACACCGACGCGGACAGCCTGACCGAGGGCATTCTGCTGACCGCAGATGTCTCGTATCTCAAAGCGGTGATGGAAGTTCGGGGCGAGATCGTCGCGGCCGGCTACACCCCGTCGGCCGAGGTTCCCACCGCCGAGGACCTTGATGAGGCGATCGAACGATTGGTCGCGCACGAACTACCGCGTCGCAACGACGCAGACCGGTAGCTAGCGAATCCAGGTCTGGACCGCGTCGCGCTCCGGAGCGATGTCGGTGGGCGGTTCGACCGGGTTGGCGCCGAACAACTCTCGCGCCCGTCCCAGTAACGCACGCACTTCATTCAACTGCTGCTGAAGCCCTGAATCAGCCACGCGCTCACGGTACCCAGACGGCCTTATTCGCACAATTCACCCCGCCTTTCCGGGCCGTCAAACAGCGCCGATGTGGCGCCGACGATGACGGTAGGCTTGGCCGGTGGCAATCTTCGGACGGAATACGGCGCGCCAGCGCCTCCGGAGAGCTGCCGAGGAATCACTGAAGATCCCGGCCTTCAAGGCCCCTGTCGACTGCACCCCCTGGGTGACAGGCGGCCTCTGGCCTGCGGAGCTGTCCATGGTCACCGCCGAGACGGCGCCGCTCGTCAAATATCTGAAAGCCGACTTGCAACGGATCGTCAATTCGGCAAATGAAGAACTCAAGAACATTCGTTGCGCGGGTTTGGTCGATTCGACGCGACAGGCAGAAGAAGCTCGAGTCATCAATGAAGCGCGGGCCTTTGCGGCACGCCGGGTCGAGTCGACAGTTCGCCATCTTCACAACATGACATCGAAATCGCCGACCGAACACCGGCCTGTGAATGGTGTCGACGACACCGAAAAAACAACGCGATTCAAAATCGCCCCACCGCGACCGGAGCCGGAGCCGGCCACCGAGATACCCGTTGTGGAGATACCGGTCCCGGAGAGTCCGGCTACGTCCGAGGCGCGGCACGAACAACCCGAACAGATCTTCGAGCCCTGGGAGCCTTTCTCCCCACCGGAGCCCGCCGAAGAGACGGACCACCGGGAACCGGTCTCGGATGCTGCGGCGCACGCGGTGCCAGCGCCTCTTGAGCTGCCAGAGCCCGAGCCGCAAGCTGTAGAGCCCGAAGTGGTAGAGCCCGCGGTGGTGGAGCAGGAGCAGTCGGCGCCCAAGCACGCATTCGACTCCGACGACACCGAGGTTCTCGAGGAGCTTGCGACGCTGCTGCAGGAGATTGCGCCGTTGGCGCAGCCGCCAGTGGAGCCGCCACCGCCAGTGGAGCCGCCACCGCCCGTCGAGCCACCGCCGCCCGCGGTTCAACAGCCGCAGATCGACGACACCGAGGTCACGCGGCTTCTGCCGGTGGCAGCGCTCCCAGAATCCCCTGCGCCCCAAGCGCCGGCTGTACCTGCGGCGCCTCCAGAGCCTGCCGAGCCGGAACAAGAACGGCTGGAACGCGTGCTCAAATTCGTTGCACGCCAGGAACCGGGTCTGCGCTGGGCCGTCGGCGTCCGCGACGATGGCAGCACGCTGCTGGTGACAGACCTTGCCCACGGCTGGATACCGCCCGGGCTCAAATTGCCCGCCGACATCCAGCTTCTGGAACCCCGCCGGCGCAGCGGCACCGCGGCGACGCTGCTGGGCCAAACCACGCTGTTGAGAACCTACGCGCCGGGCGACCCGCTGGGCTGGGCAACCGATTACGAGGTCGCCGACACCTCGTCGCGACCCCGTGAACTGCCGCCGGTCGACGACCTCGGCTGGGTGCTCGGCGAGGCGACGCACTGGCGTGACGGTCTGCCGCGGATGGTCAACACGCTGGCCAGGGCAGGCGCTGCGGGCACGGGCATCGTCGATGCCGAGATCGACATATTGCGCGTCTACCTCGACACCTCGCGGTACCAACTCCTGGCCCAATACCCCGACGTCGACCCAGGTCTACTGCTGAACTGCCTGCTGTTGGCCGCCACCGAGGCCATCGCCACCAAGGACCTGGTCAGCGCGAACTACCACTTCGCCTGGTTCCAGTTGCTCAGCTCGCCGCCGGCCAGCGGCTGGAAAGCCGGCCCGTGACGGACCGCTGTGCGTAAGCCTGCAGACAATGAATTGACGCTGGTCGCCAGCGGTCGAGATACTGCAATGATGCCGGGGCCGAGCAGTCGCGCGCAGCTGAGCGACAAGGATCTCGTCGAGTCGGTTCTTCGTGAATTGAACGAGGCCGCCGACAAGTGGGAAGCCCTCGTGGGCCAGGCCGAGACCGTCACCTACAGCGTGGATCTCGGCGATATTCATGCGGTCGCGAATGCCGACGGACGGCTGGTCGAATTGGCATTGCACCCGAGCGTGATGTCTGGCTACAACCACTCAGAGCTGGCCGATCGATTGAACCTCGCGATCGTCGCGTTGCGGGAAGAGGCCGAGGCAGAGAACCGGGCGCGCTATGGCGGAGCGTTGCAGTGATGGGAAATTGGTTGTCGCCAAACAGCTTTGAGCATCAGGCGGGCGCGTATCAGCCGCCGAAAGGACACTGACCGTGCCACTCAATCTCTCCAACCGCGACCAGAACTCGGGCCACCTGTTCTACAACCGCAGGCTGAAAGCCGCGATCACCCGGTTCTCGGTGCGGATGAAGCACGACGACCGCAAGCAGCAGGCAGCGGTGGCGCTGTCGATGGTGTTCGTCTTGATCGGCGTCGGCTGGATGGCGCTGCTGCACGTGATGAAGCCGGCCGGCCTGGTCGGGCAGTCCGCGATCATCGGAAACCGCGACACCGGCGCGGTCTACGCGAAGATCAACGGCCGGCTCTACCCGGCGCTGAATCTGACCTCCGCCCGGTTGGTCGTCGGTAACGCCGCCGCCCCCACCTGGGTGAAGGCGGCCGAGATCGCCAAGTACCCGACCGGGCCGATCGTGGGGATTCCCGGTGTGCCCGACAGCCTTACCGTTACGCAGAGCTCGGTGTCGGCATGGTCGGTGTGTGACACCGCGCCCACCCGGGGTACCGGGACGGTGCCGATGGTGACGTCGATCGCGGGCGAGCTGGACAAAGACGGCCGGGGCGCGCCGATGCAGCCGAGTCAGGCCGTGCTGGTCAACCACAAGGGCGCGACCTACGTGGTCTGGGATGGGCAGCGGTCGCAGATCGACCCCACTGACCGCTCGGTGACCTTCAACCTTGGTCTTGACCCGGGTGTCACCTATCCGATCGAGATCTCTAACGCACTGTTCGACGCGATGCCGGCCACCGAACCCCTTGTGATACCGGCGATTCCGGAGCTGGGTGCGCCGTCGACGTTTCTACCGGGATCGACGGTCGGCAGCGTGCTGGAGACGCGTGACTCCAACGGCACCGTCACCGGCTTCTATGCACTGCTGTCCAACGGGGTGCAGAAGATCACCAGCTTCGTCGCCGACCTGCTGCGCACCGCGCTGACGCAGGCCTCCGCCACGCCGACGCTGATATCGCCGGACAAGCTGATCCACATCCCGGCGGTCGACGTGCTCAACGTCGGGTTCTATCCCTCGGGAAAGCTGAATTTCATTGACACCGCCGCTAATCCGGTGACATGCGTGGCATGGCAAAAGCAATCCACCGACCCGCAGGCGTCGATCACCATCATCAGTGGGCGGGGCCTGCCGGTCCCGATCGGGATGGACCAGCGGCTGGTTCGGCTGGTGCGCGACGACCGCGCACCCGAATCCGTCGAGGCCGACCAGGCGTTGGTGCTGCCGGGAGCGGCGAATTTCGTCGCGACTACCAGCGGCGTGGCCAGTTCGGGCAGCCGGGAGAACCTGTATTGGGTGTCACCGCAAGGTGTTCGGTTCGGCGTGCAGTGGGACCGCAAGACGTTGGAACCCCTCGGGCTGGACGTCGGTAGTGCCGTTCAGGCGCCCTGGCCGATCGTCCGCACGTTCGCGGCGGGCCCGGCCATCAGTCACGACAGCGCCCTGCTGGCGCGCGACACCATCGCCGGCGGCGGTGCCGTCGCACCCGTACCGGAAGCCAACCCACAGGCCGGAGGCTAGGCATGTCCAAACGTGGATTCGTCAGGGGCGCGCGCAAACCCGCGCCGATGGTCCCTCCCGTACGGGTGGCGGTCGCCCCGCCGCTGGCGCTACCGGAACGCGAGCCACGCAACATCCTGCTGATGATCGCGCTGCCCGCCCTGCTGGTCGGCATCATCGGCACCTTGGTGGTGATGTACACCTCCGGGGTTCGTTCGCTGCAGTCCGGCTTCTTTCCGATGATGGGGCTCGCGGGCTTCGGCGCGTTGATGTTCAGCGGGCGATTCGGCCGCGGCCGGCGGATCTCGTGGGGCGAGCAGGAAAAGCAGCGGCGCATCTATCTGCGCCAACTCGACGAAGATCGCGAAGAAGTTCAGCGCGCCGCACAAGACCAGCGACGCAGCCAGCTGTTCGTCCACGGCGACCCGCAACAGCTGGACACCGTGATCGGCGGGCCGCGGATGTGGGAGCGCCGCCCTGACGACCCGGACTTCCTCGATGTCCGTCTCGGTGTCGGCATTCAGCAGGCCAGCGACTCCGCGGTCTCGCTGCAGTGGCCGGAGGTGCCGATCGGCGAGGAACTGGAGCCGGTCACCGGCGGCGCCCTGCGTGATTTCATCCTGGAGCAGAGCAAGATTCGTGGCATCGGCAAGGTGTTGAGCCTGCGGTCCAAGCCCGGCTTCAGCTTCATCGGGCCCGAGCCCGCCGAGTTGCACAACCTGGCCCGGTCGATCCTGTGTTCGCTGGCGGTATATCACAGCCCGAACGACCTCAAGCTGATGGTGGTGACCCGCCACCCGGAACTGTGGTCGTGGTTGGTCTGGCTGCCGCACAACCAGCACGACGAGATGTTCGACGCGTGTGGCCTGCGCCGTCTGCTGTTCGCGTCGCCGACCGAGCTGGAGGAGGCGCTCGACGCCGAGCTGCACCGCAAGGGCCGCGGGCCGTGGACGCCGCCGGTCGGCACGAGCCCGACGTCGATGCCTTCGGCGATGGAGTCCTCAGCGACCCGGCTCGGCCCGCACTGGGTGATCGTCGACGACAACATCGGTACACCCGAGCAGTGGGAGGGCGTGACCGGGCAGAAGGGCATGGCTGGAATCACGGTGCTGCGGTTGGCAACCCGGCCCGGCCTCGGTGTCGGCTTCGCCGAGGAGGGCCAGCGGTTCGATCTGCGGGACCGGCACCTGTATCACCGCGATGCGTTCTATGCGGTCGCTGACATGCTCGCCGAGAGTACCGCCAACCGTTACGCCCGGGCCCTGGCCCGCTGGTCCCCGATGAGCGCGGGGGAGTTGTCCGAAACCGACAGCCAGGCCGGAGAATTGCTGCGGGCGTTGGGGATCACCGATCCACGCCAACTCGACGTCGACCGGTTGTGGGCCGAGAGCCGCGGCCGCGGCGACGCGAAATGGGCGATGGTGCCGGTCGGGGTGAAGCCCGGCGGCGAATTGCAATACGTCATCTTCCGCGCAAAAGACTTCGGCGGCTTCGGTTTCCACTCGGTGGTGATCGGTACATCGGGATCGGGTAAGTCGGAGTACTTCCTGTCGCTGGCCAACGGCATCGCGCTGACCCACTCGCCGGAAACCTTCGCTCTGATCTTCGTCGACATGAAGTTCGAGTCGGCTGCTCAAGACCTGGCGGGCTTGCCGCACGTCGCGGGTTCGCTGTCCAACCTCGGCAAGGACGACCGACACCTGGCCGAACGAATGCGTAAAGCGATCGACGGCGAAATCCACCGGCGTTACCGGCTTTTCAAAGAGGCCGGGGCACGCGATGCCAACGAGTACGAGGAGATGCGGCTAGCCGGCCGCGATCTCGAGCCGGTGCCCATCCTGCTGGTCGTCATCGACGAGTACCTCGAGCTGTTCCACCACCACCAGGAGTGGATCCAGCTGGTCATCCACATCGGCCAGGAAGGCCGCGGATGTAACGTCTTCTTCACCCTGGGTGGCCAGCGACTCGATTTGTCGTCGCTGAGCAAAGCCAAGAGCAACATCGCATTCCGGGTCGCGCTGCGCGCCGAGACGGCCGAGGACTCGCGCGACGTGATCGGCAGCGACGCCGCGTTGCATCTGCCGTCGAAGGAGAACGGTTACGCGCTGATGAAGGTCGGGCCGCGTGATTTGGAGCCGTTCCGGTGCTTTTATCTCTCGGCGCCGTTCGTGTTGCCGAAGAAGGTCGTGAACGTCAACCGGACCATCGACGTGAGCTTTTCCCAGCCCCGCCCGCTGACCTGGGAGTACCAGCCGCTCAGCGTCGAAGACACCGCGGCGCTCGCCGTTGCCGACGAGCCTGAGGAGCCCGACGAGTTCCTGTTCCACTCCGACGGCTTCCGCAAGAAGAAGCTGCTCGACGTCATCCGCGACTCGCTGATCTCGACCCAGGCCCGGCTCCCGCACCAAATCTGGCTTCCCCCACTGGAAGTCAGCGAACCGGCCGACGCACTGGTCAGCTACTGGCGGGGCAAGCCGTGGCATGTCGACTACGGCCAGAACCCAGGTCTCACCTTCCCGATCGGGATCGTCGACATCCCCGAGGACCACACCCAGCAGGTGCACGTGATCGACGCCGAGATGGACAACATCATGGTCGTCGGCACCGCACAGCGCGGCAAGAGCACCACCCTGATGACGCTGATGACCTCGGCGGCACTGATGTACCGCCCGGAACGGGTGACGTTCTTCTGCATCGGCGCGGCGCTGTATCCGATGGAAGAGCTACCGCATGCCGCGGGTGTCGTCAGCCTGAACGACACCGAAGGCGTGTCGCGGACGATCGCCACCATCGAGGGTCTGATCCGGTCGCGGGAGGCGTCGTTCAAGCACTATCAGATCGACATCTCCGAGTTCCGGGAGCGGAGGTTCGGCGCGGCGGGCGGCGGCGGAACCGACCCGGAGGACAAGTTCGGCGACGTGTTCCTCATCGTCGACAACTACGGAGACCTGTATGAAAAGGACTTCACGCTCGGCGATCGCGCGATGGCGATAGCCCGGCAAGGGCTGTCATACGGCGTGCACGTGATGACCAGCGCCAACGGCTGGTTCGTCGGCCAGAAGCAGGGCTTGCTGAACGTGTCGAACGCACGCATTCAGCTGCGGCTGAGCAACCCCGACGAGTCGCAGATGGGCACGTCCACCGAGCGTCGCAGGGCCGCTCGCAACACCTTGGACCGGCCCGGCTTCGGGCTGACCCGGGACGGACACGAGATGCTGGTCGGGGTCCCGGAAGTCACCGGAATCGAGGGCGAACGGGTGACCGCCCGCGGCATCGGGGCGGTCATCGCCCAGGTCACCGGCGCCGACAAGGTCGACCGACTGTCCCGGCTGCCCGATCGGGTGGCGATGGCCCAGATCATCGAGGCATACGACCGCACCGCGGAGGCCTCGGACCCACTCAACATCCCGTTCGCCATCGGGGAGAGTGGACTGCAGCCGGTGGCACTGCAGGCCCGAGCGGTTCCCAACATGCTCGTGATGGGTCGCCAGCTCTGCGGCAAGACCACGACGCTGGCGGCCATCGGCCAGGCGATCACCCAGCGGTTCACCCCGGAGCAGGCGCAGATCACCGTGATCGATCCCAAGACCACGCTGATCGGCAAGATCCGGGGGCCGCATGTGCGCGCCTACGCCTACACCGCCGACGACATCGATGCCGTCATCGCCGATTTGGTCACCGAGCTGCGCACTCGTCTCCCACCGTCGGGTCTGACGCAGGAGGAGCTGATGGACCTGAAGACGTGGGAGGGCCCGCGCCAGTTCGTCTTGATCGACGACGAACACGAGCTCAGGGCGCACAACCAGGTGATGAAACCCGCGGCGACTGCACCGTTGCTGCCGTTGATCGAGCGCAGCCGACAGATCGGTCTGCACGTCATCGCCGCGCGTCTGCCCGGAAACTGGGCCGGTCAGGTCGTGATGAACCCGTTCCTGCAGAAAATGACGGGGTCGCGGTCGCCCACATTGTTTATGGACAACGACCCCGCAATGGTGAAGGTCTTCGCGAGGGTCAGCGCTCAGCAGTTGCCGCCGGGCCGGGGCCTGCTGGTCACAACGGAGGGCGAGATCGAAGGCGTGCTGGTAGGAACCCCCGAATCAGGTGAATAGCCATTTCAGGGGCGTCACAGAATTCGCGTACACGCGCACCGGAAAAAGACCATAGACTCAGATAATTCCGCAGGGAGGGTCTGCGGACCAGAACACGGGAGACAACATGTCGATGTTTGATGTCAGCCCCGCGGCCGTCAATTTGTCGTCACTGACGGAATCGGCGATCACCGGCCAGATGGCGGCGACGACGGCGGCCGGCTCGGCGGCTCTGACCGGAGTGGTGCCGATGGCGGGCTCCGCCGACGACGTGGCATTCGCGTCGGCGATGGCTGGCGCCGGTGGCGCTTACCTGGGCGTTGCGGGTGCGCACTTCGGGCAGCGGGGGGTGTATTCCGCCGGGCAGAGCCTGTCGTCGGTCAGCTACGTGCTCCAAGAGCTGATCAGCGCCGCCCAGTTCTCCTTCTAACCGCCGCTTATGCCTATTGACCCGAGATGGGTCGCGGCGCCGCCCGAGGCCGTCGCGCTGATTTTCGAGGGTGGCCCCGGTCCTGAATCGATCGTCGCGTACGCGGCCGTGATGGCCACCGAGGCGGCGAGCCACCAGATGGGGATGGCAGCGTCTGCCGCCAACATCACCGGCACCAGCGCATCCTGGACGGGCCTGGCCGGTGCCGCCAACGTTGCCCGTGGAACAGCGCTCAACATGGGTGGGCTCGAACCGCTCGCTGCGCACTGCGCCAAGCACGTCTTGTTGGCCCAGAGCGCGGTCGATGCCTACACGATGGCCGCACCGTCGGTCATACCGTCGGTGGCGTGCAACGCGAACCGGGACCTGTGGGGCACATTGTGCGCGACCAACTGGTTCGGCCAGAATTCCCCGGGCATCGTCTCGCAGGACCTGGAGTACTTCGGCGACTTCTGGCCACAGAACTCCAGCGTCGGTCTGCTGTATGCGACCACGCTGGGCGCGATCGCGGCCGCTGCGGCTGTTCCGCCGCCGGCGGTGGCCGGCGACGTGGCCCCCGCCGGCTTGGGTTCGGCCGCCAGCCTCGCAGCGCAGGTCGGGCAGACGGCCGGCTCGGACGCCGCCCAGGCGCCGATGGCCGGTTCCCAGCTCGCCGGTTCTACCGGGTCGGGGACGGGCGGGGCCGCCAATCAACTGTCGTCCATGGCGTCGGAGGCGCCGCAGCTGTTCTCTGGCGCGTTACAGCCCATCAGCCAGTTGACGCAGGCGCCCGCGCAGGCGATGCAGAGCGGGATGGGCCCGATCCAGAGCCTGATGGGCATGTTCACCGGCGCCAACGCCGGGGCCGGGACCGGGGCCGGTCTGGAGGCGATGGCTGCGCCGCTCGGCGGCGCCGGTGGCGCGGCCGCCGGTGGCATGGGAGCCGGCGGAGCGGGCGTGGGCGGTCTGAGCTCCAGCGCCGCCAGCCTGACCAGCTTCACGCAGCCCGCCAGCACCTTCGAGCCGGAGACCGCCGGTCGGCCGACCGGCCGGGCCGGGGTGCTCAATGCGGCCGATCTGCGCAGTCCCACGGCGCGCGCCGGCGGTTCCGCGATGCCGATGTCGCCCGGGATGCTGGGACGCGGTGAGAGCGCTTCGGGTGACAAGAAGGACGACGTCACGCATGCGCGGATCGTGGTGAATTCCGATCACCCTGATCCGCAACGGACGGACCTTTAAGTATTGGCGCACCTGAGACTAATGGGGAAATTGGGAGCTGAGGGATGGAGGCAAAAAAGCTGAAGTGACAGGTATCGAAAAGCACTTAGACTTTTGCCCAAGCCCCGCAACGGGGCAGGCGTCACCAAAGGAGAGGTAATGGCCGAAGCAACAGGATCGTTCCCGCAAATTCCGCCGCAATTGGCCATGCAGGTCAAGGCCAAAATCGAATCACTCATGGAGCACGCCACCCAGGCCGCAACCCAGGGTTTGCAGGCCATCGAAGAAATGGTGGGTAGCGGCGCACACAGCGGTCAAGCGGCAATGATGTCGCAGCAGAAGGCGATCGAGATCAACACCGACCTCACGCGCGTGATCAATGGCTGCACCGAGTTGGCTAACAAGCTCGGCGTCTCGGTGGCGCAGTTCGCGCAGCACGACCTCGACTCTTACCACCGGGTCGCGGCAATTCAGACGACGTAGTAGAGCGCATCCCCGCTCAACCCACTGAACACTTCGAAGATTGGAAACCACGGCATGAGCGACGAATTCATCACTTATAACCAGCCGGTCATCGGCGAGGGCACTGCCACCCTGGCTTCGGCTTCGGCCGCGCTGCAGGAGGCCCAGACCGATCTGGTGAACATCAACAATTTGCTGGCCGGCAGCATGCAGGGTCAGTACCACGCCTCGTACCAGGAGAGCATGCATCACATCGAGCAGCCGCTGCTTCATCTGGCCGAGACGGTCGGTATGCACGGTCAGGTGGTGGACTCCATCACCCAGGACGCGATGATGCTGGACGCCTCGCTCGCTGCGGGCTGACATCGGAAGCCGGGCTGGGGCGCACGCGAAAGCTTGCGCCCCAGTGGCTTTCAATAGGGATGTTTCGTGTTAACCACGACAGTCGATGGCCTGTGGGTGCTACAGATACTCACCGGAATCGAAACACTCGCCCCGGAATTGGGGCTGCGCGCGATAAGGCCCAGCGTCGAGACGCGGGAGGCGGCGCTCGCAGACCCGGTCGCCGCGGACTTGCGCGCCGCGGGCGTGATCGATGAGGCCGGCACGGTCGACCACAACGTCGTCGAATGGTTGACGGTGTTGTCACGGCGCGACGTGGCCTTGATGATCCACGTCCGCACGCCGGTAAACGGGCGGGCGCTCACCGGGGCATTGCTGGCACGGTTCGCCGAATGGTGGGTGGTCCTCGAGCGATCCGAAGAGCTGATCCGCATCTCCGGTGCGGGCACGTCGACCGCCGAGGGTGCGGCGAACGCCGTGATCCGCTCCCAGATCGAGCGCCTGTGCGGGACCAACAAACCCGCGCCGCTGCGGCCGGTCACACTGGACGTGGACGCATTGCAGGAAAAGGCAACCAGCCGAGAGGCATTGGAATCTTTCCTGGCGGCCCAGCGTCTGGATACCGACCAACTCCAGATTCTGAGGATGGCCGCGGATGCGGAGCGGTCGGCGCAGGCGGGGATTGTCGCGCTGCAATCCGGGGTGGCGCTGGCCGGGCCCACACGCACCCAGGTCGAGCCGAACGCCGTCACCATCATCGATTCCCCCGAGGGGCGGATCGTCGCGGAGCACGAGTTGTCCGCCGGCAAAAGGTGGATGATCCTGGCGCCGGGAACAACAAGCAACATCACGGCCGCGGTTAACCGGATGATGCGCCGGCTCCCCGCGAATGATGAATGGTTTTCCTACCGAAAGGTTGTCTAAGTGAGGGGTTCCACACGCGTGTTAGCATCGGCATCGTGACAAATCCGTGGAACCCGGCACCGAATTCGCCGGAGCAAGGTCGGCAAACGCCGAGATCATCCGCGGGTTCGCGTCCTCAGCACCCCGACTCCGTTTCGGAAACGTTGCGTATCTCGGATATGGTCAGGGCCCGCAAAATTCCGCCCGGTTCCGGTTGGCGCAAATTTATATATTCCGCGACTTTTCAGTCCATTAATCTCGGAGAATCACCCGCCGAGCGGCATTATCGGGAATTGCAGGGGCGCATCCGCCGGCACATTCGCAAGCAGTACGTCGTCGGAGTGGTGTCGGGCAAGGGCGGGGTCGGAAAAACCACGCTGACCGCCTGCATCGGCGCGGTGTTCCGCGAGTGCCGGCCGGAGAATGTGGTGGCCATCGACGCGGCACCCGGATTCGGGACACTGGCCGGCCGGATCGACGAGTCCCCGCCGGGCGACTACTCGGCGGTTTTGAACGACACCGATGTTCAGGGCTACGCCGATATTCGGGAACACCTGGGGCAGAACAGTTTAGGGCTGGACGTGCTGGCCGGTAACCGCGCGTCTGACCAACCTCGGCCGCTGGTTCCGTCCATGTTCGCCGGCGTGCTGTCGCGGTTGCGCCGCACGCACAACGTCATCGTCGTCGACACCTCCGACGATCTCGAGCACCCGGTGATGAAAGCGGTGTTCGACGCCTGCGACACACTGGTATTCGTCTCGGGTCTGACTGCCGACACGTCGCTGCCGGTGACGCGCGCCATCGACTTGTTGCGCTCAATGGGCTACCACGAATTGGTGTCGCGCAGCATGGTCATTCTGAATGACAGCCGCGATAAATACGACGGCGACGCACGGGCTTATCTCACCGAGCGATTCGGTCAATCCGGTGCGACGGTTGAATTCATGCCATTCGATCCGCATCTGGCTAAAGGCGGAATTATCGATACCCGTCATGAATTGCAAAAGAAAACGCGACTTCGGCTATTCGAGATCACCGCGGCGCTGGCGGACAAATACGTTCCGGACGCCGATAGGCCCCGCTAATGGCGAAGGTCGCATTCCCCGCGCGTTGCGCAGTTGCAGTGGTATGTGGCGAACACCTTGTCTCGCAGGTGTACCCGGCGTCGGTGCCGGTCGAGGTATTCATCGACAACATCGTCGAACTGCTCAACGATGAGCTCAAAAGGCGAGGTCTGGCCGGGCTGGAATCCGGTGTCGGCTATGAATTGCACAAAGCCAACGGCGTGCGACTCGACGTCACCAAAACTCTCGACGAGCTCGGCGTCGAGGACGGTGCCACGCTCGTGCTGACGCCTGCCGTCGAGGGCGATTCCTTCGAGCCGCAATACGAATCGCTGTCCACCGGGCTCGCCCGAGTCGGCCGACGACTGTTCGAACCGGTCACCGCGGCTACCGCGGCCCACACCTCGCTGGCCATCCTGGCCATGATCTCGGGTGCGGTGCTGGCGCTGGCGCTGCGTGATCGCACCGCAAGCGACTCGATGCTGCCCAGCATCGTGACCGGTGTGCTCGGCCTGCTGGTCATCGGTGGCGCCGGGGCCGTGGGGCGGTGGTGGCCACACCGCGCAGATCTGATCGGCGGGTTCGCCTGGCTGGCGGTGCCGCTGCTCGCGGTCAGCCTGGGCGCGGGCGCGCCCGGTGCCGTCGGGGCGGCCCACGTGTTCATCGCTGCGCTCGCCGCGGCGATGCTGACCAGCGCGGTCGCGGTGTTGACCGGCCGGTTCGTCAATGTGGCCGCGACCGTGGTGACGCTGTGCGGGCTCGGGGGAGTGATCGCTGCGGCCCGGATGTGGCGACCCGTACCCGCCCAATGGCTGGGCATGTGCACGTTGGTCGCGCTGCTGTTCCTGCTGACCCTGGCGCCGACCATCGCGCTCTGGTCGGCGCGAATCCGGCCGCCGTACTTCGGCTCGGTGACCGGACGAGACCTCTTCCGGCGCAGCGCCGGCCTGCCGGTCGATGCCGTGACGCCGGTGGATGAGGCCGCCGAGGAAGAGCTGAGCCCGGACACCACCCCGCGCGGCGCGCAGATCGCCGCAGCGGCCGTCCGCGCAAACAACGTGCTCACCGGAATCTGCGTCGGCGCGAGCATCGCGTTGCCGGTCGCGGTATGGGCCACGCTGATGCCGGGTCACCATCGAAGCGGCTACGCGGTGGCGCTGGCCGGTTTGTTCGTGCTGATCTTCATCAGCCGTGGCCGCGCGTTCGCCGACAAGCGACAGGCCGTCGCGTTGGTCTCCGGGGCCGCCGCTGCGACCTGCGTCGGCGTCATCAAATACGCCTGGCACGCACCGGCGGCATCGTCGGATTCGGTGCTGTGGGGCGCGTTGATCCTGGCCGGCTTCGGCGCGGCCGGTTTGGTGGCGGCGCTGTTGGTGCCGATCACCCGGTTCACCCCCCTGGTGCGAATGATCGCCGAATGGCTGGAGATCGCGGCGATCATTGCGGCGCTGCCCCTGGCCGCCTGGATCGGCGGTTTGTTCAACTGGGTGCGGATGCGATGAGGCCCGCGTCGATGCCGCGGCGGATCTCCGCCCTGACGATGGTGGGCCTGCTGGTTGCTCTCCCTACTACTCTTCCTGCGGCACAAGCGATCCCGCCGCCGGTCGTCGACCCGGGCCGGGTTCCGCCGGATGGCAAGCCGGGGCCCGAGGCGCCGATGCGGCAGAGCAACATCTGCGCGCGCACCATCACCGTCGCCGAACCGAACGTCGCGGTGACCGCGCCCGGCTTCACGTTGCTCAATGTCGCCAAGGCGTGGCAGTACTCGACCGGTAACGGTGTGCCCGTCGCGGTCATCGACACCGGAGTCAACCCCACTCCGCGGCTGCCGGTGATTCCCGGCGGCGACTACATCATGAGCGGCGACGGGCTGATGGACTGCGATTCACACGGCACCGTCGTCGCATCGCTGATTGCTGCTGCGCCGCAAGGCATTCCGATGCCCGCACCGATGCCGGCCGCCCCGGCGTTTCCGCCGCCGGCCGGTCCACCGCCCGCCATTGCGGCACCGCCGCCGCCGGGCGGACCCCCGCCACCGATCGCGCCGCCGCCACCCCCGTCCCCGGTGACGATCACCGAGACCAAACCGCCACCGCCACCGCCGCCCCCGCCCCCGGGGGACGAGCCGTCGGCCGGACCGGGCGATCCGGCGCCGGCCGCGCCGGACGACCCGGAGGTCCCGCCGCCCCCGCCCGGCGCACCGGACGGGGTCGCCGGGGTGGCCCCGCATGCGCGGATCATCTCCATCCGCCAATCCTCACGGGCCTACGAGCTGGAGCGCCTGGTCGGCGGCGACAACGAGGCCCGCAAGAAAGCGGGCTCGATCGCCACTTTGGCCAGCGCGATCGTGCACGCGGCGAACATGGGCGCCAAGGTGATCAACATCAGCGTCACCGCATGCGTGTCGGCGGCAGATCCGTTGGACCAGAACGCTATTGGAGCCGCGGTCTGGTATGCCGCGACAGTGAAGGACGCCGTGATCGTCGCGGCCGCCGGTAACGAGGGCGAAGACGAGTGCGCGCAGAATCCCGGCTTCGACCCGCTGGACACGGCGGATCCGCGGGACTGGCACCAGGTCAAGACGGTCTCGTCGCCGTCCTGGTTCTCCGACTACGTGCTGTCCGTCGGCGCCGTCGACAACACCGGGGCCCCGGTCAGCAAGAGCCTGTCCGGGCCGTGGGTCGCCGCCGCGGCGCCCGGCGTCGGAATCATGGGACTCTCGCCGCAGACCGGCGGACCGGTGAACGCCTATCCGCCGCTGCGCGCTGGCGAAAAGAACAATCCGTTCTGGGGCACCAGCTTTTCGGCGGCCTACGTCAGCGGGGTGGCCGCCCTGGTGCGGGCCAAGTATCCGGCGTTGACCGCGCATCAGATCGTCAACCGGATTCTGCAGACCGCGCACAACCCGCCGCGCGGCGTGGACAACCAGGTCGGCTACGGCGTGGTGGACGCGGTAGCGGCGCTGACGTTCAATGTGCCGCCCGGTGACCGTGTCGCGCCCGGTGCGCAGAGCCGGGTGATCGTGCCCGCCGCACCGCCGCCGCCGCCGGATCACCGTGCCCGCACAGTGGCGCTGGTGTTCGCCGGCCTGGTGGTCGCCGCCGTAATGATCGCGTCGCTCGTCGCGCGGGCTCGGCGAGAGCGATGACGGCCACGATCCGGCTGGCAGTCATCGTCGGTATCTTCGCCGCCGGCCTTTTCGGCTGGGCGGTGGCCGGATACCCCGGCGCCGCAGTCGGTGTGGTCCTCGGGGTCGCGGCCGGCGTGGTCCGCTGGTGGCGCCAGCCGGCGTGGTCGTGGCTGATGCTGTGGCGCCAGCGCAAACGGGCGATCACGTTGAGCGAGCCCATCACCGTCGCCAACGACCGGGCCGGCGGTGGCGTCCGCTACCAGGACGGCGTTGCGGTGGTGGCGGTGCAGTTGCTGGGCAAGGCGCACCGGCCGACGCTGTTCACCGGTTCGACAGCTACGTATACCGAGAACACGGTCGACGTCGCCGAGCTGCTGCCTCTGCTGCACCAGAGCCTGGGCCTGTCGATCGACTCGCTCAGCGTGGTCAGCGTCGGCGCGCGGCGCCGCAGCAGCGGCGACTACCCGCGGGTCTATGACACGCTTGATCGGCACGCCCCCGTATGCCGGTCAGCGCGAGACCTGGCTGATCGTGCGGATCCTGGCGATGCCGAATGCCGGCGCGCTGAAATGGCGTACCTCGGTGGGCACCGCCACGTTGGCCGCGGCCCAGCGCATCGCAGCGGCGTTGCGGCAGCACGGTATTCGCGCGAAGGTCGCCACCGCGATCGACATCGTCGAGTTGGAGCGCCGGTTGGGCTCCTCAGCGCTGAATGCGCATCATCAGCGCTGGCGTACCGTGCGCGGCGAAGGCGGCTGGCTGACGTCGTACTGGTACCCGCCCAGCGACATCACCGCGGAAAGCCTCGAGCATGCGTGGGCGCTGCGGGCTGACGGAGTCATCCAGAACATCACCGTGTTCGGCGACGGCAGCATGACTGCCACGGTCACCGTGCGCACCGCGCAGCCGCCGACCGCCCCGCCGAGCGTGATGCTCAAGACGCTGCCGGGGGAGCAGGCCCGGGCGATCGCGGCCAACCTCTGCGGGCCGATGCCGGCGCTGCACGGCCTGCGCCGGGGTGTGCTGGCGGCGCCGCTGGTCATTCCGATCGGGCCGTCGGGGGTGCTGCTGGGCAAGGTCGACGCCGGTAACCGGCTGACGCTGCCGCTGGACGACCCGGGGGAGTTCAGCCGCGTGCACATCGCCGCCCAGGACGCGCTGGCCAAGCGAATCGTGGTGCGGCTGGCCGGTGCCGGCGAACGGATCACCGTGCACACCCGCGACCAGCAGCGGTGGGCGAGCGTCCGGATGCCCGACATCGCGGTCGGCCCTGCGGTCAGGCCGATGGCCGGCACCACCGTCAGCGTGGTCGACGGCACGATCACTCCGGCGCCGCGGCCGAACACCCTGATCTCCATCGGCGAGCCCGGGACGCCCTATCGGGGATCGGCCGATGTGCTGATCACCCAGATCGGCCCGGCGACCGTCGATGTGACGGCAGCCGGACAACTGCATACGGTTGAGGTCGAGTTGTTCCGCGCCGAGAATCGATACATCTCGTCGGAGCCGACGAACCTGAGGACATCCGAGCTCGAACCGGTGGACTGATATGACGACGCGCCGGCGACGCTAGACGGGGCAGAGCGAGCCGGGAGAGGCAGAAGGAGCGGCGCGTGACGAGCAGCACGACCAATACGGCCGCGGCACGCAAGCGGTTCGATCAGGCGATGGATCTGTTCGACCGCGACCAGCACGCCGCCCGGGAGCGGTTTCGCGAGGCCACCGAGATCGATCCGTCGATGGCCGACGCCTGGCTGGGCCGGATCGCGGCCGGAGACGACGAGCTGGCGTCGCTGCAGCAGCTGTACGCCTACGGCGCCCGGTTGCACCGCGAGACCAACCGGCTCGGTGCCCGGTTGTCGGCGTCGATCAAAGCCGGGCCCTATCTGGCCATCTCGGTGACCGAGTCCTCGCACGCGGGTCTGGCGCTGGCGAGCGCGCTGGTCGACGATGGCCAGTTCGAGAAAGCCGAAGCGCTGCTGAAGGATTCGGCGCTGCTGGACACCTGGGAGAACCACCAGTGGCAGCAGTATGTGCGGGCGTACCTGATGTTCGCCACCCAGCGCTGGCCGGACGTGATCTCAGTGGCGGCGACCATCCTGCCGCCGCAGGCGATCATCATGTCGGCGGTGACCGCGGCCACCAACGCGCTGGCGGCCCACGCGGCGGCCCATCTCGGTCAGGCCCGCGTCGCGCTGGACTGGGCGGACCGGGTCGACATGCGGGCCGGCGGTTCGTCCGAGGCGCGTCGCCACCAACTGACCGACACCGCGGTGACGGCGATCGACCCGAACGAATTCCCGTTGATTGCAGCCGATCTCGCCTACGTGCGGGGGATGGCACATCGCCAGCTCGACGAGGAGGACAAGGCCCAGATCTGGCTGTCCAAGGCGACGCTCAACGGCGCCCTGATCGAGCCGGCCAGGGACGCGCTGGCCGACCCGCAGCTGCAATTGGTGGTCACCGACGAGGACACCATCAACACCCGCAGCAACAGGTGGGACGTCAGCACCGAGCGTTCCGCGCAGGATCGCCGCGAGGAGCAGAACGAGGAGCGGCGCGAGGAGCTGCTGGCCGAGGGTCGCGCGATACTGAACAACCAGGTCGGCCTGAGCGAAGTCAAACGTGCGGTGGCCGAGATCGAGGACCAGATCGAGGTCCGGGCCCTGCGGCTGGCGGCCGGGCTGCCGGTGACCAATCAGACCAACCACATGGTCCTGGTCGGCCCACCCGGTACCGGTAAGACGACGACCGCCGAGGCGCTGGGCAAGATCTACGCCGGGCTGGGCATCGTCCGGCATCCCGAGATCATCGAGGTCAAACGCGCCGACTTCTGCGGCGAGCACATCGGCGCCTCCGGCCCGAAAACCAATGAGCTGATTGCCCGTTCACTCGGCCGCATCCTGTTCATGGACGAGTTCTACAGCCTGGTGGAGCGTCACCACGACGGACGGCCGGACATGATCGGCATGGAGGCGGTCAACCAGCTGCTGGTGGCGCTGGAGGTGCACCGGTTCGACTTCTGCTTCATCGGCGCGGGGTACGAGAAGGAAGTCGACGAGTTCCTCACCGTCAACCCGGGTTTGGCGGGCCGGTTCAACCGCAAGCTGCGGTTCGCGTCCTACGCTCCCGACGAACTGGTGGAGATTGCCGTGCGCTACGGCGAACCGCGGGCGACGGTGATCGAGCCCGCGGCCCGCGAGGCGTTGAACATGGCCTGCAAGACCCTGCGGGCCTACCTGGCACCGGACGGCCTGCACGGCATCGACGTGATGCAGAACGGTCGTTTCGCCCGCAACGTCGTCGAGCGCGCCGAGCGTCTCCGCGACTCCCGGGTGGCCGCACAGCACCGCAGCGACAAGGGCTCGGTGACCGTCGAAGACCTCGAGACGCTGCGCACCCAGGACATCGTCGCCGCGGTCACCGACGCGTGCGCGGAAAAGCATGTGCCGCTGCACCTTTGATCAGCTGATCAGGTGATCGGGTCGAAGCGGAAGACCGCGATGCGGCCGGCCAGCGCCTCGAACTCATCAGGCGTTCCGTCGACCACCATGCCGGAGCTCTTCGCGAAACTGACCCCGACCGGCACCTCGGCCGGGTAGCTCCGAAGTATCGGACGGGCTTGAGCCGCAGTCAGTTCAACGATCTTGACCGCCCGTGACCGCCGGCCCTTACTGAGGGTCCCGGTGCCGGCGGCCCGGGCGTTGGCGGCCCAGTCCGCGCCGGGATAGCCGGCGACCACGTACAGGTGCTCGTCGTATCGGAATGGTGTCATCGGGGTGCTGCGCGGCTTACCCGACTTGCGGCCGGGCACGGTCAGCACCATGGCCGGTCCAGTCGGTATGCCGAGTTTCTGCACCGCCATCATCAGCTTGTTCATCGGTTTGAGGTATCGCGGCGGACGCGGATCGGACATGAGTTGTCTCCCTGACTAGTTGGTGAACAGATGACGGTGGTCGGCAACCCAGTGCGCGAAGGGCGTCGCTGGTTGCCCGGTGATCTTCTCGACGTCGTGGGTGACCAGTGCCGGCTTGTCGACGGCGTCGGCGAGCATCAGCAGGTACGCGTCAGCGAATGCGGCGCCGAGGCCGATGCTGATGAAGCGCTGCCGCACAGCGTCCAGCGGGGCTTCGGCGTAACGCAGCCGCCGGCCCAGCACAGCGCCGATCACCCCGACCAGCTCGGCGTTGGTGAAGGCCTGCGGCCCGGTCAGGGCAATCCGCTGTCCAACGAATTCATCGGTCAGCAGAGCGCGGGCAGCGACCGCGGCGATGTCGGCTTCGACGATCGGCGCGCTGGAGGCGTCGGGATACGGCCCAGCGACGACGTCGCCCGCCCGGATCTGCGCCGCCCACATGCCGGCGAAGTTCGTCGCGAACACCGCAGGCCGCAGACTCACCCACGCCAGCCCGGAGTCGACGCAGAGTTGCTCGACTTCGGCGTTGCGGTCGCCTCGGACCCGCGACGGCTGCCGCGAGAAGTCGTCGTCGGCGTTGATCGCCGATAACGCCACCAGCTTGCGCACCCCGCTGTGTCGTGCCACGGCCACCACGTCGGCGAGATCGTCGCCGAGCGCGCGGGAGTTCAGGAACGCCGCCGATGCCCCGGCTAACGCGTCGACGGCCGAACTCAGCACCTGCACGCCGTCGGGAAAACGCGCGGTCACCGGTGTCCGGGTGATGGCGCGGACCTGTGCACCCGCGGCGACGAGCAGCGATACCAGCGGGCGTCCGACATTGCCGGTCGCGCCGGTCACAACAATGGTCATGGTGGCCTCCTTGTCAGGGTTCTTTCATCAAGGACGGGCCGCGAGGTGGGAAAGTTACGGCTGCAGCGTGTAACTTTTCGCCCACCCAGAACGTCGTGAACACATGACCAACTCCGCTTCAGCACAGATCGCACAGGTGTGGCGACACCATCGCCCCTACCTGGTGAACCTCGCCTACCAGCTGCTCGGTGACGTCGGCGACGCCGAAGACGTTGCGCAGGAAGCGTTTCTGCGGCTCTCGCGGACCGACGTCAGCACGATCGACGATGTACGCGCCTGGCTGACCGTCGTGGCGGGCCGGTTGTGTCTGGATCAGGTGCGCTCGGCGCGCGCCCGCTACGAGCGGCCCGACGACATCGGCTCAGAGGCGGTGACGCTCAACCAGCCCGGCCGGCTGAGCCCCGCCGACCGGGTGACCCTCGACGACGAGGTGCGCACCGCACTGCTGGAGGTGCTGCGCAGGCTGAGCCCCGGCGAGCGGGTCTCGTTCGTCTTGCACGACGTGTTCGGGGTGCCCTTCGACGCGATCGCGGAGACCGTCGGTCGCCCGGTCGGCACCTGCCGGCAGCTCGCCCGGCGGGCGCGGGCGAAAATCGCTCTCGCGCAACCAAAGCCAGGTGAGGTGTCGGCTGCAGAGCATCAGCTGGTCACCGAGAAGTTCATCACCGCGTGCGCCAACGGCGATCTGCAGGCGCTGGTCGAGGTGCTGGATCCGACGGTGTGGGGCGTGGGCACCGTCCTCGCCGAACCCGCGCCGCCCCCACAGATCAACCACGGTCCCCACGATGTCGCGGTCAATCTGCTGCGGTACCTGGGCCCGGGTGCGACGGTGGTGAGCGGTCCGGCCGGGCAGCCCGTGCTGTTGGCCTTCGCCGAGCGACGGCTGTTCGCCGTCATCGTGCTGACCATCGGCGACCAGCTGGTGACCAAGATCGAAGCCACCGCCGACCCGTCGGCACGCGTCTAGCGGGACTCCCGTGCGGCGTCCCGGGCGGCGAAGAACCCGGCAACCGTGGCGGAGATCTCCAGAAACGTGCGGCGGGTCTTGCGGGCCAGCTCGCTGCGGACGTCGATGACGCCGCCGGGACGCAGATGCGGATCGAAAGGCACCTGGACCACCTTCTGACCGCGCTCGAGGAACTGATGCGCCAGCACCGATCGGTGGCGTTTGTCCGAGTGACCGTCCGAGTCGTTGAGCACCACCACGGTGCGCTGCAGCAGACCGGTGCGGCCATGCGCCGCCAGCCACTCCATCGTCTGGGCGGCGGCGCCGGCGCCATCCGCCCAGGGCGAGGAGACCACGATCAACGCGTCGAGGTCGCTCAGCGCCTCCTGGGTCACCGGCGCGTCCATCGTCGAACCACAGTCGATGATCGCGATGGTGAAATGGCGGTCGAGCCGCGAGGTGGCCTCGCGGTACAGCGCCGGGTCGAGCACCCGCCGGGGGCCGGCGGTGGGTTCCCCGGCCAGCACGTAGAGGCCCGCCGAGTTGCTGCCGACGCGGCTGCTCACATCGGCGAAGGACCGAAGGTTCTTGTCCGAGGCGATCTCCCAGTAGGAGCCGTTGGTGCGCGGGTCGATCCTGCTGCCGAGCCGGCCGAAGGCGGTGTCGGCGTCGATCGCGACGACGCGGTCCTGCCGGCGAAGCTCGGCGAAGATCGACCCGACGCTGGCGGCGACGGTCGTCTTGCCGACACCGCCTTTGCCCAGCACGCCGACCTTGTAATTGCCCCGAAGCGTCGACCCGATGGTGGCCTCGTAGGCGGCGTCCTGCTTTTCGCCGGCCGAGGGTCCGAGGTTGACCAACCCGAACGTGGCCTTGAAGACGGCGCGCCGCCAGCCGTGCCCGGGTCCGGGTGGTCGGGCCTGATCAGTGTGTGGCGTGAAGTCGATGTTGCTCCACGGCGTGCGCTCCGGTCCCGGTGCCGTGCGTTCCGGCACCTGGGGAGGGGACGGGGGAGCGGGCCGCAGGGGCGGAGCCGGACGGGGATCGCCGTTGGGCGGGCGGGGCGGCAGCGGGGGCGGTGGCCCCGGCGGGCCGCTCTGCGGCGCAGACCGCTGCCGGTCTCGCAGGAAGTCGTCTGGCTCGGTCATGAGCTCGTGGAGACCCGTTCGGAGGTCCAGTACTCCCGCAAGCTGGCCACCCGGTCGCCGTCCAGCTCGAGGATGGCGACTTCGCGCATTCTCTTGCGGTGGCCTTGAACGACGTCGTCGAATCGGGCTTCCCACTCCGCGATGGCTGTCGTGCCGTCCAGGTAGAGGTTCAGCAACTCGGCCTGGATGTTGGCCTGAGCTTCGACAACCTTGGCCTGCCAGTATTCGCGGATCCCGGCATGGTCACAGATCGGCTCCCCTAACACCCGCTCGTGGTAGGTCGCGGTCGGCGTGAAGACCGTCAGGATCAGATCCGGATCCTGGGTGGTCCATGCACGAAGGTAGATGTCGATGAGGTTGCGCACGTCGTGCTTGCCCAAGCTCATGGAAGCATCGTAGAGCTGCTGGCGCCGCGATCGGTGATTGCGCTGGTCACAAGCTTCCGCGGACGACGGGGCCGAAAAAACTTCGGCAACTTTCCCCCGCCGCATCCCCACCGGCCGCGACACCGGCGATTCGGTACGACCCGGGCCTGCGCGGCGGTCCGTTCAAGCCTTGCTGCCACGCCTTTTGGTGAGCTGGGTCACCCGCCGGGTGCCAGAGCTGTGAGCCAGGGGGGTTTTCGGCTGCGCGTCGGGATACATCACAGCAAACTGCCCGTCCGGAACGGGCGGAAGCGGCCTGCGGTCCTGCGCTGTCAGGGCGACTCCGCGGCGCCCAATTACCCTGCGGCACAGCAGGACTTGGTCCACCCGGATGTCGATGACGTCACAACCGCGCGGCGCCGGCCGCCGTCGGGTTATCATGGGCCAAGTTGGCATGTCAGGCGGGTTTTGTCATATCGTTTTACGACTTGTCGAGAACCGGTTACCGGGCCGCCGTTCAGCGCCGTACGGATACTCCCCAGCCGGGATCGTCGTTATCCGGCGAGCAGCACATCGACAGGACCGAGGGGGCTCAGCCCGCAGCCTTCAGGGCGCGGCCTCCAACGGACAACTGGGAATGCTGCGACAGAATTCTGGTGAAGGAGCAGGTGCGAATGGCGCCCAACCGCTCGCGGTCTCAAGGGCTCTACAACCCCGCATACGAGCACGACTCGTGCGGGGTGGCCATGGTCGTCGACATGCACGGCCGTCGCAGTCGCGACATCGTGGACAAGGCGATCACCGCGCTCGTCAACCTCGAGCATCGCGGTGCCCAAGGTGCCGAGCCGCACAGCGGTGACGGCGCCGGCATCCTGATCCAGATTCCCGACGACTTCTTCCGCCAGGTGGTCGATTTCGAGTTGCCCGAGGCGGGTAGCTACGCCACCGGCATCGCATTCCTGCCGCAGTCGTCCAAAGACGCTGTCGCGGCCGTCGCCTCGGTCGAGAAGATCGTCGAGGCCGAGGGGCTGCAGGTACTGGGCTGGCGCAACGTGCCGACCGACGACTCCTCGCTGGGCGCGCTGGCCCGCGACGCGATGCCTACGTTCCGGCAGATCTTCATCGCCGGCGCCGAGGGGATGCAGCTGGAGCGGCGCGCCTACGTCATCCGCAAGCGCGCCGAGCACGAGCTGGGCACCAAGGGTCCGGGCCAGGACGGACCCGGCCGTGAAACCGTCTACTTCCCAAGCCTTTCCGGTCAGACCTTCGTCTACAAGGGCATGCTGACCACGCCTCAGCTGAAGGCGTTCTACCTTGACCTGCAGGACCAACGGCTGACCAGCGCACTGGGCATCGTGCACTCGCGGTTCTCCACCAACACCTTCCCGTCGTGGCCGCTGGCGCACCCGTTCCGGCGCATCGCGCACAACGGTGAGATCAACACCGTCACCGGCAACGAGAACTGGATGCGCGCCCGCGAGGCGTTGATCGACACCGACGTTTTCGGTTCCCGCGACGATGTCGACAAACTGTTCCCGATCTGCACGCCGGGCGCTTCTGACACCGCACGCTTCGACGAGGCGCTCGAGTTGCTGCATCTGGGCGGTCGCAGCCTGCCGCATGCGGTGCTGATGATGATCCCGGAAGCCTGGGAGCGGCATCCGTCGATGGACCCCGCGCGCCGGGCGTTCTACGAGTACCACGCATCGCTGATGGAGCCGTGGGACGGCCCGGCATCGATGACGTTCACCGACGGAACGGTCGTCGGCGCCGTACTGGACCGTAACGGCCTGCGCCCGTCCCGCATCTGGGTGACTGAGGACGGCCTGGTCGTGATGGCGTCGGAGGCCGGCGTGCTGGACCTGGACCCGTCGAAGGTGGTGCGCCGGATGCGGCTGCAGCCCGGCCGGATGTTCCTGGTCAACATGACCGAGGGCCGGATCGTCTCCGACGAGGAGATCAAGGCCGAGCTGGCCGCCGAGCAGCCCTACCAGGAGTGGCTCGACAAGGGCCTGATCCCGCTGGCCGAGCTGCCTCAAGGCAACTACGAGCGGATGCTCGAGCATCGGGTTGTATTGCGGCAGTTGGTGTTCGGTTACACCTACGAAGAACTCAACATGCTGGTTGCGCCGATGGCGCGCACCGGCGCCGAGCCGATCGGCTCGATGGGGACCGATACTCCGGTCGCCGTGCTCTCGCAGCGCCCGCGGATGCTCTACGACTACTTCCAGCAGTTGTTCGCGCAGGTGACCAACCCGCCGCTGGACGCCATCCGCGAAGAGGTGGTGACCAGCGTGCAGGGCACGGTCGGGCCCGAAGGCGATCTGCTCAACCCGAACGCGGATTCCTGCCGCCAGATCATCCTTCCGCAGCCGATACTGCGTAATCACGAACTGGCCAAGCTGATCAACCTCGACCCCGACGTGGAAGTCAACGGTCGTCGGCATGGCTTGCGGTCCAAGGTGATTCGCTGTCTGTACCCGGTCGCCGAGAATGGCGCCGGGCTCAAGGCTGCCCTCGACAACGTTCGGGAGCAGACGTCGGCGGCAATCGCCGACGGGGCGCGGATCATCATTCTGTCCGACCGGGAGTCCGACGAGAAGCTGGCGCCGATCCCGTCGCTGCTGGCTGTCTCGGCCGTGCACCACCACCTGGTCCGGGAACGCAGCCGCACCAAGGTCGGCCTGGTCGTGGAGACCGGTGACGCCCGCGAAGTGCATCACATGGCGGCGTTGATCGGCTTCGGTGCGGCGGCGATCAACCCGTACATGGCGTTCGAGTCGATCGAGGTCATGCTCGATCGGGGTGACTTCAAAGACCTCGACCGCGAGACAGCGCTGAACAACTACATCAAGGCCGCCAGCAAGGGTGTGCTCAAAGTGATGTCCAAGATGGGCATCTCGACGCTGGCCTCCTACACCGGCGCGCAGCTGTTCCAGGCCGTCGGCGTCGACGAGGGCGTGCTCAACGAATACTTCACCGGGCTGGCCTGTCCCACCGGCGGAGTCAACCTGGCCGACATCGCCGCCGACGTCGCGGCCCGTCACTCGCTGGCCTTCTTGGACCGGCCCGACGAGCGCGCGCACCGCGAACTCGAGGTCGGCGGGGAGTACCAGTGGCGCCGCGAAGGCGAGTACCACCTGTTCAACCCGGACACCGTGTTCAAGCTGCAGCACTCCACCCGCACCGGCCAGTACCAGGTCTTCAAGGAGTACAGCCGGCTGGTCGACGACCAGAGCGAGCGGATGGCGTCGCTGCGCGGCCTGCTGAAGTTCCGCGACGGGCTGCGCCCGCCGGTGCCGCTCGACGAGGTGGAGCCGGCCAGCGAGATCGTCAAGCGCTTCTCGACCGGCGCGATGAGCTACGGCTCGATCTCCGCCGAGGCACACGAGACGCTGGCCATCGCGATGAACCGCCTCGGCGGCCGGTCGAACTCCGGCGAAGGTGGCGAGAGCGTCACCCGGTTCGACCGTGAAGCCAACGGCGACTGGCGCCGTAGCGCGGTCAAGCAGGTCGCCTCGGCCCGCTTCGGTGTCACCTCGCACTACCTGAGCAACTGCTCCGACATCCAGATCAAGATGGCCCAGGGCGCCAAACCCGGTGAGGGTGGCCAGCTTCCGGCCAGCAAGGTCTATCCGTGGATCGCCGAAGTGCGGCACTCGACCCCCGGCGTCGGACTGATTTCCCCGCCGCCGCACCACGACATCTACTCGATCGAGGATCTGGCCCAGCTGATCCACGACCTTAAGAACGCCAACCCGTCCGCGCGGATCCACGTCAAGCTGGTGTCGGAGAACGGTGTCGGCACCGTTGCGGCCGGTGTGTCCAAGGCGCACGCGGACGTGGTGTTGATCTCCGGCCACGACGGCGGCACCGGGGCCACCCCGCTGACGTCGATGAAGCACGCCGGCGCGCCGTGGGAACTCGGCCTGGCCGAGACTCAGCAGACGTTGCTGCTCAACGGGTTACGTGACCGGATCGTCGTCCAGGTCGACGGACAGCTCAAGACCGGGCGTGACGTGATGATCGCGGCGCTGCTCGGCGCCGAGGAATTCGGTTTCGCCACAGCACCGTTGGTGGTGTCGGGCTGCGTGATGATGCGGGTCTGCCACCTGGACACCTGCCCGGTCGGCGTGGCCACGCAGAACCCGGTGCTGCGGGAGCGGTTCTCCGGCAAGCCGGAATTCGTGGAGAACTTCTTCCTGTTCATCGCCGAAGAGGTCCGCGAATACATGGCGCAGTTGGGTTTCCGTACGGTCAACGAAGCGGTCGGTCAGGTCGGCTCGCTGGACACCACGCTGGCCCGGGCGCACTGGAAGGCGCACAAGCTCGACCTGTCGCCGGTGCTGCACGAGCCGGAATCGGCCTTCATGAACCAGGACCTGTACAACAGCTCCAAGCAGGACCACGGCCTGGACAAGGCGCTGGACCAGCAGCTGATCGTGATGAGCCGCGAGGCGCTGGACTCCAAGAAGCCGGTGAGCTTCTCCACCACCATCGCCAACGTCAACCGCACCGTCGGCACCATGCTCGGCCACGAGGTGACGAAAGCCTATGGCGGCCAAGGCCTGCCGGACGGCACCATCGACATCACCTTCGAAGGCTCGGCCGGCAACAGCTTCGGCGCGTTCCTGCCGAACGGCATCACGCTGCGGGTCTACGGGGACGCCAACGACTACGTCGGCAAGGGCCTGTCTGGCGGACGCGTCGTGGTGCGGCCGCCGGACAACGCGCCGCCGGACTACGTCGCCGAAGACAACATCATCGGCGGCAACGTCATCCTGTTCGGCGCCACCAGCGGCCAGGCGTTCCTGCGCGGTGCGGTCGGCGAGCGGTTCGCCGTGCGCAACTCCGGCGCACATGCGGTGGTCGAGGGCGTCGGGGACCACGGCTGCGAATACATGACCGGCGGCAAGGTGGCGATCCTGGGTAGCACCGGCCGCAACTTCGCGGCGGGCATGTCCGGCGGAATCGCCTACGTCTACGACCCCGAGGATCAGTTGGAAGCCAACCTCAACTCCGAGATGGTCGGCCTCGAGGCTCTCGACGAGGACGATCTCGAGTGGCTGCAGGGAATGCTGCAGGCACACGTCGACGCCACCGACTCCGCTGTCGGCCAGCGCATCCTGGCCGACTGGGGCACCGAGGCGCAACGCTTCGCCAAAGTGATGCCGCGCGACTACAAGCGGGTGCTCGAGGCGATCGCCGAGGCTGAGCGCACCGGCACCGATCCCGAGGAAGCGATTATGGCGGCGGCCAATGCCTGATCCCAGGGGTTTCCTCAAGTACACCCACCGCGAGACGCCCCAGCGGCGGCCGGTGGACCTGCGCCTCAAAGACTGGAACGAGGTCTACGAGGACTTCCCGCATTCCAGCCTGCAGCACCAGGCAAGCCGCTGCATGGACTGCGGAATTCCGTTCTGCCACAACGGTTGTCCGCTGGGCAACCTGATCCCGGAATGGAACGACCTGGTCCGCACCGAACGCTGGCGGGAGGCCATCGAGCGGCTGCACGCGACCAACAACTTCCCCGAGTTCACCGGCCGGCTCTGCCCGGCGCCATGCGAGTCGTCCTGCGTGCTGGGCATCAACCAGGACGCGGTGACGATCAAGCAGATCGAAGTCGAGATCATTGACAACGCCTTCGACAAAGGCTGGGTGGTTCCGCTGCCGCCGGAGGCCGACCAGCACACCGGGAAGACGGTGGCAGTCGTCGGTTCCGGGCCGGCGGGACTGGCCGCCGCGCAGCAGTTGACCCGGGCCGGGCATGCGGTGACGGTGTTCGAGCGCGCCGACCGGATCGGCGGACTGCTGCGCTACGGCATCCCCGAGTTCAAGATGGAAAAGCGCCACCTGGACCGTCGGCTCGACCAGATGCGGGCCGAGGGAACCGAATTCCGCGCCGGCGTCGACGTCGGCGTCGACATCACCGCCGAGGAGTTGAAGTCCGACTTCGACGCCGTGGTGCTGGCCGGCGGGGCAACCGCATGGCGCGACCTGCCGATCCCCGGCCGCGAGCTGGAGGGTATCTACCAGGCGATGGAGTACCTGCCGTGGGGCAACCGGGTGCAGGAAGGCGACGACGTGGTCGATGCCGATGGGCAGCCGCCGATCACCGCCAAGGGTAAGAAGGTCGTGATCATCGGCGGCGGTGACACCGGCGCCGACTGCCTGGGCACCGCACACCGTCAGGGTGCGGCGAGCATCCACCAGTTCGAGATCATGCCGCGGCCGCCGGAGACCCGCGCGTCGTCCACGCCGTGGCCGACGTACGCGACGATGTTCCGGGTGTCCTCGGCGCACGAAGAAGGCGGCGAGCGGGTCTTCTCGGTCAACACCGAGGAATTCGTCGGCCGCGACGGTCACGTCGCTGCGCTGAAGGTGCACGAGGTGACGATGCAGGACGGCAAGTTCGTCAAGACCGAGGGCAGCGACTTCGAGCTCGAGGCCGACTTGGTGTTGCTGGCGATGGGCTTTGTCGGTCCGGAGCAGAAGGGACTGCTGACCGACCTCGGTGTCGACCTCACCGATCGCGGCAACGTGTCGCGCGCCAACAATTTCGAGACATCGGTTCCCGGTGTGTTCGTAGCCGGTGATGCAGGTCGGGGCCAGTCGCTGATCGTCTGGGCGATCGCCGAGGGCCGCGCCGCGGCTGCGGCAGTGGATCGTTTCCTGATGGGCCACACCGCCCTCCCGGCGCCGATCGCGCCGACTGCCGCGCCGCAACGATAGTCACACTCGTCACAGCAGAAACATTTGATAAATACTGCGGCGAGTCTTACACTGTTTGCCAGCTAATGGCTGTCTAATAGTTCGATACGGGCGGCGCGGGGTGTGACGTCCGGTTGAGCTGATCGACCGCAGGAGTAAGCGCTGTGTCTATGAACCCAATGACCCGCTCCCGGGTCGGACGAATGGCCTGGTCATGGTTCCGCCACCCGGTCAAGAGACGCGAATTCCCGGCCAGGCTCGAGCGTCTGGTAACCGCCGACGACCTAGTTCGCTTCGGCGTCTGACTGCCCTTCAGGCAGCCCTGCACTGATCGCGGGCGTTTGCTGTTCGTGGCCGTTTCGTGACTTTTGTGGGATGCGGTGAACTCAGGTGATCAGTCCCGAATCCCGGATCGCCTCGGCCAGCGGTTCCAGGACGGCCGGGTCGTGCGGCGGCGGGATGTACACAATGCCCAGATCGAGGCCTTCAGCGGCCAGTCCGGCGGCGTCCTCGATGACCTTTGCGTAGTCCAGGTCAGCCTCCAGTCGCAGGTGTGCCGACGTCATGATCTCCTTCGGGTCGCGCCCGATGTCGGCGCAGTGTGACGCCAACACCTCACGCTTGTGCCTGAAGAGATCCGGTGGTCCGCCGACGAAGTTCCAGTGCTGGGCGTATTTGGCGGTGATCCGCAGGGTGCGCTTTTCGCCACTGCCGCCGATACAGATCGGCGGATGCGGGCGTTGCGGGCCTTTCGGCTCGTTGCGGGCGTCCTTGAACTGATAGAACTTCCCGTCGAAGTTGGTGGTCTCGTTGCTGAACAGGCTGGTCAGCACTTCGCAGGCCTCTTCGAACCGGTCGAAGCGCTCCTTGATGCTGCCCAGCTCAATGCCGTACGCGCCGGACTCTTCCTCGTTCCAGCCGGCGCCGATGCCCAGTTCCAGGCGGCCGTTGGAGATGACGTCAAGAGCTGCAGCCATATTGGCCAGCACAGCGGGATGGCGGTAGTGAATGCCGGTGACCAGGGTGCCCAGCCGCAGTCGGCTGGTCGCCTGGGCCAGCGCGGTCAGCGTGGTCCAGCCCTCTAGACATGGCCCGGTACTGTCGCTGAAGATCGGATAGAAGTGGTCGAAGGTCCATCCGGACTCGAAGACGTCGATATCGTCGGCGGCCTGCCAGACGGCCAGCATCCGTGCCCAGGTGGTGTTTTGGGGTGAGGTTTTGAATGCAAATCGCATGAACCCGACGGTAGTCGAGCTTCTGCAATCATGGCGCGACGCCCGCGAGTACGCGGACCCGACGGTGGGTGGGGCGTTGCCCGTCGACGTCAAGATCACTGTGCTGTCCGCCGGCCTGATCTTTCTGCTCGCGCTGGTGCTCGGCGTCTGGAAGTACCGGCAGGTGTTGATCTCGCCGGAACACCGCGCGCATCCCTACGTCGACATTGCCCATCGCGCGGCGCTGCTGTACTCGTTCGCGACGCTGCTCATCGCCGCGTTCGTCCAACTCAGCGCTTGGCCGGCGTGGGTCAACCTGACCGCGGCGATGATCGTGGTGTTCTTCTTTGTCGTGGCTATTCTCGGCTACATCAGCCACGGGCTGCGGCGCGACACCGTCAACCAGTTCGAACACCCCGATCGGTCGCTCAAAGCGGCAATGGTGGCGCTCGTCGTGGGCGAGGTCGGTGGCTTCGGGGTCCTGCTGGCCGGGTTCATCGCCGGGCAGTTCTAGCCGGCGGGGCAGACTGGAGCGATGGACCCGGTAGCCGCTCTGCGACAGATCGCCTACTTCAAGGACCGCGCACGGGAGGATTCCCGGCGGGTGATGGCGTACCGCAACGCCGCCGACATCGTCGAGCGTCTCGACGACGCCGAGCGCGAACGACACGGCCAAGCCAACAGCTGGCAGTCGCTACCGGGCATCGGCCCGAAAACCGCCAAGGTGATCGCCCAGGCCTGGTCCGGCCGCGAACCGGATGCGCTCGCCGAATTGCGTTCGACGGCGACCGATCTCGGTGGCGGCGAAGTCCGCGCCGCATTGCGCGGCGATCTGCATCTGCATTCGAATTGGTCGGACGGCTCGGCGCCGATCGAGGAGATGATGGCGACGGCAGCGGCGCTGGGTCACGAGTACTGCGCACTGACCGACCATTCGCCGCGCCTGACGATCGCCAACGGGCTCTCCCCGGAGCGCCTGCGCAAGCAACTCGACGTGATCGACGAGCTACGAGACCGGTTCTCGCCCATGCGTATTCTCACCGGCATCGAAGTCGACATCCTCGACGACGGCAGCCTCGACCAGGAGCCCGAGCTGTTGGAGCGCCTCGACATCGTGGTGGCCAGCGTGCACTCCAAGTTGTCGATGGATTCCGCGGCGATGACTCGCCGGATGGTTCGCGCCGTCAGCGACCCGCACGCCGATGTTCTCGGCCACTGCACCGGACGGCTGGTCGCCGGAAACCGCGGCATCCGCAAGGAGTCGACGTTCGACGCCGAAGCGGTGTTCACCGCGTGCCTCGAACACGGCACCGCCGTCGAGATCAATTCGCGGCCCGAGCGCCGCGATCCGCCGACCCGGCTGCTGGCCCTGGCATTGGAGATCGGCTGCGATTTCAGCATCGACACCGACGCGCACGCGCCGGGCCAGCTGGATTTCCTCGGCTACGGCGCCCAGCGAGCACTGGACGCCGGTGTCCCCGTCGAGCGCATCGTCAACACCTGGCCGGTGGACACTCTGCTGGACTGGACCCACCAGACGTGACCGGGCGGCGTCAGTCCGGCAGGTGGGGCATTTCCAAGCCGGCGTCACGGCCGACCAGCACGCCGCGGGTCAGCGCCGATCTGCCGTAGCGCCGCCGCACGCTGTCGACCGCCGCATCGACCGCTCCGACGTCCGTGGGCTGCCGCCCCGACGTCGCGAAGGGCAGCACCAGCTGCTCGGCTCCGTCGCGGTCGATCCCGGAAACCGCGAATCCCACCAGCGTGAGCCCCCGTTCGGCGATCAGCGGCGCGGCGGCTGCGACGAGCTGCCGGGCGGCGCCCAGCAGGGCCTGCGTTGAGCAAGTCGCCGACGGCAGGGTGTGCGAGCGGGTCGCCCTGCCAAAGTCGTTGAACCGCAACCGCAATGTGACGGTCCGGCCGGTTCGCCCGGCCGCTCGCATCCGGCCGGAGATCCTATCGATCAAGCCGATCACCACCGCGTCTACCTCGGCGGTGGACATGCTGTTGCCGGCACGGCCCAGCGCCCGCTGCGCCCCCACCGACCGCCGCCGAACCCCCGTCGTCACGCGGCGGCGATCGATGTTGCGCGACAGCGCGTAGAGCTGACGGCCCATCGCGCCGCCCACCATCGACGCCAGCATGGAATCGCTGAGCTCGGCGACGTCGGCGACCGTCTCGATGCCGTGCAAAGCCAGCTTGTCGGCCGTCACCGCTCCGACACCCCACAAACGTCGCACCGGCAGCGGATGCAGGAAAGCGAGCTCACGCCCGGGCGCAACCAGCAACAGGCCATCCGGTTTCGCCTCTTGGCTCGCAACCTTCGCGAGGAATTTGGTGCGCGCGATGCCCACGGTGATCGGCAGCCCGACCCGCTCGCGGACCTCGGTGCGCAGCCGGGCCGCGATCTGCACCGGCGGCCCGGAGACTCGCCCTAACCCGCCGACATCCAGGAACGCCTCGTCCACCGAGACGGCCTCCACCAGCGGGGAGGTGTCGCGGAAGACCTCGAACACCGCATCGCTGGCCTGGCTGTAGGCCGACATCCTCGGCGGAACCACCACGGCCTGTGGGCACAGCCGTCGGGCTTGGGCGCCCCCCATTGCGGTACGCACGCCGTGAGCGCGGGCCTCATAGCTGGCCGCCAGCACCACCCCTCCGCCGACGATCACCGGGCGCCCGCGCAGCCCAGGGTCGTCGCGTTGCTCGACGGACGCATAGAACGAGTCGAGGTCCGCGTGCAGGATGGTGGCGTCACCGCCTGAAACACGCACGAACATATGTTCGCATCAATCGGTGACAACCGGGCGGATTAGACCTGCTCGCCGTAGATGCTGGTGACCCAAATGTGGACCAGCGTCTCGAGCAGCCGCTCCTTGGGCACCGACGGGCTGTCGCCGGCGAACGAGCTCAGCATCATCTTCTCGTTGAGCAGGTTCAGCGCTGTCGACAGTTCGCGGGCCGGCAGCGTGACCGGTGCCGCGCCGCGGGACCGCTCGGCCTCGATCACCATGGCGATGTGGCCGACCCACTTCTCCATGAAGCGTGACCAGAGCTTGCGAATGTCGGAGTTTGTGCGCGCGGAATCGGCGGCCAGGGAGACGGAGCGGTGCGATCCGAATGTCTCGACGAAGACGTTGATACCGATGCGCCACAACGCTTTCAAGTCGGCCGGCGGGTTGGCGACCAGACTTTCCAGCGCGGAGTCCGCTTCGACGATCACCCGCTCGAACAGCGTCAGCAGTACCGCGTCCTTCGACGGGTAATAGAAGTAGAACGTCGGGCGTGATATCCCGGCCCCTTTGGCCAGGTCATCGACAGAGATGTCGGCAAGCTGGCGGCGCTCGAGCAGCTGTTCGGCGGTGGTCAGAATGGCGAGCTCGCGGTCGTCGCCCGATGGGCGCACAGAGCGCCGCGCCCGAGAGGTGCGGTTGGAGCTGACGGTTGCCACCTGCGCTACTTTACATGGTGTTGAGAGATTCGACAGAGTGTTGACTCAGTCAACACGGCGTTGATAGCGTGTCCGTCATGACTGAACATCTCGACGTAGTGATTGTCGGCGCCGGCATCTCCGGCATCAGCGCGGCCTGGCATCTGCAGGACCGCTGCCCGTCCAAGAGCTACGCGGTGCTCGAGCGCCGCGACGACCTCGGTGGTACCTGGGACCTGTTCAAATATCCCGGGATTCGGTCCGACTCGGACATGTTCACCCTCGGGTTCCGCTTCAAGCCGTGGGAATCGTCGACGTCCATCGCCGACGGCGCCTCGATCAAGGCCTACATCAAGGAAGCCGCCACCGAGAACGGCATCGACAAGAACATCCGCTACCGCCACAAGGTGCTCGCCGCCGATTGGTCGGACGCCGACAACCGCTGGACGCTGACCATCGACAACAACGGCCAGCAGCAAGAGCTCACCTGTTCGTTCCTGTTCGCCTGCAGTGGTTACTACAACTACGACGAGGGCTACCTGCCGAAATTCGAGGGCTACGACGACTTCGAGGGCACCACCATTCACCCGCAGCACTGGCCGGAGGATCTCGACTACGCCGGCAAGAAGATCGTGGTGATCGGCTCGGGTGCTACCGCGATCACGCTGATTCCTTCGCTGGTGAAGTCGGGCGCCGGCCACGTGACGATGCTGCAACGCACACCGTCCTACATCGGCTCGCTGCCGCTGAGCGACCCGTTCGCCGAGCAGGCCAACAAGTGGCTGCCGACCAAAGCCGCGCACGCCGCGAACCGGTGGAAGTGGATCGCGTTCAGCACCTTCCAATACCAGTTCTCGCGGAAGTTCCCGCGCCAGATGCGCAAGACCTTGTTGACCATGGCCAAGCGGCGGCTGCCGAAGGACTATGACGTCGAGAAGCACTTCGGCCCGAGCTACAACCCGTGGGACCAGCGACTGTGCCTGGCGCCCAACGGTGATCTGTTCAAGACGATCCGCAAGGGCCAGGCCGACGTCGTCACCGACACCATCGACCGCTTCACCAAGACCGGCATCAAGCTCGGCTCGGGCGCGGAGCTGGACGCCGACATCATCATCACCGCAACGGGTTTGAACCTGCAGTTGTTCGGCGGCGCGGCGATCCGGCGCAACGGGTCCCCGGTCGAACTCAACGACACGATGGCCTTCAAGGGCATGATGTTGACCGGGATGCCGAACATGGCATTCACCATCGGCTACACCAACGCGTCGTGGACGCTGAAAGCCGACCTGGTGTCCGAGTTCGTCTGCCGCGTCATCAATTACATGGACGAGAACAACTACGCCACTGTGGTGCCGCAGCACCCGGGCAACTCGGTGGACGAGCGTCCGCTGATGGACTTCACGCCCGGGTACGTGCTGCGTGCCCTGGACTACCTGCCCAAAGCCGGGTCGGTCTCGCCGTGGCGGCTCAAGCAGAACTATTTCGTGGACCTGCAGCTGATCCGGCGCGGCAAGGTCGACGACGAAGCTCTGCAGTTCGCCAAGAAGCCTGCGGCCCTGGCGGTTTAGCCCCGCGACCGAAAGCTAGGCGCTCGATTCAGCCGCGGCGACGATGACGATCCCGTCATCGTCGCTGTAGGCGATGTCACCGGGGATGAATTCCACGCCGCCGAGGTCGACCGTGACGTCGCGCGTGCCGGCGCCGGTCTTGCTGCTCTTGCGCGGGTTGGTGCCTAGCGCCTTGATGCCGAGCTCGATGTCCCGCAGGGCAGCGGAGTCGCGGACCGCGCCGTTGACGATCACCCCGGCCCACCCGTTGCTGCGAGCCAGGTCGGCGATCAGGTCGCCGACGAGCGCGGTGTGCAGCGAGCCGCCGCCGTCGATCACCAGCACACCGCCGTCGCCGGGCTCCGACAGAACCGACTTCAGCAAGGCGTTGTCCTGGTGGCAGCGCACGGTGGTGATCGGGCCGGCGAATTCGGTGTGCGCGCCGAACTGGCGGAACTGGATGTCGCAGCTGCGGACCTCGGGCCCGATGTCGTCGACGAGGTCGGCCGTCGGCCGGAATATCACAGTCACCGGGCCAGACTAGTCATCGTCACTCGTCCTCCTGGCGGAGGCGGCGCACCAGGAGCACCGCCAGCACACTGAGCGCAATGGCCACCACGAATGGCACCGGGGACCGGCCGGCTGACGCCGGGGTGGGCTGCGTGGGCAGCGGGTTGCGGGCCGCCTCGACGGTCGACTTCGCATGTGCTGCAGCATCTTTGGCGGCCGCAGCGAGATGCCCATTGGACTCCGGCGCTGCCGGGACGATCTTCCTTGCAACAGCCTTCTTGGCGGGCGCCTTCGCCGCGGGGGCCTTCTTGGCGGGCGCCTTTTTCGCGGCGGGCGCCTTCTTCGCGGCGGCCTGTTTTTTCGCTGCCTTGGCAGGCGCGGCCTTCTTCGCGGCTTTTTTGGCCGGTGCCTTCTGTGCCGGAAGGTACTCGTGTGGCTGATCCGGCGCTTCGGTGGCCGGGCCCGGGGGCGCGGTGTCCGCCGGAGGCCGGGGCGGCTCGAGTGGTGGCGGTTCTGTCAGGGGTGATTCAGGCGCGGGGCCGGGCGTTTCGTGCGGTCGATCCTGCGGGTCTGCCATCCGGGGAGCTCCTTTGCCGTTTCGGGTCGCGTACCCCGGCGTGGTGGAGTCGAATCCATCATGCTGGGGCCTGGTCGGTGGGTTGGTGGTCGTCGATTTGGGCCGGTCAGGGTTTGTTTCGCATGGACCACAGTGCCGCGCCGCCGACAAGAATGACGGTGCCCAGAACGAAAGGCCAGATCGGCAGGTCGTCGGGTGAATCGCGGGCAGCCTGAGCCGCCGGGCCGGGTGTTCCAGTGCCCTGCGCCGTCAGCCGAAACGACCAAGACCCGGCAACCACGTGCCCGTCCGCCGATGTCACTCGGTAGTTGACCGTGTAGTCACCGACCGGGCCCAACGGACGCACGCCGACGCTGACCATCGTGCCGTGCACGCGCGGCTCGTCGGCCGACCACAGATTGCCGTCCGGGCCGACCACCGTCATCGCCGCGAATGTGGTCTGCAGATCCTCGTTGAAGGTCGCGCTGACCTGGCCCGGACCGGTGCTGACTGCGGCGTGATCGGCCGGATCGGCCGACACCCGGGCCGCGTGCGCGCTGGCCGCGCCAGCCGTCAGTGTCGTCGCGAACGCGATCGCTGCCAGCAGCAGCGCCACGACGCAGAAGTGTGCCCGACGGGTCATGGTCGCCGCACGATCAACGCGAGACCAACACCGAGCGCGCCGACCAACAGGGCGGCCCCGGCCAGGATTCGGCTGGTGTTGTCGACCACCTTGTGCGGCTGCTGTGCCACCGGGGCAGCGCTCGGCACCGCCGACGCGGTCGGCGGCGGTTGGTGGGCGGGTTTCGGCGTGGAGCCTGGAGCCAGGATCAGCGTGGGCGCGGGATGCTCCGGCTCGGGGCTCCCGGGTACTAGCGGCTGATCCCACTTCACCACCGCGCCGTCGGCGTAGGTCTGGGTCGCCGGGAAGCTGACCGAGTCGGCGTCGGGAAGCTTCACCGCGATCCGGAACACATCGAACTGGTCGACCGGAATCCCGCCGTTGGGCGCCGCGGTCCATGTCACCGATCGGACCTTGTCGCCGTCGCGGGTGATCGTGGCGGCCCAGCCGGACTTGGTTTCGGTCCGCACCGCCGACGCATCGGGCAACTCGAGGGTCAACGCCGTGGTGGCCGCGCCCGTAGTGGACTCGTTGGGCACCTGGAAGCTGACTGTCGCGTAGCCGCCGCGGGTGGCGTCGTCGCTGCTGGCCTCAACGTGCGCCGACGCCGTGGTGATCGCGGCCGCCGGACCGAGGTAGAGCATCGCCGCAGCAGCGGTTCCGATCAGGCTGCGTCGAATGATCCTGTGCGAATAGAGCATCGGGGTAGCAGTTCCTGTCTGGAAAGGGCCGGTGTCAGGTCAATCCGAGCCGAGCCATCAGGTCGGCGTCGATCTCGTCGAGCTGGCTGGAGATCGCGGCGTGCGCACCGCGACGTCGCGCCGAAGGCATGTTCTCCGCAGCGGTGACGCCGGCCGCCAGCTCTGCGAGGCGTTCGGAGATGGCTGCGACGAACTGCTTGGTCTCGGCGTCCTTGGGCTTGTTGTCCTGGACGGTCCGCAGCGACCGCTCTGCGCCGGCGATGCGGGACGACAACCGGCCGCCGCTGCCGGAGAACTGACCGATCTGGGCCAGCGGCACCCCGAGCTGGTCGGCGCGCCGCTGGTCGATCAGCCCGCGCACTGCGATCGCGACGCGGTAGACCAACGGCACGATGATCGGAGCGAGCAGCCGAGACACTGTCAGCAGCCGGCGAATCCGGGTCGGTGATAGCAGCGCGCCCTCGCGCACGGCCTTCAGGTTGGCTTCGGCGACCTTCAGCGCGTTCTGCTCGGAGCTGCGCTGCGCCTTCAACTTCTCGCGGAGCGCCTTCGTCTCGGCCCGGTGTTCGGCCTTGAAGCGGCGAACCTCATTCTTGGCCGACAACTTGGCCTCGAGCTTGGCCCTGGCTTTGATCGCGCGAGCTTCGGCGCGACGGGTCGCGCGGGTCTTTCGCTTGCCGAACAGACCCATTCGCGCACTACCTCCCCGGAATCTCGTCGACTGTCGCGGCGCCGTGCGGCACCGATGGGCCAACCCTAACCATGCCCGTCAGGCCGACCGCCGTCAGGCGTCCAGGTGCTCCTTGCGACGAAGCTCGTCGACGTGATGAACGATGTCCTCCCGCGCTTCCGGGGACAGCTCGCTGGCGCCCATCGCTATGCGTCGGACCCCTTCATCGCGCATGACCAGCAGCCACGACAGCTCCTTCTCGAGCTTCTCGTAGTACTCGTCGTCGGTGAAGTAGGCGGGTTTGATCCGGAAGAAGTTGGCCAGCGCCGCCATGGTGGTGGACGACGGGTTGGTGCGGTTGCCAGAACGTAGCTGCGATAAATACGGAGCCGACATCGTCACTCCCTCCGCCTTGAGCGCCGCGATGACTTCAGCCGAAGTATGCGGACCCCGTCCGGGCGGGTAAACCGAGTCGAACAGGCGGTTCAGGCGGGCGGAAAACGTCGTGCTCATCGATATGACCTCCACCAGGTTGGTAGATCTTAAGACTGCTCCAAAGTATTTGCTGACCATCGTAGCCAGAGTTAACGCCGCAACCAAGTGGAAAACCCCGAGATAATTGACGCCGAGGATAGTTATGGGCTTATGCGCCGCTGCGGCGAGGAGCTCAGGGCATTTGTCCAGCGTATACACATGATCTTTTAAGGGAATTGTGTGAAGTTTCATCGTTTCGGGGACTATTGGCTGGTAACAAGCCGCGAACTCGCGCGCCTATGGCTATTTGCTTGATGGCTGACCGCGATACAAACCGAATTTGCTGTAGAGCGCCGCAGAGTCGACTGTCAGCCCGCTTCCATGCGCTATCGCGAACCGCTTATTAGGCGTCTGCTGGACAACGCGTCCGGTACGCCGGTCGATGCGGTTGGTGCTTCAGAAGACTCGGCCGCGGCGGCCTTCTCGAGGCTTGCGGCCGTCGAAATGCCTACGCGGCAAGCAGCATCGCCAAGATTGCTGTGTCGGGATGGCTGATCGGGTCGACTCCGACCCGGCTGACCATCGACGTGATCGTGCCGTCGGCTTCTGCCTCGACCCAGGCTGCCCGGTGTTCGAGTCCCAGATATGGCAGCCCGGGCAGCAGTACGCATCCCGATGCCGCGCCGTTGCACTCCGGCAGCGACGGCGTCGTCTCCGATGGCGGATGCAGCATCAGCAGCGCGGGCGGTTGGTGGTCGGCGAAATAGCCTGGTGTAACGGCGGATTCACCGACCACCGGACCTTCGGCCAGCACCAGGCCGACCGTGCCGGGCGCAGGGGTATCAGGCAATTCCTCGCGGACACCGAATACCGTTGTAGTACTCAGTAATCCAGGTAGGGATGCCACCCGAACCGCGACCATGAGCAATTGCGCCCATTCCTTGGTCGAGTCGGGCCATCGGCCGGAAATCACGAAGCCCTTCAGGGCACCACGAGAATGGAACGGGGCCACCTCGATGGCCCGGCCTGAACCAGATTCCATTTCGCCCTCCGCCACAACTCGATTCGGATATCCCGCGATACGCCGGTGGGTCGGTCCGCTCACTATGCGGCAGGCCGGCAATGCCCGCAAGCGGACACGGCTGATGACCGACGATGACGTCGAAAAGAAACACGGCCGAAATAGCATTCGGGGCGCCACGCGAGATGCGCGACGCCCCGAACGGCAGATCAGGTCAGCTGGCAATCAGGCCGATATCAAACCCTTGGCCTGCGAGGTCGCCGCCGCGTAGCGGGACTGCACCTCTGCCCAGTTGATCACGTTCCAGAAGGCCTTGGTGTAGTCGGCTTTGACGTTCTTGTAGTCCAGGTAGAAGGCGTGTTCCCACATGTCGAGCAACAAGATCGGAACGACGCCCAACGGGAAATTCGTCTGGTGGTCGTACACCTGGAAGGTCAGCAGCCGGTCGCCGAGGCTGTCATAGGCCAGCACCGCCCAGCCGGAACCCTGGATCCCGTTGGCCACGGCGCTGAACTGCGCGCGGAACTTGTCGAAAGATCCGAAGGCGTCATCGATAGCAGCGGCGAGATCGCCGGTCGGCTTGTCGCCGCCGTTGGGGGACAGGATCTTCCACCACACCACGTGGTTGACATGGCCGGCCAGGTTGAACGCCAGGTTCTTCTCGTTCAGCAGGATCGACGAGTGGTCGTCCTTGCTGCGTGCCTCTTCCAATTTCGCGACCGCGTCGTTGGCGCCCTTGACGTAGGCGGCGTGGTGCTTGTCGTGGTGCAGCTCATTGATCGCACCCGAGATATGGGGTTCCAGCGCTCCGTAGTCCCAGTCCAAATCGGGCAAGGTGTAATCCGACACGAAGTTCCTTCCTGATGATGATCGTTTCCGATCTACTCTTACGCTCCACTCGCAGGCTGTTAGCGACGCGGGTCTGTCGAAAGTAACCCTGCTCCATCACCAAGCGCGCCGCAAGGACGAGTGCGGGGTGCGGGTACCCGCCAGCTTGACTTCAGAACCAAACGATGGCGGCGAGGATCGCCAGCAGCACCAGGGCGATGAGTCCGGCGCGCAGGCCGGCAAGCAAGTAGGAGCGATTGCACGTCGCTGAAGTCGTGTACCAGTGCGTCGACGATCTCGCCGACTGCGGTCCTAACGGCTGCGTCGTCATCGGGTAGCTCCGCCCTGCTCGTCCAATTACGCCCCCCGTGAGATGAGTCACAAGTCAACTCGCTGTTCGCGATCATAACCCCTTCTGTACCGCCTGCGAAATTGACCTGGTAGCGGCGCGCTGACCAGCGCATTGTTGCTGGAGATATTGTTTCTCGCGTGCCGAATAAGGGCGGCCGACAGGCGGCGGTCCGGCAGCGACACGCGTGCGTTCACTGTGACATCTCCCATACGGGGACGCGGACGCGCACCGTGAGCAAGGCTAAGAATTCGCTGAGCCCCGCATCGGGCTGTCGATCACGACCCGATAACGGTCGCCGGTTATCCACAGCCGAACGGATGACTCGGGCACGAGAACGTGCGGCAATACATCACCACCGCCCGCCGCGCCCTGTGGATAAACCTGTGGAAACTGTGGATACCCGGTTTTAGCTGGACCAGAGCATCGCGCGGTTTCAGCTGGCGTGCCAAGATCGACACCGTGAGTTCAGAACCGTTGATCGCGCAAACCACCATCACCGATCTGCCCGCCGAATTCGGACCGTCGGCAGTGTTGCTGGATGTGCGTGAGGACGACGAATGGAAGCGCGGCCACGCCGCGGCCGCACAGCACATCCCGATGGGTGAGGTGCCGGACCGGCTGGACGAGATCGACCGGTCGGCGACTCTGTACGTCATCTGTAAGGCGGGCGGCCGTTCGGCGAAGGTGGCCCAGTTCTTGGCACGCGACGGCTTCGAACCCATCAATGTCGATGGCGGCATGTTGGCCTGGGCGGCCGCCGGACGGCCGGTGGTCGCCGGCGACGGTAGCCCCGGCAGCATTTGACCAAGCCGCGCTGACGCTGCTGCCCACGTCCTCGATCCCGCTAGGCTTGTCAGATGACCCGCGCCTGTGCCCGAGAGTGGCGCATGAGCCGTGCCAATGAGGAGGAGCGGCGCCGATGATCCAAGTGTGCTCCCAATGCGGCACACGCTGGAATGTCCGCGACAAGCAGCGCTCGTGGTGCCCGCGCTGCAACGGCACGCTGCTGGCACCGGCGCCAACCGAGCCCACCCCGCCGGCGAGTCCTAACGGCTCCTGGAGCGCCGGCCCGCCCAACGCGCCGCGGCTGCCACCGGGCTACCGCTGGATCGCCGTGCGGCCCGGGCCGCCCCCACCCCCACGTCGCCGCCGCCGACCGCTCGGGCCGACCCCGCGGTATCTCTCGATTCCGCGTTGGGGCCTGCAGGACCATGTAGACCAGGACAGCGGGTCCGGACGTGACCCGCGTCAGGCACCGCCCGCGGATCGGGTGCGGACGTCTTTCTTCGTGTCGGCGGTCGCGCTTGGAGCGGCCGCACTCGTGCACTTGCTGCGCTACCTACTGCTGGTGATCAACCGCAACACCTTGCTGAACTGGGTGGTGGCCGACGCTGCGGCGCTGCTCAGCGTGTTGGCGAGCCTGGCCGCCATCGCGGCGGTGATGACCACTGCGTACCTGTTGACCCGTTGGTTGGTCGCCCGTCGCGCCGCGGCATTCGAACATGTCGGGCGTACGGATTCCCGAACGCGACGGGCGTTGTGGATCGGCACGCTGCTGCCGCCGTCGGCCGCGCTGGTGCTGGCCATCGCCTTTGCCGTGGTCGCGGCGACGACCGAGCACTCTGCCAGCTGGGCCTTGATGGCGGCGTGCGTGACGTTCAGTTGTCTGCCGCTGCTGGCATCCGTCTGGGCGCTGGTCTACGTGATCGAGCTGGCCAAGACCGAAGACCATTACGGCCACATGCGTCCGGTCATCTGGGGCTGGTGGCTGATATGGCTGATCAGCAGCGTGACCTCGGTGTTCGCGTCGATCACCAGTGGGGCGACGGACGCTCAGGGCATCGCCAACAACACGGTGGCGATGATCGTCGCGTACCTGGTCGCGCTGGCCTCAGTGCTGGCGACGGCGAAGCTGTTCGAAGGTTTCGAGCGCAAACCAGTCGAGCGGCCGGCCCACCGCTGGGTGGTGGTGGCCGATGACGAAGTCGTTACGACGGAATCTGCTGCAGCGGTTGAGTTGCCGGGTGAAGTACCGGCAGCATAGGAGCATGACGTACGCCGAGGAAGTGGTCTCCCGGCATCCGTTCGTAGTGGCCCACCGCGGAGCCTCGGCATCCCGTCCGGAACACACCCTGGCGGCCTACGACCTTGCGCTGCGCGAAGGCGCTGACGGCGTGGAATGCGACGTCCGGCTTACCCGGGACGGGCATCTGGTCTGTGTGCATGACCGCAAGCTCGACCGGACGTCCACCGGCGCCGGCCTGGTCAGCATGATGACACTCGCTCAGCTCCGCGAGTTGGAATTCGGGTCCTGGCATGGCAGCTGGCGCCCCGACGGCACCCACGGCGACACCGGTCTGCTGACCCTGGAGGCGCTGATCTCGCTGGTGCTGGATTGGAAGCGGCCGGTGAAGATCTTCATCGAGACCAAGCACCCGGTCCGCTACGGCGCGCTCGTCGAGAGCAAGGTGCTCGCGCTGCTGCACCGCTTCGGCATCGCCTCGCCGGCGTCCGCGGACCGATCCCGCGCGGTGGTGATGTCGTTCTCCGCGGCGGCCCTGTGGCGCGTCCGGCGGGCTGCACCGCTGCTGCCGACGGTGCTGCTGGGTCGCAGCCATCGATTCCTGGCCAGCAGAGCGGCCAGCACGATCGGGGCCACCGCCGTCGGGCCGTCGATTGCCACTCTGCGGGAACACCCCGAACTCGTCGACCAGGCCGCCGCGCAGGGCCGGGCGCTGTACTGCTGGACACCCGACGACTACGACGACGTCCGCTTCTGCCGAGACGTCGGAGTGGCGTGGCTGGCCACCAACTACCCCGGCCGCGTCAAGGCCTGGCTGGAAGACGGCCTGACCGGCGCCGACCCGCACTAGCAGCCCGGCGGCAAGGGGCGAGACGGGCGATCAGCCTCAGAGCCGGCCCCCGGCGGCAGCTGGCGCCTCGCCCGAGCTGCGCTGCGTGTCGATGTCGCGGGCGACGAAGTTCTCCAGGTCGAACAAGTTCGCCCCGGCTCGATCGGCGACCCGCACCAGCGAGGTCATCAGAGCCATCTCCTCGACCTGTTCCTTGAGGAACCACTGCATGAACTGCTCGCCGAGGTAGTCGCCCTCGTCGCGGGCAACCGTGGCGAGTCGGCTGACCTGCTCGGTGACCACTCGCTCCTGCTCCAAGGCCAAGGACAGCGCGTCGCGTGGAGTCTCGAACGCGTTGCGCACTCCGTCGACACCCGGGATCTCCACTCGCACATCGCGATCGAGCAGGTACTGCACCAGCATCGTGGCGTGGTTGCGCTCCTCGACGGCCTGGGCGTAGAAGTGCTTGGCGAGCTGAGGAAGGTCGGCGCCGTCGAAATAAACAGCCATCGCGATGTATTGCTGGGAATTGGTGAATTCGTGACGTACCTGTTCTTGCAACAACGCGTGAAATTTCGTTGAATGGGTGTCGTGATCGCTCATGACGACCAACGTATCGTAGCCGAAATGCCTTGTCACCCAAGCCGATACTTACTGAGGCCAGCTTCCCCTAAGTAAACAAAGGCTATATTTACCACCCGCCGAACGCCATTTTTTAATAGCAGTAAATGAACCCGGTTATCGGCTCAGCGTTGTTCGCCGAGCAGGGTTGCCGGCACCGGCTGGTCGGCTCCGAGCGCGTCGAACAACGCGGCGGCTCTTTCGTGATCCCACACCACCACCGAGCCGGAGCTGTTATCGCTGAATTCGCCGATCGGCACGGTCAACTCGATGATCGAGCCCTGCAGCGACCACGCCAGCCGGGCCAGGTCCCAGACGTGATCTCCGTGATCGACGGTCAGTGCGCCGACCGCCGCGTGCGGCACCGAGTACCAGCGCCATGGGTTGAGCCAGACGGCCGGGCTCACTGCCCGGTGCAGCAGCGACGACATGAACTGCCGCTGGTCGATCATCCGATCCAAGTCAGCTCGCGGGGTGGCCCGGCTACGGACATAGCCGAGAGCGTCGCGACCATCCACTTGCTGGCATCCGGCGGGCAGATTGATGCCTGCCAGCGGGTCGTCGATCGGGGACTTCGGGCAGATCGTGACCCCGCCCAGCCCGTCGACCAGGCCGGCGAACCCGCTGAAGCCGATCTCGGCGTAGTGGTCGATCCGAAGGCCGGTGGCTTGCTCCACGGTCTCCGCCAACAGCCGCGCGCCACCCATCGCGAACGCCGCGTTGATCTTGTCGCGGCCGTAGCCGGGGATCGGCACGTAGGAGTCGCGGGGAATGGACACCATCGCCGTCGGGGCGCTCGACGTGAAGGCGGGCACGTGCACCACCAGGATGGTGTCGGTCCGGCCATTGCCGGTGTCGCCGCCGGTGGCCAGCGCTTCCTGCTGTTCGGGGGTCAGGCCCTGGCGGCTGTCGGAGCCAACCAGCAACCAGGTGCTGCCGGGTCCGGCTGCCGGCCGGTCCGGATAGCCCATCAGGACGGTTTGGCGATGCAGCGCCGTCTCCAGCCACAGCGAACCACCCAATGCCGCGGCGCAGCCCAGCAGCACGGCGATCACCAGGCTCAGCGCGATGATCTGCAGCCGGGCTCCGGTCCGCCGCGGCGACGTGAGCCGACGGGTGCCGCGACGGTTCGGGGCCACCGGCCGCGGCGGTGCTGAGCCCGGCGGCGGCGGCCGGCGGCGGCGGACGTCGGCCATGTCAGTGCAGCCATCGCAGATGGCCGGCCAGCAGGGCGTAGCCGACGAACGCCACGGTGTCGATCAGCCCGTGTGCGATCACCAACGGCCACAGCCGGCCGGTGCGCTGCCAGGCGTAGCCGAACACCAGCCCCATCACCAGGTTGCCCAGCCCGGCGCCGAAGCCCTGGTAGAGGTGATATCCGCCGCGGAGAAGGCTCGACCACACCAACGCCGCGCGCGGACCGACCCCCAACTGTCCCAACCGGGTGAGCAGATAGCCGACCACGATGACTTCTTCGGCCCAGCCGTCGGCAAAGGCGGTGAGTATCAGCATCGGAACGCGCCACCAGGTGTCGCCCAAGCCAGAAGGAACGACGGAGGCGTTGATGTGCAGCGCCCGTGCCGCGAGGTACAGCGCCAGCCCGGGCAGGCCGATCAGGGCGGCCAGACCCACGCCACCGAGCAGGTCGGGACGCCAGCGAAAACGGGACAGTCCGACACTGGCGGGTGGTAACCCGTTGCGCCACAACAGGTATAGACCGAGCGCGCCCCAGGCCAACAGCTGCACGACCACGGACGCGTTGAGCCCGAGGTCGATCACATCGAAGTAGGACCGCTTCGGGTTGAGTGGGATCCGTTGGGCGCTCAGGCCCCGTAGCACCGAATCCGCCAGCTGCAGCGCCGCGGTGACGGCGCTGAGGCCGAACGTCACGCTGAGCACGATCACCAGCTCGATGCGCAGCGCCCGGCGTTCGGTCGTCCCATCCTCGGACTCACTGCGGGGCGCGATCACCCCGACACGGTAACCGGCAGCGGCCGGGTGCTCAGTCCTGCCGCGCGCGCAGACCGTTCGCGAAAGGGCAGCCCAGCAGGATCCGGATCGCCTTGCCCAACCCGACGACGTCGTCGACCGGCGCTCCGAACGGCAGCCGGACGTCACTGTCGCCCTCGGCGCTTTCCACTCGCAGCCGCATGCCGTAGCGGTCGATGCCGAGCGGGCGAACGTCCCCGCGTCGCAACCGCGCCGGCAGCCGGGACGCCAGCCGTGCGACCACGTCGCGGTGGGCGGTGTCGAGGTGGCGGATCCAGCATGATTCGAACGCGCAGAATGGATCCGGCCGGGCGGCCAGCAGCGCCGCCGAGTCGACGGCCTCGGCGCCGGTGGCATCGGTGACCACCACCGACTCGATCTCCAACCGGGCCAACAGGTACTGGGTGTCCCCTTCAGTCAACGGCTTGGATGCCGGAGTCTGCACCTGGAGCAGCGCGGGGTGCGGGTGCTCGGCGGCGATCAGGTCGAGCATCTCGCGCACGTGCGACGACGGCACCTGATGCAGCCGGCCGCGGATCCACACCAGCGAGCGGACCGGCTCGCGCAGCGGCAATGGCGCGTAATCGGCCAGCTCCAGCACGGCCTGAGCGCCCGCAGGGCCGCAGTCGCTGAGCTGTTCGGCGACGACGCCGCCGGCGGGGACGCCGACAGCAAAGGAACCGTCGGCGAGCAGGTGGTGCAGCTCAGTGGTGAGCGGCTCGGCGGTGTCGACTGCGAGCAGCGCACCGCCGGCGCGGACGCACGTGCTGCGGATCCGTTCGGCCGTCGTCGGCGCCGGGCAGAGAGCGAGTGTCATCGGTGACCGTCCTTACAAGTGAGGTAAGCCTTACTTAACTAAAGGCGATCGAACGGCGCAAGACCTACGACCCGATAGGGTTTTGTTCGTGGCCAGCATCGCGTATCTCGGTCCGGCGGGGACCTTCACCGAAGCGGCGCTCATGCAGATGACCGGAGCCGGCCTGGTTCCGCAGGCTGCCGCGGGCGCCTGGCAACCCCTGCCGGTCGACAGCACGATCGCCGCGCTCGACGCGGTGCGCGACGGAAAAGCCGAATTCGCCTGTGTGCCGATCGAGAACTCGATCGACGGCTCGATCATGCCGACGCTGGACAGCCTGGCGATCGGGACGCCGCTCCAGATCTTCGCGGAGCTGACGCTGGATGTGGCCTTCAGCATCGCCGTCCAGCCCGGTCGCACGGCCGCAGACATCCGCACGCTGGCGGCTTTTCCGGTGGCCGCCGCTCAGGTGCGGCAGTGGCTGGCCGCCAATCTGCCCGCTGCGCAGCTGCGGCCGGCCATTTCCAACGCCGACGCGGCGCAACAGGTCGCCGACGGACTGGTCGATGCCGCGGTCAGCTCCCCGCTGGCCGTCGCGCACCGGAGCCTGTCGACGCTGGCCGATGGCGTGGTCGACGAAGCCAATGCCCGCACCCGCTTCGTGCTGGCCGGGCGGCCGGGCCCGCCGCCGGCCCGAACCGGTGCCGACCGCACGTCAGTGGTGTTGCGGATCGTCAATGAGCCGAGCGCGCTGGTCTCGACGCTCACCGAGTTCGGCATCCGCGGTATCGATCTCACCCGCATCGAATCCCGGCCTACCCGAACCGAATTGGGCACCTACGTGTTCTTCCTGGACTGCGTCGGTCATATCGACGACGATGCCGTCGCCGAGGCACTCAAAGCGCTGCACCGGCGTTGTACCGATGTGCGTTATCTGGGTTCCTGGCCGACGGGAGACATCGCCGGCGCGCCGCCACCGCAATCGGAAGACGCCGCGCGCTGGCTGTCCGGGCTGCGCGGAGGGTCCGCCCAATGAGCGGTCGGCTGGTGTTGGTGCGACACGGACAGTCGGTTGCCAACGTCGACAAACGACTCGACACCCGGCCGCCGGGCGCGGATCTGACGGAGTTGGGCCGCGAGCAGGCGCGCGCCTTCGCCCGCGCCGCCACGTCGGTGCCGGGCCTGCTGCTGCATTCAGTGGCCACCCGCGCGGCGCAGACGGCGGAGGAGATCAGCGCCGTGCTCGACGTACCCGCCAGAGAAGTGATCGGCATCCACGAGGTGCAGGTCGGCGACCTGGAGAACCGTAAGGACCAGGGGGCGGTCGACGAGTTCGATGCCACCTACCGGCGCTGGCTGCACGGCGAGCGCGATGTGTCGATGCCGGGCGGGGAAAGCGCCAACGATGTGCTCGATCGCTACCTGCCGGTGCTGGACGAATTGCGGGTCCGCTACCTCGACGACGAGAACTGGACCAGCGACATCGTCGTCGTCAGTCACGGGGCCGCGATCCGGCTGACCGGCGCGCTGCTGGGCGACGTCGACAGCGGCTTCGCGCTTGAACATCACCTCGCCAACACCGAGGCCGTGGTGCTGTTGCCGGCGGCCGACGGGGGCTGGAGCTGTGCGCAGTGGGGAACCCACACGCCGCCGTTCGAGTTGGCGCCCGACGAGGTTGCGGCCGAATCGATTTCCGACCCGATGGGCTGAGCTAGGTCGCGACCGCGGCCGGCGCGTCGGTGTTCGCGCAGTCGCACCCGACCGCATCGCAGTCCAGCACGAACGCGTGAAGTGTCAGGTCCGGGCCGGTGCAGCTCTCGTCGGTGCACTCCGATCGATGCAGCCGATGGCGAATGAGTGCGCCGTGACAGTGCTCCACCCCTGCCCGGCATTCGCGGCAGCGCGTGTTCATCTCGCAGTCATAGCACTGCCGGCGCACGGATCCGTGATGCCGCGCCGGGCTAGCCCCGATTGCCCGGTTCCTCAGCGGATCGTTCCGATCCGCATCGTCGCCGGGCTGGGCCCGACTAGCCCCAGCCCAGTTCGTGCAGCCGCTCGTCGTCGATGCCGAAATGGTGGGCGATCTCGTGCATCACCGTGATCTTGACCTCCTCGACAACCTGCTCGTCGTCCTCGCAGATCTCCAGCAGTGCTTCGCGGTAAATCGTGATGGCGTCCGGCAGGGAGCCGGCGTAGTGCGAGTCGCGTTCAGTCAACGCCACCCCCTCGTACAAGCCGAGCAGCTCGTCGTCGTCCGGGTGACGGTCCGCGACCAGCACCACCACGTTGTCCATCACTGCCGCAAGCTTCGGTGGGATCAGATCGAGCGCGTCGGACACCAGTTCGTCGAACCGTTGCGGATCCATCCGAACGGCCACCCGACTATTGGCCCGGCGGCGGAGGCGGAGGTTCCGCGGCGGGTGGCGGCGGCGCGAACGGGTTCGGCGGCGGCTCGGGAGCCGGAGCCTGTGCTTCGGGGGCGGGCGCGGGCGCCTGCGGGGCGGGAGCGGGTTGGTTCGGCAGATGCTGGTTGCCCTGCCGCTGGCTGCTGGACCCTCCCGACGAACCGCTCGAACTGGACGAACCGCTCGATCCGGCGGATCCGCTGGAGCTGGACGACCCGTTCGATCCGGTCGACGAGGCACCACCGCCGGTGTCCGGGGTGGTCGGAATCGGCGGCAGGTGAAGTCGCTCCTGCGGGATGTCCGGCGGTGGGACAGGAGGTTGCCCGTTGATCTTCAGCGGCCCTTTGGCGCTGTTGATCAATGTGGCCCAGCCGCCGTTGCCCAGTGTCGCCCCGATGCTGCACGCCACCTGGCGGCTACCGGCCGACCAGCTGGGCAACGACAGCGTGCTGTAGATCAACGTCAGCGTGGTGCTGCGCAACTGCACCGGTGCCAGGTAGGCATCGGTCAGCCTGGTGCAGGAGTCCTTGATGAAGCCGTCCTGTTCGGGCTCCGGGGGCAATCCCTCGGGGAACCGGGCGAGCAGGTTGACCGTGCCGGTGACCTCCATTGCGTGCGGCGCCGCGCAGTCGACCGGGATGTCGGTGGGCTGGTTGGTGGCCGGGTCGATGCCCAAACAGGTTGCGTCCGGCCACACCTTGGACTGATCCACGTCGGCGACCTTGCCCTTGTAGGCGACCTGCTGGTTGCCTGCGCCCGGCAGCTGCAGCCCGCACAGCATCCGTCGCTCGCCGAACTGCCGCCACGCTTTGTCGCCCGACCACAACATGCTGATGACGAACTTGCTGTTCGGGTCGAACTTGGCGCCGAGATAGCGGCGCACCGACGATTCGCACTGTTCCTGGCCGATCTGCTCGATCCGGGTGGCCGTCGGCGGTGGCGCCGACGGGCCGTACTCCGAGCCGGGGAAGGTGCGCATGTCGATGGATTCGGAGACCTCGAAGCGATGCTCGTCTTTGCAGTCGACGATGGTGGCGGCTTCGGGCATCCGTTCCGGCCACATCAGGCAGTTGCCGCTGGCCGCACGGTTGAACGCGTCGTTGCCCTTGGAGCCGGTGGGCGGTACCGGGTCGATGTAGCCGGCCAGCCGACCGGGACCGCCGCCGATCGGCAGCGCGGTGACCAGGCCGGCGATCAGCAGACCGCCCAGCGCGGTCAGCAGCAGAGCTCGCCGGGTCGCCGAGGCTTGCAGTGTCCCGTTCAGCGCGCCGATCCGCACGACGCGCGGCAGCCGGCGCCCGGAGCCCCGCGTCCCCGACGCCACTGAGGCGCCTGAGGCGCCGTGCTCGTCGCGCTCGGATTCATGCCACATTGCAACCATTCTGACAGGCGAACTCAGGAACGTGACGGCTGTTACAGAAGTGAAATGGTTTGCCGGTGAAGGATGCCCACCGCGTAGGGTTCTTGCCCGTGATCGACCTGAAGTTGCTCCGGGACAATCCGGATGCCGTTCGTGAGTCTCAGCGGAAGCGGGGCGAGGATCCGACGCTGGTCGACAGACTGCTGAGCGCCGACACCGCACGCCGTACCGCGATCGCGCGCGCCGACTCGCTGCGCGCCGATCAGAAGATCGTGAGCAAGGCGGTGGGTAAAGCGTCGCCGGACGAACGGCCCGCGCTGCTGCAGCAGGCCAAGGATCTGGCCGAGCAGGTCAAAGCCGCCGAAACGCAACAGGCTGAAGCGGACACGACGTTCACCGCCGCGCACATGTCGATCTCGAACGTGATCATCGACGGCGTCCCGGCCGGCGGGGAGGACGACTACGCCGTCCTGGACGTCGTTGGCGAACTGCCCGTGATCTCCGATCCCAAGGACCACCTCGAAATCGGCGAGAAGCTCGGTCTGATCGACATGGAACGCGGCGCCAAGGTGTCCGGCTCGCGGTTCTATTTCCTGACCGGCCAGGGCGCGCTGTTGCAGCTGGGCCTGCTGCAGATGGCGATCCGGCTAGCCGCCGACAACGGTTTCACACCGATCATCCCGCCTGTCCTGGTCCGTCCGGAGGTGATGTCGGGGACCGGGTTCCTCGGCGCGCACGCCGACGAGATCTATCGCGTCGAGGCCGACGACCTCTACCTGGTCGGTACCTCGGAGGTACCGCTGGCCGGCTATCACTCGAACGAGATCCTCGACCTGTCCGACGGGCCGCTGCGCTATGCCGGCTGGTCGTCGTGCTTTCGCCGCGAAGCCGGCAGCTACGGCAAAGACACCCGCGGCATCATCCGGGTGCATCAGTTCGACAAGGTCGAGGCCTTCGTCTACTGCAACCCCGCCGACGCCGAGGCCGAGCACGAGCGGCTGCTGGGCTGGCAGCGCGAGATGCTGGCCCGTATCGAGGTGCCGTATCGGGTCATCGATGTCGCGGCAGGCGATCTCGGCTCGTCAGCGGCCCGCAAGTTCGACTGCGAGGCATGGGTGCCCACCCAGCAGGCCTACCGCGAGCTCACCTCGACGTCGAATTGCACCACGTTCCAGGCCCGCCGGCTGGCCACCCGCTACCGCGATCCGGCCGGCAAACCGCAGACCGCGGCCACGCTCAACGGCACGCTGGCCACCACCCGCTGGCTGGTCGCCATCCTGGAGAACCACCAGCAGCCCGACGGCAGTGTGCGGGTTCCCGCAGCGCTGGTGCCCTTCGTCGGCACCGAGGTGCTGGAGCCCCTCAACTGATGACCAGCATCGGAACCCCACTGTCACCAACCGCGACCAAAGTCATGCTGCTGGGTGCTGGCGAACTCGGCCGCGAGGTGGTGATCGCGCTGCAGCGCCTGGGCGTGGAGACCATCGCCGTCGACCGCTACGACAACGCGCCGGGGCAGCAGGTCGCCCACCACGCGCGGACCATCACGATGTCGGATCCAGACCAGCTCAAGGCGCTGATTGAGGCCGAACGACCAGACATCGTCGTCCCCGAGATCGAGGCCATCGCCACCGAGGCTCTGCAGGAGCTGGAAGCGGCCGGCGTGGTCCGGGTGATTCCCACCGCACTGGCGGCCCGGCTGACCATGGACCGCGAGGGTATTCGACGGCTGGCCGCCGAAACCCTCGGCCTGCCCACCAGCCCGTACCGGTTCTGCGACTCGCCGGCCGAAGTGCAGGCGGCCGCCGACGTCATCGGCTACCCGTGCGTCGTCAAACCGGTGATGAGCAGCTCGGGCAAGGGTCAGAGCAAGCTCGACGGACCCGACGATGTCGAAGCGGCCTGGGCCCATGCGATGGTCGGTGGCCGAGTCAGCCACGGTCGCGTCATCATCGAGGGCTTCATCGACTTCGATTACGAGATAACGCTATTGACCGTCCGGGCGCGCAACGAGGACGGTGAGGTGGCCACCCAGTTCTGTGCACCGATCGGCCACAAGCAGGTCAGCGGCGACTACGTCGAGAGCTGGCAACCACACCCGATGTCGGCCGCCGCGCTCGACAACGCGCAGCGAATCGCCCGCACGGTCACCGAAAAGCTTGGTGGACAGGGAATTTTCGGCGTCGAGCTCTTCGTCAAGGGTGATCAGGTCTGGTTCAGCGAGGTCAGCCCGCGGCCGCACGACACCGGTATGGTCACGATGATCACCCAGTGGCAGAACGAATTCGAGCTGCATGCTCGGGGCATCCTCGGGCTTCCGGTGGACACCACGTGTAAGACCCCAGGCGCCAGCGCGGTGATCTACGGTGGCGTGGACGCCGAGGGCGTGGTCTTCGACGGTGTGGATGAAGCACTGCGGGTGCCGCGCACCGACCTGCGTCTGTTCGGAAAGCCGGAAAGCTTCGTCAAGCGGCGCATGGGTGTCGCACTGGCCTACGACGAAAACCTGGACACCGCGCGGCAGAACGCGGTCGAGGCGGCGAGGCGGGTCAGGCCGCGCAAAACCTGAGCGCTGATAGCGCTGGCGGCATGCGCAGGTCCGGCGGGCGTTTTCTTCGCTGGACTATTATTTGCTGACTGTCGTTGAGAAGGTGGCGACGTCAAGTCGCGTCGGAGGGTGAGAACGCGATGGGGTGGCTTGCTCAGTGGTGGCGCCAGTCCGATCACTTTGACCGGCTGAGCGCACACTTGGCTGCCCGCGGCATGTCTGGCCTCACCCGCGCCACCATCTCGCTGATCGGCGTGGTGTTGGCCCTGGTCTCGGTGGGGACGATCTGGAGTCCGCTCGGACCTCACGGGGCCATTCCGGTGGCCTGCGCGCTGGCCGCCGGCTGCGGCGCCACCATCGGCGCTGTGCTGTGGGCGCTACGCTGGCCGACCCGAGCCCAGGCCATTCGATATGCCGTGCTGTCCAACGCCAGCGTCGCGCTGGTCGCGCTGGCCCAGAGTGAACCCAACGCTGCCCTGATGGCCTGTATGGCCTTCGCGACACTGGCCGGCTACTTGGCGCTGTTCCACACCTCGCCGTTGATGGCGTACAACTTCGTGATCGCCGGCGTGGTCGGCGCCGTCGAAGCTCTGCGCGTAGCAGAGAAATTCAACATCGTCGCCGCTCTGTGTGGTTACGCGCTGCTGCTGCTGCTCAACCTGGCGGTCCCATTCGGCATCCAGGTGGTGGTGCACGTCCTCGGCGCCGACGCCGTGCTCGCGGAGCGCGACCAGCTCACCGGGCTGTTCAGCCGGCGGGCATTTCACCGGCGGGCCAAGGCCTGCCTGGAACGAGGCAGCCAGCAGCAGGCCTACGTCGTCGTTTCCGTGGTCGACCTGGATCGCTTCAAACAGCTCAACGACAACTACGGGCACAGCACCGGCGACGATGCGCTGGTCTCGGTGTCACGGGCGCTGCGCGACGCCACCGACGACACTGCGGTGATCGGCCGTTCGGGCGGCGAAGAATTCGTCATCGCCGACATCTGGCACCCGCACGAGGTCAACCGTCGAGCGCAGCAACTCTGCGACGAGATCGCCGCACTGCCGTTCGGCATTACCGCCAGCATCGGCACGGCCGGCATTCACCCCGCTTACCGGACCGGTGACCGCAGCGACCTGCTCGTCGAGCTGATCGCGGCCGCCGACGCCGCGATGTACGCCGCCAAGCGGCGTGGCGGCAACCAGGCCGTTCACCACGAGTGGCCGCTACCGCCGCCGCTGACTCGCTTCGCCGACGACGAAACCGACTACCGCGACGGGGTGAGCGCCTAGTTTCCGGCGAAGCGGACTGCCCGTTGGCGAGCGGCTCCGCGGTGACTAGCGATGGCAATAGCCAGATCGGCCGATGGAACGTCTGCGGTGAATTAGGATCTCGGGTCATGGCCCTACACGCGTGAATAATTAACCCCGTAGGGAGGGGTGTGAACGCAATACGTTGGTTCGGTCCGTGGTGGCGACAAGCCGACCACTACTACGAATTGAGTTCCATCCTGAAGGCTCGGGGTCTGGCCACCTTTGCCCGCCTCAGCATCTCGACGGTTGCGGCCGGTTTGGCGGCCGATGCGCTCGCGACGATCTGGACCCCGACGGGGCCACGAACCGCTGTGCAGCTCACCTGCACGCTGGCGGCCGGAGCCGGCGCCGCGATCGGCGCACTGGTGTGGGCCCTGCGCTGGCCAACCCGGGCCACGGCGGTTCGGTTCACGCTGATGGCCAGCATTAGCATCGCACTGATCGCGTTGGGCCAAAGCGATCCCGCCATTGCCATGGGTACCTGTACGGCATTCGCGACACTAGCCTGCTACCTCGCGTTATTTCACACACCGCCATTGTTGGTCTACAACATCGCGATCGCCAGCGTCATCTGCGCCGTAGAAGCCGTCCGCATGGCGGTGAAATACAACATCGTCACTGGCATCTGCGCCTTCGCGCTGATGCTGCTGCTCAATCTGGGGGTACCGCTGGGCGTCCAGGTGGTGGTGCACCTGCTCGGCGCCGACGCCGTACTTGCGGAGCGCGACCAGCTCACCGGACTGCTGACCCGGCGCGCCTTTCGTCGGCAGGCGAAAGCCTGCCTGCAGCAGGCGGGTGAGGAGCTCGCCCACGTCGTCATCGCCGTGATCGACTTGGACCGCTTCAAACAGCTCAACGACAACTACGGGCACCGCACCGGCGACGATGCGCTGGTCTCGGTGGCGCGTGCGCTGCGGGACACTGCCGACGACACCGCCGTCATCGGCCGTTCGGGTGGTGAAGAATTCGTGATCGCCGACGTCTGGCATCCCGACGACGTGAGCCGTAAAGCGCGCCAACTGTGCGACGTCATCGCCGCGCTACCTTTCGAAACCACCGCCAGCATCGGCACCGTCGGCATTCACCCGGCTTACGGAGTCGGCGATAGTGATGACTTGCTTATCGAGTTGATCGCGGCGGCCGACGCTGCGATGTACGTCGCTAAGCGGCGCGGCGGCAACCAGGTCAGCCATCACGAGTGGCCGCTGCCGACGCCGCTGGACATAGTCACCGACGACGACACCGGCTACCGCAGCGGTGGAATCAGCGCCTAGCCCGCCTAGGCGTTTACCGGCGTCAAAGTCTGCGCGTGGCGGTGCTGTCGCTCGATGGTGGCGAAGTAGAAGGCGAACGCGAACGCGAAGCTGGTGAACAGGCTGGTGACGAAGTACAGCCACGGCCGCCGCAGACCGCGCCGGTATCCGTCGACAATCGTAAACAGCGGCAGCAGAACCACATTGGCGATCGTGTAGTCCTGGCCCGCCGAACTGGCGGCCGGGTTGGTGAACATCAGCCGGATGTATTCGGCCCAACTGCCGTGCTCTCCCCAGAGCGGGTTGGTCGAGCCATGCGAATACTCCTGCACGAAGCGGATATTGAAGTACCAGCCCAAGCCGACCGAGGCGATACCGATCACGTAATACAGCCCCTCCAGCGGTGAGAACAGCGCACCACCAATGGGACGGGAGAAAACCTGGCGGTTGGAGGTGACGATCCAGGCGATCACCGCAAGGCCGAGAATTGCGTGGGTGAGAAGCGAGACCATCGCCGCAGTCTCGCCCGCGGGCCGAAGTTTTGTCAATATTGACATTACAGCTGCTGGGGTAATTTACAGAGATGATCCGGCCCGCCCAGACGGCACGCAGCGAGCGCACGCGCGAGGCGCTGCGGCAGGCCGCGCTGGTGCGGTTCCTGGCGCAGGGAGTCGAGGACACTTCGGCCGAGCAGATCGCCTCGGACGCCGGGGTCACATTGCGGACGTTCTATCGGCATTTCTCCTCCAAACACGATCTGCTGTTTGCCGACTACACCGGGCTGAACTGGTTTCGCTCCGCACTCAACGACCGGCCGGCCGGCGAATCCATCGTCGACTCGGTGCAGGCGGCGATCTTCGCGTTCCCGTATGACGTTGACGCCGTTGCGAAAATTGCCGCGCTGCGCGATCACGAGATCGATCCCGGCCGCATCCTGCGGCATATCCAGGATGTGCAGGCCGACTTCGCCGACGCCATCGCTACCCAGCTGCACCGCCGTAGCTGCACGCCCGCCCCCACGCCGGACGACCGGGTGCGCTTCGCGGTCACAGCGCGCTCGATCGCGGCGGCGGTGTTCGGCGCCATGGAAGTCTGGATGATCGGCGACGATCGCTCGCTGGGCGAGCTGGCCCGGGTCTGCCATCTGGCGCTGGAGACGCTGCGGGCCGGGATCACCGGGTCGTGGTCAGGACATGTTTCGTCATAATTGACAAAACTTTCCATCCGTGCAAATCTGCGCAGGCAGAGGGGCAGGCTGGAGAGGCGAGTGCAGATGACCGACTACGACGCGATCGTGATTGGCGCCGGGCACAACGGCCTAGCCGCGGCAGTGCTGTTGCAGAAGGCCGGTCTGCGCACGCTGTGCCTGGAGTCAAAGCTCTACGCGGGCGGGATGGCGTCCACAGTGGAGTTGTTTGACGGCTACCACTTCGAGATCGCCGGTTCGGTGCAGTTCCCCACCGCACCGGTGGTCCGCGAGCAACTCGGCCTGGACACGATTCCGACCATCGACCTGGACGTGATGTCGGTGGCGCTGCGTGGTGTCGGCGACGACCCGATGATCCAGTACAGCGATCCGATCAAGCTGTTCACCCACCTCAACGAGGTCCACGGGGCCGACGCCGTCAACGGCATGGCAGGCCTGATGGCCTGGGCACAGGCCCCGACGCGCGCGCTCGGCAGATTCGAGGCCGGCGCGCCACCCAAAACTCTCGACGAGATGTATGCCTGTGCCACAAACGAATTCGAGCGGTCAGCGATCGACGAGATGCTGTTCGGCTCGGTCACCGACGTGCTGGACCGCTACCTGCCCGACCGCGAGAAGCACGGCGCGCTGCGGGGCTCGATGACCGTGTTGGCGGTCAACACGCTCTACCGCGGGCCGGCTACTCCGGGTAGCGCGGCTGCGCTGGCTTTCGGGCTGGGTATACCAGACGGCGCCACCATGCAGATGAAGAAGCTACGCGGCGGAATCGGTGCGCTGACCTCGCATCTGGTCGACCTGTTCGAGCGCGCCGGCGGTGAGGTCAGGTTGCGCACTAAGGTGACCGAGATCCTGGTCAGCGACGCGCATGTGGCCGGCGTGCGCACCGAGGGCGGCGGATGCGTCACCGCGCCGATCGTGATCTCCGCGGTGGCGCCAGACCTGACCGTCAACGACCTGATCGATCCCGCGGCGCTGCCCGCCGATATCCGCGAACGCTATGCGCGAATCGACCACCGTGGCAGTTACATTCAGATGCACTTCGCGCTGGACGAGGCTCCCGAGTTCGTCGAGCCGTACACCGCGCTGAACGACCCGAGCATGCAGGCGTCGATCGGCATCTTCAGCACTCCCGAAGAAGTGCAGCAGCAGTGGGAGGATTGCCGTCGCGGAATCGTGCCCGCCGACCCGACCGTCGTCTTCCAGGTTCCCTCGCAAAACGATCCCGACCTCGCGCCCGCCGGCAAGCACGCCGCGTCGGCATTCGCCCTGTGGTTCCCGATCGAAGGTGACGTCGACTACGGCGCAGCGAAACTCGAGATGGGCCAGCGGGTGATCGACAAGATCACCCGGCTGGCACCGAACTTCGAACGCAGCATCAGCCGGCACACCACCTTCACGCCCAAGCACATGGGCGTGATGTTCGGTGCCCCGGGCGGCGACTACTGCCACGGTTTGTTCCACGCCAACCAAGTCGGACCGAACCGGCCTGGTCCGAGAGGCTTTCTCGGACAGCCGATTCCAGTGGCCGGGCTGTACCTGGCCAGCACCGGCTGTCACGGCGGACCGGGTATCACGTTCATTCCGGGCTACAACGCGGCCCATCAGGCGCTGGCCGACGCCGGGCGCTAATCCCGCTCGTCGAGTAACCGGTCCAGCAGTGCGGTGAACTCCTCCGCGTCGGCCGGAGTGAACGCAGGGCTGGGCCGGGTGCCCGGCACGTCCAGCGTGATCAATGTCGACCGGAACGGCCGCCCGACATCCAGCGGTAGCCAGCGACGCAGGTCGGAAGTGCCCCAGATCCGGAAGCGGTGCAGCAACAGCCCCAACGATTCAGCCCGGTAGCCGCGGACATGCTGCAGCGCAATGATCTTCGAGGTACCGGACGGAAAGTGGTAGCGGCGCAACGTAATCGCCTGCCGATCCAACTGAACCAGGCCGTCGTCGTAGGAGTCCGCGCTCACTGCCGTGAGCTCCGCAGCTGGTGACCACGCGCGGTCAGGCAGCGCCCGTTTTCCAGGTTCCACTGCCAGCCGTGCAGGTTGCAGGTCAGCGTGTTGCCGTCGATGATGCCGAACTTGGACAGGTCGGCTTTCAGGTGCGGGCAGCGCCGCTGAATTTCCCAGCCTTCCATGGTGATCGACGCGGAGTCGTCATGGGTTTCGGCGAACCAGCCGTCGGCGTAGGCGATGCGCTCACCGGTGAGGCATTTGAAGAAGGTATAGAGATATTCGTTGTAGCCACCGACCCGCCAGGCCCGGAACCGGGTGGACAGGAAAATGGTGTTGACCCAGTCCGGCTCGTTGTCGCGCAGCACGGTCCGCACCAGCTCGGCTGGGATGGCAAACCCGTAGCGGAATTTCTCGTCGGGAATCGCTTCTCGTACCGTGCGTTTCGGAAAGTCGAGCACTACTTGTTGGGAACCGAGCACCAGCTCGACGGGATAGCCGATGCCGTCGCAGATTTCATTGCCGGCCAGCATGATCGGCTCGAACACCGCGCGCAGCGGCTCGAGCAGCGAATCGCCGGCGGCGGGTGCCCAGCCGGCCTTCTCCGCTGCCAGCACCGGTTCCATCCGGGCGGCGTAGTCGGCGATGTAGTCCGCCTTGCCGGTGGTGAAGATGGCCTCGACCTGCTCGGTCGGCAACGGGTGGTCGTGCGAATCCAGTTGCGAGCCAGTGAATTCCGCCGTCGAGCCGGGCATCATCAACAGGCCGTGGTCGTGGCCGTTGCGCCGCAGCTGGTCGAGGAACACCATCTGGTCGGGGAAGATGTTGGCCGGATCGTCGTGGTCGTCGTTGAGGTCACGCAGCTCGGGATCCAGGAAACACGGCGGGCCGGCCGACGGGATCACCCACGTCGCCCCGACCTGAGCGATGTATTGACGGGACCGGTCCATCTGGCGCTGACGCTTCTGGATCCCGAATGTCTCCTTGGCCCGCTCGGGCATGTCGTAGACCATCGGGTACCAGATGGCGCCGGAGTACTGCAGCATGTGTACGTCGACGTGACCGAACTCGGAGTCCACGACGTCGAGGTCGACCGGGCGCGCGTCGTTCATGTTGAACGCCGTCGTGACGCCGTCGCTGACCACCAACCCCGAGTCGCCGATCGGGCCGTCGGCGGGTGCGCGCAGCGCGATGATCATGATGTCCAGCCCGCCCTTCGGGCCGCTGAGGCGGTGCTTCACCGAGTCGGTGGTCTCGAAGAATTGGTGGAAACCCAACATCTGCAGCGCATTTTTCAGGTCCGGCACTGGATAGTCCGGCAGCAGCACCACGGCGTCCTTGTTGACGTGCTCGGTCAGCAGCCTGGCGTCGAAGTGGTCCTTGTGCAGGTGCGAGACGTAAAGGTAGTCGCAGTCGCCGATCGCGTCCCAGTCCAGTTCGCTATTGTCCGGGAAGGGAAACCACGATGCGAAGTAGGCGGGGTTGACCCAGGGATCGCACAGAATGCTGCCGGCCGGAGTATCGATCCGAAAGCCGGCGTGGCCGATGCTTGTGACCTGCACTGACACCCTTCAGGGACTGGTTTCGCGGTGCTCGTATTCCGCTTCGAGCTTAGCGGGCGAGCCGGTAAAGCCCGACCCGCTAGAGCCAGCCAGGTGGGAACACTAGGCTTGGTCATCGTGGAACCGGTATATGGAACGGTCATCGCGCTCGTGCGGACGGTGTGGCGGGTGCAGGGTTTGCGTTTCACGGTCATCGGGCAGGAGAACATCCCCGCCACCGGCGGCGCCGTCATCGCCATCAACCACACCGGCTACATGGACTTCACCCTGGCCGGACTGCCGGCGTTCCGGGAACACCGGGCACGCAAAGTTCGGTTCATGGCCAAGCAGGAAGTCTTCGACAGCAAGATCACCGGGCCGATCATGCGGGGCTGCCGGCACATTCCGGTGGACCGATCCAGCGGCTCCGCGTCGTATGAGGCCGCCGTCGAGCGGCTCAAGGCCGGCGAACTCATCGGTGTCTATCCCGAAGCGACCATCAGCCGCAGCTTCGAGATCAAGGAATTCAAGTCTGGTGCCGCCCGGATGGCGATCGAGGCCGATGTGCCGATCATTCCGCACATCGTCTGGGGCGCCCAGCGGATCTGGACCAAAGGCCATCCCAAGAACATGTTCCGCCCCAAGGTGCCGATCGTGGTGTTGGTCGGCGAGCCGATTCAGCCGACGCTCCCCGCGCCCGAGCTGACCGCGTTGCTGCACTCCCGGATGCAGCATCTGCTGGAGCGGGCGCAAGACGCATACGGCCCGCATCCCCCGGGTGAGTGGTGGGTGCCCCGTCGCCTCGGCGGCAGTGCCCCGACTCTGGCCGAGGCCGCCGAGTTGGATGCCGCGGAAGCCAGCCAGCGCGCGGCGGCCAGGGCCGCCCGCGAGGCGGGTCGCGCCGAGTAACGGCTGCGAGCCGGCTCTTCCGGCGGACGACGCCGGACTGCGCGAGGGAATGACCTCGCTGCTGCGTCGTGTTGATGACAAGTGTGCGCACCTCGACGGTGCTTTCTGGGTCCGCTGAGGACTGTGCGGCTGCGTACCTACGGTGGCGGAGGCACAGATTATTGCGGACACTGATAAGGCCGAGCGCCCACCCAAGCGGGCAGAGCACAGCCCCTGACGCGGCTGGCAGCACATGGACGGAAGGAGCCCGCCATGCCGGAGCCGTTTTACCGGTTCGGAGAGTGGGTCGTGCCGCCGGTCGTCGCGATGAATGGTACGAAGTTCACCTTCCGGGGGCTGGAGAACATCCCTGAGCGCGGTGGCGCGTTGCTCGCCCAAAATCACACCAGCTACCTGGACTGGCTCCCGCCGCTGTTCGCCGCCCGCGAACGCGGCCGCCGGATGTACTTCATGATCAAGGCCGAGATGGCCGATGTGAAAGCGGTCAACTTCGTCATCAAGCACGCCCGGCTGATCCCGGTGGACCGCCGGGACGGGCACGACGCTTTCGATGCCGCGGTGCAGCGGTTGCGCGAGGGTGAACTGATCGGGATGCACCCCGAGGCGACCATCAGCCGCAGCTTCGAGTTGCGCGAGTTCAAGACCGGAGCGGCCAGGATGGCCGTGGCGGCGCAGGTGCCGATTGTCCCGGTGATCGTCTGGGGCGCCCACCGGATCTGGCCCAAAGACCACGAAAAGAAGTTGTTCCGCAACAGGATTCCGATCACCGTCGCGGCCGGCCGTCCGTTGCCCCCGCACGGGACACCCGAAGAACTCAACGTGACCCTGCGCCGGGCGATGAACGACTTGCTGTATCAGGTGCAGGAGGAGTATCCCCATCCTGAAGGTGAGTACTGGGTACCGCGCCGGCTCGGTGGCAGCGCGCCGACACGCGACGATTCGCAGAAGATCCGGTTGCATGAGCTGCAAGAGCGCCTGGAGAAGTACGGCACCGACGGCGTGACTCGCCCGGGGCAGAATCAAAGCGGAACGCATTGATCGTCTGCCGCGAAGGCAGACTGTCACTGTGACTCTGCCCGCGCTGATCGCCTGCGATGTTGACGGCACCCTGATCGGCGACGACGAAAAGGTCACCCCGCGCACTCGTGACGCCGTGCGGGCGGTCATCGACGCCGGGGTGCTGTTCGTGCTCGCTACCGGTCGGCCGCCGCGCTGGATTCCGCCGGTGGTCGACGGGCTCGGGTTTGCGCCGATGGCAGTGTGCGCCAACGGCGCTGTGATCTATGACCCGGAGACCGACCGGGTGCTGTCCGCGAAAACGCTGACCGTCGACGCGCTGTGCGAGCTTGCCGAGATCGCCACCCGGGTCATCCCCGGCGCCGGACTGGCCGTCGAACGAGTTGGGGCCAGTGCGCACGACAGCGCGACACCGCAATTCGTCAGCTCGCCGGGCTACGAGCACGCGTGGCTCAACCCCGACAACACCGAGGTCTCGCTCGATGACCTGCTCAGCGCGCCCGCCGTCAAGCTTCTGGTCCGCAAGGCCGGCGCGCGCAGCGCCGACATGGCCGCCGAACTGGTCAAGCATGTCGGTGTCGAGGGAGACATCACCTACTCGACCAACAACGGGCTGATCGAGATCGTGCCGGTCGGTGTCGACAAGGCCGCCGGCATCGCCGAAATCGCGGGGCCGCTGGGCATTTCCGAGGCGGACTGGGTCGCGTTCGGTGACATGCCCAATGACGTGCCGATGTTGCTGCGGGCCGGCCTCGGGGTGGCGATGGGTAACGCCCACCCCGACGCGCTCGCCGCCGCCGACGAGGTGACCACGCCCAACACCGATGACGGGGTGGCGCGAGTGCTCGAACGCTGGTTTTGATCGGCGGGAGCGCCAAAGTATAGGGAAAACCCTTATAGATAAGCGCGCTGGATTCACTCAGGATGTTCTAAGCATTTGCTTATGCGACGTCTGTCAAGCGTCGGCATCCCCGCCCCGGAGGAGAACACCGTGCCCAACCGTCCCTTTCTTCAGCCTGTCGCCATTGCGGGTGCCATCGCGATCAGCGCGAGCCTGATCGGCTTCGCCGTTGTGTCGCAGACGTCAACGCCGTCGACCCAGACGCGGGCAGTCGCACTGACCGCGGGCGATATCGAAGTTTTCCTGCCCGACACGACGACATTCGAACCGTCGGTGGCCGAAGGATTCCCGCCGTTTGCCGAGGTGCTGCAGGGGACCGAAACCTGGAAGATGGCCGATCCTCTGGTCCTGCTCCACGGCACCGACACCCAGACGACGATCGGTTCCTTGGTCAACGACGACTATCTGGTGAGCGACGGCTTCTCTGAGGTTGCGCACACGCCGAGTCCAGGAAGCGAGATTGACCTGGTGAATTTCGGCGGCGGGTTTGAAAACGAATATGCCGACCTCGATGGCGGCCGCACCGTCACCGACACCCTGATCACCCCATACGGCGACTACTCCTTCCCGCTGGGATCGACGTTGACCGCGGACGTGGCCGCCGCCGCCCCGGCCGACGGGTTCTCCAACCTTTTGTCGTCCATCGAATACACCACCAACTACGGCGAGCACTGGTTCGCCTTGGCCGAGACGGCGTTCGCCGACAGCAACTACTCGGTCGGCGTGGCCGACGAGCTGGCCGGGTTCAACAACCTGACGACCGGGGTGGGCAACGACGTCTTGCTCAACGGCTACGCCGCGCTCGCCGGCGGGGAAGGCATCGCCGGTTTCGCGCTGGACCCCGTTGCCCGGCCCGCGGACTTCGCCACCGGCCTGACTGAAGCCCAAGGCTTCCTCTCCGACGTCCAGCCGCTCTTCAACGATGCGCTGACATCGTTCGCCGCCGGCAACGGCTTCGACGGCCTGGTGGGAATCAGCAGCATCGCCACTGATTACAGCAACGCGACCGATGCCATCATCCTCGGGTTGTTCGACTCATTGCCGGGCGTCATGGTCGCGTTCTGACCACGGCTGCCGGGTCGCCTCACGCAGCCGGAGCCACCGGCGAGAACCTCTCGAGCTGAACCGGCGGCCCGGTCGCGGGTGTCGGCGGCAGTTCCTCGACGACGCCGTCGATCACCCGGCTGACCCGTCCGCTGAGCCGGTCGAAGTTCAGCGTGCCGTGCTGGAAGTTCTGCTTGACCCATTGCGGCTCTTGGAATTCCGAGCTGGTCGGAAGGCCCAGTTCCCCACGCTCGAAGCCGAGCGAGGCCCACGCGTCATAGATCGCTCCGGTGACTGCTTGCGGACCGGTGGCCGGCGACCAGTACATCGCGCCCTTCTCGAAGGTCGCGTAGCGCGAGTCGCCGTCTCCGGTCGCTTCGGGCGAGGTGGGCGCGCCCAGGACACTGCTGAGGCCGCCGATGGTCTGCCAGCGGTCGTAGATGGCGCCGCCCTGCAATGCCAGAATCAGGTCCTCCGGCCGGGGTGGGCCGCTGAAATGCGCTGCCGTTTCCCGGATCTCGTCGAGGAGGCCGTACGCCACGTTGCCGGGGCAGTCGGTGGCGCCGACGTCGCGGTGAGCGAAGATGGTCGGGAGCGTCGCGACGGCGTTGACTGGGAAGTTGGTGTTCTCCCCGCCTTCCGACAGCAGTGCGACTGTGCCCCTCGGGTTGATGTTGTCCAGCCCGAGCCGCCAGCCGATCAGCCTGGCGAGCGTCTGCAGCTGGATCGGCGTCGGCGCGATGTCGTCGAAATTGCCGATCATCGCCACCCCCCAGCTGTCCCGGTTGAAGCCGCCGGTGTGGTCGCCCTGCACCGGACCGAGCAGCGCGCCGGCCCGGCCCTCGAACACCTGGCCGTACTTGTCGACGACAGCGTTGTAGGCGATGTCGCACCAGCCCAGGATCTGGGTGTGATACGCGTAGATCGACCGCATGATCGCCGCGGAGTCCTGCGGCTGGTAGTCGTTGCTCTCGGCGGTGTGGTGGACCACCGCGGCGCGGATGGGCTGATCGAACGGCCGGTTACCGCAATGCACCGCGTCGTCGGCGCCCCATTGCGCGCGGGCGATGATGTTGGGCGCCTGCCCGGCGGCGATAGCGGCGGTCGGCGGGTTCCACTGGGTGTCGGCCGGTGCCTGCGGCGGCGAAATAAGAATGGCCGAGATGTTCTGTGCCAGTGGCTGTTCCATAGTGGCCGGGATGTAACCCAAGTCGGCTGGTGGCCTGGTCTTCGGCGCCGATGTGCGGGGAGCGTCGGACGGGCGGCTGACCGAGATCTGCACGGTGGTGGTCGTGCCGACGAAGACGGGGTCAGTGCCACGCGGCCCCGTCGTGGCGCCGTGACCCGTCAGCGTCTCGGTCTCGTACCACTGGCTCCACGACCCGTCGGCGTGGCGGGCGCGGATGCGGGCGGAGGTGCCGGTCAGGTCGCCGCCGGTGAGCGCGACCATGGAAAAGGGTGTGGCTTGGCTGATTTCGCGGACGGTGACGCCGCCGCCGAGGCCGATCAGCGGCTGCTGTGCGAAGTGGGTGTCGCCGGGCCGGGACGAATGCTCACGATGCCCGGCGGCTGAGCCGACCGCCCACGGCAGGATGACGACGGTCGCCGCGATCGCGGTGAGCAACATCGTCGGCGCGGGACGGCGGGACGGCACGAACCGATGTTACGTATGTGTCTAGTGATGCAAATGATTCGACACGCTACTCAAGTGAACAAAGTGATTCGCGCGCGGCACGGCACCGCAGAGTTTGGACGGGCCCGGTCAGACCGGGTTTCCACTTCTGCGGTGCCGTTTCGGGGGAAATCCGAAGCCGAGCGTCCGATCAGGGGATCGGTGCCGGTGGCGGGGGAACCGGAGCGGCCGCACCGTGCGCCGCCTGGGTGAGACCCGGCAGGATCATGCCCTTGAGCAGGTCGATGGCCTGACCGGCGCCCAACTGGTTGGCCGCACTCATCATGTCGCTGACCAGCCCGCCGCTCGGTGCCGGACCCGCGCCAAGCGACGGATCGCCCAGGATCGGGTAGGTGCCGCTGGAGGGATCCAGTCCGACCGGGTCGCTGATCGGAAGCTCGCCCGGGGTGGACAAGCCGCCGGCGCCGGTTGCCGGGTCGAAGGCCCCCGGGGTGCTCAGCCCCGGAGTGAGCCCCGGGCTGGCCAGGCCGGGCGTGCTCAGCCCCGGAGTAGTCGCCGTCAAGCCCGGCGTCAGGCCCGGAGTCGTCAGACCCGGGGTGGCGGCGCCAGGCGTGAGACCCGGGGAGGTCAAACCAGGCGTAGTCAGGCCCGGCGTAGTCAGACCTGGTGAGGTCAGACCAGGCGAGGTCAGACCCGGGCTGGTCAGGCCGGGCGAGGTCAATCCGCCCAGGCCGGGCAGGCCCGCGCTGTCGGGGCTGGTCGCACCGGTCAGGCTCGGAATTGGCGGAAGGCTGACGCCGAACTGGGACAGCCCTTGCGTCAGCGCGCCCATCAGTTCACCGGGCAGGTCGGTCATGGAAGCGGCCCGGACGAACTCGTGATGCTGAGGTGCGGGCTTGGCGGTCACGTCGCAAACAGCGATGTAAGCAAAAGGACTCGCGACCGCCAGAGCGGCGAACGCGCTCGTGGCTGTCGAGAGCCTGCGTCGACGTCGGTTCGGCACGGAAGTCTCCTCAATCTGGACTGCGGTCGTTCATGCGCGCCGGGAGCGTGCACGGTGCCCGACGAGTGCATATTCGGACACCTGGCCGATGTTACTTACGTGAATGTTGTTACTGGAGTGGCGAGACCTAATCGTGAACGAATCGCGACTTTCGTCACCAAAAATCGCCCAATCGTTATCCGCCGTGCCGGTATATGGGCTTGCCAGAGGCCTCGAGGTGACAAGACCCCCGCGCAACGCCGCCGCCAAACGGGCTGCGGTCGTGCAGTCCGATACCCTAGGCAACCGATGGCTGCTCCCTTCGGTCGCTTTGACCTCTATGTCGTCGGTTCCGGATTCTTCGGTCTGACGATTGCCGAGCGCGTGGCTACTCAGCTCGGCAAGCGGGTGCTCGTCGTCGACCGGCGCCCGCACATCGGCGGTAACGCCTACTCCGAGGCGGAGCCGCAGACCGGCATCGAGGTGCACAAGTACGGTGCCCACCTCTTCCACACCTCCAACAAGCGGGTGTGGGACTACGTGCGGCAGTTCACCGACTTCACCGGCTATCAGCACCGCGTCTTCGCCATGCACGATGGCCAGGCCTACCAATTCCCGATGGGGCTGGGATTGGTGTCCCAGTTCTTCGGTCGCTACTTCACCCCCGATGAAGCCCGGGCGCTGATCGCCGAGCAGGCGGGAGAGATCAACACCGAGGATGCGCAGAACCTCGAAGAAAAGGCGATCTCGCTGATCGGCCGACCGCTGTACGAGGCGTTCGTGAAGCACTACACCGCCAAGCAGTGGCAAACCGATCCCAAAGAGTTGCCGGCGGGCAACATCGCCCGGTTGCCGGTTCGCTATACCTTCGACAATCGCTACTTCAACGACACCTACGAGGGTCTGCCGGTCGACGGCTACACCGCCTGGTTGGAGAAGATGGCCGCTGACGAGCGCATCGAAGTGCGGCTCGACACCGACTGGTTCGACGTCCGCGACGAACTGCGTGCCGCCAGCCCGGATGCGCCGGTTGTGTACACCGGTCCGCTGGACCGCTACTTCGACTACGTGGAAGGCCGGTTAGGCTGGCGCACACTGGATTTCGAGATGGAAGTACTGACCGACCGCGGGGATTTTCAAGGAACTCCGGTGATGAACTACAACGACGCGGATGTGCCCTACACCCGTATCCACGAGTTCCGGCATTTCCACCCCGAGCGCGATTATCCGGCCGACAAGACGGTGATCATGCGGGAGTACTCCCGCTTCGCCGAGCACGACGACGAGCCGTACTACCCGATCAACACCGAATCCGACCGCGCGGTTCTGACCGCCTATCGGGCTCTGGCCGCCAACGAAACCGCCACGGCGAAAGTGCTTTTCGGCGGGCGCCTGGGCACCTATCAATATCTCGACATGCACATGGCCATTGCCAGCGCACTGAACATGTACGACAACGTCCTTGCGCCGCACCTACGTGACGGTATCGGATTGGACGAAACCAGCGGAGGAAGTACCCGGGGATGAGTAAGACCACGGTCGACGACGCAGCTGACGCGCAGACCCACCAGTCCAGTAAGGCGGTGAGCCTGCTGGCACGCGTCATCCTGCCGCGCCCGGGCGAGCCGCTCGATGTCCGCAAGCTCTACCTGGAAGAGTCGACGACGAACTCCCGTCGCGCCCATGCCAGCAACCGCACCTCACTACAGATACCCGCCGAGTCCGAGGTGTCCTTCGCGACGTACTTCAACGCGTTCCCGGCCAGCTACTGGCGGCGGTGGACGACGTGCACATCGGTGGTGCTGCGCACCGAGCTCACCGGCAAGGGCCGCGTCGACGTCTATCGCACCAAGGCCACCGGCGCCCGGATCTTCGTTGAAGGGTTGAACTTCGCCTCGACCGGCAGCGAGCCTGAGGTCCTCGAATTCCAGGTCAGCCTGCAGCCTTTCGAGGACGGCGGGTGGATCTGGTTCGACATCACCACCGACTCTGACGTGACGCTGCGCAGCGCCGGCTGGTATTCCGACCAGCCCGCCCCGGGCGTCGCGAACGTCGCGATCGGCATCCCGACCTTCAACCGGCCGAACGACTGCGTCAACGCTCTGCGCGAGCTCACCGCAGACCCGTTGGTGGACAAGGTGATCGGCGCAGTGATCGTGGTCGACCAAGGCACGTCGAAAGTCCGCGACCACCCCGACTTCGCCGCCGTGTCGGCGCCGCTGGGTGACCGGCTCGCCATCCACGACCAGCCCAACCTCGGCGGCTCCGGCGGGTACAGCCGGGTGATGTATGAGGCGCTGAAAAACACCGACTGCCAACAGATCCTGTTCATGGACGATGACATCGAGCTGCAGTCGGACACCGTCCTGCGCATCTTGGCGATGCACCGCTTCGCCAAGACGCCGATGCTGGTGGGCGGCCAGATGCTGAACCTGCAGGAGCCTTCGCACCTGCACATCATGGGCGAGATGGTCGACCGGGCGAACTTCATGTGGACCGCTGCTCCCTACACCGAGTACGACCACGACTTCGCCGAGTACCCATTGAGCGACAACAACCCTCGCAGCCAGCTGCTACACCGCCGGATCGACGTCGACTACAACGGTTGGTGGACGTGCATGATCCCGCGCCACGTCGCCGAAGAGCTGGGCCAGCCGTTGCCGCTGTTCATCAAATGGGACGACGCCGACTACGGCCTGCGCGCCGCCGAACACGGCTACCCGACCGCGACGCTGCCCGGCGCCGCGATCTGGCACATGGCGTGGAGCGACAAGGACGACGCCATCGACTGGCAGGCTTACTTCCACCTGCGCAACCGGCTGGTGGTGGCGGCCATCCACTGGGACGGCGACGTCAAGGGACTGGTCCGCAGCCACTTCAAGGCAACGCTCAAACACCTTTCCTGCCTTGAGTATTCGACTGTCGCCATCCAGAACAAGGCGATTGACGACTTCCTGGCCGGCCCGGAGCACATCTTCTCGATCCTGGAATCCGGTCTGCCCGAGGTGCATCGGATGCGCAAGGAATACCCGGACGCAGTGGTGCTGCCGTCGTCGGACCAGCTGCCGGCGCCGTCGCAGCGCAACTACGAGATCAAGCCGCCGGTGCACCCGCTGTCGATTGGCTACCGGCTCATCCGCGGAGTATTGCACCAGCTGAAAAAGACTGAGCCGCAGCATCATCAGCGCCCGCAGCTCAACGTGCCGACCCAGGACGCCCGCTGGTTCCGGCTGTCCACACTGGACGGCGCCACCGTCACGACGGCGGACGGCCGCGGCGCGGTCTACCGCCAGCGCGACCGGGACAAGATGCTCGCGCTGCTGTGGCAGTCGCTGCGACGCCAGCGACAACTGGTGAGCCGCTTCGACGAGATGCGCCGCGTCTACCGCGACGCGCTGCCGGTGCTGTCCAGCAAGGAGAAGTGGGAGACGGTGTTATTGGGCGCCCAGCCCGCCGGGAAAAACGTAGCGGCTGGCAATGGCCGACATCGCGGCTGATTCGGCGTCGCCGAGCGGCGAAGTCGCCGTACTGGTCGCCGTGCAGTCGGCGCTGGCGGATCGACCGGGCGCGTTGGCAGTCGCCCGGGCCCTCTCCCATTTCGGCGAGCACAGCCTGGGCTGGCTGGCGGTGTCGGCCATCGGCGCGATCGCGCAGCCGGCCAAGCGCCGCAGTTGGCTGCTGGCCGGCGCGGGGGCGTTCGCCGCGCACGCCGCCGCCGTGGTGATCAAGCGAATCGTGCGGCGTCCACGTCCGCATCATCCCGCGGTTGCGGTCAACGTCGGTACGCCCAGCAGCCTGAGCTTCCCGTCGGCGCACGCGACCTCGACCACCGCGGCGGCCGTGCTGCTGGGCCGGGCCACGGGTTTACCGCTGCCTGTCATGCTGGTGCCGCCGATGGCGCTCTCGCGGGTGCTGCTCGGCGTGCACTATCCCAGCGACGTGGCCACCGGAGTGGCAGTCGGGGCGGCCATCGCGGCGTGCCGCCAACTGGGCAGACGGCCGGACGACAGGTGGAGCCTGAACATGAGCGAGCACGTTGACGACATCGACGGGAAGGTGACCGGGGCTGAGGTCACCGCCCGGCCGAACCTGCTCGTCGGCGTGGTCAAGGCGATGCGTCCGCGGCAGTGGGTGAAGAACATCCTGGTGCTGGCCGCGCCGCTGGCCGCCTGGGGCGCCGACGCTCACTACAACTACCGCGACGTGTTCATCCAGATCGCGGTCGCCTTCGTGGTGTTCAGCCTGGGCGCCTCATCGATCTACTTGATCAACGACGTCCGCGACGTGGAGGCCGACCGCGCAGCATCCGACCAAGCGATTCCGTCCGATCGCCGCCGGCATCGTGCCCGAGTGGCTGGCCTACACGATGTCGGCAGTGCTGGGCGCCGCGTCGCTGGGCATCGCGTGGTTGCTCACCCCCAACCTGGCGCTGGTGATGGCCGTCTACATCGTGATGCAGCTGGGCTACTGCTTCGGCCTCAAGCACCAAGCGGTGATCGACATCAGCATCGTGTCGTCGGCGTATCTGATCCGCGCGATCGCCGGCGGAGCAGCCACCAATATCCATCTGTCGCAATGGTTTTTGCTGACGATGGCGTTCGGCTCGCTGTTCATGGCGGCCGGCAAGCGCTACGCCGAGCTGCAACTGGCCGAGCGCACCGGGGCCAACATCCGCAAGTCGCTGGAGAGCTACACCAGCACCTACCTGCGGTTCGTCTGGACGATGTCGGCCACCGCGGTGGTGGTGTGCTACGGGCTCTGGGCATTCGAGCGCGACCACGGCAGGGCCGGCTGGTTCGCGGTGTCGATGGTTCCGTTCACGATCGCGATCCTGCGCTACGCGGTGGACGTCGACGGCGGCCTGGCCGGCGAGCCCGAGGACATCGCGCTGCGCGACCGGGTGCTGCAGGTGCTGTTCCTGGCCTTGATCGGAACCGTCGGTGTCGCCGTCTTCCTCGGCTGACGCGGCCGGCGAGGCCCCAGCCCCCACCCCGCGCTGGCCGGCGCTCAAATCGGTTGGCCATGTCTCGTTCCCCTACGACATCACGGTCCGGGCCAGCCTCTGGGTGAGCGTCGCCGTGGTCGCGGTGCTGTTCGGCTGGGGCGCCTGGCAGCGCCGCTGGATCGCCGACGACGGACTGATCGTGTTGCGCACCGTCCGAAACCTGTTGGCGGGCAACGGGCCGGTGTTCAACCAGGGCGAGCGGGTCGAGGCCAACACCTCGGTGGTGTGGACGTATCTGGTGTATCTCGCCAGTGCTGTGACCCGGCCGCTTCAATTGGAATACGTGGCCCTGGCGTTGGCCCTGGGACTGAGCCTGCTCGGTCTCGCGATGCTGATGCTGGGCACCGGCCGGTTGTTCGCACCCGGCTTGGTGGGCCGGCGCGCGATCATGCTGCCGGCCGGCGCGCTGGTGTACATCGCGGTGCCGCCGGCGCGCGACTTTGCCACCTCCGGCCTCGAAAGTGGTTTGGTGATGGCCTATCTCGGGCTGCTCTGGTGGATGATGGTCTGCTGGTCGCAGGCCAAACGGGCCGCCCGCCGGGCAGGCCCACCCGGGCGGGTAAGCATCATTGCGCTGGCCTTCGTGGCCGGACTCAGCGTCCTGGTTCGCCCGGAGTTGGCTCTGATCGGCGGCGGAGCGCTGATCATGATGCTGATCGCCGCGCAGGACGGCCGGCGCCGGCTGGAGATCGTGGTGGCCGGTGGCCTGCTGCCGGTGGCGTACCAGATATTCCGAATGGGCTACTACGGCTTGCTGTTTCCCGGCACCGCGCTGGCCAAGGACGCCGGCGGCGACAAGTGGTCGCAGGGATTGATCTATCTGTCGAACTTCAACGGGCCCTACGTGCTGTGGGTACCGCTGCTGCTGCTGGCCGCGCTGGGCCTGGTGTTGTGGCCCTCGCGCGCGGCGGTACAAGGGAGCCGTCGCGCCATCGACGAGGGCGGACCGCTGGCCCGAACGGTGCAGAGCCCGGCCGCCGTCGTGGTGTTCATTCTGGTCAGCGGTCTCCTGCAGGCGCTGTACTGGATCCGCCAAGGCGGCGACTTCATGCACGGCCGGGTCTGCTGGCACCGCTGCTGTGCCTGCTCGCGCCGGTCGCGGTGGTGCCGGTGGTGGTCCCCGAGGGGACCAGGTTGTCCCGCGAGGCCGGATACTGGTTGGCCGGCGGGGTCAGCGCGCTGTGGATGTCGGTGGCGGGATGGGCGTTGTGGGCGGCCAATTCGCCCGGCCTGGGCGATGACGCCACCCGCGTCACCTACTCCGGCATCGTCGACGAGCGCCGGTTCTATGCGCAGGCAACGGGTCACGCGCATCCGCTGACGGCCGCCGACTATCTCGACTACCCGCGGATGCGCGCCGTCCTGGTGGCGCTCAACAACACCCCGGAAGGGGCACTGCTGCTGCCGTCCGGCAACTACGACCAATGGGATCTCGTGCCGCCGATCCCGCCGCCGGCCGGACACGCGCCTCCGTCGCCGCCAAAAGGGCCGCACACCGTTTTCTTCACCAATCTCGGCATGGTGGGTATGAACGTCGCTCTCGATGTCCGGGTGATCGATCAGATCGGGCTGGCCAATCCGTTGGCGGCACACACCGCCCGGTTGCAGCACGGCCGGATCGGTCACGACAAGAACCTCTTCCCGGACTGGGTGATCGCCGACGGGCCGTGGGTGAAGGTGGTACCCGGGGGTGCCGGGCTACCTCGACCAGAAGTTCGTTCAGCAGGCCGAGGCGGCATTGAAATGCGACGGCACTCAGCAGGTGCTGAATTCCGTGCGGGCCCCGATGGGCGTGCACCGGTTCCTGTCGAATCTGCTGCACTCCGTGCAGTTCACCCGCTACCGCATCGACCGCGTCCCGCGCTACGAGCTGATCAGGTGCGGTCTCGCCATCCCCGAGTCGGGCGGCCCGCCGTATACGGGTCTGCCGGCCACCGGGCCGTAGCGCCGCGGGATTGTCGGCCGCCGGTAGTTATCGCCAGAAGAATTTTTGTCAGCCATTCGGTCGGCGTTCGCCGGGCGCGGCGCCGGTCGCCCCGACTGGCGTCCAGCAACGACGAATATGTATTCTTACCGGCGAACAGTCGCTCATCGGCACATTCACAGCGTGGTGATCCGCAGCCGAGTCGAGCGGGTTCGGCCGCAGCGGGAGGCCCGGTTTCGGGCTCACGCCGATGAGTGTCCACACCGCAAGATGTGGTTGACTACGAAAGCACAGCTGCGCCGTCCGGCATCGATGCGGGTCCGAATGACTTGCTGAGAGCCGGGCACCGAGGCCGGCGCGCTCAGCAACGATGCGGGCCAAAAAGCGGCTCCCTGAGAAGCTGGGCACTAGGGCATGCAGTCCGACCCACAATGTTGGGCCCGACAAAGAATGAGGAAGCAAGAATGAGGCTTGTTGACAGGTTTCGCGGTGTGGCAGGCAAGTTGCCACGTCGGCTCGCGATCGGGGCCGCCGCTGCGGCTCTGTTGCCGGGCTTGATCGGTGTCGTGGGCCAGACCGCCGACGCCGGTGCGTTCTCCCGGCCGGGTCTGCCCGTTGAGTACCTGCAGGTGCCGTCGGCAGCCATGGGCCGCGACATCAAGGTCCAGTTCCAGAGCGGTGGCGCCAACTCGCCCGCCGTGTATCTGCTCGACGGTCTTCGCGCGCAGGACGACTTCAACGGCTGGGACATCAACACCCCCGCCTTCGAGTGGTACCTGCAGTCCGGTCTGTCGCTCGTCATGCCGGTGGGTGGCCAGTCCAGCTGGTACACCGACTGGTACAAGCCGGCTTGCGGCAAGGCAGGCTGCCAGACCTACAAGTGGGAGACCTTCCTCACCAGCGAGCTGCCGGCATTCCTGGCCACCAAAGGTGTGAAGCAGCACCGGCGGCGCGGCCGTCGGTCTGTCGATGGCCGGTGCCTCGTCGCTGAACCTGGCGAACTACCACCCCGCGCAGTTCATCGAGGTCGGCTCGTTCTCCGGTCTGATGGACCCCTCGCAGGGCATGGGACCGACCCTGATCGGCTTTGCGATGGGTGACGCCGGCGGCTACAAGCCCGCCGACATGTGGGGCCCGAAGGAAGACCCGGCCTGGGCACGTAACGACCCGCTGCTGAACGTCAGCAAGACGGTCGCCAACAACACCCGCCTCTGGATGTACTGCGGTAACGGCAAGCCGTCCGACCTCGGTGGCGACAACCTGCCGGCCAAGTTCCTCGAGGGCTTCGTGCGCACCAGCAACCTGAAGTTCCAGGACGCCTACAACGCCGCCGGTGGCCACAACGCGCAGTTCCACTTCGACGCCAACGGCACGCACGACTGGCCGTACTGGGGTGCGCAGTTGCACGCCATGTTGCCCGACCTGCAGGCGACTCTCGGTGCAACCCCGGGCGCCGGTCCCGGCCCGGGTGCTCCGGCTCCGGCCGCCGCGGCCGCTGGCCAGCACACCTGAGCCCAGAACAGCACGCCGAACGGCGACGACCCTGCGGGGTCGTCGCCGTTCGCCGTTTCCGGCGTGGCCGTCCGACCGGGTGTGATTAGCTACCTTGCGGAATCGGGGGGCGATCTGCGGTCCCCTAAGTGCCGGTCGAGCGACAAGCGAGGTCAGTGATGAAAAGTCTGTCGATGCTGCTACGGCTCGTCTGTGCAGCCGTATTGACGGTCGGAGGCCTCATCGGGACGCACACCAGCGCGGCCCGTGCTGCTGGCTACGAGACGCTGATGGTTCCCTCCGCGGCGATGGGCCGCGACATCCCGGTGGCCTTCCTGGCCGGTGGCCCGCACGCGGTGTACCTGCTGGACGCCTTCAACGCCGCGCCGGACGTCAGCAACTGGGTGACCGCGGGCAACGCGATGAATACGCTGGCCGGCAAGGGAATCTCGGTGGCCGCACCGGCCGGTGGCGCCTTCAGCATGTACACCAACTGGGAGCGCGACGGCAGCAAGCAGTGGGACACGTTCTTGTCGCAGGAGCTGCCGGACTGGCTGGCCGCCAACAAGGGTCTGGCCCCGGGCGGCCACGGTGTCGTCGGCGCCTCCCAGGGCGGGTACGCCGCGATGGCACTGGCCTGCTTCCATCCGGATCGCTTCGGCTTCGCCGGCTCGCTGTCCGGCTTCCTGTACCCGTCCAACACCACCACCAACGGCGCGATCACCGCTGGCATGGCCCAGTTCGGTGGTGTCGACAGCTACGGCATGTGGGGTGCCCCGCAGTTGGGCCGGTGGAAGTTCCACGACCCGGAGGTGCACGCGATGTTGCTGGCGCAGAACAACTCCCGCATCTGGGTCTGGAGCCCGCTGAACACCGGTGGCGATGCCGCGGCGATGATCGGTCAGGCCGGCGAGGCGATGGGCAACGCCCGGTTCTTCTACCAGGAGTACCGCAACGTCGGTGGACACAACGGCCACTTCGACTTCCCCGGCGGCGGCAACAACGACTGGGGCTCGTGGAGCGCGCAGCTGGGTGCGATGTCCGGCGACATCGTCGGGGCGATCCGGTAAGTCGTCGGCCGGTCACGGTGCCGCGAACCGGTACCGTGAACACAGCACGCGAGCCCCGGTACGGCAGCTCGGCTGCGCAATCGACCGACTCTGCTAGCAGGAGACCATGGCTGTGAACTCACGGCGGAAACGCCGCCGTCGAATCCTGGCGTTGATCGCCGCCGCCGCAGTGGCGCTGGTGGTGGGGCTGATCATCCTGGCTGTGGTCGGCGTGCTGCGCCAACGCCAGACCGCGCCGAGTGCGGTGCCGCCCAGCATCGTGCCGCCGACCAGCAGCGGTTCGGCTCGCCCGCACAACCCGCGGCCGGCCTCGCAGGATTCCAGCTGCCCCGACGTGCAACTGATCGCGATCCCCGGCACCTGGGAGTCGTCGCTGCAGGACGACCCGCTCAACCCGGTTCAATTCCCGAAGGCGTTGTTGCTCAACGTCACCCGGCCGATCCGCGAACAGTTCAACTCCAGCCGGGTGGAGACCTACACCGTCCCCTACACCGCTCAGTTCCATAACCCGCTGAGCGGCGACACGCAGATCTCCTACGACCAGAGCCGGGCCGAGGGCACCCGCGCGGCGGTCAAGGCGATGACGGACATGAACGTCAAGTGCCCACTGACCGGTTACGTGCTGGTGGGATTCTCGCAGGGCGCGATTATCGCCGGCGATATCGCCAGCGACGTCGGCAACGGGCGCGGCCCGGTGGACGACGACCTGGTGCTCGGTGTGACGTTGATCGCCGACGGCCGCCGCCAGCAGGGCGTGGGCCAGGACAATCGGACCCAATCCGCCGGGCGAAGGCGCCGAGATCATCCTGCACGAGGTGCCGGTGCTGTCCAATCTCGGCTTGACGATGACCGGCCCGCGGCCAGGCGGTTTCGGCACGCTCAACGACCGGACCAACGAGATCTGCGGCCCCGGCGACCTGATCTGTGCGGCCCCTCCGGAGGCGTTCAGTCTGGCGAATCTGCCCAGGACGCTGGACATCCTGGCGGGCGGCGCGGGTGCGCCGGTGCACGCGCTGTACGCCACCACCCAGTTCTGGAGCCTGGACGGCCAGCCGGCGACGGAGTGGGCGTTGAATTGGGCGCACGGCACGATCGAGAACGCCCCCCATCCCAAACACGGATGACCAGGCCCTGACCGCTCGGGCCCGGTGACGAGCCGGACCATTCAACACAGCGGCACGGCATACAGGTCACAGTTGTGATACGCGGTACGTTCAGATTTGGTCGGCGGCGCACCGCCCACTAACATTAAGAGAAATTTAAGAGCAGCTATGGTCGGCCCGGCGCATCCATGGGTGGCGGAACGCTCAGCGTACTTCGGTAGCCTCTGGGAGGTTTGCCGTCCGCGACAGCCCTACGCAGGCGAATCGTGGTGTATCCGCAGGCCGAACCGAGCCCGACGACCACGTCGCTAAGGCTCATGCAGACCTAGCCCGCGGCAGGGCGATGAAGGAGAGTTACCGGAATGGCGTACCACAACCCGTTCATCGACAAGAACGGCCAGATCAAATTCCCGGACAACACCGACCTGGTTCGTCACGTCGAGAAGTGGGCCAGGGTGCGCGGCGACCAGTTGGCCTACCGGTTCCTGGACTTCTCCACCGAACGCGATGGTGTCGCGAAGGATATTTCGTGGTCCGAATTCGGTGCCCGCAACCGTGCGGTGGGCGCCCGGCTACAGCAGGTGACCCAGCTGGGTGACCGCGTCGCCATCCTGTGCCCGCAGAGCCTGGACTATCTGACCGCGTTCTTCGGGACCCTGTACGCCGGCCGGATCGCGGTGCCGCTGTTCGACCCCGCCGAGCCGGGGCACGTCGGCCGGCTACACGCGGTACTCGACGATTGCACCCCGTCGGCGATCCTGACCACCAGCGACTCCGCCGAGGGAGTCCGCAAGTTCTTCCGCAGCCGGCCGGCCAAGGAGCGTCCGCGTGTGATCGCCGTCGACGCAGTGCCCAACGACGTCGCCAGCACCTGGGAGCCCATCCCGGCAGGCCCTGAGACCGTCGCCTACCTGCAGTACACCTCCGGCTCCACCCGCACCCCGACGGGCGTCGAGATCACCCATCTGAACCTGCCGACGAACTGTGTCCAGGTGATCCACGCCCTGGAGGGTCAGGACGGCGACCGCGGAGTGAGCTGGCTGCCGTTCTTCCACGACATGGGCCTGATCACGACCCTGTTGTCGACGCTGGTCGGCTACCGCTTCACCTTCATGACGCCGGCCGCCTTCGTGCGCCGGCCCAGCAGGTGGATCCGCGAGCTGGCGCGCAAAGAGGGCGAAACCGGCGGGGTCTTCTCGGCCGCCCCGAACTTCGCCTTCGAACATGCGGCGCTGCGCGGCCTGCCCAAAGACGGCGAGCCGCCGCTGGATCTGAGCAATGTCAAGGCGATCCTCAACGGTAGTGAGCCGGTGTCGGCGGCATCGATCCGCAAGTTCAACGACGCGTTCGGGCCGTACGGCTTCCAGGAGAAGGCGATCAAGCCGTCCTACGGCCTGGCCGAGGCCACCCTGTTCGTCTCGACGACCCCGATGGAGGAGCCTCCGACGATCATCAACGTCGACCGGGAGGCGCTGAACACCGGACGGTTCGTCGAAGTGGCCGCCGATGCGCAGAACGGCGTCGCGCAGGCCTCCGCCGGCACTATCGGTGTCAGCGAGTGGGCGATCATCGTCGACGCGGAGACCGCCACCGAATTGCCCGACGGGCAGATCGGCGAGGTCTGGCTGCACGGCAACAATATGGGCGCCGGATATTGGAACCGGAAAGAAGAGACGCACGAGACGTTCAAGAACATCCTCAAGTCGCGCAGCAACCCGTCACGCGCCGAAGGTGCCGCCGACGATGCGACGTGGGTGCGCACCGGTGACTACGGCACCTACCACCACGACCACCTCTACATCACCGGCCGGGTCAAGGATCTGGTCATTGTCGACGGACGCAACCACTACCCGCAGGACCTCGAGTACTCGGCACAAGAAGCCAGCCGGGCCCTGCGCACGGGCTACGTGGCCGCCTTCTCGGTGCCCACCAACCAGCTGCCCGCCGCCGTTTTCGATGACCCGCACGCCGGACTGAAATACGACGCGGACGACAGCTCCGAGCAGCTGGTGATCGTCGCTGAGCGTGCCGCCGGCGCGCACAAGCTCGACTACCAGCCCATCGCCGACGACATCCGGGCGGCCATCGCCGTCCGGCACGGAGTGACCGTGCGGGACGTGCTGTTGGTCACGGCCGGATCGGTGCCACGCACCTCCAGCGGCAAGATCGGCCGCCGCGCCACCCGCGCCGCCTACATCGACGGCACCCTGCGCAGCGGTACCGCCGCGCCGAACTCCTTCCCCGACCAGATCGACTGAACGCGAACATGACTGACTCAGACCCCGACACCTCTCCGCCGACCACCACCGCCGACGACGATGCAGAGCGTAGCGATGAGGAGGAGCGGCGCATGACAACCGCAGCCGCGCCGGCGCGCACCGACCTGACCATCGCCGAGGTGCGGCTGTGGCTGCGTCAATGGGTGGGCAGCGCCACCGGGCGTTCGCCCGACGCGATCGACGAGTCGACGCCCATGGTCGAACTTGGCCTGTCCTCGCGCGATGCGGTGGCGATGGCCGCCGACATCGAAGACCACACCGGGGTCACCGTGTCGATCGCGGCCGCGTTCGAGCATCCGACGATCGAATCGCTGGCCACCTGGATCGTCGAGGGTGACTCCGAACTCGACGCCGCCGCCGATGACGACACCGACTGGACCCGCAGCGGACCGATCGAGCGTGTCGAGATCGCCGTGGTGGGCCTGGCCACCCGGTTGCCCGGCGATATGAACACTCCCGACGAGACCTGGCAGGCGCTGCTGGAGGGTCGCGACGCGATCACCGACCTGCCCGAGGGCCGCTGGTCGGAGTTCACGTCGGAGCCGAGGATCGCCGAGCGGGTCGCCAAGGCCCGCACCCGTGGCGGCTACCTCCGTGACATCAAGGGCTTCGACTCCGAGTTCTTCGCGTTGTCCAAGACCGAAGCCGACAACATCGACCCGCAGCAGCGGATGACGCTGGAGCTGACCTGGGAGGCGCTCGAGCACGCCCGTATCCCGGCGTCCAGCCTGCGCGGCGAATCCGTCGGGGTGTTCGTCGGCACCTCGGTGATGGACTACAGCTACCTGGCGATGTCGGACCCGACCATCGCCCACCCGTACGCCATCACCGGTACCGCGAGTTCGATTGTGGCCAACCGCGTTTCGTACTTCTTCGACTTCCACGGGCCGTCGGTCGCGGTGGACACCGCCTGCTCGAGCTCGCTGGTCGCCACTCACCAGGCGGTGCAGGCACTGCGCAGCGGTGAATGCGACGTGGCAATGGCCGGCGGGGTCAACGCTCTGATCACCCCCGCGGTGACGCTGGGCTTCGACGAGATCGGGCAGGTGCTCTCGCCCGACGGCCGGATCAAGTCGTTCTCGTCGGACGCCGACGGCTACACCCGCTCCGAGGGTGGCGCGATGCTGGTGCTCAAGCGGGTCGACGACGCGCGCCGCGACGGCGACCAGATCCTCGCCGTGATCGCCGGTAGCGCGGTCAACCACGATGGACGGTCCAACGGTCTGATCGCGCCCAACCCCGACGCGCAGGCCGACGTGCTGCGCCGGGCCTACAAGGACGCCGGCATCAACCCGCGCACCATCGACTACGTCGAGGCACACGGCACCGGCACCGTGCTGGGCGACCCGATCGAGGCCCAGGCACTGGGCCGGGTGGTCGGCCGCGGCCGTCCCGCCGACAAGCCGCTTCTGCTGGGCGCCATCAAAACCAATGTCGGACATATGGAGTCGGCAGCCGGTGCGGCCAGCCTGAGCAAGATGGTGCTGTCGCTGCAGCACGGCAAACTGCCGCCGTCGATCAACTACGCCGGCCCCAACCCCTACATCGACTTCGACGCGTCGCATCTGAAGGTTCTGACCACGGTCTCGGACTGGCCGCGCTACAGCGGTTACGCCGTCGCGGGTGTGTCCAGCTTCGGGTTCGGTGGGGCCAACGCACACGTGGTGCTGCGCGAGGTGCTGCCCCGCGATGTGGTCGAGCGTGAACCGGAGCCGGCCATCGAGGCCGCCCCCGCTGCGCCCGCCGCCGAAAAGCACGTCGAGCTGGTTGGCGGCCTGCAATTCGACGAGTACGGCGAGTTCGTCGATCCAGCCGAAGCGTCACCACGCCGTCCGACGACGAGTACGAACTGCCCGGTATCACCGACGAAGCCCTGCGCCTCAAAGAGATCGCGCTCGAAGAGCTTGCGGCGGAAGAGCTTCCGACTCCGGTGGTGCCGCTGGCGGTGTCGGCGTTCCTGACGTCGCGCAAGCGGGCCGCTGCGGCCGAGCTGGCCGACTGGCTGGAATCGCCTGCAGGCCAGGCGTCGTCGCTGGAATCGATCGGCCGGGCGCTGTCGCGCCGCAACCACGGCCGATCACGTGCGGTGGTGCTGGCCCACGATCACGACGAGGCCATCAAGGGTCTGCGCGCGATCGCCGACGGCAAGCAGAAGCCCTACGTGTTCAGCACCGACGGGCCGGCCACCAATGGCCCGGTGTGGGCGATGGCCGGTTTCGGCGCGCAGCACCGCAAGATGGGCAAGAACCTGTATCTGCGCAACGAGATCTTCGCCGAGTGGATCGAGAAGGTCGACGCGCTGATCCAGGACGAGCGGGGCTACTCGGTGCTCGAGCTGATCCTCGACGACTCGGTGGACTACGGCATCGAAACCAGCAACGTCGTCATCTTCGCGATCCAGATCGCGCTGGGCGAGCTGCTCAAGCACCATGGCGCGAAACCCGCTGCGGTGATTGGCCAGTCGCTGGGCGAGCCGGCATCGGCCTACTTCTCGGGTGGACTCTCGCTGGCCCATGCCACCCAGGTGATCTGCTCGCGCTCACACCTGATGGGTGAGGGCGAGGCGATGTTGTTCGGCGAGTACATCCGGTTCATGGCGCTCGTCGAGTACTCCGCCGACGAGCTCAAGACGGTGTTCGCCGACTTCCCCGGCCTGGAGGTGTGCGTCTACGCCGCGCCCAGCCAGACCGTCATCGGTGGGCCGCCCGATCAGATCGACGCGATCGTCGCCCGGGCCGAGTCCGAGGGCCGCTTCGCGCGCAAACTGCAGACCAAGGGCGCCGGTCACACGTCGCAGATGGATCCGCTGCTGGGCGAGTTCTCCGCTGAGCTGCAAGGTATTTCGCCGATGCCGCCGAAGGTCGGGATCTTCTCGACCGTGCACGAGGGAACCTACGTCCGGCCCGGTGGCGAGCCGATTCACGACGTCGCCTACTGGATCAAGGGCATGCGGCACTCGGTGTACTTCACCCACGGCGTCCGCAACGCCGTCGACAGCGGGTACACCACCTTCCTGGAACTCGCGCCCAACCCGGTCGCACTGATGCAGATCGGCTTGACCACGGCAGCCGCGGGATTGCCTGATGCCCAGCTGATTCCGACGCTGGCCCGCAAGCAGGACGACGTCGAGTCGATGATCTCGGCGATGGCGCAGTTGTTCGTGTACGGCCACGACCTCGATATCCGCACGCTTTTCAGCCGCGCGTCCGGACCGGAGGACTTCGCCGAATATCCCGCCGACCCGGTTCAAGCGCAAGGAGCACTGGCTGGATGCGCATTTCTCCGGCGACGGCTCGGTGCTCATGCCCGGTACCCACGTTGCGATGCCGGACGGTCGGCACGTGTGGGAGTACGCGCCGCGCGGCGAGACCGATCTCGCCGCGCTGGTGAAAGCCGCTGCGACACATGTACTTCCGGACGCAGTGCTGACCGCTTCCGAGCAGCGCGCGGTGCCGGCCGACAACGCCCGGCTGGTGACGACGCTGACCCGCCATCCCGGCGGCGCCGCGGTCCAGATCCACGCGCGGATCGACGAGTCCTTCACGTTGGTGTACGACGCGCTGGTGTCGCGTGCCGGCCAAGCCTCGGTGTTGCCGACGGCCGTCGGAGCGGGTGCGGCGATCGCCCCAGCCGCTACCGGAGTGCAGGCCCCGGCGGCCGCACCGGCCGTCCAGCCCGCGGCGGACGAGACCGAGGCCGACGTCGTGACCGACAGCCTGACGGCCCGCCAGCTGGGCGCAATATCTAGGTGGTCACCGGATTCCGGTGAGACCGTGCGGGATCGGCTGGCAGCCATCGTGTCGATGGCCATGGGCTACGAGCCTGAAGACCTGCCGTGGGAGGTCCCGCTGGTCGAGCTCGGCCTCGACTCGATGATGGCCGTGCGGATCAAGAACCGCGTCGAGTACGACTTCGACCTGCCGCCGATTCAGTTACAGGCCGTCCGCGACGCCAACCTGTACAACATCGAGAAGCTGATCGAGTACGCGATCGAGAACCGCGACGAGGTGCAGAACCTGCACGAGCGGCAGAAGACGCAGACCGCCGAAGAGATAGCCGCCGAGCAGGCTGCCATTCTCTCCGGTGTGACGCCGGCAGCGCTGACGGCACTGACACCGGACACTGAGGCTCAGCCAGAGACTCAAGAACCGGAATCGTCGATCCCGCCGCCGCCCACCAATCCTGCGGGCCCGTCGGCCGCGGCCCCCAACCTGGCGGGCGCCGCGCAGGCGCTCAACCAGGAAGCCCTCGCCGCGGCGCTCAACTCCGACATTCCGCCGCGGGACGCAGCCGAGCGAGTCGCGTTCGCGACCTGGGCGATCGTCACCGGCAAGTCGCCGGGCGGCATCTTCAACCCGTTGCCGGAGCTGGACGACGCCGCCGCGGCCAAGATGGCTGAGCGGCTGTCCGAGCGCGCGGACGCCACCATCACCGTCGAGGCCGTCAAGTCCGCCGCCACCATCGAGGATCTCGCGACCACGGTCCGTGAATTCCTGGAGGCCGGCGAGATCGACGGCTTCGTGCGCACCATCCGGGCCAGGCCCGAAGGCTCCACCAAGCCGCCGGTTTTCGTCTTCCACGCCGCCGGCGGATCGACGGTGGTCTACGAGCCGCTGCTCAAGCGGTTGCCGGCGGACACTCCGATGTACGGCTTCGAGCGGGTCGAGGGAACCGTCGAAGAGCGTGCTGCGCAGTACATTCCGAAGCTGCGTGAGCTCGGCGGCGACGGGCCGTTCATCCTGGCCGGCTGGTCGCTGGGTGGTGTGCTGGCCTACGCCTGCGCGATCGGGCTGAAGCAGCAGGGCTGCGATGTGCCGTTCGTCGGCCTGATCGACGCGGTGCGCGCCGGCGAGGAGGTCCCGCAGACCAAGGAGGAGACCCGCAAGCGCTGGGATCGCTACGCGCGCTTCGCCGAGCGGACCTTCAACGTCGAGGTCCCGGAGATCCCTTACGAGCATCTCGAAACGCTCGACGACGAGGGCCAGGTCAAGTTCGTGCTCGAAGTGGTGCAGCAGGCCGGTGTGCAGATCCCGGGCGGGATCATCGAGCACCAGCGCACGTCGTACCTGGACAACCGGGCGATCGACACGGTCAAGATCCAGCCCTACGACGGCCACGTCACGTTGTACATGGCCGACCGCTATCACGACGACGCCATCACGTTCGAGCCGCGATATGCGACCCGTAAGCCCGACGGCGGCTGGGGCGAGTACGTCGCCGACCTCGAGGTCGTGCCGATCGGTGGCGAGCACATCCAGGCCATCGACGAGCCGATCATCGCCAAGGTCGGTGCTCATATGACGCAGGCGCTCAACAAGATTCACGCCGAGCAGAAAGTAGTCTAAGTGACCACCAAAACCACCGCCGAGCTGCTGACCGAACTGCGTGAAAAGCTGGAGCTGGCAAAGGAACCCGGTGATCCGAAGGCCATCGCACGGCGCGACAAAAAGGGAATCCCGAGCGCCCGCGCCCGCATCCACGCGCTGCTCGATCCGGGCAGCTTCCTGGAGATCGGGGCGTTGGCGCGCACACCCGGTGACCCGAACGCGTTCTACGGCGACGGTGTGGTCACCGGGCACGGCCGGATCAACGGCCGGCCGGTGGCGGTGTTCAGCCACGACCAGACGGTGTTTCAGGGCTCGGTCGGTGAGATGTTCGGCCGCAAAGTGGCCAAGCTGATGGAGTGGGTGGCGATGGTCGGATGCCCGATCATCGGCATCAACGACTCCGCCGGCGCCCGTATCCAGGACGCGGTCACCTCGCTGGCCTGGTACGCCGAGTTGGGCCGCCGGCACGAGATGCTGCGCGGCCTGGTGCCCGAGATCTCCATCATCTTGGGCAAATGTGCTGGGGGAGCGGTCTATTCGCCGATTCAGACCGACCTGTTGGTGGCGGTGCGCGATCAGGGCTACATGTTCATCACCGGCCCCGACGTCATCAAGGACGTCACCGGTGAGGACGTGACATTCGACGAGTTGGGCGGCGCCGACGTTCAGGCGCAGCGCGGCAACATCCACAAGGTCGTCGAGGACGAGGCCGCGGCGTTCCAGTACGTGCGTGACTACCTATCGTTCCTGCCCGACAGCACGTTCGACGAAGGACCGATCGTCAACCCGGGTCTGGAACCCGAGATCACCCCAACCGACCTCGAACTGGACACGATCGTGCCGGATGCGGACAACACCGCCTACGACATGCACGAGATCCTGCTGCGGATATTCGACGACGGAGACGTCTTCGAGATCGCCGACCAGCGCGGCCCGGCGATCATCACCGCGTTCGCGCGGGTCGACGGGAGGTCGGTCGGCGTGATCGCCAACCAGCCGATGTTCATGTCCGGCGCGGTCGACAACGAGGCATCGGACAAGGCGTCCAGCTTCATCCGATTTTGCGACTCCTACAATCTGCCACTGGTTTTCGTGGTCGATACCCCGGGCGCGATGCCGGGCGTCGAACAGGAGAAGGGCGGCATCATCAAGCGTGGTGGCCGGTTCTTCAACGCGATCGTCGAAGCCGAGGTGCCGAAGGTGACCATCATCGTGCGCAAGGCGTACGGCGGTGGTTACGCGGTGATGGGCTCCAAGCAGTTGTCCGCCGACCTGAACTTCGCCTGGCCCACCGCGCGCATCGCGGTGATCGGGGCCGACGGTGCCGCGCAGCTGCTGATGAAGCGGTTCCCCGACCCGACCACGCCCGAGGCGCAGCAGATCAAGAAAGACTTCATCGACGGCTACAACCTCAACATCGCGATCCCGTGGACGGCGGCGGAGCGTGGCTACATCGACGGCGTCATCGAACCGCACGAGACCAGATTGCTGCTCCGTAAATCGCTACACCTGTTGCGGGAGAAGCAGATTCACTGGCGCACCCAGCGTAAGCACGGCCTGACGCCGATCTAGACCGGCACCGGAAAGTCGGACGTGTAGAACTCGGCCGGGCTCTGCGAACGCGGACTGGCCTGCCGGATGAACACCCAGACACCGGTCGTGCCGGAATGGAGACTATCGCGCACGGTGGTGCTTGCGACCCCCACGCCGTCGGTGTTCAGCGCGCCCACTGCGACGCCCGGTCCGGGTCCGTCGCAGGGCGCATTGGCGGGACGCGGTACCTGAATCAGGTCGACGTCGAAATGGGCGCCGGGCTCACCAGGCTCCGCGAACTGGATGTCCGCCGTCACCGCACCGCCGCTCTTGTGGATGATCGCCGACGCCATGCCGCGGGACGCCGACGCGAAGTCGGGGATCGGACTGAAGTCGCAGGCGCGCAGAATGCTGCGCATCGGCACCACCGTTCCGCCCTCCGCCCAAGCCGCAGGTATGGAGCCTGTAACAGCGGATCCGGCCAGCGCAACGGTGATGGGCACGACGCAGCGGGCCAGGGTGGAAATCGTTAATGACATTTTGTCAATTATTCCGTTCGACAAGCTATATAAGCCACGGTCGAGCGGGGAGAGATCCCTTACATGGGATGCGTCGATGTGACGGGAGACACCGCTAGGCGCTAATCACCGGCGTCCTTTTCCTGCTTTTGCACCTTTTCGCCAGCGTCGGTCGCCTCTCGCAGTTGCTTCTTCGCCTTGGCAGCCTCGTCGGCCATCTCGCCGATGGATTCGTCGCCTTCTTCTGCGCGCATAGTCTCGCCTCCTCGGTCCGGACTACCCGGCTTCGCCCGCGCTGAATCAGAAGCCCGTTGCTGTAGTTCGTAAAACCATCTATATTTAAGTGGTAATACGAACTACTTAAATAGCCCGGCAAGGAGACCGCCATGCATGCCGCCGTCGTCACATCGTTCGATGCGCCGCCGTCCTACCGGGAATTCACCGTCCCGACCCCGCACGGCGCCGACGAGGTGTTGGTCGACGTTGTCGCGTCCGGACTGCATCGCCGGGTCCGCTCGCAGGCGGACGGTTCGCACTACACCAGCACCGGTGAGCTGCCGCTGATTCCTGGCGTCGACGGCGTGGCACGGCTGCCCGACGGGTCGCTGCGCTACTTCGCGCTGGGTGACACGATGTTCGGCGCGATGGCGGAGCAGACGGTGATCGACCTGCGCCGGAGCTTCGAACTGCCCGAGGGCGTTGACCCGACGCAGGTGGCGGCGGCGATGAACCCGGCGCTGTCGTCGTGGGTGGCGCTCAAGCGGCGGACCGACTTCGTCAGCGGCCAGAGCGTTCTGGTGTTGGGCGCGACGGGCAGTTCCGGGCAGATGGCCGTCCAGGTCGCTAAACTCCTTGGCGCAGAACGGGTTATCGCCGCCGGCCGCGATCCGCAGCGGTTGGCCGCGTGCCAGGATCTCGGCGCTGACACGGTCGTGCGCCTCGGCGAAGGTCCTAGTCTGGGCGAGGTGGCCGCCGACGTCGATGTGGTCGTCGACTATCTCTGGGGACCGGTCACCGCCGGGGCGATGACCGCAATCGCCACCCATCGCGGGGACGAGGCACGCCCGCTCACGTGGATCGAGATCGGCGCGGTGGCCGGCGCCACCGCCGAGATACCGGCGGCGGCGTTGCGCGCATTACCCCTGCAGATCGTCGGCAGCGGGCAGGGTTCGGTGTCGACCCGCGACATCCTGTCCGAGCTGCCGGCGATCGCTGAGGCGGTCGCCAGCGGAGCTCTGCGCATCGACGCGCACGCGGTGCCGCTGACCGATGTCGCGACGGTATGGCAGGACGCCGACGATGCGGCCCGGATCGTGCTGACTCCATAAAAAACTGGGCGGCAATGACGAAAGTCATTGCCGCCCAGTAAAGTTGCGAACTACTCAGCTGCCTTCTGGCGAGCCTCGGCGGCCTTTTCGGCTGCACGCGAGGCCTCAGCCTCCGCCTCTTTCTTGGCAACGTCGCGCTGTGCCTTGGCCTTGTCCTGTTGGGCACGGCCTTCCTCACGAAGACCATCACGGTTGGTCACGATCCCGATGATCTCTTTTGCCTTGCCCTTGACGTCCTCGATAACGCCCAAAACGGCTGCTTCAGGTCCACTGGTCACGACTTGTCCTCTCTTCTCGGGGATGGGAATGAGGTGTCAGTACCCCCCGCCGATGACGACCCAACGTGATGTGACAGCGCTCACCGAATAACGGCTGTGTCGTTAGGGCTTGATCCGGATCTTCCCCGGCGACCACCAGCCGAAGTGGGTGGCTGTGCCAAGATCCAGCTCGGCGGGCGGAGCGTCGACGAGCGTGTCGAACTTACGCAGCGAACCCCAGTCACGCGCCCAGTCATGAGACAGGTAGGTCGCCATCACGTGCGCGCGCAGCAACAGGTCGGTGATGCCGAGTAGCCCGCCGTTGACGCCGTCTTCCCAGGTGTCGGTGTCCATCTTCTTGGCCGTGTAGTCCGGCGTGATGCGGAACTTCGGGATATCGGTGACGCCGTTCGAGTGCAGCATCGGCTGCTGGCACGGGAATGCCAGTCCGACCGCCCAGTCCAGCAGCACCGGCTGGGTCGACCCGACGTATTCCTGCACCGAGCGCAATTCCGGCACCCGCGGCGGGGTCAGCGCGATCCAGTCTTCCGGCGTCAGCGACAGGTCTTCGGCAACCACCCGGACAGCGACGGCGTCCGCGGGGATCTCCGATCGGGGGTACCGCAGGTTGCGCCAGGCCTTGGGCTGCTCGCCGTAGAGATCGTCGGGCACCAGCCGCCCTGCCGGTACCACGTCACCGTTCGGCCCGGGCCTGCCGTATTCCAGCACCACGGTCTGGCCGTCGGTGTGGTGGTGCAGCACGCTGTTGCCGGCGATCTTTCCGGCGGCCGTCACAACCACCAGCGGATGGCCCTGGTCGGCAGGCGGGAGCTGATACCACGCCGACGCCAGCTTGCTCTGCTGCTGCCCTTCGGTGGTATAGCTGCCGAGCACTGGAACGCGTTGCGGGTCAAGGCCGTACGGCAGCGGCACGGTCGAGCCGTTGACACCTGCGGTCGCCAACTTGACCGGTGCGTCCCAGTCGTAGTCGGTGCCGGGCTGATTCGGGTGCATCACCACCGCCTCGGCGACGGTGTGCGCCGGGACCCCATTGGGGGTGAAGCCAACCGGGTTCGACCCGCCCAGCGGTCCGAGGGGGCCCCAAGAATCGGGGCCTGAGTCGCCGGGCAGTGCGGGCATGAAGCCGGCGTTGGTGTCGGGCTCGACCAGAACGTCGTCGGCCAACCCGCAGCCACCGGCGAAGGCCCGGATGTTCGACGAGCCGTTGGAGAAGGTGGGGTACTGCCGGATGATGCCGATCGTCATCGACGCGACGAACACCAGCGCCATGAAGGCGGCGGCGAGCGGTATGGGTGCCGCGGTCAGCGCGCGCGCCAGTCGGCCCTCACCCCGGTCCCGGGGAGCGAAGTGCAGCCACGCGGCGTACAGCGCGACCACGACGAACAGCGCGAAAAACATTGTGCTGATGCTGATTCCGGCGATCTTTGGCATCGTGGCGTTGAACGGAACGCCGTAGCTGGAGACGTACCACCAGCCGTTCGTGGTGGCGAAACACAGCGCCAGCAGGAACAGCAGCGCGGCCAGGAATGCCATCCGGTTGCGCGACCAGCGCAGAACCGCCGGCGACACCAGTGCCGTGGTCAAGGCGGCCATCGCCGCGCCCACCGCGGCGAACAAGCCGAAGTGGTGCACCCACTTGGTCGGGGTGAACATCAGAAAGAACATGGTGCCGAAGATGACACCCATCAGCCGCCAGGCCGGGCCGCGGGCCACGCCGCGAACCCGCTTGCGCCGCAACATGATGAACACGGTGGTGAACAGGCAGAGCGCGGTGACCAGGAAGCCGAACCGGCGCGACAGCGAACCGTCGACGGTGGGCAGGATCAGGTAGTAATAGCGCAGGTTCTCGGTGTACCAGGCCTGGCTGGGGCCGATCGCGGTGCGAATCCTGGTGGCTTCCAACACCGTTGCCAACGTCTGGTCGGCGAACACCACGGTCAGGATCACTGTGCCGGCCGCCAGCATCGGCGCCACCAACGGCCAGGTGCCGACCACGCGATGACGTCGCACCAAGATTCGCAGGATCGGACGACCACCGGCCACCAACGCGGCCACCGCGATCAGCCCGGTCGGCTGCACGCCCAGGGTGAACGCGGCGGTCACCACCGCCAGCGCCGCGGGTGTCAACCGGCTGTAGCGCATCGACCGCTCGATCAGCACATAGGTGATCAGCGAGCCGACCGCGATGATGGGTTCTGGCCGAAGGCCGTTGTCGAACGGCATCCACGCCGTCAGCAGCACCAGGCCGGCCGCCCAGTTGGCGGGCTTGCTCTTGGTCACCGCCGGGCCGAGTCGGGGCAGCACCTCTTTGGACAGCAGCAACCAGCACGCGATCCCGGCGACCAAGTCGGGCAACCGAATCCACAGGCTCGAGTCGCTGACATGGGTCATCAACGCCAGCAGGTTGTAATACCAGCCGAACGGGTCCTCCGGGCTGCCGAACCAACGGAAGTAGTTGGACATATAGCCGGCCCGATCGGCGACCCGGGCCATGCCCAGGATGTAGCCGTCGTCGGACGAGTTCGCCCCGATCACCCACCACAGCACGAACCCGAACGTCACCGTCACGTCGGCGAGGGTGAAGGTCCGCCAGTTCGCCGGTATCCACCGGCGCATCCGGTGCCCGTCGAGCTGGTCCAGGCGCCACAGCGCGATCAGCGCGACGATCGTCGCCAGGATCGCGCCGACCATCGCGAGCAGCTTCAATGTGGTTGGCGTCGTGGAGAACCGGGTATCGATGGTTGCCGACATCTTCAGCCCTGGCGGGGCGGGCCCGATCAGGTCGGTGAAGACCCCGACGATCTGCGGGCGCAGGTTGGGATCGGGGAAACCACTGCGCAGCTCGGCGCCACCCGAGTCCTTGAGCCCGACGAAGGTGGCGTAGGTCCCGGCCAGCGTCGAGGTGATGTCGATGCGCTGACACTGCGGTGACGCCACCTGCTCACGCGGCACCGACAGGATCACCACGTTGCGGTCGGTGACGTCCACTCGTTGTTTGTTGACGACGACGAACAGCGCGTCGAGGTTGGCGTCCTTGCCTTTTCGTGGTGCGGTACCCAGCACCACCCCGCCGGTCGGCGGCATGTTCCGCACCACCTCGCACGGCACTTCTGCGTGGAAGTCGACCGGCGTCAACGAAATCAACGGTGCCGTAACACTTTTCAGCTGCCCATTCTGCGGCCAGTTCAGGTCGGCCGTAGTCTGCACGACCGGCAGCAGCGGGGTGGCCACCGAGAGCAGGAAGCCGATCAACCCGGCGATGGTGGCAACCCAGCGGGTCGTCTTCACTGTGTCCGCGGCGTCGCCGCTCGCGCTGGTCTGCGGGTGCTCGATCTGTGTGCTCACGGGAGTGCTCTAATCGGTCCTTGTCGGCTCCAGCCGGACACGTCTGCGACGCCCTGCTGGATTGCGGCGATCGGCGCCACGTCATTGGGAAGCCAGCGGTGATACTGCTCCACCTGACCCCAGTCGCGGTACCAGTCCCCGTTGAGATAAGTGGGTACGGTCGACGTCCACATCAGCGCCTGGGTGAACAGGAACGGGCCGCCGGACTTCGACGCTTGCCACAGGTTTGACGACGCGGAGGTCTGCTTGTGATCGGGCTGGATGCGGTAGTCGGGAAGCTCGGCGATGCCGAGGTGCTCGGAAAACGGGCGCTGGCACGGGAAATTCGCGGCGGTGGCGATGTCCATCAGCACCGGCTGCTGCGGCCCGATCAGCTGCTGCAGGGTCTTGGTCACCGGCACGCGCGGCGGGGTGAACGCGAACCACTGGTCCTCGCTGAGGTTGGGGTCATAGGCGACAATGCGGGCGACGTTGGCCTCCGGCGGCGCCCAGCTCAGCGGGAAGCGCAGGTTGCGCCAGGCTGGTTGCGGCCCGATGTCGATCGGGAACATCAGGCCGAGCGGGGCGACGCTGCCGTCAGGTCTGGCCGCGCCCCACTGCAGCCGCAGCGACTGGCCGTACATGAAGTCGCCGTCCTCTTTGTAGGACCAGATGGCGCCCGAGGCGGCGACGACCACCAGCGGCCGATCCGGTGTGCGCGGCGGCATCTGGTACCACGCCGAGGTGGCGGTGGCGGCGCGGGCGTTCTCGCCGTAGCTGCCCATCACCGGCGTGCGCGCGGGGTCGAGGCCGAACGGGAGCGCGGCCTGCGAGCCGTTGACGCCGGTCGGGCCCTTGCCGCCGGCGGTGCCGGCCGAATCGGTGATCGAGGCGTTCGGCTTGTTCGGCGACGCATCGGAGTTGACCACGCCCGGCTTGGTCACCACCGGGTCGGACTGCAGGTTGTCGCCGACTCCCTGCGGCGTGAAGCCGACCGGATCGGCCCCACCCAGCGGGCCGTCCGGACCGAACTTCTGTCCCGGAATCGGTTGCAGCACACCCTCATTGGGGTCAGGCTCGGCCAATACGTCGTCGGCCATCGCGCAACTCGACGACGAGAGACCGGAGGTGATCGCGCCGAAGTTGGCCTTGCCGGTGGTGTACATCGGGTAGCGCAGCACGGCGCCCTTGCCCAACGATGCGACCTCGCCGAAGACCATGATCACGGCGACCACCAGCAATGGTGTGGATGCCAGCACGCGGTTGCGCCGGCTGTCGGTGACCTCGGTGTCCCCGGCGTAGTCCATCCGGAAGTGCTGCCACGCACCCAGCAAACCCGCCGCGATCGAGAGCGCCAGGAACATCGACGTGACCGGGTGGCTCGCGATCACTGGCTGGATGTCGAACCACGGGACGCCATAGTTGTTGACGTAGAACCAGCCGTTGATCCCCGAGGTCGCCCACGCCAACATGAACAGCAGCGCGGTGACATAGAGCGTCAGGTTCCGGCGGTTGTGCAGCCCGATCCGGGCCAACGCGAACGCGGTGACCGCACCGAGCGCGCCGGCCAGACCGGCGAACGCGCCGAACTGAATCGCCCACTTGGTCGGCGTGAAGTGCAGCAACAGCAGGCCGATCGCGGTCGTGCCGATCAATCGCCACGTCGGTCCGCTGGCCACGCCGGGCACCCGGCCACGCCGCAACAGCACGACCAGCACCCCGAACAGGCACAGCATCATGATCAGCACCGCGAAGCGCCTCGTCATCGAACCCTCGGCGTTGCTTTCCACCGTGAGGAAGTAGTAGCGCAGGAATTCCTGATACCAGGCGATCGTCGGGCCGACCTTGTACTTGATCCGTGCCGCCTCGGCGACGGTCGCCAGCGTCTGCGACCGGAACACCACGATCGTGATCAGTGACAGCGACGCGGCCAGCACCGCAAGCGGTGCCAACAGCCCATCAGTTGCCTTGCGCTGCGCAATGATCCGAGCGATCGGCCGCGCAGCGGCCAGCAAGGCGGCGACGGCGATCAAACCCTGCGGCGCCAAGGTCGCCGTCAGCATCGCGACGATGATCGCCACCGCCGCGGGTGCCAGCCGGCGGGTGGCGATCGCCGTCTCGGCCAGCGCCCAGGTGACGACGACACCAAGTGCGATCAACGGCTCGGGCCGCAGGCCGTTGTTGAACGGCAGCCAGGCCGCCAGGAACACCGCGCCCGCAGTCCAGACCGCGACGCGATTGCCGGCGAGGCCGCCACGGCCGGGGCCCAGCCGCCGCAGCATGAAGCGGCTGATGATCAGCCAGGTGCCGATTGCGGCCAGCGTGGCGGGCAGTCGCATCCACACACCGGCGGTGCTCACCGTCGCGAGTTGGGCCAGCACGGCTTGGTACCAGTCGAAGGGTGCCTCGCTGGTCCCGAAGTAGCGGTAGTAGTTGGTCACGTAGCCGGCCTGCCCGGCGACCCGGGCCATGGTCAGGTTGTAGCCGTCATCCGACGTGGTCGCGCCGATCACGTGCCAGAGCAACAGCGTGCCGATCACCCCGGCGTCGGCCAGCCAGGTCGCGAAACCTGCCTGTAACAAATGGAGCCGCGCCAGTGGAAGATGGCGCCAGTTACGCGGCGTCCGTCGTCCCGATTGTCGGTCCAGGACGGCCAGCGCGACGATCGAGGCCAGCACGGAGAGCCCGCCCAGGGCAATTACCGCCGACTTCAGCAGGGTGGGAGCGACGATGAACCGGGTGTCGACGTCGACGCGAGCCGACAGCCCCGGCTGGGCGGTCACCGTCAGGTCGGTGAAGATCCCCCCGACCGCAGGCTTCTTCTCGGGGGCCAGCGTGCCGGTCGCGCCGGGGATCCCGATGAAGTCCGCGCCGGCACCGCCCGCGTCGGCCCAGATGTGCAGCGCGCTGCAGGCGCCGGCGGTCACCGCGGAGCGTGCCGCGGCCGCGGCGACCGAGTCCCGGAACGCGACGACGACGGTGTCCTTGTTGGCCCGGACGAACAGCCCGCTCTTGCTGGTCTCGAACCCGTTGACCGGCAGCGTCGACACCACCAGGCCACCGTCGGCGGGCAGCGTGGCGATCGCGGCACACGGGATGGAGATGTCCAGCGCCCGCGGCGCCCCGGACACCAGCGGAGCGGTGATGTCGGTGACGTGGCCGTCGGCGTTGAGCCCTTGCGGCCACAGGATAGTGGCCGTCGTTTGGTGGACCGGCAGCAGCGGAACCACGAGGCAGAGCAGCGCGCCGGCGATCCCCGCAACGATCGCGATCAGGCGGGCGAGCCGATGCGGCGATCGCTCTCTGTCGTCGAGGGGCACGAGGCACGATCGTATGCGACTTCTGCAGATGAGCCGACGATGCTCGCCCGAAAAATAAGACTGTCCACGATCCAAATCGGATTCATCGCAAGCCTGCGGACGACGGCGCAGGTCAGTGAGCTATCCGCGCCGCCCGCAGCCGTCCGACGAGGCCCGATGCGCCTCAGACGGCGTTCGACTCGCTGTAGGAAACATGGTTTAGTGGCTCAACGGTGGTGAATTTAACGCAGCAGAAACAATCCACCACCGGCCATTGGCGTGAGTTGTGGAATTCGCCCTATTCGCGAACGACCGCCCTGGTCGCCGGGGGCGTTGTGTTGTATTCCACCAACGAGTTCCTGACGATCAGCATGTTGCCGAGCACGATCAATGAAATCGGCGGCGAGCGGATCTACGCATGGGTGACGACGCTGTATCTCGTCGGGTCGGTGGTCGCTGCGGCGACGGTAAATGCCGTGCTGCACCGCATCGGCGCTGCTATCGCTTTTGTGGTGGGTTTCTCCGTGCTGGGCGCCGGCAGCCTGGTGTGCGCGGTCGCCCCGAACATGTGGATCTTGCTGGTGGGGCGCCTCTTCCAAGGGCTCTCGGGTGGACTGCTCTGTGGCCTGAGCTTCGCGGTGATCAACACGGTGCTTCCGCGCAGACTCTGGAGCCGAGGTTCTGCGCTGACCGCGTCGACGTGGGGTGTCGGTGCGTTGGTCGGTCCCGCGCTGGGTGGCTTTTTCGCGCAGTTCGGCGCGTGGCGCTGGGCGTTCGGCCTGTTGGCGATGCTGAGCATGGCGATGGCCGTGCTCGCACCCGGCTTGCTGACAGCGGACGGCGCCGAGCAGCCCACCGACCGTGATTCGGCCCGCGTTCCGATTCCGTCGGTCATTCTGCTGGGTGCGGCCGCTCTGACGGTCAGCGTGGCGTCGCTGCCGCACAACATTCTCGCGACGACGGCGCTGCTGATTCTGAGCGCCCTGCTGATCGGCGTGTTTCTCTTGGTCGACCGGCGGATGGACACCGCGGTGCTGCCCGCCAGCGTCTACGGCTTCGGGCCGCTGAAGTGGGTCTACCTGACCTTGGGACTGTTGGTCGCCGCAACCAAGGTCGACCTGTATGTGCCGTTGTTCGGGCAGCGGCTGGCGCACCTCGGGCCGATCGTCGCCGGGCTACTCGGCGCTGCGTTGTCGCTGGGCTGGACGATCAGTGGCTTCGGCAGCGGCTCGTTGAACAAAGCCCGCACGATCGTGGCCGTGGTGATCGCCGCGCCGCTGGTCATGGCGGGCGGACTGGCACTGGCCGGGATCACTCATGTGCAAGACGCGACGGCAGGCATCGTCGTCGTCTGCGCGTTCGGACTGCTGGCCGTCGGGGTCGGTATCGGCGCCGCTTGGCCGCACCTGTCGGCGTGGGCGATGAGCGACGTCGACGATCCCGCCGAAGGTGGCGCCGCCGCCACCGCGATCAACTCGGTGCAGTTGATTTTCGGCGCCTTCGGCGCCGGGCTGGCCGGTGTTGTGGTGAACCTCGTCGACGGCGGCGGAGCATCGGCCGCACGGTGGGCGTTCGCCGTGTTCGCGCTTCTTGCGGCCACCGCCTGCGTCACCGCCTTCCGCGCCGGCCGCCGCCAGATCGCGTACTGACTGTCTGCGTCGCGCTCGATGAGCACGACGCAACCGGGCTTTTTGCGCATCGAATTCGCGGATCGGGCAGCCGTAACTTGATGCTCCTATTGCTGTCAAGCGGCTTTGAGCCAGTTTCTGTAGGTGTCTGCGAAGGCGTCGTCGCGTTGTAGTCCGCGTTCGATGCGGGAGATCACGGTGGGCCAGACGCCGAAGTGGTTGGCAGCGGCGGTGATGTTCTTGGCTTGCCGTGCTGGGCGCAAATCGGTGTATTCGGGGACGGCGATTTGTCGGGTCAGCAGTTTGAAGACTTCGCGGGCGACGGCCCGTTTGAGTTTGCGCAGGATCTCCATCCGGGTGTGCCCCAATGCTGACTGGCGTTGCACGTAGTTCTTAGTCGGCTGGTGGTGGGACATGCGCACCAAGGCGATGCGGAACAGGGCGTTGTTGGCGGCGCGGTCCCCGCTGCGGCTGAGACGTGTCGGTTGGTCTTGCCCGAGGACGCGGGCACCGGCGCGACTCCGCACAGTGCGGCGAACGCGGCTTCAGTGTGCAGTCGGTGCGGGTTGGCCCCGGCGGTGATCAACAGCTGCGCGGCGGTGTCCGCCCCGACGCCGTAGGCCGCCCGCAGCCCGGGATTCGCGTCGGCCACGAAGGCATCGATTTGGGCCCCGAGGGCCTCGGCTTGGCTCTCGAGGAACTGCACCCGCTGGGCGAGCATCTTGGCTGCGGTGAGAACCGACTGCGCCCACGGGTCAGCCTGTGCATCGGGGCGGCAACGGGCGATCGCCTCGATCATCCTCAATGTCGTAGAACCACGGTATCTTTCACGCACAGAGTCCGGCGCCGACACAAGCATGGCCTTGATCTGGTTGATCGCTGCGGTGCGATGCTTGATCGCTGAGCGGCGCGCGACGTGCAAGGCGCGCAGCCCGGCCGTGGCATCGTCTTTCGGGATGGCCAGCCCATCGCCGGCCAACGCGGTGCGGGCAGCGCTGTAGGCATCGAGCGGGTCGGACTTGCCCTTGAGGCGGCGGGTGGACTTGACCGCGCGGGTCACCTCGAGGACCTCGATGCCAGCACTGGTGAGCGCTCGGGTGAACCCGGCGCCGTAGCTGGCGGTGCCTTCCACCCCGGTCCGTTCCACCTGTCCCAACGACGTCAAGAATCTGATCGCCGCGCCGTATCCGGCACCAGTGGTGGGGAACTCGCGGTCACTGATGGCGGTGCCGGTCATGGAGATCGCCGCGACGTGAATGGTGTCGGCGTGGGTGTCCGCGCCGGCGACGAGGAGCGTGGATTCTGTCAAGATGATGGGTGTCCCTTCTGGCTAGCGTTGGGTGGGGCACACACCGGCCAGGGCGGGCAGACAAGACATTGATGAGGAACGGCCAGGCTCCTGATTAGGTCATGTCCGTCCTGTCCGGCGTGCTTTTAGGCGCGCACCGCGCAGGCCGGACAAATCAAGTGATGGACAGTCCAGCAGGACGTCAGTCAGACCCAGAGTCACGACCTGCGCGGTAACGCTCTTCCATCATCAATGTCGTACCCGGCTGTAAGGGTGGCGTTATGTCCTTGACCTCTTCACCTTCTGTGGCGGTGAGTCCTGCTGAGCGTGTGGAGGTGTTGTTCGAGGAGTTGGCGGAGTTGGCCGGGCAGCGCAACGCGGTTGATGGGCGCATCGTGGAGATCGTCGCCGAGCTGGATCGCGACGAGCTCTGTGGGGCCACGGGTGCGCGCTCGGTGGCGGCGTTGGTGGCCTGGAAGTTGGGCTGGTCCTCGGGAAACGCCCACACGATCACCACCGTGGCGCAGGCGGCTGGAGGAGTTTCCCCGCTGCGCGGCCGGCATGCGGGAGGGCCGACTGTCGCTGGATCAGGTCGGTGTCGTGGCCGCGCGGGCGGGCGCGGGTTCTGATGAGCATTACGCCCAGCTCGCCGCTGTCGCCACGGTCAACCAGCTGCGCACCGCGGTCAAGCTCGAACCGCGACCCGAACCCGATTCGCGGCCCGAGCCGCAGCCCTCGATCACCGCGACCTGCGACGAGCAGTCAGCTGCTGGCGGATCAGACTGGGCCACGCGACGCCGCGAAGTTCGACGCGGCCTTGGCGTCGCATCGTGAGGCGCTGTTCGCCGAATGGAAGCAGGACCACGACACCAGCGACCCCACATCACAGAACTGTCCCCCGCTGCCCACCAACCTCGAGGCGTTCATGCGCCTGGTCGAGGCCGGATGGGACGACGAGGCGGCGCGGCGCCCCCACGGGCAGCACACCACCGTGGTGGTGCACGTCGATGTCGCCCAGCGCGCCGCCGCGCTGCATCTGGGCCCGCTGCTCACCGACGCCGAACGCCGCTACCTGACCTGTGATGCCACCTGTGAAGTCTGGTTCGAACGTGCCGGGCAGGTCATCGGCGCCGGCCGCGGCGAGCCGGGTGATCAACCGCCGGCTTCGCCGCGCCCTCGAGCACCGCCACCCCCACTGCGCGGTCCCCGGCTGCGGGGCCACCCGCGGTTTGCACGCCCACCACATCCGGCACTGGGAAGACGGCGGCCTGACCGAATTGTTCAACCTGGTGCTGGTGTGCCCCTATCACCACCGGTCACACCACCGCGGCGCCATCACCATCACCGGACCCGCCGACCATCTCGTCGTCACCGACAGCGACGGCCAACAACTCACCGCAGGATCACTGGCACGCCCACCCAACCAACCCCCACCCGCCGTCCCGCCCTACCCGGGACCCACCGGCGAACGCGCCGACTGGTGGTGGTACGACCCCTACCAACCACAACCACCACCAAACAACTAGGTTGGCTATCGGAGCCGGTCGTTATCGGCACCGTAGCTAAGCCCAAACAGGCTCAGGCACAGCGAAATTCGTTCGCGATACCCGCTGCTGTCGGATCGAGATAGATCAAAACCGACAACCAACTGGCCCCGCCCTCATCCGGATCTACGCACCAATTTGAGCCAAGTCGGCACTGCAAGGACTGGCACGCCATCGTCTGATTTCGTTGAGTGGGTGCCGCTTTACTGCGGGAACCCGTCACAGTTCATTTGCCCGGCCGATTTTCTCCTCCGCGACGGTAGCGGGCTGTTTGCGCGATGGCGACGCCGCAAGCGTGTCGACAGGCTGATCGCGCTCAAGGTGAATTGTGCGAGGTTCGCGAGCTCGTTAGCTTTGCCATCGTGGACGGGCATGACGCGTTACGGGTACAACCCGCAAGAAGCTGATGGCACCGCTCACCGTTGACCCGGACGCGCTGGACGCCGCTGGCGTCGAAGTCATTTCGGTCGGCGAAGGCTTAGCTTCCACCGTTTCAACATTGACCACAGCGCTTGCTGGATGCCACGGAATGTCCGGGGACGACCCGGCCGGCGCAGCCTTCGGCCACACCTACGACAACTCTGCTTCCAAATTGCTCGAGGCCATGGCCACCACCCGTAATGGCTTGTGCCGTCTCGGCGATGGTGTTCGCGTATCCGCGCACAACTACTCCGTCGCCGAAGCGCACTCGAATATCTCCGGAAAAGGCCATCCCCTACCGGGTCCGCATCCGACCGGTTCGATCTCAGCGGGTTCGACTCCATCGTCCGTCGGCCACGGCACCGGCCCACCAGCAGGCTGGGGTTGGGTGTCCAAATACATCGGGATGATCTGGCCCAGCGGGGATTCAGCGAAGCTGCGTGGAGCAGCGGCAGCGTGGACCAGCGCGGGCACGAACTTCGAGGTCAGCGAGATACTTGGCGCCGTCGGACCGATGAGTAGCATTGGCGCTCAACAGATCCCGGAGGGTCAAGCGATCGCCGCTGCGTTCGCCGAGACCCACCGTTGCGCGGCGGGAATCCTGCAGCAATGCGCAACTATCGCTACGCACCTCACGTCCTACGCGAGCAAGATCGACACGGTTCACGCGGCGATCATCGATCTGCTGTCACGCATCTGCAATCCGCTAACCGGGATCAAAGAAGTCTGGGAATTCCTCACCGACGAGGACGACGACGAAATCAAGAAGATCGCCAACGACATCCGCATCATCATCAATCAGTTCACCGCCGAAGTCGATGCGCTGCGCCAACAGATCGCGACCGCGCTTACCGAAGCGAAGACGATCCTCGGCATCATGACCCGCTACGCCGAGAAGGAGTGGGACCACTTCCTGCACGCCACCGAGGTCGGCCGGGCATTGGACCACTTCGGGCAGATCTGCGGCGGGGTGCTTTCGGAAGCGGAAAGCACCGTCAAGGGTTTTTGGAACCTCAATCCGATTCGGGCCTTCGTCGACCCAAAGGGCTTCTCTCGCTCTCTGTCCGGCGCTGTCGAAGAGTTCGAAGCACTCACCGGATTAGACGGCAAGCAGAAGAGCGAAGAATCATGGAAGGAACTCGGGAAAGACGTTGTCCACTGGGACGAATGGAGTACGAACCCGCTCAAAGCCGCGGGCGAATCCGCTTTCGATCTCGGCACACTGTTACTCCCAGGCGGGGCGTTAGCGAAACTCTCCAAATTCGGCCACCTGGCCGAAGACGTCGCCGAGGCCCCCAAGGGGCTTCGCCTGCCCACGCCGGGTCGTCTGCCTAACCCCGCGCCGCACGACAACCCGCAGCCGCGCAACGAGCCGCCCAAAGGCGGACAACCGGAGTCCGCACCGAAACCCAAAGGCGCGCTGCCACCATATGGGCTTACCGAGTCGAAAACGCCCGCCGAACCAGAAGCCTCCAGCCACAGCCTTCTAATCATGTAGCCGAACCGGCGGCTCCCGCAGGGCATCCACCCTCATCGACATCCGCCCACGCCCCACCCGAGCACGCCGCCACAGCCGCGGCTCTACCTCCCGGCCCAACACACGGCGGCGCACCAAGCGGCTTACCACCGCAGTCCCCCGCGCTCGACCATCACGGTCCCGTGGCCCACGCCCCGTCACCTTTGATGCCGGAAGATCTGTCGGCGCTCGCGGATTACACTGGCTTGGGACATGAGGAGCTGAACAATGCGTTGAGGAACGGCACTATGGACGCATCTCAGCAGGCTCGCGTTGAAGCGTAAATCGAGCGTTGGAGAAGTTGCCTCCGCACCAGGGCTTTGTTTTTAGAGGCACGCAATTGCCAGCCGACGGAGCTTGCTCAATACCAGCCGGGGCGCCGTCGTCACCGAGACGCGCGTTCGTCAGCTCGTCAGTGGACCTCGCGGTGGCCCGGTTCGCTGCTTTCGCAGGCAACGTTGAATTCAGGATCTGTCGAAGACAGGGCGGGACATCTCCGCGTTCTCGAGTATTTCCCACCGAGACGAGAGGTGTTGTTCCCGACCGGCGTGCAGTTTTACGTGCTAGACCGAAGAATTGATCCCGGCACAGGCAGGACGATCATCGAGATGATCGAGCGATAGAAGGAATAAAGCTATGAGTAAAAAAATCGCCGGAAAAATCTTCTCCACGCCGGAGGAAGCCGGCATGACCCCGCCGACCGAAGCGGAGATTGCTCACGCGCGCAAACTATTCGACGAGTTTCAAGAGCAGATAGATCGCGTAGCCCGAGGCTGACGTTCCGAAGGAAGTCTCGTCGAAGTTCTGGGACGACACCTCGGGCACCGAGTACGAAGGCTGGCAGGAGTTAGCTCCACGCACCCAACAGAAACGACGTTCGCCAGTGGCCAAGAAATTGCCGGAAAAATCTTCTCCACTCCTGAAGAGGCGGCCGTTGCCCCGCCGACCGAAGAAGAGCTGGCGAACGCGCGCAAACTATTCGACGAGGTCCAGGAGCGGATAGACCGCCTTACCTGAAGCAGACCGTTGGACAGAAGTCTCGCCGAAGTTCTGGAACGACACCTCCGGCACCGAGTACGAGGGCTGGCGGGACAAGTAGCCGTCCCTCCGCCAACCTCAACCCAACGCGCCACGGCCCGATAGTGTTAAACCGTGACCGCTTCCGGCGGCCCGGGCACTGTCGAACCCGGCCCTAATCCCGAACCCGAACCCGCTGAGCAGCAATTCGAGACGCCGGCCGCCAACGCCAGCGCCGAGCGGGCGCTGGAAGACGTCTACTCCGACGAAGCGCCAAAACCCGAGCTGCCACCCGTCGACCTGACCGCGGCGGCGTTCTTCGACGTCGACAACACCTTGGTGCAGGGCTCGTCGCTGGTTCACTTCGGCCGCGGCCTGGCCGCCCGCAAGTACTTCACCTACCGCGACGTGCTCGGCTTCGTCTACGCGCAGGCCAAGTTCCAGGTCCTCGGCAGAGAGAACAGCGACGACGTCGCCGCCGGCCGCCGCAAGGCGCTCGCCTTCATCGAAGGCCGGCCCACCGCAAGAGTTGATGAGACTCGGTGAAGAGGTCTTTGACGAGATCATCGCCGAGAAGATCTGGGACGGCACCCGCGATCTGGCCCAGATGCATCTCGACGCCGGCCAGCAGGTCTGGCTCGTCACCGCCACGCCCTATGAACTCGCGATCACCATCGCCCGCCGCCTCGGCCTGACCGGCGCACTGGGCACCGTCGCCGAGTCCGAGAACGGCGTCTTCACCGGCCGCCTCGTCGGCGACATCCTGCACGGCCCCGGCAAGGCACACGCCGTGCGATCGCTGGCCATCCGCGAAGGCCTCAACCTCAAGCGCTGCACCGCCTACTCCGACAGCTACAACGACGTGCCGCTTCTTTCCCTGGTAGGAACAGCGGTAGCGATCAACCCCGACGCCGCTTTACGCGATTACGCGCGCAAACGCGGCTGGGAAATCCGCGATTTCCGGACCGCCCGCAAGGCCGCCCGGATCGGCGTACCGTCAGCTCTGGCATTGGGCGCGGCGGGCGGCGCACTGGCCGCGGTGGCATCTCGCCGGCAATCGCGCTGATAAGCTGCGCCGCTGAAACCCATAAGAGTGGAGAGCAGCGCATGTCCTTGCCCGCAGGCACCCAAGGCCTGATCGGCACCCACTATCGGTATCCCGATTACTTCGACGTTGGCCGCGAAAAGGTTCGCGAATTCGCCGAGGCCATCCAGAACGATCACCCTTCTCACCACTCAGAAGACGCGGCAGCCGAGGTCGGCTACGACACCACGGTGGCGCCCTTGACCTTCCTCGCGGTCGCCGGACGTCGTGTTCAGAATGACGTCTTCACGAAGTTCGACATCCCGATCAACATGGCCCGGGTGCTACACCGTGACCAGAAATTCCTGTTCCACCGGCCGATCACCGTCGGTGACCGGCTCTACTTCGACACCTACCTGGACTCGGTCATCGAGTCCCACGGCACGGTGATCGCCGAAATCCGCAGCGAAGTCACAGACGTCGACGGCAACCCGATCATCACCAGCGTCGTCACGATGCTCGGCGAGTCGTCCAATCCCGACGCGAACGCAGAAGCGACAATCGCGGCAATTGCATCCATCCGAGCCGGCGCTTAGGGTCAGCCGGAACCTTTTAGGGGGAGTCCCAAACCAATGAGCACCGATCTCACGCCCAATTTTGACGACGTCCAGTCGCATTACGACCTGTCCGACGAGTTCTACCAGCTGTTTTTGGACCCGAGCCAGACATACAGCTGCGCGTATTTCGAGCGCGACGACATGACGCTCGAAGAGGCCCAGCGGGCCAAGGTCGACTTGTCGCTGGGCAAACTGGGCTTGGAGCCCGGCATGACGCTGCTCGACGTGGGCTGTGGCTGGGGAGCCACGCTGCGCCGAGCGATCGAGAAGTACGACGTGAACGTCATCGGTCTCACGCTGTCCAAGAACCAGGCCGCCCACGTGCAGGCATCATTCGACGAGCTGGACACCCAACGCTCCCGGCGAGTACTGCTGAACGGCTGGGAACAGTTCCACGAGCCGGTCGACCGGATCGTCTCGATCGGCGCGTTCGAGCACTTCGGCTTCGAACGCTACGACGACTTCTTCAAGATGGCATGGGACGCGCTCCCGGCCGGCGGCACGATGATGCTGCACACCATCATCGTCCCGACCGACAAAGAGCTGGAAGACCGCGGCATCAAGGTCACCATGACCAGGGCGCGGTTTGCCCTGTTCATGATGCAAGAGATCTTCCCGGGTGGGCGGCTGCCAACGGTCGCCATCGTCGAGGATCACGCGAAGAAGGCCGGCTTCGAGGTCGCCCTTGTCCAGCCGCTTCGCCTGCACTACGCGCGGACCCTGGACTTCTGGGCCGAGGCGCTGGAGGCGCGCAAAGACGAAGCGGTCAAGATCCAGTCCGAAGAGGTCTACGAGCGCTACATGAAATATCTGACGGGCTGCGCGAACCTATTCCGTGAGGGCGCTTGCGACGTGGCCCAGTTCACCCTGATCAAGCCGGCAGAGTAAGAGCTCAGCCGAAGAACATATTGCGGCGGCCGGCCAGCAGCCGGTACAGCGTCTGCTGGATGGTCTCGCGCACCTGATCGGTCAGCTCGAAGGTGACCATCGGATCCTCGGCGTCGGCGCCCTCGTAGTGCGCAGTGTCGATCGGCTCACCGAAAGCGATGTGCCACTTCGACGGCAGCGGCACCAGCCCAGCCGGGCCGGCCAGCGGGAACAGCGGCGTGATCGGGAAGTACGGCAGCCCGAACAACCGCGCCAGCAGTCGCACGTCGGTCAGCATCGGGTAGATCTCCTCCGAGCCGACGATCGAGCACGGAATGATCGGCGCCTTGGCGCGCAGTGCGGCGCCGAACGAATCCGCCGCGGCCGAAGCGCTGCAGCTTGTAGCGGTCTTTGAAGCGCTTGCCCAGACCCTTGTAGCCCTCCGGGAACACCGCGGTCAGTTCGCCCGCGGCCAGCAGCCGGTGCGCATCTGCGGTGCACGCCATGGTGTGGCCGGCCTTGCGGGCGGCCGCGCTCACCACCGGCATGTCGAACACCATGTCGGCGGCCAGTAGTCGCAGGTCGCGGTGTGCGGGGTGGTGGTCGTGCACGGCGACCGAGGCCATCAGCCCGTCGAACGGCAGCACGCCGGCGTGGTTGGCCACCACCAGACCTGCGCCGGTGTCGGGGAGGTGCTCGATGCCGCTGACCTCGACGCGGAACCACGAGTTGAAGAAGAACCTCAGTAGCGGACGGACGATCGCGTCGTTGAAGTGCGGGTCGAAGCCGAACTCGTCGACTTGGTAGTCGCCGGCGAGCCGGTGTCGCAGGAAGTCGGCGACGGCACTGACCTTCTGGACCAGCTCGTTGCCCGCCTGCGCGACATCGGCTCGAGCGCTTGCACCGCGACGGTGCTGATCGATTTCACGTACGACAGCGGCGATCTCGTCGGCGGAGGCCCGGGTGTCGGGCTCGGAAAGTAGGGAGGGATGTTGGCGAGAGGCGCGTTGCCCGGCGCGTCGCTGAGCCGCCGCACGGCCTGAATTCCCATGCAGTTGAATGACTTTCGCCTTCGAATCGCCCGCCATCAGTTAACCTCCCCCCTCCCTTGATTGTTTGTGGATCGGCCGCCAAAGCGCTGCAATGCGGCTACGGCCCGACCTTCAATGGAGCGTACCCATTCAGGGTCGATAATGGGAGTCAAAGCCCGGCCGCGAACGT
>CAWGPB010000008.1:0-270054 GCA_963824335.1 uncultured Actinomycetota bacterium
CGCGCCCACGGCCGCCGCGGCGGCCAAAACGCTGTCTTGGTGCGCCAATGTCAGCTGCGCCTCGAGTTCGTCGACGGCCGGCGGCGCGGGTGGTGCACTGCACGCGGGCGTCGCGATGGCTATCACCGCGAGCGCGACGCCACCCGTCAATAGCCGTCGTCGGTTGACGACCGGCTCGAAACCGGGCTCGGTGCGCAGCATTGCCACATCCTGCCATTGCCCCAACCGCGGACTGTAACGCCAGGTGACCTCGTTGCGATTACGTCTGACAGCGCCTTCCTGGCGTATCGTAGAAGGCTGCTCGTCGGGATCGCCGAATTTCTGGCACCCTGCGCTGACTGACCGGACAACTCAAGATGAGGAGCTCGCCGTGGCCACCGAGCTACCGTCGCAGACACAGGTGATCGAGCTGCTCGATAGTGAGTTCGCGCGCGCGGGCTACGAAATCGAAGATGTCGTCATCGACGAACGGTCGCGGCCGCCACGGATCACCGTGATCGCAGCCGGCGATACCGCTCTGAATTTGGACACGGTTGCCGCGCTGTCTCGTTCGGCTTCGAACCTGCTGGACGAGAAGCGCGATATCGGCGGCACCTACGTCCTGGAAGTCAGTTCGCCGGGCGTCGACCGCCCATTGACCAGCGAGAAACATTTCCGCCGCGCGCGGGGCCGCAAGGTCGATCTGACGCTGACGGACGGGACGCAGGTCAGCGGGCGGGTCGGCGAGATCCGCGACGGCACGGTGGATCTGGTGATCCGAGACGGCCGCGACTGGAAGGTGCGTCCGATCCCACTCAGCGATGCCGCTAAAGCTGTTGTCCAGGTGGAGTTTTCGCAGCCCGCACAACGCGAGCTGGAACTGGCAGGAGTCGATGGGGCCGATCGAGACACGGAGACGGAGGGCGCATGAACATCGACATGGCCGCTCTGCACGCGATAGTGGTCGAGCGCGGCATCTCGTTCGACGACCTGCTCGAGGATGTCAAGGCCGCGGTGCTGAGCGCATACCGGCACACCGAGGGGCATCAGCCGGATGCCCACATCGACATCGACCGTAAATCTGGTGGCGTCCGGGTGTTGGCCCGCGAGCTCGACGCGGACGGCAACGTGCTCAGCGAATGGGAGGACACGCCGGAGGGTTTCGGCCGGATCGCCGCAACCACTGCACGTCAGGTGATGCTGCAGCGGCTCCGCGACGCCGAGAACGAGCGCACCTACGGCGAGTTCTCCACCCATGAGGGCGAGATCGTCGCCGGCGTCATCCAGCGCGACAGTCGGGCCAACGCGCGGGGTCTGGTCGTCGTGCGGATGGGCAGCGAGACGAAGGGCTCCGAGGGCGTGATCCCGGCCGCCGAACAGGTGCCCGGCGAGGCATACGAGCACGGCGACCGGTTGCGCTGCTACGTGGTGGGCGTAAGTCGCGGTGCCCGGGAGCCGGTGATCACGTTGTCGCGCACGCACCCCAATTTGGTCCGCAAACTGTTCTCGCTGGAGGTCCCCGAGATCGCCGACGGCTCGGTCGAGATCGTGGCGGTGGCCCGCGAAGCCGGCCACCGCTCGAAGATCGCGGTCGCGTCGCGGGTGGCGGGTCTCAACGCCAAGGGCGCCTGCATCGGCCCGATGGGGCAGCGGGTGCGCAACGTGATGAGCGAGCTGTCCGGGGAAAAGATCGACATCATCGACTTCGACGACGACCCGGCGCAGTTCGTCGCCAACGCGTTGTCGCCCGCGAAGGTGGTTTCGGTCACGGTGATCGATCAGAGTGCCCGGGCCGCGCGCGTGGTGGTGCCCGACTTCCAGCTATCCCTGGCCATCGGCAAAGAGGGCCAGAACGCGCGTCTGGCCGCCCGTCTCACCGGCTGGCGCATCGACATCCGCGGGGACTCGCCGGACCAGGAGGACGACCATCCCGAGCACGGCGCCGCGCACGGGATGGCGAACGAGCTCTAGCCGCGGCGGGTGGTTCTGACCACCCGTCGGGTGCAGGTAAACTAAGCCGTGATCCAGCGCGAGTCTTCAGCCTCGGCGCATCGACGTACCGAAGGACCGGTGCGGACCTGCGTCGGATGCCGAAAACGAGAGTTGGCCGTCGAACTGCTCCGAGTGGTGGCTGTGTCGATCGGAAACGGCAAACACGCCGTGACCGTTGACCCGGCAGGTACTCTGCCTGGGCGGGGTGCTTGGCTGCATCCCGTTCCACAGTGCGCCAAAGAAGCAGTACGGCGGCGAGCTTTCGCTCGAGCGCTGCGCATCGACGGCGCACCGGAAACGTCAGCGGTGGTCGAGCACATAGAGTCTCTGCGAGGCTCCGAATGCGCCGGCCATCCCGCCAAGAGAACAGGCAGCAAAGAACATGAGCACACCGTGAAGTCCCGATGACTCGCATTCCAATGCGTTACAGCTAGTACCCGAGGCGCGGCCTACCCACCGCTGTCGCCTCATAGACAGGAGATGTAGTGGCAGGCAAGGCCCGCGTACACGAGTTGGCCAAGGAACTCGGTGTTACCAGCAAGGAAGTTCTCACCCGGTTAGGCGAACAGGGCGAGTTCGTTAAATCCGCATCGTCGACGGTGGAAGCACCCGTCGCGCGGCGACTCCGTGAGTCATACGGTGGCAGCAAGCCCGCACCGGAAAAGGCCGCCGGCAACGGCGCGACGGCCGCAAAGCCCGCTGCCAAAGCCCCGGCGGCCAAGCCCGCCGCCCCCAAACCCGCTGCTCCGCCGGCACCCGAGCCGCCGGCGCCGCCGCCGGCACCGGCTGTCGAACAGCCGCCGGCCGCAGCCGCAACTCCGGCCCCGAGTCCGACTCGCCCCGGGCCGACACCAGGCCCGCGACCGGCGGCTCCGAAGCCGGCGGCCCGCACGCCGCGGGTCGGAAACAACCCCTTCTCCTCGGCTCAGCCCGTCGAGCGGGCCATTCCGCGCCCGCAAGCGCCGCGCCCGGGGGCGCCGCGTCCCGGCGCCCCGCGCCCAGGTGGCGCCTCACCAGGCAATATGCCCCCGCGCCCGGCGGGAGCTACTGGTCGCCCGCCGCGTCCCGGCGGTCCGCGACCCGGTGGCCCCAGCGGCCGTCCCGGCGCTCCGGCCGGTGGTGGACGCCCCGGCGGCGGCGGTGGCGGTGGCGGTAACTACCGCGGTGGCGGCGCCGGTGGTGGCGCCGGCGGCGGAGTTGGTGCTCCACCCGGAGGCGGCGGCTACCGTGGCCGTCCCGGCGGCGGCGGAGGAGGTGGCGGACGCCCCGGCCAGCGCGGGGGTGCTGCCGGTGCATTCGGCCGTCCAGGCGGTGCGCCCCGACGCGGCCGCAAGTCGAAGCGGGCGAAGCGCGCCGAATACGAAAACATGCAGGCTCCGGTCGTCGGTGGGGTGCGGTTGCCGCACGGCAACGGCGAGACGATCCGATTGGCCCGTGGGGCCTCACTTTCCGATTTCGCGGAGAAGATCGATGCCAACCCGGCTTCGCTGGTGCAGGCGTTGTTCAACCTCGGCGAGATGGTGACGGCGACGCAGTCGGTCGGTGACGAGACACTCGAGCTGCTGGGCGGCGAGATGAACTACGTCGTCCAGGTCGTCAGCCCCGAGGACGAAGATCGCGAGCTGCTGGACTCCTTCGACCTGACCTACGGCGAGGACGACGGCGACGAGGACGACTTGCAGATCCGTCCGCCTGTGGTGACCGTGATGGGTCACGTCGACCACGGTAAAACCCGCCTGCTGGACACCATTCGAAACGCCAGCGTCCGCGAGGGCGAGGCCGGTGGCATCACCCAGCACATTGGTGCCTACCAGGTCGGTGTTGATTTCGAGGGCAGCGAGCGACTCATCACCTTCATCGACACCCCGGGTCACGAGGCGTTCACCGCCATGCGTGCGCGCGGCGCCAAGGCCACCGACATCGCCATCCTGGTGGTGGCCGCCGATGACGGCGTGATGCCGCAGACGGTGGAGGCCATCAACCACGCGCAAGCGGCCGACGTGCCAATTGTGGTTGCGGTCAACAAGATCGACAAAGAGGGTGCCGATCCGGCCAAGATCCGGGCTCAGCTCACCGAATACAACTTGGTGGCAGAGGATTTCGGTGGCGACACGATGTTCGTCGACATCTCCGCGAAGGCCGGCACCAACATCGCGGCGCTGGAAGAAGCGGTCCTGTTGACCGCCGACGCCGCCCTCGACCTGCGGGCCAACCCCGACATGGAGGCTCAGGGTGTGGCCATCGAGGCGCACCTCGACCGCGGTCGCGGTCCGGTGGCGACCGTGCTGATCCAGCGCGGCACGCTGCGGGTCGGCGACTCGATCGTCGCCGGCGACGCCTACGGCCGTGTGCGACGGATGGTCGACGAGCACGGCGAGGACGTCCATGAGGCTCTGCCGTCGCGGCCCGTCCAGGTCATCGGCTTCACGTCGGTGCCCGGCGCCGGTGACAACCTGCTTGTCGTCGACGAGGACCGGATCGCCCGCCAGATCGCCGACCGGCGCAGCGCCCGCAAGCGCAACGCGCTGGCGGCACGCTCCCGCAAGCGCATCAGCCTGGACGATCTGGATGCGGCGCTGAAGGAAACCAGTCAGCTGAACCTGATCCTGAAGGGCGACAATTCCGGAACCGTCGAGGCTCTGGAGGAAGCCCTGCTGGGCATCGAGATCGACGACGAGGTGGAACTGCGCGTCATCGACCGCGGGGTCGGTGGCGTGACCGAGACGAACGTCAACCTGGCCTCGGCGTCGGACGCGATCATCATCGGGTTCAACGTCCGCGCGGAGGGCAAAGCGACCGAGCTGGCCAACCGCGAGGGTGTGGACATCCGCTACTACTCGGTGATCTACCAGGCCATCGACGAGATCCAGAGCGCATTGAAGGGCATGCTCAAGCCGATCTACGAAGAGCACCAGCTGGGCCGTGCCGAGATTCGCGCACTGTTCCGGTCGTCGAAGGTCGGGATCATCGCCGGTTGCCTGGTCCAATCCGGGATCATGCGACGCAACGCCAAGGCCCGGTTGCTGCGGGACAACATCGTGGTCGCCGAAAACCTCACGGTGTCCTCGCTGCGGCGGGAGAAGGACGATGTCACCGAGGTCCGCGAAGGTTACGAATGCGGTCTGACGCTGACCTACTCCGACCTCAAAGAGGGCGACATCATCGAGACCTACGAGCTGGTGGAGAAGGAGCGCGTCTGAGTATGAGCTCCGACAAGCTGAACCTGCGGCATGGCTGACCCGGCGCGGGCGCGCCGGCTGGCCAAGCGGGTCTCTGAGATCGTCGCCTCGGCGATCGATTACGAGATCAAGGACCCGGGGTTGGTCGGAGTCACCATCGTCGACGCGAAGTTGTCCGGCGACCTGCACGACGCGACGCTGTACTACACGGTGATCGGCTCCACTTTGAACGACGAACCCGACTATCAGGGGGCCGCCGCGGCGTTGGAACGCGCAAAGGGTGTGCTGCGCAGCAAGGTTGGGGCAGGCACCGGTGTGCGTTTCACGCCGACGCTCACTTTCACCCGCGACACGGTGTCGGACTCCGTGCAGCGGATGGAGGAATTGCTGGCCCGTGCCCGCGCCGCTGACGCCGATGTGGCTCGAGTCCGCGAAGGAGCCACGCCGGCCGGTGACGCCGATCCCTACCGGGTATCCGGCGACGACCAGGGTGAGGACGACGACAACAGTCACACGGGGGCTCCAACCACCAATGGGGAAGGCGCCGGTGACGACGATCAACTCACAGACTGAACCCACCGCGGCACACCGGGTCGACGCCATCGGTGCGGCCAAGGTTCTCAATGCCGCGGAAACAGTCGGGGTGGTCTGTCATGTGCATCCCGATGCCGACACGATCGGCGCGGGTCTGGCACTGGCGCTGGTGCTGGACCGGTGCGGCAAGTCCGTTGAGGTCAGCTTTGCCGCACCGGCTGCGCTCCCGGAGTCGTTGCGGTCGCTGCCCGGCTGCCAGCTCCTGGTCGATCCCGGTGCCATGCGCCGCGACGTCGATCTTGTTGTGACCGTCGACATTCCGAGCATGAACCGGCTCGGGGGCCTACGCGACATGGCCGGCAACGGGCACGACGTGCTGGTGATCGACCACCACGCGTCCAACCAGATGTTCGGCACATCGAATTTCGTTGAGCCATCGGCGGACTCGACCACAATGATGGTGGCCGAGCTGCTCGACGCCTGGGACAAGCCGATCGACACTGACGTCGCGTATTGCCTGTATGCGGGTCTGACCACTGACACCGGGTCGTTCCGGTGGGCCAGCGCAGGCGCCTATCGGTTGGCGGCGCGGCTGGTCGAACTGGGCATCGACAACGCCGGGATCACTCGGTCGCTGATGGACACCCACCCCTTTGCCTGGCTGTCGATGCTGTCCCGGGTGCTGGGCTCGGCGCAGCTGGTGCCCGCCGCCGCCGGCGGCCGCGGGTTGGTCTACGCCGTCGTCACCAACCAGGAGTGGACCACCGCACGTCCGGAAGAAGTCGAAAGCATCGTCGACATCGTCCGCACCACGCAGCAGGCCGAGGTGGCCGCGGTATTCAAAGAGATTGAACCGCAGCACTGGTCGGTGTCGATGCGAGCCAAGGACGCCGTCGACCTCTCCGAAGTCGCCTCGACCTTCGGTGGCGGCGGACACAAGTTGGCCGCCGGATATTCGACCACGGGTTCGATCGACGAGGTGGTCGCCGCGCTCAGCGCCGCTCTGGGGTGAGTGTGCCGGCCCCGGGCGGCTAGTGACCGGAAACTAGGTGCGAGGCATGCCAAGTCAGCGCGATCGAATGCTCGGCGGCCAACCGTACCGTCCCGATGATCCCGGATTGGTCGCCAGCCGCCGGGCATGTCAGCGCCTGATCGAGCTGTTCAACGCAGGCCAGCCGGACGACGAGCGCAGCCGACAGGTGTTGCGTCAGTTGCTCGGATCGCTGGGCGAGGGATCGGAGATACTTCCGCGATTCCAATGCGACTACGGCACGCAGATCGCCATCGGCGCCGGCTGCTTCATCAACTACGACGCGATCTTTCTCGACTGCGCGTCGATCACCATCGGCGACAACGTCTCGATCGGCCCACGCGCGCAGCTTGTTACGGCTCTTCATCCCGTCGACGACTATGAGGCGCGGCGCGCCGGCTGGGAGTCCGCGGCCCCGATTGTCATTGGCGACAACGTATGGCTGGCCGCCGGAGTCATCGTGTGTCCGGGTGTGACCATCGGCGACAACACGGTGATCGGGGCGGGCAGCATCGTCACCAATGATGTCCCGGCGCGGGTGTTGGCGGCCGGTAACCCGTGCCGAGTCATCAGAGAGCTGGCGGATAAACAGCCGTAAACAAGTCCGCCCGGCAACGTCACGCGGCGGCAAAACGAGGTCACAATATGAACTGACGCCCACGTCGACTGAAAGGCTGTGGCGCGATGTCCAACGTAGGTCTCCAGTTCGGGGTGCTGGGACCGCTGCAATTGCGGGCCGGCAGCGCCGTGGTACCGCTGGGCGCGCCCAAGCAGCGAGCAGTGCTGGGCATGCTGGTGATGAATCGCAACCGCGCGGTGTCGGTCGACGCGTTGATCGATGCGGTCTGGGGCGAGTCGCCGGTGCCGGCTGCACGGACCAGCATTCATTCCTACGTGTCCAACCTGCGGCGACTGCTCGGCAGCGGGACCCGCGACCCTAACCAGGTGCTGGCGAGTGTCCCGCCGGGGTATCAACTCAACGTCGCCGATGCCGATTGCGATCTCGGACGCTTCGTCGTCGAGAAGAACGCTGGGGTGCACGCCGCTGCCGCGGGACGATTCGAGGACGCGAGCACCCATCTGACAGCGGCCCTTGCCGAATGGCGTGGACCCTTCCTCGACGATCTTCGCGAATTCGCCTTCGTTGACATGTTCGCCACCGCCCTGGCAGAGGTCAGGGTGTCGGTGCAGACCGCGCACGCGGAAGCCGAGATCGCCTGCGGCCGTGCCGATGCCATCATCCCGCGCCTGGAGGTGCTGAGCGCCGAACATCCTTTCCGTGAACGACTTTGGGCCCAGTTGATTACGGCGTACTACGTGGTCGAGCGTCAGTCTGATGCCCTCGACGCCTACCGGCGGCTGAAAACGAACCTAGCCGAGAATCTTGGGATCGACCCCGGCCCGACCATTCGTAGCCTGCATGAACGGATCCTGCGTCAAGAGGCGTACACCACGGAGGCAGCGCAGACGACCGCGACGCGCAGCGTCGCCGACCCCGGCATGCACACCGGCACCCTGGCGGGCCCGTCGGTCGTCGCCGAACTGCGCGCCAGCGACGGCCAGCGCTACCGGTTGGAGTCGTCGAACCGGATCGGCCGCCGCCCCGACAACGACATCGTCCTCGACGACGATGATGTCAGCCGCTATCACGCGGTCGTCATCCACACCGGTAGCGAATTCGTCATCAGCGATCTGCGGTCGACCAACGGTGTCGAGGTCGCCGGCCGGCGCATCCGGGGCAGCAGCGCCACCTTGGCCGACGGCGACCAGATCCGCATCGGCAGCTGCCGGTTCACCTTCGAGCTTCGTCCAGGCTGAGCTGCGGAAATACCGCCGACGGCACACCCAAGAATTTCGCAAGAATATCGCCAGGATCCATCAAGGCAGCAGGTCCAGGCTGTTCATGTCGGCGAAGGTCACCGACCCCGCGAAGTAAAGGACTCAGGACCATGAAAGCTTCGAAACTGCGTGTCGCAGCGGCCGGACTGTTTGCCGCGGTCGGTCTGTCCCTGCTCGGATCGCTCGCGGCGCCGATCGCTTCGGCCGACCCGTGGGTGCCAGGCAGCGGACCGCTGCACCCGATCCGCCACTACGCCGCCGACATCACGCACCCCATCTGGGCTGTCACGCACCCTCTGCGCGCATTGACTCCTTGATCTAGGCGACCGGCTGACCTTCTGCCCCGCTCCTACCCTCGGAAGCGGGGCAGAAGGCTGCTAGCGCACCTGGGCCCGGCCGCGCTGCAAGACCGCTTCACGGTTGGCGGCGATATCGTCGCCGGAAGTCCGGAATGCCCGCGCCGCAGTCGCTTCCAGCCACAAACCCTCGCCGGTGTGCGAATCATCGATGCGGTGGTAGGACGACAGCAATGCCCGTACGGCGTCCTGGTTGTTGCCGACGATGCTGTCGGCCACCTTCCGCGCAGCGGGCAGTAGCTGGTCGTGCGGTACGACCTCGGTGACCAGGCCGGCCCGCAGTGCATCCTGGGCGGACAGGTAGTCACCGGTCAGGCTCATCCGACGCGCCAGTCCGATGCCGACTTTCTGGGGCAGACGCACACTGAGGCCCCACGTGGGCAGCAGGCCCACGCGGGCATGAGTGTCGGCGAACCGCGCCTGTTCGGACGCGATCAGGATGTCGCAGTACAGCGTTACCTCGAGCCCGCCGGTCACCGCGGCCCCGTTGATCGCGCCGATGACGGGCTTGCTCAGCGACGGCCAGCGCGGCGAGATATCCGGCAGCGCCGTCTGTCCACCCAGCTCTTTGAGGTCGAGCCCGGCGCAGAACACCGGGTCGGTGCCGGTGACGATGATGACGTCGACATCGTCGTCGGTTTCGGCGTCGGCCAGGGCGCCGAAGAACTGGTCCCGCAGGGCAGCCGACAGCGCGTTACGCGCTTGCGGCCGGTTCAGGGTCAGGGTTCGCACCCGCTCGTCGGTGTGGATCAACAAAATGTCGTCAGTCATGATCGCAACGCTAGTCATCACCACATCCAGCATGTCCGCCGCCTTATCGTTGGAGGATGTGCCGGAACATCACTGAACTGCGTGGGCTCGAGCCGCCGGCGACCACCGCGGAGATCGAGGCGGCGGCCCACCCACCGCTGCGTCGCCTGGCGAGCAGGTGACCCAGATCGCGACCGTGCCCGCACTCAAGGAGTGGAGCGCGGCGGTACATGCGCTGCTCGCCGGCCGGCAGCAGGTGCTGCTGCGTAAAGGTGGCATCGGGGAGAAGCGTTTCGATATCACGGTGGCCCGCGAGTTTCTCTTGTTCCCGACCGTCGCGCACAGTCATACAGATCGGGTGCGACCGGAATTTCACGACCTGCTCGACGCGGCGGCCCCCGATAGCACGGCGGACCGTCTCGTCGTGCGGGCGGCCGCGAAAGTCGTTGCGGCGCTGCCTGTCAACCGGCCAGACAACATCGGGGCGATCGAGGACCTGCACATCTGGACGGCCGAGTCGGTGCGGCGTGACCGGCTGGACTTTCGCCCCAAGCATCGGCTCGCCGTGCTGGTCGTGCAGGCCAGGCCGCTGCTCGAGCCGATAGCACTCCCGCGAACGCCGGACTATGCCGGTTGCACCAGCTGGGTGCCGTTGCCGCTGGCCGAACCGCCGCTGGGCGCGCCGGTGGTTGACGACGCGGCGCTGCGTGAGGTTGCCGCCCGCGTCCGCGCCGCAGTCGAATAGCCTTGCGCTGCAGCTATTTCGACGTAGTCTGGTCGACGAGCACCGCGCCTTCGGGCCAGTCGCCGACCGTCCCCAGCGACGTCGGTTCGGCAGCGGCAGTCAGTCGCACAACGTCGGCCAGCTGCGCCGGAGCATCGCACTGCAGATAGTGGTCGGCGCTCGGCAGTATCCAGTAGCGGTTCACGCCGGGCTTGTCTCTGAGAAACTCGTGCCAGACGTAGTTCGCGACCCGGATCGGGGCGACACTGTCGTGCAGGCCCCACACCAGGGTGGTGTTGACGTCACTGGCGGAAAGCGCCTGTAGCCAATTGGTTTCGTCGGCCGCGCGCTCGTTGAGGTACTGAATCGTGTCCGGCAGCACGGCGATCTGCTCGTTGTACGCGAAGCACTGCGCCAGCGCGGCGATCTCCGAATCGTCGCCGCCGCGCCGCGGCATGAACGTCGTCGCACCCATACCGGCGGCCAGCATCTCCGGTGTGGTCGCGCGTGCGGTGCTGCGTGCGACGGCCGGATCCAGCAGCGCCTTCTGGAAACCAGTCAGATTGGCAAGCGGGAGATAGATATTCGCATTCGTGAAGATGACCTCGGACGGCGGCGCGGCATCCCCGAGGTCGGCGAACATCGACAGGGCGATCATGCCGACGCTGGTCCCACGGTCGTGGGTCAGCATCGTGTAGTCGGTCAGCTGCCAGAGTTGCGTGATCGTGTGGATCAGCAGCCGCGCATCGTCATACAACGAATACGCATAAGGAGCCGAAGGTTTGCTGGACAGTCCGTAACCGGGGAAGTCGAGCAGGTAGATGTCGAAATCGGCGTCGAGTTCGCGGGTCAGCGCCTGGAAGTCGATGCTTGCCGTCGGAAAGCCATGCACACAGACCAATGCCGGCGCCCCGGGCGTGCCGCACCTGCGGGTGAATACGGTGACGTCGGCGCCGGAGTTCACGGCGGTCGTTGACCGCCAGTGCATTTCCGTTCCGCCGCTTCGCCATTCTTCGAAGGCGGTCATCAGGACCCGACCGGGAACACGATCCGGGATGTGCCGAAATGCACCTCATGGGTCGACGGTGTCAGCCGGTTGCCGGTCAATGTCGCCTCGCCGTTGCCGAGGTTGCGGTCAAAGCGCGGATGGCTACCGCCGGCGATGAGCACGCGAATGCGCGTCCCGGCACGGAATCGGTGCGAGATCGCGTCGAGCTGCAGCCTGACATGCTCGGTCGCCTCGGCCAGCCGCCGGTAGCCGTCGCTGACATTGCGGGAGCGGCCCTTTGCGTCGACTTCGCTGATCCGGACGAACACGTCGACGTAGGGGTTGTCGGAGCTGTGCGCCAACTCGGCGACGGGGCTTCCGTGCACGACCAGATCGGCGGTAAGGACGTCGCTGGTAAAGCTGAGCACATCGCGCCGCGCCGCCAGCGCGGTGTCGTCGCGGTAGCCCCCGTCGGGGGAGAGCAGCCGCCCGCCGATGGTGGGTGTCGGTTCGGTCGGGTCATAGCGAAAGCTCGCCGAGGAGCCGGCCGTCGGCGCCGTCTCGGCCAGCCCACCGCCGGGCTGCAGGTAGAGCGGGTGCTCGGTGGTGGTCGGCGGCCAGTCCGGCAGCGCGCGCCAGCCCTCGTTGGCCACGAAAAACCGGAATCGGGCCGAACGCGGAGTCGCGGGCCGCCCGGCGAGGTGGGTGTCCAGCCATTCCTGGGTTTCGCGCGCAATGGTGGGGAGCCCGGCGAGGAGCAGCTGGGTGTGCGTCCACGGCCCCATGGTCAGCGCGACGTCGACACCCCGCTGGCGAAGGTGCCGGAATTGGTGCAGTGTCTGCGGCAAGAACAGGTCCTGCCAGCCGCTGAGCAGCAGCAGGGGCACTTGTATGCGGTCGAGCGCGGAGTCGACTTTCAGTGGCCCCCAGAACGGGTTGTCCTCCGCCGGAGGTGTCAGCCATGACTCCCACCACGGCGCCCCGTCGCCGAGCAGCGCCCGGCCCGATGCGCCCAGCGGCGCCTCACCGGCCGCGCGCACCACGCTCTTCTGGGCGCGCAGCTGGCGGATAGCGGCGCGGAGCCGGCCCGGGTCTTCCTGATGCGCAACCAGGTTGCTCCAGCCGAGGAAGTCGTTGACGCTGAACGATCCGGTGCCCCAGGCCGACGAGCTCATATCGTGTGGGCCCGCCACGATCACGCTGGTGACGAGCTCCGGCGGTGGATCCTGCAGCAGCGCGAATTGAGTGAATCCGAGATACGAGATGCCGATCGTGGCGAAGCGGCCGGTGAACCACGGCTGCCGACGCATCCACTCCACGGTGTCGGCGCCGTCGGCGGCCTCGTGCTCCATCGGCGAGAAGTCTCCGCCCGACCCGAATGTCCCTCGCACGCTCTGCAACACCACGCGGTAGCCGCGGGCGACGTGCAGATCGGCGAACACCATCGAGAACGGAAACGCCCGGCCGTAGGGACCGCGGGCCAGCAGGGTGCCGACGGTTTCGCCGACGGGCTCATAAACGTCGGCAACCAGCTCGACGCCATCGCGCATCGGGATCTTCGCGGCGCTGACCGTGTAGCTGGTGGTCGGCGCGGGCAGCCGCAAGGTCCGGGCGAGGGCGCGGCTGGCGAGTCGCCGGGGCAGGGTGCGCAGAGTCGACCCCGCGGGCCGGTTGGAGGTGGTCGTCACCGGACCAGATTATGGGTGCAGGGGCGCCAGCGGGTTCAGAACTTGTAGTACGGCGCCAGCTCGTTGGCGCGCTGCAGGTTGGTGGACGGGCAGTCGACTTCAGGGCTGGAATAGATCGTCGAGTAGAACAGCGACTGCTGGATGACCCCGTAGCTGGTCTTGAACGCCACCATGCAGGAGAAGTAGAAGTAGCTGTTGTGGTAGGTCGGCTTGAGGTTCCACCACTGTGCGGCGCGGTGGCCGGCGATGGTGGTCTCGACGGCGTCGGCCGGCAGCGATTGGTCGTACTTCCGCCAGACGATCGGCTCGACCGCCAACTGGTAATTGCCCGCGTCGTAGTGGCAGCGCAGTCCCTCTTCGGCTTCCGGCGGGGTGAACGCCAGACCCAACCGCTGGACCACGTCGAACGGTATGTCCTCGCACGGGTTGAACGGGCTCGGGTCGGTGGTCGCCACGATCGGGCTTTTCATCGTGGTGGGCGGATCCATCGGGGCCGCGGTGGATCGCAGTTCAACAGTGGACATCCCGACCGGTGCCGGCGGCGCGCTCTGCCAGACCACCACCACCGCCGTGAACAGGGCGCCGAACGCCGCAAGCAACCGAAGCTTGCCGACCATGACACCCCCTCTGCACGCACGTGTGCGCTGGACTCCTGCCGGGGAGCTTACAAGTCGCACCCGCGCCGCCACAGAGTAAACGAGAACCTGTTCTAGTCCGCTGCGGTGGCGCGTGACGCGTCGCCCGGCGACCAGCCGTTAGGCTTGGGAGTCGTGGCTTCGCAGGAACCTGGGCAGCAGCCCCCGACCGCACGGCAACCGACCCTGTGGGCGGTATCGGACCTACACACCGGCCACGTGGGCAATAAGCCCGTCACCGAATCCCTGTATCCGTCGACGCCGGACGACTGGCTGATCGTCTGCGGCGATGTCGCCGAACGCACCGACGAGATCCGCTGGGCACTGGACCTGTTGCGGCGCCGGTTCGCGAAAGTGATCTGGGTGCCCGGCAACCACGAACTGTGGACGACGAACAAGGACCCGATGCAGATCTTCGGGCGCGACCGCTACGACTACCTGGTCAACGTGTGCGACGAACTGGGTGTCGTGAGCCCGGAGCATCCGTTTCCGGTGTGGACCGAGCGAGGCGGGCCGGCAACCATCGTGCCGCTGTTCCTGCTCTACGACTACTCGTTCCTGCCGGCCGGCGCGACGACCAAGGCCGAGGGCCTGGCGATCGCGCGGGAACGCAACGTCGTGTGCACCGACGAGTTCCTGCTCTCGCCCGAGCCGTACCCGACCCGCGAGGCGTGGTGCCACGAGCGCGTCGCGGCCACCCGCAAGCGGCTTGACGACCTGGACTGGATGAATCCGACCGTGTTGGTCAACCACTTCCCGATGGTGCGCCAGCCGTGCGATGCGCTGTTCCTGCCGGAGTTCTCGCTGTGGTGCGGAACCACCGAGACCGCGGACTGGCACACCCGCTACAACGCGGTGTGCTCGGTGTACGGGCATCTGCACATTCCGCGCACCACCTGGTACGACGACGTCCGCTTCGAAGAGGTGTCGGTCGGCTATCCGCGCGAATGGCGCCGACGCAAGCCCTACAGCTGGCTGCGCCAGATACTGCCCGATCCGCAGTATGCGCCCGGCTATCTCAACGACTTTGGTGGCCACTTCGTCATCACCGCGGAGATGAAGGCGCAGGCTGAGCAGTTCCGCGACCGACTGCGCCAGCGGTAGTCGCGATGACGCTGACCACCTTGATGTCTGCGGTCCTGCCCAACACCGCTGACTTGGCGTGTGCCGAGTTGTATGCCGACCCACCGGGGTTGGCGCCGATGGCCGAAGAGGAGCCGCTGATCGAACGGTCGGTGGCCAAGCGGCGCAACGAGTTCATCACCGTCCGGTACTGCGCCCGTATTGCGCTGGGCGAGTTGGGATTTCCGCCGGTTCCGATTCTCAAGGGGGAGAAGGGCGAACCGTGCTGGCCCGACGGCGTGGTCGGCAGCATCACCCACACCGCGGGCTACCGAGGCGCGGTGGTCGGTCGTGCGGGTGCTGTTCGTTCGCTGGGCGTGGACGCCGAACCCCATGACGTCTTGCCCGACGGCGTGCTGGACGCGATCAGCCTCCCGGCCGAGCGCGTCGAGCTGGCGGCGCTGCCTTCCGGTATCCACTGGGATCGAATCCTGTTCTGCGCCAAGGAAGCAACGTACAAAGCGTGGTTCCCGCTGACCAAGCGGTGGCTTGGCTTCGAAGATGCCCACATCATCTTCACCGTCGACGCCTCCGGATCGGCCGGGTCATTCGAATCGACGATTCTGATTGATGGAGAGACGCTTTCGGGGCCGCCGTTGACGACGCTGACCGGGCGGTGGTCGGTGGACCGCGAGTTGGTGTTGACGGCGATCACCCTAGGCCCATGACAGGTCCGGTGAACCCGGGCCTTGTCATCGTCGACAAGCCCGCCGGGATGACGAGCCATGACGTGGTGGGGCGGTGCCGCCGCATCTTCGGGACCCGGCGGGTGGGGCATGCCGGGACGCTGGACCCGATGGCCACCGGAGTTCTGGTGATCGGAATCGAGCGGGCCACCAAGATCCTGGGGCTGGTCACCGAAACGTCGAAGTCCTATGCGGCCACCGTTCGGCTCGGGCAGTCCACATCCACAGAGGATGCCGAAGGCGATATCACGCAACAGGTTTCGGCCGAGGGCGTGACCGATGAAGCGATCGAGGCGGCAATCGCGGGTTTTCGCGGTGATATCGCGCAGATCCCGTCGGCAGTCAGTGCGATCAAAGTCGACGGCCAGCGGGCCTACCGGTTGGTCCGCGAGGGCCACGTCGTCGAAATTGCTGCCCGGCCGGTGCGCATCGACCGGTTCGAGATGCGGGCGGTGCGTCGCCACGACGAACTGGTCGACGTCGACGTCGACGTGGACTGTTCGTCGGGCACGTACATCCGGGCACTGGCCCGGGACGTCGGCGCCACGCTGGCGGTGGGCGGCCACCTGATCGCACTGCGGCGCACCAGGGTCGGCCGGTTCGGGCTGGATCAAGCCCGCCCGCTCGATGAGTTGGCCGAACAGCCTGCGTTGAGCCTGACGCTCGACGAGGCATGCCTGCAGTTGTTTCCGCACCGACCGCTCACCGACGACGAGGCCGACGCGGTCGCCAACGGCCGCGCGTTGAACCCGGCCGGCATCGACGGCGTCTACGCCGCGCACACCGTCGACGGCCAGGTCATGGGATTGTTGCGGGACGAGGGAAACAGGACGAAGTCCGTCGTCGTCATCCGGCCGGCCAACCTATAACGGCACGGCCTACCGCGTCGTCCGGTAACATTCTGTAAAGAATGTAAGTTGACCGGGAAGCGTGGGTGGTGGGGAACGTGGTGGAAGTCGGCGAGCGGCGTGTGCGGCGCACCCAAGCGGAGCGCAGCGCCGCCATGCGCACGCGTCTGCTCGACGCGACGATCGAGTGCCTGGTGGCCTACGGATACGCCGGGACTACAACGCCACGCGTCGCCGAACAGGCCGGCGTCACTCGGGGTGCGCAGATACACCACTTCGGGTCGAAGGAAGATCTGGTGGTCGCAGCGATCGAGCATCTCGCCCAGCAACGCGTCCAGGCGGCCATGCGCGAGTTCGGACGCGTGCAAGCCAGTAGTGATCCTGTTTCGACGGTGCTCGAGTTTTTGTGGGAAGCCCACCAGGGCCCGATGTTCATTGCCACCGTTGAACTTTGGGTCGCAGCGCGTACCGATGACGTCTTGGCCGCGCATATCGAACGGGTGGAGCCGGTGGTCAACAGCACGTTGATCGCGGCGATCGCTCAACTGGTCCCCGACCACGGCATGCAGAAAGAGCTGCGGAACTTCGTCTATACCGCGATGGACGCACTGCGTGGCATCCTGCTGAACAGTTTTGTCGACCGTGATTCCGAACGCGTGCGGCGACGTTGGGACCGCGCCTGCGAGCACCTGCGGGTCATCGTCGCCGGCCTCATGACAACCGAATCGCCTGTCTGACCTCCTCGGACTGCACGCTCCACGCACTCTTGCGAGCCCATTGCAAAGATACAATCAGGTGTGTATGTTTTGTGAATCAAGACGGAGTGGGTCGAAGGGAGCGTGATGTCAAACAAGGTGTACGTCATCGGCGTGGGGATGACGAAGTTCGAAAAGCCGGGCCGCCGGGAGAACTGGGACTACCCAGACATGGCGCGCGAATCCGGCACCAAGGCGCTCGAAGACGCCGGGATCGATTACGCCGCGGTCGAGCAGGGCTACGTCGGTTACGTCTACGGCGAGTCGACGTCGGGTCAGCGCGCGCTCTACGAGCTGGGCCTGAGCGGGATCCCGATCGTCAACGTCAACAACAACTGCTCGACCGGGTCGACCGCGCTGTATCTTGCCGCGCAGGCGATTCGCGGCGGGCTGGCCGACTGCACGATCGCGCTCGGTTTCGAGAAGATGAAGCCCGGTTCGCTGGAAGCCACCTACGACGACCGCACGAACCCGATGGAAAAGCACATCATCGCGATGGCCGAGATTTCCGAGGTGCTGTTTCCGCCGGCGCCGTGGATGTTCGGCGCCGCGGGTCGCGAGCACATGCAGCAATACGGCAGCACCGCAGAGCATTTCGCCAAGATCGGCTACAAGAACCACTTGCATTCGGTGAACAACCCCTACGCCCAGTTCCAAGAGTCCTACAGCCTCGACGACATCCTGGCGTCCCGGATGATCTACGACCCGCTGACCAAGCTGCAGTGCTCGCCGACCTCGGACGGGTCCGGCGCGGCAATCCTGGCCTCCGAGGCATTCGTCGACAAGCACGGCCTGGCCGGCCAGGCGGTAGAGATCGTCGGACAGTCCATGACCACCGACTTCGCCGACAGCTTCGACGGCACCTGCAAGGGGCTGATCGGCTACCACATGAATGTGCAAGCCGCGCAACGTGTCTACGACCAATCCGGGCTTGGTCCATCGGACTTCCAGGTGATCGAGTTGCACGACTGCTTCTCGGCCAACGAGCTCCTGCTCTACGAAGCGTTGGGACTGTGCGCCGAGGGTGAGGCGGCCAAGCTGATCGACAACGGCGACGTCACCTACGGCGGGCAATGGGTGGTCAACCCGTCCGGCGGCCTGATCTCGAAAGGGCATCCGCTGGGGGCCACTGGTTTGGCGCAGTGCGCCGAGCTGACCTGGCAGCTCCGCGGTACGGCCGACAAGCGGCAGGTCGACAACGTCACCGCCGCACTGCAACACAACATCGGGCTCGGCGGCGCCGCCGTGGTCACGGCGTATCAGCGGGCCGAACGCTAACCACCGCAACCACTTACGAGAGGGAACAATCATGGGACACATCGAGGCTACCCGCGAACTGTCGGCGGACCCGGACGCATTGTGGGGGACTGTCACCGACCTGGCCAACTGGGACAAGTGGTTCACGGTGCACGAGAAGTGGCTGGAGGGCCCGCCCGATACGGTGACCGAAGGCGCCAAGCTGACGGCCAAGATCGTCATGCTGGGGATGGCCAACAAGATCGAGTGGACGATCGACAAGGTCGACGCGCCGCGATCGCTGGTCCTGTCGGGAACCGGGATGGCTGGCGTCAAGGCTAAATTCACCTTCAACATCGAGCCGGCCGACAAAGGCTCCACATTTACGGTTTTCGGAGACTTCGAGGGCGCGATGATCAAGGGCGCGCTGGGCAAGGCCGTGGAGAAGGACGGCGTCAAGCAACTCGACAAGACCCTCGACCAGCTCGACGCGCTGGCGTCAGCTGAGGCCTGAGGCCGACATCCGATGACCGAGACGCTGGAATTCGACGACGCAGGCCTGGGCCAATGGACCGACGACGAGCGGTTCGACGTCACTCGTGAGCGGTTGGCCGAGTACGCCGCGGCGACCAACGATCCCATCGACGCGCACCGCAGAGGGGACGTTGCGCCGCCGGTATTCGCGATCGTCCCCGTTTTCGAGTCGTTGCTCACACCGGCGGTCGACGTGATGCCGGTCGAGGCTATCCCGCGAATCGTGCACGGCGAACAGGACTTTCACTTTCACCGGCCGATCCACCCGGGGGACAAGCTGGTCTCGCGGGGAAAAATGATCGGGTACCAGGGTCTGGAGAAAGGCACCCGCGCAGCGATCCTGCTCGAATGTCGCACCGAGGACGGCGAACTGGTCAACGAGCAGTACGTCACCACGTTCGTGCGGGGCATGACCGTCGACAAGACGCTCGGTGAGCTGAGCCCCGAACACAAATTCGACGACAAGCTCCGCGAACACGCGCCGGTGGCCAAAGTCGTTCAGCGCATCGACAATGACCAGACCTTCCGTTATTCGCCCGCGGCGGGCGACCCGATGCCGATCCACCTCGATGAAGAGGTGGCCAGGGATGCCGGTCTGCCCGGGATCATCGCGCATGGGCTGTGCACCATGGCGTTCACCTCGTGGGCCGTACTCACCGAGCTTGCCGGCTCGGATGTCAACCGGCTCAAGCGCTTCGCGGTCCGGTTCTCCAAGCCGGTACTGCCCGGCGACGAATTGGAAACCAGGATCTGGAAAGCCGGCAGCGCGAACGGAGCGACAAGCTACGCATTCGAAACGGCGCGCGGCCGCGACGGCGGCCACGAACTAGTCATCACCGACGGCCTGGCCGTACTGACCGACTGACATAAAGGAGTCTCACAACCATGGGTGCATTAGAAGGCCGGGTCGCGGTCATCACCGGCGCGGGCCGCGGAATCGGACGTGAACACGCACTGCTGTTCGCCAAGGAGGGGGCCAAGATCGTCGTCAACGACCTTGGCGGCAGCAACGACGGCGAAGGCGCCGACACCGGCCCGGCGCACGAGGTGGCCGACGAGATCAAAGCGGCCGGCGGGTTCGCCGTCGTCAACACCGAGAACGTGTCCACCTGGAGCGGCGCGGAAAGCGTTGTGCAACAGGCAATCGACGAGTTCGGCGGCCTTGACATCCTGGTCAACAACGCCGGTATCCTGCGCGACGCGTTCATTGCCGGCATGGAGGAAGCGCAGTGGGACGCGGTGATCGCGGTTCACTTGAAGGGCCATTTCGCGATGCTGCATCACGCGGCCGCGTACTGGAAGGCGCAATCGAAAGCAGGTGATCAGCCCAACGCGTCCGTGATCAACACCGCCTCCGGTTCCGGGGTGACACTGCCGAATGCCGGCCAGGCCAACTACGGCTCGGCAAAAGCGGGCATCGCGGCTCTGACGCTGATCGCCGCCGAGGAGCTGGAGCGCTACGGCGTCCGGGTCAACGCGATCGCACCGATCGCGCGCACCCGGCTCACGCTGGCCACGCCCGGCATGGGCGCACTGATGAGCGAACCCGAAGATGGCGAACTCGATCTCTTCAGCCCGGCGAACATCTCGCCGCTGGTGGCCTACCTGGCCACCGACAAGTGTCCGATCACCGGGAAGGTGTACGCGGTGCAGGGCGGCGCGATCTCGTCCCTGTCCGGGTGGCGCGATGAAGACACGATCGAGACCGACGGTCTGTGGCTGATCGACGACATCGCCGCCCGGCTGCCGCAGTAATAAGGAGCAGAACATGTTCGAATGGTCCGACACCGATCTGATCATGCGGGAGACCATCCGCGGATTCATCGACAAGGAGATCCGGCCGAATCTCGATGCGCTGGAAACCGGTGAGATCTCGCCGTATCCGATCGCGCGCAAGCTGTTCAGCGAATTCGGCCTCGATGTGCTCGCCGCCGAAGCGGTCAAGACGATGCTCGACAAAGAGCGCGCGAGGCAGGACTCCAAGCAGGCGACGGGCACCGACAAGAAGTCGTCCGGAGGACTTGCCGGCTTGGGCGCTCAGGCGTCGATGGCCGCCGTGCTGGTCTCCGAGGTCGCCGGGGTGAGCCTCGGCCTGCTCAGCGCCGTCGGGGTCAGCCTCGGTCTCGGGGCGGCGACCATCATGAGTCGCGGAACGCTCGCTCAAAAAGAGCGCTGGCTACCGGAACTGATGACGCTGGAGAAGATTGCGGCGTGGGCGATCACCGAGCCTGATTCCGGGTCCGATGCGTTCGGTGGCATGAAGACGACCGTGCGGCGCTCTGGTGGTGAGGATGGGGCCTACATCCTCAACGGTTCCAAGACCTTCATCACCAACGGTCCCTTCGCTGACGTGCTGATCGTCTACGCGAAGCTCGATGACGGCTCCGCCGATCGGCGCAACCGGCCGGTGCTGACCTTCGTGCTGGACGCCGGTATGGAGGGGCTCGCTCAGGGCAAGCCGTTCAAGAAGATGGGCATGATGTCCTCGCCGACCGGCGAGCTGTTCTTCGACAATGTCCGGCTCTCACCCGACCGGCTGCTGGGCGAAACCGAACAGCACGCCAGCGGGGACGGCCGCGACAGCGCGCGGGCCAACTTCTCCGCCGAACGGCTCGGGGTAGCGCTGATGTCGCTGGGAATCATCAACGAGTGTCACCGGCTGTGCATCGACTACGCCAAAACCCGCACACTGTGGGGTAAGAACATCGGCCAGTTCCAGTTGATTCAGCTCAAGCTGGCCAAGATGGAAGTCGCGCGGATTAACGTGCAGAACATAGTGTTCCAGACCCTGGAAAAGCTCCAAGCGGGCAAAATGCCGTCGCTGTCCGAGGCGTCGGCCATCAAGCTCTACTCGTCGGAGGCGGCGACCGACGTCGCGATGGACGCCGTGCAACTCTTCGGCGGCAACGGCTACATGGCCGAGTACCGCGTCGAACAACTTGCCCGCGACGCCAAATCGCTGATGATCTATGCCGGGAGCAACGAGGTGCAGGTAACTCACATCGCCAGGGGGCTGCTCGCCGGATGAAAGTCAGATCCACCGCAAAGGTGCTGCGGCGCAGAACCACCACCGTGGTCAACCGCGTGACCCTTGTGCCCGTTTCGCGGCTGACCTTCAACATCATGCTCGATGTGCTGGTTTCGCAACAATGGTTGCTGACGGGGCTCCGCCCAGCGGCCGACTACTTGATCGCCCGCACCGCCCCAGTGGTGCCCGGCGTCCGGGTTGAGCCGGTCTCCACACCGGTGCGCGGGGAGTGGGCCTGGGCCCCTGAGGCCCAGGACAACGTGGACGCGGCCGGGGTGATCTTGGTCCTGCACGGCAGTGGCTACCTGATCTGTTCGTCACGCACCCACCGCGGTTTCGCCTCGCATCTGTCCGAATACTCCGGCATGCCGACCTTCACCGTCGACTACCGGCTCGCGCCGGAGAATCCTTTTCCCGCAGCCGAAGACGATGCTTTCGCGGCCTACCGTTGGTTGCTGGCGCAGGGGCATGATCCCGCGAAGATCGTCGTCGCCGGTGACTCGGCCGGTGGACACCTCGCGGTCGCACTCGCCGTGCGACTGCGCAACGAAGGGCTGCCGGCACCGGCAGCGCTCGCGCTGTTCGGCCCGCTGATCGATCCGTCCTACCGGGCCTCTATCGCTGACCCGCGGGTCCGCAGCCAGCCGTTGGACCCGCGCACGGCCAAACGTGCCGTCGCGTTGTATGTCGGGAATCACGATGACCAGGATCCTCGGCTGAATCTGTTGAATGCCGACCTATCCAATTTGCCCCCGATCCAAATACATTACGGGTCAAGGGAAGTCATGCGGGCCGATGCGGAGGCTTTCGCCAGGCAGGTGGTGGAATTGGGCGGTCGCTGCGACGAGCAGCTGTGGCCGGGTCTGATGCACGGATATTGGCTGTGGCCGCGCGACGGAGGGCTGACCAGCTTGCAGGTCGCCGGCCGCTTTCTGCGAGGTCGGGGTAAAACCTAGCCCGCGACCATCCAAATCGCTTGAGCGGCAGGGCTTCCCAGGTCAACCGTGGTGGGAGCTCCGTCCGCCGATTCCACCGCGACCGAGATCATCCCGGCGAACTCGCGGCGGGCGAGCACCCGCAACCTGGAGTCGAGGCTGATGCCGATGCTGTCGAAGTAGCGCAGCATCTCGGGATCTTTGTCGGATATCCGGGCGACGGTGCCGGCGTCGCCGTCGGCGCACGACCACAGCTGACGAGCGGGCGGGGTCGGCACCTGGCCGTCGGAGCCTGGAATGGGATCGCCATGCGGGTCGCGCCGCGGAAACCCCAGCTTGGCGTCGATACGCGCGATCAGCCGGTCGGATACCGCGTGTTCGAGCACCTCGGCTTCGTCGTGCACCTCGTCCCAGCCGTAGCCGAGTTCGGTGACCAGGAAGGCCTCGAGCAGCCGGTGGCGGCGGACCATTGCCAGCGCCGCACGGCGCCCCGACTCGGTCAACGTGACCGCACCGTATTTCGCGTGGTCGACCAACCCCTGCTCGGCGAGTTTGCGGATCGATTCCGAAGCCGTGCTGGCCGACACCCCGAGCTTTTCGGCCAGCATCTTGGTGCTGACCCTGTCCACCGACCACTCCTGGGCGTTCCAGATGACTTTGAGGTAGTCCTGGGCAACCGCGGTGAGTTCGTTGGACTCTTCAGCAGGGCGCACAACGGAAGTTTAAGCAATCTCCATCTGATCTGCGGCTCTCGCACGACCACGCGCTACCTGGCACCGTAGGCTAGAAGTCGTGCAAAGGTGGCGCGGCCAGGACGAGATCCCCACTGACTGGGGCCGATGCGTGGTCACCATCGGAGTGTTCGACGGGCTGCACCGTGGGCACGCCGAGCTGATCGAACACGCGGTCAAGTCGGGTCGTGCGCGCGGAGTGCCGACGGTGTTGATGACGTTCGACCCACACCCGATGGAAGTGGTGCACCCCGGCAGCCATCCCGCGCAATTGACGACTCTGACCCGGCGGGCCGAGTTGGCCGAGGAGTTCGGCATCGACGTCTTCCTGGTCATGCCATTCACCACCGCTTTCATGAAGCTCACGCCGGAGCGCTACGTCCACGAACTACTCGTCGAGGATCTCCACGTGGTGGAAGTAGTCGTCGGGGAGAACTTCACCTTCGGCAAGAAGGCTGCGGGCACGGTCGAGACCCTGCGCAGTGCCGGCGCGCGACTCGGCTTCGCGGTGGAGTCGATGTCGCTGGTTTCCGAATACCACAACACCGAGACCGTGACTTTTTCCTCGACGTACATCCGGTCGTGTGTCGACGCCGGCGACGTGGTTGCCGCCGCCGAGGCATTGGGCCGTCCGCACCGGGTCGAAGGCGTGGTCGTGCGCGGTGACGGGCGAGGGACCGAGATGGGTTTTCCCACCGCGAACGTGGCACCCCCGATGCATTCGGCCATCCCGGCCGACGGGGTGTATGCCGCCTGGTTCACCGTCTTGGGCCACGGCCCGGTGACGGGGAGTGTGGTGCCGGGCGAGCGCTACCAGGCCGCGGTGTCGGTGGGGACCAACCCGACCTTTTCCGGACGCACCCGCACGGTCGAAGCTTTCGTCCTCGACACCGCCGCCGACCTGTACGGGCAGCACGTGGCGCTGGACTTCGTCGCGCGTATCCGCGGGCAGGAAAAGTTCGGCTCGGTGGGCGACTTGGTCGACGCGATGCGCAATGACACCGACCGCGCGCGGACCCTGCTTTCGGCCACCTGACCTGCAGATTAAGGCCTGAGACCGGCCCGCTGCTAGACTCCTCGGCGACACAGCGCGTGCTGCAGTTCGCGGCGGCCGCACCTCAGCTCAATCATCGCGGACCTATTGATGGAGATATTTCGTGGCGCTTACCGCCGAGCAGAAAAAAGAAATCCTGGGCTCTTACGGCCTGCACGAGACCGACACCGGTTCGCCTGAGGCCCAGATCGCCATGCTGACCAAGCGGATCTCTGATCTGACCGAACACCTCAAGAAGCACAAGCACGACCACCACTCGCGGCGCGGACTGCTGCTTCTGGTCGGCCGTCGCCGTCGGCTGCTCAAGTACGTCGCCCAGGTCGACGTGGAGCGCTACCGCTCCTTGATCGAGCGGCTCGGCCTGCGCCGCTGACGTCGCCCCTTTCGCCGAGACTGAATTGGTAACGAATTCGATCGGCATGCCTTCGCAACTCGTGAAGTGTCGCGATGTCGCGAAGGCCCGCATCGTCGGCCGGGCGGTAGGGAATCGCCAGGTCGGCGTGTAGAGTCAAGGTCGTTCTGGGCCCATCGGCCCGAGCCTGGTGCGGCGTGCGCAATCCGCGCGCACCGTCCCAGCGAGGCACAACAGGACTTCGAAGGAAGACAAGTCTGTATCGCGCGGTCTTCGGTAGTGGCTGCCGAACCCCCCACTTCGGGGGTAGGTCGGCAGCTTCGATCGACGGCCGTCGCCGCATCCAGAATCCGCGTCTTTCCAGGGTCCTCCGGGTTCGTCCCGGCACCTTCCGGGTTGTGCGTGCCTGCGCAAAATAGCTGAACAAATCCAGAGAGGCTGCACGGACGAATATGTCTGTAGCTGAAATTGACGAAGGCGTGTTCGAATCAACCGCCACCATTGACAACGGGAGCTTCGGCACCCGCACCATCCGTTTCGAGACCGGTCGGCTGGCCAAGCAGGCCGCCGGCGCCGTCGTCGCCTACCTCGACGACGAGACCATGCTCCTGTCCGCCACCACGGCCAGCAAGTCGCCGAAGGACCACTTCGACTTCTTCCCGCTGACAATCGACGTCGAAGAACGCATGTACGCCGCGGGACGCATCCCCGGTTCGTTCTTCCGTCGCGAGGGCAGGCCGTCCACCGACGCGATCCTGACCTGCCGGCTGATCGACCGGCCTCTGCGCCCGACGTTCGTTTCGGGCCTGCGCAACGAGATCCAGGTCGTGGTCACGATCCTGAGCCTGGATCCCAAGGATCTCTACGACGTCCTGGCGATCAACGCCGCATCGGCGTCGACCCAGATCTCGGGCTTGCCGTTCTCCGGCCCGGTCGGCGGTGTGCGTGTCGCCCTGATCAACGGCCAGTGGGTCGCGTTCCCCACCGTCGAGCAGCTCGAAGACGCGGTTTTCGACATGGTCGTCGCCGGCCGCAAAGCTGGCGATGATGTCGCGATCATGATGGTCGAGGCAGAAGCCACCGACAAGGTCATCGATCTGATCGCCGGGGGCGCCGGTGCGCCGACCGAAAGCGTTGTGGCGGAGGGCCTGGAAGCCGCCAAGCCGTTCATCGCCGCGTTGTGTACCGCCCAGCAGGAGCTGGCTGACGCTGCCGGCAAGGAGACCGCCGAATACCCGTTGTTCCCGGAATACCAGGACGACGTCTACTACTCGGTGTCCTCAGTGGCCACCGACGAGTTGGCCAAAGCGCTCACCATCAGCGGCAAGGCCGAGCGCGACCAGCGCACCGACGAACTCAAGGCAGAGGTGCTCGCGCGGCTCGCCGACACCTACGAGGGCCGCGAGAAAGAGGTCGGCGCCGCATTCCGATCGCTGACCAAAAAGCTTGTGCGCCAGCGCATCTTGACTGATCACTTCCGCATCGACGGCCGCGGTGTCACCGACATTCGCGCGCTGTCCGCGGAGGTCGCGGTCATCCCGCGGGCGCACGGCAGCGCGTTATTCGAGCGCGGCGAGACCCAGATCATGGGCGTGACCACGCTTGACATGGTCAAGATGGCCCAGCAGATCGACTCGCTGGGGCCGGAGAAGTCGAAGCGCTACATGCACCACTACAACTTTCCGCCGTTCTCCACCGGTGAGACCGGTCGCGTGGGATCGCCCAAGCGGCGTGAGATCGGGCACGGCGCGCTGGCCGAGCGGGCGCTGATGCCGGTGCTGCCGAGCGTCGACGAGTTCCCTTACGCGATTCGTCAGGTCTCAGAAGCGTTGAGTTCCAACGGCTCCACGTCGATGGGCTCGGTCTGTGCGTCCACGCTGTCGCTGCTGAACGCCGGCGTGCCGCTGAAGGCGCCGGTCGCCGGCATCGCGATGGGCCTGGTATCCGACGACGTTGAAGTTGATGGCAAGACCGAGCGTCGCTTCGTCACCCTGACCGACATCTTGGGCGCCGAAGACGCCTTCGGCGACATGGACTTCAAGTGCGCGGGCACCAAGGACTTCGTTACCGCGCTCCAGTTGGACACCAAGCTCGACGGTATCCCGTCGCAGGTGCTGGCCGGGGCTCTCGCGCAAGCCAAGGACGCGCGTCTGACGATTCTCGAGGTGATGGCCGAGGCCATCGACGAGCCCGACCAGATGAGCCCGTACGCGCCGGTGGTCACCACGATCAAGGTGCCGATCGACAAGATCGGCGAGGTGATCGGGCCCAAGGGCAAGATGATCAACTCGATCACCGAGGAGACCGGCGCCCAGATCTCCATCGAGGACGACGGCACGGTATTCGTCGGCGCCACCGACGGACCGTCGGCGCAGGCCGCGATCGACAAGATCAACGCGATCGCCAACCCGCAGCTGCCCAAGACCGGTGAGCGTTTCCTCGGAACCGTGGTCAAGACCACCGATTTCGGTGCGTTCGTGTCGCTGCTGCCGGGCCGCGATGGTCTGGTACACATCTCCAAGCTCGGTCGGGGCAAGCGCATCAACAAGGTCGAAGACGTGGTCAACCTCGGCGACAAGCTTCGTGTCGAGATCGCCGACATCGACAAGCGGGGCAAGATCTCCCTGGTGCTTGTGGAAGAAGATGCCGGAGATTCCAGCAACGGCGACGCCGCCCCCAGCCCGGAGACCGCGCCTGCCGATGCCGCGACGGCCAGCAGTTAGTCCAGCGACGCAGCCGTTACGCCGCGGCCGGCACAGTACTGAGCCGTCCGCGGCGTTCCGGCGCACCACACTTCCCGGCGGTTTGCGGGTCGTCACCGAATACCTGCCCGGGGTTCGCTCTGCTTCGGTAGGGGTGTGGGTAGGGGTCGGATCGCGCGACGAGGGTGCCACCGTGGCCGGCGCCGCGCACTTCCTGGAACACCTGCTGTTCAAGTCGACCCCGACGCGCACCGCTGTCGACATCGCGCAGGCGATGGATGCGGTTGGCGGCGAGCTGAACGCGTTCACCGCCAAGGAGCACACCTGCTATTACGCGCACGTGCTCGACAGCGACCTTGCCCTGGCCGTCGACCTAGTCAGTGACGTGGTGCTCAACGGGCGTTGCGCCGCAAGCGATGTCGAGCTGGAACGCGACGTCGTTCTCGAAGAGATCGCGATGCGCGACGACGATCCCGAAGACGCACTGGCTGATCAGTTCTTGGCGGCGTTGTTCGGTGATCACCCCGTGGGTCGTCCGGTGATCGGCAGCGTGCAGTCGGTGTCCTCGATGACACGTGCCCAACTGCATTCCTTTCATCAGCGGCGCTACACGCCCGAGCGGATGGTCGTCGCGGTGGCCGGCAACGTCGACCACGACGAGGTGGTGAAGCTCGTGCGTGAGCACTTCGGGCCTCGGCTGGTCCGGGGGCGTCATGCGATCGCGCCGCGCAAAGGCGCCGGCCGGGTCACCGGGCGCCCGCGCTTGACCGTCGTCAACCGCGACGCCGAGCAGACACATGTTTTTCTCGGAGTTCGGACCCCAGGCCGGCACTGGAAGCATCGCTGGGCTTTGACGGTGCTCAACACCGCGCTGGGCGGCGGACTGAGTTCCCGACTGTTCCAACAGGTTCGGGAGTCTCGCGGGCTGGCGTACTCGGTGTACTCGTCGCTGGACACCTTCTCTGACGCCGGGGCCTTGTCGGTCTACTCCGCATGCCTGCCCGAGCGGTTCGCCGAGGTGATCCGGGTGACGGCCGATGTGCTCGGGGAGGTGGGCCGCGACGGCATCACCGAGACGGAATGCCGCATCGCCAAAGGCTCACTGCGCGGCGGGCTGGTGCTCGGCCTGGAGGATTCCAGCTCACGGATGCACCGCATCGGTCGAGGCGAACTCAACTACGCTGAGCACAGAAGCATCGACCGGACCCTGCAGGAGCTCGATGAGGTCACCCTGGACGAGGTCAACGCGATCGCGCGCCAACTTCTCACCCAGCCCTACGGCTCAGCCGTTCTCGGGCCGCACCGGTCGAAAAAATCTCTCCCGCAACAACTTCGGACAATGACGAGGTAACGCGATGGTACTGGGCTTCTGGGATCTCGATGTGCCGATCGTGGGTGCGCCGATGGCGGGCGGCCCCGGTACGCCCGCGCTGGCCGCGGCGGTGTCCAACGCTGGCGGACTCGGATTTCTGGCCGGCGGCTATATCAGCGCAGAGCGCCTTGCCAACGACATCGTGGCAACACGCGCAAAGACCACCGGCCCGATAGGCGTCAACCTCTTCGTGCCCCAGCCCAGCGTGGCCGACGTCATCGCGCTGGACCATTACGCCGAGGCGCTCGATGAGTTGGCCGAGCACTACGGCGTCGAAGTCGGCTATCCGCAATTCGGTGACGACGACGGCTGGCAACAGAAGCTCGAGGTGGTCGCCGACCTTCGGCCCGAGTTGGTGTCGTTCACGTTCGGTGCGCCGTCGCCGGATGTGCTGCGCTGGTTCGGCGCATTAGGGATGCTGCTGTACGTCACCGTCACGTCGGCGTACGAGGCCGGGGTGGCCGTCGCCGCGGGCGCGGACGGCCTGGTTGTTCAGGGTCCGAACGCGGGCGGGCATCGCGGCACGTTCGCGCCCGACATGGAACCGGGAACCACGCCGCTGGACGAGCTGCTCGATCGCATCGGCCATAACCACGACGTTCCGCTTATCGCGGCCGGCGGGTTGGGTAGCACCGAAGACGTCGCCGCTGTGTTGCGCAGGGGAGCGGCCGCCGCCCAGATCGGCACTGCGCTGCTGCTGGCCGACGAGGCCGGCACCAACGAAGCGCATCGGTCGTCTCTGGGGCATCCGCAGTTCGACAACACCGTTGTCACCCGGGCGTTCTCCGGACGGTATGCCCGCGGTCTGGCGAACGACTTCACCCGGATGCTGGATCATGTTGCGCCGCTTGGCTATCCCGAGGTCAACCAGATGACGTCGCCGATCCGCCGGGCCGCGGTCGAGTTGGAAGACCCGCACGGCACCAACCTGTGGGCGGGGACCGCATATCGACAGGCCGTCGCCGCGCCGACAAAAGACATCGTCGACAAGCTCGGCCACATCTAGACCTGCGGCGTGCGGTGCGCCCAGGGCTTGGCGGATTCCAGTTGGCTGGCCACCTGCAGCAGAACATCTTCGCGCCCGTAATCCGCCACGAGTTGCACCCCGACCGGCAGACCGCCGTCGGTCCACTCGACCGGCACGTTGATCGCGGGCTGGCCGCTCATGTTGAACGGCGGGGTGAACGGGATGAACTGGAATGCGCGCTCGACGGCAGCAATCGGATTGTCCGGGTCGTTCGCGAAAGTGCCGAGCGGTACCGGTAGCTCGGCGACGGTGGGTGTCAGCAACAGGTCCCACCCGTCGGCCCACCAGGCCTGCAGCGCGCGGCGGAAGTGGGTTGCGGCGGAGAACGCGAGTGCATAGTCCACCGCGGTGATATGCGCCGCGACGTCGGCCTGGACCCGGTTCATCGGCTCGAATTCGTCTGCGGTGAGCGGCCGTCCGATCTGTTCTTCGAACCGTCTGAGGCCGACGCCCATGTTGGTGCACCACAGCGTGGCGAAGTGCACACGCAACGATGCGTCCTCCAACGCTTTCGGCCAGGCCCGCTCGACGGTGTGGCCGACGGATTCGAGCAGCGTGGCAACGGAGCGGGCCGCGGCCGAGCATTCGGGAGCCACCGCCCCGCCCTGCGGGTGGTGGTCGAGCAGGCCGATCCGTAACCGGCCGGGTTCGGCGCCGAGCTCGTCGACGTAGCGGCGGGCGGGGGCCGGCGCCATCACCGTGTCGCCGACGGCGGGTCCGCAAACCGCGTCGAGAAGTGTTGCGGTGTCACGCACCGTGCGGCTGACGCACAGCTCAACCGACAGCGCGGTTTCGTCGCGGACCGGGCCGAGCGAGATCCGGCCCTGACTGGGTTTCAGGCCGACCAGTCCGCAGCACGACGCGGGAATGCGAATCGAGCCGCCGCCGTCGCTGGCGTGCGCGAACGGCACCATACCGCTGGCGACGGCGGCCGCCGCGCCGCCGCTCGAGCCGCCCGGCGAACGGCTGATGTCCCACGGGTTATGGGTGGCGCCCCAGGCGAGCGGCTCGGTGGTCGGCACGCTGCCCAGTTCGGGGCTGTTGGTCCGGCCGGCGATCACCAGGCCGGCATCGCGGAAGCGGCTCACCAACGTGGTGTCGGCCGCGGAGATTGCTCCTTCCTTCTTGAGTGCGCGGTTGCCGTTGGTGATCGGTTGACCGGCGTAGCCGGCGAACAGGTCTTTGATCAGAAACGGCACTCCGCGAAATGGGCCGTCGGGCAGCTCAGTTCCCGCGGTGTCGCGCGCATGATCGAACCAGCGGATGACGACCGCGTTGAGCACCGGATCGATGCGTTCGATCCGCTCGATGGCCGCGTCAAGCAACTCCAGCGGACTTACCTCGCCGCGAGCCACCAGGGCGGCCTGCCCGACCGCGTCCATCCATCGGGTGTCATCGGCGAGTGAACTCACGCGGCTTGTGTAGCACGAACCCCGACGTCAGACCAGCATTGCCACCGGGTCGGTGTAGGGCAATGCCAGGTCGGTGGCAACCCGCTGGCTCACCAGCGCGCCGTCATGTGTCGAAAGTCCCTTGGCGAGGGCCTGATTCGACCGGCAGGCGGCTTGCCAACCCTGCTCAGCGAGGTCGATGACATACGGCATGGTCGCGTTGGTGAGCGCAACCGTCGACGTCGCGGGCACCGCGGCGGGCATGTTTGCCACGCAGTAGAACAACGTGTCCTGCACGGCGAACGTCGGGTCGTCGTGGGTGGTCGGTCGCGAGTCTTCGAAGCAGCCGCCCTGATCGATGGCGATGTCGACCAGGACCGCACCCGGCTTCATGTGAGCGACAAGCGAATTCGACACCAAAGTCGGAGCTTTACCACCGGGCAACAACACGGCGCCGATCACCAGGTCGGCACGTTTGACAGCTTCCTCGAGTTCAAGGGCCGTCGAGTAGCGGGTCTGCACCTGGCCACTGAAAGCGTGGTCGACCTCGCGCAGCTTGTTGATGTTGACATCGAACACGGTGACCGACGCGCCCATTCCGTGAGCGACGCGGGCGGCGTTGTAGCCGGCGGTCCCCGCGCCGATGACCACCACCGCGGCCGGTTCGACGCCGGGCACGCCGCCCATCAACAAGCCGCGACCGCCGTGCGTGCGCATCAGGTGGTACGCCCCGACCTGAGCCGACAGCCGACCGGCGACCTCACTCATCGGCGCGAGCAGCGGCAAAGCGCCGTCAGCGGTCTGCACGGTCTCGTAGGCGATCGAGGTGGTGCCCGAAGCCAGCAGCGCCTCGGTGCATGATCGCGACGCTGCCAGATGCAGATAGGTGAACAGTGTCTGGCCGCGCCGCATCCGCGAATATTCGGACGGCATGGGCTCTTTCACCTTGAGGATCAGGTCGGCGTCGGCCCACAGGGCCTCGGCGGTCGAGACAACCTGCGCGCCTGCGGCCTTGAAATCGCTGTCGGTGATCGCCGAGCCTTCACCAGCGCCCGCCTGGATGACGACCTCGTGCCCGCGTCGGGTCAATTCGGCGACCCCGGAGGGGGTGATCGCCACTCGGAATTCGTTGTTCTTCACTTCGGTCGGGATGCCAACACGCATGCCCCTAAGTGTGAAGAAAATTCGTGTCCTACGCAAAGACGTCGAAGACACGGCGGTAATATCCGTTTATGGTCGAAGGAAACACGAAATATCCACCCGGCACCCGGTCGCCGGCGAAGGATCTTCGGACCCTGCATGTCGACGACGTCGACCGCAGAATTCTCAGCCTGCTGCATGCCGACGCCCGGATGACCAACAGCGCCCTCGCCGAGGAACTCGACATCGCTCCATCGACCTGTCACGGCCGCGTCCGTCGGCTGCTGGAGTCCGGAGTTATTCGCGGCTTCTACGCCGACATCGATCCGACCGCGGTGGGATTGCCGCTGCAGGCGATGATTTCGGTCAGCCTGCAGTCCCACGCCCGCGGCAAGATCCGCGACTTCATCCAGCAGATTCGTCGCCGCCCCCAGGTGATGGACGTCTATTTCCTGGCCGGTACCGACGACTTCATCCTGCACGTCGCTGCGCGCGACACCGAGGACCTTCGATCGTTCGTCGTGGAGAACCTCAACTCCGATGCCGACGTCGCAGGCACCCAGACATCGCTGATCTTCGAACACCTGCGGGGGGCCGCGCCCGTCTGACCGCTCAGTATTCCCGATACCGGCGGTACCGGGTATGCTGCTGCGAATGTTCTCGGTCAACGACGAAGCTGTCGGTCCGCACCTGCAAGGTCGGGGGACCTGGCTCGATGACGGGCGCGATCACGAGCGATTGGTCCTCGAAGCGCGCGACGTCGCCTTCGACTGGGCGGCGCTGCCGCTTCACTATGTGCCTGCCGAGCCGTTCACCACGCACATGCTCAACGTGCTGCACCTGCTGCTGCCGGCCGGCGAAGAGTTTTTCGTCGACCTGTTCAAGCAAGCACTCCCGCTGATCAAAGACGATCAGCTGCGCCTCGACGTGCAGGGTTTCATCGGCCAGGAGGCCATGCACGCCCAGGCGCACACCGGCGTGCAGGAATACTTCGCCGCCAACAACGTCGACGTGACGCCGTTCACCGACCAAATGACCTGGCTGTTCGCCAAGCTTCTGGGCGACCGGCCGCGGTGGAGCGTGCGGCGCCAGCACAGCTGGCTGCTCGAGCGGGTCGCGATCGTCGCGGCGATCGAGCACTACACCGCGATCCTGGGCGAATGGATCCTCAACACCCCAGAACTCGACGCGATCGGTACTGACTCGGTGATGCTGGACTTGCTCCGGTGGCATGGCGCCGAAGAGGTCGAACACAAAGCGGTGGCCTTCGACTTGATGAAGCACCTGCGGGCCGGATTCGTGCGTCAGGTCCGCACCCAGCTGGTCGTGACACCGATGATGTTCCTGATGTGGGTGCGCGGAGTCCGGTTCATGTACTCCATCGACCGGCACGTGCCGCCCGGAGCCAAGCCGCGCTGGCGTGATTACTTTATTGCTGCGCGACGGGGGTTGATGCCGGGCCCGCTGCGTTTCATCCGAGTCATCGGCGCCTATTACCTGCCCCGCTTCCATCCCTCGCAACTGGGCGGGGTGGAGAAGGCGGTCGACTACCTGGCGATCTCGCCGGCCGCCCGCGCCTCGCACTGAGCCGAGAGGATTCCATGACCATTGCACCAACTGGTAGTTCCCGTGTGCCCACCCGCACCACTGTGACCGCCTCGGATGGCATCACGTTGGCGGTGCACGCCTACACCGAGATCGACCCGCAACGGCCGACCGTGTTGGCCATCCACGGCTATCCCGACAACCACCACCTGTGGGACGGCGTCGCTGAGCATCTACTGGGCCGCCCCAACGCCGAATACAACTTTGTCGCGTACGACGTGCGGGGGGCCGGCGAGTCCGAACGTCCGGCGGCCCGCTCCGGTTACCGCTTCTCCCAGTTGGTTTCCGATCTCAGCGCGGTCATCGACAGCCTCGGCGTCGGGCGTGTCCATCTACTGGCCCACGACTGGGGGTCGATCCAAACCTGGGCCGCGGTCACTGACGCGACGGTGATGGACAAAGTGGCCTCGTTCACCTCGATCTCCGGGCCGCACCTGAACTACGCGGGCAAGTTCCTGCGGTCGGCGCGCACCCCGCGCGGTCTCGTCGACGTGATCCGGCAGTTCTTCGCGTCGGGCTACATCTGGTTCTTCCTCACCCCGGGCTTGCCAGAACTGCTGATCCGCGCCGGTGTAGGCGTGAAAATTGTTGAGGCGTTCGGCCGGATCGGGAATTCGAGCACCCAGACCCGCCCCGGCGACCCGGTGCGCTCGACCGGCGACTACGTCAACGGGCTCAACCTGTACCGCGCCAACATGCCCGGTCCTTTCTTGGCGCCGGGCGCACAGCTGCCCGACACCACCGTTCCCGTACAGGTGCTGGTGCCGCGGATGGACATGTTCGTCACGCCGGCACTGCAGCGTTTCACCGGTTCAATCCCATTGGGCAGCAGGGTTGTTCCGATCGAGGGCGGGCACTGGGTGGTGACCGCACGTCCGGACGTCATCGCGCGACTGGCCGCCGAATGGATCGATCGTCATGTCAGCGGCGCCGCGTTGGCCACTGCGAGCGCCGTGCAGACCGGGCCGCGCAACGTCCAGGGCAAACTCGCGTTGGTCACCGGAGCGGGCGCGGGTATCGGTCGTGCGACCGCCGTCGAGTTGGCCCACCAGGGCGCTCAGACCGTCGTGATCGTCGATCGCGATCTGGCCGCCGCGCAAGAGACCGCGGCCGCGGTCCGCGAAGCCGGCGCCAGCGCCGCGGCCTACCAGGCCGATGTCAGCGATGAAGCCGCGATCAATGCGCTTGCCGCACAAGTCAACAGCGACCACGGCGTGGTCGACATCCTGGTGAACAACGCCGGAATCGGGATGGCGGGCCGATTCCTGGAGACCACACCGGAGAACTGGGACAACATCCTGGGGGTCAATCTGCGCGGAGTGCTCAACGGAAGCCGGGCGTTCGCCACTCAGATGGTCGACCGCGGTCAGGGCGGCACCATCATCAACGTTTCCTCGGCCGCTGCTTTTCTCCCATCGAAGTCGATGATCGCTTACGGCACAACAAAAGCCGCGGTGCTGGCGTTCAGCGAATCGTTGCGCGCCGACTTGGCCGACGACGGCATCACCGTCACAGCGGTGTGCCCGGGATTCGTCAACACAAATATCGCCAAGAGCACGGTCTACGCCGGGATGACGTCCGACGAGCAGGACAGCGCCCGGCACAAGGCCGACGTTGCCTACCGCCGTCGCAACTACACGCCGGAGGCGACCGCCAAGGCGATCGTCAAAGCGGTCAAGACTGGCCCGCCGGTGCTGCCGATCGCGGTGGAGTCACGAGTCGGCTATGCGCTGCGGCGTATCAGTCCCTCGCTGATCCGGCTGTTGGCCCGGTACGACATACGGCCCTGAGGGCGCTGAGGTTATTGTGTCGCAGAGCATTTGGGCCAGCAGGCCCGCAGACATCTACGGTCGTCGCCAACGCGACCGGCTCTACACGGCGATCTGGGGCCTGGCCACCGTGCTCAGCGGGTTCTCCTCGGCGAGCCGGTGGAAGCCGTCCCGCGTGTTGCCGGTGGGCCGCACCCACACTGCGGTGATCACCAAACGCGAACCGCTCAGCCCGGACGTGGTCGCACTGACGTTCGCCGACCCTGATGGTGGCCTGCTTCCGTCCTGGACGCCTGGCAGCCATGTCGACGTGCGACTGCCCTCCGGCCGCCGTCGCCAGTACTCGCTGTGCGGGCCGCCCGGGCGGCGAACCGACTACCGAATTGCGGTGCGCCGCATCGCCGACGGCGGCGGCGGTTCGATCGAGATGCACGAAGCGTTCGCTGTCGGCGACTCCCTGGTGTTCGAAGGTCCGCGCAACGCGTTCTATCTTGGCGGCGACGAGCGTGACGTGCTGTTCGTCATCGGCGGGATCGGCGTGACACCCATCCTGCCGATGATGCGGGCCGCCCATCAACGCGGAATGAATTGGCGCGCAATCTATGCCGGCCGCAGCCGCGAATACATGCCACTGCTGGACGAAGTGACGTCGCTGGGTCCCGGCCGGGTCACCGTATGGGCCGACGACGAACGTGGGCGCCTCGCCACCGCCGAGGATCTGCTGATCGACGCCACACCGACCACCGCGGTGTACGTCTGCGGGCCCTCCGGGATGCTGGAATCGGTGCGCATCGCCCGCGATGAGCACGCGAACGCACCGCTGCACTACGAGCGCTTCAGCCCACCACCGGTCGTCGATGGAATCCCGTTCGAACTCGAACTTGCTCGTTCCCGGCGCGTGCTCGACGTTCCCGCAAACCGCTCCGCCCTGGACGTGATGCTCGACAACGATCCGACCACGGCGCATTCCTGCCGACAGGGTTTCTGCGGGACCTGCAAGGTCACGGTGCTCGGTGGCCAGGTTGACCGTCGCGGTCGCACCGCCGAAGCCGACAGCGAGATGCTGGTGTGTGTCTCCCGCGCGACCGGTGGCCGCGTGGTGATCGACGCCTAGGTCGCCCGCTGCAGGTGGAGGTTGTTGGTCTCCTGGTAACCCTGCGGGTTGCCACAGGCGGGCACGTTGTTGGTGATCTGCACGGTGCCGTCCAGCGTGTTGGCGTCCCAGGAGTAGTGGAATCCGATGGCGTCGCGGATGTCGCCACCCTCTTCGCAGGACACGCCACCCTTGCCGTCCAGGGTCCACTGCCCGTCGACCAGATGTGCCTCACCCAGCTTTTTGATGGAAGCGCACCCATCACCGCACGGAGTGATGTACCAGTCGTCGTGCACCGAGTGACCGTCCGGGTAGCTCTCGGTCTCGATGTAGTGCCCGTCGAGCGGGTCCGCCGAGGCCGCGGGAGCCGTAACTACCAGGGCGAGACCGGCGAACAGCGCGCCGACGGCCAAACCGCGTGTGATCGTCATGATCCGGTTCCTTTCGTGGAGCTGGTCAGTGCGTCGAGCTCCAGTAGCTGGGTATCACAGGAGCTTCCGGGTTCGCGTGCATTTGGTCATTCTTTCGGGTGAACGAATGGTGACGTCTAAGAAAGTCGAAGCGCTCACTCGCGCAAGCGCTTCTCGCCCAAATTGCGTTCCGGATGATGATAGTCATCGACTCTGGCCTGGCCGTGATCGAGATGTGGCGGCGGAATCCACTGGGTGTCGCCGTTTCCGGGTTTTATTGTCCGCCAACCTTTATCAACGATTTCATGGTCGGGCTTACAAGCCAGTGTCAACCGGTCGATCTCTGTCTGGCCGCCATGGGCCCAGTCGTCGTCGTGATGAACGTCGGTCCACTATGCGGGGACATCGCAGCCCGGCGCGGTGCACGAGCTGACGACGCCGGGCGGTCTCCAGACGTTCGAGTGCGCTCAGACGAGTCGTGGGGTCGGCGGCGGTCAAATCCAGCTCGCTGTCGGTCGTCATGGCGGCATCCAGCGCCTGAAGCCGCTGTCATCGAATGGATGTTCGAACCATTATTCGGAGTCGCCGATAACGGGGAGACGCAGAGACGGCGCACTAATCGCGATTGTGGTTAACGGCCCAACCGTGGACAAAGTCGGCACGCTTTAGGGTGAAGTCATGCGGGTAGCTGTGCTGGGGTCCAAGGGCAAGGTCGGAACGACGATGGTGCAGGCGGTGCAGGACGCCGACGATCTGACCCTGTCCGCCGACGTCGACGCCGGTGATGCGCTGAGCCTGCTGACCGACAGCCACACTGAGGTCGTCATCGACTTCACCCATCCCGACGTTGTGATGTCCAACCTGGAATTCCTGATCGACAACGGCATTCACGCTGTCGTGGGAACCACCGGCTTCACCGACGAACGCCTGCAACAGGTTCGATCCTGGCTAGCGGCCACGCCGGGCGTCTCGGTGCTCATCGCACCCAACTTCGCGATCGGGGCGGTGTTGTCCATGCATTTCGCCAAGCAGGCCGCGCCGTTCTTCGAGTCGGTCGAAGTGATCGAACTGCATCATCCGCACAAAGCCGATGCGCCGTCGGGCACCGCCGCCCGAACCGCCGCGCTGATCGCCCAAGCGCGACAAGGCTTGCCGCCCAACCCGGATGCCACCAGCACCAGCCTGCCCGGCGCCCGCGGCGCCGACGTCGAGGGCGTGCCGGTGCACTCGGTTCGGCTGGCTGGACTGGTCGCACACCAGGAAGTGCTGTTCGGCACGCTGGGGGAGACCTTGACGATCCGGCACGACAGCATCGACCGCACGTCGTTCGTCCCCGGCGTACTGCTCGCGGTTCGCCGGATCGCCGAACATCCCGGCCTCACAATAGGAATCGAATCGCTGCTCAATCTGCAATGACCTCAAAGTCGCGCGGTGTGCGTATCCAGCTGATGATCGCGCTCATGTGCGCGGCACTGCTGGTGTACATCGTGCTGCTGGGCAGAACCGCTGTCCTGATGATCAGCTCCGGGCGTGCCGTCGCCATCGCACTCGGTGGTGCGTTGCTCATCCTGCCGGTGATCGGGCTATGGGCGATGATCGCCACCGTGAGCGCCGGCCTCGCGCATCAGAAGCTGGCCCGCCTTGCTGCCGACGACGGGATGGAACTCGATGTGAGCGCGCTGCCTCGGCGTCCGTCGGGGCGCATCGAGCGCGATGCCGCCGACGCGCTCTTCGCTCAGGTCCGTGCCGAATTGGAAGACGATCCGCATGATTGGCGCCGCTGGTATCGGTTGGCGCGCGCGTACGACTACGCGGGAGACCGCAATCGCGCGCGGGAAGCCATGAAGAAAGCCGTCGAGTTACACCGAGCACTGCAGGGGCGTGAATGACCAAGACGCTGTTGATCGTTCACCACACCCCGTCGCCGGCCATGCGCGAGATCCTCGAGGCGATCCTGTCCGGAGCCAATGACCCAGACATCGATGGCGTGGACGTGGTGGCACGGCCCGCGCTGGGCGCCACAGTTCCAGACATGCTGGACGCCGATGGCTACCTGTTCGGTACCCCGGCCAACCTCGGCTACATGTCCGGGGCGCTCAAGCACTTTTTCGACACGGTGTATTACCCGAGTCTGGATCACGTGGCCGGTCGGCCGTATGGCCTTTGGGTGCACGGCAACAACGACACGGTCGGTGCGGTGTCGTCGGTGGAGAAGGTCGTCACCGGGCTGGCCCTATCCAAAGCCGCTGACGCGCTGGAGATTACCGGCGCGATCGACGCCGGCGTCCGCGAGCGGGCCTACGAGTTGGGTGGCACTCTCGCGGCGACCCTGATGGGCTGAAGGTCAGTGTGATCGCAGGATGGTGACTGCGTTGTCGAGCTTCTTGAAGGAAGCGAATGTCGCTGCGGGCACGCCGAAGACGGCGGCCATCACGTCGGGCGGCATCTGACTTACCGCCTCGCCGATGCCGACATTGTCTTTGTCCTCGGATGCGCTGGCGTTCTGGACGATCAGAACCTCCAGATCTTCGGTGCCGAGGTTCTCGAAGTAGTGCAAGGAACCTTGGGGCGCGAACACGAGATCGTCGACGTGGGCCTCGAAACTCTCGTGGTTGCTGTTGCCGTCGATGAGCACCCAGCTCGCGGTGCCTTTGAGGATCAGGTTGAGCTCCCACGCGCTGGGATGCCAGTGCGGTTCGCGAATACCCCCGGGCTGCAACGTGATCAGCTGAATGCTGGCGGCCTGTCCCTGCAGGATCGGGAAATTGTCCTCGTGGGCTTGCTGCTGCGAACCCCCGTCGTAGGTGGTGGGAGGCAAAGCAGAAAGGTGAAACAGGTGCGACTCCGAGGAGACCGTTTCCGCGGGTAGGCGGGGATCACCAAAGCGCTTCACATCATCAGTCATTGGCGTTCCTCAATGCTTTCGCAGAAGGATGATTGCCTCGTCGAATTTCTTGAACGACGTGAACGTGTCGGCAGAAACGCCGAAGAGGGCGGACAGCACCCGTGGCGGAAGCTTGCTCAGAGACTCGCCGATGCCGATGTTGTCCTTGGGTTCTGCCGCGCTGGTGTTCTGGATGATGACGATCTTCATGTCGTCGGTGCCGCGGTTCTCGAAGTAGTGGAACGAACCCTGCGGCGCGAACACCACGTCGCCGACGTGCTGGTCGAAGCTTTCGTGGTTGCCGTTCCCGTCGACGAGGGTCCACGCGGCGACTCCCTTGGTGACGATGTTGATCTCCCACGCGCTCGGATGCCAGTGCGGCTCTCGGATACCTCCGGGCTCCAGTGTGAGCACCAGGAAGCTGGCGGCTTGCCCCTTGAGGATCGGAAAGCTGTCCTCGTCGGCCTGCTGGAAGTGGCCCCCGTCGAAACGGGAGACGGGCGACGCGCCGAGACGGTAGAGATGCGATTGCGAGCTGATCAACTCGGCGGGTATGCGGGGATCACCGAAACGAGCGGCGTCGTCAGCGGCCAGCGCCACTTCCTTGTCGGTGCGATGGCCGGCGACCAAATGATCGACGCCCACGCCTGCCGCGGCTGCCGCGCCGGCGATGCCCGCCCCACCTAGGACTTTGCGACGGTTGATTGGCACACGCCGAAATTACTCCAGGGGTCGGTTCCAGGACACTGGATAACGCCGATCTGGTTTTTTAAGTGCTACGGGTCGATGTGGGTGGGCGGCGTCTGCAGGATCGGGTCGCCTTCACTCGGAGGAGCACCGGCGCTCATCGTGTAGCAGTCGGTTTCGGTGGGACTGTAAGGCCCGCCGCTGTGGTACGACAGACAGCGCTCCCACATGCCGTCGGAGAGGACAGGACTGTCGCACATCTGCGCAAATGGGTGCGCTCCCCATCCCGGGTCTATACATCCTGCGGTCGCGATGGGCGCCGTGGCAGTCAACCCAACGGCCACCAGAGCGGCCCCCAGGGCTGCGGTCATGTATCGCTTCGTCATCGTGATCCTTTACCGAAGGGGACTCAATCCATCGTCGACGTGCGTCGTTGGGTCATTGAAGGCGGGGCCCAGCCGCCGGCAATGAAACTACTAGTTCTCCTGCGACCAGGGGGCCAATAATCGGGTAATCGCGGCAGCGGCATGATGGGATCGGGATCGACGCTGAATCCCACAGGGGTTGACTTCGAGAAGGACCGGACGTGACGCGCCTGCTGATCGCTAACCGCGGTGAGATCGCGCTCCGAATCATCCGCACCGCAACCGAGTTGGAACTCCGCACGGTCGCTGTGTACGCCGAAGACGATGCCGACAGCCCGCACGTCCACGCGGCCGATGAAGCAATGGCCCTGCCCGGCGCCGGACCGTCGGCCTACCTGGATCACGCGGCGATTCTGGCGGCGGCGAAGAATTCCGGCGCCGAGTTGGTTCATCCCGGCTACGGGTTTCTCAGCGAACAGCCCGAGTTCGCCCGGGCGTGTGCGAGCGCGGGGTTCACGTTCGTCGGGCCGGACGCCGCTGCGCTCGACCTGTTCGGCAACAAGGTATCGGCCCGACGGGCGGCGACGGCGGCCGGCGTCCCGGTGCTGCCGGCCACCGACGGTCCGAGCAGCGCCGACGAGATTCGCGCCTTCGCGACCGCTCTGGGCGGCCCGATCGTGATCAAGGCGCTTTCCGGCGGCGGCGGTCGCGGCATGCGAATCGTCCACGACGCTGAACAGATCGCCGATGCCTATCGGCAGTGCGCCGCCGAAGCTGAACTGGGATTCGGCGATCCGGCGTTGTTCGCTGAGGCACATCTGGCCGACGCGCGTCATATCGAGGTGCAGATCGTCGCCACGCCGGGTCGTGCACTCGCACTGGGCGACCGAGACTGCAGCATCCAGCGGCGTCACCAGAAGCTGGTCGAAGTCGCACCGGCACAGGCTATTTCACCAACGCTTCGCCGTGATCTGCACCGGGCCGCGGCCCAGCTGTGCGCACAGGCCGACTACCGCGGTGTCGCCACGGTCGAGTTCTTGGTGGCCGGTGAGCAATACGTTTTCCTCGAAGTCAACCCGCGGATCCAGGTGGAGCACACGGTGACCGAAGAGGTCACCGGCGTCGATCTGGTGGCCGTGCAGTTGCGCATCGCCCAGGGCGCACCGTTTCATCAGCTGAGGCTGCCGGCCGGTGTGACGGCCGACGGCGTCGAGGTGGTCGGCGCGCTGGCCGCGGTGCGCGGGATCGCGATCCAGACGCGGGTCAACATGGAAACGATGGATGCCGACGGGTCGGTAATTCCGACGGCGGGCACCCTCACGGCGTTCTCGCCGCCGAGCGGCCCCGGAGTGCGTGTGGACACCTTCGGCCGAGCCGGGCTGACGCCCAGCCCGCGTTATGACTCGTTGCTGGCCAAGGTGATCACCCGGGTGCGCGGATCGTCGTATTCCGCTGCGGTCCGTAAGGCGCAAACCGCGCTCGACGAATTCGATATCGAGGGCATTCGCACCAACATCGGGTTTCTTCGAGAGGTTTTGTCGCACAGCCTCACTCATACGGGCCCGGTCACCACGAGCTTCGTCGACGAGAACCTGTCCACGTTCGTCGGGGCCGCGCAGTCTTGGCGCCACGATGCCCGGCTCGCGCCGCCCGAGCTGCATCCCGGCGAGGAGGTGTTGCGGGCTCACCTGGCCGGCACCGTGATCGAGGTCGCGGCGGAAGGGGCCGAGTTCGCCCCGGGCGCGCAGCTGGCAGTCCTCGAAGCAATGAAGATGCAGCATGTGCTGACCGCACCCGATGCGGTGCGCATCGTCCGGATTCTGGTGACACCCGGCCAAGTGATTGGAACTGGTGACCCGCTGGTGGTGTTCACCCACACCGGCGACAGGGTAGGAGCCGACGACCCTGACCGGGTGCTCGACCTCGACCGGGATCGTGCTGATCTCGATGAGGTCCGGCGCCGTCACCTGCTCACCCTGGATGAGGGTCGTCCAGCTGCGATCGCCAAGCGGCACAACCAGAATCGGCGTAGCGCGCGGGAGAACATCGACGACCTGGTCGACTCGGGAACCTTCCTGGAATACGGTGCGCTGGCGGTGGCCGCGCAGCGCAGCCGGCGCTCGGAGGAAGACCTGATCGCCAACACCCCGGCCGACGGCCTGATCGCCGGGGTGGCGAGGATCGGCGGCGGCGAGGTGGCCGTGCTGTCGTACGACTACACCGTGCTCGCGGGAACGCAGGGTATGCGCAACCACGCCAAAACCGATCGGGTCTTCGAACTGGCTGCCCGCCGTCGGTTGCCGGTCGTGTTGTTCGCCGAGGGTGGCGGTGGCCGGCCCGGCGACACCGACGTCGCCAGCGTCGCCGGCTTGGACGTGCCGACGTTCCGGGCGCTCGGCGCGCTCAGCGGCCGGGTGCCGCTGGTGTCGATCGTGTCCGGTCGGTGCTTTGCCGGTAATGCCGCCCTGGCCGGCACCTGCGACGTGATCATTGCGACCCCCGACGCGAACATCGGCATGGGCGGTCCGGCAATGATCGAAGGCGGCGGACTCGGGCTCTACCGTCCCGAGGACATCGGGCCCATCGATGTGCAGCGGCGCAACGGCGTCGTCGGGTTGGTCGCCCGAGACGAGGCGCACGCCGTGTCGTTGGCCAAGCGGTACCTGTCGTATTTCCAAGGCAAACAGGATGACTGGGAGGCACCCGACCCGCGGCGGGCGCGGCATGTGGTGCCAGAAAATCGACTGCGGGCCTACGACGTGCACCACGCGATCGAGTCGATCGCCGACGTCGGATCCGTTCTGGAGTTGCGCGCGGATTACGGGGTCGGCGTCGTCACCGCGCTGGTCCGCGTCGAAGGGGTGCCCTTCGGCTTGCTGGCCAACAGCAGTCATCACCTCGGTGGCGCCATCGACGCAGAAGCCGCCGACAAGATGGCCGACTTCCTCACGCTCTGCGAATCGGCTGGGCTACCGATCATTTCGCTGTGCGATACGCCGGGCTTCATGGTCGGCCCGGACGCCGAAGTCGAGGCCGCGGTGCGGCGCTTCAGCCGGCTGTTCATCGTCGGTGCGCGACTGACCGTGCCGTTCGGCACGGTCATCCTGCGCAAGGGCTACGGGCTCGGCGCGATGGCGATGGCCGGCGGCTCTTTTCACGCTCCGGAATTCACCGTCGCCTGGCCGACCGGGGAGATCGGCGGCATGGGACTCGAGGGTGCGGTTCGGCTGGGTTTCAGCAAGGAATTGGCCGCGATCGCCGATCCGGCGGAACGCCAGAATCTGTTCGACAAGCTGGTCGAGGCCGCCTATCAGCACGGTAAGGCGCTCACCTCGGCGACCACGTTCGAACTCGACGACGTCATCGACCCGGCGGATACCCGTGGCTGGATCACCCGGTCGCTCGTCAGAGAAATCCCGATCAACCACGAAGCCCATCTCAACCAAGAAGGAGGGCGCTTGTGAAAGTTGCCGACAAGGTCGCCATCGTCACCGGTGGCGGTAATGGTATCGGCGCTGCGCTGTCGGCGAAGCTGGCGCAACTGGATGCCCGGATCGTTGTGGCCGACTTGGATGGCGATGCCGCCCAGGCGGTCGCGGACACCATCAACGCCGAGCGGCCGGGGGTGGCCGTCGCGTCCGGTGGCGACGTGTCCGACACCGCACATATCCGGCATTTGATCGCGTTGGCGGACAACGAATTCGGCCCGGTTGACCTGTATTTCGCGAATGCGGGTATCACCGGCGTTTCAGGTCTGGAGGTTAGCGAAGACGAGTGGGACCAGTCGATCGATGTGAACCTGCGGGCGCACATCCGCGCCGCGCAGCTGCTGGTGCCCGACTGGGTCGAACGCGGCGAGGGCTACTTTGTCAGCACCGCCTCGGCGGCCGGGTTGCTTACCCAACTCGGGTCGGCCACCTACTCGGTGACCAAGCACGCCGCAGTCGGATTCGCCGAATGGCTGAACATCACCTTCGGCGACCAGGGCGTGCGGGTCAGCTGCCTGTGCCCGATGGGCGTCAACACCAAACTGTTGTATTCGCCGGGGGAGTCCGAAGATCCACTGGCCCGGCTCGCGACCCGCGCCGTCACCTCCGCGGGCAACGTGATCGAGCCGGCCGATGTCGCCGAGATCGTGCTCGCCGCGGTCGACGAGGAACGTTTCCTGATCCTTCCGCACCCAGCCGTGCTGGAGATGTACCGGCACAAAGGTGCCGACTATGACCGTTGGCTGCGCGGCATGCGTCGCTACCAGCACAGCCTGATGGAGGCGCTATGACCGCAACGACTTTCGACGGCCGCACCGCGATCATCACCGGGGGCTCCCGAGGGATCGGCCTGGCCATCGCGCAACGTCTGGCTCAGGGCGGTGCCAACATCGTGTTGACCTCGCGCAAGCAGGACAGCGCTGATGCCGCAGCAGAGCAGGTCGGCGGCAACACCATCGGCGTTGCCGCACACGCGGTCGACGAGGACGCCGCGCGGCACTGCGTCGATGTGACCCTCGAACGATTCGGCAGCATCGACATTCTGGTCAACAACGCCGGCACCAACCCGGCCTACGGCCCGTTGATCGACCAGGACCACGCGCGCTTCGCCAAGACTTTCGACGTCAATCTGTGGGCGCCGCTGCTGTGGACCTCGCTGGCCGCCAAAGCCTGGATGCGGGAACACGGCGGGGTGGTGGTCAACACGGCGTCGATCGGCGGCATGCACACGTCGCCGAACATGGGGATGTACAACGCGACCAAAGCCGCGCTGATCCACGTCACCAAGCAACTGGCGCTGGAACTTTCACCACGGGTCCGGGTCAACGCGATCGCCCCGGGTGTGGTTCGGACCAAGCTCGCCGAAGCGCTGTGGAAGGAGCACGAAGGCCTGGTGGCGGCGGGAACGGCGCTGGGACGCATCGGCGAGCCGCCTGACGTGGCGGCTGCCGTGGCGTTCCTGGTCTCCGACGAGTCGAGCTGGATCACCGGCGAGACGTTGGTGCTGGACGGCGGCCGACTGCTCGGCGATCCGGCGGGCTTCCGGTGAGCGCCGAGGACCTGAAGGCCCGGGTGAAGGCGCTGCTCGACGCGCACGACCCGGTGCACAGCGACCCGCACGAATTTCTCGCCGCGCGCTTCGACGCTGGACTGGCATGGGTGCACTTTCCGGTCGGCTCCGGCGGGCTGGACCTGTCACGCAACTTTCAGGCGCAGGTCGAGGACGAGCTGACCGCTTCGGGTGCGCCACCGGGTGGTGGCGGCGCTCGCAACGGTATCGGGATGGGTATGGCCGCCCCGACCATCGCGGCGTTCGGCAGTGAGGAGCAGCGGCGAAGGTTTCTGCGGCCGTTGTTCACGGGCGAACACATCTACTGCCAGTTGTTCAGCGAACCCGGTGCCGGGTCCGATCTGGCCGGGGTGGCGACCCGCGCGGTCCGGGACGGTGACAGCTGGATTGTCAACGGGCAGAAGGTATGGACGTCGAGCGCACAGAACGCGCAGCGGGCGATCCTGGTCGCCAGGACCGATCCGACCGTGCCCAAACATCAGGGTCTGACCTACTTCGTCCTCGACATGACCGACCCCGGCGTCGACGTGCGGCCGCTGCGACAGATCACCGGCGAAGCCGAATTCAACGAAGTGTTTCTCACAGACGTACGAGTGCCCGACGCCAACCGGCTAGGCGCCGAGGGCGCCGGCTGGAAGGTCGCCACCACCACACTGAACAACGAACGCGTCGCCATCGGATCGATGGCCGGCGGCACTCGGGAAAGCGGAATCATCGGCAAGGTCACCGAGGCGTGGCGGGCGCAACCCGCGTTGCGCAACGCCGCGATGCATGACGAGCTGATGAAGCTGTGGGTGGAGGCCGAAGTTGTTCGTCTGACCGGTCTTCGGCTGCGTCAGCGACTGGCGGTCGGCCAGCCCGGCCCCGAAGGCGCCGGGATGAAGGTTGCGTTTGCCCGCCTGGCGCAAGCGGTTTCGGGATTCGAGATCGAACTGCATCCGGAAGCCGGCCTGCAGTACGACGACTGGACGATGCGGCAACCGGACGCGGTCGATTTCATCGGACGCGACCCCGGATATCGCTACCTGCGAGCCAAAGGCAACTCGATCGAGGGTGGCACATCGGAGATACTGCGCAACACCATCGCCGAGCGCATTCTCGGGCTCCCACCGGAGCACCGGGTCGACAAGGATGTGGCATACAAGGACTTGGACAAATGAGCCAAATGGGCGATCTGCTGTACTCCGACACCGAGGAAGCATTACGCGACAGTGTGCGGCGGCTGTTCGCCGACCGGTGCCCGCCGGAAGCCATAACCGCGTTGTATGACGCTGCACCGCAGGACTTTTCCGGCGTCTGGAAGACACTGGCCGCCGAACTGGGTATGGCCGGACTCCTGGTACCCGAGGAGCTCGGCGGCGCGGGCGCAACCGCCCGCGAGGCAGCCGTGGTGATGGAGGAGATCGGTCGCGCCGTCGCGCCGGTGCCCTACCTCTCCAGCGCGGTGGTGGCCACAGTCGCACTCCTGCGGGCAGGGGACACCGACACCGTCGCAGGCTTGGCGGCAGGTTCGCTGACCGCTGCGCTGACGGTGCCGCTGTCCACCGCGCCCGGTGCGGTGATCACCGGTGTCCATGCCGACGGCAACGGTGTGACGGGCCGGATCACCAGCGTGGTCGGGGTGGGGCAGGCGGACGTGCTGCTGGTTCCGGTCGCCGGACCAGACGGGCTGGAGCTGCACACCGTCGCCCGCGATGCAGCGGGGGTGAACGTGTCACCGGTCCTGAGCCTGGACATGACGAGACCCCTTGCGAATGTGGAGTTTTCCGGCGCGGCGTCGTCGCGCGTAGATTCCGCACCGGCCGATGCCGCGGTGGCGGCGGCTTTGGAGACCGGTGCGGCATTGCTCGCCTCCGAGCAACTGGGCATCGCGCAGTGGTGTTTCGAGACCACGCTGGCGTATGTGAAGCAGCGCAAGCAATTCGGCCGGGCGATCGGCTCATATCAGGCCATCAAGCATCGGCTCGCGGATTTGTGGGTCGAGCTCAACTCCGCTGCGGCGGCGGCCCGATACGCCGCCGACACCTGTGCCCGACACGACGCCGACGCGACGATCGCTGCGGCCGTCGCGCAGGCTTACTGCAGCGGCACCGCCGTACACGCGGCCGAGGAGTGCGTTCAGTTGCACGGCGGCCTCGGTATGACGTGGGAATATCCGGCGCATCTGTACCTGAAGCGGGCCAAGAGCGATCAGTTGGCGTTCGGCACCACCTACCGTCACCGCGCCCGGTTGGCCGGGCTGGTGGATCTGCCGGCGTCGTAAGGGGAGTAGGACATGGACAAGCGCATTCTGGGTGACAACCTCGAGGTCTCGGCAATTGGTTTGGGCTGCATGGGAATGAGTCGGGGCTTCGGCCCGTCCGGACCCAGGGCCGACATGATTGCGGTGATCCGCGGCGCGGTCGAGCGCGGCGTCACGTTCTTCGACACCGCGGAGGCGTACGGAGACAACGAGGAACTGGTCGGCGAGGCACTCGCACCGTTCGCGGGCCAGGTGGTGATCGCGACGAAATTCGGGTTCGCCTTCGGCGCCGACGGCAATATTGCCGGGCTGAACAGTCGACCCGAGCACATCACCGAGGTCGCCGAGAACTCGCTGCGACGACTGGGTGTGGAGACCATCGACCTGCTCTACCAACACCGCGTTGACCCCGCGGTCCCCATCGAGGATGTTGCCGGCACGGTCAAAGAATTGATCGAAAGCGGCAAGGTGAAACACTTCGGGATGTCGGAGGCTTCAGCGCAGACCATTCGCCAGGCGCACGCTGTGCAACCTGTGACTGCGGTGCAGAGCGAATATTCGCTGTGGTGGCGCGAGCCGGAGTCGCCGGAGACGGGCGTGCTGTCCACGCTGTCCGAACTCGGCATCGGCTTCGTGCCTTACAGCCCGCTGGGCAAGGGCTTTCTCACCGGAAGTATCAGCGAGAGCACTCAATTCGATAGCTCCGATATCCGCAACAGCATCCCGCGGTTCGCCGCCGATGTCCGCGGCGCGAATCGCGCCGTCGTCGACCTGCTCCAGACGATCGCGGACCGCAAGGCCGCGACGGCCGGTCAGATCGCGCTGGCCTGGCTGCTCGCTCAGCGACCGTGGATCGCGCCGATCCCCGGAACCCGACGTCTGCAGCGTCTCGAGGAGAACCTCGGGGCAGCCGACGTCGAGTTGAGCGAGGATGATCTTCGCGAAATCGACTCTGTGTCAGCCGGTATCGAGGTACAGGGTGCGCGTTACCCCAACTTCATGCAGAAGCTGATCGGGCGCTGATCCGGCGGGCGACCTCGCCGTACCGCTCGAAGCGTCCCGGATCGCCGACGGCGTTGTACAACACCAGGCGGGTGGCTGTCTCGGCGTATTTCTCGACCAGCTTGTCGGCCAACATGTCCCAGGTCGATTCGGTGGCGAAGGCGGCGATGTGGTCATCGCTGACCTGGGCGGCCATCCCGGTGAAGTCGCCGGCCTTCTGCTTCTCCCGGATTCGTGCGGTCGTGCCGTCGAACCCGGCCTCGTCCCAGATGAACGCGTAGTTGGGCGTGCTCCCATAGAACGCCATGCTGGCGCGGACCGCGTCGCGCTGCGTGTCGCGCTCTTCGTCGGTGTCGCCGACAATCGTCATGACCGGGACGATGATCGCGACGTCTGACGGTGAACGTCCCGATTTCTGTGCGCCCTCAGCGACTTTCGGAATCACGTGGCGGGCGATGTAACCCGGCTCGCCGATCGGGTGGACGTGCACCCCGTCGGCCACTTCGCCGGCCATCCGCAGCATCCATGGATTCACCGCAGCGATGTCGACTTTGGGGTCGGGCGCGTCGATCGGGCCCGCACTCCACTGCGGGGTGATGAAATCCAGGTCGTAGAACTCGCCGTGATGGTCGAGCTTCCCGGAGCGGAACGCCGAGAAACACGCCTTCACTGCGAGCAGGTAATCGCGCAACCGTGGGCCGGGTTGCTCGAACGCCGTGCCGTACCGCCGCACGACGTGCGTCCGTACCTGGGTGCCCAAGCCCAGCCGGAAATTGCCGCCAGACGCTTCCTGCAGTTCCCACGCCGCGGCCGCTGTGACGAAGGGGCTGCGCGGAAAGGCCACCGCGACACCGGTTGACAACTCGAGACCGGGTGCTGCTTGGGAGGCCACCGCGGCGTTGAGATACGCCGTGCGGCCCGTCTCGGTAAACAGCAGACCGGAGAAGCCAACGGTCTGGGTGCGCCGAGCCAGCTCGCCGATCTGGCCGAGCGGCTGCGGGACCGTCATCGCATCGACGTGCATGTGTCGTCGCCGGTGGCTAGAGGTTCGTTCCGAAAATCTCCCGCATCGCGGTCCAGTGCCGCTCGGCGGCATCGGCGTCATATGACCGGTTGTCCGGCACTGCGTAGCCGTGCGCTGCCGCGTACGTTTCGATCGTGTGCTCGACGCCGGCCGCGGTCAGGGCCTTTTCGAGTTGTTCGGCGTGCTCTGCGGTGAACGAGCCGTCGTTCTCCGCGCCGCCGACATAGATCACGGCCCGGATCTGGTCGGCCTTCAGGTGCGGGCTGTCGCTGCCCTCGGTGACCAACCCGCCGCCGTGGAAGGACGTCGCGGCGGCAACCCGGTCCGGCACGCGCCCGGCGACGATCAATGATGCGCGCCCGCCCATGCAGTAGCCGGTGATGCCGAATGTGCTGCCGCGGACCTCAGGCCGCGCCGCCAGGTAGTCGAAGTACGCCGTCGCATCCGAGGCCCAGTCGTCTGGGCTGATGCTCCCGACGAACGACATCAGGCGTTTGCGTTCGTCGTCGTCGGTGAAGGCGGTCTCCATGTCGAACGGCGCCCAATCGCCCTGGCGGTAGTAGACGTCCGGCAGCAGCACCGCATAACCGAGGTCGGCCAGTCTGGCGGCCATGTCGACAAAGGTCGGTCGCACGCCGCCGGCGTCGGGAATCATGACGATGCCTGGCCACGGGCCCTGTCCTTCGGGGGTGAACAAGCGGACCGGAGCGGAGCCATCAGGAGTGGTGACGGTGTCGGTGATGTTCGGCATGCCATCCGTTCTACTCCCCGGGGCCCGACGTGATTATTTGGCGTCGACCCGCCGCGCCCGGTATCGCCGCGCTGGCGATCGCCGACGTGATTATTTGGCGTCGACCCGCCGTGCCCAACTGCGCCGCGCCGGCGATCGCCGCTAGTCTGGTCGCGTGCCGATCCCGACGCCGTACGAGGACCTCCTGCGGCTGGTAATCGAGCAGGGCACACCCAAGGCCGATCGCACCGGCACCGGTACCCGCAGCCTGTTCGGACACCAGATGCGATTTGATCTGTCCGACGGCTTCCCGCTGATCACCACCAAGAAGGTCCATCTGAAATCGGTGGTCTACGAGCTGCTGTGGTTCTTGCGCGGTGAGTCCAACGTCAGCTGGTTGCACGAGCACGGCGTCTCGATCTGGGATGAATGGGCCAGCGAGACAGGCGATCTCGGTCCGGTATACGGGGTGCAGTGGCGATCCTGGCCAACGCCATCCGGCGAACACGTCGACCAGATCAGCGCGGCGCTGAACCTGCTGCGGACGGACCCGGACTCGCGCCGCATCATTGTGTCGGCCTGGAACGTGGGTGAGATACCGCAGATGGCACTCGCTCCGTGTCACGCGCTGTTCCAGTTCTACGTTGCCGACGGTCGGCTGAGCTGCCAGCTCTACCAGCGCAGCGCCGACCTGTTTCTCGGCGTGCCGTTCAACATCGCGAGCTACGCACTGCTGACGCACATGATGGCCGCGCAGGCCGGCTTGGGTGTCGGCGATTTCGTCTGGACCGGCGGCGACTGCCACATCTACGACAACCACGTTCAGCAGGTCACCGAGCAGCTGAGCCGTGATCCGCGCCCGTATCCCAAACTTGTTCTGGCACAGCGAGACTCGATATTCGACTACACCTACGACGATGTCGTCGTCGAGGATTACCATCCGCATCCCGCGATCAAAGCCCCCGTCGCTGTATGAGTGGACTCGGCCTGATCTGGGCGCAGTCCACGTCGGGAGTGATCGGGCGAGACGGCGACATCCCGTGGCAAGTCCCCGAGGACCTGATCCGCTTCAAAGAGGTCACCCTCGGTCACACCGTCGTGATGGGCCGCCGGACCTGGGATTCGTTGCCACCGCGATACCGGCCTCTGCCGGGCCGCCGGAATGTCGTAGTGACCCACCAGACTGGCTTCATGGCTGATGGCGCGACCGTGGTACACGGGCTCGAGGAGGCGCTGACCGACCCCAACACGTGGGTGATCGGCGGCGAACAGATCTACACGCTGGCGCTGCCGCAGGCCAGTCATTGTGAGGTCACCGAGATCGATATTGAACTGCCCCGCGCTGACGGCGATGCCGTGGCCCCGGTGCTCGACGAGCAGTGGGTCGGCACGCGGGGCGAGTGGCACACCAGCAGCGCGGGTGTGCGATACAGGTTTCACAGCTACTACCGCGTATGACCCGGCTGAGTGCTGCGCAGGCCCGGCGGATCGCCGTGGCGGCGCAGGGCTTCGCGGAGGCCCAACCCAACGGACCGGTCACACGAACACACCTGCGCCGCCTGATCTCACGCATTCAGGTACTGCAACTGGACTCGGTGTCGGTCGCGGTGCGGGCCCACTACGCGCCGGTGTTCAGCCGGCTCGGTCCCTACGACCGGGACGTGCTGGATCGTGCGGCGTGGGCGCACAGTGCGCGCTCACCCCGGTTGCTGGTGGAGTACTGGGCGCACGAGGCCGCGTTGATGGCCGTCGACGACTGGCCGCTGATGCGCTGGCGGATGGGTCAATACCAGCACGGCCGCTGGGGCACGCACATCGTCAAAGCCAACCCGAAGCTCGCCGACAAAATCGTGGCCGCCGTCGAGGAACTCGGGCCGAGCACCGCGGGGCAGATCGAGGCGCATCTGGCCACCGCGCCGCGCGGTCCGCGGGGCGATTGGTGGGGGAGCCGCAGCGACACCAAGTGGGTGGCCGAGGCCTTGTTCGCGGCGGGCACCCTGACGACGGCGACGCGGGTGGGTTTCGCGCGGCATTACGACTTGGCCGAACGGGTGCTACCGGCCGAAGTAGTCGGCCGCGAAGTCCATGAAGAGGAGGCCGTCCGTGGGCTCATCGTGCGGGCTGCGACTGCGCTCGGGGTGGCCACCGAGGCCGACCTCCGCGACTACTTCCGGCTGGCCGCCGGGCAGGCGAAGCCGGCTATCGCGGCGCTGATCGGCGCCGGTGAGCTGGAGCCGGTCGAGGTCGACGGCTGGTCGGCGACCGCGTATCTCCGCGCCGGACAGCCGATTCCACGCCGCGACCGCGGAACGGCGCTGCTGTGCCCGTTCGATCCGCTGATCTTTTTCCGTCCGCGAGTGGAGCGGCTGTTCGGGTTTCACTACCGCATCGAGATCTATACCCCGGCCAACAAGCGTCAGTACGGCTATTACGTGTGGCCGTTTCTGCTCGACGGTGAATTGGTGGGGCGGGTCGACCTCAAAGCTGACCGCTCCGCAGACGCATTGCACGTGGTGGGTGCGTTCGTCGAGGCGGATCGCTCGCCGTCGCGGGTGGCCGAGGCGCTGGCCGGGGACCTGGACACGATGGCGCACTGGTTGGGGCTGGCCCGGGTGACGGTCGGTGACCGCGGCGATCTGGCCGACGCGCTGCGGGCGTATCAGCGAACGTGAAGTTGGCCGCACGCTGGTTGACGAGCGTGCGCCCAGCTTCACGGTCGAAGCGTCTGGGCGCCCTGGCGCTGAGGGCCAACAGCTAGGGTGTTCGCCGTGGCTGAGACCGCGCCGTTGCATGTGCAACTGATCGCCAAGACCGACTTCGTCGCGCCGCCCGACGTGGAGTGGAGCACCGACGCCGACGGCGGCGAGGCGCTAGTCGAGTTCGCCGGCCGCGCCTGCTACCAAAGCTGGTCCAAGCCCAACCCCAAGACCGCGACCAATGCCGGGTATCTGCGACACATCATCGACGTCGGTCATTTCTCGGTGCTCGAGCACGCCAGTGTCTCGTTCTACATCAGCGGCATCTCGCGATCCTGCACCCACGAGTTGATCCGTCACCGCCACTTCTCCTACTCGCAGCTGTCGCAGCGCTACGTGCCCGAAAACGAGTCACAGATCGTCGTGCCGCCAGGCATCGAAGACGACGAGGAATTGCGACGCATCCTTAATGAGGCCGCCGATGCGAGCCGCGCCATCTACAGCGAGTTGCTGGACAAGCTCGAAGCCAAATTCGCAACGGGTCAACCCAACGCGAAGGCCAGTGTGCTCCGCCGCAAACAGGCCCGTCAGGCCGCACGGGCCGTACTACCAAATGCCACCGAGACCCGCATCGTGGTCACCGGCAACTACCGCGCGTGGCGGCACTTCGTCGCGATGCGGGCCAGCGAACACGCCGATATCGAGATTCGGCGTCTGGCGATTGCATGCCTACGTTTGCTGGTCGACGTCGCGCCGGCGGTGTTTGGCGACTTCGACATCGCCGTGCTGGCGGACGGCACCGAGGTGGCGACAAGTCCGCTGGCCACCGAGGCCTGAGCAAACAGCGCTGCAGGGGCAAATGGGTTTGGTACCGCCAGGTAACCTTGGGTCCGTGAGCACCGGCGGATTCGACGTCTACACACGCTTGGGCACGCTGCTGACCGCGATGGTGACGCCGTTCACCCCGGAGGGCTCCCTGGACCTTCCGGCCGCGGCGCGACTGGCGACGCATCTGGTCGACGCGGGCTGCGACGGTTTGGTGATATCCGGAACCACCGGCGAATCGCCGACCACCACCGACGCCGAGAAGCTCGCTCTGCTGCGGGCCGTCCTCGAAGCCGTCGGCGACCGGGCCCGCGTCATCGCCGGTGCGGGCAGCTACGACACCGCACACAGTGTCCATTTGGCGAGGGCAAGCGCCGCCGAGGGAGCCCACGGTCTTCTCGTGGTCACGCCTTACTATTCGCGGCCGCCGCAGGCCGGGCTGCTTGCGCACTTCACCGCGGTCGCGGATGCGACACCGTTGCCGGTGCTGCTCTATGACATCCCGCCGCGCTCGGTGGTGCCGATCGAGTACGACACGCTGCGCGCGCTGTCCGCCCACCCGAACATCGTCGGGGTCAAAGACGCCAAGGGCGATTTGCACGCCGGCGCGCAACTGATGGCCGAGTCGGGTCTGGTCTACTACTCCGGCGACGACGCGCTGAACCTGCCCTGGCTCGCCATGGGTGCCACCGGATTCATCAGCGTGATCTCACATCTTGCACCCGGCCAGTTACGGGAACTGTTGAGCGCCTTTGCTTCCGGAGATCTCGCTACCGCTCGAAAGATCAACGTGGCGATCGCCCCGCTGACGAACGCGATGAGCCGACTCGGCGGTGTGACCTTGTCGAAGGCGGGACTGCGACTGCAGGGCATCGAGGTCGGCGACCCACGGCTGCCGCAGATGGCCGCGACCGCCGAGCAAATCGAAGCGCTGGCTGCCGACATGCGCGCAGCCTCGGTACTCAGGTGAGCCGGTGGATGTAGACCTTCAGCCGCCAGGTCCGCTGGCCAAGGGTGGTCTGCGGGTGACGGCGCTGGGCGGAATCAGCGAAATCGGCCGGAACATGACCGTTTTCGAGCATCTGGGCCGCTTGCTGATCATCGACTGCGGGGTGATGTTTCCCACCCACGACGAGCCCGGCGTCGACCTGATCCTGCCCGACCTGCGGCACATCGAACACCGACTCGACGACGTCGAGGCGCTTGTTCTCACCCACGCGCACGAAGACCACATCGGGGCGATTCCGTTCCTCCTCAAGCTACGTCCCGACATTCCGGTCGTCGGGTCGAAGTTCACCCTGGCCCTGGTCGCCGCGAAATGCCGCGAGCACCGGGTCAAGCCGGTGTTCATCGAAGTGGCCGAGGGGATGCGCAGCACGCACGGGGTGTTCGAGTGCGAGTACTTCGCGGTCAACCACTCCATTCCCGACGCGCTGGCCATCGCCGTGCGCTCGGGCGCCGGTACCGTCCTGCACACCGGCGACATCAAACTCGACCAACTGCCGCCCGACGGCCGGCCCACCGATCTGCCGGGCATGTCCAGGCTCGGGGACTCCGGGGTGGATCTGTTCCTGTGTGACTCCACCAACGCCGAGATCCCCGGTGTCGGGCCGTCGGAAAGCGAAGTGGGTCCGACGCTGCACCGGTTGATCCGAAGTGCGCAGGGTCGCGTCATCGTCGCCTGCTTTGCCTCCAACGTGGATCGGGTACAGCAGATCATCGATGCCGCAACGGCATTGGGCCGACGCGTGTCGTTCGTCGGACGCTCCATGGTGCGCAACATGGGAATCGCTCGCGACCTGGGATTCCTGGAAGTCGATGACTCGGACCTGGTCGAGATCGGCGCCGCGGAGATGATGGCGCCCGACCAGGTTGTACTGGTCACCACCGGAACGCAGGGCGAGCCGATGGCGGCACTGTCGCGGATGTCGCGCGGCGAGCACCGCAGCATCACGCTGACCTCCGGCGACCTGATCATCTTGTCGTCCTCGCTGATCCCGGGCAACGAAGAGGCCGTGTACGGCGTCATCGACGAGCTGGCCAAAATCGGAGCCCGCGTCGTCACCAACCAGCAAGTGCGCGTTCATGTTTCAGGGCATGCCTACTCGGGTGAGCTGCTGTTCCTCTACAACGGGATCCGGCCGCGCAACGTGATGCCGGTGCACGGCACCTGGCGCATGCTGCGGGCCAACGCCAAACTGGCGGCCAGCACGGGGGTGCCGGAAGAGTCGATCGTGTTGGCCGAGAACGGGGTCAGCGTCGACCTGGTGGGAGGCGCGGTGAGCATCGCCGGCGCGGTACCGGTCGGCAAGATGTTCGTCGACGGGTTGATCACCGGCGACGTTGGCGACACCACATTGGGTGAGCGGCTGATTCTGTCCTCGGGTTTCATCGCGATCACCGTGGTGGTGCGACGCGAGACCGGAAAGTCCGCGGCGCGGCCGCATCTGTCTTCGCGCGGCTTCTCCGAGGACCCCAAGGCGTTGGAGCCCGCCGTCCTCAAAGTCGAAGCAGAGCTGGAATCGCTTGCGGCGCAGCATGTCACCGATCCATCGCGGATCGCTCAAGCAGTCCGGCGCATTGTCGGCAAGTGGGTGGGGGAGACCTATCGCCGCCAGCCGATGATCGTGCCGACCGTCATCGAAATCTGACCTCAGCGTCGAGCAGGCCCATCGCTTCGATGATGTGGCCGAACAGCATGCCGACAAACGCGGCCAGTTGACTGCGCGCCAGGATGAGCTGTTGGCGCAGCGGCGGGGCCGTGGTGAAGTCGCCGCCGGCCAGCTGATCGAGTAGAGCGATCCCGCCGGTGTACTGGTTGCGAAGTTCGGCCACTCGCTGTCGTAGCGATCCCACCGCGTGCAGCCCGCCCGGCGAGACGTTCAGCACCGACAGCAGCCGGTCGACGTAGATGATCACGCGATGCTCGTCCGGGTCATCCCGCGGACCGAGATCCAAACCGCGAGTGGCGGCGTCGAGTACAGCCGCCTGATGTGCTGACAAGTAGCGGTACGCCGGTTCGGCAACAGCCCCCGGCACTCCCGGTAGCGGGACAGCCTCGTCGCTGGCCACGCATGGAGTATCACCCTGCCGGACGCCGTGACGTGGGAATGCCCACGTCACGGCGTGTCGGGACGCGTCGGGTCTACGACGGCGACCAGCACCATCGGGCCGAAAGCCGTTTGGGTCGCCGGGTTTCGTGGCATGTCGGCCTACTTGTTCAGGAAGCCCGCATCGACCGGCAGGGTCACGCCAGTGATGTAACGGGCCTGGTCGGACACCAGCCACGCCACCGCATTGGCGATGTCCTCGGGTTGCAGCACCTCCACCGGCAGTGCGTTGCCCATGGCGCCTGGCGTATCCGTCGCAGCAGCCATTTTGGCCAGCCACTCGCGGGTGAACTCGTTGTTGATCATCGGTGTCTCGACGCCCGTCGGATGAAGCGAGTTGACCCGAATATTCTGCTGGGCAAGCAAATTCGCGTAGACGCGCATCAGGCCGACCACGCCGTGCTTGGCGGCCGCGTAGCCTACCGAGCCCGCGTCGGGGCTGCCGACACCGGCGAGTCCGGCAGCGGAACTGATCAGCACGATAGATCCGCCAACCCCTTGTTTGACCATGGTGGGTATCGCGGCCTTGATGGTGTTGTAGACCCCGGTCAGGTTGACGTCGATGACGTCATGCCAGCCGTCGTCACCTGACTGCATGGGCGCGATACCGGCGTTGGCCACCACGATGTCGAGGCGGCCGAGCTCATCGATACCTTCGCGTACAGCGGCCGACAACGAGGCGCGGTCGCGGACATCGGCCTCCTTGGCGACGATCCGTGCGCCGGTGTCCTCGACGAGCTTGACGGTGGCGGCCAAATCATCGGCGGTCGCCAGCGGATAGGGAACGCTGGCGATCGGCGCGCAGATGTCGACCCCGATGATCTCGGCGCCCTCGGACGCCAGCCGGACCGCGTGGGCGCGGCCTTGCCCGCGGGCAACGCCGGTAATCAGCGCGACTTTGCCCGCCAGGGGGCCGTCGGTCACGGGCGGATCAGCCCTTTGGTCGGATCGCCGGCCGGAACGGGCTGCAGCATCTTGATGTCCGGGGCGCCGGCCAGGTGTTCGCCGGCGGCGGTGAACATCTTGGCCACCGCTGGGGCGCTGCTGTGGGTCTTCAGCGCCTCTTCATCGGCCCATTGCTCGACGAAGACGAACGTCTCGCCCGATTGGTTGACCGAATACAGCTGACAGCCGGGTTCTTCCTGCACCTCCTCGGCCGCGGTCGTGAGGATGTCACGAACGATGTCGACCGATTCGGGCTTGACGGTCAGGGTGGCGACGACGACGACGGGCATTCAGGCCTCCTAGGCGAAGAGTGACGGCTGTCACCCTACCCAGCTGTTTTCCATGCTGAATCGGCGGTTCGACGGTAACGCTCAGGTAACGAGTGTGGCGGATGGTGCGGATGGTGTATTTGCGATTAGGCTTGCCCCATGGCTAGCAAGACTGTCGCGCGGTCGGGTGCTCGAACGAGCAGGTCAAAGGCGGCGCCGCGAGGCGGTTCGCGATCGGCGCAGCCGCGAAAGAAGCCGGCTCGTCGGCCCGCTCGGGCTCCGCGTCGATCGGCCAGGCGGCGCCAACACGGCGTGGTGGCCGGCGCCGGCCTCACCGCGGGCCGAGCCGTGCGTGCGACGTGGCTGATGCTGGCCAAGGGGACCGGTAGCACCGCGCGGTCAGTGGGCCGGGCCCGTGAGATCGATCCGGGTCACCGTCGCGACGGCATCGCCCTGGCGCTGCTGGGCGTCGCGGTCGTGATCGCCGCCAGTTCGTGGTTCCATGCCGCTCGGCCGGTCGGCGCCTGGGTCGACTCGGTGGTGCGGATCTTCATCGGCTCTGCAGTCGGGGTCCTGCCCCTGGTCATCGCCGCTGTGGCGCTGCTGTTGATGCGCACCGAGCCGAACCCCGAGGCCCGACCACGGCTGGTGCTTGGCGCGACAATGGTTGGGCTGCCGGCGCTGGGGCTGTGGCACTTGTGGGCCGGCTCACCGGACACACCGGCTGCACGCGCAACCGCCGCAGGATTCATCGGTTTCGCAATCGGGGGGCCGCTCTCGGAGGGGTTGACGGCGTGGATCTGCGCGCCGCTGCTGTTCATCGGCGTGCTGTTCGGCCTGCTGCTGTTGACCGGCACCACGATTCGTGAAGTTCCGGAGACGTTGCGGTCGATGTTCGGCACCCGGATGTTCGACTACCGAGACGACGAAGACGTCTACGACGACGATGAAGCCGCCGAAAGCGATGTGGCCGAAGACTTTTCCGACGGCTACTACGACGAGCCGTCAATATACGACGACGCTGAAGCAGCCCGGGCATGGCCATCGAGTTCGGAGTCGGTGCAGGTCGATGAGAACCCGACGGTTCCGGAGCCCGAGGTGCCGCGCAGCCGCAAGCGTGAGCCCAACGCCGCGAAAAACGCTGCCAAGCAGGACACGTTGGTACTCGACCGGGTCGTCGACGGCCCATACACACTGCCGCCGCTGAACCTCCTGGTGGCCGGCGATCCGCCGAAGAAACGCAGCGCCGCCAACGACCAGATGGCCGACTCGATTTCCTCGGTGCTGCAACAGTTCAAGGTCGACGCCGCGGTCACCGGCTGCACTCGCGGGCCTACCGTCACGCGCTACGAGGTCGAACTCGGCCCCGGCGTGAAGGTGGAGAAGATCACCGCGCTACAGAAGAACATCGCCTACGCGGTCGCCACCGAAAGCGTTCGGATGCTCGCGCCGATCCCGGGCAAGTCCGCGGTTGGCATCGAGGTGCCCAACACCGACCGCGAAATGGTGCGCCTTGCCGACGTTCTCACCGCGCCGTCGACCCGTCGCGACCACCACCCGCTGGTGATCGGGCTGGGCAAGGACATCGAGGGCGACTTCATCTCGGCCAACCTGGCCAAGATGCCGCACCTGCTGGTCGCGGGCTCCACCGGATCCGGTAAGTCCAGCTTCGTCAACTCGATGCTGGTGTCGCTGCTGACTCGTTCCACCCCCGAAGAGGTCAGGATGATCCTGATCGATCCGAAGATGGTGGAACTGACTCCGTACGAAGGCATTCCGCACCTGATCACGCCGATCATCACCCAACCGAAGAAAGCGGCGGCGGCACTGGCGTGGCTGGTCGAGGAGATGGAACAGCGCTACCAGGACATGCAGGCATCCCGGGTGCGTCACATCGACGACTTCAACGCGAAAGTCCGCAGCGGAGAGATCACCGCACCGCTGGGCAGCCAGCGTGAATACCGGCCCTACCCGTACGTCGTCGCGATCGTCGACGAGTTGGCCGACCTGATGATGACCGCCCCGCGTGATGTCGAGGACGCCATCGTGCGGATCACCCAGAAGGCCCGTGCCGCAGGCATTCACCTGGTGCTGGCCACCCAGCGGCCATCAGTGGACGTCGTCACCGGCTTGATCAAGACCAACGTGCCGTCCCGGTTGTCGTTCGCGACGTCGTCGCTGACCGACAGCCGGGTGATCCTGGACCAAGCCGGTGCGGAGAAGCTGATCGGGATGGGCGACGGCCTGTTCCTGCCGATGGGCGCAGGCAAGCCCATCCGGCTGCAGGGCGCCTACATCTCTGACGAAGAGATCCAGGCCGTGGTGGCTGCCTGCAAAGAGCAGGCCGAGCCCGAATACACCGAGGGCGTCACCGCGGCCAAGCCCACCGGCGAACGCACTGATGCCGATCCCGACATCGGCGACGACATGGACGTCTTCCTGCAAGCCGTCGAGTTGGTGGTGTCCAGCCAATTCGGTTCGACGTCGATGCTGCAGCGCAAGCTTCGGGTCGGGTTCGCCAAGGCCGGCCGGCTGATGGACCTGATGGAGACCCGCGACATCGTCGGACCCAGCGAAGGATCCAAAGCGCGCGACGTGCTGGTCAAGCCCGAGGACCTGGCCGCAACGCTGATGCTGATCCGCGGCGGTTCCAACGCCGACGGTTCCGACGACGACAGCGACTAACCCGCCTGCTCGAACGCCCCACTGGGCGGGCAGTCGACAGCCGCCGCCCGGCTGGCGGGGCGCTCGGCGATCAGAGCACCAGCAGCATCCGCGAGTTGCCCAAGGTGTTCGGCTTGACGTAACTGAGGTCGAGGAATTCGGCCACACCGATGTCGTAGGAGCGCTGCATCTCCGCGAACACTTCGGGCGTCACCGGGGTGCCCTCGATCTCGGTGAAGCCGTGCTTGCCGAAGAACTCGGTCTCGAAGGTCAGCACGAAGAGCCGCTCTAGCTGGAGGTCACGCGCGACGCGGAGAAGCTGGTCGACGATGGCATGGCCGATTCCGCGGCCGGTCATCGACGGATCGACGGCCACCGTGCGAATCTCGCCGAGATCGGACCACAGCACGTGCAGCGCTCCGCAACCGACAACCTTGTCCTCGTATTCGGCGACCCAGAACTCCTGGACGGCTTCATAGAGCGTCACCAGGTTCTTTTCCAGCAGGATCTTGCCGGCGTAGGTGTCCACGAGCTGCTTGATCAGGGGGACGTCGGAGGTGTGCGCGCGGCGGATCCTCGGCTCGGTGGCTTGTGCTCCGCTCGCTGCGTTCACGAAATGCAGAGTATCGGTTTGGCCCCGCCCGGCGACGATGCAGAGCGCGTGGCGCGATGAGGAGGAGTGGGCAATACGGCCCCGCCCGGCGACGATGCAGAGCGCGTGGCGCGATGAGGAGGAGTGGGCAATACGGCCCCGCCCGGCGACGATGCAGAGCGCGTGGCGCGATGAGGAGGAGTGGGCAATACGGCTGATGAGCTCGGTAACGGATATTCTGTTGCGGTGTCGGGGCAGCCGCAGTCAGGTCCGGTGGTCCCGCGCGTTCGGGTCACCAACCTCGCCAACGTGCTCACGCTGTTGCGACTGGTGTTGGTGCCGGTCTTCCTGCTGGCGTTGTTCGCCGGCAATGGGCACGAAACCCCCAGCCGTATCATCGCTTTCGTTGTGTTCGCCGTCGCGGTCATCACCGATCGGTTCGACGGCGCGCTGGCGCGCAACTACGGGATGGTGACCGAATTCGGCACGATGGCCGACCCGATCGCGGACAAGACCCTGATCGGCGCAGCGCTGATCGGGCTGTCGATGCTTGGCGACCTGCATTGGTGGGTGACGGTGGTCATCCTGACCCGAGAGGTCGGGATCACCGTGCTGCGGTTCGTGATGCTACGTCACGGCGTCATCCCCGCTAGTCGCGGCGGGAAACTCAAGACGCTCGTCCAGGCCGTCGCGATCGGGTTGTACGTGTTGCCGTTATCGGGGACGTGGCTGATGGTCGCCTGGGTGATGATGGCGGCCGCGATCGTGCTGACCGTGGTCACGGGGCTGGACTATGTGGTTTCCGCCGTCCGGGATAGCCGTGGACGACCCGCTGCTGACTGAGGATGCGCGTGGACTGGTCGCCGATCTGACGATTCGCAAGCAGAGCGTCGCGACGGCTGAGTCGCTCACCGCGGGGCTGCTGGCGGCGACGCTCGCCGGCGTGCCAGGTGCTAGCGAGGTGCTGCGCGGCGGCCTGGTCACCTACACCGAGCACACCAAAATCCTGCTGGCGGGTGTTGCGCGGGAAATTCTCGAGGAGGTCGGACCTGTCGCGGCCCCGACTGCCCGGGCGTTGGCCGTCGGTGCACGTCAGCGCTGCGAAGCAACCTGGGGTGTTGGGTTGACCGGAGTCGCCGGACCCGAACCACACGGCGGGCATGCCGTGGGCACGGTATTCATGGGCCTGGCCGGTCCCGGTGAAACAGGTGCAATCGAGGTAGTCGAGCTGCACCTGTCCGGAACGCGCTGGGATATCCGGCTCTCAGCGGTTCGCGAGTCGATCAGCCGACTGCGGGCACTGGTCGCAGCCGCCTAGAAGAATTGCGGCCGGGAACCAATGGTGGCGCCGGGTGCGTTGAGCTGATCAAGAATCAAGCTGACCGGACGTAAGGAGAGCGCGATGCCGTCATTGCTACGCGAGGTTCTCGGTGACGTACTGCGTGAGGCACGCATCACGCAGGGTCGGACACTGCGGCAGGTCTCCGACACCGCTCGGGTCAGCCTGGGGTACCTCTCGGAGGTCGAGCGCGGCCGGAAAGAGGCATCCAGCGAGCTGCTCAGCGCGATCTGCGACGCGCTGGATGTTCCGCTGTCGCAGCTTCTCACCGATGCCAGCGAACAGCTGCTCGGCCAGGAGTCGACCGATACCGGCTCGCCCATCGCGAGCAGTATCGATGCCAGCACCAAAGTCGTCATTCCGCCGGTCGCGGCCCCAGCTCTAGCGGCCAGTGCCTAATCACGACGTGCAGGGGTGTAGCAATTGCGGCCGAGGCGATAAGTTGGGCCTGACGGCACACATCTACACACGAAGGCAGAGCTAACTGATGGCCAATCCGTTCGTCAAAGCGTGGAAATACGTCATGGCGTTGTTCAACGCGAAGATCGACGAGCACGCCGACCCGAAGGTCCAGATCCAGCAGGCCATCGAAGATGCGCAGCGTCAGCACCAAGCGCTGACCCAGCAAGCCGCGCAGGTGATCGGCAACCAGCGTCAACTCGAAATGCGGCTCAATCGTCAACTGGCCGACATCGAGAAGCTTCAGGTCAATGTCCGCCAAGCGGTGACACTCGCCGATCAGGCCACCGCCGCGGGCGACGCGACCAAGGCCACCGAGTACAACAACGCCGCCGAGGCGTTCGCGGCCCAGTTGGTGACGTCCGAGCAGAGCGTAGAAGACCTCAAGGCGCTGCACGACCAGGCGCTGGGCGCGGCCGCGCAGGCCAAGAAGGCCGTCGAACAGAACGCGATGGTGCTGCAACAGAAGCTCGCCGAGCGCACCAAGCTGCTCAGCCAGCTCGAGCAGGCCAAGATGCAGGAGCAGGTCAGCAAGTCGCTGCGGTCGATGAGCGAGGTCGCCGCCCCGGGTACCACGCCGAACCTCGACGAGGTGCGCGACAAGATCGAGCGGCGCTACGCGAACGCGCTGGGCCAGGCTGAATTGGCGCAGAACTCGGTGCAGGGCCGCATGATCGAGGTCGAGCAGGCCGGTACGCAGATGGCCGGGCACTCCCGTCTGGAGCAGATCCGGGCGTCGATGCGCGGCGACGCGTTGCCCGCCGGCGGGGCGACGGCGGCCGATCCGACGGCTGCTCCCGCGACCCCGGCCGCGGCGCCCCAGGCCACCCCCACCGAGAAGCCCATCGGCCAGTAGGGCGACGAGCGAGCGCATGCCAATGCAGTCCGGTCGCAGTGCGTCGTGGCGGACCTTGCTGGTGCGCGGCCTCGATGCGGCCAGTGATATTTCCGAGCTGGTAGCCCAAAAGATCAGCGCCGCAACCGATCCCCGGGAGCGACAGCTTCGCCGCCGCCGACGTGCGCTGCGCTGGGGTCTGATCTTCACCGCCGGGTGTGTGTTCTGGGGCGCGGTAACGGCGATCCTGGCGGCCTGGGGTTGGTTCGCGCTCCTGCTGGAGATCACCGGCGGAGTCGCTGTGGTGCAAGCGATGATCGCCACGCTGCTGCTGATCCGCTACCGGTGGCTGAAGGCCGATCCGCTGCCTGCGCAACGGCCGACCAACATCCGGCGCCTGCCGCCCCCGAGTTCGGCGGCACGGCCGGCGATGTACGCGCTCGGCGCCTCCGAGCGGGGTTTCTTCTCCCTGCTTGGCGTCATGGAGCGCGGCAACATGTTGCCCGACACTGAGATTCGTGATCTGACCACAGCGGCCAAACAAAGCTCCGCTGCCATGGCGGCGACCGCCGCCGAGGTGGTGTCGATGGAACGGGCGGCTCACGGAACTCCGCAGTCGCGCACCTATCTGGCGCCCACGATCAATGCGTTCACTGCACAGCTCAGCGCGGGGGTGCGTCAGTACAACGAAATGGTCACCGCCGCAGCGCAATTGGTGTCATCCGCGAACGCCGATGTCAGCGCTGCGCTGGTCGCGTCGCGACAGCGTTACCGTGACGAGCTGGCCGGCGCGACCGATCGACTGAGAGGCTGGTCGCAAGCGTTCGACGAACTCGGCGGCCTGCCCCGACGCGCGTAGACGTCGGCGCAGCGGGCGCCAAAAAATGGGGATATTTCCCTATGTTTCGCAACCTGTGTAGAAGCTTAAATCGAGCTGACCGGCAGTTTCCGGGGGTAGCCAGGTCGCGAGTATCGCAACGTTGCTGCGCCCGAGGGTTGCTACTCGCTTCGAGCACAGATGGAGTCAGTCATGAATCGTCGTATCACCCGTACCGTGGTCGCGGCCGCTGGAGGACTACTGGCCGCCGCGTTTCTCCCCGTGGCCAGCGCCTTCGCCGACGTCTACTCGATAGATCCAGAATCCCAGGAAGTGATTACCTCGGTGAGCGGTATACCGCCGTTCTATGAGACCACTATGGGCACTGAGTCCTTTGGCCTAGACACGGGCTTTGACGGCTATTTCAACGCCGACGTGAGTACATTTCAGACTTCGTCGGGCTTCGTCAACCAGGAAATCGTCGCCACCGGTAGTGGTGGTGCAGTGCCCACCGGATCGATCTTCGACTTCACCAACTTCGGTGGCGGCTACGAGAATGAATACTCCGACATTCCGGCCGGGCCCGACGCCATCACCGACACCTTTATCACGCCGTTCGGGGACTTCAACATTCCCACCACGTTTGACGCCCTCGCACTTTTTTCAATGCCCGACGTGACCATCCCCTGAGGCACTGGTCACAGGCTTTCGACGAGTCCGGCGAGCCCCGCGCAGCTACTCATCCCTGGGGCCGTAACGCTCGATGTAGGACTGGCGCCTCTGCTCGTCGCGCTTGCTGCGTTGTGCGTCAACAAGCTTCGGGTCAAGGCCGTGCACCTGCAACATGTGCCGCCGCCACACTTTGTTCAGCGCGTGCGAGAAGTACACGAACGGAATGAGGATCGGCAGTGTCATGCTCAGATGCACGTCGAGCGTTGTCGGGATCAGCCAGAACGGGATGAGCACCAGCACCGCCGGAACAGCGACCCGTCGCATCATCCGGCCCGTCGCACCCTTGCTGGTCAGATCGTTGCGCACCCAGTCCCGCATCGAGTCGGGCAGCTGCCCACCGCAGCAGTACCGGATGAACTGAAGTGCGTTGGGCCGCAAGGAGCTGTCGGTCATCGTCGTCAGAGCGAGGTCCGCAGTGCCGGGATGACGAGGCCCGCGAGGCCACGCAGCGTCGCCTTGAACATGTCGAAGAAATCGAAATAGTCGCGCCACAACGTGATCTGCCCGTCATGTACCTCGAAGACGCCGCACACCCAGAACTGCAGCCGCAGCGGGCCGAAGATCAGCGCGTCAGTGCGTTCAGTCAGCACGGCGGGGCCGTCGGCGGCGATTCGGTGGATCTTCACTTCGAAGCCGCTGGCGCCGCCCAGCGAGCTGAACAGCTTCATTGCCCGGCGACGTCCGTGAATGGTTGGTAGTCCGACGTTCTGATACACCAGATCTTCGGCCAGCGCGGCGCCTGCGGTATCGAGGTCGGCGTCCTGCAGTGCATGCAGGAAAACCTCCACAGTGCGGGTGTTCTCGAGAGTCTGCTCGGTCATGATCATCAGCCTAACCAGTCGCTGTGGCAGGGTAGGGCGATGCGCGTCGCGGTGGTGGCCGGGCCAGACCCCGGGCACTCCTTTCCGGCAATCGCGCTGTGCCGGCGATTTCTGGCGGCGGGCGACACACCCACGTTGCTGACGGGCATCAGATGGCTGGGCACCGCTCGCGCCGCCGGTGTCGATGCCGTCGAATTGGCAGGGCTTGATCCGACCGCGGACGACGACGACGGCGACGCCGGTGCCAAGATCCATCAGCGCGCCGCCCGGATGGCCGTGCTGAACATCCCGCAGCTGCAGGCGATGGGGCTGGATCTGGTCGTCTCCGACGTGATCACCGCGTGCGGCGGTATGTCGGCGGAGCTGCTGGGGATCCCATGGATCGAACTCAACCCGCATCCGCTGTACCTGCCGTCCGCGGGGCTACCGCCGATCGGCAGTGGACTGGCGCCCGGCACGGGGATTCGCGGCCGGCTGCGCGACGCCGCGATGCGCGCGTTGACAGCGCGTTCGCTGCGGGTGGGTGACCGGCAACGAGCGCAGGCCCGCACTGAAATCGGCTTGGCGGCAAGCGATCCCGGGCCACTGCGCAGATTGATTGCGACGTTGCCCGCCTTGGAGGTTCCGCGCCCGGACTGGCCGGCCGAAGCGGTCCTGGTGGGCCCGTTGCACTTCGAGCCGACCGAACAGGTGCTGTCGATTCCATCGGGCCCGGGACCCGTGGTGGTCGTTGCGCCGTCGACGGCGACGACCGGAACCACAGGGATGGCCGAGACGGCCCTGGACAGTTTGGTCCCCGGGGTGGGGCTGCCGTCCGGCGCCCGGGTGGTGGTGTCGCGGCTGGGCGGTCCGGAGTTGACGTTGCCGTCGTGGGCGGTGGCCGGGCTGGGCCGGCAGGACGACCTGCTCACCCAGGCCGATGTGGTGATCTGCGGCGGTGGACACGGCATGGTGGCCAAGACATTGTTGGCGGGCGTGCCGCTGGTGATGGTCCCCGGTGGCGGCGATCAGTGGGAGATCGCCAACCGCGTGGCGCGCCAGGGCAGCGGGCGGCTGGTGCGGCCGTTGACCGGAGAGGCGCTGGCCGGTGCGGTCGCCGACGTGTTGGCGACACCCGCTTACCGCGCCGCCGCGCTGCGCGCTGCGGCGGGCGCCGCCGATGTGGCCGACCCGGTGCAGGTGTGCCATCAGGCGCTGGTCCCCGCCAGGTAGGTAGCTTGGCGGGGTGCGACTCACGGAATTCAACGAGCGGGTCACCCTTCGATTCGGCGCCACGTACGGCGCCTCGGTGCTGGCTGATCACGTGCTGACCGTGTTCGACGGGCGCACCGCCGCGCAGGCGATCGAGGACGGGATCGAGCCGCGCGATGTGTGGCGGGCTTTGTGCGTCGACTTCGATGTGCCCCGCGAGCAGTGGTGAAATACCGCGACCAGCGCTAGGCGCCGACGCGAGACACGCCAGCGGCGCGCCTCCTTGCGTTCGAACAGGTGTTCGTTACTGTGGTGATTGTTCGACGGGCCCGACTTGTCGGTGGGCTGCTTTAACGTCACGGCCAACTGACCGAGACCGGTCAAACGAACAACGACTACACCGAGAGGTAGCACCATGGCACAAGCCCCAGACCGCGAAAAGGCCCTCGAATTGGCACTGGCCCAAATCGAGAAGAGTCACGGGAAAGGTTCGGTAATGCGCCTCGGTGACGAAGTGCGCGTGCCGATCTCGGTCATTCCGACCGGGTCGATCGCGCTGGACGTCGCCCTGGGCATCGGCGGTCTGCCCCGCGGCCGCATCGTGGAGATCTACGGCCCGGAGTCCTCCGGTAAGACCACCGTCGCGCTGCACGCGGTGGCCAACGCCCAGGCCGCAGGCGGCATCGCGGCGTTCATCGACGCCGAGCACGCGCTGGATCCCGACTATGCCAGCAAGCTGGGCGTGGACACCGATTCGCTGCTGGTCAGCCAACCGGATACCGGTGAGCAGGCCCTCGAGATCGCCGACATGCTGATCCGCTCGGGCGCACTGGACATTCTGGTCATCGACTCGGTGGCCGCACTGGTGCCACGCGCCGAGATCGAAGGCGAGATGGGCGACAGCCACGTCGGCCTGCAGGCCCGGCTGATGAGCCAGGCGCTGCGCAAAATCACCGGTGCGCTGAGCAATTCGGGTACGACGGCGATCTTCATCAACCAGCTTCGCGAGAAGATCGGGGTGATGTTCGGTTCACCCGAAACGACTACGGGTGGAAAGGCTTTGAAGTTCTACTCGTCGGTGCGTCTGGATGTGCGCCGGATCGAAACACTCAAGGACGGCACCGATGCGGTTGGTAACCGCACCAGGGTCAAGGTCGTCAAGAACAAGGTGTCTCCGCCGTTCAAGCAGGCCGAGTTCGACATCCTCTACGGCAAGGGCATCAGCCGGGAAGGCTCGTTGATCGACATGGGTGTCGACCACGGCTTCATCCGCAAGTCCGGATCCTGGTTCACCTACGAAGGCGAACAGCTCGGTCAGGGCAAGGAGAACGCCCGGAACTTCCTGATGGAAAACGCCGACGTGGCCAACGAGATCGAGAAGAAGATCAAGGAAAAGCTCGGTATCGGCGCGGTAATGACGGACGACATCCCCAATGACAGCGTCTTGCCCGCTCCCGTCGACTTCTGAGCCTTCTCGCGAAGAGCAGGCGCGGGCACTGTGCCTGCGCCTGCTCACCGTGAGAGCGCGGACCCGGGCCGAGCTGGCTGGTCAGCTGGCCAAACGCGGATATCCCGATGATGTCAGCGCCCGGGTGCTGGACCGGCTTACCGATGTCGGGCTACTGGACGACGTCGACTTCGCCGAGCAGTGGGTGCACTCCCGGCTCGCCAACGCAGGAAAAGGCAAGCGCGCGTTGGCCGCTGAGCTGCACACCAAAGGCGTCGACAAAGAGGTGATCACATCGGTGCTCGGCGGCATCAATCCCGCTGCCGAGCGTGGCCGCGCCGAAGAACTGGTTCGTAAGAAGCTCCGGCGCGAGAACCTCAGCGACGAAGCCGCCGATGCCCGGGTGACCCGCCGACTGGTGGGAATGCTCGCGCGTCGCGGTTTCAGCCAGAACATGGCCTTCGACGTGGTCAGCGTCGAGTTGGCGGGGGAGCGCGAGCGCAGGCGGGTCTAGGTCAGATGAACGTCGCAGCGTCGCCTCGCCGTACCATGGCCCAGTGACGTCGACGGTGGTATCGGATGCAGCGCCCGCTGTGCCGCCAGTGGCACCAGGGTCGATGCAGCGCACCTATCAGGTCCGCACGTACGGATGTCAGATGAATGTCCACGATTCGGAGCGCCTGGCGGGTCTGCTCGAGGCGGCCGGCTATCAGCGGGCGCCTGACGGCGACGACGCCGACGTGGTGGTCTTCAACACGTGCGCGGTGCGGGAGAACGCCGACAACAAGCTGTACGGGAACATCAGCCATCTGGCGCCGCGAAAGCGGAGCAACCCCGACATGCAGATCGCGGTCGGCGGATGCCTGGCCCAGAAAGACAAAGACGACGTGCTCCGCAAAGCGCCGTGGGTCGACGTGGTATTCGGCACCCACAACATCGGATCGCTGCCGACGTTGCTCGAACGTGCGCGGCACAACAGGGTCGCGCAGGTCGAAATCGCCGACGCGCTGCAGGAGTTTCCCTCATCGCTGCCGGCTGCCCGCGAATCCGCTTACGCCGCTTGGGTCTCCATCTCGGTGGGATGCAACAACAACTGCACGTTTTGCATCGTCCCGGCCCTGCGGGGCAAAGAAGTGGACCGCAGCCCAGGCGACATCCTCGCCGAGGTGCGCTCGCTGGTGGACGATGGCGTGCTGGAAGTCACGCTGCTGGGTCAAAACGTCAACGCCTACGGGGTGTCGTTCGCCGACCCGCAGATACCGCGCAATCGCGGCGCCTTCGCCGAGTTGCTCACCGCATGCGGACGCATTGATGGGCTGGAGCGGGTGCGATTCACCTCACCACACCCGGCCGAGTTCACCGACGACGTCATCGAAGCGATGGCACAGACCCCGAATATCTGTCCAGCCCTGCACATGCCGCTACAGTCCGGTTCGGACAGGATGTTGCGCGCGATGCGGCGTTCCTACCGGGCCGAGCGTTACCTCGGCATCATCGACCGGGTACGTGCGGCCATGCCGCATGCGGCAATCACCACCGACCTGATCGTCGGCTTTCCCGGAGAAACCGAAGAAGACTTCGCCGCCACACTCGATGTGGTTCGGCAGGCCCGCTTCGCCAACGCCTTCACCTTCCAGTACTCCAAACGTCCCGGCACTCCGGCTGCCGAACTCGACGGGCAGCTTCCGAAAGCCGTTGTGCAAGAACGTTATGACCGATTGATCGCGCTGCAGGACCAGATCGCGCTGGAAGAGAACCGTGACCAGATCGGCCGAACCGTCGAGTTGTTGGTGGCCACCGGCGAAGGTCGCAAGGACAGCAGCACCGCGCGGATGAGCGGGCGCGCGCGCGATGGACGACTGGTGCATTTCGCACCCGGTGCGCAGCAGGTACGCCCGGGTGACATCGTCACCACGGTCGTCACTGGCGCTGCGCCGCATCATCTGATCGCCGACGGCGACATCATCGGTTACCGGCGTACGCGCGCCGGCGACGCCCACGCCGCGGGCCAGCGTCCGCGCGGTACCGGGCTCGGCATGCCGACGGTCGGGCGACCGGCCCCGGCGGCCGAAGTGGGATGCACACGGTGAGCGGCCCCCGGGGCGAATTCGATGCCTTCCGCGACGATATCGAGGCGGCCGAACGCCGGATCGCCCGTGAAATAGAACCGGGCGCACGAGCTTTGGTCGTCGCGATCCTGGTGTTTGTGTTGATCGGATCGTTCATCCTGCCGCACACCGGCGACGTGCGCGGGTGGGATGTGCTGCTGTTGACGCACGGCGCCGGCAAGGCGGCAATCGCGCTGCCGTCACGCGTATTCGGTTGGTTGGCATTGGTTTTCGGCGTCGGTTTCTCGATGCTGGCACTGTTGACCCGCCGCTGGGCCCTGGCCTGGGTCGCGCTGGCCGGTTCCTCGGTGGCCAGCGCCGCCGGGTTGCTGGCCATTTGGTCACGGCAGACGGTGGCGTCGGGGCATCCAGGTCCCGGTATCGGTCTGATCGTCGGATGGATCGCCATCATCCTGCTGGCGTTCCACTGGGCGAGGGTGGTGTGGTCACGCACCATCGTGCAACTCGCCGCCGAGGAACAGCGTCGTCAGTCCGCGGCGACGCGACAGGCCCGAACGTTGCTGGAAACCCTCGACGGCCCCGACGCGGCACAGCCGCCCACTCCCGACAGCACAGGCCCGGGGGCCGGCTAGCGCTTGCGGGTCAGCGCGTCGGCTGCCGCATCAGCCCATTGCCGCCATTGCTCGGCGTTTGCGTTGGCCTCTTCGGCTTCCTTGGTTCGGCCCGCGGCCTCGGCCTTTTGCGCCTGACGTTCATATTGCTCGGCCCGCTCGCGGAACTGCTCCGCACGTGCCTGGGCCTGCGGGTCCGGCCCGGACGGCTCGGCGGCGTCGCGCACCTTCTTCTCGACCGCGCGCATGCGCCGCTCGAGGTCGGCCGCCTTCTCCCGAGGCACCTTGCCGATCGCGTCCCATTTGTCGCCGATCGTCCGCAGCGCCGCCCGCGCCGCGTCGGGGTTGCCGGTGTCGAGTTTCTCGGCCTCAGAGAGCAGCGCCTCTTTGGCGCTCGCGTTCGCATGGAATTCCGCATCCCGCTCGGCGGTCGCTGCGTTGCGGGCCTTGAAGAACCTGTCCTGGGCGCCCTTGAAGCGTGCCCACAGCGCGTCATCGACGTCGCGGGCCGCGCGGCCGGCGGCCTTCCAATCGACCAGCAGCTTGCGGAATTCAGCGCTGGTGGTGCCCCAATCCGTCGAGTCGACAAGCGCCTCGGCCTGGACGCAGAGCTTCTCCTTGGCCTCGCGGGCACCCGCCCGATCGCGGTCCATCTCGGCGAAATGCGATCCGCGCCGGCGGTTGAACGCTTCGCGCGCCGCCGAATAACGCTTCCACAGTGCGTCATCGGTTTTGCGGTCCAGCCCGTTGATCGTCTTCCATTCGTCCAGAATCGCGCGCAGTCGATCGCCGGCGACCTTCCACTGCGTCGAGGTATTGCCCAGCTCCTCCGCCTCGGCGGCCAGAGCATCCTTGCGTGCAGTTTGGGCTGCGCGATGCTCATCGCGCAGCCTGCGGTCAGCTGCAGCGGCGGCGTCGGCATGCTCGGCGATGCCGTTGAGGCGGGCCGCCAGCGCGTCGACGTCGCCGAGCACGTTCGCACTCGGCAGCGTCTCAGCCAGCCCTGCCGCGGTGGCTTTGATCTTGCGGGCATCGCCTGTGCCGGCCGCGAGGCGTTCTTCGAGCAGTGTGATCTCTGTGCTCAAGTCGTCGAAGCGCCGGCCGAAGTGGGCGTAAGCCGCCTCGGTGTCGCCGGCCTGCCAGGAGCCGATGATGCGCTCGCCGGCCGAAGTGATCAGCCAGACCGTTCCGTCGGCGTCGACCCGGCCGAACCGGTGCGGGTCGCTGGCCGTGATTGTCGTCGTGACCACCGGGTGGGCGTGCGGACGTGGTGTCGGCTTGGGACCCGGCCGCGGTCCCGGTCCCGGTCGCGGGATGGGCCGGGGCTTGTGGTCTGGCTCGTCAAGCGTCATGAACTGCCGTTACCTACCCTTCGCGCGGTTATTGACCACGCACCTGCCGCGCGTAGCGGCGCCGTCGACACAAGGCATTCACATACGTGCCTCATCAGTATTGAAGCAGCTTGTCGCCCGGAGCGTTTTGAGTTGGCGGCTCAGCGCCACCGAGTGAGCCGAAAATTCGGCCGCGAAGAGGCGGGAACAGGCGATCGGTCGCCCGTCGACCTAGGCTGGTTGGCGAAACCGGGGATGAATGGGCGGTGAACGATGTCGACGGCAGATGTGGCGGCGCTGATCGCGCTCTGCGCCGCGCTGGCGTCGGCGATCGGCGACGTGATCCGTCAGCGATCGGCTCAGGAGATCACCGATCAGGAGGTCGGCCACCTCGAACTTTTCTGGTTGTCTGTGCGCGATGCCCGATGGTGGATGGGCGGCCTGGGCGCGGTGGCCAACTACAGCCTGCAGGCCGGCGCGCTCGCGCTGGGTTCGGTGATGCTAGTGACGGCAATGCAGGTGACGGCGCTGCTGTTCGCTCTGCCGATCTACGCACGGCTGGCCCACCATCGGGTCACCCGCTGGGAATGGACATGGGCGGTGATGCTGGCCGGCTCGCTGGCCGTCCTGGTCACGGTCGGCGATCCGGGCGCCGGGAACGCGCGGGGTTCGCTGGGCAGTTGGCTGGTGGTGGCTGCCGTGATGGGTCCGGTCCTGGTGTTGTGCGTGCTGGGGGCGAGGTTGTGGGCCCGCAGTGTGGTTGCGCCCGTGCTGCTGGCGGTGGTGGCCGGATCGTCGCTGGCGCTGTTCGCCGTGCTGACCAAAGGTGCCGTCGGCGCGGCATCGGGCGGCTTCGGGGCATTTCTGCGCGCGCCTGAGTCCTACTGCCTGTTGCCGGCCGCGTTGGCGGGGATGATTTTCCAGCAGTCGGCCTTTCGCGCCGGGGCGCTGACTGCGTCGTTGCCGACGGTCACCGTCGCCAAGCCCGTGGTCGCGTCGCTGCTGGGCGTTCTGGTCCTCGGCGAGACGCTCACTGCCAGCGGCCCGCGCCTGTTGACGCTGGTCGCTGCAGGCCTTCTGGTGGTGATGGCCACGATCGCGCTGGCCCGCGGTGAAGCGGCGACCATCGCGGCTGGTGCCGGTCAGGACGTGGTCGTGTCTGAGAAAGAGCCGTTGAATCGCTGACTGCTACGCGCCGCGCCCGGGTTTTCATCGCCGACGTCAGTACCGTGGCGGGCAAGAGATGACGTGAGGGGGGTAGACCGTGCCGAAAGAAGATATCGCCGTTGTGCTGGCACTGGCCGCCGCGTTCGCGTCGGCCATCGGCAACGTGGCGCGGCAGCGGTCCGCGCACGCGGTCACCGAGGAGCGGGTCGGCTACCTCGCCTTGTTCTTCATGTCGTGGCGCAACCGCGACTGGCGACTCGGGGCGGTGGCCGCGGTCGCCAACTACGGTCTGCAGGCCGGGGCGCTGAGCCTCGGCTCGGTGATTTTGGTGACCGGGCTGCAGGTGACGGCGTTGCTGTTCGCCTTACCGCTGTACGCGCGGATGACCGGGGCTCCGGTCACCCGATGGGACTGGAGTTGGGCGGCGATCTTGGCGGCCGCGCTGGCCGTCGTCGTGACCGTCGGAAATCCGGTGGCCGGGCACTCGCACGCGTCGCTGCGGACGTGGCTGGTGGTCGCCGCGGTCGCGGGCCCGTTGGCGGGGCTGTGTCTGCTCGGGGCGCGGCTCTGGCCGGACGGGGTGATCGCGGCGGTGCTGCTGGCGGCGTTGTCCGGTGCGTCGCTGGCCTTGTTCGCGGTGTTGGTCAAGGGAGCGGTCGACACTGCCAAGGGTGGCATCGTGGCGGTGCTGGCTAGTCCTGAGCTGTACGCCTGCATTGGAGCGGCGGTTGCCGGGATGGTGTTCCAGCAGTCGGCGTATCGAGGCGGGCCGCTCAACGCGTCGATGCCGACCATGACAGTGGCCAAGCCGACAGTGGGTTCGCTGCTCGGGGTGTTTGTGCTCGGCGAAACGGTGAACTCGGGCGACGAGACGGTGTTTGTCCTGGCGGTCGCGGTCGCGGTGATGGTGATCGCGACCGCCGCCCTGGCGCGCGGCGAGGCCAAAACGGTCGAAGCGCACACCGACTCATTCGCCGCCGTCACGTCGACCCGTTAGTTTGATGGCGTGCTGAGCGCCATCTCGATCATCCCGTCAGCGCCGGTGCTGGTTCCCGAGCTTGCCGGCGGGGCCGCCGCCGAAGTGGCGGAGTTGCGGGCGGCGATGATCGCTGCGGCCGCGGCGCTGCCGCCGCGCTGGGTCGTCATCGGGGTGGGCGCCGCAGATGGAGTCATCGGCTCGGACCGCGTCGGGACGTTCGCCGGTTTCGGCGTCGACGTGCCGGTCCGGCTTTCGCCGCAATCCGGCGGGGAAGCTGTCGCGATGCCGCTGTGTGCGCTGATCGGCGGCTGGATCCGGTCTCAGGCTCAGCCGGATGCCCGCGCGCAGGTCCGGGTCTACGCCGAGAGCCACGACGCCGGGGCGGCGGTCGAGCTGGGCAGGCGGCTGCGTCGTGAGATCGACCTGTCGAGCGAGCCGATCGGGGCGCTGATCGTCGCCGACGGCGCGAACACGTTGACTCCGGCCGCTCCCGGCGGTTATCAACCCACTGATGTCGAGGTGCAGGAAGCCCTGGACGATGCGCTGGCCGGCGGCGACGTGGCCGCGCTGGCTCAGCTGCCCGCGCAGGTCGGGGGACGGGTTGCGTTCGGTGTGCTGGCCGGGCTGGCCGAGCCGGCGCCCCGGTCGGTCAAGGAGCTTTACCGCGCGGCGCCCTATGGTGTCGGGTACTTCGCCGGCGTCTGGCAGCCGTGAGGCCGCTGGCGATCGTCGGGCCGACCGGAACCGGCAAATCGCAACTGGCCCTTGACGTTGCAGAGCGACTCGGGGGTGAAGCCGAGATCGTCAACGCCGACGCGATGCAGTTTTACCGCGGCATGGACATCGGCACGGCCAAGCTGCCCGTCGCGCAACGCCGCGGCATCCCGCACCACCAGCTCGACGTGCTCGACGTCACCGCAACCGCAACAGTCGCGCGCTACCAGCAGGACGCCGCCGCCGAGATCGAGGCGATTGCCGCGCGCGGCAAGGTGCCGCTGCTGGTGGGCGGCTCGATGCTGTACATCCAATCGCTGCTCGACGACTGGTCGTTCCCGGCGACCGACCCAGCGGTGCGGGCGAAATGGGAGCAGCGGCTCGCCGAGGTCGGCGCGGGCGCCCTGCACGGCGAGCTCGCCAACCGCGACGCGGCCGCCGCGGCGTCGATCCTGGCGACCGACGCGCGGCGCATCGTGCGCGCGTTGGAGGTAGTGGAACTGACCGGCCGGCCGTTCGCCGCGTCGGCGCCCGTCATCGGTACACCGCGATGGGATACGGCGATCATCGGATTAGATTGCGAGACAGAACTTCTCGACCAGCGGCTGGCCCAGCGTACCGAGACGATGTTCACCGAAGGTCTCGTCGACGAGGTGATCGCGCTGCTTGGCCGCGGCCTGCGCGACGGCGTGACGGCGTCGCGGGCGCTGGGCTACGCCCAGGTTCTCGACGACCTCGACGCCGGCGGTGACGGCGGCGCCGCGCGGGGGCCGACCTTCATCGGCACCCGACGCTACGTGCGCCGTCAGCGGTCGTGGTTCCGTCGCGACCACCGCATCCACTGGCTGGACGCGACCGCCGACGGTAACGCCGACGCGGCGCTCCGGGCCTGGCGGCTCGTGTCCTGAGCGGGTGCTAGCCGGCGGCGCCGTGGGTGCCGGTCGCGCCGGTCGCGCCTTGAACCCCGTTGGCACCCGCACTCCCATTGGTGCCGTGCTGCACGACTGTCCCGACCCCGTTGGTTCCAGTACCCCCGGTGCCGCCGGTGCCACCCGTGCCGCCGGCCCCGCCGGTGCCGCCGGTGCCCCCTGACCCGCCCGCGCCGACGGTCCCGGCGGTGCCGTTGGTGGCGGTGCCACCCAAGCCGCCCCCACCGCCGTTGCCCCCGGTACCGCCGACGCCACCGTTCACGCCGGCCCCACCGTTGCCACCGTTTCCGCCGTCGACCGTTCCGACGTTCACAGGAATGGTCGCGTTGCCACCGTTGCCGCCGTTGCCGCCGGAGGGGCCTACGGCGCCCGTGCCACCCGTGCCGCCGGCACCGCCGCTGCCTCCTGCGCCGCCGTTACCTGAGATCGATCCGCCCGCGCCGCCAGCGCCGCCGGTTCCGCCGGTGCCCCCGGTGCCGCCGGTAGCGCCCACACCCGTGGCGGCGCCGCCGGTGCCGCCGTTACCGGCGTTAGCGGTGCCGAGATTGGCCACCGCCGTGGCGTTACCGCCGGTGCCCCCAGCCCCGCCGTTAGCAACGTCGCCCGTGCCGCCGGTACCGCCAGCCCCGCCTTGAGCACCTACGAGGCCCAACCCGCTGCCGCTGCCGCCGGTGCCGCCGTTCCCGCCGACCTGGCCGGCGACAGTGCCGTTGAGGCCGGGACCGCCCGTGCCTGGTGGGGTGCAGACAACGACGCAGTTCTGGTTACTGCCAGTAGCGCCGTTGCCCGCTTGGCCGTCTGACGGATTGACTCCGGTCGATCCTGTCGCGCCGTTGCCGCCGGTGCCGCCGGTGCCGCCGTTGCCTTGGGTGCCGCCGTTGCCGCCGGCTCCGCCGTTGCCGCCCGAGCCGCCGGCGGTGGTCGCGGTGGCGCCGTTGCCGCCGTTGCCGCCGTTGCCGATCGGGCCGCTGGGGGTGGCGCCGGCGGTGCCGTTGGCGCCGGGGGTCGAACCGGTGCCGCCGGTGCCGCCGGACCCGGCGGTACCGACACTGCCGCCGCCACCGCCGTTGCCACCGGCGCCGAGGCTGCCGCCGGAGCCGGCTACCCCGTTGACGCCGGCCGCGCCGCCGCCGCCGTTGCCGGGTGTGCCGGCGGCTCCGCCGTTGCCGGCTGCGCCGCCGGTGCCGGTGGTTCCGGTGCTGCCGTGGGCGGCGGTCCCGCCGGTCCCGCCGTTGCCGCCGCCACCGCCGCCGCCGCCGTTGCCGCCGTTGCCGCCGGTCCCGCCGACACCGTTGCTGGTGCCTGATATGCCGGTGGCGCCGCCTGCTCCGGTGCCACCGCCGCCGCCGTTGGCGCCGGTGCCACCGCTACCGCCGTTGCCGCCGTTGCCCGACATCGAGCCGCCGGTGCCGCCGGTGCCGCCGTTGCCGCCCGAGCCGCCCGCGGTGCCGTTGCCGCCGGTCTGTCCCGCCGTGGAGGCGTTGGTGCCGGTGGTGCCGGCCAGCCCGTTGCCGCCGGTGCCGCCGGTGCCGCCGTTGCCTTGGGTGCCGCCGTTGCCGCCGGCTCCGCCGTTGCCGCCCGAGCCGCCGGCGGTGGTCGCGGTGGCGCCGTTGCCGCCGTTGCCGCCGTTGCCGATCGGGCCGCTGGGGGTGGCGCCGGCGGTGCCGTTGGCGCCGGGGGTCGAACCGGTGCCGCCGGTGCCGCCGGACCCGGCGGTACCGACACTGCCGCCGCCACCGCCGTTGCCACCGGCGCCGAGGCTGCCGCCGGAGCCGGCTACCCCGTTGACGCCGGCCGCGCCGCCGCCGCCGTTGCCGGGTGTGCCGGCGGCTCCGCCGTTGCCGGCTGCGCCGCCGGTGCCGGTGGTTCCGGTGCTGCCGTGGGCGGCGGTCCCGCCGGTCCCGCCGTTGCCGCCGCCACCGCCGCCGCCGCCGTTGCCGCCGTTGCCGCCGGTCCCGCCGACACCGTTGCTGGTGCCTGATATGCCGGTGGCGCCGCCTGCTCCGGTGCCACCGCCGCCGCCGTTGGCGCCGGTGCCACCGCTACCGCCGTTGCCGCCGTTGCCCGAGATCGAGCCGCCGGTGCCGCCGGCCCCGCCGTTGCCGCCCGAGCCGCCCGCGGTGCCGTTGCCGCCGGTCTGTCCCGCCGTGGAGGCGTTGGTGCCGGTGGTGCCGGCCAGTCCGTTGCCGCCGGTGCCGCCGGTGCCGCCGTTGCCTTGGGTGCCGCCGTTGCCGCCGGCTCCGCCGTTGCCGCCCGAGCCGCCGGCGGTGGTCGCGGTGGCGCCGTTACCGCCGTTGCCGCCGTTGCCGATCGGGCCGCTGGGGGTGGCGCCGGCGGTGCCGTTGGCGCCGGGGGTCGAACCGGTGCCGCCGGTGCCGCCGGACCCGGCGGTACCGACACTGCCGCCGCCACCGCCGTTGCCACCGGCGCCGAGGCTGCCGCCGGAGCCGGCTACCCCGTTGACGCCGGCCGCGCCGCCGCCGCCGTTGCCGGGTGTGCCGGCGGCTCCGCCGTTGCCGGCTGCGCCGCCGGTGCCGGTGGTTCCGGTGCTGCCGTGGGCGGCGGTCCCGCCGGTCCCGCCGTTGCCGCCGCCACCGCCGCCGCCGCCGTTGCCGCCGTTGCCGCCGGTCCCGCCGACACCGTTGCTGGTGCCTGATATGCCGGTGGCGCCGCCTGCTCCGGTGCCACCGCCGCCGCCGTTGGCGCCGGTGCCACCGCTACCGCCGTTGCCGCCGTTGCCCGAGATCGAGCCGCCGGTGCCGCCGGTGCCGCCGTTGCCGCCCGAGCCGCCCGCGGTGCCGTTACCGCCGGTCTGTCCCGCCGTGGAGGCGTTGGTGCCGGTGGTGCCGGCCAGTCCGTTGCCGCCGGTGCCGCCGGTGCCGCCGTTGCCTTGGGTGCCGCCGTTGCCGCCGGCTCCGCCGTTGCCGCCCGAGCCGCCGGCGGTGGTCGCGGTGGCGCCGTTGCCGCCGTTGCCGCCGTTGCCGATCGGGCCGCTGGGGGTGGCGCCGGCGGTGCCGTTGGCGCCGGGGGTCGAACCGGTGCCGCCGGTGCCGCCGGACCCGGCGGTACCGACACTGCCGCCGCCACCGCCGTTGCCACCGTTGGGGTTGGCGGTAGTCCCAGCTGCGCCGTTGCCGCCGTTAGCTGGTGCACCGCCGTTTCCGCCGTGACCACCCGCACCGCCCGTGCCGGTAGTCCCGGTGGTGTTGTTGGCGCCCGCGCCGCCGATGCCGCCGTTGCCGCCGCTGCCACCGGCTCCGCCCGCGCCGCCGTCGCCTCCAGCCTGGCCGATTCCGGTGCCGCTGCCGGCGAATGACCCGCTCGCGCCCGCGGCGCCGTTGCCGCCGTTGCCGCCTATCCCGCCGAGAGCCCCGGCGCCGCCGTCTCCGGCGACGGTGCCGTTACCACCGTTACCGCCAGCGCCGCCGTTGCCCCCGTTGCCGCCGGCGTTGCCGGTCGCTCCCGCGTTAGTGGCATCGGCGCCGGCGTAGCCGTTGCCGCCTTGCGCGCCCGCCCCGCCGTTGCCGCCGTCACCCTGGGCGCCGCTGTCGGCCTGTCCGGCGCCGCTGTTGCCACCGGCCCCGCCCGCCCCGCCGTTGCCGCCCTCCCCACCGGCACCGCCCGCCCCCCCGACGGGGTTGGCCGCGTCGGCGTTGGCACCGGCCCCGCCGCTGCCTCCGTCCCCTCCAGCCCCGCCGTCCCCGCCGGCGCCGCCAACACCGATCAATGTCGAGCCGTCGCCACCGGCCCCGCCGCTACCCCCGGCCTCACCAGGGCTGCCCGTTCCGCCGGCCGCACCTGGCGAAGTCGCCCCTGCAGCGTCGGCACCGGCATAGCCGGCCCCGCCGGCCCCGCCGGCACCGCCGTTGCCGAGCGCGCTGACGTCGGTGATGTTTTGGCCGATGCTGCCGCCGGCGCCGCCGTTGCCAGCAGCCACACCGGGACCGCCGTCCCCGCCGTCCCCGCCGAGGCCGCCGTTGCCCATCACCCAGCCGCCGGCGCCGCCATTGCCGCCGTCGGCACCCAGGGCGCCGTAACCACCATCGCCACCGTCACCGATTCCAAGGGCATCGCCGCCATTACCACCGGCCACGCCGGCCTCGGTGCTGGTCCAGCCAGCCCCACCGTCACCGGCCAAAAACCCGCCGTCTCCGCCGTTAGGGTCTGCCTCTGTTCCGGGGACGCCGTTGCAAATCACGCCGCAGACGTTGCTTGGCGTGACGAAGAGGCTGTTGATCCCGTTGTCGAACTGCTGACCGAATGGGCTGCCAATCCAGGCCTGAATGAACGTGTGCGCCGGCTGATAGATGTACTCCTGGAAGGCAGCCGCGAGTTCGGGGCTATCGGGTGTCCCGTTACCCACCAAGCCGAAATAGGCCAGCAGTTCGCTCAAAGGGAAACTGCCGGCCGGGTCGGCGGCGGCCGAGCCAGGGTCGGCGGCGGCCGCGAGGGGGCCAAGGTCGGGGAGGTCAGTGATCGCGAGAGCGGTGGGATCGGTTGCCGCAGTGCCGCTCGAGCCAAGATCAGCCAGCATCGCGCCCAGATCTACCGTGCCGGCCGGGAGAGCGGCAGCCGCGATCGCGCCCGGGTCGAGCAGGTCGATGATCACATCGTCGATGCCGAAGTCGGCATTGGCAGGCGGCGGAGCAGCGAACGGGCTCACTACGGCGGCAAGAAGACCCCCGGCGGTCGTGGACAGACCGACGGCCGCACGGCGGCGGACCTTGCGGTTACGCGTGCGAGTTCTCCGCTTTGCGTGTCGGCCTGCCATCCTCCCGCTTACTCCTAGAGACCAATACGAAGAGCCGTTTTCGGCATCGCCAAAGCTACTCGACGTGTGCCTAATACAAAATAGCCACTCGGATTTTCTGGCGGAGGTTTTTTGCCGATTCCCACCAGCGGGCCGTTGTTGCTGCTCACGGGGTTTTCGCCAGAGGGCAAAACGACGGTGACGCCCCGCTGATAATCGAGTAAGCGGGGGAGCGCCAGCAAATTTAGGCGGCCGATAGTCAAGCGTTATTACTCAACATTTCGGGGTGTGGTCTCGGTAAGCGGTGTGGGTGGCGTTGACCCGCGAAGGCGCGTCACTCCCGCCGAGGGCCCGCGCAGCCGACGGCGCTCCGGGCGTGGCGCCACGTATCCTGAGCAGGTGATCCGGTTCGCCAAAGGGCATGGCACCCAGAACGACTTCGTCGTGCTGGCCGACCTGGATGCCGCGCTGGTGTTGACGCCCGGAGTGGTGTCGGCGTTGTGCGACCGGCGCCGCGGTATCGGTGCCGACGGCGTCCTGCGGGTCACCACGGCCGGAGCGGCGCTGGCGGCCGGGGTCTTCGATCGCATTCCCGACGGCGTGAGCCCCGGCGACTGGTACATGGACTACCGCAACGCCGACGGGTCGATCGCGCAGATGTGCGGTAACGGCGTGCGGGTTTTCGCGCATTACCTGCGGGCCGGTGGCCTGGAATCCCGCGACGAATTTGTCGTCGGATCGTTGTCCGGCCCGCGGCCTGTCGTCATTCACCACGTCGACGCGACCTGCGCCGACGTGCGGGTCGACATGGGCAAGGCCAACCGGCTCGGGCCCGGCCAGGCCGTTGTCGGCGGCCGGACCTTCAATGGTTTGGCGGTCGACGTCGGCAACCCACACCTGGCCTGCGTCGACTCTGCGCTCACGGTCGAGGAGCTGGCGGAGTTGGATGTTGCGGCGCCGGTCAGCTTCGATCACGATCAATTCCCCGACGGCGTCAACGTCGAGATTCTCACCGCACCGGTCGACGGCATGGTCAGCATGCGGGTACATGAGCGGGGAGTGGGCGAAACCCGTTCCTGTGGAACAGGAACCGTCGCCGCTGCCGTCGCCGCGCTCTCGCAGAGCGGAGCGGCCACCGGCACCTTGACCGTGCGGGTGCCCGGCGGCGATGTCGTCGTCACCGTCACCGAGGCCACCAGTTACCTGCGTGGGCCGTCGGTGCTGGTCGCCCGAGGCGAACTCAGCGAGCAATGGTGGCAGGAGGCGTCACATTAATCGGATGCGGACCGCCGCTTCGGCGGGCACCATCGGTACTTGCCTATGACATATCCAGATTCGCCCAGCACCCCGAGCACCGGTGAGCTCGCGCTTGACGATCGCGCGGCGTTACGCCGAGTCGCCGGGCTGTCCACCGAACTCGCCGACGTCTCCGAGGTCGAATACCGCCAACTGCGGCTCGAGCGGGTGGTGTTGGTCGGCGTGTGGACCGACGGCACTGCCGCCGACGCCGACGCTAGCCTCGCCGAATTGGCTGCGCTGGCCGAAACCGCGGGATCTGAGGTGCTCGAAGGCATGGTCCAGCGGCGCACCAAGCCCGATCCCTCGACCTATATCGGGTCAGGTAAGGCAGCCGAACTGCGTGACGTGGTGTTGGCTACCGGCGCCGACACCGTTATCTGCGACGGCGAACTGTCCCCGGCGCAACTGAACGCTCTGGAGAAGGCGGTCAAGGTCAAGGTCATCGACCGCACCGCGCTGATCTTGGACATCTTCGCCCAGCACGCCACCAGCCGCGAAGGCAAGGCGCAGGTGTCGCTGGCGCAAATGGAGTACATGCTGCCGCGGCTACGCGGCTGGGGTGAGTCGATGTCGCGGCAGGGCGGTGGCGCCGGTGGCAGCGGCGGCGGTGTGGGCACCCGCGGACCCGGTGAGACCAAGATCGAGACCGATCGGCGCCGGATCCGCGAGCGAATGTCCAAGTTGCGCCGCGAGATCAAGGATATGAAGCAGGTCCGCGACACCCAGCGAAGCCGCCGGCGCAGCAGCGAAGCGCCGTCCATTGCGATTGTCGGCTACACCAACGCGGGGAAGTCCAGCCTGCTGAACGCGTTGACCGGCGCCGGGGTGCTGGTGCAGGACGCGTTGTTCGCCACCCTGGAACCCACTACGCGCCGTGGACAATTCGACGACGGACGGGCGTTCGTGGTCAGTGACACCGTGGGTTTCGTGCGCCACCTACCGACCCAGTTGGTCGAAGCGTTCCGCTCGACGCTGGAAGAGGTGGTCGACGCTGATCTTCTGGTGCACGTCGTCGACGGCTCGGACCTCAACCCGCTGGCCCAGATCAGCGCGGTGCGGCACGTGATCACCGACGTCTTCGCCGATCGCGGAGTCACTGGCGGCCCCGCGCCCGAGTTGATCGTCGTCAACAAAATCGACGCCGCGGGCGATTTGGCGCTAGCCAAGCTGCGCCGCGCGCTGCCCGGGGCGGTGTTCGTCTCGGCGCATACCGGCGACGGCGTCGAAGCACTACGCCGGCGGATGTCCGAGATGGTGGCTACCACCGACACCGCGGTCGACGTGGTGATCCCGTATGACCGCGGCGATCTGGTGTCGCGCGTGCACGCCGACGGCCGCGTTCAGGAGACCGAGCACGTCAGCGACGGAACTCACATCAAAGCGCGGGTACCGGTGGCGCTCGCCGCCAGCTTGCGTCAATTCTCGGCCACCTGACGCACATAGCCCGCAGATAACAGAAAGCGCCGGAGCCCCCCAGCTCCGACGCTTCTGTTCCCCCTGGTACTACAGCGTGCCGAGCAAGCCGTCCAAGATCGTTGTCAGGTCCGTACCGAGACCACCCAGGCTGCCGAGGCCGAGGTCGCCGAGCAGGGTGCTCAGTCCGCCGAGGTCACCCAACGCTGTCGGCAGGCCGTCCAGGTAGGTGGTGAACTCACTTGTCGCGTTCGTGAAATCGGCGGTGGCGATGGTCATCAGGTCCGCGTCGAAGCCCGTAGCACCTGCCGTCGGCAGCGTGTCACCGGCCAGCGCTACAGGATCGGTACCGATGTCGGCCAGGATCGCCGTTTCCGAGGCAGTCGCCGTCACACCCAGCAGTTGGTTCAGCTCGTCTTCGGCCGCCCAGGTGTCGAGGAAGACTCCGCTGGAGAAACTGTTGGCCGCTCCGTCGAAAATGCCGTCTGCGCCGCCGGCAACGGTGGTGCCGAGCAGGGAGTCGGCGGTGGTGGCGCCCAGCGCCGTCACCGCGTTGCTGTACAGCTCCGCGTACAAGCCGGTCGTCGGGCCGTAGAGCCCGCTGTACAGCGAGTCGTCGAGCGCGATCTCGCTCGTGACAATCGGGTTGGTCACGTCCACCAGCGCGACGTCGTGGTGGACATTGGGCACCCCTTGCGCCTGTGCGGACCCGTGGTAGGGCAATGATCCGAACAGTCCGGCCGCTGTCAACGCGGCTGCGGCAATGAGTGTGCGTTTGGTCGTGGTGCGCATGGTTTTCCCTTCGCCGGAAATGTTGTGGGCTGTTGGCGTGATTGCCACTGGAGTCATTCCGAATGCCGACACGCCACCACAGCCTCTGATGAACCCCACGCTGCTGAGCTGACTGGTCATGGCCCCGTCCTCCCCATAAGGACACCCGATAGTTCTCAGGTGCCGTTAAGCTACCGCTTAATATTCGTGCGAGGAATACAAATGCCAACAAACCTCAGGACTTTTTTACGCAACATATCGAGGCCGGTAGAAGGGTTTTCGTGGGATATCAAGACCGATTCGAACAAGGCTTAACAGCAGCGACGAAATACTTCGTAGTAACTCACTCCGGGAGTGTGATCCGACTCTCGTTCAGATGACCAACTCGTAGACATCCTCCGCGGATGCCGCCAGTATCTGGCGCGTCATCTCGGAATTCAGCTTGTCGAGGTGTGCCTCCTCGGCCTGATCGCGTTCAGACTTGGCGGTCAGGGCGAAGAATTCGTCGGAGATAAAGCCGGGACGCATCATCAACGTCGCTGTGCGGCCGTTGACCGTGGCCTGAAAAACGAACCCCTGCAGAATGCGTCCGCGCTCAGGTCGCACCAGAGCGGGGTCAACGGAGTATCGGCCATCGGTCACCGCGCGGGTCACTGCCTCGATTCCGTCGCGAATTCCTAGTTCGTCGAACGCGGCGCGAATGACAATTGATCGCCGCTGCGGTGGGTGATTAGGGGATAGGGCGGCGAAAGCCCGCTGCAGCACTTTGAGCGCGCTGGCTACGCCCGCCCGGGAAAACGGCCCCGCGTAACACAGCATGTCGGTGTAGGAGAATTCGAGCAGTTGCCCAAGTTCCTGCACCAGGACTGTCTCATCCATCCCGAAGATTTTAGGCCTGAACCGACACCCCGACCGACCAACCATCCGGTTGGTATATCTTGGGCGCAGAGTTCCCAACCCCGCCGGAGGCATCTCATGGGTAGCGCCGTCAAATACCAGCGCACGTTGTTCGAGCCCGAGCACGACCTGTTCCGCGAGTCCTACCGATCGTTCCTAGAACGACACGTCGCGCCCTACCACGACGAGTGGGAAAAGGAGAAGATCGTCGACCGGGGCGTCTGGTTGGAAGCCGGCAAGCAGGGCTTCCTGGGAATGTCGATCCCCGAGGAGTACGGCGGCGGCGGTAATTCCGACTTCCGTTACAACACGATCATCACCGAGGAAACCACCTACGGCCGCTACAGCGGCATCGGGTTCAGTCTGCACAACGACATCGTCGCGCCCTACCTGCTGAACCTGACCACCGAGGAGCAGAAGCAGCGCTGGCTGCCGAAATTCTGTACAGGTGAGCTGATCACGGCGATCGCGATGACCGAACCCGGCACCGGCAGCGACCTGCAGGGCATCAAGACCCGTGCGGTCAAGCACGGCGACCACTATGTACTCAACGGCTCAAAGACGTTCATCACCAACGGTATTAACTCTGACCTGGTGATCGTGGTGGCTCAGACCGATCCGGACAAAGGCGCGCAAGGGTTTTCGCTGCTGGCCGTCGAACGGGGCATGAAGGGATTCGAGCGCGGCCGGCACCTGGACAAGATCGGCCTGGACGCCCAGGACACCGCAGAGTTGTCCTTCACCGACGTCGAGGTGCCCGCCGAGAATCTGTTGGGCGATGAGGGCAAGGGTTTCATCTACCTGATGCAGAACCTGCCGCAGGAGCGGATCTCGATCGCCATCATGGCCGCTGCCGCCATGGAGCAGGTGCTGGAGCAGACACTGCAATACACCAAGGAGCGCAAGGCCTTTGGTAAGCCGGTCGGCAGTTTCCAGAACAGCCGATTCTTGCTCGCCGAATTGGCCACCGAGGCCACCGTGGTGCGGATCATGGTCGACGAGTTCATCGCGCTGCACCTCGAGGAGAAGCTCACCGTCGAACAGGCCGCGATGGCCAAGTGGTACGCCACCGAGAAGCAGGTGTACCTCATCGACCGCTGCCTCCAGCTGCACGGTGGCTACGGCTATATGCGCGAATACCCGGTTGCACGTGCGTATCTCGACGCGCGCGTGCAGACCATCTACGGCGGTACGACTGAGATCATGAAGGAAATCATCGGCCGCAGCCTGGGTGTCTGATCGCGGGACTTTTTGCACACGAAATACTTTCGTCCACCATGGCCGGTGGCGTGCGTTGTGTCCCGCTTCGCCGGGCCGGGTAATTCGACCGGCCAACGGTGATTTCGAGAATCGGCCGCGCGGTGCGCGAGCCGGGCAAACGGGCATCGGTTGCCCCACCCGAGGTCAGGAGTTCGCAAGCCCTCGGTCAGCGCAGATCCGCCGTCAATGTCGCCGCGACGTGCGCGTGTATATCAGCGGACCGTAATCTAAAGGCCGAACGACACAAACCGGTCCTGTGGACGGCAATTCGGCATCGGCACGATGACCATTCCGTAGGGTCTTCGTATGACTCCCCACGCGTCGTCGCCCGCAGCAGAGTTGTGGCGGCCCACAGGGCGGTTGACACTGGGCCCAGGATTCGGACTGGCGACCGCGGGGAGGGTGGGATGACAAGGCAGCGAGAACGATCGGGCATCTTCGCGCACGTAGCGCGTGCCTTGGTGGTGCTGGCGGCGGGACTCACCTGCATGGCTCTGCTGACTCCAGTCGCGAACGCATCCCCGATAGGCGACGCCGACAACGCAATCACCGCGGCCTGGAAAGAGGCCGGTGGCGACACCTCGGACCTGGGTGCCAAACAGGGTGATTGCTACGTCGCCGGCCCGGGATTCGCTCAGGACTTCCTGCACGGAAAGATGTTCTTCACGCCGGCCACCGGCCCCCGGTCGATGATGGGCGCCATCCTTGACAAATACGAGGCTCTCGGCGGCCCAGCGGCCTCCGATTTGGGCTTCCCGATCACCAGTGAAGTACGCGGTCTTGCCGGTCCCGACAGTCGAGTCAGTACCTTCTCGGCCAGCGACAAGCCGTTGATCTACTGGACCGCCGACCACGGAGCGTTCATCGTGCGCGGCGCGATCAACGCGGCGTGGGACAAGTTGGGCAGTTCGGGTGGCGCGCTGGGCGTCCCGATTGGCGACGAAACCTACGACGGCGAACTCGCGACGCAGGCGTTCAGCGGCGGCAAGGTGTCGTGGAACCGGCTGACCAAGGCGTTCACCACTGTCCCGCCAGAGCTGGCCGGTCAGCTCAGCGGGTTGCAGGTACCTATCGATCCGACGGCAGACATCAACATGGCCTGGCGGGCTGCCGGCGGCGCCTCCGGTCCGCTGGGCGCCAAACAGGGCGACCAGTATCCGGTTGGCGCTAACGGGCTGGCCCAGGACTTCGCCGGCGGAAAGATCTTCTTCAGCCCCGCTACCGGAGCCAATGCCGTCGAGACCGACATTTTGACCAAGTACGAGGCGCTCGGCGGACCCGCGAACAGCGATCTCGGCTTCCCGATCTCCAACGAGGCTGACGGCGGTGTCAAACCGGCCAGCAAGGTGAGCTCCTTCTCCGCCGAGGACAAGCCGGAGATCTTCTGGACGTCGGATCACGGCGCATTCGTGGTGCGCGGGGCCATCAAGGCCGCGTGGGACAAACTCCTCGGGGCAAGCGGCAAACTGGGTGCGCCGCTCGGCGATCAGGTGATCGCCAAGGACGTCGTCACGCAGAAGTTCATCGGCGGTCAGATCGCCTGGAACAAGACGAAGAACACCTTCGCCACCCAACCGCCGAATTTGGCGTCGGCACTTTCCGGCCTTGAGGTTCCTGGGCAGAAGACGCCGGCCGGTTCTGCTTCGCCCAGCGCGGGGGTCAGTTGGCTGAGCGCGCACTGGTTGTGGTTGCTGGCCGGTGCTGCGGCGCTGGTGCTAGTGGTACTGCTGGCATTGGTGGCGCGATGGTGGAGCCGGCGTCGTGCGGCGAAACGCGCCGATCGGTCCGACGACGTGAGCGACTCGGACGACTCCGGTTATGAGGCCGTCACCGCGTCTGTCTCGCAATGGTCGCCAGAGGGTGACAGCGACCTGGCGTCGTCACGCTTGTCCCCGGACTTTCGGCCGCGTCCGCGGACTGTGCGATTGCCCAGTCAGCCTTCCAGCGCGTGGATGCCGCCGAGCCGTAAAAGTCTGGTCGACGAGCTGCTGGCAGAGGACGAATCCGACAGTCCTGAAGAGGTTTCGGCATTCGACGACTTCGGTCATGACCAGGACTTCGAGCGCCGCGTCGACGAGCACTTCGACGAGGATCCCGATGACGTCGACACCGACCCGACCGGAATTCCGCTGGCGGGGGGCGATGCTCGCGCCGGCCGCCACGCGGCCGCGGACGGTGACGATGCTCTCGTTACCGAGGCCGTACCGATACCGCGAATTGCGCCGGGGCAGTTGGCGATTCACCTACCGATGGACGACCCATATCAGGTGCCGGACGGATACCCCGTCAAGGCCAACGCCAGCTCCGGGCTGTACTACATGCCCGACAGCGCCCTCTACGAAGACACCCAAGCCGAAATCTGGTTCGCCAGTGAGGAAGTCGCCACGGCGAACGGATTCCACAAGGCGGGATAGCCGACCCGGGCGAAGCGGCGTCAGATCTTGCGGATTACCGTGACGACCTTGCCGAGAACAGCCGCGTCGTTACCCGGGATGGGATCGAATGCGGGGTTGTGTGGCATCAGCCAGACCTGGCCGCCGGTGCGTTTGAACGTCTTGACGGTGGCTTCCCCGTCGATCATGGCTGCGACGATGTCGCCGTTGTCGGCCACATTCTGTTGACGGACCACTACCCAGTCGCCGTCGCAGATCGCGGCGTCGACCATCGATTCACCGACCACCTTCAGGAGGAACAGCGCGCCCTCGCCGACGAGTTCGCGCGGCAGCGGGAAGACATCCTCGACGGCTTCCTCGGCCAGGATCGGGCCACCGGCCGCAATCCGACCGAGTACGGGAACGTACGTCGGCTCCGGCAGCGCGTCCGAGCCCGCGACATCGGTGAGCACCGGTGTCTTCGACGTGTCGTCGGCTGATCGGACATCGACAGCGCGCGGGCGGTTCGGGTCGCGGCGGAGGTACCCCTTTTTCTCCAGCGTGCGCAGTTGGTGAGCCACCGAGGATGTCGACGTCAGGCCGACGGCGTCACCGATTTCCCGAATGCTCGGGGGATAGCCACGGCTGGTGACCGACGCGCGGATGACGTCGAGGATGGTGCGTTGGCGCGGCGTCAGCACTGATTCCGACGATCGCAGCGGGCGGTCAGAGTCGGCGCTCGAACTATCGCTATCGCTCATACGGACGAATGTAGCGGCATTCTGCCTGGATATCAAACATGTGTTCGAGGTATGTCGCGCCTTTGACCTGTCCGGCGGGGCAAAAAGTTGTCGGTGGCCCGTCTTATGGTGGGCGGCATGTACAACAGTTCGATCACACGTTCGGATTTCGAACACATTATCGAGTACTCTTCGAACAAGTGATCGACCCCGAGCCGACTGGAGGAACGCACATGATGCCCATCGAGACGATTTCGCCAAGAGCGTCGATCCGGGTTCGCCCGGTTCAGGTGCGTCCGGCCGGCCGCGGTGGCCGCCCCGGATCCAGAGGTCCGCAGCCGCCCAGGCCCGTCGCTGCACCTCCCCGCTACCGGGGCACAGGCGTGTTGATGTCCACGGCGCCGCACCGGCCCCGGCCGATCACCCCGGCCACGACCGTGATGCTCGCTGTCGTCGCGGCGGGCATCACGGTGTGGCTGGGATTCGTGGCGCACTTCGGCGGCATGCTGCACGGCGGCCCCGAGAAGGCCGCGGTTCAGATGCCCGACCGGCTTGCCGTGGTGCGGGTTGAACCCGGGGAGACGTTGCAACACTTGGCCGCGCGGGTCGCCCCGGATGCGCCGACCGCGCAGGTCACTGCTCGCATCCGCGAGCTCAATGAACTCGACTCGTCTGCAGTGACCGCCGGCCAGACGCTGATCGCGCCGGTGGGTTGAGCGGTCGTCAGTCGCGACACTCGACGATGTTAGGCCCACGCGTGGGAGCGCAGGTAGGCTCGAGGTGGCCTAGGACACTCCCAGGTCAGTGCGGCGAAGGAGCGGCCATGCACTGTCCGTTCTGTCGCAATCCGGATTCTCGAGTCGTTGACTCCCGCGAAACAGATGAGGGACAGGCGATCCGGCGTCGACGGTCCTGTCCGGAGTGCGGCCGGCGATTCACCACGGTGGAAACCGCGGTGCTGGCAGTCGTCAAGCGCAGCGGTGTCACCGAACCATTCAGCCGCGAAAAGGTCATGCGCGGGGTGCGGCGCGCGTGCCAGGGTCGCCAGGTCGACGACGATGCACTCAATCTGCTGGCGCAGCAGGTCGAAGACGCCGTACGGGCCGGCGGATCGGCGGAGATTCCCAGTAACGAAGTGGGACTTGCGATCCTCGGCCCGCTGCGAGAACTCGATGAAGTGGCCTATTTGCGATTCGCTTCGGTGTACCGGTCGTTCGAGTCTGCCGAGGATTTCGAACGCGAGATCAAGGCGCTGCGTACCCACCGAAAGGTGCCCGCCTCCGGTTGACCGGCGTCGTAATCTCGGACCATGACGCGAGTCGTGCGAACCCGGGTGTGCGTTGTCGGTGGCGGCCCCGCGGGTATGGTGCACGCTCTGCTGCTGGCCCGCGCCGGAATCGACGTCACCGTTCTGGAGAAACACAATGACTTCCTGCGCGACTTCCGCGGCGACACCGTACATCCGAGCACGTTGCGGGTCATCGACGAGCTAGGGCTGATCGACGAATTTCTGCGGCTCCCGCACACCAAGGTCACGCGCCTCGCCTTCAACACTGACGGGACGCTCCGCACGTTCGGGAACTTCAGCGCACTCTCGCGGCTAGGTTTCAAGCAGCCCTACATTGCACTGATGCCGCAATGGGACTTCCTGGACTTCCTCGCCGAAAAAGCCAGTGCGTACCCGCAATTCACCTTGGTTCGCAATGCCGAGGTTACAGATCTGGTGTTCGACGGCGACCGCGTTGTCGGGGTGCGCACCCCGGAACTCGAGGTGCGTTCCGATCTTGTGATCGGCGCCGACGGACGCAAATCCGCAGTGCGCGCCGCGGCGGGTTTGCAGATTGGAAGCGCGAATTCGCCAATAGACGTCTTGTGGTTCCGGCTGAACTGGCGACCGGGTGACCCGCAGGAACTCGTCGGGGTGGTCCGTAAGGGCCTGATGATGGCCATGATCTACCGGGGCGACTATTGGCAAATTGCCTACATCATGCCCAAGGGGGCAAACCCGCGAGACGGGTCGCTGGAGGCGTTCAAAGAGCGGCTGGTTTCCGTGCAACCCAACTTGGCTGAGCACGTCAAGGACTTGGAGTCCTGGGACGACACCAGCCAGCTCGATGTTCGGGTGGATCGGCTGAAAACCTGGTGGCGCACGGGTGTGCTGTGTATCGGCGATGCCGCGCATGCGATGTCACCCGTCGGTGGGGTAGGCATCAACCTCGCAGTCGCCGATGCGGTGGCCGCGGCGAACATCCTTTGTGGCCCGCTACGCGAACGTCGGCTGAGCGAGGCCGATCTCGCGAAGGTGCAGCGCCGTCGCGAGCTTCCGGCCAGAATCATTCAGGCCGGTCAAGTGTTCGTGCAAAACAAAGTGATCGAACCGAACCTGACCGGTGACCTGTCGCCGATTCGAGTTCCGAAATTCGTCGGGCGGGGTCCGCTGCAATTCATTCCGCCGGTCGTGGTTGGACGGGGCTTCCGTCCCGAGCACGTCCGTACGCCTGACGTGCACACCCACTGATGCGTGGTGTCCGGTTCCTCAGCGGCCCATTCTGGGCCGCATCGTCGCCGCCTGATGCGTGGTGTCCGGCTCCTCAGCGGCCCATTCTGGGCCGCATCGCGCCGCCTGATGCGTGGTGTCCGGCTCCTCAGCGGCCCATTCTGGGCCGCATCGTCGCCGGACTAGGCTGACCGAATGCCGCCCGACCTGCATCCCAACTTGCACGCGCTGGCGCCGTTGCTCGGGACCTGGCAGGGGCGTGGATCCGGCGAATACCCCACCATTGAGCCGTTCGACTACCTCGAAGAAGTCACGTTTTCCCATGTGGGCAAACCGTTTTTGATCTACGGACAGAAGACCAAAGCCGCGCTAGACGGGGCACCGCTGCACGCCGAAACCGGCTACCTGCGGGTACCGCGATACAACGAAGTCGAACTCGTGCTGGCGCATCCGAGCGGCATCACCGAAATCGAAGTCGGTCGATTCATCGCCGACGGCGCGACGATCGAGCTCGAGATGTCGACGACGCAGATCGGCATGGCGCCAACTGCCAAGGAGGTGACCGCTCTTGGTCGTCGCTTCAGGCTCGACGGCGACGAACTCTCCTACGCCGTGGAGATGGGTGCCGTCGGACAGCCACTGCAGCATCACCTTTCAGCGGTGCTGCATCGCAAGAGTTAAGAGATTCGCCGCACGCCGTCGTCCACGACCCGACCGCCGACCTGTACCCAACCCTGCGGGCTCCATGTTGTTTCGATCACCGATCCCTTGCCCTGGATGATGTGCAGGTCGCGGGTGAGGTAGTCGGTGATGCGTACCGCCGCCGAGCCCGTCGCTTCATCTTCTGCCACACCGAGGTTGGCGGCGAACATCCGCGAGCGCAGGGTTCCGGAGGCCTCGTCGGTCCACACCCAGAGATAGTGTGCGACGTCATCAGAGTAATCAGCCGGGTCGGCGGCGGCGAGCTCGTCGATACTGTCCAGATCGTGAATGGCGAACTCCGGCGACCACTCCGACCGGGCGCTGACGGTGGTGACGTCGCCGTCGTATCGCACCTGCACCACACCGGCCGGCACGTGCAGCGTGCGGATCGGTGCGCCAATGGATCGTAGCCACCACGACGCCCCGACCGTCGGGTGCCCGGCGAACGCTAGCTCGGTCAGCGGGGTGTAGATCCGAGCATCAGCGGTCGTGGCGCCGGGATCGGGGAGAGTGACGAAAATGGTTTCGCTGTAACCTAATTCGGTTGCAATGCGCTGATGTTGATCGGGTTCGACGGTCGCTGCGTCGACGACGCCGAGCGGATTGCCAAAATCGCCGTGCGCATCACTGAATACTCGCAAAACCGTCACGTCGACGCTCATGGGAGCGACTGTACGACGTCACCGCGGCGCAGCGATCAGGTGGCACTGCGCTCGTCGGCGCCCATCGCCTCCAGCACAGCGACTCGGGTGTCGATCGGCCCGGAGACAGTTTGTGCGCCACCGCCGGTGCGCAGCAGTTCGCGAAGCGCCGTCTGGTCGTAGTCGGACGGCGCGGTGGTGTCGATGAAGCGCTGCACGACCTCGATGAAGCGGTCGGGGTCGTCGTGGAATGGGAAATGCCCGGAGCGCTCGAAGATCTCGAGTTGGGAGCCCGGCATGGCGGCATGGGCCATGTGGGCGTGACTGACGGGAACGACGACATCGTCGCTGCCCCAGATGATCTGCACCGGAACGGATTGCGTCAAATAACATCGGTCCAGCATGGTGATGCTCTGGCCACGCCAGTCCACCACTGCGCGCAAGGTTCGGGTGAACGCCGCCGAGGCCATCGGCTCCGGGAGGCCCGCCAAGATCCGCAGCATGTCGGGCAGGTCGTGGCCCACCGAGGTGGAGCCCAGCGCCATTCCAGCTGCGCGTCCGATGATCTGCAAAGCCGGCAGAACCAAAGGCAGCCGCAACAGGGCCAGCGCCTCGCTGCCCAACGGCAGCGACGCCAGCCGCAACATGAGGTGGACGTCTTTGGTGACGCCGCCGGCGCCGACCAAGATCAGCCGCTCGACCAGTTGGGGAAATTGGTAGGTGAACTGCATGGCGACACCGCCGCCGAGCGAGTGGCCGACAACGGTGACGCGTTCGATATCGAGGACGGAAAGCAGGTCGCGCATACCGTTCGCGTAGGCCGCAATCGAGTAATCCGCGCGGGGCTTGTCCGACTCGCCGTGGCCCAGCAGATCGACCGCGATGACGGTAAATCGTTGCGCGAGTTTCGATTGCACCGTCGACCACGTCGTCGAGTTGTCACCGATCCCGTGTATCAGCAGGATCACCGGGCCCGAGCCCGCGATGCGGAACGCGCGCCGGTAGCCGTGCACCGTCCGGAATTGCAGCTGCGGCGTAACCTCGCGCACCGAGCGAAGATTGGGCTTGCGCTGAGTCATGTAGCCAACTTCGCTGTCGGGCCCGGGAGGGCGATCAGGTCGGATCGTCGTCGTCGAACTTCTTCTCGTCCTGCTGCGCCAGGAAACGCTCGAACTCCGCGCCGAGTTCGTCACCGCTGGGCAGATCCTCATCACGCGTCAGCAGCGACCGATTCTCCTGCGCAGCAATGAACGCATCGTACTGTCGCTCCAGCGCAGCCACCACTTGAGCGACATCCGAGCTGGCCTCGACCTGCTCGTCGACCTTGACCCTGACCTCGGCAGCCGCCTCGGTCAGTGCATTCAACGGCAGTTGTAGCGACCCGGTCTTGGCCAACTGCTCGAGCAACACCTGCGCGGCCGCGGGATAGTCCGTCTGCGCCAGGTAATGGGGGACGTGGACGGTGTAGCCGGCGACCTCGTGTCCATGCTGGGCCAGCCGGTACTCCAGCAGATTCGACGCGCTGCCGGGAACCTGCACCTCGGAAATCCACGGCGTGAAATCGGCGATCAGCTCGCGGTTGTTGGAGTGTGCGGTCAACGTGATCGGCCGGGTGTGCGGAACCGCCATCGGGATGGCACCCAAGCCGATGGTCTGCCGCACACCTAGCCGCTCGGCCAGCAATCGGACCGCGGTGATGAATCGCTCCCACTTCAAATCCGGCTCCATACCGGCCAGCAGCAGAAACGGCGTCCCGACGCTGTCGTGCATGGCGTAGAGGCTGAGTTCGGGATCCTCGTAGTGGGTGAAGTGATCGGTCTTGAACGTCATCAGCGGGCGCCTCGACCGGTAGTCGAGAAGCTCGTCGATCGCGAACGAGGCGACCAACTCGGTGTCCAACGTGTCTTTGAGATGACCCGCGGCCAGCTTGATCGCGTGGCCGGCGTCGGAGAAACCTTCCAAGGCGTGAACCAGGACCGGCCCACGCCCATCGGTCAGCGACAACTGGGGCGCCGGGAACTCGAGCTCGTACATGGCGTTGTGCTCGGGCTGGTAGCGCTTGTCCCGCTCAGGTGTGTCGGGGGGCTCGTTGTGGCCCATCGGTGTTGCCTCCTCGTCACGACGTGATGTACCGCATCGTGTACAGATAGTGTCCCTCAGATCGACGAGCAGCGGTTACCTGACCCGCTACTCCAGTATCCGCCCCTGCGCTGCCAAACACGGTCTGCACCGGCGGCATTCCTCGGGGTACCCGCTTCGCGCCGCGCCGAGCCGAAATCGGGCATCATCGACGGCGATGGGGGCGGCAGGGCTGGGGCTGGCGCTGAGGGTGGTCGGATGTGGGCATCAGGTCCAAGCGCACCCGCCACCAGCACACCTGGGCCAGCCGGCGCCGGCGTGGTGATATCGGGTCGCCGCCGCACGGCGGATCCCGATCTACGGGTGGGCAGTACAGCTAGGCGTCGAATTGGCTCAGCGCCCGCACCTTGTTCATCACGTCCAGCGCGGCGACCTTGTAGGCCTCAGAGAATGTCGGGTAGTTGAACACCGCATCGACCAGATACTCCACGGTGCCTTCGCAGCCCATCACCGCCTGGCCGATGTGAACCATCTCGGTGGCATTGCTGCCGAAGATATGCACGCCGAGCAACTTCAGGTCATCGGTGGACACCAGAAGCTTCAGCATCCCGTAGGAGTCGCCGGCGATCTGGCCACGGGCCAGCTCGCGATACCGGGACACGCCGACCTCGTAGGGGATCGACTGCTTGGTCAGGTCGACTTCGGTCGCCCCGACATAGGAGATTTCGGGAATCGAGTAGATGCCGATCGGCTGCAGGGCGGTCAGGCCGTGCACCGGCTCGCCGAACGCGTGGCACGACGCCACCCGACCCTGATCCATCGAGGTCGACGCCAGCGCAGGAAAGCCGATCACGTCGCCGACCGCGTAGATGTGGTCGACCTTGGTCTGGAACGCCTCGTCGACGAAGATGCGCCCGCGGGCATCCGCTTCCAGACCGGCTTTCTCCAAGTCGAGGTTTTCGGTCTGGCCTTGCCGGCCCGCGGAGTACATCACCGTTTCGGCGGGGATCTTCTTGCCGCTGGCCAGGCTCGTCACGGTGCCGGACGAGCCGACCTGCACACCGGTCACCTCCTCGCCGAAGCGGAACGTGACCGCCAGGTCGCGCAGGTGAAAACGCAGCGCCTCGATGATCTCCGGGTCGCAGAAGTCCAGCATGTCCTGGCGCTTCTCGACGATGGTTACCTTGCTGCCCAACGCGGCGAACATCGACGCGTATTCGACGCCGATCACGCCCGCGCCGACCACCACCATCGAGGCCGGGATCGACTGGAGATCCAGGATGCCGTCGGAATCCAGCACCCGCTGCTCGTCGAATTCCACCCCCTCGGGCCGTGCGGGTTTGGTGCCGGTCGCGATCACGATGTACTCGCCGCTGACCGTGGTCCGTTCGCCACGGGTGCGGTCTTCGACCAGCAGGGTGTGCTCGTCCTTGAATCGGCCCTCGCCGGCGATCAGGTCGATTCGGTTGCGCATCAACTGATTTCGCACTGTCTCGGCTTGCTTGCCAATTACGTGGCTGGTTCGCGACAGCAGATCCGCCGGGGTGATCTTGTCCTTGACGCGGTAACTGGCGCCGTAGAGCTCGCGCTGGTTCATACCGGTCAGGTAGAGCACCGCCTCGCGCAGCGTCTTGGACGGGATGGTGCCGGTGTTGACGCAGACGCCGCCGAGCATCGGGCGTTGTTCGATGACCGCGACAGATTTGCCGAGCTTGGCTGCAGCGATTGCGGCTTTCTGGCCGCCCGGACCTGAGCCGATGACGACCATGTCGTATTCGAGTATCGAACCCATGAGTAGACAAATACGCCCGTTGCGTTTCGGGCGCACGTCGAATCCGGCTACGTACACGTGAACAATCCGGCGGCGGTGCCTCGCGTTATCCCCAGTTGCACGTCCATGCACAGCAGGGTGCTTCTGCCGCCTGCGCCGCCGACGGGCTGACGGTGCCAGTTGCCAGCGTCGTCGCCATGACCAAGCAGCGACGTGACTTTGAACTCAATCGACCCGGCGCAGTGATCGCCGCGCTCCCAGCGGTATTGGGCTTCGTGCCGGAGAACTCGTTGGTGTTGTTGTCGATCGACGCGGGTGAACTCGGATCGGTGATGCGCGTCGACCTGTCCGACGCGGTCGCCGACCAGATCGGCCATCTCGCAGAGGTTGCCGCGGCTTCCGGCGCCGAGGCGGCCATCGCGGTGATCGTCGACGCCGACGGCGCCGACTGCCCGATGTGCAACGACCAATACCGCGGCCTGTGTTCGTCGCTGACCGACGAACTCGTCCACCACGACATCGCACTGTGGGCCGTGCACGTCGTCGATCGGGTGGCCGTCGGCGGCCGCTGGCACTGCGTGGACGGCTGCGGCGCGGGCGGATTCGTCGATGACCCGTCCGCGTCACCGCTCGCGGTGGCGGCCGTGCTGGACGGGCGACGGCTCTACGCGCGGCGAGCCGACCTTCAGGCGGTGATCGCGGTTGACGACCGGGACCGCGGCGCGGCTCTGACCGATCTGATCGCCGAGCAGGCCACGCGGCGCGACGCGGCGCGTAGCGCCGACCCTGATGGCTGTGTCCGTCGCGGCGTCGAAGCCGCGATGGCGGCCGCCGCAGCAGTCGCCGACGGAGCGCACATCAGCGACCCGGACCTCGCCGGGTTGGCGTGCGCGCTGGCCGACGTCGAGGTGCGCGACACGTTGTACGCGCTGGCGGTCGGCCACAGCGCCGGTGACGCCGAGTCGTTGTGGGCGCTGCTGTCGCGCACCCTGCCGACCCCGTGGCGCGCCGAGGCGCTGGTGTTGCTCGCTTTCAGCGCCTATGTCCGCGGTGACGGGCCGCTGGCCGGGGTGTCGCTGGAAGCCGCGCTGCGCTGCGAGCCGGGACACCGGATGGCGGGCATGCTCGATACTGCCTTGCAGTCGGGCCTGCGGCCTGAGCACATTCGAGAGTTGGCCGTCACCGGCTATCAGCTGGCCGAGCGCGTCGGCGTGCGGCTACCTCCGCGGCGGGCGTTCAGACGTCGTGCAGTCTGAAAAAGCTTCGCGGCTAGACCTTTTCGACCTTGACGGCGTGAGCCATCTCGTGCGGCAGGCTCACGTTTTCATGGCCCGGGATGACGATCGTCACGCCGCCTGCTTGGTTGGACTCGACGATCACGCGGGCGTTGGGGACGACGCCGGCGTCTTTGAGGCGGGTGATCAGGTCGATGTCGCCTTGCACGTGCTCGGTGAGCTGGCGCACCACAACCGCGACGGGCGCACCGGCCGGCAGCTCCGTCAACCGCACCAGGTTCCCGTCGTCAGCGCCGAAGCCATCGCCGATGCCCAAGTCGAGCAGCCCCGGAATCGGGTTGCCGAACGGCGACGTGGTCGGGTTGTTGAGCACTTTCATGAGGCGGCGTTCGACGTCATCGCTCATCACGTGCTCCCAGCGGCACGCCTCGGCGTGGACCTCTTCCCAGGGCACACCGATGACGTCGACCAGCAGTCGTTCGGCAAGCCGGTGCTTGCGCATCACCGCCACGGCCAGTGCACGGCCCTTGTCGGTCAGCTCGAGATGACGGTCACCGGCCACGTGCAGCAGCCCGTCGCGTTCCATCCGCGACACAGTCTGGCTGACCGTGGGACCGCTCTGGTCCAGGCGTTCGGCGATACGGGCACGCAGCGGCGTGACGCCCTCTTCCTCGAGGTCGTAAATGGTCCGCAGGTACATTTCGGTGGTATCAACCAGGTCGTTCATTCCGCACCCTCCATTGCCGCCGAGTCTACTTGCCCAGCTGCGCGAATGGTTCGCTAACACTCCAGCGCAGCAGTATGCCCGCCGCAGGTGCGGCGGGCATACTTTCGTTGCTGGTGCGGCTGGTCAGCTCGCGTAGGAGCGGAGCCGATCGGCCCGCTCGCCGTTGCGGAGCTTCGACATCACCTCGCGCTCGATCTGGCGCACCCGCTCGCGGGACAGGCCGAACAGCTTGCCGATCTGATCGAGCGTGCGGGGCTGCCCATCGTCGAGCCCGAAGCGCAACCGGATCACCTGATGCTCCCGCTCGTCGAGCGTGGCGAGCACGCTACGAATGTCGGTGTGCAACAGCTCGGCGATCACCGAGTTCTCCGCGGACATCGCCTCGGCGTCCTCGATGAAATCGCCCAGCGGCGCTTCCTCTTCTGAGCCGACCGGCATGTCGAGGCTGACCGGGTCGCGGCTGTGCTCGAGAAGGTCGTTGATCTTCTCGACGGGGATGCCGGACTCCTCGGCGAGCTCCTCGTCGGTGGCTTCGCGGCCCAGGTTCTGGTGCATCTCGCGCTTGATCCGGGCCAGCTTGTTCACCTGCTCCACCAAGTGGACCGGGAGCCGGATGGTGCGGCTCTGGTCGGCCATACCGCGGGTGATCGCCTGGCGGATCCACCACGTCGCATACGTGGAGAACTTGAATCCCTTTGCGTAGTCGAACTTTTCCATCGCGCGGATCAAGCCCAGGTTGCCTTCCTGGATGAGGTCCAGCAGCGGCATCCCGCGGCCCGTGTAGCGCTTGGCCAGCGACACGACCAGCCGCAGGTTGGCCTCCAGCAGGTGGCTTCGCGCGGTCTCTCCATCGCGCACCACGGCGGCCAGATCGCGCTTGCGGTTCTCGCCGAGGCGCTTGCGGGTCTCGAGCAGGTGCTTGGCGTACAGCCCGGCTTCGATGCGCTTGGCGAGTTCGACCTCGTCGGCCGCGTTGAGCAGTGCCGTTTTACCGATCCCGTTCAGATACACGCGCACCAGGTCCGCGGCTGGGCTCTGAGCATCCAGATCGCTATCCCGGCGTGTGGTGGCATTTGCCATGGCGGCCTCCTGATCGGCGTGAGCTGTCATGGGTTACAACGACCCATTGGGTCAAGTAGTTCCCACGCGGCAGTGATCTCACACCCGCTGACGTGCGCGAATGTCCGGCAGCCCTGAGAATGTACTGAGAACCCCTAACGAATCTGGGTTATTCGGAACCGTCGGTGGTCGCGTGCGGCCAGTCCGGTTCCGAAGCTGAATGACTGCGTCGTTCGATGGACGGCCGCTCGGCGGTGGGGAAGAGCGGCGTTCGCCGCATCGGCTGGTCGAATCGACGCGGCTCATCGGCCCGGCGCGGCGGGCGGTCGTTAGCGACCAGCACGGCAATCCATGGCAGCGGGATCGACGCGGCAATGATTGCCAGCGAGATGAGCCCGTTGTGCCACATCCCATACGCGACGGCGGCAAGAAGTAGCGCCGGAATACGGAACGACATGATCGTCAAGTACTTCCGCACGCGTTGACGGTGTTGGATTTCGTAGGAGGGTGCGGCGGCGGTGATGAGGATCGGTCGGCCATCGTCGTCGAAACCCAGCTCTTGGCTGCGCCTCATCACTCCACTGTTGCACACCTTCTCCCACGGCGGAGGATCTGGTTGCGGCACAATGTGTGACATGGACACCCAGACGATCGAGCGGACCGACACCGACGAACGCGCCGACGACGGGACCGACAGCGACACCCCCAAGTTCTTCCACTATGTCAAGAAGGACAAGATCGCCGAAAGCGCGGTGATGGGTACGCACGTCGTGGCGTTGTGCGGTGAAGTCTTTCCGGTGACGAAGTCGGCCAAGCCCGGTTCGCCGGTGTGCCCGGACTGCAAGCGTATCTACGAAGCCCTCAAGAAGAGCTGATCCGCCCGGAGCTCGCCGGGGACGGTTCGTCGTCGTCTGTGTCTGTCGCCGTGCTGACCTCTTCGGTGACTTCCTTGGCCCGCTTGACCAGCCAGCGTCGCATCCGGTGGGCGTGCGTACGCGGAGCCGGCCACACCTCTTGGATGGCGGCGTTGAACTCTGCGCCGAGCATGATCGAGAAGCCCCCGAAGAACGCGAACAACAGAAACGCGATCGGGGTGGCCAGCGCACCGTAGGTGTAGCCGGTGCCGGTGATGTACCGCAGGTAGATGCGCAGCCCCAGCGTGGCGATCACGAACACCACACTGGCCAGGGCCGCGCCGAAGATCAGCCGGTGTGACGGTAGCGGGTCCGGCAGAGCGACGCGATACAACACGACGACGGTGGCGATCAGCCCGGCGAGCAGCGCCGGGTAGTAGCCGTAGGCCAGGACATCCTGCAGCCCGTCCGGAATGAACTCGGCGAGCTTGCGTGGCCCGCGCACCATCAGCGGGGCCATGACGATGACGAACAACAGCATCACCACATAGAGGGCCAGTGCGTAGAGGCGCTGGCGCACCGGATGGCGCAGGGGAGTCTGATCGTGAGCCTCGACGACTGCGTCGACGAAGGCCGAAATTGCCGACGATCCCGCCCACAACGAAATCAAGAAACCCAACGACACCACTTCACCGCGAGCGCCGCGGTCGATGTCGGCGATGGTCGGCTCGATGATCTCGTGCACGACGCTCTGCGAGAAGATCTTGTTCGACATCGACACCAGGTAGTGCTCGATTACAGCCATCGTGTCCGGCCCGAACAGGGGCGCCACATAGGCGAGGCTGCCCAGCATCCCCAGCAGCAGTGGCGGCAACGACAAGCAAGACCAGAACGCCGCCTGAGCGGATTCCGAAAAGATCGAATCGTCCCAGCTTTTCGACAACGCTCGCTTAGTGATGCGCCAGAGATGATGCCGCGAAGGTCGCACTGGGAGGTCGGTCATGACCCGTTCAGGATTCCTGACGAACGCATTCCTCGCCAGGTCTGCTGGTGGCGAGTCGCGTTTTAAGCTTCGACGGTGTCGCCGCTGATTTCCAGGACGGCAGACAACTCGATCAGCTTCGCCTCATGCTCGTTGGCATGGTGCTGGCAGAAAAGAAGTTCTGCACCGGAAGGCAGCTTGGCGCGAACCCGCGCAGCAGCGCTGCATCGATCGCAGCGATCAGCCCTCGTTAACTCGGGACTGGTCAATGTTGCGTTCATGGCTTCTCCGTTCTGCCTTCTCCACTGTCTCAGATGTCAACGCTTTTGGCCGTCTTCACCGCCGGTTTACCCGCTGTGTCGTTTCTCACCCCTTGCCGTTAGGCGCCGGGGCAAAATGACGTCATGAGTCAGCCGACTTCGGTGCTGTTACACCTGTGTCCGATCGACGACTGGTCGACCGCGCAAACAGAAGGCGAGCTTCGGCCTGAGTCTTTGGCCAGCGTCGGCTTCATCCATTTGTCGGCGCCGGGCCAAGTGCATCTGCCGGCCAACCGCCTCTACCGCGGTCGCGACGACCTCGTTTTGCTGCACATCGATCCGACCCATCTGGAGTCACCCATTCGTTGGGAACTAGGGGTAGCAACGGATCCCGAGTCGATGGTGTTCCCGCATCTGTACGGCCCCTTGCCCGTTGAGGCTGTGATCAACGTCACCAGCTACCTGCCTGACGCCGACGGAATGTTCCCCGAGCTCGGCGAGTAGGCGTCGGCCTCGATCTCCACAAGCAGTGCGGGCTCGATCAGCGCGGCCACTTCCACCATCGTGGCCGCGGGCCGGATGTCGCCGAAGACCTCAGCGTGCACCACCGCGACCTCGCGCCAACGGGCGATGTCGGTCACGTAGATGCGGGTGCGGATCACGTCGCCCAGCGCAGCACCCGCTTCCGTGAGTGCGATTTCGATGCGGCGCAGCACCTCTCGCGTTTGCGTGCCGATGTCGCCTGTGACTCCGGACGCAGTGGTGCCGGAGACGGCGACGCAGGGGCCGACGCGCACCGCTCGCGAATAGCCGACGGTCGCCTCGAACTCGGTCCCGGACGAGACGAGGATTCGACTGGTTGACATGGGAGTCAACGTAGGACAGCTGTCTCGTCAGCGCATCCGAATTAATTGCGCGCCAGGCGGTTCAGGCGACTAGTCCAGGTAGTCGCGCAAAACCTGCGAACGGCTGGGGTGCCGCAGCTTCGACATCGTCTTCGACTCGATCTGACGGATGCGCTCGCGGGTCACGCCGTACACCTGACCGATCTCGTCGAGGGTTCGGGGCTGGCCGTCGGTGAGACCGAAGCGCAAGCGTACGACGCCGGCTTCACGTTCGGACAAGGTCTCCAGAACCGACTGCAGCTGATCCTGCAGCAGCGTGAACGACACCGCATCGACGGCAACCACCGCTTCGCTGTCCTCGATGAAGTCACCGAGCTGGCTGTCGCCCTCGTCGCCGATGGTCTGGTCGAGCGAGATCGGCTCCCGGGCGTATTGCTGGATTTCCAGCACCTTCTCCGGGGTGATGTCCATTTCCTTGGCCAGCTCTTCGGGCGTGGGTTCGCGGCCCAGGTCCTGCAGCAGCTCGCGCTGGATGCGGCCCAGCTTGTTGATCACCTCGACCATGTGCACCGGGATACGGATGGTGCGGGCCTGGTCGGCCATGGCGCGGGTGATCGCCTGGCGGATCCACCAGGTGGCGTACGTGGAGAATTTGTAACCCTTTGTGTAGTCGAATTTTTCGACCGCACGAATCAGGCCGAGGTTGCCCTCCTGAATCAGGTCCAGGAACGCCATGCCACGGCCGGTGTAACGCTTGGCCAGTGACACCACGAGTCGCAGGTTGGCTTCCAGCAGATGGTTCTTGGCGCGGTCGCCGTCGCGGCAGATCCACTGGTAGTCGCGGCGCTGAGCGGCGGGAAGCTTCTCACCCTTTTCGGTGAACTCCGTCATCAGCTGGGTGCAGTACAGACCGGCTTCGATCCGCTTGGCCAGCTCGACTTCTTCTTCGGCGTTGAGCAGCGCTACCTTGCCGATCTGCTTGAGGTAGGCGCGAACCGAGTCGGCCGAGGCGGTCAGCTCGGCGTCCTTGCGGGCCTGCCGCAAGGCTTCCGACTCGTCCTCGTCCCAGACGAAATCGCCTGAGGCCTTGTCCTTTTCGGTCGGCTCGACGATCTCTTCTTCGTCAGCAGGCCCCGGCTCGACGACGGCTTTGACCGGCTTCTTTGCGGCCACCCCGTCCCCACCGGACTTCTCGGTGGTGTCAGCGTCGTCATCGGACACTACGACCTCGAGATCGTCGAGGATGATTTCCTCGGCGTCGAGCTCGATCTCCTCGTCGGGTCCGCTGTCGAGTTCGACGTCGCCGTCGAGATCCTGTTCGTCGGTCTCGAGATCGGTTGTCGTGGCCTCGGCGTCGTCGGCGCCCTTGGCGGTCGCCTTTTTCGGACGTCCACGGTCCGGCGCGGCCTTGGCTGCGGCGCTCTTGGTCGCCGTGCGGGTTTTGGTGGCGGTGGTTGCTTTCGCGGGTGCTTTGGCTGCCTTGGTGGCGGCGCCGTTGGTGGCCTTGGCCGGCACGCGCTTTGCCGCGGTGCTCGCGGGAGACTTGGCGGCGGTGCGCTTCACCGGCTCATCGGTTGCCGGTCGTGCTTTGGTCGCTGCCACGTAAACCCCTTCGGTAGAACTCGCTTCCGGCGCCGTAGGCATGCTCAACCGGACGATGTCAGCTATGTCGGATGTCGGCGTCGATTATCAGGGTCGATATTCGCCGCTATCTCCTCGGCGGCTGCCGGTGACCATTGTAACGACAGCGCGGCCATACCCCTGCCAGAGCGGGTAAATCAGTGCGTCACGTCGCGCGTCGCCGCCATCGCCGCGCCGACGATTCCGGCGGAATTCTCGAGGGCGGCGGCTACCACCGGGGTGCGGTTTTTCAGCAACGGCACCCATTTGTCGGCCTTGCGGCTGATTCCGCCGCCGGCGATGAACAGCTCGGGGCACATCGCGTTCTCGATGACGATCAGCACCCTCGTCACCTGCTTGGCCCACTTCTCGAAGCTCCAGCCTTTCCGATCGCGGACCGAGGACGCGGCGCGGTGTTCGGCTTCCTTGCCGCCCACCTCGAGATGCCCGAATTCGGTATTAGGCAGCAAAATCCCGTTGTGGATAACCGCCGACCCGATTCCAGTGCCGAAGGTGAGCAGCACGACCACACCGTTGGTGTCTTTTCCCGCGCCGTAACGCTCCTCGGCCAGGCCGGCCGCGTCGGCGTCGTTGAGCACAACAACGTCCTGGCCGTTCAATCCGGCGCTGATGATGTCGCGGGCGTTGGTGCCGATCCACTTTCTGTCGACGTTGGCGGCGGTCCGCACGATGCCGTGGGTGACGACACCCGGGTACGTCACGCCGAGCGGGCCGGTCCAGCCGAATTCATGGACCACGTCGGCGATGGTTCTGGCTACTGCCGTCGGAGTGGCCGGCTGCGGTGTCGGCAGCTTGAAGCGGTCGCCCACCAGGTCCCCGGTGTCCAGGTCGACGATGCCGCCCTTGATGCCGCTGCCGCCAACGTCGATGCCGAAACCACGCCTGGCCGGCGTCACAGTTCCTGTGCTCGTCGGTGCGGGGCTTGTCGAGTCGGCAGTGGTCATCGAATCTCCTCGGCGAGACGTTGGGGCGTCGACCAGACAAACCCTAATGCGTGCCTGGACGGTGGTTGGCCCGTTGCGCCGACGTTGACGAGTCTGTCGACACCTGTGATGCGATGGGTCGGTGAGCACACCTGAGAACCAACCGGCGCAGCTTCGGGCGGTAGCCGAGGGGCTGGCCGACGAAGCCGCCGCATTCGTCCGGCGACGACGTGGCGAGGTCTTCGGTGCCGACGCGGGCGCCGACGGCGACGATGCGGTGCAATCCAAGACGACCCCGACCGACCCGGTCACGATCGTCGACACCGAAACCGAGCGGCTGCTGCGTGATCGGCTGGCGAACCTGCGATCTGGCGACGCCATCCTCGGCGAGGAGATCGGCGGACCGACCGATCCCGCGAACAGCGTGCCGGGCTCCGTCACCTGGGTACTGGACCCCATCGACGGCACGGTGAACTTCGTCTACGGGATTCCTGCGTATGCGGTGTCAGTCGCAGCGCAGGTAGATGGCGTCTCGGTGGCCGGCGCGGTCGCCGATGTGGTCGGCGGACGGCGGTATTCGGCCGGAGCCGGACTGGGCGCACACGTCACCGACGCCGAGGGCACCCGCCGCCTGCGGTGCAGCGCCGTCGACGACTTGTCGCTGGCGTTGGTGGGCACCGGTTTCGCCTACTCCCACCGACGCCGCAGCGTGCAGGCAGAGCTGGTGTCGAAAGTCCTGCCGCAAGTTCGGGATGTGCGCCGAATCGGCTCTGCGGCATTGGATTTGTGCATGGTCGCGGCGGGCCGGCTGGATGCCTACTACGAGCACGGTCTGCATGTCTGGGACTCCGCGGCAGGAGCCCTCATCGCCGCCGAGGCCGGCGCGCGGGTGCTGCTGCCGGAGCCGGGCGATCCGGAGCGCAATGCGGCCCTGGTGGTCGCCGCGGCACCAGGGATCGCTGATCAGCTGCTCGCTGCACTGGGCCAATTCAACGGGCTGGCGCCGATCCCAGGCTGACCGGTCAGCAGTTGCCGGCGTGAATCTTCGCCAGCAGAGCGGGGTCGGCTGGTTCGGTGTTGCCCGGGCGTAGGCCGGCCAGCACCGAGGCAATGTCGTCGCTGTGGGCCAGCGCGCCGAATTCGGTGCCGATCGCCAGGTCGACGGAGTCGTCGGCGCGGTCGTCACGGTACAGCTCGGCACACGGCGCGACCAGCCAGACCGCAGCAGCGCCGGCCTGCCCGGCTTCGCCGAATCGGATCTGGCCTTGGCAGTTCAGCCGCGTTTTCGCGTAGACGGGGTCGTTGGCAGCGGCCGGTTGCGCGAACCCCAGATCCCGCAGTGCGCCGGAGACGTCAGCGGCTTGACCGCCGCGTCCGCTGGCGTTGAGGACGCGGACTTTGGTGTCGGCCAGCTTGGCCGGGGCGACGTTGACCATCGTGCTGCGCGACACCGCGCTGCCCAGGTGCGGCTGGCCGGGATCGGGCTGCTCCGGCGGCGGATTGCACACCGTCGCCTCGTGCACTTCGGCGGGACGGGTGAGTGCGATCGACCACACCACGGCGCTCGCCACCAGCAGGACTACCAGCGCGACGATGGCGGGCCGGGGGTTGCGACGGCGGAATGGGCGACCGTGCTTGTCGAACGCTGTACCTTCAGTGATTTGAGCGACCACGTACGCACTCTAAGGCGGGATGTTTAGCGGCAGGTAGTGCGGCTAAATCGTTGGTGTGACGTATTTCACACTTGAACACCCTGCGATACGGGCACGAATCGTTTTGCGGATGCGTTCGACGCTGGTACAAACCTTTGCTTGCAGGGTAAAGAGGGGACAGACGATGGCTACCGATTATGACGCCCCAAGGCGTACCGAAACCGACGACGTTTCAGAGGATTCTCTCGAGGAACTCAAGGCACGGCGAAACGAGGCGGCATCGGCGGTTGTTGACGTCGACGAGTCAGAGTCCGCCGAATCCTTTGAGTTGCCCGGAGCCGACTTGTCCGGCGAGGAGCTGTCCGTCCGCGTGATCCCGAAGCAGGCCGACGAGTTCACGTGCTCGAGCTGTTTTCTGGTGCAGCACCGCAGCCGGCTGGCCAGCGAAAAGGGCGGCGTGATGATCTGTACGGACTGCGCGGCCTGAGATGGATCGTCGGGCGGACGCGGACTAGCTGCGCAAAGCCGACAGGACCCGCTCGGGGTGGCGGGTACTCACCAGCCAGTACGGGGTCGGGTCGTCCGCGTCATCTAGCACCACCAGCACCATGGGGCCGACCCAGCCGCGGTGCAGCACATAGGCGGCCGGGTCGAATTGCCGTCCGAGAGCAGCGGACTTGGCCGACCGGGGAATCTCCGCGGAACGGGCGATGACACTGGTCGGCAGATGCGCCTCGGCGGCCCAGAGTTCGACCGCGCCGTCATCGGCGGTGACGCGGACCTCGTGGCGGCCCAGCCACAGCAGCGTCCCGGCCGCGACGACGAACAGGATGGCGAATGGAAGCCAGTTCGGCAGGCTCGGCACGCCCATGTTGACTTCGACCGCAATCAGCGCCGCCAGGCCGAAACCCAGTGGCCACCACCACCACGGTACCCATAAGCGCTCGCGATACCGCACACTTTGCGGCGTGACTGGCGTCTCTGACATCCGGCCAAGGGTAATCTGTGCCACCGTGTCGACCAGTCTGGCGGTTGTTCGTCTCGACCCCGGGCTTCCGCTGCCCGCCCGGGCCCACCACGGTGATGCCGGCGTGGACCTCTACAGCGCCGAAGACGTCGAGCTGGCGCCCGGACACCGGGCGCTGGTGCGGACGGGGATCGCGGTCGCCATCCCGGTCGGGATGGTGGGACTGGTGCATCCGCGATCCGGATTGGCTGCGCGGGTTGGGCTTTCGATCGTCAACAGCCCCGGCACTATCGATGCGGGTTACCGTGGTGAGATCAAGGTCTCATTGATCAATCTCGACCCCGTCGACCCCGATCGTCATCAACCGCGGCGACCGGATCGCGCAGCTGCTGGTTCAGCGCGTCGAGTTGGTCGAGCTGATCGAGGTGTCCTCGTTCGACGAGGCCGGAATGGCCGATACCTCCCGTGGCGATGGCGGCCACGGCTCCTCTGGCGGACATGCGAGCTTGTGATGGCATTCGGTAGGCGTAAACCCAAAGACCAGCAGCCGGTCGACGAGGCGGACGCGGTGGGTACCCGTCGAAGCCCGGAAGCCCCCGTTGAGCCTTCGGCTGTCGACGACCTGGACGGCCCATTCGACATCGAGGATTTCGACGAGTCGGCGAGCGCCACAGAGGGTCGTCTTGACCTTGGTTCGGTGCTGGTGCCGTTGCCCGAGGCGGCGCAACTGCAAGTGGAGCTGACCGAAGTCGGTGTCCCGAGCGCGGTGTGGGTGGTGACCGCCAACGGTCGATTCACCATCGCCGCCTACGCCGCGCCCAAGACCGGTGGGCTGTGGCGCGAGGTGGCCGGCGAGCTTGCCGACTCACTGCGCAACGACGGGGCATCGGTGGCCATCCAGGATGGCCGCTGGGGCCGTGAAGTGGTCGGCACCGCGTCCGGCGTGGTGCGGTTCATCGGGGTCGACGGCTACCGCTGGATGATCCGCTGCGTGGTGAACGGTTCGCTCGAGAGCGTCGACGCATTGACCGAAGAGGCGCGAACTGCGTTGTCGGACACGGTGATTCGACGAGGTGACACTCCACTTCCGGTCCGCACTCCGCTGCCCGTGGAGCTGCCGGAGCCGATGGCAACGCAACTGCGTGAGGCCGCGGCCGCTCAGGGTGCGGCTGTGGGAGCAACAGGACACGCCGCCGGACGCCGATGTCGTCAGCGAAGAGGAGCCGCCCGAGCGCCGCAGCGCCTCGGGGTCGGCGATGCAGCAGTTGCGCGGCATCCGGCGGCTAACGGCGCTCGGTAGCTAAATCGCTTCCAGCGCCGCCACACAGGCGGCGCCCAGCGCGGCGGGGTCTGCGCCGATCTGGTCCAGGGTGACGCGTGCGCAGCGCCGCGTGCGGCGCTGTGCCGCCCATTGACGACCAACCTCGACCGGATGAATCGGGTCGTCGCCGGCCGCGGCGACACCGAGCGGCGGTATCAGCCGCTGAAGTTCCGCGTGAGTCGGCGCCACGTAGGTCGCGGCCTGTTCCATGGCGTCGGGCAGGTCGCGGCCACTGGCCGAGCCACGACCGGGCCAACTCGTCGGCCAGCCACGCCGGGCTGGACGCACGCATCTGAGCCGTCGTCTCCTCCAGCCCTCGTCGCGCAGTTGTCGCGCGGAGTGCTCCGCGGCGACCGCGGCAGTCGCACCGTCCGGTGCGCCCGTCCAGGCCGGCAACGCGGCCAGCACCGCGACGGTGCGCTCGGGATGCCGTATCGCCCACGCCACGGCCACCGCGGCGCCGATCGACACACCACCGACCACGATCGGCCCGCCGCGTGCGGCAGCGTCCAAGTCGTCCAGATAGCCGTCGATCAAACGGGTCGGCTGCGGCCTCGGTGCTAGCAGCTGGGCGCCGGCGTCGCGCAGCGGCCCGCCGAATGCCCGGGCGACATAGCTGTCGTCAGACCCCGTCCCGGGCAGTACGACGGCGCGCACGCCGCGAAGGTCGATCGTCACCCCTAGATACTGCCCGGGCGCCGCGTGGCATTGGGGAACCATTCGGTCTACGGTGTCCGTTGGAATGTGCAGGATCGGTGTCACCCGATCCGATGTGAAGCAATGAGAACGCTCAGGAGAGGCCATGGCGGCAGAAGGTTATCTGCGCCGGCTGACTCGTCGGTTGACGGAGGACCCCGAGCAGCGTGATGCCGAGGAGCTGTCCGACGAGGCAGTGACGACCGGCGCGCAGCGGGCCATCGACTGCCAGCGTGGCCAAGAGGTCACCGTGGTCGGAACGCTGCGCAGTGTCGATTGCAACGGCAAAGGTTGCGCCGACGGCGTTCGCGCCGAACTCTTCGACGGCACCGACACCATTGAGCTGGTGTGGTTGGGGCAGCGCAGGATTCCCGGCATCGAGTCGGGCCGCACGCTGCGTGTGCAGGGCCGGCTCGGCAAGCTGGAGAACGGCAGCAAGGCGATCTACAACCCGCACTACGAGATTCAGCGGTGAGGCTCACCACGTGAACCGTGCGACAGACGCCGGCGACGCGGCTGACGCCGCCGACGGCGAACTGGAGACCGTCGACGACCGCACTCCGGCCGAGCGGATGATGGCACAACTCGGTGGCGTTGCGGGGATCATCTACTCGTCGCTGCCGGTGCTGGTCTTCGTCGGCACCTCGCGGCTGTTGGGTCTGGCCGCGGCATCCGGTGCCGCGCTCGGCGTCGCGACGCTGATCCTGCTGTGGCGCCTGGTCCGCCGCGAGTCGGTGCAGCCGGCGGTGTCCGGGCTCATCGGCGTCGGCGTCTGCGTGCTGATCGCCTACCTGCTGGGGGAGTCCAAGGGATATTTCCTGCTGGGCATCTGGACGTCGCTGCTGTACGCGGCGGTGTTCGCGGTGTCGATCCTGATCCGGCGGCCGGTCGTCGGCTACATCTGGAGCTGGCTGCACGGGCACGATCGCGGCTGGCGCAACGTGCGCCGCGCGGTCTACGCGTTCGACGTCGCCACGCTCACCTGGGTGGCTGGTGTTCGGCGCCCGCTTCGTGGTGCAGCGGGTGCTCTACGACACCAATCACGACGGGCTGGCTGGTGGTGGCGCGGATCGCGATGGGCTGGCCGCTGGCCGCGCTGGCGGCGTTGGTGACCTTCCTGGCGATCCGGGCGGCGCAGCGCGCCCTGGACGGCTGGCGCGACGGCTCGACGGTCGGCTCGGACGGTGGAGCCGTCACGGTAGCAGATGCTGGCGCAGTTCCTCTTCCGCCTCGGTGACCGCGACGAACAGCAGCTCGTCGCCGCCTTCGAGCGGCTCGTCGTCCTGCGGCACGATCACCCGGGGCCCGCGCAGAATCGTCACCAGCGCGACGTCTCGCGGCAGCTGCAGCTTGCGCACCGGCTTGCCGCCCCAGGGGGTGTCGTCGGGCAGCGTGATCTCGACCAGGTTGGCCTGACCCTTCCGGAACTCCATCAGCCGCACCAGGTCGCCGACCGCGACGGCCTCTTCGATCAACGACGCCAGCATCCGCGGGGTGGACACCGCCACGTCGACGCCCCAGGCGTCGGTGAACAGCCACTCGTTGCGGGGATCGTTGACCCGGGCCACCACCCGGGGCACCGCGAACTCGGTCTTGGCCAGCAGGCTGAGCACCACGTTGGCCTTGTCGTCGCCGGTGGCGGCGATCACCACGTCGAACTCGTGCAGCTGCACCGACTCCAGCAGGCTCAGTTCGCAGGCGTCACCGAGCCGCCAGTGCGCGGCCGGGATGGCGTCCGTCGTCGACGTGCTCGGGCTTGCGTTCGATCAGCGTGACGTCGTGCTTGTTCTCGATCAGCTCGCGGGCGATGGAGCGGCCGACCGCGCCGGCACCTGCGATAGCGACTTTCATGATTCGGCGTCCTCGCCGGGCGGCAGCGCCGCGATGGCCACGGCCTCGGTCGCGCGTCCGGAGATCGCGGCGATGTAGACCTGGTCGCCGGCCTGGATGACCGTCTTGGGGTCGGGGAGCACGCCGGTACCGAACCGGATCAGAAACGCCACCCGCGCGCCGGTCGCGGCCTCCAGATCGGTGGCCGGCCGGCCCACCCAGTCCTCGTGCAGCGCCACCTCGGCGACGGCGACGGTGCCGGTCGGGTCCCGCCACTTGGCGGTCTCGCTCTCCCGGGTGAGCGCGTGCAGCAGCCGGTCGGTGGTCCACGGCACGGTGGCGATGGTGGGGATGCCGAGACGTTCGTAGACCTCGGCGCGCTTGGCGTCGTAGATCCGGGCGACAACCCGCCGCACGCCGAAGGTTTCCCGGGCCAGCCGCGCCGAGATGATGTTGGAGTTGTCGCCGGAGGACACCGCGGCGAACGCGTCGGCGCCCTCGATGCCGGCCTGCAGCAGCACATCGCGGTCGAATCCCAGACCGAGCACGCGTTCGCCGGCGAACTCGGGACTCAGCCGGCTGAACGCCGTGCTGTCGCTGTCGATCACCGCGACCTCGTGGCCGATCCGGGACAGGCCGTCGGCGACCGACGAGCCCACCCGGCCGCACCCCATCACAACGACTCGCACTGGCGGTCCTCTCGGCCCGGTGAGCCGCAGTGGCCAGCCGGTTTGGGAGACATTCTCGTCTAGGGAACCGTACCGGCAGGCGCGGTTGCGCTTACTCTTGGCTCTCGTGTCCAAACTTTCGACCGCGGCGCGGCGACTGGTCCTGGGTCGGCCGTTTCGCAGCGACCGGCTGAGTCACACGCTGCTGCCCAAGCGGATCGCCTTGCCGGTGTTCGCCTCCGATGCGCTGTCGTCGGTCGCCTACGCCCCCGAGGAGATCTTCCTGATGCTCTCGGTGGCCGGCCTGGCGGCGTATTCGCTGACGCCGTGGATCGGCGTCGCGGTGGCGGCGGTGATGCTGGTCGTGGTGGCCAGCTACCGGCAGAACGTGCACGCCTACCCGTCCGGCGGCGGCGACTACGAGGTGGTCACCACCAACCTGGGGCCCAACGCCGGCCTGACCGTGGCCAGCGCGCTGATGGTGGATTACGTTCTCACCGTGGCGGTTTCGACGGCGTCCGCGATGTCGAACATCGGCTCCGCGATCCCGTTCGTGGCCGACCACAAGGTGCTGTTCTGCGTCTGCGCGATCGTGCTGGTGATGGCGCTGAACCTGCGCGGTATTCGCGAATCCGGCGTGGCCTTCGCGATTCCCACCTACGCGTTCATCGTCGGGGTGGGCATCATGCTCGGCTGGGGGCTGTTCCGGATCTACGTGCTGGGCGATCCGTTGCGCGCCGAATCCGCCGGCTTCGTGATGCACGCCGAACACGGTTCGCATCGCCGGCTTCGCGTTGGCGTTCCTGGTGGCGCGGTCGTTCTCCTCGGGCTGTGCGGCGCTGACCGGTGTCGAGGCGATCAGCAACGGGGTGCCGGCGTTTCAGAAGCCCAAGTCGCGCAACGCGGCAACCACGCTGCTGCTGCTCGGAACGATCGCCGTCAGCCTGTTGATGGGCATCATCTTGCTGGCCAAGGAGACCCGGGTCCAGATCGTCGACAATCCCGCCGCCCAGCTGGTCGGCATCCCCGCAGGACTACCAGCAGAAGACTCTGGTCGCCCAGATCGCGCAGGCCGTCTTCGGCAGCTTCCACATCGGTTTCCTGCTGATCGCCGTCGTCACCGCGCTCATCCTGGTGCTGGCGGCCAACACCGCGTTCAACGGTTTCCCGGTGCTGGGCTCGGTGCTGGCGCAGGACAGCTACCTGCCGCGCCAGCTGCACACCCGCGGCGACCGGCTGGCGTTCTCCAACGGCATCGTGTTCCTGGCGGTGGCGGCCATCGCGGCGATCATCGCGTTCCGGGCGCAGGTCACCGCGCTGATCCAGCTCTACATCGTCGGGGTGTTCGTTTCGTTCACCCTGAGCCAAATCGGCATGGTCCGGCACTGGACTCGGTTGCTGCGCAACGAAACCGATCCCGCGGCCCGACGGACGATGATGCGCTCCCGGGTGGTCAACACGATCGGGTTCGTGGCCACCGGCGCGGTGCTGCTCGTCGTCATGGTCACCAAGTTCCTGGCCGGCGCCTGGATCGCGGTGGTCGCCATGACGCTGCTGTTCGTCGCTGATGAAGCTCATCCGCAAGCACTACGACACGGTCAGCCGGGAAATCGAGCAGCACGCCGACGACGACCACGACGTCGTGTTGCCCAGCCGTAACCACGCGATCGTGCTGGTGTCGAAGCTGCACCTGCCGACGCTGCGGGCGCTGGCCTACGCGCGAGCGACGCGGCCGGATGTGCTTGGAGGCGATCACGGTGAGCGTCGACGACCCCGACACCCGCACGCTGGTCCGACGTTGGGAAGACAGCGATATCACCGTGCCGCTGAAGGTGATCGCTTCGCCCTACCGCGAAATCACCCGGCCGATACTGGATTACGTGAAGCGGGTCAGCAAGGAGTCGCCGCGCACCGTGGTGACGGTCTTCATCCCGGAATACGTGGTCGGCCACTGGTGGGAGCACGTGCTGCACAACCAGAGCGCGCTGCGGCTGAAGGGCCGGCTGCTGTTCATGCCCGGGGTGATGGTGACATCGGTTCCCTGGCAACTGAATTCGTCGGAACGGCTCAAGACGATGCAGCCGCATGCGGCTCCCGGGGATGCGCGTAGAGGGATATTCGATTGACTCCGAAATCGACCGCGGTGCCACCACGGGACCTGGGAGAACTGACGCTGACCGTCGGTGCGCCGGCGAACGGCGGCAGCTGCGTGGCGCGTCACGACGGCCGGGTGGTGTTCGTCCGCTACGCGTTGCCCGGCGAGCGGGTGCGGGTGCGGGTCACCGCGGACAGGGATCGTACTGGCACGCCGAGACTGTCGAGGTGATCGAACCCTCGAACGACCGGATCGCCTCACTGTGCCCGATCGCCGGGGTGGACGGCGCGGGATGCTGCGATCTGGCTTTCGTTGATCCGGCGGCAGCGCGCGCGCTGAAAGCCGAGGTGGTGTCCAATCAGCTTGCCCGCCTTGGTGATTACCAGTGGCACGACACGGCCGCGGCCGCTGTCGGACGGCGGCGCGACCGGATGGCGGACGCGGATCAGGCTCGACGTCGGCGCTGACGGCCGCGCCGGTTTTCATCGCTACCGCAGCGACGAGCTGGTCGCCGATCTGAACTGCGGTCAGTTGCCGGCCGGGATGATCGACGGACTGGCCGAGCAGCGAATGGCCGCCGGGCGCGCAGGTGCATGTCGTCGTCGACGACGACGGTCAACGGCATGTGGCGCGCACGGTGCGCCACGGCCGGCGCAACGCGACTGACGTGGTCGAGGGCAGCTATCACGGTGTGCAGCGGGCCGGCCGGCACAGCTGGCAGGTGCCGGTGACCGCGTTCTGGCAGGCCCACCGCGATGCCGCGCGGATCTACAGCGAACTGGTCAGCGACTGGGCGCAACCCGGGTCCCGGCATGACCGCATGGGATCTTTACGGCGGCGTAGGGGTTTTCGCCGCGGCGCTGGGCGACGCGGTGGGGGAGTCCGGGCAGGTGATCAGCGTCGACAGCTCACGGGCGGCGTCGCGGGCGGCGCGCGCCACGTTGGCCGATCTGCCGCAGGTCAAGGTGATCACCGAATCGGTTCGCCGGGCGCTGATCGCGAGAGCCGCACGTGCCGATGTGGCGGTGCTGGATCCGCCGCGCGCGGGTGCCGGCCGCGAGGTGATCGAGCTGCTGGCCGCGGCAGAGATTCCGCGGGTGGTCCATATCGGTTGCGAGGCAGCGTCATTCGCCCGCGACATCGGTCTGTACCGTCGGCACGGCTTCGCGGTCGAGGAGATCCGGGTATTCGATTCGTTCCCGCTGACCCACCACATCGAATGCGTGGCGCTGCTGACCCGCTGAAGTCGCGCTGAGATCACTCTTTCAGCGCTGCGGCCAACAGCCGTGATGCGGTGATCACCCCGTGCAACTTGCCGTCTTTGACGACGGCGACCAGCGGACTTCGCAGGCGCGCCATCACTTCGGCCACCTCGATGATGGTGTCGTCGGCGTCGGCCACGGGTATGTGCTGGCGCTGCTTTGGCAGCATGTCGCGAATCGTCCGGCCTTTCAGCTTCTCTGCCGCGTGGTCGGCCATCGATTCGGTCATGACGCTGGCCAGCCCGGGATCATCTTGCACATAGCCGGGCACGATGAATCGGACCACCTGAGAGGCCGGCAGCACGGCGAACGGCGTCTCGGACGTGTCGGTGACAACCACCAGTCCGTTCAGCCGGTGCTCGGCGAGCAGACGGACCGCGTCAAGCGCATCTGAGTCGATCTTTACAACCGGGAACTTCTCGTCGAGATCCTCTGCCCGCACACCGAACACAATACGTCTGCTGAGAGCTTTCGGTTATCCGGATCGCTGTTAGGGATCTCTCAGGTTTCGTGCAAGGCGGCCGGCTGGCCCGCGGGTAACTCAAGAACGAAGTAGCGCAGCCACAGATATCTGATGGAAATGACAAACGAGACCGCGGTCACGACGGCCCCTCGCTTGGTGAAGTCCCAGAAAGATACTGGGCTGCCGGCGCGTTGCGCGATCCCGACGACGACGACATTGGCGCTGGCCCCAACGGCGGTGAGGTTGCCGCCGAGGACGGTGCCCAGTATCAGGGCCCACCACAGCACTTCGGATACTGGCATGACCGTGGATGGTCGGGATGAACTGTGCGACGATCGGCGTCATGGTGGCGGCGTAGGGAACGTTGTTCACAAATCCGCTGAACAGGAAGGACACGCCCAGGATCAGCACCGTCGTCAACCATTCGTTGCCGTGGGTCGCGTGGCTGGCCGCATGGGCCAAGTTGTTGATGACGCCGGTCCGCACCAGGGCCCCGACCATAATGAACAGTCCCGCGAAGAACAGCAGCGTCTCCCATTCGACGCTGGACAAGTAGAACTCACGGTCCAGGCCGGAGATCAGGACCAGGATGCCCGCGCCGGCCATCGCCACCAGCGACGGCTCCATATGAAGCTTTTGTGCGCGACGAATCCGGCGAACACCGCGAGCAGGACGATCCCGGATTGGATCAGCAGCTTGCGGTCACTGATCGCTTCGCTCTCGTCGAGCGCCATGACATCGGCGACGCGCTCGGGTTCGACGGTGAAAAAGCCCCGGAACAGCCGGGGCAAGACGCATCAGGGCGGCGAGCACCATGATCACCGCCGGGGCCATGTTGGTCAGGAACGAGATGAAGCTCAGGTGGGCGCCGGTGCCGATGATGATGCTGGTCGGATCGCCGACCAGGGTTGCCGCGCCACCGATATCGGAGGCGAAGGACTCGCCGATGAGAAATGGCGCTGGACTGATCGCCAGTCGCTCGGCTACCAGCAGGGTGACCGGTGCGATCAACAGGACCGTGGTCACGTTGTCCAGGAAGGCTGAACCGACGGCGGTGACCAGTATCAGCAGGATCATGATCCGCATGCGGAGAGCCCTTGGAGCGTTTGGCCGCCCAGATCGCGATGTATTCGAACACGCCGGTCTGGCGGACCACGCTGACGATGATCATCATCCCCAGCAGCAGGAAGATGACATCCCAGTCGATCCCGGTGTCCTCTGAATAGAAGACTTCATGGGAGTTGACGACGGGCAAGAAGAACATGGCCGTCGCACCGGCCAGCGCCACCATGGTCTTGTTGAAACGCTCGGTGGTGATCAACGCGTAGGCGACGACGAATACCGTCGACGCGTAAATGGCATGAAAGAGGTTCATCGGCCGTCCTGCGGTCGGGTATGCCCGCGGCTGTGCGCCGCGCGCGCTGAGGCGGTGCTCAAGATTTGAGCGCCGCGGCCAGCAGGCGTGATGCGGTGATCACGCCGTGCAACTTTCCGTTCTTGGTCACTGCGATCAGCGGAGTTCGCAGCTGCACCATCTCCGCGGCCAGCTTGAAGACGCTGGCGCGCGCATCGACCGAGGTGACGGCGCGCGGGTGCTTGGGCAGCACGTCGCCCACCGTCTTGCCCGCCAAGTTCTGGGTGGCGTGGTCAGCGATGGCGTCGCCCAGGACGCCCGCCAGCGCCAGGTCGTCCTGCACATAGCGCGGCAGAACGAAACGCAGCATCTCCGAAGCCAGGAGTACCGCGTAGGGCTTTCCGGACGTATCGGCAACAACGAGGCCCGGCAGATGGTGCTCAGCGATCATGCGCGCCGCGTCGAGGGCGTCAGAATCCACGGTCACGATGGGGAACTGCTCGTCGAGATCCTCTGCCCGCACAGAGCCACAATAGGCTAACTCCAGGCGAAGTACCGCAGCCACAGGTAACCGACAGAAAGGACAAACGACACCAGGGTCACGACCGCCCCTCGTCTGGTGAAGTCCCAGAAGGAGATGGGATGGCCGGCGCGTTTGGCGATCCCGACCGCGACGACATTGGCGCTGGCCCCGATCGGGGTGAGGTTGCCACCGAGGACGGTGCCCAGCAGCAGGGCCCACCACAGCACGCCGGCTGTGCCCGGGGATGGATGTGGCGAACTGTGCGACGATCGGTGTCATCGCGGCGGCATACGGAACGTTGTTGATAAAGCTGCCCAGGGTGAACGACACGGTGAGGATCAGCAACGTCGCCGTCCACGCATCGCCGCGGGCCAGATGGCTGGCCTGATCGGCCAAGTGGCTGATGACGCCGGTCCGCACCAGGGCGCCGACCATGACGAACAGTCCCGCGAAGAACAGCAGCGTCTCCCACTCGACGCTGGCCAGGTAGAACTCACGCTCCAGACCGGAGATCAGGATCAGGATGCCGGCGCCGGCCATCGCCACCAGCGACGGCTCCATGTGGATCGCATGATGCAAGACGAATCCGGCGAACACCGCGGGCAGGACGATCCCGCATTGGATCAGCAACCGGGGATTACGGATCGCTTCGCGCTCGTCGAGTGCCATGACGTCGGCCACTCGCTCGGGATCAACGACGAAGAAGCCCGGGAACAGGCGGGGCAGCAGCGCCATCAAGGCGGCGAGGACGATGAGCACCGCCGGGCCCATGTTGGCCGTGAACTCAATGAAGCTCAGGTGCGCGCCGGTGCCGATGATGATGCTGGTCGGGTCACCGACCAGAGTCGCCGCGCCGGCGATGTTGGCGGTGAGAGCTTCGACGATCAGAAACGGCGCCGGGTTGACCTCGAGTCGCTCGCACACCAGCAGGGTGACCGGTGCGATCAACAGGACCGTGGTCACGTTGTCCAGAACGGCCGTGCCCAGCGCCGTCACCAGCATCAGCAGGATCATGATTCGCAGCGGGGAGCCCTTGGCGCGTTTGGCCGACCAGATCGCGACGTATTCGAACGCGCCGGTCTGGCGCACCACGCTGACGATGATCATCATCCCCAGCAGCAGGAAGAGGACGTCCCAGTTGACCCCGGTGTCGCGCGAGTAGAAGACCTCGTCGGAATCGATGATCGGCAAGAAGAACATGGCCGTCGCGCCGGCCAGCGCCACCAACGTCTTGTTGAAGCGCTCGGTGGTGATCAACACGTAGGCGACCACGAACACCGTCGACGCGTACACGGCGTGGAAGAGGCTCATCGGCCATCCGGCCGTCGAGCACCCGCCTGGCTCAGCATGGGACGGGGAAGTGGCGCTGCAGACTTGAGAGCACCAGGGCCAAAACGCGTGATGCCGTCGATCACGCCGCCCAACCTGACGTCCGCTCGCTCGGCGCGGTCGCGTCGACCGTGCAAATCATCGTGCTACTCCTGAATTAGCCCGAATATCAGGAAGACCCGAATGGCACGACAAAACCACGCCGACCAGGCTTCCCGGCTCACCGGGGCATAACGCTAACAGGCTTACCTGGTTGGCGCCTGTGCGTCGGCGGTCATTCTCAGGCGTCATCACGGCATCTCCGCAGGTCTAGGTGTCGGGCTGGCGGTCGTGCGTACACTGGCTGAATGCTTGAACAGATCCGTGGGCCCGCCGATCTGCAGCACCTCTCGCAGGCGGAACTGCGGGATCTGGCCGCCGAGATCCGCGAGTTTCTGATCCACAAAGTCGCCGCGACGGGTGGCCATCTCGGCCCCAACCTCGGCGTCGTCGAGCTGACGCTGGCGTTGCACCGGGTGTTCGACTCGCCGCACGACCCGATCATCTTCGACACCGGCCACCAGGCCTACGTGCACAAGATGCTGACCGGCCGGGCCGCGGACTTCGAGACGTTGCGCAAAAAGGGTGGGCTGTCGGGTTATCCGTCGCGTGCGGAGAGCGAACACGACTGGGTCGAGTCGAGCCACGCCAGCGCGGCGCTGTCGTACGCCGACGGGCTGGCCAAGGCGTTCGAGCTGACCGGCCATCGCAACCGGCACGTGGTCGCGGTGGTCGGCGACGGCGCGCTCACCGGCGGCATGTGCTGGGAGGCGCTGAACAACATCGCCGCGGCCCGCCGGCCGGTGGTGATCGTCGTCAACGACAACGGCCGCAGTTACGCGCCGACGTTCGGCGGCCTGGCCAACCACCTGGCCATGCTGCGGCTGCAGCCCGGCTACGAGCATCTGCTGGAGCGCGGCCGCAGCGCGGTGCGCGGCATGCCGGTCTTCGGCGAGCTGGCTTACCAATTCATGCACAGCATCAAAGCCGGTGTGAAGGACGCGCTTTCGCCGCAGCTGCTGTTCACCGACCTCGGGCTGAAGTATCGTCGGGCCGGTCGACGGCCACGACGAGCACGCCGTCGAGGCGGCGTTGCGCCGCGCCCGTGGATTCCACGGCCCGGTGCTGGTGCACGTCGTCACCCAGAAGGGCAGGGGCTACGGGCCGGCCGAGGACGACGAGGCCGACCAGATGCACTCCTGCGGGGTGATCGACCCGGCTGACCGGGTTGGCCACCAAAATTCCCGGCGCCGAGTTGGACGGCGATGTTCTCCGAGTCGCTGATCGAGTAGGCGACGAAGCGCCGCGACATCGTCGCGATCACCGCGGCGATGCCCGGGCCGACCGGGCTGAGCGCGTTCGGAGAACGCTTCCCGGACAGGTTGTTCGACGTCGGAATCGCCGAGCAGCACGCGATGACGTCGGCGGCCGGGCTGGCCATGGGCGGCATGCATCCCGTCGTCGCGATTTACTCGACGTTCCTCAACCGGGCGTTCGACCAGATCATGATGGACGTGGCGCTGCACAAGCTGCCCGTCACCATCGTGCTCGACCGCGCCGGGGTCACCGGCAACGACGGCGCCAGCCACAACGGCATGTGGGACATGTCGATGCTGGGCATCGTCCCAGGCATCCGGGTGGCGGCGCCCCGCGACGGCGCCCGGTTACGCGAGGAACTCGGCGAGGCGCTGGCCGTCGACGACGGGCCCACGGTGATCAGATTCCCGAAAGGCGATGTCGGCGAAGATATTCCGGCGGTGCAGCAACACGGCGGGGTGGACGTGCTCGCGGTGCCGACCGACGGTCTGGGCGCCGACGTGCTGCTGGTAGCGGTCGGCGCGTTCGCATCGATGGCTTTGGCGGTCGCCGACCGGCTGCGCGACCAGGGCATCGGCGTGACGGTGGTCGACCCGCGGTGGGTGCTGCCGGTGTCTGGGTGCGCTGGGCGAGTTGGCGATCGCGCACAAGGTGGTCGTGACGCTGGAGGACAACGGGGTGGCCGGCGGTATCGGCTCGGCCGTGTCGGCCGCGCTGCGGGCCGCCGAGATCGACGTGCCATGCCGCGATGTCGGTCTGCCGCAGCAGTTCTTCGATCAGGCATCGCGCGGTGAGGTGCTCGCCGACGCCGGCCTGACCGATCAGCACGTGGCCCGTCGTATCACCGGATGGATCGCGGCGCTGTCCCGCGACGGCGTCGAATCCGGGAGTGCGATCACCGAGCAGCTGGACTAGTCGCGGGCGCTTACGTTTCGCGACACGTAAACCTCTGTCAAGACACGCCGAGCAACGCCGCAGTGGCTTAAGTTTCGTCGGCGGGCTGGCGGGGTCCGCAACGCCATGGCCAATACCGGCACGGTCAGCGTTGCGTTGCCAGTTGCGGGCCTGCCCGGCCGGCGAGGAACTCATCGACCGCCGCTGCGTCGTCTCCGGTGGAGCCTTCCCAATCCCAGCACAGCCGTCGGACCAGCTCTGGCGTGACCAGGTTCTCCGTCGGCACCGACACTCGCTCCGACAACTCCCGTAGCGCCGAGCGGGCCGCATCGAGTCGCGCGGCGGCCTCCGGCCGTCGGCGAGCCCAGCGTGCCGGCGCCGGCGGGCCGTTAGGCGCCTCGGCTTCCTCTGCGGGACCTGGTGTTTTCGCGCGCGGCCTGCAACGCCGCCAGCCAGGTGGAGGCGCTGCGGCGTTGCCTCTTTCCGCCGAATATCGGCAACGCGACCAACTCGTCGAGAGTCTTGGGGTCGGCGGTCGCGGCCTCGATGATCGCCGAGTCGGGCAAGATCCGTCCCGGCGCGATGTCGCGTCGTTGAGCGATTTCGTCTCGTACCGTCCACAATTCGCGGACGGCGGCCAGGGCGCGCTGGTTGCGCACCTTGTGGATACCGGACGTGCGCCGCCAGCGATCCCGGCGGGTCGTCGGCGGGGACTGTCCAGCGGTCCGCAGGTAGTCGAATTCTTCTGCCGCCCAATCGGTTTTGCCCTGCTCGGCTAGCACCCCCGCGATCGCTTCGCGCAGGTCGATGAGCACCTCGACGTCGAGAGCCGCGTAGTTGAGCCAGGCCGCCGGCAGCGGACGCCGCGACCAGTCCGCCGCGCCGTGGCCTTTGGCCAGCCCGACACCGAGCAGGCGTTGCGTCATCGCCGCCAGGTTGACCCGGTCGAAACCGGCCAGCCGTCCGGCCAGCTCGGTGTCGTACAGCGCAGGTGGCCGCATGCCGACTTCGGCGAGGCACGGCAGATCCTGGTCGGCCGCGTGCAGAATCCACTCGTCTTCGGCCAGCACGTCGGCGATGGGTCGCAGCACGGTCTCCGAGTCGCCGCCGTGGCTCACCGGGTCGATCAGAACCGTGCCCGCGCCCGCTCGCCGGATCTGAATCAGATAGGCGCGGTTGGAGTACCGGAATCCCGAAGCCCGCTCGGCGTCCACCGCGAACGGGCCGTGGCCGCCGGCCAATCGCGTTGCCGCGGCCTTGATCTCGTCGGTGGTGATCGAGAGGTCGGGCACCCCATCGAGGGGACTGAGCAACGGCGTGACGTCAGGTTCCGCGGCGTCGGGCGTGTCGGCGGGGTCGTCTATCGGCTCGCTGGCCATGTCAAACGCGCGACCGGGTGCCCAAATCTGTCACCCCGACCGGCGGCAGCCCCGCGGCGTGCTCGAGCACCTCGCAGAACGCTTCGACATGGGTACCGATGTCGGTGGTGAGTGCGGTCCACGACGCGCGCAGCTCCAGCTGGTGGGCCCGCGGCGGTCCGGAGATGTCGCCGTAGCGCACCGAGGTGGTGGCGGTGACCGTGCCGCCCAGTGCGGTGACCTGCTCGGCGCGCGCGTCCAGCGCCTCGCCCAGCCAGCTCCACGCGACCTCCGGCAGCAGCGGGTCGACGGCTTCACTGGAATCCAGGTCGGCCTGGATGTAGGCAACCAGCCGCATGGTGCCGTCCCACGCGTCGGCGCCCTCGGGGTCATAGAGCAGGATCAACCGGCCGAACGCGTCACCGTCGGACCGTTCCGGGACGACGTCGACCTCGGGGCGTTTGACCTCGGCGCCGAGTGCATAGCTGTAGGGCGCGAGACGCTGCGGCGGCCGGATCGGGCCCAGCTCGATTTCCGGTCGGACGCTGGCTCCGCTCATCGCCTCCACGGCCTCGCGAAACGGGACCGGTTCGGCTGCTGTCATGGGCGCCGCTCCTTCTCCTCGCTTCGCTCCGCTTGGCAGCTTTGCTGGCGGTTCACAGCGTTTGACGGTAGACCTTTCCGGCGACACGCGGACACAGGCGCGCCGTTTAGGTCGCTGTGGTGCGGTGGCAGCGGACGGGCTCGGCATCGTCACGGCGCGTCATCCGTGGTGAAGCGGGCGGGCCGCTTCTCGCGGTGAGCGGCCAGACCCTCGCGCACGTCGGGCCCGCTGAAGCTCAGGAACTCCAGGCCAAGCGAGGTTTCGAAGGCCGGCGCAGCCGTCCGGTACCAGTGGTTCAAACTGTGTTTGGTGAACCGGATCGCCGATTGCGCGCCTTGGGCAAGCTCGTTCGCGATCCGCGTTGCCGTCTCGAGTACATCGCCGTCGTCCACGCACAACGAGACCAGCCCGATGCGCTCGGCTTCCTCGCCGGACAGCGGCGCGCAGGTGAGCAGGTAGTACTTGGCTTTGGCCATCCCGACCAGGAGCGGCCAGCAGATGGCGGCGTGGTCACCGGCGGCAACGCCGAGCTTGGTGTGCCCGTCGATGATCTTGGCGGTGCGCCCCGCCACCGAAACGTCGGCGAGGAGCGCGACGACCAGGCCCGCGCCCACCGCCGCGCCGTGAATCGCCGAGACAACCGGCTTGTCCAGGTTGACGATGTTGAGCACCAGGTCGCGGGCCTCGCGCATGATCCGCATCCGATCGTCGAACGCACCCATGGTCTGGTCGATCAGGTCGAAGCTGCCTCCGGAGGAGAACGCTTTGCCTTCGCCGCGGACCAGCACCGCGCGAACATCGGGGTCGCGGCCGATGGCCGGCCAGATGTCGGCGAGGTCGCGGTGCATCTGCGGCCCGACGGAGTTGAGTCCGGGGGAGTCGAGGATCACGTGCAGCACACCGTGTTCAGCACGTTCGATTCGCAAGCTGGGGAACTCGTCGTAGCTGACCTCTGGGTAGCGAACGGGCATCCCGGCTCCTGACGGCTGGCTCACGGACTGTATCGACGACGAGATTACGCACAGGTCGCGGAGCTGCCGCCCGCACCCAAAGTCACGCCGCGGCAAATGGTGTTGTTCAGCGCCTGTTCACGGGAGCGTGGACATGTTTGCTCTTTCGCGTTGATCTGGGGGCGTTCACTTACGAGCCGAGGAGGTTGCAATGACGCATTCCACCCGGCTGTTTCGGCGCGGCACAGTTGTTGGCTTCGGTGCTGTCGTCTTCGCTGGCCTAATCCTCGTTGGCCCCGCTCCGCTGGGACGCGCTTTCGTTGTATCGCGCGAGGCGTCGCTGGCTCAGCGAGATCCAGATCCCGACATGCCGTTGCCGGAAATCGACGAACCGGCAGTCGATGATCCGGCGTTCGGCGGACCGTTTCACCCCCCAGGCGCCCACCGTCATCGTCACCACTCGACGGAGCGTCCGACCCGCGGGTAGACCATCGGTCCCGGGTTCGCTGCGGCGTGGCAGCATTGATCCTGATGAGTGACCGCCGCACGCTTCCTGAATCGCCGTATCTGGCCGCGGCCGCCGGCCGCAAACCGAGCCGGGTGCCGGTGTGGTTCATGCGCCAGGCCGGCCGTTCGCTGCCGGAGTACCGCGCTCTGCGCAAGCAGAACACCATGATGGAAGCCTGCTTCAACGCCGAACTGATCGCCGAAATTACGCTGCAACCGATTCGCCGCCACGATGTTGACGCCGCAATCCTGTTCTCCGACATCGTGGTTCCGCTGCGCGGCGCCGGTGTCGACGTGGACATCGTCGCCGATGTCGGCCCGGTGATCGCGACGCCGGTACGCACCGCCGCCGACGTCGACGCCTTGCAGCCGCTCGATCCGGGCGGCGTGCAACCGGTGTCGGACGCGGTCTCGCTGCTGGCGGGTCAGCTGGGCCAGGTGCCGCTGATCGGGTTTGCCGGTGCGCCGTTCACGCTGGCGTCTTATCTGGTCGAGGGCGGCCCGAGCCGCAACCACGCCAAGACGAAGGCGATGATGCTGTCCGAGCCGGCCTCCTGGCATGCGCTGATGGAGAAGCTGACCGACCTGACGATCGGCTTCCTGCAGGTTCAGCTCGACGCCGGGGTGGACGCGATTCAGGTGTTCGACTCGTGGGCGGGCGTACTGTCGCTGGTCGACTACCGCCGGCTGGTGTTGCCGCACAGTTCGCGGGTGTTCGCCGCGTTGGCCGACCGCGGCGTTCCGATGACGCACTTCGGGGTCGGTACCGCCGAGCTGCTGGGTGCCATGTCGGCGGCCGGAGCGACGGTGGTCGGGAGTCGACTGGCGAACATCGCTGGCCGATGCCGCGGCCCGCGTCGAGGCCGGAAAAGCGTTGCAGGGCAACCTCGATCCGGCGGTGCTACTGGCAGGCTGGTCGACGGTCGAGCAGGCGGCCCGCGCGGTGGTCGACGACGGACGTCGGGCCGTGGATGCCGGCGCGGGCGGGCACATTTTCAATCTCGGCCACGGCGTGCTGCCGGAGACCGACCCGGCGATTCTCACCGACCTGGTAGGGCTGATCCACTCGCTATGACTTCTGCCAAGCGCTCGTACTGTGTTGTCGGTGGCGGCATTTCAGGCCTGACTGCCGCGTACCGGTTGCGTCAGACCGCCGGTGACGAGGCAAGCATCACGCTGTTCGACCCAGCTGACCGGCTCGGTGGAGTGCTGCGCACCGAGCAGGTGGGCGGAGTTGCCGTCGATGTCGGCGCCGAAGCGTTCGTGGTACGCCGGCCCGAAATGCCCGAGTTGCTGGCCGAACTGGGCTTGGCGAACGAGCAGCTGGGCACGACCGGGGCGCGTCCGCTGATCTACAGCCAGGAGCGGCTGCATCCACTGCCGACGGGAACGCTGAGCGGCATCCCGTCCTCTGCGGAGTCGATGGCCGGTCTGGTCAACGACGCCACACTGGCTCGTATCGCCGCCGAACCGGACCAACCGTTGAGCTGGCAGTCCGGCTCAGACCCGGCCATCGGCGACCTGATCGCCGACCGGTTCGGCGAGCAGGTCGTGGCCCGGTCGGTGGACCCGATGCTCAGCGGGGTCTATGCCGGATCGGCGGCGACCATCGGCCTGCGCTCCGCGGCCCCGACCCTGGCGGCGGGCCTGGACGCCGGCGCCAAGAGCCTCACCGACGCGGTCCGCCAAGCGTTGACGAGCATCACCGCCGGCCCGATCTTCGGCGCAGTGGGCGGGGGATACACCGTGCTGGTCGAGGAACTTGTCCGCCAGAGCCGGTTCGATTGGGTGCGGGCCGCGATCGACGGTATCGATGCCGACCGGCACGGCTGGACTCTTCGCGACACTTCCGGCGTCGAGTGGCACGCCGACGCGGTGATCTTTGCCGTCCCGCCGGCGCGACTGGCCCGCCTGGTCGGCGCCGTCGCTCCCCGCACCGCTGCAGCAGCCAGCCGGATCGACAGCGCCTCCTCGGCGGTGCTCGCGATGGCGGTACCCCGCGGCATCGACTTCCCGCAGAATTCCGGCGTCCTGGTAGCCAGCGGAGAACGCTTGCGCGCCAAGGCGATAACGCTGTCCTCACGGAAATGGGGTCGGCGCACCGACGTGGAGCTGTTGCGGCTGTCGTTCGGGCGCTTCGGTGACGACCTCGCCACGCGGTCATCCGACGACGAGTTGCTGGCCTGGGCGCTCGAGGATCTGGCCACCGTTTTCGATCTCACGGTCGAACCGGTGGACGTCCATGTGCAGCGCTGGCCGGATGCGATGCCTCAATACGGGCCGGGTCACCGCGACCTGGTCACCGAACTACGGGCCGGCCTACCGCCGACGTGCCAGGTGGCCGGCAGTTATCTCGACGGGATCGGGGTGCCGGCCTGCATCGGTGCGGCCGGGCGGGCCGCCACCGCCGCCGTCCGTGCTGTCGAAACGCCCGTGGCACGATAGTTGTCATGGCCCGCCTGGACTACGACGCTCTGAATTCCACCGTCCGCTACCTGATGTTTTCGGTGTTCTCGGTTCGCGCCGGTGCGCTCGGCGATCAGCGGGAACAGGTGGTCGACGAGACCGCGACCTTCTTCAAGCAGCGCGAAGAGCACGGCGTCGTAGTGCGCGGCCTCTACGACGTCGCGGGTCTACGGGCCGACGCCGACTTCATGATCTGGACGCACGCCGAACGGGTCGAGGCGCTACAAGCCACCTACTCCGACTTCCGTCGGACCACCGCGCTGGGCCAGGCGTCGACGCCGGTGTGGAGCAGCGTTGCACTGCATCGGCCCGCCGAATTCAACAAGAGCCACGTCCCGGCGTTCCTGGCCGGCGAGGAGCCCGGTGCCTACATCTGCGTCTACCCGTTCGTGCGGTCTTTGGAGTGGTACCTGCTGCCCGACGAGGAACGGCGACGGATGCTGGCCGAGCACGGGATGGCGGCCCGCGAATACAAGGACGTTCGGGCGAACACCGTGCCGGCCTTTGCGCTCGGGGACTATGAGTGGTTGCTGGCGTTCGAAGCGCCGGAACTGCATCGCATCGTCGACCTGATGCGGGAGCTGCGGGCCACCGACGCGCGTCGGCACACCCGCGAGGAGACGCCGTTTTTCACCGGGCCGCGGGTGCCGGTCGAGCAGCTGGTCAACTCGCTGCCCTGAGCTGACGAAGAAGGGGGAGACATGACCACGCAATTCGATCCCAGCGATCCCACCCGTTTCGAGGAGATGTACCGCGACGCTTCCGTCACGCACGGTTTGCCGGCCGCCACGCCGTGGGACATCGGCGGTCCACAGCCGGTGGTGCAGCAACTGGTCGCGCTGGGTGCGATCAAAGGCGAGGTCCTCGACCCGGGCACCGGGCCTGGACATCACGCCATCTACTACGCGTCGCACGGCTACTCAGCCACCGGAATTGACGGATCGGAGACCGCGCTGGCGCGGGCCCGGGACAATGCCCGCAAAGCCGGGGTGACAGTGAACTTCCAGCTGGCCGACGCCATGAAGCTCGACGGTTTGGACAACCGTTTCGACACGGTGGTGGATTGCGCCTTCTACCATACCTTTTCGACAGATCGCGAGCTGCAGATGTCCTATGCCCGCGCCTTGCACCGCGCCACCAAACCAGGCGCGCGGCTGTTCATGTTCGAATTCGGTGTCAGCAACGTCAACGGGTTCTACATGCCGCGTTCGCTGTCCGAGGACGACTTCCGCACGGTTTTCCCCGACGCCGGTTGGGAGATCACCTATCTGGGTCCAACGACGTACCAGATCAACATGAGCTCGGAGAATTTCGACCGGATGGTGCAGCGCAATCCAGCGCAGGCCGAGCAGATGAAGCCGGTGGCCGAACGCTTCCGGACCATGGAGCCGTGGCTGACCAACGGGCGCGTGCACGCCCCGTTCTGGGAAGTTCACGCCACCCGGGTGGATTAGGGCTCCGCGCGCACCACCGTCATCGTCATATCCGCGCGCATGCTGAACCCCAGCTCGCGATAAATGCCGATGGCACGGGTGTTCTCGTGCAGCACGTGCAGGAAGGCTCGGTGTCCCTGTCGGCGGATCGCTGTCTCGACGCCCGTGATCAGCAACCGCGACAGGCCCTGGCCACGGTGGTCCGGGTGGGTGCACACCGCGCTGATCTCAATCCAGCCCGGCAGGTGCATGCGACGCCCGGCCATCGCGACCAGCCGCCCCTCGCGCCGCACTCCCAGGTAGCCACCTAGCTCAACGGTTGACGCCGCGAATGGGCCCGGGCGAGTCAGCTCGGCCAGCGCGATCATCTCCTCGGCATCCTTCTTGCCCAGCGGGACAACAGGTTCCGTTGCGCCATCGGTCGTCAGTCCGGCTGTCGGAGCGATCATCTGCGCGATCGGGAAAACGGTGGCCACCGTCCAACCCGGCGGCGCGGTGATCACTGCCGGGGCTTCCAGCGCCGCGCGTCCTTGGGGTCCGCACAGTCCGGCCAGATCGTGCCAGGCCGCAGGGTCGGTGACGTCCTGCAGGAAGGCGAAGGGGGCCACGTCGACGCGGTACCGGTAGGCACGTGCCGCGCCATTGTCGTCACCAGAGGCGACCGCGAAGCGGCGATGCGGTCCGGTGAGCGCATGCCGGACGGGATCGTCGAGGAGTCCGGGATCGGCCTGGGCGGCGTGATCGCCACCGCCCGCGATCACCGGGTTGAGGAATGCATCCGCGGGGTCCACTACTCAGGAGGTTGACGGCACCAACCGCAGGCTGATCGAGTTGATGCAGTAGCGCTGATCCGTCGGCGTTGGATAACCTTCGCCCTCGAACACATGGCCCAGGTGGCTGTGGCAGTTCGCGCACAACACCTCGACGCGGTTCGCGCCCAACGAATGGTCAGGACGCAAGATGACCGCGTCGGAGTCAGCCGGATCGAAGAACGACGGCCAGCCGCAATGGGATTCGAACTTCTCCGTGCTGCGGAACAGCTCGGCGCCGCAGGCCCGACACTGATAGACGCCCTCGGTCTTGGTGTCGGTGTACTCACCGACGAACGGGCGCTCGGTCCCGGCGCGGCGCAGCACGTCGAACTCCTGCGGGTTGAGTTTCTTACGCCATTCATCGTCGCTGAGTTGCACGCGCGGCGCTTGGGATTGCGAAGTCATCCCTCCACGCTAGCGCGAGCGTGCTCGGGCGTCAGCCAGGCCGGGTCAATCCCGTCGTCGAGGCGGTTTTCCGCCTTGGCATCCAGGTAGCGGAAGTACAAGACGGAGAACACCACGATCAGTAGCAGCGACCAGCCGTAGGTGATCTTGAGGTATTCCAGCGGCCGGCCGATGTCCATCCAGTTGAACAGCAGCCAGCGGTCCATGGTCAGGAACCCGTAGATGCCCAGCCACGCCGGCCAATTGCGGATCACCGAGTTGGGCAACACCACCGTCATCAAGAACGGGAACAGCATCATCGAGTAGTAGCCCTGGGCCAGAGCCAGCACCAACCACGACCACAGCAACAGCACGCCCGAGGAGGTGGTGAACCAGAACAGCGGGTCGCGGGTCCGGTAGTAGCGGTAGAGCAGCCACAAACTACCAATGGCCAACAGCGTGAACAGGATTCGCAGCAGATGAATCAACCAGAACGGCAAACCGAAATAGACGCCGTTGCCTTCGATAGAGCTGTTGAAATAGTCGCGAACACCCAGCATGTAGGGGACCGTGCGAGTGATGAAGTCTCGGGGATGAACCACCAGATGCCATGCGGCCAGATTGAATGCCGCCGGCACCAGGAAGGCCGGCACCAGCGGACGCCACTGCCGGTTCAACACCGGTAGCAGCAGCAAGGGCAGCAGCGCCGGCTTGATCACCAGGGTCAAGCCGATGGCGATGCCGGCCCACCACTGCCGGCTGGTCCGGCCGTCGAGCAGCCACCGCAGGAACAACACCTCGAGGAGCAGGATCACGCCGTTGACGTTGGTGAAAACCAATGTGTTGGTGACGGATTCCGTACAGAACATGGCCAGCAGCAACGCCGGCGCCGCGACCGAGGCCAGCGAGAACTTGAACATCTTCAGCAGGAGGTATCCCGCGAGGACGATGGCGGCACTGTTGATCGCGATGAACAGGTAACGCGATTCCGCTAACGGCAGATAGCCGAACGGCGCCATGAGCAGAGTCCCGCCGGGTGGATACAGGTAGTGCGGGTCGACATGATCGAAGTGTTCGTTGTAAATGTCCTGATGGTGCAGGAAGTTCGACACCGCGCGGTAGACGGGTTTGAAGTCGTCGGTGATATTGCCGTTGGTGGTGACCACAATGGTGCGGTGAATGGCCGCCAGGATGGCAATCGGCCATAGCACCGAGCGCAGCACGGTCGCGGTGCTCGGCGCCGCGGTCCGGGGAGCAAACGTGGCGTTCAGCCGGTCGCGCAAACCGCCTCGTGGGGAGTCGACTTCAATCACGGGCGCCGCTCCTCCTCAGGCTCCGCTCTGCATCGTCGTCCGCGCGCGTCACGAGCGGAACCTTATACGGACTGAAGAATCAGGCGGGACAGTAGGTGTCGGTGGCCGGCAAGGTGCCGCTGTCGAGGTAGCCGACCAGCGGCGGGACCGCGCATGACGAGTAGATGCTGGCGCCGTGGCCGATGCCCTGCCACATCACCCGCTTGCTCGCGGCCGTGGCGTTGATGATGGTCGCAGCGGTAGCCGACACGCCTTCGGATCCAACGATGGGGTCGTCCTGAACGCCCATCAGCAGCACATTGACCGTGAGCTTTTTCGGCGGCTGTGGCGGCGACGCGCTCGGCCACGAGACGCACTTGACCAGGCTGAGCGCGCCGACAGTGCCGAACTGCGGATAGAGCTTTGCCCAGGCGACAACCAGTTCGCGGATCCGGTCGGGGGTGGGCCGGTTGACCGCGTCGCTGCAGGTGTTGACGAACTGCCCATCGGTGCCGCGCATGCCCTCTGCCCGGGTGATCAGGCTGGCCAGCAGGTTGGTGTCGCCGCCACGGGCGTTGGCCAGCGCGGTGGCCAGCTCATTGGTCGTGCCGATCCGGTCGCCGGTGGGGAAGCCCAGTGAGGTGCTGATCGCGCTGACGATCGAGGCGACTGACGCGCCCGCTGGGCCGTGGCCGGCGTGGGCGTCGGCCAGCAGCGCGCTGACGGCGCCTTTCGGGTCGGGTCCCAGTGGACAGTTCACCGCGGCGCACTGGGCGGCGAAAGCATCCAGCGCCGCCTGTTGGCCTTTGACCCTCTGCTCGGCGGCCGCTTCGGCGCCCACACCCAACGCCACCGGGGAGTCGAGTATCAGCCTGGCCACCTTGTCCGGGTGTGAGCTGGCGTACGACAGCGCCACCTGGGCGCCGTTGCCGACGCCGATCAGCGCCAGCGCCGGCACATCCCAGATGCTGCGTAGCCGCTCGATGTCGGTAGCGGCATGGGTGTTGTCGTAGGCGGAGTCGCCGGGCGCGATCGTGTCGGTGCAGCTGGTGGTCGAGGTCTGCACGATGTCAGCGAGATTGGCGACCGGGTCGTTGCCGGCCTCGAACTGGGCCTGGTCGTGGATCTCCTGACGATCGAACTGCTCGAGGCAGTCCACCGGGCTCGAGGTGCCCATGCCGCGCCGGTCGACGGCGACGATGGGGTGTTTGAGCAGCACGTCGGCGCCCGCGCGCGCCAGCCAGACCGGCAACTGCAGCGACGACGGCAGGTCAGAGCCGGTGGTGAACACCAGCGGCCCGGCGTCGTCAGGCGTCTGGGGCGAACGGGCGCGCACCACCCCGATGCTCAGCGACCCGGCCGCGCCGTTCACCGGGTCGAGGTCGGCGTCGTAGTTGGCGCAATCCAGCTTGACCCCGGCGGGCGCGGGGGCCGCGGCCTGGCTGAATTCCTTTGCGGTGCAGTCGTGCCAGGACAAATCGTTCTTCGGCTTGGCGATCGGCGGCGGCCCGTTGGTCGCGGTTGTCTTCGGTGACTTGCCCTGCGGCCGGGCTCCGGCGTTGGTGGCGAACCGCGGGTTGGCGGCCAGACCGGGCGCGCAGCCGGCCAGCAATGCGGTCACCACGATCAGCGAGGTGGTGAATGCGGCGCGCCTGCTCATGCCGACCACAGTAGCGATCGGCTGGGAGGTGCCCCCCATCTCAGGCCGGTTCTGGGGCTGCATCGTCAGGCGCCGATCGCACATAGCGCGTGTACAGGTAGCCGTCGTCGTCGGTGAGGACGTGCGCGCATCGCATCCCCGTGTGTACCTGTTCCGACCCGGTGGCGATGCGCCCGGCTTGACCGCCGACGAGGGTCGGCGCGATCGTAAGGCACAGCTCGTCGAGCAGGTCCAGCTCGACGAACGAGCTGAACAGCATCGGGCCGCCTTCGGTCAGCACTCGCGGGTGTCCGCGGTCGCCCAGCATGGCCAGCACCGCGGCCGAGTCGACGCTGTCGGGGTCGTCGATGGAGCAGTCGACCACGTCGGCGAGGCCGGTCAGGGTGCGTCGAGTCTGGTCGGCGGCGGTCGTGCAGGTGCACACCAGCGGCGGCACCTCGGTGCGGGTGAATACCGGCATATCCCGCTCCAGGCGGCCGGATTTGGAGACGATCGCCAGCTGGGGCACTTCGCTTTGCCCGCGGCTTTGTCGGCGTTGCCGCTGCGTGACGGTCGGGCGCGCGCCGGCGTAGCCCTCGGTCCGCACCGTGCCGGCACCGACCAGGATCACGTCGGCCACTTCCCGCAGCGCGGAGAACACCGCCCGATCGCCGGGACCCCCCAGTTCGCCGGACTTGCCGCTGAACGTTGCGCCGCCGTCGAGGCTGGCGACGAAGTTGGCGCGCAGCCACACGCCGCTGAGATCGGCGGGGTAGCCGTAGAGGTCGGGAAGTTCGCCGCCGTCTACGTCGCGGGAAGAGCCGAGGAGCCGCATCTGCACCGTGCCGGCATCGTCAGCTGAATCGTCAGCCATGTGCTTGATTGCAACACGTCGATAGGGTGCGTGCATGCACGGGGTTGCTCGGCTGGTCGACCGGCAGCCGACCGTGTCGCCGGAGCGGCTGGTTGCGCAACTGATACCGCCGCCGACCTTCGCCGACGCCAGCTTCGCGACCTATCACCCCGATCCGGCCGAGCCGACCCAGTTCGCCGCGGTCGAAGCCTGCCGACGGTTCTGCGTGCAGGCCGTCGAACGCCGCGGCGGCCGCAAGAAGTTGTTCGGCCGACGGGAGGTGCTGCCGGGTGTAGGCCTGTACCTGGATGGCGGCTTCGGTGTCGGCAAGACGCATCTGTTGGCGGCCGCCTACCGTCAGCTTCCCGATGACCCGGCTCAACCCAAGGCGTTCGCAACGTTCATGGAGATCACCCAGCTCGCTGGTGTATTCGGTTTTACCGAATGCGTCGAGCTGCTGGGCGATTACACCCTGCTGTGCATCGACGAGTTCGAGCTCGATGATCCGGGCAACACCACGTTGATCTCGCGGCTGCTCTCGCAGCTCGTCGAGCGCGGTGTGTCGGTGGCTGCCACCTCCAACACCCTGCCTGAGCAGCTCGGCGAGGGGCGCTTCGCCGCGCAGGACTTCCTGCGTGAAATCTCTACGCTGGCAGGGATATTCGACGTGGTGCGGATCGAGGGCCCCGACTACCGGCACCGCGACTTGCCGTCTGCGCCACGGCCGCCGACCGACGACGAGGTCACCGCCTACGCCGCGCGGGTGGCGGGCGCGACCCTGGATGACTTCGACGAGCTCTGTGCCCACCTGGCCACCATGCATCCGTCGCGCTACCTTGCGCTGATCGACGGCGTGGCAGCGGTCTGCCTGACCGGGGTGCACGCCGTCGAGGATCAGAACGTGGCGTTGCGTCTAGTCTCGCTGACCGACCGGCTCTACGACGCCGGCATTCCGGTGCTGGCCTCCGGGGAGAAGCTGGACAGCATCTTCAGCCAGGAGATGCTGTCCGGTGGCTTCCGCAAGAAATACCTGCGGGCCACCTCGCGACTGTTGGCGCTGAGCGCCGCCGTCGACGCCTAGCGCGGTCGCACCATCACGTAGTCGCTCTCGGTGTGCTCGCCCAAGTGAAAGGTCCTGTTGCCGCTGACGGTGAAGCCGTGCTTTGTGTAAAACTGTTGAGCGCGTGGGTTTTTCTTGTTCACGCCGAGCCAGACGCACCCCGCACCCCGGTCCGCCGCCGCGCTGAGTGCGGCGTCCATCAACGCCGACGCCACACCCGAGCCGTGATGCGCGGGCAGCACGTACATTTTCGAGAGCTCGACCGCGGGTCGAATGTGCACGGCGCGCTGAATGTCGGGGTCGTCGGACACGCCGCTGATCAGCATTGCGTAACCGATAATTCGGTCGTCGCCGTCGTGGGTGGTGAGGATCAGGCGCTGCGGGTCGGCCAGGTAGTCGGCGAAGCGCGCATCCGAGAGGTTGGCGTCGATGAACGAAGCGATGTCGTTGAGTGCGACCGACGGGGGACAGGCCAGCGGGAACGTGCGCGCGGCGACGGCAGCGAGTTCGACCGCGTCGACGGAATCCGCGGTCGCGATACGCGCTACAGGTTCCACTGCGCTAGGTGATAACCCGTCTTCTTGTCCAGCAGTACAACAGTGGAGACCGGGTCGCGGTAGGCCTCCCAGTACACGCCCCCGCGGACGATCGATCCGGCCGGCGCGTTGGCCAGCGCGGCATCCAATGCATCGGGCGCATCGGACGAGCGGGACTTGTAGGCATCGCCGAACGGGGTGACGCCGTCGAAGGTGAAATCGGTGAGCATCTGAAACGGGGTCGGCACCCGAACAGCGTGGATCGCCACGTCCGCGCGCACGACGGCGCTGTTGGGGAAACTCTTGACCGGGACGCCGACCCGGTTGTAGCCGAACCCTGGTGGCGGATCGACCGGCTGCACACGGCTGACTGTGATGTCGGCGATCATCTTTCCGGTGTCGACCCGCAGCGTGTCGCCGAGGTGACCGATCGGTGCGTCGCCGGCTGAGGCGCGGGGTATCGCGATCAGCGTGGCCGCGATGACGGTAATCGCGACAACCAGGCAGCGGCGCATCTTTCCTCCTCGGAGACCATCGCATGATGGCACACTGCGGGGCTCACGTTGAGCGGTTGTACAACCCTTGGGTTTCTTGTTGGCCGGCCAGCGATGCAGCACTCGTCGACCCAGCGGTGACGCGACGGCGACTCAGCCCTTCGGATAGCCCCGCCGTACCGTGCGATCCAAGATCCCCAGCGACGCCCGCAAAGCGGCCTCGGAGATGACCGGAAAAATTCCGGCAGCACGCCAATGTTCGTCGATCTGCGACCAGTCGTAAAACGACGTGACGAGCGTGCCCTGGCCCTGTGGGTCGGGCTCGAGTCGGTAGCCGTAGACGTGGCCGATCTGCGGCCGAATCTGACCCAGTACCGTCCACGCGATCAGCTGATCCTGCTCGAATTCGCGGATCGTGACGGTGACGTCGTACTTGCCGAGTTCCGGAAAGTCGTTGAGGGCGTCGCGGTCCATGTGGACGACGAAGGTGTCCCCGGCGGCGGTGACCGCCTCGCCGTCGGCGTCCTGCAACATGCCGGACGAGTCGATGGCGACGTGGCCCTGCGGATCGCAGAGGACGGCGAAGATGTCGGCTGGCGGGGCGGTGATCGTGCGCTGGACTTCGATTCTTTCGGCCATTCGTCCGATCTTTGCAGGACGCCGGAACCGATGTGGCGCTTCGGTAAGGGAGACAAAGGCGTCGAGGTGCGCCACCATGGAGCGATGACACATCGGCTGGCGATGCTGGTTGCAGCCGCCACGCTGGGTACGGCCGCTCTGGTGCAGGCGGGTGCCGGTGGCGCTGACCCCGGCCTTGATGCGAGCTTTCTCGATTCACTCACCAAAGCGGGCATCACCATCAAAAGCGAAAGCGGCGCGGTCAAGGCCGGTAAAGCGGCCTGCGGAATGATGGACCAGGGTCGGCCTCAGATTGACGTCGTCCAACTCGTGACGAAGCAGAACCCGGGTCTGGACACGACTAAGGCGGCGCAGTTCACCGCGATCGCCGCCAGCGCCTACTGCCCGCAACACCTCCAGCACGCCGTTGAACCGCCTCCGAGTGCCCCTGCGCCGCCGCCGGGTTAGAGGTCGCACTGGCACGGCGCCGGTGTGGGCGATGATGGGGCGATGAGAAGTCTGGTGGCTGTGCTCGGCGTTGCTTCAGCGCTGAGTCTCGCGGCGCCCGCACATGGCGACCCGAACGTGGATGCGAGCTTCATCGAGGCGCTGACCAAAGCCGGCATCGCCTTCAACGATTCCCCAAGTGCCATCAAGGCGGGCAAGTCGGCGTGTGGGTTGATGGACCAGGGAAGGTCGCAACTTGACGTCGTTCAGCTTGTCATGCAACAGAATTCGGACATCAGCACGGTCAGTGCCGCGCAGTTCACCGCGATCGCGGCGAGCGCCTATTGCCCGCAGCATCTGAAGCGGGTCAGCGACAACACCGGCGGCCCGTCTCAGTCGCCCGGAGACGGAGTGGGAGTATCGGGCGGTGCACGGCAATAACGTGACGTCTGGCGGGGGTCAGTGGTGAAAGTCGGTTTGGCGGCCCAGGCGCTGCCGATGCGCTTTTCGCCGATGGCGGTGACGCGCAGCAGTTATCTGTCCGCGGTAGCGGCCCGGGCGGATTCGTTCTGGCTGGCCGACCATCTGAATTCGCTGTTCCCGCGGGCGATGGCGCAACCGAAATACATTGGCGCCGCACGCCTTACCCCGAAGGTCGACGCCAATCTCGAGCCGTGGACCGTGCTCGGACATCTCGCCGCCCGAAACCGATTGGGGCGCATGCGTCTTGGGATCGGTGTGACTGATACCGGTCGCCGTAATCCCGCGGTCACCGCTCAGGCAGCCGCGACGCTGCACCTACTCACCCGGGGTCGGGCGATCCTCGGCATCGGCACCGGCGAGCGTGAGGGCAACGAACCCTACGGCGTGGACTGGTCCCGACCGGTCGCGAGGTTCGAAGAGGCGATGGCCACCATCAGGGCGCTGTGGAATTCCGGTGGCGAACTCGTCACCCGCGATTCGCCGTTCTTCCCCCTGCACAACGCCGTGTTCGATCTGTGGCCGTATCGCGGGAAATGGCCCGAGATCTGGATCGCCGCACATGGCCCCAGAATGCTGCGCGCCACCGGGCGCTACGCCGACACCTGGTTTCCCGCGGCCGTGTTTTCGCCCGGGGATTACGCGCGCGGACTGACAGCGGTTCGCGCTGCGGCCTCAGATGCCGGACGAGACCCGTTGTCGATCGGCGCCGCGATCCTGTTCTTCACCGTCACCGGGCGTAGCCGTCAGGAGGTCGATGAGGCGCTCGAATCGACCGCGATGAAGACGTTCGCGCTGAATGCCCCGGCGGAATTGTGGAAGCGCCACGGCGTATCTCACCCGCTCGGTGACGACTTCACCGGCTCCCAGGACATCATCCCGCAGGTCTTCGACGAGCAGTCCGTGCTGAAGTACACCTCGAATGTTCCACTGTCGCTTCTGAAAGACGCCTGCCTGCAGGGCACCCATGACGAGATCGTGGACCAGCTTGCGGATTGGCGTGATCACGGCCTGGGTTACCCCGTGTTGCTGAACCTGAGCACTCTGCAGCCGAGTCTTCGCCGCGGTCTGGCCGCCGGCAATCCGTTCGCGAAGATCCTGCGTGGTGTTCGCAAACTATGAAATAGCCTGCGCGCAGTCAGATCCCGCCCCAGACCCAATGCTGGCCGCCCTCGTCCCAGCGCGGCTGCATCTGCTGCGCCCAGGGCGGCGGGGGCGGAGGCGGCGGGACGTCGACGGGTGCGTAGGGCGGGGCGTACGCCGGCCGGACCACATACCAATCGGGCGGCCCCGGCTGGGGATGGCACTCACCGGTCCAGACATTGCGCGACCACTTGGGGTCACAGCCCGCTGAGCTGACTGCCGATGTGGCGACCGAAGCGGCGGCGAGCGGGATGGACGCCGCCGCGATAGCGACGGCCAGGCGGCGAAGAAACCTCGTCATGGCAGGCCTCTCAGTGGACCGGTGCCCGACTTCGGGCGACCTTCAGCTTATGTGCTCGACGCCCGCCGGGGTCGGCGAATTGGTCGCCGGTCGTGAATTGGGTCACCTTCGCGACGAATCGGGCAGCCTCCGGGTGACCGCGGCGTTGGTAGACGGCAACGGCCACTAAATCAGAACGGTGACCTCGACCCCAGCGAGGCGGACATGCGGCACTCCACGATCAACGGGCACAGCCTCATCCGTTTATCTCTTTTCGCTGCCGGGGCCGCGATGATCGCGACGTTGACGCTCGCCGCGCCCGCGGAGGCCGCCACCATCGACTCGCGCTACGACATCTGCGCTGCGTTGCGCGGCGGCACCAGTCTCGCTTCGATTGAAACCACCCTCGAAGCCCGCGGATACAACGCGACCAACGCCGGCGTCCTGACCGGCACCACGATCCGTCAGCACTGCCCGGACCAGACCGCCAACGCAGAGGCGCAAGCGCAGATCGCCGGCTAGGCCGTCCAACGCTGGAAGCGCCCCCTGGCGGGTCGTAGCCTGGCTGCGTGACTCGACCACAGCCGCGACTCATCGGATTTTCCGAGCTGGATCCGCAGGAGCGCGCCGCATGCTTGTTGGTCGTTGACGTGCTCGATGTTGCGCAGGCGGAAGCCTGGGACGTCGATGGTCGCGAAGGCGCCGTCGATGTGATGCTGACCCTGCGCGACGGGCGTACGGCCGCGTTCGAGGTGACGAACCTCGGCCAGGAGGACGCGCTCAAGCTTGCAAGGCTGCTCGAGAAGATCAAGTACAAGTGGCCGGTGGTCGGGGATTGGTTCTGGCGCATCGAGGTTGGGGCGGTTGCCGACCTGGATCGGCTGAAGTTGTGCTACGACGAAATCGTTCGAATCTGTGAGGCAGCGGGGGAACCGGACCCGCGCCGCATCGAGGGTGGATGGCCGACGCATCCAGACCTGCGATGGCTGGTGCGCGAGTCATCGTCGGAGATGATCGGCTTCCCGAACATTGCGGCCAAGAATCTCAAACGCCCGATGACCGAAGTTGTGCCGCGGGTCGGGGCTGGATTCGCCGATGAATCACTATCGGGCTTCGCGGCCGGACTCGCCAAGGCGTTTGAGAAGCCGCACATCCAGCGGCATTTCGACAAGCTAGCAAGATCCGGCGCCGATGAGCGTCACCTCTTTATCCCGTTGCATGACAGCGCACTGCCCTTCAGCGTGTCCTCCGAACTCATGTTCAAGGAAACCCTGCCGCCCGAACCTCCAGTGGTCCCCGATTCGGTCACGCATCTGTGGCTGGCGCCTGCGGGTTCTCCGCGGGTGCTCTTGTGGAGCCGCGCCGAAGGCTGGCGCAACTATCCCGCGAGTTTGGGGTCATAGAGCTCGCGGTTTGTCCGGCGAGTCACGCCAGCAGCTGCGCCGCGATGACGGCGTCGATCCGCCTTAGAACTTCACGAACTCGCGGAGTGCGGTAATGACGCGGCTTACTTCTCCGCGTTGGTCTATCGGAATGGGACCGGCTGGAATGCTCACTGCGCCATCGCTGAAGATGACCTTGACGGGCTCGGCCGGATAAAACAGAGTCGGGTCGCCGTCTACCGCGTGGAAGGCGCCGTATCGAATCCCGATGATGTCGGCGAGCGGCCGCACCCATACAGACCAGTTGGACGGGTTGAGCTCCTTCTGCCGCTCCTGATGTTCGTCATAGTCAGCCTTCTTGTACCTGATGAGGGCATAGCCGACAGCACGCTCGGTGACAGCCCAGCATTTCCACGATGTTGTCGATGCGGTGGTCTCCATCGACGACCAGGTGGCTGCGCTGACCGATTTGTCGATGATCGAATTCAATGCGACGACTACCGCCTTCGGCGCTGATCTGCCCGGGAAAGACGCAAACCCTTGGATCTCTTGCCAACGCGTTTGGTCAAAGTCCATGACTAGAAGCCTGCCAGATCTCGACGACATGACTGGTTGCCGCATAATCGGTGCTGCTCACAGTTGACCAGCCGCAGCGGTTCGGGTGCGCTAGCAGCCGGTGACCCGAATCACCCCGCCTCTAGTCCGCGGGGCTACGAACCCTAGATATGACACGTCGTGCGGCGGAACGCGCTGATGAACTCGCCGAGCAAGCCTTTCATCTACTAGGTATGCACGGTTCCAGTCGGCCAGAGCCATTCGACGAGCGGGCGGCGGAGCTGAGGACAGCCGCGTTTCGCTTCACGCGCGAGGCGCACGGAAGTGAACCGGAGGTGGTCCTGGCCCACGATGTTGCGGGCGCTGTCCTTGAATTGTTGTCGCAGTTCCACACGGCGGGCAGCGCTGAGAAGTTGCACAAGGCCTGCAACGCTTACAAAAAAGCAAGATCTCTTGGTAGTTACGCCGCTGCCCGAGACAGTGCGCGCGCTTCGGTCGGAGATAGAAGTCAGGCCGCGCGCATGACAGGCAGACGCGTCCCGATCAACTTCAACGTCGACTAGGGCACGGCGGAGCCTGCATTCTGAGCACGGACACAGCTACCAACTCGCCCGGTCGAGATGTCCAGCAGGCCAACGCGTTTGGAGATTGTCGCCCCTACACGTTTTCGACCTCGGGCAGGATAACCGCAGCTCAGCTGGGGTGCAGGTGCTTAGCGGCCCTGCGAGCGGCTCGCCAAAGACCGAGGATCCGTCGGGTTCTGACCCTGCTTATCGCTCCGTTGTTTCCGTGACTATGGACGTCCGGTGGTCGCTCGGGTTGAATTAGATACCGAGCAAATGACGCCGAAGAAATGGAAATCCTGCCGTGCGCACCGGGATCACCAGCCTTGCAGAAGCGCTGTTGAGCGCCTCGTTGGTGCTGAGCGCCTCAATTATTTGCGCGGGCGCGGCACGCGCCGACCCAAGTCAGCAGGATCAGTTTGTGGCGCTGCTCGAACAGGATCAGATTCCCGTCGTCGATAACCTGCCTGCTCTCGTTGCCCGAGCCCATCAAATTTGTCGCGAACTCAATAGCGGCGTGCCCCTCACGGCCGTGGTGAACGAAGAGATGAACGGCATGTTCAACGACAACCCGGCTTTCCGGCAAGACACGGCCCGGGTTAAAAGAACCTCGGTCAGATTCATCGCCGTGTCGGCGGAAGTCTACTGTCCAAGCCATCTCACCGATCCGCTTGAAGGCGACCTCGGCCATGACGTCGTATTCACTGTCCTTGGTCCAGTGTCAGGTTTACGTCACCAGACGTAGGCGGGATTGGTTGTGGGGCAAGCAAATCCCCGCGATCTGCCAGCCTCCCTGGCCGTAGTCGTGACCGTCCTGGTACGCGGTGGGTGGCACGACAACCCAACCGCACTCGGTGTGCACCAGGTCGCCGGTTTAGTTAAAGCGAAATCATCGCCAGCCATGGGTATGCGAACCCGCGCGCCGACAAGGGCATTGAGGCGATCAAGACGCGCGCCGATACCGCCAAAGTCGAAGACCACAGCGAAAGCTGATTCGACCAAAGATCCGGTTTTCGGGAAGCGTTGTGCTGCTTCGTCATTCGTTGAGCGGATCATCGGCCGGCCGGTACGCAGGTGGTGATATTCTTCCGCGCTAAGCTGGTGTTATCACCGTCTAGCTCAAGCTAGTGCGTTGGTCGGAAGGCTTTCACATGTTCACTCCGTGGCTGACCAGGCTTGCCGCCGCAATTACTGGGCTGGCATTGGTGTTGAACGCTGGGACCAGCGTCGCGTCTGCAGATCCCGATCTGGGCCCGGTCATCAACACCACTTGCACCTACTCGCAGGTGGTGTCGGCGCTGAATGCTCAAGTGCCAGCTGCTGCGGCGCAACTGAACGGATCACCGTCGTCGCAGGCCGCGTTGCGCGGATTCCTCGACTCGTCGCCGGATCAGCGCCAGCAGATACTTGAGGAGCTAGAGGGTAGGTACCCGCAATCTCAGCAGTACATCCCGCTGTATGCCGGATTTGCTGTCCAGGTCGCGAACACCTGCAACAACTACTGAGCGGGCGTCACGACCCAGGGGCGCGTGACCTTGGGTGTCAGTCAGGGTGGTGATGCCCGATTCCATCCCGGCTTCATCACCCGTCAGGCCGGAGACATCGATCTGACCCAATACTTGATTAGCGTCTATGAGGGCTGACTGAGCATCGCCCAGCACAACAAGCGGGGTTCAACTCCCCGAGGGCCGTTCTGACCGCCCGGTCAAAACGGCAGGGTTGGTTTCCAGGGTGTCCTCGGGATGTTTGATGCGACAACCCGACCCGTGGGCAATAAGGTGCAAGCTGTTTCTAGCTTGTCTAGATACCTGCTCTGAGCTGGTAATACTGTGGTGCGCGATACTGGGATTGAACCAGTGACCTCTTCCGTGTCAGGGAAGCGCTCTCCCGCTGAGCTAATCGCGCCGGGGAAACTAAATCTGGAGGTGGAGACGGGAATCGAACCCGTGTGCACGGCTTTGCAGGCCGTTGCCTCACCACTCGGCCACTCCACCGCTGGATTGATGCCATGTGCACCTTCGAGCGGATGACGGGATTCGAACCCGCGACCCTCACCTTGGCAAGGTGATGCGCTACCAACTGCGCTACATCCGCGCGCAACGGACGAGATCGTCGCCCGGTGCGAAGCACGACGATAGTCCACCTGAGCGGGACCGCACAAATTCCTTGACCGCATTGGCGCGCCGCTCCACTAACGCAGACGGTACTTTCTGCCGGTAACGCGATGCGTGCTAATCTTCGTCCTCGTTCGCCTCTCGGCACCGGTCTCGTAGCTCAGTGGAAGAGCGCCCGCCTCACACGCGGGAGGTCGCTGGTTCGAACCCAGCCGGGACCACTCCTCACCATGACCGCAGCCCCCGCGCCGTGGCATTCGTGGACAACTCTTGGGGCAGCGCCGCCGAACATTCCGGCGACATGAATACCGAAACGTAGGGTTGGCGCACATGGACTGCGACCGGACTACATCCGCGCTCACCGCGATCGGGCCGGCGTCGCCTGGCGGCCTGGATGAATGATCAGGTTAGCGAGCTACACGCAGCTCAGGACCAGATAGAGCAGCTCGTCCAAGCGATCGTCGAGATCGGTTCTGATCTCGACCTGCACGGCACACTGCACCGGATCGTCAAGGCGGCGGTCGCGCTCACCGGCGCTCGGCTCGGCGCGCTCGGCGTACTTCGGAACGACAGCGGCCTTTCCTCGTTCATCCATGCGGGCATCGACGCGGGCGTCACGCAGCAATTCGGCGGACTGACGGTCGGCGACGGTGTGCGTATCGACGACCTCGCTGATCACCTATCGGCGGTGAGCCCTGAATCGGGCGCGACCCGACTACACGCTGTGCTCGCGATACCGATCAGGGTGCGGGCCGCCGACTTCGGCAACCTGTACCTGGCCGACGACCGGCCTGGCCGGGTGTTCTCCGATTCGGAGGAACGGGCGGTACGGGCCCTGATGTCGGCAGCCGCGGTCGCGATCGATAATGCGCGGCTTTTCGAGCAGGAACGCGAGACCGCTAAATGGACGCGAGCCAGTCGCGAAATCACGACTGCTCTGCTCTCGGGTGATCCTCGGACCGGACCACTGCAGCTCATCGTGAACCGGACGCTCGAATTGGCCGAAGCCGAGCAGGCGATTCTGCTCGTGCCGAGCGAATCCGAGGCGATCGACGACGACATCGATACTCTCGTCGTCGCCGCGACGGCAGGCCGCTATTCCACCGAGGTAATCGGCCAACGGATTCCGATGGACCGCTCAACCACCGGTAGTGTGGCGCGACGCGGTATCCCGTTGATCACCGACTCTTTCCAGTATCCGATCGAAGGTTTCACCGATGCGGGTGAAAGGTCGGCGATCGTCATCCCACTGATCGCGGATGAAACTGCGTTAGGTGTCATTGCGGTGGCGCGGAATCCGCAACAGCAGCCGTTCGGCGTCGATTACCTGAACCTGGTCAGCGACTTCGCGCGGCATGCCGCGTTGGCACTGGCACTCGCAGCAGGCCGCGAACATGCTCTCAACAGGCAACTGGCCCAAGCCGATACCGTCGATGACGCGGTCGTCGTCGCAGCTGAGGAACTGCGACGACTGTGGCGAGCCCGTCGCGTCCTCACCGTCACATTCCCAAACAACAGGCACGGTTCCGAAACATCCAGTGACGGAATACATGTGATATCGGTCGGTGACACCGCGCAGTGGGTGGATTTGCCGACTCAACTCCAGCGGAGGCTGCGTTCGCTGCGGGACGGCGATCAGCTGAGGCCTTACGCCTCAGAGCCGGGGACAGCGGGCATCGCGCTCCAACATCCAGACGGTGTGCTCGTGGTGTGGATCGAACTCTCCGAGGAGCGTGCATTCACTCTTGAGGACCAGACCTTGCTCACCATGCAGGCTGGTCGCCTCGGCCAGGCTTTGCACCGGGTGTATCAGGTCGACCAGCAACGCGAAACGGCCCTGGCGCTGCAACATGCGATCCTGGGGCCGGCCGATCTCCCGCAGGGATTCGCGGTCCGTTACCAAGCGGCCAGCCGGCCACTGCAGGTGGGCGGCGACTGGTACGACGTCATCGACCTGGAAGACGGGCGCATCGGCTTGGTCGTCGGCGACTGCGTCGGGCACGGCCTCGCCGCCGCCACCGTGATGGGTCAATTGCGCAGCGCGTGCCGCGCGCTGCTGCTCGAACGACCAAGTCCCCGTGTCGCTCTCGCGGGCCTGGACCGCTTTGCCGCCCGCCTCCCAGGTGCTCGATGCACCACCGCCATTTGCGCGGTACTCAATTCGGAGACCGGTGAACTGGTGTATTCCAGCGCCGGGCATCCGCCGGCCGTCGTGATGCACGCGGATGGCACCACTCGAATCATCGAGGACGGGCGCACGATTCCGGTGGGCGTGCGGCCGGACCGACGCCGCCCCGAAGCCCGGCTGACGTTGCCGGCGCGCGCGGTCCTGCTGCTGTATACAGACGGTTTGGTCGAGCGTCGCCACACCGGATTGGACGAGGGCATCGCTGAGGTCTGCAGACTCCTGCACGAGGGCCGCGACGCGGAACTGGACCAGCTGGCGAGTCAAATCATGCAGCGGCTCGCGCCAAGTGACGGCTATCAGGACGACGTGGCATTACTGCTCTACCGCCACCCCGCACCACTGCAGATGGACTTCCCTGCCGACGTGGATCGTCTTGTCGATGTTCGGACTGCGTTGCGTAACTGGTTGATTCGGGCCGAGGTAGATCCTGAGCAGATTCACGACGTGCTCATTGCCGCGGGGGAAGCTGTCAGCAACTCTATCGAGCATGGTCACCGCGACAGCCCGGACGGGATCATCAGGTTGCGCGCAACTGTCGGGGCCGATGTGGTGCGGTTGGTTGTCGCTGACTCCGGCTCGTGGAAGCCGCCGCAGCCGGAGACTCGGAGTCACCGCGGTCGGGGGATCACACTCATGCGGGCACTGATGCAAGACGTCACCATCGATCCCGAAACCGACGGAACCACAGTACATTTGATGGCGAGGATCGTCTGATACCTGCCTTGCTGACTCTCGTTACGGCGCGGTCCGTCTGCGGAAAACTCGAGCTGACCGCGGCGGGAGAAATCGACCTCAGCAGTGTGCGGTGCCTGGACAGCGCGGCCGTCAATGTGGTCTTTCCCTACGCCGAGTATATCCGCGTTATTGCCCACCGCTTCTTGGCCCGCATCTTCGACGTCAGCGCTTCGGTGAATGAGCCACGGTGAAACCCTCGCCGCCCCCACCGGACAACTAAAGCGTCCGGGCTAACTGTTCGCGTTTAGACCTGGCGCGCGCGGGTAGCACTGAGAGGGCATCCCACCGCAGCGATGGAGGGTAATTCTGGCGACGAGAAAACCGGCCCCACCGCTCTCGGGTCCGATGTTGCTTCACTGCAATACCATTCACAGACTCCGGCGCACGACCGCGATCTGCACCTACGCGCCGCCAGGCGCAGAGCGTGCCTGCGGACTCGCATGCCCGGAACGCTGTATCAGGCGGCCTCGCCAGCGTAGGGTTCGGTCCGAGCTGCTGACCGGGACTGTGAGAACGTCGGGAACCGACAGCGAAAGGCAAAGGAGAACGGGTGTCAAAGCAGGGGATTTTGGTAGGCATCGCGGCCGCGGCCACTGTGGTCGCGGGTCTGGCAGGCTGTTCGAGCAACAAGCCGAGCACCGGCGCAAGCAGTAGCGCTGCGGCGGCTCCGGCCGGCAACAAGGTCATCATCGACGGCCAGACTCAGAACGTCAGCGGGCCCATCAGCTGTACCCAGGTGAACGGCAACCTCAGCATCGGGATCGGTGATCCATCAAACGGTATCGGCGCGGTGGTGACCAACGCCGACCCGCCGGTCGTTCAAGCGGTTGGTCTGGGCAACCTGACCGGCGCCACGCTCGGCTACTCGGCCGGTGCGCCCAATCAAGCCAGCGCCCAAGCCACCAAGAGCGGCAACTCCTACACGATCAAGGGCACCGCGACGGGCGTCAGTCAGGCAAATCCGGACCAGGCGCTCAGCAAGTCGTTCGAGATCGACGTGACGTGCCCCTAGGGTGCCGTCGCCATCAACGCAACAACCAGATGTGGTCGCACTTCAAGCTCGGAAGGAACCGACAGGTATGTATGTGAAGCGGGTGGCGGGCGCGGCCTTCGCGGCAGCCCTCGGCGTGTCAGGACTAACGATCGGCGTCGGGCTGTCCAATGCCACACCATTCAAGACGGATCCGGCCTGTATCCATTGCGGATCGGTTGCTGACGCGCCTGGGCCTGGTGGTCCAGGCGGCCCTGGTGGTCCTGGACCTGGCGGTCCTGGTCCTGGCGGGCCGGGTCCGGGTGGTCCTGGTCCTGGCGGTCCGGGTGGACCCGGTGGGTCTCATGGTCCCGGCGGCCCGGCCGCTCCCGGGCCTGGGGGTCCGGGCGGTCCGGGCGGACCTGGTCCGGGTGGTCCTGGTCCTGGCGGTCCGGGTGGACCCGGCGGGCCTCATGGTCCCGGCGGCCCCGGTGGACCTGGTGGACCCGGTGGACCTGCACCGAATGGCCCTGGCGGCCCTGGTGGTCCTGGACCAGGTGGCCCCGGGGGACCTCATGGACCGAACGGGCCTGGTGGCCTTGGCGGCCCCGGTGGTCCTGGGGCGCCCGGTGGACCGAATGGTCCCGGCGGGCCTGGCGGACAGAACGGGCCTGGTGGTCCTGGTGGTCCTGAACACGGCGGACCCGGCGGCCCTAATGGCCCGGGCGGGCCTGGTGGCCCCGGCGGCCCGAATGGTCCCGGCGGGCCTGGTGGACCCAACGGGCCTGGTGGTCCTGGTGGACCTGAACACGGCGGGCCTGGTGGCTACGGCGGACCGCCACCGCGGCCGTATGTGCCACAGGGGCACTATGACCGTCCCGGCCCGCAGTGGGGTGGTCCGCGGGACGCCCCGCACGGCTTCAGCGCTCCGGGTTACGGCGCGCCACCCCCGCCGCCTCCGAACGGTTTCGGGTGGAATGGCGGACCTCCTCCCGGAGCGCCGCCGCCCAACTGGGACGGTCCACCGCCTCCCGGTGGCTGGAACGGGCCGCCGCCCCCTGGAGGTTGGAACCCCCGCTGGAACGGACCGGCACCACACGATATCGGTTGGGGGCAGGCGAACTACGGCCCGTTCAACTACAACGGCTACAACGCCACACCACTCTTCAACCCGGTGTTCGGTGGCTGGGGCTTCTGGTTCTTCGGTACCTGGATCCCGCTGTACTGACCTAACTCCGGCGTAACCCGGCTGACCTCCCGTCTTCCACGCAACTTCGTCGAAGGCGGGAGGTCCGTCGTCTGGGTCGTCGGCCACGGTGCGGCGCCACGCGGCCGAAAAGAATGCGGCTGTCCCGATTCCGTTGCAAGATGTCCGGCGTGGCTATGTACCAAGGCAGAGCGCTGGCAGACATCAATCTCACCGGACATCCGTTGGGTGTAGCGCTGGAAGCCTTTATCTCCCGACGTGATCCGACGCTGGAGAACGTCCAGATCCGGCGCGCGACGCCGACAGGTGACCTCGAAACACGGGTCGAGCCCCACAAGCGGTGGTACGAGGTGGTCTTCGAGGTCGACGACAACCCCGATGAGGAAGAAGACGAAGACCCGGACACCTTCGCGGCGCGAAAAAAAGCGGAGGCCAAGGCGCGGGCAGCGGAAAAGGCACGTATCAAGGATTGGCCGCCGCGCAATCAGGGACTGTTCCCGCCGAGCGAGGTATGGCCGGAAGCCGATCGGTGACGCGAACCGCCCGTCATCGCCGATGATGTGGACAGCAGACCGAAAGGAGCAGGCCGGTGGCTGACATGTCGGTGATCGATCGAGCTCGAGGGATGCGCGACCTGGTCCGTGCCAAGGCCGCCGACTCCGAGCGTTTGCGCACGCTCTCGCCGGTCATCGTCGACGGGATGTGGGCCAGCGGCCTGATGGCGGCGTTCAACCCCAAGGCTGCCGGAGGTGACGAGCCGTCATTTCGGGAAATGATCGAAACCTGGATCGAAATGGCCTGGCAAGATGGCTCTTTCGGCTGGATCGGGATTGCCAACCTGCCGTCCACATTCGCGGCCGCGACATACCTTCCCGACGACGGCTTCGCCGAGATGTTCACCGCGAACGACAACCACATCACCATCGGCGGGCAGTACTTTCCCAACGGTCAAGGCGCTGCGGTCGACGGCGGCTACCGGCTGAGCGGCGCGTGGAGCTTCGGCTCGGGCACCGGACACTCGGCCTACATCGGCGCGGGCTTCTTCCCGATGGACGACGGTGAGATGCGCTGGGTCAGCGACGGAATTCCGGATATGCGGGTGGCGTTTCTGCCCCGCGACGAGGTCACCTTCACCGATGGATGGCACGTCCAGGGGCTCAAGGGAACCGGCTCTTACGACTACACCGTCGCTGACGTCTTCGTGCCGGAAAGCCGAACCATTCCGCTGTTCGCTCGCGAGCCGGCGCGGGGGAGTTCGGCGGCGAGCCGGATGGGTCTGATGCCCGTCACCGCCGCCGGTCACGCGTCGTTCGCGCTCGGGGTCGCCAAGAGCATGCTCGACGACGTCGAGGAGTTGGCCGCCACCAAGGTGCGGATGAGCGACATGGCGACGCTGGCCAGCCGGCAGACTTTCCAGAAGGGACTCGCGCACCACGTCGCGGCCTGGCGTGCTGCCCGATTGCTGGTGCTCGATGCGTTCGCAGCGGCCGAGGCGGCCGTGGAATCCGGTGCGGACCTGACGCCCCGGTTGCGCGCCGACATGAGGCTGGCAGCGGTCTATGCCACCGACACCGCCCGGGCTGTCGCGGAGTGGGCTCACCTGGCGGCTGGGACCACCGCGATCCGCGAGGGCAGCCGGCTCGAGCGTGCGTTCCGCGACATCTACACCGGCACCCAGCACGCGTTCATCGGCGAGAAGGTGGCCATGGACGTCGCGCAAATCTGGCTCGGTCTGATCGATGACCAGTTCGGACTCTGACTGCGGCACAATCGATTCGAGAGGACCGGTCATGGTGAACGCTGATCGTGGTCGTTCCCGGACTTTCGTGGTGACGGGTGCCGCTTCCGGCATCGGTCTGGCCACGGCCGAGCGCCTGCTGGCTGAGGGCGGCATCGTTGTCGGCGCCGACATGGCTGCACCTCCCGACCTCGGCCCCGATTTCCATTTCGTGGCGGCCGATATCTCCGACGAGTCGGCCGTCGCGGCGGTGTTGGCCGCTGTGCCGGACCGGCTCGACGGCATCGTCCACGCCGCAGGCGTCGCGGGCGGTGGTCCGGTGCATCTGCTCGATCTCGCCGAATGGGAACGGGTGATCACGATCAACCTCACCGGCACGTTCCTGGTCGCCAAAGCGGCACTGGCCCGAATGATCGAACAACCCCGCATCGACGGCGAGCGAGGCTCGATCGTGACGTTGGCCAGCGTGGAGGGGTTGGAGGGCACCGCGGGCGGCAGCGCGTACAACGCGGCGAAGGGCGGCGTCGTACTGCTCACCAAGAACATCGCACTCGATTACGGGCCCAGCGGCATCCGGGCCAATGCTGTCTGCCCGGGTTTCATCGAAACACCTTTGACTGAAAGCGTATTCGGGCTGCCAGGGATGGAAGGCCCCCGAGCCTCGGTCACGCACGAGCACGCGCTACAGCGGATGGGCTGGGCGCAAGAAGTAGCCGCGATGGCGGCATTTCTGGTATCGCCTGACGCGTCCTTCGTCAGCGGCCAAGCCATCGCGGTCGACGGTGGATACACCGCCGGCCGCGACCACGGAGTGGTTCAGCTATTCGGCCTTCCTACCTGAGGCGTCGAAACGCTTGGCTCAGAAGAAGATTCAGTCGATGGGCAGGCAGGCGGACAGAGCAGCGTCCACGCTGGCATCCACCGGCAGCAGCTCACTCAACCCGCATGCGCGCACAATCCGCGCTACGACCGCCTGGTTGCTCACCAGTCGCAGCTCGACGCCGCGGTCCCGGGATAGCTCAGACGCCTCGGCGAGCGCTGCGTATGCGCAGCACCCCATGAAGTCGAGACCGCTGGTGTCAATGACGAGCGGACCGGGAGGGCCTGCTGCGGCGGACGCTTCACTGAGCAGGCGCCGCCAGGTGGCGTCATTGGATGCGTCCAATTCCCCGCCGGCGCTGACGATCACAGCGAGGCCGCTGCGTTCGGTGGTCGCGCGCAGAGTGCTGCGCGCTTGAGAGAGTTCTGAGATAAGACGGCTGCTCAGCATCAGCGGGTGGAAAGTCGAATCGGCGATCGCGAAAGTGCTCATGAGTGTTCCTGATCCACGGGCGGATAACGCCTCGATATGGATGCCTGCCCTAACAGCTTAAGACTGACGTCATTTAGCAGATACTCCTTTATAACAGAAAGGTATCGAGCGTGTCTATGTGAGACCGCCTGAGAATTGGTTGAGGAACAGGAAAAAACGGTGGATTCGGCAGCGAACTCTGATGGCTGAGTCCACGGATCTCACTGGCGGACCTGGCTTGGTGCTCGAAGCGCTCGGCGGACACCTGAAAACTAACGCGGACTAGGCATTTCATTCGATTGTGGGGGTCGACACCACGTCCCCGCCGAAGATCGAGACCAACGGTTTGATTGTGGCCGAAATCCTGAAACTCGGGTCCGCAATTTGCGCGAGAATTTTGTCCGATTTTGCAAAATGCCGAAAATTCTTTGCTAGGGCAATCTCAATTTTCGGCGCAGCCGGCTCGGCTATGCGGCAGGCGGCGCGGACTCGTCGGAGGTTTCGGCCTCGAGATCGGCGATCGCGCGGGATGTGCGCTCGCGCAGCACTATTGCGGCGGTTACGCCGCAGACCACGGCAACGAGCAGCGCGACCCAGGAGAAGCGCGTCAACCACTTCTCGGCGGCCATGCCCGCGTAGTACACGAGCGCTGTGGTGCCACCGGCCCAGCACAGCGCGCCGGAGACGTTTGCGAGCAGAAACTTGGCGTAGGGCATCTTCAGTGCTCCGGCCAGCGGCCCGGCGAAGATTCGCAACAGCGCGACGAACCGGCCGAAGAACACCGCACGCGCGCCCCAGCGTTCGAAGAGCCGCTCGGCATACTTGACGTGCCCGGGACCGAAATGATTCGGGAAACGACGACCCAGCCGGTCGAACAGCGGCAAGCCCAAGCGGCGGCCAACTGCGTAGCCGATCGAGTCGCCGATCACTGCCCCGATGATCGCGGCGACAGCCACTCCGATGGGGTTGACCGCGAGTTCGTGCCGAGAGGACAGCAACGCGGCGCTGACCAGAACGATTTCACCGGGCAGCGGGATGCCCAGGCTTTCCACGCCGACGACGGCGCCGACCATGGCGTACACGGCCGGCGGGGGGACCGACTGCAAGAGCGCATCCACCGTCATGGGTAAAGGATGCCCGACCCGACGTTCGCACCGGTCGCGGGTCGGGTTCTTCTACGATGGCGCTGAAATGACGAATCCCGAATCTCTGTCAACGCGCCGATGGGCGGCGTCGCCGGCGGGGGTCAGATGGTCGACGGCGAGACATAAGCCAGCGTGACACCCGTCGGCGTTTCGCCGCAGCCACTTATGTGTCACGCCATCCTCGCCTCAGCAGCGCGGTGCGGACTCTTTGCACGGTGTCTCCCGGTAAGTCCTCGGCGATCACTCGGACGACGATCCACCCCATCGCCTCCAGCTTGCGTGTTCGCCAGTGATCCTTCGCGTATTGCTTGCGGTTTGTCCGGTGATGGTCACCGTCGTATTCGACTGCCACTTTGTATGTCTCCCAGCCCATGTCAAGTTGGGCGATCAGCCGAAAATGCTCGTGGACGGGTATCTGCGTGGTCGGACGGGGAAGGCCGGAGTCAATCAACAGCAGGCGAAGCCACGTCTCCCTAGGCGATGCGGCCCCGGCGTCGACAAGCAACAGCGCGGCACGCAATTGTCGCAGACCGCGGGCGCCCGGATGCGCTTCGATCAGCAAGCGCACCTCCTCGATCGGATAAGGATTCGCCCGCTTGAGTTCGTCCAGTCGCGCTATCGCTTCGCTGCGGGGCAGCAGCCGGCCGAGATCGTATGCAGTGCGCGCCGGTGTAGTGACGGGGAGCCCCGCGACGCGGGTGACCTCGTCCGGGTGAATGAGCTGGTTACGGGTGATGATGCCGGCAGGTGGGTGTGAGTTGCGCCAGACCAGTTCGATGGGCACGTCGTCGTCGATCCAGCCGGAGCCATGCAATGCAGCGGCCGTGAGCCCGGCGAGGACTCCGCGACGGCCCGACCAGAGCCAGCCCGCCTCCGACCTCTGCCGAAGCGAGGGAGTCGAGTGCTTCGCCAGATAGACGTCGGGATAGATCGATCGGAATCGCGATCTGAGCTGATACGGAGTCAGCTGGCCGTGGCGCACGGCCTCACTGCCGAGGAAGACATCACGCATACGAGGTCGGAGGTTCGACCGGCCGTGACGGTTCCCGAGACGTAAGCCAGTGCGACACCCGTCGGCGTTTCGCCGCAGTCAGTTACGTGTCGGCAAGCAGCGGCTGGGGTCAGACCGCCCGGACGTAGCGTTTGTTCATCACCCGCTGCATCAGCGAGGTGAAAGGTCCGCCGGCTTTGCTCCACCAGGTAGCCGGCCGGGAGAACGCCGAGACCTCCGCGAATACCGCGGACGTGACGGGGTCATGGCGCACCACGAATCGCTCCTCACCGCACTCGGGATGACCCGGCAGCGTCCCATAAGCGAAGCCGCGCACGTGCGGCTCGTCGACGACGTAGACAACTCGGCACGGCGCCTTGAGGAACCCGATTTTCACCACGACCACCGTGCCCGCGGTGACGAGCTCGCTGCTGGGCTGAACCTTCAAACCGGAGCCGCGCTGCATGCCCCAATGCATGACCCGTTCGGCGGCCTCTTCGAAGCGAAGTTGCCCCATGCCGATGTGGGCCGAGTAGCCCATGTGCTTGTAGCCCGGAGGGAACGGCCCGGCGGTCGCGCCCACCTCGGGATAAGTGAATGGCAACTGAGCAATCGTGTGCAAATCCACCGGCCCAGCTTGCCACGCGGGCGTGGCCGGATTTTTCCGACGGGCGTACGGTCGTCGAGGTGACTACCCAGGCTCCCGCTCACGCATCCGGAACGTTCACCCTCGGTGGCGATCTCACCGTCAACCGCCTCGGCTACGGCGCAATGCGCCTGACCGGAAAGGGGGTGTGGGGTCCTCCCGCCGACCGGGACGAAGCGGTGCGCGTGCTGCGGCGGGCGGCCGAGCTGGGCGTCAACTTCATCGACACCGCAAACTCGTACGGCCCCTACGTCGCCGAGGAGATCATCCGGGAGGCGCTGCATCCCTACGACGGGCTGGTCATTGCCACCAAAGCGGGACTGCTGCGCACCGGGCCCGATGTATGGGTTCCGCTGGGTTTTCCCGCCTACCTGCGCCAGGAGGCCGAGCTGAGCCTGCAGCGGCTCGGCGTCGAGACGATCGATCTGTTTCAGCTGCATCGCATCGACGACAAGTTCCCGCTGGAGGACCAGGTCGGCGAGCTGGTCAAGCTGCAGGAGGAAGGCAAGATACGCCACATCGGTCTGTCGGAGATCGACGTCGAGCAGCTGCACGCGGCGCAAAAGATCGCGGAGATTGTTTCGGTGCAAAACCTCTACAACCTGAACACTCGCACCGCCGAAGAGCTGCTCGACGAGACGACCAAGCAGGGGATCGGGTTCATCCCATGGTTCCCGCTGGCCGCCGGACCGCTCGCTGCTCCGGACGGGCCGCTGGCCAAGTTGGGCGCCGCGCACGGTCACGCGAAGCCCTCGCAGCTGGCCCTGGCGTGGCTGCTGAAGCGCTCACCGGTGGTGCTGCCGATTCCGGGGACTTCGAGCGTGGCGCATCTTGAGGAGAACGTCGCTGCTGCCGAGATCGAGCTCAGCGATGACGAGTTCGAGAAGCTGAGCGCGCTGGGGAAGCAGGACGCCAGCTAGGAAGACGTCGACGCCGGACAATACGGTGTCCGGGTGGCATCCCATGACGCGTGGCATCCCGGCGGTGGATTCAACCCGCCCGAACCGACTGTCAGTGGCGGGCCGGACTACGGCCGATTTATCGAGGGCGTCCGCCGATTGCAGGACCACGCCCGCGCCGCGGACGCGCCCGACGAGGTGATCACCGAGGCCGCGGACCTGCTGGACAAGGTGTCGACGCTGCTCACGCCATTCGACACCGACGAGTGGTCCTCGCCGTCGGGCCGGCGGATGGATCTGCCGGTGCGGGGCAACATCTTGACCGTGCCGATGTCCGCGCATAAAACCGACGACGGTCGCATCGAGGGCTGGGCCCGGTTCGCCCGCTTTCACTTGGGCCGCAACGGCGCCGTACACGGCGGCTCGGTCGGCATGCTATTCGACACCGTGCTGGGCTTGACGTCGTCCGTGCTCACCGGCGGGCCTCGGCAACGCACCGCCTACCTTCACATCAACTACCGCCACATCGTGCCCATCGAAAAGAAGCTCCAGATCGACGCTGCCGTCGATCGGGTCGAGGGCCGCAAGATCTTCGTGGCGGGCCGATTGAGTGACGGGGACACGCTGCTGGCAGACGCCGAGGCGTTGTTCGTTCTCCTCAAACCGGGCCAGCCCTAAGGCTGCAACCCTCGGGCCATAACCGCACCGATAGCATGGTCGGGTCCGTTTGAACACCCGAAAGTCATGGAGACCGCGTCGATGACCGCCCTCGCACACCCCGCGCCAGCAGCCCCGATCCGGGTGGCTGCCGGCACGACTGCGGCGGCCGCGGTCCGCGAAGCCGGACTGCCGGGCCGGGGCGCGGCCGATGCGATCGTGGTGGTGCGCGACGCCGACGGCGCACTGCGGGACTTGAGCTGGATTCCCGACGCCGACGCCGACGTCGTTCCAGTCGCAGCGGACACCGACGACGGGCGCAGCGTGATCCGGCACTCGGCCGCTCACGTGCTGGCTCAGGCCGTGCAGGATCTGTTCCCGCACGCCAAGCTCGGCATCGGGCCGCCGATCACCGACGGCTTCTACTACGACTTCGACGTCGAGGCGCCGTTCACGCCCGAGGATCTGGACAAGCTGGAAAAGCGGATGCGCCAAATCGTGAAAGAGGGGCAGCTGTTCGACCGGCGGGTGTACGAGTCCAAGGAGCAGGCCCGCGGCGAACTGGCCGGCGAGCCCTACAAGCTCGAGCTCGTCGATGACAAGTCCGGCGACCCCGACGTCATGGAGGTCGGCGGCGACGAACTCACTGCGTACGACAACTTGAATCCGCGCACCCGCGAACGGATTTGGGGTGACTTGTGTCGTGGCCCGCACATCCCCACCACCAAGCACATCCCCGCCTTCAAGCTCACTCGCAGCTCGGCCGCCTACTGGCGGGGTGACCAGAACAACGCCAGCCTGCAACGCATCTACGGAACGGCGTGGGAATCTCAGGAGGCGCTCGACCGCCATCTGGAGCTGCTGGAAGAAGCCCAGCGCCGCGACCACCGCAAGCTCGGCGTCGAGCTGGACCTGTTCAGCTTTCCCGACGAAATCGGCTCAGGCTTAGCGGTTTTCCACCCTAAGGGCGGCATCATCCGTCGGGAGCTGGAGGAATACTCGCGGCGCAAGCACGAGCAGGCGGGCTACGAGTTCGTCAACACTCCGCACATCACCAAAGAACAGCTCTACGTCACGTCGGGCCACCTCGAGTGGTACGCCGACGGCATGTATCCGCCGATGCACCTCGACGCCGAATTCAACGAAGACGGCACGGTACGTAAACCCGGCCAGGACTACTACCTCAAGCCGATGAACTGCCCGATGCATCATCTGATCTACCGGTCGCGGGGGCGGTCGTATCGGGAACTTCCACTGCGGCTCTTCGAATTCGGCAGCGTCTACCGCTACGAGAAGTCTGGTGTGATCCACGGCCTGACCCGGGTGCGCGGCATGACTCAGGACGACGCGCACATCTACTGCACCCGCGAGCAGATGCGCGACGAGCTGACTTCGGTTCTGCGGTTCGTGCTCGACCTCCTGGCCGACTACGGGCTCAACGACTACTACCTGGAGCTGTCCACCAAGGACCCCGACAAATACGTGGGCTCCGACGAAGTGTGGGAAGAGGCCACCGAGATTCTGCGCGAGGTCGGCGAGGCCTCCGGCCTGCAACTCGTGCCGGACCCAGGCGGTGCAGCGTTTTACGGGCCGAAGATCTCCGTCCAGGTCAAAGACGCGCTGGGGCGCAGCTGGCAGATGTCGACGCTGCAGGTCGACTTCAATATGCCGGATCGCTTCGAGCTGGAATACACCGCGGCAGACGGCTCGCGGCAGCGCCCGGTGTTGATCCACCGGGCCTTGTTCGGGTCGATCGAGCGGTTCTTCGGCATCCTCACCGAGCACTACGCCGGCGCGTTCCCGGCCTGGCTGGCACCGGTCCAGGTGGTCGGCATTCCCGTCGCCGACGGTCACGTGCCCTACCTGGAAGACGTTGCTGCGCAGCTGAAGTCGCAAGGCATTCGGGTTGACGTGGATGCCAGCGACGATCGGATGGCCAAGAAGATCGTCAACCACACCAACCAGCGGGTGCCGTTCATGTTGCTGGCCGGCGATCGCGATGTCGAAGCGGGCGCGGTCAGTTTCCGGTTCGGCGACCGCACTCAGATCAATGGTGTTCCCCGCGACGAGGCCGTAGCCGTCATCAAGCAGTGGATCGGTGATCGTGAAAATGACGTTCCCACGGCCGATTTGGTCAAAGTGAGCACTCGTGGCTGAGGACGACTCGGCCCTGGTGGACAGAGGCGCAGGCGAAGCGGACCATCTGCAGCGGCTGTGGACCCCCTACCGGATGAGTTACCTGGCCGAGGGGCCGCTCAAGCAGGACGAGGGCACCCAGTCGCAGCCGTTCACCGACATCCCGCAACTGTCCGACGAAGACGGTCTTGTGGTGGCGCGCGGTGAGCTCGTCTACGCGGTGCTGAACCTCTACCCGTACAACCCCGGCCATCTGATGGTGGTGCCGTATCGCCGGCTCTCCGAACTCGAAGATCTGACCGAGCCGGAGAGCAGCGAGCTGATGGCCTTCATCCAGAAGGCGATTCGCGTCATCAAGAACGTCTCGCGGCCGCACGGATTCAACGTCGGGGTCAACCTGGGCCACTCGGCGGGCGGCTCGCTGGCCGAGCACCTGCACGTGCACGTGGTGCCGCGGTGGGGCGGCGATGCCAACTTCATCACGATCATCGGTGACTCCAAAGTGATCCCGCAGTTGCTGCGTGACACCCGTCGCCTGCTGGCCAACGAGTGGGACAGGCAGTCGTGAGCAAGCTTTTGTCCCGCGAGGGCGTAGCTCGAGTCACCGCACCGGTGGCGCGGTTGTTACTGCACGCGGGCTTCTCCGCGGACGGGGTGACCATCATCGCCACCGCCGCCGCGGTGCTGGCCGCGCTGACGCTGTTCCCGACCGGCCGACTGTTCGCCGGCACCGTGGTGATCACCTTCTTCGTCATGTTCGACATGGTCGACGGGGCGATGGCGCGAGAAAGCGGCGGCGGCACGCGGTTTGGTGCCGTGCTCGATGCCACCTGCGATCGCATCAGCGACGGCGCGGTGTTCTGCGGTCTGGCCTGGTGGGCGGCATTCGGCCTCGACAACCGGCCGCTGGTGGTGGCGACCTTGATCTGCCTGGTGACCTCTCAAGTGATCTCCTACATCAAGGCCCGCGCCGAAGCCAGTGGGCTGCACGGCGATGGCGGCTTCATCGAGCGGCCCGAACGGTTGATCATCGTGCTGGTCGGTGCGGGCGTGTCGGACTTCCCGATCTTCCCGTTGCCGTGGGCATTGCCGGCGGCGATGTGGTTACTAGCTGCGGCCAGCATGGTCACCTGCGCTCAGCGGTTGCACACCGTGCGGCACTCGACCGCCGCGGCGACTCCGCTGCCGCCGCCGGGTACGTCAGGACAGGCCGAGTCGTGATCGTCCCGGCTGGTCTGAAACTGCCTGGTAGCAGCGATCTTTCGCTTGGTAGTCGATTGGCCGACTGGGGGTATGCGGCCGGTTGGCTGACGGTGCGCGCGATACCGGAATTCGCGGCGCGCAATGTCTTCGACGCAGGAGCGTTGTACGCCTCGCGCGGTGGGGGACCGGACCAACTCCGGAAGAATCTCGCCCGCGTCACCGGAGTCGCGCCGAAAGAGGTGCCCGGCAGTTTGATGCGCGCGTCGCTGGCGTCCTATGCCCGCTACTGGCGCGAGGCGTTTCGGTTGCCGGCGATGGATCAGCAGAAGCTCGGTCGGCGACTCGCCGAAAATGTCACCGGCCAGGAGTATCTGGATGCGGCGCTGGCCAACGGGCGCGGTGCCGTGGCGGCGTTGCCGCACAGCGGGAACTGGGATATGGCCGGGGTGTGGCTGACCCAGAGCTATGGCAAGTTCACCACCGTCGCCGAGCGGCTCAAACCCGAGTCGCTCTATCGGCGGTTCGTCGAGTATCGGGAAAGCCTTGGCTTCGAAGTGATTCCGCTGTCGGGCGGTGAGCAGCCACCGTTCCCGTTGCTCAGCGAACGGCTGCGGGACAACAAATTTGTGTGTTTGATGGCCGAGCGGGATCTCAGTCGGACCGGCGTCCAGGTCGACTTCTTCGGCGAGACGACCCGGATGCCGGCTGGCCCGGCGAAGCTGGCGATCACCACCGGGGCAGCGCTGCTGCCCGTACATTCCTGGTACGACGGCGACGACTGCCGGGTCAAGTTCTTCCCGCCGCTGGACTGCAGCAGCGGCGATGTCGGTGTCGTCACTCAGGCACTGGCCGACGTGTTCGCCCGCAATATCGCCGCGCATCCCGCCGACTGGCACATGCTCCAGCCGCAGTGGCTGGCGGACCTGTCCGACGAGCGCAGGGCTCGATTGGGGATCCGGCCGGCAGAAGCGCACCGACCCGGGGATCAAGGGCAGGTCTGATGCGGATCGGGATGGTGTGCCCGTATTCGTTCGACGTGCCGGGCGGTGTGCAATCGCACGTGTTGCAGCTTGCCGAGGTGATGCGGGCCCGCGGCCAGGACGTCAGCGTGCTGGCGCCGTCTTCTCCGCACGTCGAGTTGCCTGAGTACGTGGTGTCGGCCGGTCGGGCCCTCCCGATTCCCTACAACGGTTCGGTGGCCCGTGTGCAGGTCAGCCCGGCCGTGCATGGCAAAGTCCGGCGCTGGCTGACCGAGGGTGACTTCGACGTGCTGCACGTGCACGAACCGAACGCGCCCAGCGTGTCGATGTGGGCGCTACGGATCGCCGAGGGGCCCATCGTGGCCACCTTTCACACCTCGACCACCAAATCGCTGACACTGTCGGTGGTTCAGGGGCTGCTAAGGCCCATGCAGGAGAAGATCGTCGGCCGTATCGCGGTGTCCGATCTGGCCCGGCGCTGGCAGATGGAAGCGCTGGGAACGGATGCGGTGGAGATACCCAACGGCGTCGACGTGAAGGCGATGGCGGCGGCGCCGCTGCTCGACGGCTATCCCCGGCCGGCCAAGACGGTGTTGTTCCTGGGCCGCTACGACGAACCGCGCAAAGGCATGGCGGTGCTGATCGATGCGCTACCCAGCTTGGTCGAGCGCTTTCCGGGACTGCAAGTGCTGATCGTCGGCCGCGGCGACGAGGATGCATTGCGCGAAAAGGTCGGCGTTCTGGCCGGCCATCTGCGATTCCTCGGTCTGGTGGACGATGCCGACAAGGCGTCCGCGATGCGCAGCGCTGACGTCTACTGTGCACCGCATCTCGGCGGGGAAAGCTTCGGCATCGTGCTCGTCGAGGCGATGGCGGCCGGCACGCCGGTGGTGGCCAGTGATCTGCACGCGTTCCGGCAGGTGCTGCGCGACGGAGAGGCCGGGCGGCTGGTGAAGGTCGACGACAGCGCGGCGCTCGCCGAAGGTCTGATCGCGGTGCTCGAGGACAAGTCGCTGGCCAAGCGCTACGCCGAGGCGGGCGCTGCAGCGGTGCGACGCTACGACTGGTCGGTGGTGGCCAATCAGATCATGCGGGTCTACGAGACGGTCGCTGTCAGCGGCAGCAAGGTCCAGGTGGCGAGCTGATGTGGTGGACGATTGGACTCGTCGCGGCCGTAGTCCTCTTGCTGGCCGTGCTGCTGGGGTTTGTTGCGTGGGGGTTCAGCACCGCTAATCGGCTCGACCGGCTGCACGTGCGCTACGACCTATCCTGGCAGGCTCTCGACGCCGCGCTGTCCCGCCGGGCCGTGGTGGCCCGCACGGTCGCGGCGAACGCCTTCGGCGGATACTCCGACGCCGCGGCCCGGGAGTTGGTGGTACGTGCCGACGCCGCCGAGAGTGCTCCGCGACGGGCCCGCGAAAGCAGCGAGAACAAGCTGGCGGCGGCGCTGGCGATGATCGACCCGGCCACGGTACCGATGGGTGTGATCGCGGAGCTGGCTGACGCAGAGGCCCGCGTGGTGCTGGCCCGCCGATTTCACAACGACGCGGTCCGTGACACGCTCGCTCTGCGCGAGCGGCGTCTGGTCCGGTTGTTCCGGTTGGCTGGAACAGCCAAGCTGCCAAGCTATTTCGAGATCACCGAACGCTCGCAGGCACTTCGTCAGGCCGATCACCCCGCCGCCGGCCGGCGAACCTCGGCACGGGTCGTCCTGCTCGACGAGACCGGCGCGGTGTTGCTGCTGTGCGGGTCTGACCCCGCGGCGTCCGATCAGGCGGGCGCCGCGGCGCCGCGGTGGTGGTTCACCGTCGGCGGTCAGGTCGGCGATGGGGAATCGCTCGGCCAGGCCGCCGCGCGCGAGCTGGCCGAGGAGACCGGTCTGCAGGTCGATGCCGCCGACCTGACCGGGCCGATCTGGCGGCGCGACGCCGTCTTCGACTTCAATGGCGCGGAAATCGACAGCGAGGAATTCTTTTTCGTCCACCGCACCCAGCGCTTCGAGCCGTCAACCGCGGGCCGCACCGAGCTGGAGAGCCGCTATATCCACGGTCACCGATGGTGCGACCCCGCTGACCTCGTCGAGCTGGCCGCCGCGGGCGAGACGGTGTATCCGCTTCAGCTTCCCGAGCTGCTCGCCGAGGCGGCTGCGCTGGCCGGCGCGCCGAATCGGTCGCGCCAGTTGCAATCCATTCGCTGAAGCTCAGGAGCGTACGGCCTCCGCGGCATCGACGAAGCGTTCCAATTCGCCTCGGATGTCTGGGCCGGTGGGCTGATAAATCACCTCGGTGATGCCGTCGGCCGCATAGGACTGCAGGCGCTTCTCGATGTCGGCTGCGCTACCCGTCAGGGTGGTCGTCGGGATGGCTGACCAACTGCCGGCGTCCCACACCGCGCGGTCGATGTCGTTCAGGGCGACCAAATGCTGGTCGTGAATCGCGAGATGCCTAACGGTCTCGTCGATTTCAGTGACCCTGTCCAACCACAGTCGTCCGGCCGGCAACGTGGCGACGTCACCACCGAACTCGTAGGCTGCGTGGTAGGCCAGGGCGTTCCCCGGTCCCGCGGCGGCCTTCACCCGAGCCGAGTCGAGGCGGTCGCCGTCAGCGAGCACCGTGCCGTGGACGCCCAGGGCGGCCCAGTCGAACTGCTGCGCATGTTCGGTTTCGCCGTTGACTGTAAAGAGCCCGCCGGCCAGATCCTGAGCAACGGCAAGGCCTTTCGGTCCGAGCGCGGAGATCAGTACCGGGATGTCGATTGGTCGGCTCGGCGCGTGGCCTTCCGGATGCAGCATGCGCATGTGCTGGCCCCGCCAGTCAACGGTCTCGCCCTGCAGGAGCTTGCGGAAGGTGCGCACGTAATCGGCCAGGTAGCTCCAACTAGCTGGCTTGCCGCCCATCGCGCGTGCGCCGGCAAAGCCGGTCCCGAACGCGACAGCCACTCGGCCGGGCGCCATCGCGGAAAGAGCGGCCGCGCCCGACGCGTTCACCATCGGGTGTCGCAGCGAGGGGACCAGTACGCCCGGGCCCAGACCGATGCGTTCGGTGCGCTGTGCCGCCAGGGCCAGCATCATCCACACGTCCGGGCTCTGTTGAGGTGTGTCGTGCAGCCAGGCTCTGTCGTAGCCGAGTTGCTCGGCGATCGCGATGTGCGCCGGTGAATCCAAGGAGGTCGAGAACTGAGCTGAGATCTGCATCGTGGTAGTCCTTGCTGTTCGACGCGATGTGTTAGACAGACTTGTCCAATCCGAAAAGTCGCTCCCGCATTCCTTGGCGGCCCGGCCAGGCGAGTGTGGGTGACGTCACACTCAGGCGCGGCAATATTGAGTAGACCTGTCTGTTTAGTCTGAATAAGACAGACAGGTCTACACAATCTTAAGGAGTCATCATGACCGAGACCATCACCACCAACGGCCGCGTCGCCCTGGTGACGGGGGCTACGTCGGGCATCGGCCAAGCCACCGCATTCGCGCTCGCCGACCACGGCTATGAGGTGATCGTGCACGGGCGCGACATCGTTCGCGGCGCCGAGACCGTCAAGGCCATCGAGGCTCGCGGTGGACGGGCTCGCTTCGTTGCCGCCGATCTTTCCGAATCTGGCGCCGCCGCCGCGCTGGCCGCCGCGGTGGGCCCGGTCGACGTGTTGATCAACAACGCCGGCTTCTCCTGGTTCGGGCCGACCGACCAGCTCGGCGAGGCGACCTTCGACGAGCTGTTCGCCGCCAATGTCCGTAGTGCCTATCAGCTGGTCGCAGCCTTGGCGCCCGGCATGGCCGAGCGGGGTCACGGCAGCATCGTCAGCATCGACAGTATGGCGGGCCACGTCGGACTGTCGGGGGCTGCGGCCTACGGCGCGACGAAGGCGGCGCTGACGGCGATGAGCCGGGCGTGGGCCGCCGAATACAGCTCTGCGGGCGTGCGGGTCAACACCGTCGCACCCGGGCCCGCCTACACCGGAGGTGCGGACGAGGAGTTGATCAAAGGTCTGGGCGCCACTACCTTGCTCGGCCGCGCCGCCCAGCCAGCGGAAATCGCCGAGGTCATCGCGTTCCTCGCGTCGGACAAAGCGAGCTACATCACCGGTGCGGTGATCCCCGTCGACGGCGGACGCACCGCCATCTGACTCCCCAAGACCTGGAAAGGATCGAACATGACTGACACCTACGTACCCAGCCCCAGCGAGCGGGTGGCCAAACAGGTCGCACTCTACGAGGCGACCAACGGCGCCGAAGGCGGCACGCTGGAGGGCCGGCCGCTGGTCATCCTGACCACCACCGGCGCCCGCTCCGGCGTGATCCGCAAGAACCCCGTAATGCGTATTCCTTACGGCGACAATTACATTGCGGTGGCATCCGCCGCCGGCTCGGCTACCGACCCGGCGTGGTACCGCAACCTGACCGCCCACCCGGATCTGTGGGTACAGGACGGGGCGGTGAAAAGCCGATTTCGGGCCCGTGAGGTGTTCGGCGACGAGAAGACCCAGGCGTGGGCCGTCGCCGAACAGTTCTGGCCGCACTTCCCGGAGTACCGGGCCAAGGCCGGCGCTCGCGAGATTCCCGTCCTGGTTTTGGAGCCGGTCGATGAAGACTAAAGCGTCCGCTCGTGAGCGGCTGCTGGCGGCGGCGAGCGACTTGTTCTACGCCGAAGGTGTGCAGACCGTCGGCATCGACCGGGTGATCGAGCACGCCGGGGTGGCTAAAGCCTCGCTCTACAACACCTTCGGTAGCAAGGAGAACCTGGTCCAGGCCTACCTCGAGGGCCGCCACCAGGCGACCCTGGACAGGCTGCGCGCCAGCGTTGCACGGCACAGCGATCCCAAGCGGCGGCTGCTGGCGGTGTTCGACGCCCAGGCCGAGATGTTCGCCGAACCGAATTTTCACGGGTGCGCGTTCATCGCCGCCAGCGCCGAAGCTCCAGACGGCGGCCTGATTCAGCACGCCGCGGATGACTACCGGGTCGACATCCGCGACCTCATTACCGGGCTCGCCGGTGAGGCCGGCGCCAAAGATCCGGCCGCGTTGGGTCGGCAGCTGCAACTGCTGTACGACGGCGGCGGCCTGGCCGCTCGGATGGATCGCGATCCGGATGTCGCCACCGCGGCGAAGGCCGCCGCAGCGCTGCTTCTGGACGCCGCCACCCACTGACGGTTCCGTTCGGCTGCCGGTAGAAAAATCGGCTGGTGGACGACCACTAGACTGGTGTCGTTATCGGGCCAACGAGACACCGACGATAGAGGTAGCAGTGGAAAGCGCTAAGCCGAATGGCGTGAACGGCACCGCGCGGACCGGCACCGCGCGGGTCAAGCGCGGCATGGCCGAGATGCTCAAGGGCGGCGTGATCATGGACGTCGTCACCCCGGAGCAGGCCCGGATCGCCGAGGCTGCCGGTGCCGTCGCGGTTATGGCACTGGAGCGGGTACCCGCCGACATCCGCGCTCAGGGTGGGGTGTCGCGGATGAGCGACCCCGACATGATCGAGGGCATCATCTCCGCGGTCACGATCCCGGTGATGGCCAAGGCACGTATCGGTCACTTCGTCGAAGCACAGATTCTGCAGAGCCTCGGGGTGGACTACATCGACGAGTCCGAGGTGCTGACGCCCGCCGACTACACCCACCACATCGACAAGTGGAAGTTCACCGCGCCGTTCGTCTGCGGCGCGACCAATCTCGGCGAGGCGCTGCGGCGGATCAACGAGGGCGCGGCGATGATCCGATCCAAGGGTGAGGCCGGCACCGGCGACGTGTCCAACGCCACCACACACATGCGGGCCATCGGTGGAGAGATCCGACGGCTCGGCTCGCTTTCCGAAGATGAATTGTACGTAGCGGCAAAGGAATTGGCCGCACCCTACGACCTCGTTGTCGAGGTCGCGCGGGCGGGCAAGCTGCCGGTCACCTTGTTCACCGCCGGTGGTATCGCCACCCCGGCCGACGCCGCGATGATGATGCAACTCGGCGCCGAAGGCGTGTTCGTCGGCTCGGGGATCTTCAAGTCCGGAGACCCGGCACAGCGCGCCGCGGCGATCGTGAAGGCCACCACCTTCTACGACGATCCCGATGTGCTGGCCAAGGTGTCTCGCGGGCTGGGTGAGGCGATGGTGGGCATCAACGTCGAGCAAGTACCGGAGCCCCATCGGCTGGCTCAGCGCGGCTGGTAAAAACAGTCCGTGTCGATCGAAAAGATCCTCGATCTCGAACAACTCGAGGTCGACATCTACCGGGGCATCGTATTCGGCCCCGACCAGGGCAACTTTCAGCGCACCTTCGGTGGGCAGGTGGCCGGCCAATCGCTGGTTTCCGCGGTGCGCACGGTCGACCCGCATTTCCTGGTGCACTCGTTGCACGGGTACTTCATCCGGCCCGGCGATTCCTCGGCGCCAACCATTTTCATCGTCGAGCGGCTACGCGACGGTGGTTCGTTTGCCACCCGGCGGGTCAATGCGATCCAGCACGGCAAGACGATCTTCTCCATGTCGGCGTCGTTTCAGACCGACCAAGAGGGGATTCACCACCAGGACGTGATGCCCTCGGCGCCGCCGCCGGACGATCTGCCGGGGCTCAAGTCGATGAAGGTGTTCGACGACGAAGGGTTCAAGCAGTTCCGGGAGTGGGACATCCGTATCGTCCCGCGCGAGCAGGTTCACAAACTGCCGGGCAAGGCAGCCCAGCAACAGGTCTGGTTTCGCCACCGCGATCCGCTGCCCGACGACCCGGTGCTGCACATCTGCGCGCTGGCCTACATGAGCGATCTCACACTGCTGGGGTCGGCACAGGTCACCCATCTCGACGAGCGTGCACACCTACAGGTGGCCTCACTGGACCACGCGATGTGGTTCATGCGGGTGTTCCGCGCCGACGAGTGGCTGCTGTATGACCAGTCCTCGCCATCGGCGTGCGGCGGTCGCGCGCTGTGCCAGGGGAAGATCTTCAACCAGTACGGCGAGATGGTCGCCGCGGTCATGCAGGAGGGGCTGACGCGCTTCCCGAGCGAGCAGCGGCCGTCCGGCCGGTGAGTGGCCCACGGGTCGGCGTGCTGGCGCTGCAGGGAGACGTTCGCGAGCATCTGGCGGCACTGCGCGATGCCGGGGCCGACGCGGTCAGCGTCCGGCGGCGTGACGAACTGGAAGCTGTTGACGGGTTGGTGCTTCCCGGTGGGGAATCCACCACCATGAGTCACCTGCTTCGCGATCTCGAGTTACTGGAACCGCTGCGCGCCCGGCTGGCCGATGGGCTGCCCGCCTATGGCGCCTGTGCGGGAATGATCCTGCTGGCCAGCGAGATCCGGGATGCCGGAACCGTCGGCCGCGAGGCGCTGCCACTCTCAGCGATCGATATCACCGTGCGGCGCAATGCTTTTGGACGTCAGGTCGATTCATTCGAAGGTGACATAGCGTTCGACAGCCTCGATGAGCCGGTGCACGCGGTCTTCATCCGCGCGCCGTGGGTGGAACGGGTCGGTGCGGGTGTGCAGGTGCTGGCGCGGGCCGCGGACCACCCCGTTGCGGTACGACAGGGCGCGGTGCTGGCCACGGCATTTCATCCCGAGGTGACGGGCGATCGCCGCATTCACCGCCTGTTCGTCGACATCGTCACAGGCCGACGTTGACCGCTGGGGGCGGCAGCACCCACCGGATACCGCCGATCAGAACGCGGCCGACGCTGCGCACAACGGTGAGTTCGACGGGCGGGAAGTAAGGCAGCAGCAGAGGTACCCGGGCCCACAGCGGCAGCATCGACACCGCGGTAGCGGCCAGCACGCCATAGGGGGCCCGCGCGGCTAACGGCAGCGGCGGTGTCAGCAGCAGGAAGCGGGCCGCTTCGCGTGCCGGTGGCGTGCTGTGCAACTCCGGCCGGAAGGCCTTGAGCCGCTGCGCCAGTTCATGTTCGGTGCGCGGCGGGTCGACCACGCCGAGCCTGGACGCGATCTCGGCCATGTCGGCGACGTATCCGTCCCGGCCGGCCTGGTCCAGCGGGGCAGCGCCGTAAAGCTGGTGGGCTCGCAGGAAGCTGTCGGCCTCCGCGACGTGCACCCACTCCAACAGGTGCGGATCGGTGGCCGTGTACGGCCTACCGTCGCCGGCGACCCCGTGTACGTGCCGATGGATTCCGCGGACCCGATCCACCGCACGTTGCGCATCGACCGCGGACCCGAACGTCGTCTCAGCCAAGAAGGTGCTGGTGCGCTGCAGTCGACCCCACGGGTCGTCGCGGTAGTTGGAGTGCTCGGCGACACCGGCCATTGCCAGCGGATGCAGCGACTGCAACAGCAAGGCCCGCAATCCGCCGACGAACATCGAGGCATCGGCGTTCACCCGGCGAATCGGACGATCCTCGGCGAACCATCGGGGCCCGGGTGTGTCATGGATGCGCACCCGCTGCGCGGGACCGTCGGGGCCGGCGACCATTTCGAACAGGCTGCTGCCCAATGCGTCCCGCACCGCTCGTAGCGGGCTTTGCATCGTCACCACACCACCCTACGCAGCGTTTGAAGTTCGGCATTGTGGTGTAAAGGCTGAGCATGGATTCTCCTGCCGGCCGGGCGGCCACCAGTGACTTCGACGATCCCGTCCGGAGTTGGCGCGACATTCCGGGCTGGTTTCAGTGGCGGCCCCTCCAAGAGGAAGCCGTCGCACAATTTCCCGACGCGAGTCGGTTCGCCGAGGTGGGCTGCTATCTGGGACGCAGTATCTGCTCACTGGGCGAGGTGGTGCGGGAAGCGGGCGTGAGCACCAGGGTCGTCGGGGTCGACACCGCGCGCGGCAGTGGGCACGAAGGTCGTGGCGATATCGACGCACACGGTGCCGCGGTCGACCATGGCGGCGGGACCTTCGCAGGCCTGTTGCACCGCAACATCATCGACTGCGGACTGGCCGACACCATTCAATTGGTCATCAGTGACTCGGTCGCGGCAGCCGAGTTGTTCGCCGACGAGTCGTTTGCCTGGGTGCACATCGACGCGCGTCACGACTACGCCAGCGTCGTTGCGGATATCACCGCGTGGGCGCCCAAAGTGAAACCCGGCGGCTGGTTGTCCGGTGATGATTACCAGCCAGACTGGTGGGCAGGCGTGGTAGAAGCGGTCAGGGATACTCTGCCCGACGCCGGCCCGTGGGGATCGATGCAGTGGCGGTGGATCAAACCGGGCTGAGCGAGTAGTCCGGTAGCGCGATCTTCTCCACGGCGAGGCTGCCAAATGTTTTGCCTGCCAAACTCATACCGGCACGCACGGGCGGGCTCGCAATAAGTCGGGCGCTCGCGTGCAGGGCGCGGATGCCCGCGCGGGTGCGCGGGTTGGCGCACCGCAACACCGCAGGCCGGACATTCTGGGCCGTGGCGACGTGGGGACGCATGAACTGCTCGTAGCCGGCCAGTGCTGTGTGATGATCAGCGGCGCGGGACAGTTCGCCGGCCAGCACATAGGCCCCGATCAGGGCCAAGCTGCTACCTCCGCCGCCGACCGGCGACGGACAGAACGCGGCGTCACCGAGCAACACGACGCGGCCCTTGCTCCAGCGCGGTGCGCGAACCTGGCCGAGAGCATCGAAATACATGGGTGCGTCGTCGAGATGGGCCAGCACGCGCGTTGTGGCCCCGCCGACGTCAGCGAAGGTGCGGCGCAGAATCGCGATCTGGTCGTCTCGGGTGAGATCTTCCAGGCCTTTGACGTCCGACATGAACGACAGCATGGCTCGCGTGGTGCCCAGGTTGTCCGGCCGTAAGTGCAACGAGCGAGACCCGGGAATCTGCTGCCAGTTCCACCACTGGTCGTCCGATTGGTGGCGATCGATGGTCAAGTACGCGATATACATACCCAAATCGGTTGTCGCAGTGGGTATCACCAGGTCGCGGGTGCGTGAGCGCAGACCCTCGGCGACGACGAGCAAGTCGGCTTCGATGGAGGAGCCATCGTCGAGTAGCGCGGTGACGTGGTCGCTGTGGTCGGTGAGGCTGCGGATCTGGGTGTCGAAACGATATTCGGTGGTGTCGCGCGTGTGCTCGATCAAAATGCGTGCGAGCTCGCCGCGCAGAATTTCCAGCTCGGCGGTGGGACCGCTGACCCCGGAACCATTCATCGGGAACGAGGCGGCGGTCGACCCGTCGTCCCTGACGAAACGCATACCCACTTCGGTGGTGTTGGCGGCGCGGACGTCGGCCTCGATGCCCATCCGGCGGACGACCTCACACGCCGCGCCGCGCACGTCGATGTTGTGGCCCTCGTCGCGGCGCTCCGGGAACCGCTCGACGATCGTGGTCTGCCAGCCGTGCACGGAGAGTTGATGCGCGAGTGCGGGTCCGGCGATGCCTGCACCGGAGATCAGCGCACGAGGTTGGGTCATCCGCGCTGTATATCACCAATTGCTGTGCCCGAAACTCGGTGCCCGCTAGACGCCGCTGAGCTGCTGGTTTCGAGCGTCAATCTCGTGCTGGGTGGCCGGGATCAGCCTGTCACCGCCCGGCGCTGCGGTGCCTTGCGCGTAGTCGACATACGAACGCTGCTCGCGCTCGTACTGGCCGAACGCGGCCGCAATGTCGTCAGGGTGATCGCTTAATGCCTCGGCCAGCAGCGAGGCGCCGGTCATGGCCAGACTCGTGCCGCGACCGGACAGCGGGGATGCGCAATAACCAGAATCCCCGACCAGCACCACCCGGCCCCGGTGCCACGCCGACATGTGGATCTGGCTGACCGAGTCGAAATAGAGCTCGGGGTCGCGGCACGCGGCGTCCAGTAGCTCGGGGATCTTCCATTCGGTGTGGCCGGTGAACGCGTCACGCAGGATCTGCTTCTGGGCATCGAGATCGTGGTAGTCATAATCGATCCACTCCGCGCGAAACATGAACACTCCCAACGCTTTATCACGGTAGGCGGCGATGCCGACGACGTGGCCGGGGAAGTTGTACATCGGGTTGCGGCGATCAGGCTGAGCATGACCCGGAAGATCGGTCAGAGCGATATAGAAGCCCAGGTGCTGCAGGAATTGGTCTTCGGGGCCGAATGTCAGGCGGCGGGTGGCTGAGTGCATGCCGTCGGCGCCGACCACGATGTCGTAGCGCTGCTGCTCGCCGGAGGCGAACCGCACATCCACACCGTCGGCGTCGCCGTGGAGTTCGGTGATCGATTCACCGAATCGCAACGAGGTGGCCGGGTCGAGAGCGCTGCGCAACACGTGCGCGAGATCTTCGCGGGGAATCTCGGTGTCGTCAGGGCAGTCGTTGAACTCGCTGTCGGGCAGTTCGGCGAGTAGTTCGCCGTCGCTGTCGACAAATTGCATGCGCTCACTCATGTCCACCCGGTGGGCGCGGATCGCGTCGAGGACCCCCATCTTCTCGGCCACCCCAATGGCGTCACCACGGATGTCGATGGGGGACCCGTTCACCCGCAGATGACCGGCGCGCTCGACGATCGTGACATCGTGGCCCGCCGCGCCGAGGGTGATACCGCTGCTCAGGCCGGCCATTCCGGCGCCAGAAACCAGGATTCGCATGGGAGATCAACCCTTTCGGATAAGATACGATCTGTGTCTTACGGACCATAGCTCGACTGCTTAGGAAACGCAATGTCTCTTAAAGGTGCCGTGCCGGTGCAGCGTCGGCGCGGCGAAGTGCTGGAGAAAGCGGTGCTCGACGCGGCGTGGGCGGAGCTGATGGAGATCGGCTACGACGACCTGACGTTCGAAGCCGTGGCCACCCGCGCGGGTACCAGCCGTGCCGTGCTGTACCGACGGTGGCCGAGCAAGCAGGACCTGGTGCTGGCTACCGTGGCGCATCAGGCCGCTGCAGACCCGGTCGTCGCCCCCGATACCGGGAGCTTGCGCGGCGACGTCATAGGGCTGTTACGGCTGGCCAACGAGGTCCGGGTCCGGATCGTCATCTTCGTGCTCACCCGACTCGGCGGATTCTTCCGCGAGGCCGGCACAAACCCTGCCGAACTGGGTGCCTTCGCCCAAGGTGGCCGCGATGCGCTCTTGGCCGAAGTCATCGGGCGTGCCGAGGCACGGGGCGAGGTCGCCCCAGGGCAAATCAGCGAGCGGGTCGCGCGGCTGCCGATCGACCTGTTCCGCCACGAGTTGATGATGACGTTGCGGCCGGTTCCCGATCGATCGATCATCGAGATCGTCGACGACGTGTTCATGCCGCTGGTCAGGCTGGGTGGCGCAGAGACGTCCTGATCGCAGGGCACACGTAGACTCGGCAGGCGAATTGTGAGCGACAGAAGAGGTACTAGCCGATGAGCGGCCATTCCAAGTGGGCCACCACCAAGCACCAGAAGGCCGTCAAGGACGCGCGGCGCGGCAAGGAGTTTGCCCGGCTGATCAAGAACATCGAGGTCGCGGCGCGCACCGGTGGCGGTGACCCCGGGGGCAACCCGACGCTGTATGACGCCATTCAGAAGGCCAAGAAGACGTCGGTGCCCAACGACAACATCGAGCGGGCCCGCAAACGTGGAGCCGGCGAGGAAGCCGGCGGTGCCGACTGGCAGACCATCATGTACGAGGGATACGGCCCCAACGGCGTCGCGGTGCTCATCGAGTGCCTGACCGACAACCGCAACCGCGCCGCGGGTGAGGTTCGGGTGGCGATGACCCGCAACGGCGGCAGCATGGCCGATCCGGGATCGGTGTCCTACCTGTTCTCCCGCAAGGGAGTCGTGACGCTGGAGAAGAACAACCTCAGCGAGGACGACGTCCTGGCCGCCGTCTTGGAGGCGGGCGCCGAGGATGTCAGCGATCTCGGTGAGAGCTTTGAAATTGTTTCCGAGCCGACCGATCTGGTGGCAGTGCGAAGCGCGCTGCAGGATGCCGGCATCGACTACGACTCCGCCGAGGCCAGCTTCCAGCCGTCGGTCAGCGTGCCGGTCGATGTCGACGGAGCGCGCAAGGTGTTCAAGTTGGTGGACGCGCTGGAGGACAGCGACGACGTGCAGAACGTCTACACCAACGTGGATTTGTCCGACGAGGTGTTGGCCGCTCTCGACGAGGAGTGAGTCGAAGGGCGGCTGGCGCCCAGATCGACGCCAGCAGACGGCCTCTCGCGGTTTCACGCGCTGCCGTCGATCTCGGCATGAGTATTAGTCGTAGCCGTGGCGCATGTCGTCGACGATGCGCGGGTTTTCCAGTGTCGACGGCTCTAACGTGCGCGGTTGCACATCGGGAGCGAAGACCGTCGCGGCCTCGAGCACCGACTGGCTGAGGAATCGCAGCGGCGGCACGTTGCGCGGAAGGACGGCTTGGGGCGCCTTGTCGCCGCGACGCGCCAGCGCGAATCCCCAGTCGCCGAAGGTGGGCACGTAAACGTGGTACGGCGTCACCGCGTATCCGGCGGCGGTGACGGTCGAAACCGTTCGCCAGAAGGCTGTTTGGGTCGAATACGGGCTTCCCGACTGCACCACCATCAGCCCGTTGGGCGCGAGCACGCGTGACACCAACGCGTAGAACTCGGTGGAGTACAGCCGGCCCAGCACCGGCGTATCGGGATCGGGTAAGTCGACGATCACGGCGTCGAAGGACGGCGTCTTCGCGCTACGCAGCCACGTCATGGCATCGCCGGTCACGATGTGCACTCGTGGGTTGTCCAGCGAACCGCCGTTAGCGGAACGCATTGTTCCACGGGCTAATTCGATAACAGCGGGGTCGAGCTCGATCTGGACGATGTTCTCGACGCCCGGTGCGCGTAGCAGTTCGCGCGCCGCCAGGCCGTCGCCGCCGCCCAGAACGAGCACCGACCGCGCTCCGGAGCTCAGCGCGGGGTAGACGAGGCTCTCGGTGTAGCGGTATTCGTCGCGGGTGGAGAACTGCAGACCACCGTCAAGATAGAGCCGCATGTCGTTCCCGCGGCGGGTGACCACGATCTCCTGATACGCCGACTGTCGGAAGGCGATGATCGGGTCGGCGTACAGCCGCTGACGGCTGGTCGTTTCGATGTCGTGGGCGCCGATCAGTAGGGCAGCGAGTAGCGCCAGCGCCAGGCCCAGCGCGCCGAGAGCCATCATGAGTTGTCGGGTGCTCACCACCCAGCGCAGCAGAAAGATCGAAACAACCGCCGCGGCAAGCAGATTGATGATGCCGGTGGCGGCGGCACCGCGGATCATGCCCAGGTGCGGTAGCAGAACGAACGGCCACGCCAGCCCGCCGACCAACGCGCCCAGATAGTCCGCGGCGTTGAGATTGGCCAGAGTCCGGCCGGTGTCGGTGGCACCAGCGGTGCGACCCTGCTGCAGCAGGGTCATCAACAGCGGCACCTCGGCGCCGACCAGCGCACCGATCAGCGTGGTCCCCAGTGCCAACATCAGCAGCGACCCGCCGACAAAGGAGAACATCACGTACAGCGCGGCAGCAGACAGCCCGCCGACGACGGCCAACAACGCCTCGACTGCGACGAACGTGATTGCTGCCCAATGCAATAGCGGCTTGACCAGTAGCGCCCCGGCGCCCAGCGCGGCGATGTAGCCCGCGACAATCAGCGAGGTGGCGACGATGCCACCGCCGTTCAGGCTGGTCGACAGGGTCAGCAGTGCGAGTTCGTAGACGATGCCGCACGCCGCGCACGCAGCGACCGAGGCGAGCAACACCGCTCGCCAGCGGGTGGGGGTGGACGGTTCGTGGGTCGGGGAATCAGGCTGTTGCTCAGTTGATGTCATGACAGCGCGGCAGCGGTCACTCCTCCCACGGCCAGCAGCAACACGGCCGTGGCGAACGCCGCCGGATGCAACTCCGGTTCGTCGATGTGTTCGTGGAAATCGCCCGGAATCACCAAGTGCATGGCCAATATCGCGACGCCTTGCAGGACGATGCCCATCGTCCCGTACACCGCCACGCCTACCAGACCCTGACCGAGCTGGCTGTAGCTGTTCGTGATCGCGCTGATGATGACGGCGGCCAGCGCAATGTAGTTGGCGCAGGCAAGCATCACGGCGTTGGGTCGGCGATCGATGAAGACCATTTGCCTGAGCTTCCCAGGGGTCAGCACGTCCACCACGACGAAGCCGAGGATCAGGACGGCGGTGCCGACCAGGAAGTACAAGATGGTGGCGAGTGCGCCTTTAAACACCGGATTGAGGTCGATGGATCCCAACTCGACGGCCAGGTACATGACTGTCTCCTTTTCCGCTCCTACGCGTGTTGCGTTCGGTTGAGGGTCATTTGGTTCCGCCCGGGCCGCCAGTACTGCCACCCGAACCGCGGGAGGGGGAACCGGGATAGAAGCCGGGGCCCAGGAAAATGAACGACCCGTGGCTGTAGCCCGCGGCCAAGTCCTCGACCCGGATGCTGCACGGGTGCGTGCCGTCGACGCCGACCGAAACGATGGCGTCGTCGTAACGCAGGTACTGGCTACCGCCGTTGGCCGCTCGCGCCGCCGGGCTCTGATACCGGGTGAGTGTGTCGGCCACCTGGGTGGGCGATCCGGTGCACAGATACCGGGTGCCGCCCGCGTCGCGCGAATACTCTTTGTAGTGCGACGCGATGTATGAGCGGATATCCTTGTGCTGCAGTGATATTCCAAGCACCAGGCTGATTATCGACGACACAGCCAGCCCCAGGGCCATCACGAACAATCCGTTGCGGCTCACGGTCGCCACCGGCTCGCGGTGTAGACGACGGTGCCGCCGGTTGGGGCGGGGTAGAGGTGCCAGGTCTGCCAACGCCACCCGGTACCGTCGGGCTCGGCGGCCAGCGCGGTGAGCGCGGCATCGTCTCCCGGGAACGTGCCTCCGAGCCAACCGGTCTCGGTTGCGCATCGTTCGCGTAATCGATCGGCGAGCTGACGAAACGGAACCTCGTCGTGCATGTCGATCCGCGACTCGAGGTGATATCCCGGTGCCTGCGACCGACCGGGGAGCTCGCCATCGAGGTCGCACGAAACCTGCTCGGAGAACACGGCATCGGGATGTTCGACAGTGACGACGTGCGAGGCGCCCAAGACGCCCAGCACCAGCGCGCCGCCGTCAGGATGGTCGAGGCGGCAGGTGGCCAGGGGGAGCGGGGCGGGGCTGTTGAGCGCCAGCCCTAGCTCGCAACCGCGCACGTCGACAGGGATGACCGACAGGTGGTGAAGGGGCACTGATGTTGGCCTTACCCGGATTCCGGCGGCGGGGCCGGGTACACGGTGAGCTCCCCGGCCACAACCGATGCGCCGGTCGACACCTCCCACGGCATGTCCGGCGCCCAGCGCTCGAAGGACAGCAATGCCGTCTTGTCGGCGCTGGTGTAGTCGACGAAGTCCATCTCGCCGCCGGTGGGCAGGCCTGTGGTGCCTTCGGTGGTGTAGCCGGCGTGCCCGCGTTCCGACTCGTTGTAGGTCACGCCGTCGACGACGTGCTGGCCGCCCGGCTGCAGCAAGAGGTCCTTGCGGGCCGTCCACATCGCGAGTTCGAGGCGCCCGTCGTCGTCTTCGACGCTGAACCAAATCGGCTCGTCACCGCCTTCCAGCAGGTGCTCCCACCAGACGAACGGGCCCTCGCGGTAGGTGACCGAGCCGCGCACGACGTAGTCGATGCCGCCGTGACTGACGATCGCGCCGGGCCCGAGCTGCCGCGGTCCGAATTGTGGTGCCGCCGTGGTGAACGCGAGCGGATCCTGGCGGCCGCTGCTCGATTTCTTTGGGCGGCGCAGCGCCACGACGAACACGACCACCGCGGCGATGAACAGCACCGCAGCGAGCACGAGCAGCAGGGTCCCCATGCGCAACCTTTCCGCACGCACGACCACACCGCGGTGCGATCGATAGTGCGGTTCAAATTAACAGGTTCTGCCGGGTCAGGGCGGAGTACCGCGATCTATAAGGACGGGCGGCTTCCGGCCGGGTCTCACACTAGGCGCATAACTTGTCTGCTGCGCCGATTTGAGAATTCAGGTCGCTCCGCAGCGTCTCCTGAGCTTCGGCTGCCGCCCGATTCAGATAGTTGATTCCCAGCTGTTCCATTGTGTTGGCCACAGCACCGACGGCGTTGGCCAGATCAGTTGGGGCCGCGCTATTCGCGGCAAGCCGTTCCTTCAGGTAGGTGCCGCCGCCAATAAGCGCCAACCGCGCACTGGTGGCGACCGAAAGTTCGGCGGTCGGGTCTTTCGGGTTCGGGCTTTGGAGGTGGGTGTTGATCACCATGGCGTTGTGGGCGGCGTGGTAGGCGGAGCAGACATTCGCTTTCGCGTCGCCGCCTTGTTGCGGAATGGCGGTGCCGTCGGTGTGAGTGGGCTGGAAGTACGCCAAACCCGCCAGAACCAGCGCGACCAATGCGATTGCCAGCGTTGCGAACATGGACCACCGCGTCGCCGCGGCCAAGGCTGAAGTGTGCCGGGGTTCGGCGGCAGGAGATTCTTTTTCAGAGGACTCGACGGCTGGCGTGTCAGACATTTGCCGAGGATATCCCGCATCGGTGCGATTGGTGGAGAATCATCGAAACGAACAGAGCCGCAAACGATCTCCTTGAATCAAGCTGTCAGATGACCTTGAGGCCTTCGGGGATCTTGTTCGGATCGCGCCAAAAAGCGTCGTTGACAAAGCGGTTGAACAGATCCGGCGGCAGCAGCGTGGCGCGTGGTTCGGCCTTGACGGTGCCGCGGACGGTGTGTAGCCCCGGAGTGCCGGCGCGTTCGTCGAACTCGGTGACGTCGTAGTCGACGTGGTTGAAGTCGTGTTCGAAATTTGGTTCGCCGAGGAATGAGTAGATGGCGTGCAGCGTCTTGGCGGGGTCGGCGGTCAAGGTCTCGTACTGAACGAGGATGAGACGCTCACGCTGCGCGCCGTAGCAGGCCTGCTTGAGGGCGTCGTAGGGAGCGCCGACCATGCCATCTTGTCCGGCGACGCCGTTGGCGCGGGTGTAGACCGTGCCGCCCGCGCTGTAATTGAAGATCGATGACGGGCTGAACACGTTGCGCTGGATCAAACGCTCGATGCTGTCGATCACCCACGGCAGATCACGCACGCACGCAATGACTTTGGCATTGGGAAACAGCTGTGCAATCGCCGGCATCCACGAGCACCAGGCACGGCTGGTGTCGAAAATGACCTCGGCGGCGCAGTCGGCATAGAAGTCGTCGAACAATCCGCGCAGGATGCGTTGGCGCTTAACGTCGTCGAGGAACACTGAGTATTCGTTGCGTGCGCTCATCTGTCCCAGCAGGGCACCGAACAGCCCAGCCAACGGACCGGACATGCCGGCTTCGAAACGGGGGTTCTGCCGCAGCAGCGCGGAGAGCAGCGTCGATCCTGAACGCGGCAGACCTGAGATGAAATGCATTTCTGCCATAGCGGGCTCCCGACCTGAGGTCGACTGAGGATCTTCGCAGTATCGCAGGTGGGACGTTACGGCTTATTCGCGCCCAGTGTGCCGGGTGTGCCGGGTGCGCCAGTCGCGCCGGCGTTGCCACCGTTGCCGCCGTTGCCGCCGGTAGCGCCGGTGCCGTTGCCACCAGCGCCGCCAGCGCCGCCGTTGCCTGAGCCGCCGGTGCCGGATGCGCTGCCATTGCCGCCACTGCCGCCGGCGCCACCGGTGCCGGGAGTGGTGGAGTTGGGAAGGGCAACGCCACCGTTGCCGCCGGCCCCGCCGGTGGCGGTGGCGCCGGTACCACCGTTGCCGCCGGCCCCGCCTGGTCCGCCGTAAGTGTTGGCGTTGGTGGTGCCAGGGTAGGGGTTTCCATACCCGTCGGCGTTCCCGCCGGAGCCGCCCTGACCGCCGAGGGCGCCGTCGGTGCCGCCGTTGCCTCCGGCACCGCCGTCGCCGCCGATGGAGGTGCCGAACTGGTCGTTGGGGGAGCCGCCGACGTTGCCGAAGCCGAACACCCAGCCATGACCGCCGTCGCCGCCGTCGCCGCCAGCGGTGCCATCGGAGCCCGCGGTGCCGCTGTCGCCACCAAGGCCGCCGATCCCAGTGCCGCTGGCGGTAGCTCCGTACTCGGCGATGATGGCGCCTGAGCCGCCCGTACCACCGGTGGCACCGTCGTAACCGATACCGCCGGCCCCACCGGTGCCAATTCCGATGGCGGTGCCGCTGGTATAGCCTGCGCCATCTCCGGCGTCGACGTAGGCGTAGCCGCCCGCACCGCCGGTGCCACCGCCGATGCCCGCGCCGCCAGCCCCGCCGGTGGCGGTGCCGGCCGCGACGGTGTCGAGCGTGCCTGGCACGTCGCCCGGGACGTTGCTGCCGCTACCGATGGCTCCATCGAAGGCGAAGCCGCCGGCGCCGCCGACGCTGCCGACACCGGTGCCCGCGCCACCGGCCCCGCCGATCGCGCTGCCGGTGACGATGCCGGTAAAGTTACGGCCGGCAGCGCCGCCGCCGATGTTGGCGAGTCCACCGGCGACTTGGCCGTCGCCGCCGTCGCCGCCGTTGCCGCCGTTGATGCCCGCGCCGCCGGCGCCGCCTGTGGCGGTGGTGCCCACGGCGGTGCCGCCGTCGCCGGCGCCAATGTCGGCGTTACCGCCGTCGCCGCCAACTCCGCCGTCGGCGCCACCGGCCCCGCCGGCCCCGCCGGTGGCGATCCCGCTGGCTGAGCTGCCTTCGCCGGAGGCGGCGATGACAGCGTTACCGCCACTGCCGCCAACCCCGCCGGCGGCAGTGGCATCACCGGCGCCGCCAACCCCGCCCGCGCCGCCGATAGCGGTGCCGTTGGCAGTACCGCCGACATATTCGACGAAGCCGGCGTACCCGCCGCCGCCGCCACCACCGCCACCATGGCCGGCTGCGTCTGTGGTGCCGATACCGCCGGTACCGCCCGCGCCGCCGGCACCACCGACTGCACCCGTGCCCGCGCTGGCGCCGGCGGCGCCGCTACCGCCGGCACCGCCGTTTCCGTCGTCACCGAAGTACGCCACGCTGTCACCGCCGGTGCCACCGGTCCCACCGGCGTGGCCGGCGTAGCCCGAGTAAAGGCCGTGCTCGGTCGGACCGCCTTCGCCGCCCGCGCCGCCGGTTCCGCCGATGCCGAAGAAGGATCCAGTCGCGTCGCCGCCGGCGCCGCCCTGGCCACCGACCCCGATGATGCCGGCTGCGCCGGCGGTGCCGCCTGCGCCGCCTGCGCCGCCCGTTCCGCCGATGCCGTAGGCGGTATCGCCGCCGGTTCCGCCGGCGCTTGCGCCAAGGTGGGCGCTGCCGTCGCCACCGGCGCCGGTGCCGCCTGCGCCGCCGTCGCCGTCGTAGGCGATGCCGCCGTTGCCGCCGGGGTCACCGGCGATGGTGCTGTCCCAGCCGGTTCCGCCGTCGCCGAACCACAACCCGCCGGCACCGCCGGTGGGGTCTGCTTCGGTTCCGTTGGCGCCGTTGCCGATCAGGATGCCGGTGCCGCCGATCTCGTGCCAGAACGTGTTGAGTGAGTTGTCGTAGAGCTCGCCGGTCGAGCTGGTGATCCAGGCCTGTTCGGCGGCCTCGGTCGGTGCGTAGATGTAGGTGTCGTAGGCCTGCGTGAAGTCCAGTGACGCCGTCGATGAGGCCGGGTCGGCACTCGACGCTGCAGCCAACGCGGAGTCCAGACCCGCGACCCAGCCGGTCAGATCCGCGCCCAACGTGGGATCAACGCCCGCCAGGGAATTGATGATGGGTTCGAGGATCACGTCCAGTCCGTCGGCGTTGGCAGGGGGTGCGGCAGCCAATGGCCCCATCCCGAAAGCCAACATCGCCCCGGCTCCCGAGCCCAGGCCGACCACACCGCGACGACGCGCCTTGGCGATGCGCGACCGACGATTCCGCTTGCTGTGCTGACCAGCCACGTTGATCCCTTTGCCGACCGAATATTTCTCAGGTGGCGCTAAGGTACCTCTTGGGCATCCATTATCAAAGAAAAAGATGATAAAAGACCGTGTCTGCGCTTTATTGAGCGAGTATTTAAGCTGTTCAAAGATGGTGATGACGCTGCAGTTAAATTATCGAAGAAAACGTCTGCGTTTCCGGATTTGAAGTCCAATTTCTTAAAAAAGCCAGTGGCTCGGAGAATAATTCTCAGGAATTTTTTAGGTAACTTAACGTCGCTATGTTGGAGCGTGATCGCACCATCGGCCACCTCGCCGCGCCGCGCAGTCACCGCCCCGCGCGTGTCCCTAACCGTCACGGTCCACCCTGCCCGCTAAGGTATCGAACAACCGTTCGGTAAAGGTAGGAGTCCGCGTGCGGGTGATGGGCGTCGATCCGGGGCTGACGCGTTGCGGGCTGTCCGTCGTGGAGAACGGCAGGGGCAGGCAGATCATCGCCCTGGACGTCGATGTCGTTCGGACCCCGTCCGACGATCCGTTGCACCTCCGCTTGCTGGCGATCAGCGACGCCGTCGACCACTGGATGGACACTCATCTGCCGGATGTCATCGCGATCGAGCGGGTGTTCGCCAATCAGAACGCGAACACCGCGATGGGGACCGCGCAGGCTGGCGGGGTGATCGCGCTCGCGGCCGCCAAGCGCAATATCGACGTACACTTTCACACCCCCAGCGAGGTCAAGGCCGCCGTCACGGGCAACGGTCGTGCCGACAAGGCTCAGGTAACTACGATGGTCACCAGAATCCTTGGGCTGCAGGCTAAACCGACGCCGGCGGATGCCGCCGACGCGTTGGCGTTGGCAATCTGTCACTGCTGGCGCGCGCCGATGATCGCGCGGATGGCCGAAGCCGAGGCCAAAGTCGCCGAGCAGCGCCGCAATTACAAGGCCAAGCTGAAAGCGGCCCGGTGATCGCGTCGGTGCGGGGCGAGGTGCTCGACGTCGCGCTCGATCACGTCGTGATCGAGGCGGCGGGCGTGGGATACAAGCTGATGGCCGCGCCGTCCACGCTCGCCACTTTGCGCCGCGGTAGCGAAGCCCGCTTGATCACAGCGATGATCGTCCGCGAAGATTCGATGACGCTCTACGGTTTTCCCGATGCCGACGCCCGCGACCTGTTCCTGACGTTGCTCGGAGTATCCGGCGTCGGGCCCAAGATCGCGCTGGCAACGCTCGCGGTGTACGACGCGACCGCGCTGCGGCAGGCGCTCTCCGAGGGAGACGTCACCGCGTTGACCCGCGTTCCCGGCATCGGCAAGCGCGGCGCCGAGCGGCTGGTGCTCGAGCTTCGCGACAAGATCGGGCCGGTGGGAACCGGTGGGGCCGCGACGTCGTCGAACGGCCACAGCGTCCGGGGTCCGGTCGTGGAAGCCCTTGTCGGACTTGGCTTTGCGGCCAAACAAGCCGAAGAGGCCACCGACAAGGTGCTGGCTGCCGACGAGGAGGCCACCACGTCAACGGCGCTGCGGTCGGCGCTGTCACTGCTGGGGAGAACGAAGTGAGTCCCCTTGACGGCGACGAAGACTCCGAGGACCGGGAGGTCTCGGCAGCTCTTACCGTTGGTGAGGGCGACGTCGACGCCAGCCTGCGGCCCCGCTCGCTGGGGGAGTTCATTGGCCAGCCGCGGGTGCGCGAACAATTGCAGCTTGTTCTCGAGGGGGCCAAGAACCGCGGCGGCACACCGGATCACATCTTGCTGTCCGGCCCGCCAGGTCTGGGCAAGACGTCGCTGGCGATGATCATCGCCGCCGAACTGGGCACGTCGCTGCGGCTGACGTCAGGTCCGGCGCTGGAGCGTGCGGGGGACTTGGCGGCGATGCTGTCCAACCTCGTCGAGCATGACGTGTTGTTCATCGACGAGATCCACCGCATCGCCCGGCCCGCCGAGGAGATGCTCTATCTGGCGATGGAGGACTTTCGGGTCGATGTTGTCGTCGGCAAAGGCCCTGGGGCGACGTCGATTCCGCTCGAGGTGGCGCCATTCACCCTGGTTGGTGCGACTACTCGGTCCGGTGCGCTGACCGGCCCGCTGCGCGACCGGTTCGGGTTCACCGCACACATGGACTTCTACGAGCCGGCCGAGTTGGAGCGGGTGCTGGCCCGCTCCGCCGGGATTCTGGGAATCGAGCTGGGTCGCGAGGCAGGCTCGGAGATTGCGCGACGCTCGCGGGGCACCCCGCGCATCGCCAACCGGCTGCTGCGCCGGGTCCGCGACTTCGCCGAGGTGCGCGCCGACGGCGTGATCACCCGCGATGTCGCCAAATCCGCACTGGCGGTGTACGACGTCGACGAGCTCGGCCTCGACCGGCTGGACCGGGCCGTGCTGTCGGCGTTGACCCGCAGCTTCGGCGGCGGCCCGGTCGGCGTGTCGACGCTGGCGGTCGCTGTCGGCGAAGAGGCCACCACCGTCGAGGAGGTGTGCGAGCCTTTCCTGGTGCGGGCCGGCATGATCGCCCGCACTCCACGCGGCAGGGTGGCAACCCCACAGGCGTGGACGCACCTAGGGATGACACCACCCCCGCGGGCCAGCGGTTTAGGGCAAGCGGGACTGTTCGAGTAGGTGGCGGCGCGGGCCGATCGGTCAGTGAAGACTTTGCTTAGTGTCGTAGGTTGCCATACCAAGCTCCAACCATGCGGTCAGCAGCCGCTGGTCGCCGGACGCGGCTACAACATCGTCATCATCGAGTTGCTCGGCTGATGCGCAGTGCACAGCGTCGTAGCCACGTAGAGAAAGACGGTGCGCCAGGTCAGCCCCATGGGTCACGACTTGCTCGTCCACCTCGATGACATCCATCTCCGACCACATCAGGCCAAGGCGCCGAAGGCACTGAAGATGCTTGTTCTTGGTGAGACGTCCCATCCGCCGCGCCTGCGCCAGCGCCGCTGCGGTTTCAACGTAGAGCAGCCTCGACGACACGATGACATCGGCGTCATCCCAGAATCGCCGGCACGCCTCGCTGGTTGGCTCGTTGATTAACAAAGGGACGAAGGCTGAGGTGTCCAGGTAGCCGATCACCTACGTTGATCGCTGACCAGGTCGCTGACCGTGCCAGCGGTGGCCAGTGGGGCCGGTGCGGGGTGTTTACGGGTTCGTGCACGCTGGATACGGCCCTCTTCACGGAGTTGCTCCAGCTTCGTCGGTCGTTGCACCGGCACGATGCGCGCGATCGGACGGCCGTGATCCGTCACAGTCACGGTTCGCCCCTCGCGAACCTCCGCCAGGTGCCGGCTCAACTGGTCACGCAGCTCCCGAACGCCGATCTCCATGCCAACCTTCCTCCCGCCGAAGTGGCCATTTACCTGAATTAAATTATAGCCACAATGCAATCAGCGGGAGTTCATCGGCCAGCCGCGGCTGCGCGAACAGCTGCAGCTGGTCCTCGTCGCCAAATCCGCGCTGGCTGTCTACGACGTCGACGAGCTCGGGCTGGACCGGCTGGATCGGGCGGTGCTGTCGGCGCTGACCCGCAGCTTCGGTGGCGGTCCGGTCGGCGTGTCGACGCTGGCGGTCGCGGTCGGCGAAGAGGCCACCCCGGGGAAGAAGTGTGCGAGCCTTTCCTGGTGCGGGCCGGGATGATCGCTCGCACGCCGCGCGGCAGGGTGGCCACCCCGCAGGCGTGGACGCACTTGGGGATGACGCCGCCGCCGCGGGCCAGCGGATTAGGCCAGGCAGGACTGTTCGGCTGACCGTCTGTTGTTCGCCAAGACGGTACGGGATTGTCGTACATCTTTGGTACGATTTTCTGGTACGGCAGAGGAAGGTGGATCCCGCTCATGAGCATTAGTGCGAGTGAAGCACGACAGCGCCTCTTCCCGCTTCTCGAGAGGGCAAAATGACCAAACGTGGCATCACATCCTGGGCGAATCGGTGCAGATGTCGGCCGCCGGCTATTACTCATGGCAAGAAAGGTCACTACTGCGTACAGCCAAGAATGCAGGCGATAAGGCCGTAGCCCTTGACAAGCCCAGCCCGCCCCGGCTCGGACAGCTACACAAAGTCGATCGACGAACTCAAGGAGATGGCCGGCGGCTTGGAGTGAGGAGAATCAATTCGACGATGGCAGCGAGCACATCTCGTTCCGGATAACCTGACCGCAAGATGGCCCGGCGGATCACCCGCCGATTCGGGAAATCCAGCGCGATCCCATCGCCAGCGAAAAACCCGAACCGACCAAGGGGGAATTTCCGGGAAATGGCCCTGGCGATGGAGAGAGCATCGGTTAACCGAGCCGGCATGACGAAGCAAGAGCCTGAAAGCCCGATACCAAACTGAGGTCAGGCTGTTGAGTAGGAGGCCGAATGATCACCGCCGCATTGGTATTCGCCGGTCTTGCCGGGTTGCTGCACGTTTACATCTTCACGATGGAGTCGCTGACCTGGACCAGCAAACGCACTCGAGCCGCATTCGGTACGACCGTTGAAGAAGCGGAAACCACCAAGCTGCTGGCGTTCAACCAGGGCTTCTACAACCTTTTTCTGGCGATCGTCACCGGGGTGGGTATTGGCGCAATCGTCTTGGGGCACAACGGTATCGGTGCGGCACTGGTCTTCGCCGGTGTTGGATCCATGGCCGCGGCGGCGGTCGTGTTGCTAGCTTCGGCGCCGGACAAGGCACGGGCGGCGCTGACCCAGGGCACCTTCCCGGCTATCGCCGTTGTCCTGCTTGTCGCCGGACTCCACTAGCCCGGATCCTGAATAAACTCGGCAATTGCTGAGTTCGATACCTGCTTCGTAAGCCGTGGACTTCCCGTTGTGGCGCCACGTCGTGTCCTTGCCCGCTGGCGTCGGTGCCTTCAGCCGCCAGGCAGAAGCCTGGGCGCGGAGGCTGGCGAGGAGATCGCCCGTCGCTCGCGGGGCACGCCACGGATCGCCAACCGGCAGCTGCGCCGGGTCCGTGACTTCGCCGAGGTGCGTGCCGACGGCGTGATCGCCCGCGACGTCGCCAAGTCCGCGCTGGCGGTCGACGACGTCGACGAGCTCTGCCTCGACCGGCTGGACCGGGCGGTGCTGTCGGCGCTGACCCGCAGCTTCGGCGGCGGCGGTCGGCGTGTCGACGCTGGCGGTCGCGGTCGGGGAGGAGGCCACCACCATCGAGGAGGTGTGCGAGCCTTTCCTGGTGCGGGCCGGGGATGATCGCCCGCACTCCGCGCGGAAGGGTGGCCACCCCGCAGGCGTGGACGCACCTGGGGATGACGCCACCCCCGCGGGCCAGCGGTTTAGGGCAGCCGGGGCTGTTCACATAGAACCTGGTGCCCGATATCCATCCGCACACGCATGCATACCGGGCGGCGCCGGTTGGACCAGCGTGGGTCGGGTTCCGACCGCGACGTTCCCTTAATCCACGGTGGACCAGCCGGATTTCTGCTGTTGATCTCCGGGAACTGCGCGACCGCGATGTTGCGGCGGCTGGCGCGCAGCGCGCGGGTGCGACGATGCGCCGCGGCCGGTCTCAGCCGGGGCTGCCCGGGTTGCCGGGAGTGCCGGTGCCGCTCGGTGCCGCCGGGCTGGCGCCTCCGCTGCCGTCTGTCGCCGTCGAGGGTCCTGCCGTCGCCGTTGGGGCCATCGGGGCCGGGCGTGCCGGTGCCGCCGGTGCCGGCGTCGCCGCCGTCGCCGTAGACCCCGCCGTTGCCGCTGTTTGCGCCGGCGTCACCTGTGCCGGTGTCGATGAAGCTGTAGCCGTTGCCGCCGGGTCCGCCGCTGCCAACGTTGGTCGGCGAGCCGCCAGACATGCCGTTGGCGCCGGGGGTGACCCCGGTACCGCCGGTGCCGCCCGCGCCGCCGCCACCAGGGTTGCCGCCGTTGCCGCTGTTGCCGCCGTCGACGCTGCTCGAATCGCCGCTGCCGCCGGCCGCACCGTCGCCGGTGCGCCGCCTTCGCCGCCGTTACCGGCAGCCGCAAGATCGAATCTCGCTGCAAATATCTGAAGGTGGCAATCACAGGAGCATGAGCCGCCGACTGGGCAGCATCGCGATCCTCATTGCCGGCGAAGAAACCGGGGCGACGACGAAGGCGTTCAGGGTGGCCACTAACGTGAATAAAGTCGGCGCGAGCCGGCATGACCACGCACCCTGGTCTTCATATTTCGAGCAGGTAAGGACGCGATGATCGCCGCAGCATTGGTATTCGCTGGGTTAGCCGGGTTGCTGCACGTCTACATCTTCACGATGGAGTCGCTGACCTGGACGAGCAAACGCACCCGCGCCGCATTCGGCACGACTGCTGAGGAAGCCGAAACCACCAAACTGCTGGCGTTCAACCAGGGCTTCTATAACCTTTTCCTGGCGATCGTCACGGGCGTGGGCATTGGCGCAATCGAGTTGGGGCACAAGGGGATCGGTGCCGCGCTGATCTTCGCCGGTGTTGGGTCGATGGCCGCGGCGGCGGTCGTGTTGCTAGCGTCGGCGCCGGACAAGGCCCGGGCGGCACTGACCCAGGGCACGTTCCCGCTGATCGCCGTCGTCCTGTTGGTAATTGGCCTCAGCGTGTAGCGCTGTCAGAGCAGTCCGAGCAACTGCAGGTCGGTGACGTACTTGACGATCACCGGCTGCGAGACATGCGGAATGTCTTTGTCCGGGCCGATTTTCGCCTCTTGCACCGCGGCGCGGAACCGGTCCGTCGGAGCCATCGACCCGTTGATCGGCGTCTGCGGCTTCTGGTAGTTGTGCAGCAGCGGCAGCAGCGAGTACTGGCGCTGCCGCTCGGGCAGGGCCCGCAGCGTCGTCTCGAACCGCTGCAGCCAGTCGGCGTAGTCGCCGACCCGCTGGATCGAGTACCCGGCGTCGATCAGCCAGTCGACGTACTCGTCGAGGCCGATGCCGTCGTCGTACGGGTTCATCACGTGGTACGTCTGGAAGCCATCCGACCACTTGGGCGCCCAAGCGTCGAGATCGCCTCGGCGATGAATTCCACCGGCAGCCCGTCGTAGTGGGCGCGTTGCCGGTTGCCGTCCGCGTCGAGTTCGTAGAACGAGCCGGGCGCGATACCGGTGGCGACCAGGCTGAGCATCATGCCGGGTGAACATGTCCGGCAGGTTCAGCTGACCCGCATAGGTGGTGTCGGCCAGGATCATGTCGCAGCGGAACACCGCGACCGGCAGCCCGCACAGGTCGTTGGCCTCGCGCAGCAGCACCTCGCCGGCCCACTTGCTGTTGCCGTAGCCGTTGGCGTAGCCGTCGTTGATCTGGCGGGTGGCGCTGATCTCCCGGATGTCGGCGTCCTCGACGAACGTGCCGGGCTGGATCTGGTCGCCCACACCGATCGTCGAGACGTAGGTGAAGGGCTTCAGCTTGCGTGGTCAGCGCGATCCGGATCAGCTCGGCGGTGCCCACCGCGTTGGGGCCGAACAGCTCGCTGTAGGGCAGCACGTGGTTGACCAGGGCGGCCGGGTCGACGATCAGGTCGACGGTGTCGGCCAGCCGCTGCCAGGTCGCGTCGTCCAGGCCGAGGTTGGCCTCGCCCTTGTCGCCGGCGATGACCTCGAGGTGATCGGCGGCCAGGTCGCGGTAGTGCGCCAGCAGCTTCGGGTCGCCGCTGTCGAACGTCTTGTCCAGGCGGGCCCGCGCATCTTCATCGGACTTGGCGCGCACCAGGGCGATCACCTTGCCGTCGACCAGGTCCATCCGCTCCAGCCACTCCAGCGCCAGGTAGCGGCCGAGGAAACCGGTCGCGCCGGTCAGCAGCACGGTGCGCACCTCGGCGGCAGGCCCGGGCAGCTCGGGCGCGGCGGCCAGCGTGGCCGCGTCGATGAACTTGTCCAGCGTCAGGTCGGCGGCGTGCACCTCGACGGCGTCACGACCGTGCACCGAGGCGAAGCTGGGCCGCTTGCTGCCGTGTCGCTCAGCCTCGATGTAGTCGGCGATGGCCTGCAGGTCGTTGGCCGGGCTGACGATCACGCCCACCGGCACGTCGACGTCGAAGATCTCGTGCAGCAGGTTGCCGAATGTCAACGCGGACAACGAGTCTCCGCCCAGATCGGTGAAGTGGGCGTCGGGCGTCAGATCGGACTTGGCTGCGCCGAGCATCGCCGCCGCGGCGCGGCTGACGGTCTGCAGCACCGGGCGCGTCGGCGCCGGTGCGCCGCAGTTCGGACAGCTCGTTGGCCTGGCCCTCGGCCAAGTCGGCGTAGAGCTGCTCCAGGCGCTCGCCGTAGTGCTGCTTGAGCTTCGGCCACGCCAGCTTGCGGATGCCGGTCAGCAGACCGTTCTCCAGGGTGAACGGCGTGGTCTCGACGATGAAGTCGCGCGGCACCTCGTAGGACTGCAGGTTCGCCTGACGGGCGACCGTCCTGCAGCGACTCGGCGATCGCCGACTTCGACGCGCTCGCGTCCGTCGGCACCACGACCGCCAGCAGGTAAGGCTGAGCGCTGTTGCCGTAGACGTAGATCTGGCGGACCAGTGGGCTGTTGCCGAACTCCGCTTCCAGCTTGGCGAGGGTGACGAACTCGCCCTGCGCCAGCTTCAGCACGTTGTTGCGCCGGTCGACGTAGACCAGGTGGTCGGGAGCGATCTCGGCGAAGACGTCGCCGGTGCGGTAGTAGCCGTCGTCGTCGAACACGCCGGCGGTGGTCTCGGCCCGCTTGTAGTAGCCGGGGAACATGTTCGGGGTCTTGAGCAGCAGCTCGCCGCGCGGGTGCGGCCGGTCGGTGCCGAAGTAGCCCAGGTCCGGCACGTCGACCAGCTTGTAGTCGATCACCGGCGGACGCTGGATCTCGCCGTCGAGCAGGACCATGCCGGCCTCGGTGGAGCCGTAGCCGTCCACCAGATGGATGTCGAGCAGCGACTCGACCCAGGCCCGCAGCTCAGGGGAGATCGGCGCCGAGCCGGTCATCGCGAAGATGAAGCGCCCGCCGAGCAGTTCTTGCGCAGCTCGGCCATCACCTGGGACTCGGCGGTCTGGCGATCGACGCCTTCGGCGGTCCGTCGGCCGACCTCGCTCTGGTATTCGCTGTAGAGCATCTCCCAGATGCGCGGCACGAAGTTCAGCTCCGTGGGCCGCACCAGCGCGCAGGTCCTCCAGCAGCGTCGACAGGTCGCTCTTGGCGGCGAAGTAGGCGGTGCCGCCGTTGCCGAGCGTGCCGTACAGGGTGCCGCGGCCCATCACGTGGCTCATCGGCATGAAGTTCAGGCGTGATCGACGCGGCGCTGGGCCCGAACCAGTTCTTGGTCGAGCGGTTCCACATCTTGGCGACGTTGCTCTGCGGGTACATCGCGCCCTTGGGGGCGCCGGTGCTGCCCGAGGTGTAGATCAGCAGCGCCAGCGGGTCGTCTGCGCCGGCCGCAGCGGCGGTCGGGGGCAATGCGGCGCCGCGCTCGCGAACGTCGTCGAGCGTCTCGACGGTCAATGTCAGGTCGGCCAGCCGCTGCCGGGCGCTCTCGAGCGCTTCGCGGTTGTCGTCGAGCTCGCCGCGGTAGTCGAACACCACCAGCCGTCCGGGCGTGTGGCCAGCCTCGGCGGCAGCCAGGATCACGTCAACTGCGTCAGACAAGTAGTCGACGCTGGCGGCGAAAACGGTGGGCTCGGTCTCGGTGACGATCGGAAGTAGCTGCGTGATCGCCGCGCTGGTCTGCAGCGGCACCGAGACGGCGCCGGCAATGACCGAGCGCGATGTCGATGGTCGTGTAGTCGACGCTGGTGAAGCCGAGCACGCAGACCCGGTCGCCGGGGGCGATCAGCCCGTCGGTCAGCGCACGGGACACCTCACCGACGCGGTCGGCCAACTCGCCGTAGGTGACCTTGTCAAACCAGGGCAGCAGCTTGGCGGTGGTGCGCCCGGTCTGCGGGTCGCTCACCAGCTCATACGCCCGCTGGGCCAGCGCGGGCCGGTCGGAGTAGCCCTGCAGCACGGCGTCGACGACCGCGGCGAGGTGCGGCGCGGCGGCCTCGATGGCGTCACTGACGGCCTGGTCAGGTCGCGCGGCCGCGAACTCGGCATCGGCGGCGGCCAACATCGCGGCGCGTTGTTCCTGGAGTTCTTGGGTGTCTGTCGACATAACGGAACCTCACAATGTGCGAATTTTGGGAAAGCTAACGGGCGCGCCGTTGCGCCTAATGACTACTACGTTAGCAAAGGTAACGATATTTCCGAAACGCTGTGACAATTGCGGAAATGTGAGGTGGCTAACGCCCCGGCTTCACAGATCGGCCAGCAGGCCGGTCAAGACGTCAAGGCCTTCGGTCAGTAGCTCGTCGGTGATCGTCAGCGGCGGGAGAAAGCGCACGACGTTGCCGAACGTGCCTGCCGTCAGCACGATGACTCCGGCGGCGTGTGCGGCGGCGGCGAGCGCGTTGGTCAGCTGCGCGTCGGGCTCTGCGGTGTCGGGTTTGACGAACTCGACGGCGATCATCGCCCCGCGGCCACGCACGTCGCCGATGCGGTCGTCAGCGGCTTGCAACGCCTGCAGCCGGTCTTTCATCAGTCGTTCGATCTGTCGGGCCCGTTCGAGCAGCCCGTCGGCTTCGATGGTGGCGAGGGTGGCCAGCGCCGCCGCGCAGGCCAGCGGGTTGCCACCGAAGGTGCCACCGATGCCGCTGGCGTGGGGGGCGTCCATGATCTCGGCGCGACCGGTGACCGCTGATAGCGGCAGCCCGTCGGCGATGCCCTTGGCGATGCAGATCAGGTCAGGCTCGATGCCCTCGTGCTCGCAGGCGAACATGGCGCCGGTCCGGGCGATTCCGGTCTGCACTTCGTCGGCGATGAAAACGACGTTGTTGTCCCGGCACCAGCTCAGCAGCGCGGGCAGGAACCCCTCGGCCGGGACGATGAAACCGCCTTCGCCCTGGATGGGTTCGATGATGATCGCGGCCAGATTGTCGGCGCCGACCTGTTTGGAAATGATGTCGATGGCCCGCCGGGCGGCCAGCTCGCCGTCGGTGGCCATCTCCTTGCTGATGAGCCCGTCGCGGTAGGGGTAGGACAGGGGCGCCCGGTAGATCTCCGGGGCGAACGGCCCGAATCCGCTCTTGTAGGGCATCGATTTCGCGGTCAGCGCCATCGTCATGTTGGTGCGGCCGTGGTAGGCGTGGTCGAACGCCACCACCGCGTCCTTGCGTGTGTAGGCGCGCGCGATCTTGACGGCGTTCTCCACCGCCTCGGCGCCGGAATTGAACAGCACCGACCGTTTTTCACCCGAGCCGGGTGCGAGCTGGTTGAGCTGTTCGGCGACCGCGACGTACCCCTCGTACGGCGTCACCATGAAACAGGTGTGAGTGAAGTCGGCGACCTGCGCGCGCACTGCGTCGACCACCCGTGGCGCGGAGCTACCAATGGTGGTGACCGCGATGCCCGAACCCAGGTCGATCAGCCGATTGCCGTCGACGTCCTCGACAATCCCGCCCGCGGCGCGTGCGGCGAATACCGGGATGGTCTTGCCAACGCTGGCTGACACCGCCGCAGCCCGGCGCTTAGCCAGCTCGAGCGACGCCGGGCCGGGTATTGCGGTGGCGAGATGGCGGCTCTGTTCGATGGCAGACACGCCAAAAGCGTAGCCCGGGAGCGACGGGGGCCGCGAGGCTCAACGAGATGACAAGCCGGTGAATCGCGGCCGCGTCGAGCCCCCGGTAACGCCGCGGAAATCAGCCGGCGGCTGTGTGTCCCAATTCGCGGCACACGTTGGTCGTCGGGTCCCAGTACTGGCCCGGGGGGCAGTTCAGTGCCGGACCCTGACCCAGCGGGCGACAGATATTGCTGTATGCGTCCCAGTACTGGCCTGGCTCGCAGTTCGCGGGCGGGTCGGCCCAGCTCGTGGCGGGGGTTGCGAACGCCACCGCCGCCCCGGCAAGCAGCAGTGCACTCGCCAACCGGCCGATAAGGCTTCTCACGTTGGACCTCCTCGATAGCCACTGTGAATCCACTGAAAGCAGCAATTCACTCTTGCCACGTTCCGGCTCGGCCTAAACCTCGAAGACTGGGCCGTCGATCGAATCGACCGTAACAAAGGAACTCACCGGTGCGCGGCGAAGTCGTCGAGGCTGCCGGACCGGGTAGCCCAGCGCGATCACCGCGGCCAGCGCCAGCGGGTCCGTCGCTCCCAGAATGGTTTTCACCTGCTCTTCTTCGCGGATCGCGATGGTGGTGATGACTCCGCCGAGACCTTCGTCGCGAGCGGCCAGCAGGACATTCCAAGCGAATGGATAAATCGACGCTCCGGCCGCGAATGTGTATCGGTTCGCGTCCCGGTCTATCGCCGCGAGCATCGACAAGTCGGCGAACAGCGCCAGCAGCACCGGTGCCTCGTCGAACTTCTCCGCGAAAACCCCTGGCGCCGTGGCATTTCCGGCGGCCAGCGCACGAGCCTCGGCATCGCGATCGTTGGTCGGCGCCCACGGCCGCAGACCAGCGGCCGTCAAGGCCAGATAGTCCCGGGAACCCTGCACGTAGCAATCCCGTAGTCGGCGCCGGTTTGCGGGATCCTTGACCACCACAACTCGCCAGGCCTGGGCGTTGCTTCCGCTGGGCGCAAAGCGTGCGGTATCGAGCACCCGGGCCAGCACCGCGTCGTCGACGGGCCGGTCGGTGAAGTCGCGGACGGCGCCGGTGGTGCGCAACGCCTCGGTCAGTTCCATTGCCCAATGATCAGGTATCGAGGCGGCCTGATGGCACACTGGTGGCGTCCCACGACCTCGACGAAAGAGATCTTCGCCTTCATGAACCAAACGGTTGTCTTCCTGCCGATGCTGATCGTCTTGGGGGCGTTCATGTTCTTCGCGTCGCGCCGGCAGAAGCGCGCGATGCAAGCGACCATCGATCTGCACGAGTCGCTCACGACCGGGGACCGGGTGCAGACCACCTCCGGGTTGCACGGCAGCATCACCCACATCACCGACGACACGGTGGAGCTCGAGATCGCCCCCGGCGTGGTGACGACGTGGGCCAAGATGGCGATCGGGAGCCGCGTCGAGCCGGAGGTCTTCGACACCGAGGACGACGAGGTCGGCGAGCTGGCCGACGACCCGGGCCGACTGCCCAACGACTGAGGTCGACGGCCCGCCACGTACCCTTTTCGATGCGGTCGAACTGATCGGGACGCGAGGGGCGGACGGCGGGGTAGCGACCTGCACCAAAGCGCATCGCGCATGAGCGGAGGAGACTCAACACGTGGCATCGCCATCGGCGCCGGTGCACCCCAGCCGTTACCTGGCGGTCTTCCTGGTACTGCTCATCGGCGTCTATCTGTTGGTGTTCCTCACCGGCAACAAGCTGGCCGACCCCAAGCTCGGCATCGACCTGCAGGGCGGTACCCGGGTCACGCTGACCGCGCGGACACCGGACGGGTCGCGGCCCAGTAAAGAGGCGCTGTCGCAGGCGCAGCAGATCATCGGTTCCCGGGTCAACGGACTTGGTGTATCAGGTTCTGAGGTCATCGTCGACGGCGACAACCTGGTCATCACCGTGCCGGGAAACGACGGCAACGAGGCGCGCAATCTCGGCCAGACCGCGCGGTTGTACATCCGTCCCGTCGTGAATGCCCTGCCCGTCGACAGCGCCGGCGCGCAAGGTGGGCCACGGCTACCCGCGCCGCGAGGAGTGCCGAAAGGCCCGCGCGGTCGAGGGCCGGGCGCACCGGGCACACCGCAACCCGGCGCCGTACCGGGTGCACCCGCTCCCGGCGCACCGGTACCTGGGGCACAGCCCGGCCTCGCGCCGGTGCCCGGCAACGGGCCCGCGCTGGACCCCGGTGCGCCGGGGGACCTGCCGTTGCTGCCCGACAGCCCCGGCGTCCCGCCCCAACCCCGGCCCTATCCACTGGACGCGCCGACGCCGACGCCGGCACCGCCGAAGCCCACCCAGCCGTCACCGGCTCCCGCACCTGCACCCGCGCCCGATCCAACGGCGCAGCCCACACTTCCGGCGATCCCGCCGGTCCAGCCCGGACCGCCGGATCCCCGCAAAGACCTCGCCGAGCGCATCGCCAAGGAGCGCGAGTGGCGTCAGAGCACCAACAAAGGTGTGCAATTCCTGGCGCTGCAATATCAGGCCACCCGCTGCTTCCAGGACGACATCCTGGCCGGCAATGACGACCCCGACCTGCCGCTGGTGACCTGCGACACGCAGCACAAGCAGGCCTACCTGTTGGCGCCGTCGATCATCAGCGGCGACCAGATCGAAAATGCCAGCTCGGGCATGGACCAGCACACCGGTGGCTACACCGTCGACCTGCAGTTCAAGAGCGGTGCGGCCAACACCTGGGCCGACTTCACCGCCGCGCACATCGGTACGCAGACCGCGTTCACGCTGGACTCGCAGGTGGTCAGCGCGCCGCAGATCCGGGAAGCCATCCCCGGTGGCCGCACCCAGATCAACGGGGGAGACCCGCCGTTCACCGCCAGCTCGGCCAAGGAGCTGGCCAACGTCCTCAAATACGGCTCGTTGCCGCTGTCATTCGAGTCATCGGAGGCCCAGACCGTTTCGGCGACTTTGGGTTTGACGTCGCTGCGGGCAGGCCTGATCGGCGGCGCGATCGGACTGGGTTTGGTTCTGCTGTATTCGTTGCTGTACTACCGGGCGCTGGGCGTGCTGACCGCATTGTCGTTAGCAGCCTCTGGCGCAATGGTTTTCGCAATCCTGGTGCTGTTGGGCCGGTACATCAACTACACCCTGGACCTGGCCGGCATCGCCGGTCTGATCATCGGTATCGGTACCACCGCGGACTCGTTCGTGGTGTTCTTCGAGCGCATCAAAGACGAGATACGCGACGGCAAATCGTTCCGGTCGGCGATCCCGCGCGGTTGGCGACGGGCCCGCAAGACAATCCTGTCGGGTAACGCCGTCACCTTCCTGGCCGCCGCCGTGCTGTACGTCCTGGCGATCGGTCAGGTCAAGGGGTTCGCGTTCACACTGGGGCTCACGACGGCACTCGACACTGTCGTGGTGTTCCTGGTCACGTGGCCGCTGGTGTACCTGGCCGGTAACTCCAAGACGCTGGCGAAGCCGGCGTTCAACGGCCTGGGAGCGGTCCAGCAGATCGCGCGGGAGCGGCGTGCTGCGGCCACCGGGGCCTACACGACGGGACGGGGGTAGCGGGATGGCGTCACACGCGGACACGAGCGGCGCTGACAGCACGACTGCCGTCGAGCTCGGCAAGGACTCGGGGGCCGGGCCGCAGCACGGCTTCCTGTCCCGGCTCTACACCGGCACCGGTGCTTTCGAGGTGGTGGGGCGGCGTCGGCTCTGGTACGCGATCAGCGGGGTCATCGTCGCCGTCGCGGTCCTCAGCATTCTGTTGCGCGGGTTCACTTTCGGCATTGACTTCAAGGGCGGCACCACGATGTCGTTCCCGCGCGGCACCGCCACGGTCAGCCAGGTCGAAGACGTGTTCCGCCAGGCGCTGGGTCACGACCCGGAATCCGTGGTGATCGTCGGTAGCGGCTCGTCGGCAACCGTGCAGATTCGGTCGGAGACGCTGCCCAACGACAAGACCGAGAAGCTGCGCAACGCGCTGTTCGACAGGTACCACCCCAAGGGCGCCGACGGTCAGCCCAGCAAGCTGGCCATCTCGGATTCGGCGGTGTCCTCGACGTGGGGCGGGCAGATCACCAAGAAGGCGGTCATCGCCTTGGTGGTGTTCCTGGTCCTGGTCAGCCTGTACATCACTGTCCGCTACGAGCGTTTCATGGCGGTTTCGGCGCTGACCACGATGGTTTTCGACCTGACGGTCACCGCCGGTATCTATTCGCTGGTGGGCTTTGAAGTCACCCCGGCCACGGTCATCGGGCTGTTGACCATTCTGGGGTTCTCGCTCTACGACACCGTGATCGTGTTCGACAAGGTCGAAGAGAACACGCATGGTTTTCAGCACACCGCTCGGCGGACGTTCGCCGAGGAGGCCAATCTCGCGGTCAACCAGACGTTCATGCGCTCGATCAACACCAGCCTGATCTCGACGTTGCCGGTGCTGGCTTTGATGGTGGTGGCCGTGTGGCTGCTGGGTGTCGGCACGCTCAAGGACCTGGCGCTGGTGCAGCTGGTCGGCATCATCGTCGGCACGTACTCGTCGATCTTCTTCGCTACTCCGCTATTGGTCACGCTGCGCGAGCGCACCGAACTGGTGCAGACCCACACCCGCCGGGTCCTCCGGCGACGCGGGCCGGACACGGCGGGCAAGGCCCCTGACATCTCAGCCAAGGGGCAGGAGCGGACTCGGGCGCGTACCGAGCCGGGCGACGACGAACCCACCGAGTCTTCGGCGCCCGCGCGGGCGTCCTTCGCCGCCGCCGGCGAAACGGCGCCCAGCAAGCCGGCTCCGGGCGCTCGGCCAGTGCGGTCATCAGCCGGCCGCCATGCGCGTCCGACCGGCAAGCAGAACAAACGCTGACCCGATGATTGCCTGGCGTCGGCGGATGGCCGCCAGCTGTCTGGCGGTCACACTTGCCGCAGCCGCGCCGGGTGCGTTGACCGCGTGCTCCGGAAGCGCGGCAGGGCAGGTCGATTACGTCGTCGACGGCGCACTGGACACCTACAACACCAACACAGTCAGCGGCGCGGCGTCCGCGGGAGCGCAGGCCTTCGCCCGCACGCTCACCGGATTCGGCTACCACGGGCCGGACGGCCAGGTCGTTGCCGACCACGACTTCGGCGCGATCTCGTTGGTCGGCGGTTCGCCGCTGGTGCTGGATTACCAGATCGCCGACAACGCCGTGTACTCCGACGGTAAGCCGGTCACCTGCGACGACCTGGTGTTGACCTGGGCGGCTCAGTCGGGCCGCTTTCCCGGCTTCGATGCGGCCAGCCAGGCGGGCTACGTCGATGTCACCTCGATCGATTGCCAACCGGGGCAGAAGAAAGCGCGGGTGTCGTTCGCTCCTGACCGCAATATCGTCGATTACAACCAGCTGTTCACCGCGACCGCGATCATGCCGTCGCATGTCATTGCCGACGAACTCGGCATCGACGTCACCGGTGCGCTTTTGGGCAACAACGGGCCGGTCATCGCTCGCATCGCACAGCTGTGGAACACCACCTGGAACCTCAAGCCGGGCACCGACTCGGGCGTCGTCGCCAAGCACTTTCCTTCGAGCGGGCCGTACAAGATCGAATCGGTATTAGACGGTGGCGCAGTGGTTCTCGTCGCCAACGACAAATGGTGGGGCACCAAGCCGATGACCAAGCGGGTCACGGTCTGGCCGCAGAAGGCCGACATCCAGGACCGGGTCAACGCCAAGAGCGCCGACGTCGTCGACGTAGCTGCCGGCTCGTCGGGTGCTCTGGCCACACCGGACACCTACCGCCGCACCGACGCCGCGGCCGATGGCATCGAGCAGCTGATCTTTGCGCCGAGCGGACCGCTGGCCGACATCGCCGCCCGCCGCGCGGTCGCGTTGTGCACCCCGCGCGACGTCATCGCGCGAGATGCCACGTCGCCGATCGCCAACGCCCGGCTGCACGGGGCCGCCGAGGACGCCATCAGTCAGGCCGAAAATGTGCCTGAGGCAGGCCAATTCATCAAAGCGAACCCGGTGGCGGCGCGCGCGGAGCTGAAGAACAAGCCGCTGCCGGTGCGGATCGGCTATCGCGGGCCCAACGCGCGCCTGGCCGCCATCGTCGGAGCGATCGCCAAGGCCTGCGGCCCGGCCGACATCACGGTCTCCGATGTCACGTCGGATTCGGTCGGCCCCCAGGCGCTCAAGGACGGCAAGATCGATGTGTTGCTGGCCAGCACCGGCGGTGCCACCGGTAGCGGTTCGACCGGATCGCCGGCCATGGACGCCTATGACCTGCACACCGGAAACGGCAACAACGTCTCCGGCTACACCAACGGCCAAATCGACGGGATCATCGGTTCGCTCGCGGTGTCGGCCGACCCCGCCGACCTGGTCCGGCTATTGACCGAGAGCGCACCGGTGCTGTGGGCCGGAATGCCGACGCTGCCGCTCTATCGTCAGCAGCGCACCCTGCTGACGTCGAAGAAGATGTACGCCGTCGGCACCAACCCCAGCCGCTGGGGCGCCGGCTGGAACATGGACCGATGGGTGCTGGTGAGGTGACGGCGGCCGAACTGGTCGCTGCGCTGACCCGGCAGGTGGCCGACTTCCCTTCGGCGGGAATTGAATTCAAGGATCTGACCCCGCTGTTCGCTGACGCGCGTGGCCTGGCTGCGGTCACCGACGAGCTGGCTGACGTCGCCTCCGGTGCCGATCTGATCGCCGGTATCGACGCGCGCGGGTTCCTGCTCGGCGGGGCTCTGGCCGCCCGGCTCGGCACCGGCGTGCTGGCCATCCGTAAGGGCGGCAAGCTACCGCCGCCGGTACGCACCGAGGATTACCAGCTCGAGTACGGCACCGCGAGCCTGGAGCTGCCTGCCGACGGGATCGATCTGAGCGGGCGCAGCGTTGTGCTGGTGGATGACGTGCTGGCCACCGGCGGAACACTCGCGGCGGCTCACCGGCTGCTCGAGCGTTCGGGCGCGCAGGTGCGGATTGCCACTGTGGTCATCGAACTGGCCGGGCTGGGTGGTCGTGAGTCGGTTGCGCCGCTGCCGGTTTACAGCGTCGCTGTTCTCTAGCGCAAAGGCCGGCGAACGATATCCTTGAGGCTTCGGAGGTGAGATGAGTGGCAGACGACAAAGGGACGGCGATACAGCCGCCGACTGAGCCGCTGCAGCTCGCCGATATCGCGCCGCCGGCCGAGCCGGGGATCGGCCTCAAGGCACCCAGCAGCGCATCTCGCCGCGTGCGCGCCCGACTGGCGCGACGCATGACCGCGCAGCGCAGCGCGCTCAGCCCGGTGCTCGAACCGTTGGTCGCGGTGCACCGGGAGGTCTACCCCAAGGCAGACCTGTCGTTGTTGCAGCGGGCCTACGAGGTGGCCGAGTACCGGCATGCCAGCCAGCTGCGGCACTCGGGGGACCCGTACATCACCCACCCGTTGGCGGTGGCCAACATCCTGGCCGAGTTGGGCATGGACACCACCACGCTGGTGGCGGCGTTGCTGCATGACACGGTCGAAGACACCGGCTACACGCTGGAGGAGTTGTCCAGCGATTTCGGCGACGAGGTCGGTCATCTCGTCGACGGGGTGACCAAGTTGGACCGGGTGGTGCTGGGCAGCGCCGCCGAGGGCGAGACGATCCGCAAGATGATCACCGCGATGGCGCGCGACCCGCGGGTGCTGGTGATCAAGGTGGCCGACCGACTGCACAACATGCGGACCATGCGCTTCCTACCGCCGGAGAAGCAGGCCCGCAAGGCCCGCGAGACGCTGGAAGTCATTGCGCCGCTGGCGCATCGGCTCGGTATGGCCACGGTCAAGTGGGAGTTGGAGGATCTCTCGTTCGCGATCCTGCATCCTAAGAAGTACGAGGAGATCGTGCGACTGGTCGCCGGCCGGGCGCCGTCGCGTGACACCCATCTGGCCAAGGTCCGCGCCGAGATCGCCGCCACACTCAACGCGTCGAAGATCAACGCGGTGGTGGAGGGACGGCCCAAGCACTACTGGTCGATCTACCAGAAGATGATCGTCAAGGGCCGCGACTTCGACGATATCCACGACCTGGTCGGAATCCGCATCTTGTGCGAGGAGATCCGGGACTGTTACGCCGCTGTCGGCGTGGTGCATTCGCTGTGGCAGCCGATGGCCGGCCGGTTCAAGGACTACATCGCTCAGCCGCGTTACGGCGTGTACCAGTCACTGCACACCACCGTCGTCGGGCCGGAAGGCAAACCGCTGGAGGTGCAGATCCGGACCCGCGACATGCACCGCACCGCGGAATACGGCATCGCCGCGCACTGGCGCTACAAAGAGACCAAGGGCCGCAACGGAGTTCCGCATCTGCAGGCCGCAGCCGAGATCGACGACATGGCCTGGATGCGCCAGTTGCTCGACTGGCAGCGGGAAGCCGCCGACCCCGGCGAGTTCCTCGAGTCGCTGCGTTACGACCTTGCGGTGCAAGAGATCTTCGTCTTCACTCCGAAGGGCGATGTGATCACGCTGCCCACCGGGTCGACGCCCGTCGACTTCGCCTACGCCGTGCACACCGAGGTGGGTCACCGCTGCATCGGCGCCCGGGTCAACGGCCGGTTGGTGGCGCTGGAACGCAAACTCGAAAACGGGGAAGTCGTCGAGGTCTTCACCTCGAAGGCGGCCACCGCCGGACCGTCGCGCGACTGGCAGCAGTTCGTGGTGTCACCGCGCGCCAAGACCAAGATCCGGCAGTGGTTCGCCAAGGAGCGCCGTGAAGAGGCGCTCGAAACCGGCAAGGATGCGATCACCCGCGAGGTGCGCCGTGGCGGGCTTCCGTTGCAGCGCTTGGTCAATGGTGGCTCCATGGCGGCAGTTGCCAACGAGCTGCACTACACCGATGTGTCGGCGCTCTACACCGCGGTGGGCGAGGGTCACATCTCGGCCAAGCATGTGGTCCAACGTCTTCTGGTCGAACTCGGCGGGATCGATCAGGCCGAAGAGGATCTGGCCGAACGCTCGACCCTCACCGCGACCCCCCGCCGCCCGCGCAGCGATGACGTCGGCGTCGCGGTGCCGGGCGCTCCGGGTGTGCTGAGCAAGTTGGCCAAGTGCTGCACGCCGGTGCCCGGCGATCAGATCCTCGGGTTCGTCACCCGCGGCGGGGGAGTCAGCGTGCACCGCACTGACTGCACCAATGCAACCTCGCTGCAGCAGCAGTCCGAGCGCATCATCGAGGTGCACTGGGCGCCGTCACCGTCGTCGGTGTTCCTGGTGGCCATCCAGGTCGAGGCGCTCGACCGGCACCGGCTGCTGTCCGACGTCACCCGCGTGCTGGCCGACGAGCGCGTCAACATCTTGTCAGCGTCGGTCACCACCTCCGCCGGCGATCGGGTGGCGATCAGCCGCTTCACATTCGAGATGGGCGACCCCAAGCATCTGGGGCATCTGCTCGATGTGGTCCGCAATGTCGAAGGCGTCTACGACGTCTACCGGGTAACGTCAGCGGCCTGACGGGTGAGCGTAGCCGGACAGCGTGCGCTGGTCATGGGAGCCAGCGGAAATGTGGGCGCGTGCGTGACCCGGCATCTCGCAGCCGGCGGCGCCGATGTTCGGGTGTTGCTCCGAAAGTCCAGTTCCACCAAGGGAATCGACGGCCTGGATGTCGAGCGCGCGTACGGCGATCTGGTCGACGCCGCCGCAGTCGCCGCCGCGATGGCGGACCGCGACGTGGTGTACTACTGCGTTGTCGACACCCGGGCAGAGCTGCGAGATCCCGCGCCGCTGTTCAAGACCAATGTCGAAGGCCTGCGTCACGTTCTCGATGTCGCGGTGCGGGCGAAGCTCCAGCGATTCGTCTTCCTGAGCACCATCGGAACCATCGCGATCGGCCGCAACGGTGAGACGGTGGACGAGGACACCCCGTTCAACTGGGCCGATCAGGCCGGCAGCTACATCGAATCGCGGCGCGCCGCCGAGCAATTGGTGTTGTCGTACGTCGCCGAGCACGGGCTGCCCGCGGTGGTGACCAACGTGTCGAACCCGTACGGACCGCCCGATTGGCAGCCGCGCCAAGGGATGTTCGTCAAGCTCGCCGCGCAGGGGAAGCTGCCGTTCTATGTTCGGGACGTCGGCTCCGAAGTGGTCGGCATCGACGACGCTGCCGACGGGCTGTTACTCGCTGCGCAGCGCGGGCGGGTCGGGCAGCGCTACATCATCTCGGAGCGCTACATGTCCCAGCGCGAACTGGTCACCATCGCCGCGCAGGCCGTCGGCGCCCGGCCGCCGCGGCTGGGCCTTCCGATGGCGGTGGTGTACGGCCTTGGCTGGCTGTCAGACGCGGCGGGGGCGTTGGCGCGCAAGGATTTTCCGATGAGTAGACAAAGCGCGCGGCTCGTCGAGCTGACCTCGCCGGCCAGCCATGCCAAGGCGACCCGTGAACTCGGCTGGCAACCGGCGCCCACCGAAGACTCCATCCGGCGCGCGGCGCACACCTATGTCGAGCGGTCAGTCCCGGCGCGCTGAGATGATGTTGACTTCGTTGGCCGGGGGGCCATCGTCTCCGCCACCGGCGACCCCGCCGGCTGCGATCTTGTCGATGACGGCCAGCCCGGCCGGGGTGATCGTGCCGAAAATGGTGTAGGTGGGCGGCAGCAGGGAATCGCGGTAGACCATGAAGAACTGGCTGCCGTTGGTGCCGGGTCCGGCATTGGCCATCGCCAGTGTGCCCCTGGGATACACGACGGGCACCTTGAGTGCCGGCTCACCGGGCGGATACTGAATGGTCGGGAATTCGTTGATGAACTGGTAGCCCGGCCCGCCGGTCCCGTCGCCCTTGGGATCTCCGCACTGAAGCACCGAGAGCGCGCGTGCCGTGGTCAGCCGATGGCATTCGGTGTTGTCGAAATATGCTTGCTGGGCCAGGGTGACGAAACTCATTACAGTGCAGGGTGATTCGTTGTTGGCGAGCTGTAGTCCGATCCGGCCACGGTCAGTGACGATGGTCAGCGGGATCTGCGCGGGGTCCGTCGACGTCTTGCCGGGGGGTGGCGGTGCCGCCTGTTTGCCGGCCGGCCCGGTGGTCCGCGGGTACTGACAGTTCGCCCCCACGCTGGGCGACGGGAAGAACGGCGGCAGGAGCGGACCGGTCACCGGCGCGACCGGCGGCCGCGTCGAGGTCGGCGCCGCGACCGTACTGGTCGAGGTCGTGGTGGCCGCCTTATCGGAGTGGTGGCGGGTGCATGACGCCATCGTCATCGCGACGACAACGATGCTCAGCGTGGCCGCGACTCGGGTCAGTTTCATCATTGGTCCAGCAGAATCGACGTGACGGTGACCTCGGTGGCCGGCGGTCCGTCCGCACCGCCACCGGCGATGCCGCCCTTGGCGATCTTGTCCAGGGTGTCGAGCCCGTCCTGCTGGATTTTGCCGAAGACGGTGTAAGCGGGCGGCAGGGGAGTGTCCTTGTACACCAGGAAGAATTGGCTGCCGTTGGTGTTCGGTCCGCTGTTGGCCATCGCTAAGGTGCCCCTCGGGTAGATCACCGCGTCGCGGAGCGCCGGGTCACCCGGCGGGTATTGGTCGGTGGGGTACTCGTCGGCGAACTTGTAGCCCGGTCCGCCGGTGCCGTCCGCACCCGGGTCGCCGCACTGCAAGATCGACAGGGTCAGGCGGTGGCATTTGGTGTCATTGAAGTACTTCTGCCCGGCCAGGCTCGCGAAACTGTTGACGGTGCAGGGCGATTCGTTGTTCGCGAGCAGCAAGCCAATGTGGCCTTGGTTGGTGACCATGCTGACGCTGACCTGTGCCGGATCGGTTGGCACCTTGCCTGTCCTGGGCGGCTTGGCCGGCTTGGTCGCTGGCTCGGCCGACGGCGGGTATTGGCAGTTGGCCCCGACGTCGGCGTTGGGCTTGAAGGCCGGCAGCGCTGGGCCAGACGCGCTAAGTGCGGCGCTGGTCGAGGTGTCTGAGCTGGCTGTGGCCTTCTTGTCATCGCGGTTGGCGAGGACGACGGTGACCACGATCGCGGTGACCGCGACGGCTGCCGCGACCGATCCTCCGACGATGGCCAGGGTTCGACGACGACGGGCTTGCTGGGCGCGGCGCTCGAGCTGCCGCTCCAATTTGCGCTTGGCTGTCGCGCGTCGCTGCTCGTTGCTCGGCACCGCCTGTCCCTTCATGATCGCGGGCTGGGTCAGCACGAGTGTGCCAGTTCACGCTCGACAAGGGTGGCGCGCCCCGTCGGCGATCGCCTGGATGGGAAACTGGACAGCGTGTTGATGACCGGATTTCCCGCCGGCTTGCTGAAGTGCAACTGCTACGTGCTGGCAGCGCACCCCGGAGCGGACGCGATTGTCGTGGACCCAGGCCAGCGCGCGATGGGTCGGCTGCGGCGCATCCTCGACGAGAATCGGCTGACGCCGGCGGCGGTATTGCTCACCCACGGCCATATCGATCACATCTGGTCGGCGCAGAAGGTGTCCGATACCTACGGCTGCCCGACCTACATCCATCCCGAAGACCGCTTCATGTTGACCGACCCGATCAAGGACTTCGGTCCCAAGGCGGCCCAGTCGCTGCTCGCGGCGATCTTCCGGGAGCCCAAGCAGGTCGTCGAACTCGACCGCGACGGCGACAAGATCGATCTCGGCGGGATCAGCGTCACCGTCGACCACACGCCGGGCCACACCCGCGGCTCCGTGGTTTTCCGGGTGAGCGGCGACGACGAACTCGTGTTCACCGGCGACACGCTGTTCCAGCGATCGGTCGGCCGCACCGACCTCTACGGAGGCAGCGGCCGAGACCTGCTGCGCTCCATCGTGGACAAACTCCTGGTCCTTCAAGACAGCACAGTGGTGCTTCCCGGTCACGGCAACTCCACCACCATCGGCGAGGAACGCCGGTTCAACCCCTACATCGAGGGGCTCAGCCCGTGAACGCGCCGACGATGAACAGGGCAGCGCGATCCGGGAAAAAGGCGAAGAGTGGCGCCAGTGCCTGAGTTCGCCGCACCGAAGGGCGTACCGGACTACGTTCCGCCGGATTCGGCACAGTTCGTCACCGTCCGCTCGACACTGCTGGACGCCGCCCGTCGAGCCGGATACAGCGATATCGAGTTGCCGATCTTCGAGGACACCGCGCTGTTCGCCCGTGGAGTCGGGGAGTCCACCGACGTGGTGTCGAAGGAGATGTACACCTTCGCCGACCGCGGGGACCGCTCGGTGACGCTGCGGCCGGAAGGCACTGCTGGGGTGGTGCGTGCGGTGATCGAGCACGGTCTGGACCGCGGCGCGCTGCCGGTCAAACTCTGTTACGCCGGCCCGTTCTTTCGCTACGAGCGCCCCCAGGCCGGCCGCTACCGCCAGCTACAGCAAGTCGGTGTCGAAGCCATCGGCGTGGATGACCCAGCCCTGGATGCCGAAGTGATCGCGGTTGCCGACGCGGGTTTCCGCTCGCTGGGCCTTGACGGGTTCCGGCTGGAAATCACTTCGCTGGGCGACGACACCTGTCGGCCGCAGTATCGGGAACTGTTGCAGGACTTCTTGTTTCACCTCGACCTCGATGAGGAGACGCGTAAACGCGCCGAGATCAACCCGCTGCGGGTGCTCGACGACAAGCGTCCCGAGGTCAAGGCGATGACCGCCGATGCGCCGGTGATGCTCGACCATCTCTCCGACGAGGCCCAGCGGCACTTCGACACCGTGCTGGCCCACCTCGACGGGCTGGGCGTGCCGTATGTGATCAACCCGCGGATGGTGCGCGGGTTGGATTACTACACCAAGACCACCTTCGAGTTCGTCCATGACGGGCTGGGTGCCCAGTCCGGCATCGGCGGCGGGGGTCGCTACGACGGGCTGATGCGACAGCTCGGCGGACAAGACCTGTCCGGCATCGGGTTTGGCCTCGGTGTCGACCGGACGCTGCTGGCGCTGCGTGCCGAGGGCAAAGACGTCGGGCCCACCGCGCGCTGCGACGTGTTCGGCGCTCCGCTGGGCGAGCAGGCCAAGTTGAAGCTGGCGGTGCTGGCCGGCCAACTGCGCGCGGCGGGTGTGCGCGTCGATCTGGCGTATGGCGATCGCGGCCTCAAGGGTGCGATGCGTGCAGCCGACCGGTCCGGCGCCCGGGTAGCGCTGGTAGCCGGCGATCGCGACATCGAGGCGGGAACGATCGGGATCAAGGATCTGACCACAGGTGAGCAGGTCGATGTGATGGCCGATGTCGTTGTCGGAGAAGTGCTTTCGCGACTCAACGGGTAACCGCTTAGGCGCTGAGATCGACATCAGCGCGAGAAAGTGCCCGAGAGGCCGGCACGCTGCTGTTGATCTGGGCGCACATGTCGGCGTGGCGCGACGGCTGGCGGTCAGGCCCGCCCGCTGTGCTTGACCTGATTGAACGGCACACCCCGGTCAGCGGCGAATTCGCGGGGGAAGCCGAGGATGCGTTCGCCAATCACGTTGCGCGCCATCTCTGTTGTGCCGCCGCCAAGCGCTGCTGTCTGCCGCGTCAGGTAACGCTCGCCGAGCGAAAGCAGCCCGGATGGCCCGTCGACGACACCGGCGTCGCCGGCGATTGCCAGCGCGGTGTCGACCTCGAGCATGACTTCCTCGGCATGGAAAAGTCGGATCAGTGTGCCGCCGGTCGGGGGCAGTGATCCGTCCAGCACGCTCTGAAAGACGTGGTCGATCAACTGCTCCCGCACTGCGCGATGCGTCAGCGCACGGCCGGCCAACTCATGCACGCGCTCGTTGCCGGTGATCCCGGCCGCGCGAATCATCGCGTGGTAGTCGGGGGCCTGCTCTTGGTTGTTCTCGGCGCCGCTGCCACTGGCGAACTCCGAGCCGCCGCCCACCGCACGCCGCTCGTGGTATAGCTGACGTGAGGCGACCTCCCAGCCCTTGTCGACTTCGCCGACCACTGCGTCGTCGCCGAGTTCGAGGTCGTCGAAGAATTCCTCGCAGAACTCGGTGGAGCCGTTGACTTGTTTGATCCGTCGCAACGTGATGCCCGGGCTGTCCAGGCGCGTCAGGAACATCGTCAGGCCTTCGTGCTTGGGCACGTTCCAGTTGGTCCGGGCCAGCAGCAGTCCGTAGTCGGCGGCGAAGGCTCCGGTGCTCCATGTCTTGGCGCCGTTGATGATCCACTTGTCGCCGCGTCGATCGGCGCGGGTGATCACTCCCGCCAGGTCTGAGCCGCCGCTGGGTTCCGACAGCAGCTGGACGAGCACCTCGTCACCGCGCAATGCCGCCGAAATGTGTTGCTTTTTCTGGTCTTCGCTACCGGTGTCCAGAATCGTCGCGCAGCAGATGGTGAACGTGGGCGTGTTCAGAATCAGCGGCATCTCGTAGCCGGCGCTTTCGTCGTCGAATGCCTTCTGGTACGCGATGTCGAGGCCGAGTCCGCCGTATTCGCGTGGAAAGCAGATTCCGGCGAAGCCGCCGTCGTAGAGCCGTCGCTGAAGTCGCCGGACGTGCTGCCAGGAGTCAGCCTCGCCCCGATCGGCAAAAGGCGGATTGGCCGGGTCGGCGATGCGGGGCATGCTGTCGGCCAGCCACGCCCGCGCCCGTTGGGCGAAATCCGCCACCGACTCCGTCATCTAACGCCTCCGAGAGTTCCATTAACCTAAAGCGGTAATGACATTATCAGCAGGTAGGCGGGCCGGGATCACCTGGACGATCAGCCGCCGCGAGGCCGCGTCAGCGTGAACTGCTCGACCACGCTGATAGCGCCGTAGGGCCCGTTGACCGCGTAGTGGGTTGCCTTGATCGATGTGTTGCCGCCCGGCGACCCGGGGTCGACATCGAAAGCGACGAAGCCATAGGGGTTTTGGCTGTCTCTGAACGCCGACCACGGCGCTTCCTCCACCACATATATGGGTGTTTTACGTCCGATCGTGTCGGTCGCGGCACCGATACCGGTCACCACCCGGCATCGAGGCTCGGGAAAGAACAAGCTGTTCGACGGCGCGGATGTGCCGCCGCCGCCGATGACGAGGTGCACGGTCCCCTTGGTCGTGTCGATGACGTCGCTGTGGTCGGCAACGGGAATGGGCGTCCTGGTTTCGGTGTCCTGCGCGCCGTGCAACGGGTGGGAGCGCTCGTAGTGATGCTCGTGACCGCACACCACCAGGTCGACTTGGTATTGGTCGAAAAGCGGCAGCCATTCCTGGCGGATGCCCAGGTCGGCTCCGTTGGTGTGATCAGCCGTGGAGATCGCGGTCTGGTGCATACAGACGACCACCCAGTCGACGCGCTTATCGGCTCGTGCGTCCGCGAGTTCTTTCATCAGCCAACGCTTTTGGGCGCCGCCGGAGTATCCGCGGACGTAGGAATTGCCGCCGTCCTGGAAGCAGATGTCGTCGTTGTTGAGGCTGATGATCCGCACCGACCCGGCTGTGAACGAGTACCACAGGCCGCCTAGCTCGCCGTCGGATCCCGCGTCGGGCAGGGCGAAGTAGGTCTGGTAGGCCGCGTAACCAATTGGGCCGTTGCCCAATTCGTTCTCATGGTTGCCCGCCGCCGGCATCCACGGCCGATAGCGTGCGGAGCGAGTGTTGTTGTCGAACCAGTCCGACCAGGTACGGATGCGGTCGTGGGCCAGGTTGGCATAGCACAGGTCGCCGTTGACCAAGTTGAACAGCGGACCGATTTTCTCTATCGCGGTGGTGATGTCTCCGGCCGCTGGCGATCCCAAGTTGTCGCTGCCATAACTCTTCTTCAGTCGGCTCAGGGTCGGCGTCGCCTGATCGCCAAAGCTGGTGAAGCGCAACGGGCTCCGGCCCGATGGCGCAGTCCGGACGGTGCCCAGCTCGGGGTTGGTGCCGTCGTGCACTGCGGCGTACACGTAGTCGGTGTCGGGCGCGAGATTGTCGAGCCTCGCGTGATGGACCCGGACTTCGGTTTTTGATTTCGCGTCCCGATAGGTGCGCGTTTCGGCCGGCACAGTGCGGCCGAAACCGGCGGTCGATGTGCCCGCCATAACTCGCGGATTGCTCACCGGATCCGTGGTGTGCCAAGACACGACGACCTCGGAGGAAGCATCCCGACCGAATTGCAGATGCAGGCCACCCACCGGTTGGGCGCCGCTGCGATCGGGCCGGGTCCACAAACTGGGCCCGCGATCGGACGACCCGAAGAGTGCGACGGCGCCTGCGCCCAGACCCGCACCGACAATGGTCGTCGCCGCGCCCGTCGTCAGCAGCATTCGGCGGCTGATGCCCGGCGCCGGTCCGCCGCCGCGTTCCGGCTGAGACTCTTCGACCACTCCTCTTTCTTACCTTGGTCCGTCCTGCGGGCCGGTGAACGCTAACCGGCGAATACGTAGACCCGGGCGAGTAGTCCGGACCGCAGCGGCACGGAGATCCTGCGGTAGTCATCGACTTCGTAGCCGTCTGCCGCGACCAATTCGGCCTCGGTGATAGTGGAAACGGTTCCGTCCACCCGCGCGTCCGGCCGGTCGGCCGGTCGGTCGGTCGGTCGCAGACTCGGATGCCTGTCGCCACCGCTGGTGGCGATGACCTGCGGGTCTGTGATCGTGAGGTCGTGCAGTTCGTAGCCGATGACCAGCGGCTCGCTCATCGGGGGCTTTGTGACATCCGCTTCCTCCGTCCGCCGCCGGAGCGACGATCGGTAACGGGCCGGAAGTGTTCGAAAACCCGGTCTTTTTTCAGCCTTTTCTCAGCTTTGGTGATGTGCTCGAGATTCCGATCATGATGTCGCGGGCGGACCAATAACGACGCCGTCTGTTCACAATCATCGGCAACCGCACAATGGTCGACGCGCCTTTACCGGGCGACCCGTCCTGCCGGCCCACGGGGGTCATTCCGCGATCGCGCCGTCACCCGAGCGTCGGCGGACCCGCGTATCGGGCGGGGCGGTCTGCGTCACTGCCTAGTCGCAGCTGCCGAGAGCACTCGAATCGGTCTCACGGTGCCGCGGGTGCGTCCGAATTGCCAAGACGGCGAGGCGCTTACGGCCGGTTGGAGGCAGCCGAGGACTAGCCGGGCGAGGACGGCTTCCGTTGCTGATCGATCGTTCACGCCGACCACGGCGTCGCACCCGGGCCAGCGGGATTTTGCGCCACGGAAGCCGCTGCCCTACGTCCAATAGCCGGCCCGCGCCGGGACTGTTTTCCCGCTCTGTCGCCGTACCTGGGAACTTCCTGTATGCGCGGCCCCAAAAATTGTCCTCGCCGTAATGTCTCTTTGGTTTTTCTCAGCACAGGATGCACTTTTGTGATTTAAGATTGCGCAACTGTCGGACCTCAGACATGCGCTTTTTCGATGAGTTAATTGCATTAACTCATCTCGGTGGCCAAACAGGGGTCTGATGCCTGTCTGCAAGGAGGTTCGGTGTCGTTCGTAACTGCCCAGCCGGAGGATTTGTCCGGGGCTGCAGGCAATCTTGCCGGTCTCGGCGATGCCATGGCGGCACGAAACGCCGCTGCGGCAACACCGACAACCGGTCTTACACCGGCCGCGTCGGATATTGTTTCGGCAGTGACCGCGGCGCAGTTCGGTGAGCACGGCGCGGCCTATCAACAGATCGCCGCCCAAGCGGCGATAGTGCACGAGCAAGTTGTGGGCGCGTTGCGTTCCGGGGCGGGAGCATACGCGCTGACCGAGGCGGCGAATGCAGCTGCTAACGGCTAAGGGGGGCCTGGGTCGATGAGTTTCATGATTTTTCCGCCGGAGATCAACTCCAGCTTGATGTACAGCGGCGCGGGGTCGGGTCCGTTGATGGCCGCCGCTTCCGCGTGGAGCGAGCTGGCCGCCGATCTCGAATCAACCGCCGCCTCATATCAGGCGGTGCTCGCTCAGCTGACCGGGTCGACGTGGCTGGGTCCGTCTTCAGCGCGCATGGCCGCGGCAACAGCTCCCTACATCGACTGGCTGTCGACCACTGCGGGCCAAGCCGCGCAGACCTCAGCCCAAGCCCAGTTTGCCGCCGCGGCATACGAGGGCGCTTTCGCCTCGACGGTTCCGCCCGCGGTCATCGCGGCCAACCGGGCGCTGCTGGCGGCATTGGTGGCCACCAACTTCCTCGGCCAGAACACCCCGGCGATCATGGCTACCGAAGCGCTGTACATGGAAATGTGGTTCCAGGACGGTCTGGCCATGGACACCTACGCGGCGTCCTCCGAGCAGGCCGTCGTACTGCCGCAGCAGACACCGGCGCCGTCGACTAGCGACGGCGGGCTGTCGTCCGAGCTGGCCTCGGCCGTGCAGTCCATCGAGAACTCCGTCACCAGCACCGTGAACAACTTGACCTCTGCGATACAAGGGCTGCTGAGCGGAAATACCACCGCAGGCTCGTCAGCCAACGTGTCGTCCGCGCTCTCGTCGGCCGTGAGCAACCTGACCGGCGCGAGCACGGGCGCGCAGGCGGGTGCCGCTACCTCGGGTGCCAGTACGGCTGCGACGGGCACCACGACTGCGGTCACTTCGGCGACCGGTGCACTGCTTCCCATCCAGGCCACGTACTACGCGACCATGCTCGCCAGCATGCCCGCGAAGATGTTGATCAGCCTGAGCAACTCGATGAATGCCAGTCAGGCGATGCAGGCTGGCCAGCAGGCCATGCTCGCCGACGTCCAATCGCTGGTTGACGGCAAGTTGAAGGCCTTGCTGGCGAGCATTTCCGGCCAAATGCGCGGGTTCGGATCCCAGATCACCGCCCAGCTGGCCAGCGCCGGGAGGCTGGGCGGCATGTCGGTCCCGAACGGCTGGGCGCAGGCCGCCCCGGAGATGGTTCGCGCCGCGCCGGTATTGCCGCCCACCAGCATCGCGTCGCCTATTACATCCGCGAATTTGCCTACCAGCCCGTACACGCAAGCCCTCATGGGTGCGATGAACGGGCGCGGCATGGGCACGCAGGCTGCCAAGACTGCGTCCGTGAAAGTTGAGACTCGCACGCCGGCCGGCGGATGAGAAGTGGGGGATGCACGTGCTGCAGGACGCATTGACCCAAGACATGACAGGTAGATAAGGAGACGGTTATGCCTACACGTTTTATGACTGACCCGCACGAGATGCGGTCGATGGCGGGCCGGTTCGACACCCACGCCCAGACCGTCGAGGACGAGGCCCGCAAGATGTGGGCGTCGAGCCAGAACATCGCCGGAGCCGGCTGGAGCGGTACCGCTCAGGCCACCTCCTACGACACCATGGGTCAGATGAACACCGCGTTCCGCAACATCGTCAACATGCTGCACGGCGTGCGTGACGGATTGATCCGCGACGCCAACCACTACGAAGCCCAAGAGCAGGGCTCCCAGCAGATCCTGTCCAGCTAGTCCACCACCGCCGGAAACTTTTAGGAGAACACTCATGTCGATCAGTTACCAGTTCGGCGACGTGGACGCCCACGGCGCGTTGATCCGTTCGCAGGCCGCTTCTCTGGAGGCCGAGCACCAGTCCATCGTGCGCGATGTGCTGGCTGCCGGTGACTTCTGGGGCGGCTCGGGTTCGGTGGCTTGCCAGGAGTTCATCACCCAGTTGGGTCGTAACTTCCAGACGATCTACGAGCAGGCCAACGCCCACGGCCAGAAGGTGCAGACCGCCGGCAACAACATGAGCAGCACCGACTCCGCCGTCGGCTCCAGCTGGGCCTGACACTTCACCCCCACGGGGGGTCAAAACACACCGCGCATTTGATGCCCGGTGTGTTTTGCTTTCTGCTCGAAATAACATCCGTAGTGGCAGCGAAACCTGTTGCAGCCGTTACTGATCGCACAGCCCCGCGCTCGGGGACCTGGCTACTCCGCAACTGCGGCGCAACCACCGAGGATGGTCGTCGACGCGAAGTTGGCCGCGTTGGCCAGATGGTTGTCAGTCGGCGTGTACGTCGGGAGTGCGGTGACAAAAGCTCGACGGTACTGGGCCGAGAGGTTGGCGATGTCCTGCCAGATGGGGTTATCGCTTTGCCGGCCAAGTTGTTCCAGTTTGCCGGCGAATGAGTTCATCACCGGTCCCACCGCGTAGTTGACCGCCTTCTGCTCTTTGTTCCAGTAGATGGACGGGACGTTGGGATCCAATTGCTGCCATTGAGCGGTCTGCTGGCCGAACTGATCCAGCGCCGACTTCCACTCCGGGCAGACATTGTTGTCTGACGTGAGGAAAGGCTGGGGGCTTGCCAGATTACCCACCGGAGCGATGTCGGACGGCGGCGCCGACGGCGTTACCAGCGGGCCCCGCGCCGCGGCCGGGCCGTCGCTGATGGCCGCGCAGATCGATCCCAGCGCCGATGAGGCACTATTTGCCGCGCCCGCCAGATTGTTATCTGCCGGCGTGTATTTCGGGATCCGCTCGGAGTATGCGCGCGCGTAGGCGATGAACTGCTGATAGAGCTCGCGCATGACGCGGTGCGGTGTCAGCTTGACCAGGCCGACCGTTTGCGCTGCCGCGCTGCGCATCGACTGGCCTGCCGCGATGAACTGCGCACGCTGCTTCGGCGTCCACGCCGATGCCGGTACAGACCGGTCGCGTTCGTTCCACAGCCCCTGGCCGCTGTTGGCCAATTCGTTGTTGATCGATGCCCAGGCCGTACAGCTCGGGTCGTCGGTGATCACTGCCACCGGCCCAGTGTCTTTCGCGCTGGCGACGGCCGCGGTTTCCTGGCCCGGCCCGTTATCGGATCCATCCTTAGGCCCCCCGGAGCCACCGTCGCCGAATAGCAATACCGCCGCGACGATTGTTGCCAGCACAGCAACCGCGGCGACCCCACCCATGGCCCACTTCAGATTTTTGTTGTCTTTTGGGCCGTCAGTATCAGACGTCACGGTGGATCAGCTTAAATGACAAGCCCCCTACCGCAGGTGTTTTGGTTGCGGCCCGGGTTGTCAACGCAGTCTTTCTCAGGACGCTAACAGGGTTGACTTTATATCGAACATAGGTTCGAATGCAGTATGCGATGGGACGGCCAACATGTCCGGCAGGACGACGGTGCACTTCCCGGGCTTGAGCGAATGGCGTTCGTCCGCAGTGTGCGCACGCCGCAGTTCGACGGGATCACCTTTCACGAGGTGTTGTGCAAGTCGGCGCTGAACAAAGTTCCGCACGCTGCCGCGTTGCCTTTCCAGTACACGGTCAACGGCTACCGCGGTTGCTCGCACGCCTGCCGGTACTGCTTCGCCCGGCCGACGCACGAGTATCTGGAGTTCAACTACGGCAACGACTTTGACACACAGATCATCGTCAAGACCAATGTCGTCGACGTGCTAAGCCGCGAGCTGAGCCGGCGGTCCTGGTGTCGTGAGACCGTCGCACTGGGCACCAACACCGATCCCTACCAACGCGCCGAGGGGCGCTATGCGTTGATGCCCGGCATCATCGGCGCGCTCGCGAACTCGGGAACTCCGCTGTCGATCTTGACCAAAGGAACTCTGCTGCGCCGTGATCTGCCCCTGATCGCCGATGCCGCGGACCAGGTGCCGATCGGGGTCTCGGTGTCCCTTGCCGTCGGTGACGCTGAACTGCACAGGCAGGTGGAACCCGGCACGCCGAGCCCGCAGGCGCGGCTGGGTTTGATCGCCGCGATCCGGGAAGCCGGCTTGGACTGCCATGTGATGGTGGCGCCGGTGCTGCCGTATCTCACGGATTCCGTCGAGCACCTCGACGGCCTGCTGCGCGACATTGCCGCGGCCGGGGCCAGCGGTGCCACCGTGTTCGGGCTGCATCTACGGGGTTCGACCCGCGGCTGGTTCATGTCCTGGCTGTCGCAGACCTACCCCCAGTTGGTCGCCCGGTATCGCGAGTTGTACCGCCGCGGAGCGTATTTGCCGCCGTCGTACCGAGACGAACTACGAGCGAGAGCGGAGCCGCTGATCGCCCGACACGGGTTGGCTGGCGATCGGCGTCGGCGCGCCGCTGGAAAGCCGCAGCACATCGCCGAAACGGTGCAGCAGACGCTGTTTTGAGCTAGTTGAGGTCCGGTGCATGGTAGGTGTCGCACTGGTTGGGGTCGCCGGTCTGATAGCCGACCGTGAACCAGTGCTGCCGCTGTTCGGAAGAGCCATGGGTCCACGACTCGGGGTTGACGCGGCCGGTGGACGCCTTCTGGATGCGGTCATCGCCGACCGACGAAGCTGCCGACAATGCATCGGCAATATCCTTGTCGCTCAATGGCTCCAAGAACGGCACGCCGGTACCCTCCTGCTTGGTGGTGGAGGCGTAATGAGCCCACACTCCGGCGTAGCAGTCAGCCTGCAACTCGGTGCGCACGCCGTTGCCGCCGGCGCCCTGCGCGCCCTGTTGGGCGCGCCCGAGTGAGCCCTGCAGATCCTGCACATGATGCCCGAATTCGTGAGCTACCACGTATTCCTGCGCCAATGGTCCACCACTAGAACCGAATTGGGTGCGCAGCACGTCGAAAAAGCCGGTGTCGAAGTAGGCGGTTTTATCCACCGGGCAGTAGAACGGGCCGACCTCGGTGCTGGCCGGGCCACAACCGGTGTTGACCCGACCGCTGAACAGCCGGATATGGGGGCGGGTGTAGCCGTGCATCAGTTGCTTCCAGACCGCGTCGACGGAGTTTCCGGTGGCGACCACGCGGCACTGCACGTACTGGTTGGCGTCGGCTCCGGTTTTGCACTTGCTCAGATCGAAGCCAGGCGCGGCGTCCTGGCTGGCGCTCGGCGCGGGCAACTGGGTGGCCACCTTGCCGGGGTCGACCCCCAGTAGCAGCGCGACCACGAGGAACAGCAGCCCGCCGAGTCCGCCGCCGATCGCGATTCCGCGTCCGCCGCCGCCTCCGGACGACGCCGTCGTACTGGTGTCGATCTGCATACCCTCGTTGAAGGTCATCGCATTCTCCGTTGCGGTTTTATGGCATCGCTGTCGGGAATTCCTCGCCCGGCCAGATTAGCTTTGCACACTACGATTCAGGCGTGCCCGCGGTTGCCGAAGTTCCCGTCCTCGCACACACCGCGCTCGGCGATCTCCGCGGCAAGGTCGAACGCGGCGTTGCGGTGTGGCGCGGGGTGCCCTACGCGCAGCAGCCCGTTGGCGAGCGGCGATTCGCCGCGCCGGTTCCGTTGTCGCCGTGGACAGGTGTGCATGACGCCAGCCAGCACGGTCCGTTGCCGCCGCAGAGTCGCTCGATGGCTGCGGGGGACCGCAACGACCCGAAGATTCGCGACGAAGCGTGTCTGATGGTGACGGTGTGGTCCCCGAACCCGTCAGGCTCATTGCCGGTGATGGTATGGATCCCGGGCGGGGCATTCCTGAACGGCGCCGGACAATTGCAGCTCTACGACGGAGCGCGGCTGGCCGCCAACGGCGATGTGGTCGTCGTCAATGTCACTTATCGGGTGGGGGTTTTCGGCGGTTTCGAGCTCGGCGACCTCGGTGACGGTTTCGACGACAATCTATGCCTGCGCGACCAGATAGCCGCGTTGACCTGGGTGCGCGACCACATCGCGGCATTCGGCGGCGACGCGGGGCGGGTAACGGTATTCGGCGAATCCGCTGGTGCCACTTCGGTATTGGCGCTGTTGGCCAGTCCGGCCGCTGATGGACTCTTTTCACAGGCGATCGCGCAGAGCCCCGCCCTGCCGCTGATCGCAGATCGCGAAGCCCGCGCAGACCAGGCGCAGCGATTGCTCGACCGGCTCGGCGTCGAGGCGGGGGAGTTGAAGGGGCTGCCTCAGCGTGAATTACGCCGAGCCGCAGGGCATCTGCAGCTCGCGAGCGTGGCTTCGTCGCCAACACTCGCGCACGGGTTGACTTACGGCGTCGACTTGCTGCCGCGGCATCCGATCGACGCGGCTCGGGCCGGCGCGACGGCCCGCATCCCGCTGATCATCGGCACCAATCTGCGAGAGGCGTCGCTGTTCGCCCGCGACAAGCCGCCGATGCTGCCGACGACACCGGAGACCGTCGATCGCTACTTGAATCAGCATGCCCCGGAGGCCAAGGCGCTGGTGCTCTCGGCCTACCCGGGCTATCCGCGCCGCCGCGTGTTGGAGACCATTGGCGCCGACGCGATGTTCGTCGCGCCGACATGGGCGTTCGCCGACGCCTACAGCGCATATGCGCCGACGTACGTCTACCGGTTCGACCACACGCCCACCACGCTGCGGCTGACCGGCCTGGGCGCGGTGCACGGCAGCGAGATCGTGCACATCTTGCACACCTACGGCTCGCACCTCGGGCGACGGCTGCATCCTTTGGGCACGTGGTGGACGCCCGCGGTCGGGCGCCGGATGCAGCGGACCTGGGTGGCGTTCGCCGGCGCGGCGGGAGTTGCCGGGCAGTGGGTGACAGGTTGGCCTCGTTACGACACCCGGCGACGAACAACACGAATTATTCGGTCTCGTAATGACGTCGTCGTCGATGATCCGGATGGTTCGAGACGCTCAGCTTGGCGTGAAGTTTGCTAAAAAGAAGCTGAGCGTTCAGCTGAGACTGAATCGCCGAGTTTAGATTTAATATCAGATGACTAAAACTCTCCCCAACGAGTAAATTTGGCTCCCATGCGAGGCCACGCCCACGAGGCCTCAGGGGAAGGGGGTTCCAGACGTGTCTCAAAAAAAGAGCCAAAGTTCTCAGCTTCCGTCTATGTATCTGTCAAGGCCAGCGGTCGTCATTCCTGAGACCGCCGTCGATAACGAGATGGTGCTTTCGCGCGTGCGGGATTCGTTTCGCGGGCCGGAATCTGAATGGGAAGCGGTCTCCCAGGGCGTTCAGTACGTACTGGGTCGATGTAGTACCCAGGTCCGCTACATCGACCCGGACCAGACGCTCTCGCCCGGCGAGTTCGCGTCCCGCGCGGCGACCGCCTGTCTATTCGACAACGGCGTCGAGGCGTCCGAGGTCGATCTTTTGGTTTATGGGGGTATTGCCCGGGACAACTTCGAGCCCGCGACCGCGGCCGAGGTCGCGGGGCGTCTGGGGGCGAGACCACTGCACGCGTTCGACGTGACCTGTGCCTGCGCCGGACTTGTCGAAGCCATCCACGTTGTCGCCGGTTACTTCGCGCTGCACCCCCAGCTCAAGACGGCGCTGGTCTGCGCCGGCGAACTCTGGCGCGACCACGTCACCTACGACCTCCAGACACTTGACGACGTCGCGAATTTTGCCGCCGGCCTGACGCTCGGTAATGCGGCCGCGGCGTTCCTGGTGACTCGCGAGTCGCTGGCAGCGGGCGGTGCCCGGCTACTGGGCATCCAGCACAAGACGTTGTCCGAGCACTACGACCTGTGCTCTGCACCGATCGACGGGCCCTTCTTCTCGCGCTCCAAAGAGCTGTTCGCACTTGCCGTTCACGTGCCGGGGGAGGTTCGGCGACTCCTCGCTGACGCGGGCTGGACGGTCGAAGACGTCGATCACTACGTCTTTCATCAGCCGAGCCAGGCGATTTTGGAGCGTATCTTCGACGCGCTTGGTGCCCGGCCTGAAGCGCGCGTGCACACGCATTCTCTGTATGGCAACAGCGCCAGCACCTCATGGGCGGTCGCCCTCAATCACCGGCTGAAGCACGGTACCGTCAACAATGGCGACAAGCTCGTGATCGCCAGCGCCGCATCAGGTTTCACGATTGTATGCGCCTCGGCTGTGTGGGAGAGCTAGGTGCGCCCTTATCTGCGCGTCTACAAGGTGATCCGCCAGACGTTCGGGTCATGGTTCCAGCCGCTCGGAGCATTCCTACTGTTGCAGTTGCGCCAAGTGATTTCGGCGATCACCCTCGCTCTGGACCACGTTTTCTACCCGAGTCACCGCAAGCAGGCGATCGACCGGCCGATCTTCATCATCGGTAACCCGCGCAGCGGCACAACCTTTCTGCACCGGTTGTTACTCGGGGCCGGCGACATGGCCGCCCTCGAGTTGTGGGAGATGCTGTTTCCCGCTATCACGGCGCGCAAACTGCTCGGCGGTATCGTGCCCCGATTGGACAAGCTGTCACCGGCCCGCTACCACCCGTCCGACGTGCACGACACCAGCCTGCGCGGGATCGAGACCGACGACGTGGCCTGGTTCTTCAAGACCATGGATGGCCCTTTCGCGTGGGCGTATTTCCTTGCCTGGCAAGACACCTGGGGAAGTGGCCTGTCACGCCGCGAGTTCGCGATCGACGCAGTGACGCCACGTGAGGAAGAGCGTTTCTTCAACTACTACGACGCGTGCTGGCGGCGGAACCTGACGCTCAAGCATGCCAACCGCGTGCTGGCCAAGACCAGCATGCTCACGATGCGCCTCGACGCTGTGCTGCGGCGATACCCGGACTGCAAGCTCGTCTACGTCGTCCGCGACCCGGTCGAGGTCATCCCGTCGGGAATATCGTTGCTAGCCAGCGTGCTCGAAAATGGCTACGACGTGTGGAACCGCACGAAGGAAGAAGACCAGCGCCGATGGCTGGAGAATCTTTACCAGGCGTCCTGCGAGATGCTGCGCTCCTTCCATGATGCACATTCGGCCGGCAAGATCCCTGAACACAACCTGTGCATCGTGCGCTACGAGGATCTGATCCACGACCTCGAACCGACGATGGAGCGGATCCTCGACTTTGTCGAGATCAAGCCGACAGAGGCTTTTGTCGATGAAGTCCGCGAGCAGGCGGCACGGCAGCGCAGTTACACCAGCGGGCACCAACACTCGCCCTCGCAGTTCGGCCTCACCGCCGACCGGATCCGGGCAGACCTCGGGTTCGTCTACGACGCGTTCGGCCTCTCGGACAGAACCGGCTAGCGTCCCGAGCCCTGGACTACACCAACCAGGATCGACCACTGAAGGATGAGCAATATGGGCAAGCATTCGATCGAGAAGCGTGAAAAGGTCTCGGGCCCTTCACTTTCAGAGCTCCGGCTGCGCTCAGCCGCGAGCCAGGCGACGTCGATGACACGGCGAACCGGCGCGATCGGAGCGGTCACCGGCGGCTTGCTGGGGTTGGCGTTTTTGCCGTTGGCCGTCGCCCACGCCGACGACTGGACGGTCACCCCTGACTCCGGTTCGACCGAAACGATCACCGGGATTTATGGGTCCGGGTTCGAGGGGGGCGACACCGCCCCCCCGGCGGTGGAGAACAGCATTCAGGGTGACCAGGTATTCGACTACAGCAATGCCACAACCGGCGACAGCGGAACGTTCTATGGTCTCGAGAGCTACTCGAACGATGGCCTCGGGGACCTGAATACGGAGGTCTACGTCGCCCCGGCGCCCGAAGGCGTCGACGTCTCAGGCGCGGGTGCCCCGGCCATCGGTTCGGTGTTCGATACGTACACCTTCGATGACGGTGAGTACAGCAATGTCTACTCCGATGTCGACGGGACCGTGACGGACACCCTCGAATCCCCGTTGTACGGCAATGTGGTGATTCCCGTGACGTTTGGCGCAGCCAATGGCTCGGTAGCCGATTCCGGTGGCGTCACTGATGGGATCAGCAGTGACACCATCAACCCCGTTGGTTCGCAGACGGTCGACTCCATCAGCGGCATCCCACCGCTGACCGCGGCTCTTCAGGGAACTCAGACGTTCGATGTAGACAACTCGAGCGGTACTCAGCTCGGCACCTTCAACGCCGTGGATACCACGACCACCGACGGGTTCGGCACCTACACCGAGGCGGTACTGGCCACCTCCCCGTCCTCCGATGGCTCGGTCGGGGCCGGCTCGATGTTCAACACCGTCAACCTCTTCGGGTACGACAGCATCTACTCCGACGTTGTCGGAGCCAACGGAAACACGATCACAGAAACCATCGAGAGCCCCCTCGGGAGTTTCACTCTTCCAGAGACGTTCGACGGGACGGCAGCCGAAACTTCCTCAGCGATGGACATTCCCAACGGAACCACCCTTACGCCCGTGGGCGACTTGACGATCACCGGAGTCAACGGCCTTCCGCCGGTCGACGTCGGCGTGCAGGGAACACAAGTATTCGACTTCGTGAATCCGGGCGATGTGACGGGCAACGTCACCGCCGATGTCACCAATACGATCGACGACTTCGGTGACTCCACCGAAACCGTGCTGATCACCGGCGCCACGGACCCGGGCGCCGCGGCTGGTTCGGTTTTCGAGACCGTCACCTTCGGTGACACCGGCGTCGAGAGCGTCTACACCGACATCGTCTCGGCGACGGGCGATCAGATCACGGACACTTTGGTCACACCGCTCGGCGACTTCACCATTCCGCAAACTTTCGACGCCGTGTCGGGCCTCTTCGGTGACTTCTTCGCCGGATCTATGTAAGCCGTTGCTATCCCTGCGGCGTCGTTGTGAACCGCACGTCGGTGTATCGACGTAGGTTTGTCAAGAATCGACCAAAAGCCAAGTCCAGCAATGGCTTAACGACCGGCATGAACAGCCTGGCCGGTCCGGCAGGCCGCTGCGCGAGCGTCCACGTCATCCGGTAGCCGCCTGGTCTCGCTTGCACCCGGTAGTCTTCGGCGAACGTAGAAGCGGCTTTGGTTGAGCATTCATTGAAGCGAAAAGCCATGCGGGTGAACGGTTCCCAGATGAGGTATTACTCGTCGCTGATGATCCCGCCTCGCATGTCGACGGTGTGGGTCGTGCCCACCCCTCAAGGCTCGGGACTCGTCCAGATGACCGGGGTGATCACGCTGGCCCAGTGCGGCCGAGGGCGCGTGGGTAATCGACCAGCCGAGACAAACGCGGTTACACGGCGTTGAGCCAGCCTGAAAGAATGATAAATTCTTGCTGCCAAACTCTCAGTACCGTTGTCCGCGTCGCAGATTGGAGCTTTGATGTTCAGCACACCACGAGGCGGGCTCCTAGTGGCCGCGGCGTTGGGCGCTCTTGCGACTGCGGTCATGACGGCAACCGCCACCGCACCGTTTGCGCACGCCGACGACCCCATCAACGACCTGCTCGTCGCGGTGCAGGGCGACTTTTCCCTCGGCCAGGAGGCGTTCACTCTGGCGAACGCGGATTTCGCCAATGGTGACGTGGCCGATGGTCTGGCCACGTTCTACGGCGGTGTCGATGACGTCCTACTCTCCGTCCCGAACAACGTCCTGCAGGGATCGCTGGCCGGGCTGACCGGCGAGCCTGTCGAATCCGCGTTGAGTTGGACAATTCCCACCCCTGCGGACTTCAACGACGCGGTCATCGTTGCTCCCACGCTCGCGCTGATCGGCGAGGCCGATATTCAGTCCGCGCTCGCGGACCTGACCGGTGGAGATATCGCCGGCGCTTTGGACTCCTACCTCACCGGATACGAATACCTCGACGTCGTCGTTCCCGAGCTGTTCGTCGTCGGTTCGGCAGCCGGTCTGGGACTCTGACCCGACTCGGTGCCTCGAAATGTCCAACTGAGGAAATTCTCAGTACCTGTTGCGCTCGACACGCAAGCCGTCCGCGCCTCCACTGCTCCGCTAACCAGGACCGTCGCTGGCCGCGGCGAACAGCGGCACGAGCACATCGCTGAGCGGTGTCGCGATTCCATGGGCGCGTGCTTTGCGGATGATCACCCCATTGCGAATGTCCCACTCCTGGGGGCGATGGGCTTCGCGGTCGGCGAGCATGGAGGTGCCCATATCGGTGGGCGCCCGGCGGAACATCTCCACCGTGCCGCCGGCGACGTCCTCGGCGAGCTGTGCCCCCTCGGCGCGGGCGACCGTCAGGCATTCAGAGGCGTAGCGGCGCGCCAATTCGGCCACGTCGTCGCGGCGGAACATGCCGGACCGCCTGCCGGTAAGCACCATCAACCCGGCCACAGCGTTGACCAGCAATTTGCGCCACGCGGCCGTGACGAAGTCAGGGTCGCAGTCGGCCGTGCCGCCCGCGCCGCGCCATAACTCGGCGAAGGTGATGGCGGCCGGCTCGGTCGTCAGCGCCAGGCGGGCCTCCCCACGCAACCGCACCCAGCCGTCGGGCTGCGTCTCGGCCGAAAACCAGACGATGCCCGGGATCACTGTCGACGCCGGACAGAGTGGCTGCACCTGCTCGACCTGCTCCACACCGTTCTGCAGGACGACGACGGTGGTGTGCTCGTCACACAGGCGGGCCAGCCAGCGAGCCCCGTCGACGTTCTGGGTCGCCTTGATCGCCAGCAGCACCAACCCGACCGGTTCGGTGATCTCGGCCGGATCGGTGCACACCGGGCCCGGCACCACGATCGGATCGCCATCATCAGGCCGTAATTCGATCTGCGATCTAGGTGTGCGCCCGCACACCAACACCTCGTGGCCGGCGGCGGATAAGTACGCGGCCGCCGTCGTACCGACTGCCCCGGGACCCACGACTGCAATATCCATGACGACCCTCGAAGTTACCGCCTCTAGACTGGGCTGTCGTTCCCCGCCGTCCACAAGGAGTATTTGTGCTGCGCAGTCACACCGCCGGTTCGTTGCGGGCCACCGATGCCGGCCAGAAGGTGACGCTGGCAGGGTGGGTGGCGCGCCGGCGCGACCATGGCGGGGTGATCTTCATCGACCTGCGCGACGCCTCCGGCGTGTCGCAGGTGGTGTTCCGTGCCGCCGACGTGCTGGATCAGGCCCATCGTCTGCGCGCTGAGTTCTGCGTGGCGGTCGACGGTGTCGTCGAGATCCGTCCCGAGGGCAACGCGAATTCCGAGATCGCGACCGGAGAGATCGAAGTCAACGCGACGTCTCTGACGGTTCTGGGGGAGTGCGCGCCGCTGCCCTTCCAGCTCGACGAGCCCGCTGGTGAGGAAGTCCGGTTACGCTATCGCTATCTGGATCTGCGTCGCGAGGGCCCGGGCAACGCAATTCGGTTGCGCTCCAAAGTAAATGCTGCGGCACGTGGGGTGCTGGCAAGCCATGACTTCGTCGAGATCGAGACTCCGACGATGACCCGTTCGACGCCCGAGGGGGCGCGCGACTTCCTGGTCCCGGCGCGGCTGCAGCCTGGCTCCTTCTACGCCCTGCCGCAGAGCCCACAGCTGTTCAAGCAGTTGCTGATGGTGGCCGGCATGGAGCGGTACTACCAGATCGCCCGCTGCTATCGGGACGAGGATTTCCGCGCTGACCGGCAGCCGGAGTTCACCCAGCTCGACATGGAGATGAGCTTCGTCGAGGCCGACGACGTCATCGCCACCGCTGAACAGGTGCTCAAAGCGGTGTGGGCACTGATCGGTTACGACCTCCCCACTCCGGTACCACGGATGAGTTACGCCGACGCGATGACACGGTTCGGCACGGACCGACCCGACCTGCGATTCGGGGTCGAGCTTGTCGAATGCACAGAGTTCTTCTCCGACACCACCTTCCGGGTGTTCCAGGCGCCGTACGTCGGTGCGGTGGTGATGTCCGGTGGGGCCTCACAACCACGCCGGACTCTGGACGGCTGGCAGGAGTTCGCGAAGCAGCGCGGCCACAGGGGCCTGGCGTATGTGCTGGTCGGCGACGATGGCACGCTGAGTGGACCGGTCGCCAAGAACCTGTCCGACGCCGAACGTGAGGGCCTGGCCGCGCACGTCGGCGCCGAGCCCGGCGACTGTATCTTCTTCTCGGCGGGGCCGGCGAAAGCTTCGCGTGCGCTGCTCGGCGCCGCCCGCGTGGAGATCGCGCATCGGCTCAACCTGATTGACCCGAATGCCTGGGCATTTACCTGGGTGGTGGACTTCCCGCTGTTCGAGCCGGCCGACGACGCCACGGCGGCCGGCGATGTCGCGCTCGGCAGCGGCGCATGGACCGCGGTGCACCACGCCTTCACCTCACCCAAGCGTGAGTCGGAAGACACCTTCGACCGCGACCCGGGAAACGCGCTCGCCGACGCCTACGACATCGTGTGCAACGGTAACGAGATCGGCGGCGGCTCCATTCGTATTCATCGCCGCGATGTCCAGGAGCGGGTGTTCGCGATGATGGGCATCGGCGCTGCCGAGGCGCAGGAGAAGTTCGGATTCCTGTTGGACGCGTTCACCTTTGGCGCCCCGCCGCACGGCGGGATCGCGTTCGGCTGGGACCGGATCGTCCAGTTGCTGTCCGGCGCCGATTCGATTCGCGAGGTGATCGCCTTCCCGAAGTCCGGCGGCGGCGTCGACCCGCTGACCGATGCCCCGGCGCCGATCACCGCACAACAGCGCAAGGAGTCGGGCATCGATGTGAAACCCGACCAGGCGCGCGGCCACAAGCCGGCACCGTCACGGGCGGAATAGACGCCTCAGCCCCGTAAGTTGACCAGTCATGTCCAACGAGATGCCTGACACCGACACGATCAAAGCGTTCAACCAGACCATCGCTGAGGAGTTCCGGTCGAACGACGGCAAGGTCGGCGGCCAATTCAAAGACGCCGACTTGCTGCTCCTGACCACGACGGGCGCTAAGTCGGGTCAGCCGCGCCTCTCGCCGCTGGCCTACTTCCACATCGACGGCAAACTGCTCATCATCGGGTCCTTTGCCGGTGCGGACGTGAACCCGGCCTGGGTGCACAATCTGCGGGCGAATCCGTCGGCGCGCATCGAGGTAGGCGGCGACTCCTCCGACGTGATCGCCCGGGAACTGCCGTCCGACGAGCGCGACGATCTTTTCACCAGGATCACCGCCGCCGCTCCAGGTTTCGCCGAGTATCAGGCAAAAACCACGAGGGTGATACCGGTCTTCGAGCTCCAGCCGGCTAGTTAGCCCGGCCGGATAATTAGGCCATCAACCGACCTCGGGAAGCACCCGATTACGGGGCAATCACAGTCCCTATCACGGGGCGGTCACGCGGCCCGCGAACCGCTTAATGCGGGACCAGCGACATGATTGTTTGCAGCGTGCCGCGTACGGGGTGCAGGAAGATGTTCACGATCTGGATCGGGAACAGCTGGCCATTTCCGCCGCATTTGGGCCAGGCTCCGGGGCCCTGCGTGGCAAGCACCCGGTTGGCCACCGCGATCTGCTGGTCGCGCGACGCCATCGCTGGGTCGCCCATACCGCCGTTGGCGGCCCAGGTAGACGGCTTGAACTGCAGTCCGCCATAGAACCCGTTGCCGGTGTTGGCGTGCCAGTTTCCACCCGATTCGCACTGGGCGACAGCGTCCCAGTTCATGCCGTCGGCGTAGGCCACCCCGGTGGTCGGATTGACCAACAGCGTCATGCCCAGGACGACCACTGCGGCTATCACCAGGTGCTTGCACATCGTGCTCAGTAGCCCACCTAAATGACTCATTTAACACTTCTAACAAACACGCGGGAAAGGAGTCAATGCGTGAGGTATTAGTAATTCAGTGAGAGTATTGGTAGAAAGGCGTTTATTGTTGCTATTGGTATTAAAAATGATTACTGGGTCTATTGGGGCTGTATATAACTAGAGTGTTATATGGGAATCTAGTTATCTTGTCGTGATGGAGTTAATTAGAGTGACGTGTGATGCTCCTGTTACTCGAGTGACAGGAGGTGCGCCCGGGATGATTACCGAGTTTGGCCGAGAAACTCTTGGACCAGGCGTTTTGGCGCCTGCGTCAGCCAGGCCTCGACGATCAGCTCCCGCAGCCCACGCTCGTCGATCGCCGCAAGCCTGACCAGCACCGCCGGATAGCCGTCAAAGTGCGGCGTCGTGAAGTACACGTCGGGTTCATCGGCAATCAGCGCGAACTTGACGCCTTCATCGGCCACCCGTACGCCGAGAATGTCGCCCTGCGGCGGCTGAACCCCGAGTGCGGTCAGCGCTTCGTGGTCAGATGTCCGCAACGGACGCTCCCAGGCGATCAGCTTCTTGCCGACCCGCCATTCGTGCGGTGAGGACTCCCCAGTGAGTTGCAGCTCGCCGACGACGCTGGCGACGTCATCCCAGGTGGCCATGATCCATTGTGCTCCCGGCGCACACGGCAGGAGGGCGGATCAGGCTGCGCCGCTGCGCGTGAACGCGGGCCTCACTAGTGTTGCAGCGTGACGTCGTTGAGCCCTGCCGGCGATCCAGGGCAGTCACGGGATCAGCACCCGCCGGGCCCGGGAGCCCGCTACCGGATCACCCATCGCACCGAATATCGCTACTCGGACGTGGTGACCAGTTCCTACGGTCGCGGATTTCTCACTCCGCGAGACCTGCCGCGGCAGCGATGTCTGTTGCACGAGTTGCGGATCTCTCCGACACCGGCAGACAGCTCGACCAGCCCGGACACCTACGGAAACGTCAGCTCCTATTTCCATGTCACCGAGCCGCATCAGACGCTGACGGTCACCAGCGAGTCAATCGTCGAGGTGTACCCGTCACCGCCGGAGCGATGGGGGGCCGGACCGGCGGTCGCGCCGTGGGAGCAGGCCCGCCCGGTGGGTGTGCGGGGAGCGCTGGCGACCGAGTTCGCCCTCGACCTGAACCCGCCGGAGATCACCGACGAGGTCCGCGAGTACGCCGCACCGAGTTTCGCGCCTGGACGACCTTTGGTCGACGTGTTGCGTGACCTCACCACGCGAATCCACACCGACTTCACGTACCGCTCCGGCTCGACCACGGTTTCCACCGGTGTCAATGAGGTTCTGATGGCGCGGGAAGGGGTATGTCAGGATTTCGCACGGCTGGCGATCGCCTGCCTGCGTGCTCATGGGTTGGCAGCCAGCTACGTGTCCGGATATCTGGCCACCACCCCGCCACCGGGAAAGGACCGCATGATCGGCATCGACGCGACCCACGCCTGGGCGGCGGTGTGGACGCCGCAGCCGCCGGGCCGATTCGAGTGGCTCGGACTGGATCCCACCAACGACCAGATGGTCGACGAGCGGTATGTCATCGTGGGGCGCGGCCGCGACTACGCTGACGTGCCGCCGTTGCGGGGCATCATCTACACCAACTCCAAGAAAAGCGTGATCGACGTCGCGGTCGATGTAGTGCCTTACGAAGGTGACGAACTGTATGCGTGACTTCCACTGCCCCAACTGCGGCCAGCGTTTGACGTTCGAGAACTCCGCATGTTTGAACTGCGGTAGCCCGCTCGGATTTTCCCTCGACGAGATGGCGCTGCTCGTGCTCACCACCGGCGAGGACGCCGACCGTGCCGGCTTCGTCAGCGCCGCCGCCTACGAACTGTGCGCCAATCGCAATCTCGCCGAATGCAACTGGTTGGTCCCGATCAATCATCCCGCCAGGCTGTGCGTGTCGTGTGCGCTGACCACCGAGCGTCCGAACGACGCCGACACCGCCGGCCTGGTGGAGTTCGCCCGGGCCGAAGCGGCTAAACGCCGACTGGTGGCCGAGTTGCATGAGCTGAAGCTGCCGATCATCGGTCATGATCAGGATCCCGACTACGGTTTGGCTTTCCGGCTGTTGTCCAGTGCGCACGAAACGGTGATGACCGGGCACGAAAACGGAGTCATCACCATCGATCTCGCCGAAGGCGACGACGTGCACCGCGAGCAGCTGCGGGTCGAGATGGATGAGCCGTATCGCACCCTGCTGGGGCACTTCCGCCACGAGGTCGGCCATTACTACTTTTATCGGCTGATCACGCCGTCGGCCGACTACGACGCACGGTTCCGCGAATTATTCGGTGACCCCGACGCCGACTACCAGGAGGCGCTGGACCGCCATTACAGCGAGGGCGCGCCCGAGGGCTGGAAGAAGCGGTTCGTCTCGTCCTATGCCACCATGCACGCGGCCGAGGACTGGGCCGAGACGTTCGCGCACTACCTGCACATCCGAGACACGTTGGACACCGCGGCCTGGTCGGGGTTCGCACCCGCGACGGCAACTTTCGACCGGCCGGTGTTGGGGCCCAGCGCCTTTGCCACCATCATCGACATGTGGCTGCCGGTGTCGTGGTCACTGAACATGGTGAACCGGTCAATGGGTCACGACGACCTCTACCCCTTCGTCCTGCCGGTCGCGGTGCTGGAGAAGATGAAGTTCATCCACAACGTGATCGACGAGGTGACGGCCCCCAGCGGCAAACCCGACCCGGTGCGTGCCTGATCTGGCCGGTGGTCACGGCATGATCCGCCTTTCGTCGCCACCCCACAGCGGCTGCATACCACCCGGCAGTGCCAACTGCGTCGCGGTGATCACCTCGGCCAGTTCGCGCAACGCCGCGTGAACGGCGGTCAGCAGGTCGGCCAGTTGCTTGCGGCGACCGGCCGCGGAGACCGATTCCAGATCGGCGGGAGACGACCGCCGCAGCAGGGTGCCGATCTCGGCGACCATCCGCTCCGGCCGCGACGACCCCGACGAGCCGGGCAGGTCGCCGAGATCGGTCCGCAGCCGCTCCAGTTGATACACCAGTGACCGCGGGTTCGTCGCGTCGAACAACATCAGCTCGGCAAGGGCTGCCACGCTGGTCTGGCCGGCCGTGCGGCGGCGATAGATCACCGCGGATTCCGTTGCGATAAGCGCGGATTCGATGACCGTTCGCTCGGCCGCCGGGGCCCGGACCGTGGTCAACGTGGCGTCGAGCAAAGCGGTGAGCCCCAGGCCGCGCTCGATGCGCTTGCCGATGTCCATCATGGTCCAGCCGACGTCCTGCACCATCGACTCCGCGGCCACGCCCGCCAGCGTCAGCATCCCCACCAAGGTCTGCGACTGCGCCGTCGCCAGTACGGCATCCGCCTCGGCCAAAGAGTCCGGCGGTTCGGCATTGTGGGCCAGCGCACGCTCGACGCCGGCCAGCACCACCCACGTGTCGCTGGACAACTGGTCGCGTACCCCGCGGGCGGCCAGTGCCAGCCGGTCCACCGAGTGCACGAGTGCCCCGGGGCGGTTGCGATCCATAGTCAGCGACCACAGTGTCGACGGCGCGATCGCGATCGTCTCGGCGTGGTCTTCGGGCCCGGGATCGGTCCCGGTGATGCGGCCCAGCGCAGACATCAGGACCGGCACACACTGGCTTTCCGAAATCTCTTGGCGGTGTCGGAATTCGTAATAGCGCCGGCGAGCGGCAATCAGCAACCGGGCCATGTTCTCGGCACGCTCGCCGTAGCGTCCCATCCAGAACAGGTCGGACAGCACGCGCGGCGAGCTGACGCCCAACGTGCCCGCGCCTGTCTTCGCCGGAATTTCCGGGGCCGGCAGGGTGACCGTCTCGGTGCGCGACCGGTCAGTGGGCTGGACCCAGATATCTTTCGCTGCAACCGTTTCCAACGTGTACGCCGACGGGCTTTGGGCCAGAACATAGCCGAGGCCGCCAAGCATCGGCGCGTAGCCGCCGCGTTGTGCCACGGTGAACAACCGCATTCCCACTGCGCCGGCCGACAGTTCGGAGGCGGAACTGGTGGGGGCTGAGGAGAATTGCGGCAACTCCTGGCCGACCCACTGCCACGGCATCGCGGTGATGCAGGCGGCCAGGTCCGCCAGTCGGTCAGACGACAGTGTCGGGCCGACAAGCGTTTGCCCGCCGATGGTGGGCCTGATCAACAATGACGAGAGATTCGCCAGCAGGTGCGAGCATTCGCTCTCGATGCCGCCCCAATAGCTCGGCGCGCTGACCAGCAGTGGCGATTCGCCGAGCAGCCGCTTGGCTAATTCGGGCAGGAACCGTTGCAGTCCAGCGCTTTCCAGAATGCCGCTGCCGACGGTGTTCACCACGGTCACCGTCCCTCGGTGCTGTGCCTCCACCAAGCCGGCAACGCCGAGCCGCGAGTCGGCGCGCAGATCGAGCGGGTCGGTGTAGGTGGCATCGACTCGGCGGAACACCACGTCGACCCGTTTGAGCGTACCCAGTGAGCGCATCCACAACTTGCCGTCGCGCACCACCAAATCCGCGCTCTCGACGAGAGGAAAGCCCAGCAACGTGGCGAGATACGCCTGGTCGAAGGAGGTTTCGGAGTAGATGCCTGGGCTGAGGACGACCACGACCGGGTCTTGTACGCCGTCGGGCGCCGCGTCGATCAGTGCCAGCCGCAACGCCTGGGCGAACGGAGTCGTGGGCCGCGGTCCGACTTTCTGGTAGAGGTCGGGCAGCGCTTGCGCGAGTACCCGCCGGTCAGCGAGCGCGTATCCGGCGCCCGAGGGTGCTTGAGTCCAGTCGGCATTGACCTGGAAGCTGCCGTCGGAGAGCCGGCTGACGTCGCACGCGTGCATGAAGAGCTGGTGGTGCCCCGGTACCTCGATCTGGTTGGCGACCCGGACATAACCGGGATGGGCGAACAGCAGTTCCGGTGGCAGCACTCCCTCGGTGAGCGACCGGCGGCTGGTGTAGAGGTCGGTCAGCACGGCGTTGAGCACCCGAGACCGTTGCACCAGACCGGTCTCGAGCACGTCCCAATCGTGGGCCGAAACCACCAGCGGTAACGGGTCGAGGTGCCACGGTCGCGACTCACCGTGACCGCCCGCCGGTTGCTTGGCGGGCGCCTTAGCGGGATCGACACGGGTGTAGGTGATGTCGTCGTTGTCGACCAGTTGGCGCACCGCGGCGCTCAAACGGCTCATGCCGGCTCGTCCGCGATCACCGACCGCGCCGGCGAGCTCAGCCCACGCCGGGCGTACCTTTCCGGTCTCGTCGAGGAACTCGTCGTAGCCGACCACCGGTCCCTGAAGGGCGGGCGGGCGCAGTTCGAACAGGCTCTCCTGGGCACGCGCGGCGCGGTATTCGGCCAGCAGCCGGTCTACGTCGGGGCGGTCGTGAAAAGCCGCCGACGAATCGCTGGGATGTACTGCCATATCTGCGGAAGCCATTACCGCAGCACGGTACGCACGCGCCGCAGATCAAGGATGCCTGGCGCGCCGATATCGGTGGAAATTCGCGCCTGCATTTCCCGGATGTCTGACAGCTCGAGTTTGCCCGGGGTGAACCCGGTGGCCTCGAATCGCCGCGCTCGCCGAGATTCGGCTTCCACGGCGTTGACGGGTGGTTCGTCGTACGCGCGACCGCCGGGATGAGCGATGTGGTAAGTACACCCACCGCGCGACGTCGAGGTGGTGAGGTCGATGAGCTCGAACTGCAGCGGACCGTCGACGGTGATAGTCGGGTGCAGCGCGCTCGGCGGCTGCCACGCACGGAACCGGACGCCACCAACGTGCACGTCGGGGTTGTCGGTGGCGAGCAACGGCATCGGATAGCCGTTGCAGGTCACCAGATAGCGGTGGCGGTCGGCGCCGATGACCCGGACTTGGAGGCGTTCGACCGATGAGTCGACGTAGCGGGCAGTCCCGGTCGCGGTGGACTCCTCGCCCAGGGTGTTCCACGGTTCGATCGCCCCGCGCAGCTCGATCTCGACGCCGTCGAAAACCGCGGTGCCGATGCGCGGAAAACGGAATTCGGTGAACGGGTCCAGCCAGTTGGTCTCGAACGGGATGCCGTGTGCCCGCAGATCTGCGGCGACGTCGGCGATGTCATGAATCAAGTAGTGCGGCAACAGGTATCTGCCGTGCAGGTTCGAGCCGTGCCGGATCAGCGGAGCCCGCAGCGGCTCGTCCCAGAACCAGGCCACCAGCGAGCGCACCAGCAGTGATTGCACCATCGCCATTCGCAGGTGCGGTGGCATCTCGAAGCCGCGCAACTCCAGCAGGCCCAACCTGCCTCGCAGGCTGTAGGGGTTGTAGAGCTTGTCGATGCAGAATTCGGCGCGATGCGTGTTGCCGGTGATGTCGGTCAGCAGATGACGTAGGGCCCGGTCGATGATCCATGGCCGGGGCGAATCGGCCGCGGAACCCGAAGTCAGCCGGTCGATTTCGGCGAATGCGATTTCGAGCTCGTAGAGCGCCTCGGCCCGGCCCTCGTCTACCCGCGGCGCTTGGGAGGTGGTTCCGACGAACCGTCCGGCGAACAGGTAGGACAACGAGGGGTGTCGCTGCCAGTACGTCAGCAGCGATACCAACAGGTCGGGTCGGCGCAGCAGCGGAGAGTTCTTCGGGGTGACTCCGCCCAGGGTGATGTGGTTGCCGCCGCCGGTGCCGCTATGACTGCCGTCGAATTGGAATGACTCGGTGGACAGCCGGGCCAATCTGGCTTGCTCGTAGAGGGTTTCGAGCTGTTCGCGCTGCTCGGCGAAACTGGCGGTGGGTGCGACGTTGACCTCGATGACACCGGGGTCGGGGGTGATGGTCGTCGACGTCAGTCGCGGGTCGGCCGGCGGTTCGTATCCTTCGATGACCACCGGTTGGCCGATCGCGGCCGCCGCCGCGTGCATCCGGCCGATCAGGTCGACGAAGTTGTCCAGGGATTCGGTGGGTGGCAGGAAGACGTACAGCAAGCCGTCGCGTGCCTCGGCGACCATCGCCGTCGTCGGCGCGGTGTCGTCATCCTCGACCACGGCCTCGGCCACCGAGGGGCTCAGCTCGTCGCCGACGGCGGTCGGATCGGCGACGAACGAGGTCCGCGGCGGCTTCCAGCTGATCGAATCCAGCGGTAGTCGCAGGCCCGCCGGTGAATCACCGGCGATCAGTACGATGCGGCCGCGGCGTAGCCGCCAGTTAGCGCTGGCCCAACCGAGATCGTCCTCACGACGATGCAGCGGAAGCACGAATGCGGTTGGTGTGACGATGGATTCGTCGAGTCTGGACATGAGCGCGGCCCGCGCGGCGGGGGTGTCGGTCTCGGGGTCTAGGTCTGCACTGGAATCCACTGGATCGCCTTGGGGCAAACGGGTTTCGGTTGCCAGCTGCACCAGTGGATCTTCATACGCCGGCCGCACCTGCGAGTCGGGAAGGCCCAACCCGGCGGCGATGGCGGCAAGCAGATCGTGAGCTGTCGTGCTGTCTGCCGGGGGCCCGGCCGGGGACTCCCCCCAGGGGTCAGCGAGCAACGTCTCGTCGGGCCAGAGCGGCTCGCCATCGGCGCGCCAGTAGAGTCCAATTTGCCAGCGGGGCAAGGGTTCACCGGGATACCACCGGCCCTGCCCACGGTGAACCAGGCCGTGGGGCGCCCACTGCTTCTTTAGTCGCGCGGCCAGATCGGAAGCGAGTTGGCGCTTGTGCGGGCCATCGGCGTCAGTGCTCCACTCATCATCGATCTGGTTGTCGACCGACACGAAGGTGGGCTCGCCGCCGACGGTGAGCCGGACATCGCCGGCCACAAGTCGCTCGTCGACACCGCGGGCGACGTTCTGGATGGTCGTCCATGCCTCGTCGGTGTAGGGGAGCGTGACCCGCGGGTCTTCGTGAATGCGGGTGACGGTGTTGGAGAATTCCAGCGTCGACTCGCACGGCTCGACACCGCCGGTGATCGGCGCCGCGCTCGCCGGACTCGGTGTGGCGGCCAGCGGGATGTGGCCCTCGCCGGCGAACAGACCCGATGTCGGATCCAATCCGATCCAGCCCGCGCCGGGGACGAAGACCTCGGCCCAGGCGTGCAGATCGGTGAAATCGGCGGACGGGCCCGACGGCCCGTCGAGTGCCTTGATGTCGGAAGTCAGCTGGACCAGGTAGCCGGAGACGAATCGGGCGGCCAACCCCATCTGGCGTGCCACTGAGACCAGCAACCAGGCGAAGTCGCGACACGAGCCGATTCCGGTTCGCAGCGTGAAATCCGGTGTCTGCACACCCTGTTCCATTCGCACGCTGTAGCCGAGGTCGGCGTTGATGCGTCTGTTGAGCTCGACCAGGTAGTTGATCGTTCGGGTGCCCGGCGGCACCGCGAAGGTGCGCACCCAGGCCTGCACCAGCTCGCCGGGACCCGAGCCGGCGCCGTCCTCGTCGACAGGTCGCAGGTAGGGCTTGAGCTCATCGGCCAAGGGCTCGGGATAGCGGAATCCGCCGGCGGGCCAAGTTTCGGCCCAGTCCTCGATGAAGAAGTCGAACGGGTTGATCACCTTGAGGTCGGCGATCAGCCCGACGGTGATCGTCAGCCGGTCCGTCGGATTGGGAAACGTCAGCCGGTAGACGAAGTTGCCCACGGCGTCCTGCTGCCAGTTGACGAAGTGGTCCGCCGGCTCGACCCGCAGCGAATAGGCCTCGATCGCCGTGCGCGAGTGAGGCGCCGGACGCAGCCTCACGACGTGCGGGTACACCCGGACCGGCCGGTCAAAGGTGTAGCTGGTGCGGTGCTCCAGCGCAACTTTGATGGTCATAACCGCCATCTCATCACGCGAACCTGATTGACGCAGCGCGGCATACTCAGGCTTTCCGAGTTGAATTTAGGGAGTGGCGTAACCGCGCTCGGCCGCCGAACGTTCCTAGGATCGCTCGAGTGGATGATCGTTACGGCTCAGACATTCTCGCCCGCGACCCGCGCAACTCGCGCAAGCCCCGGTCCGCTGACATGGCGATAAAGCTCGGCATGGTCGTGGAAGACGCGCAAACCGGCTACGTCGGTGCAGTGGTGAGCGTCGAGTACGGTCGCATGCAGCTCGAGGACCGACATGGCCGCCGCAAGCCGTTCCCGGTCGGCCCCGGATATCTGGTCGATGGCAAACCGGTGATCTTGACCGCGCCGCTCGGTCCGTCACCCAAGGCCGCAGCCCGCACGGCATCTGGATCGGTGGCGGTGAGCGGCGCGCGCGCCCGCGTTGCCCGGACCGGCCGAATCTACGTGGAGGGCCGCCACGACGCCGAACTCGTCGAGCAGGTGTGGGGCGACGATCTGCGGATCGAGGGCGTGGTGGTCGAATACCTCGGCGGCGTCGACGATCTCGTCGGCATCGTCGAGCAGTTTCGGCCGGGCCCGCAACGACGGCTGGGGGTGCTCGTTGACCACCTGGTCGCGGGTTCGAAGGAATCGCGGCTGGCCGACGCGGTGCACCGCGGTCCGGGCGGCGCACACACGCTGGTCGTCGGCCATCCGTTCGTCGACATCTGGCAGGCCGTCAAACCGGCCCGGCTCGGGTTGTCGGAGTGGCCGGTGATCCCACGCGGAACGGAGTGGAAACACGGCATCTGTGCGGCGCTGGGCTGGCCGCACGCCGACCAGGCCGACATCGCCGCCGCGTGGCGTCGCATCCGCGGGACGGTCCGTGATTGGACCGACCTCGACGCGGCGCTGATCGGCAGGGTGGAAGAGCTGATCGACTTCGTCACCCAGCCGTAAGGCAACCTATTCGGCTACGGAGTGGGCGGCGCGACCGGTCCTCCGGAAAGCCGACGGTAGGTGTACGCCTGGATCAGCAGAGCCAGCGGGCCGGCCACGATGACGCCGATGCCGCACGCGACAAACCCGGCCACCAGGATCAAGGCCTGCACAAGCAAGGACAACAGGGTCGCGCCGACGTGCGCTTTCACCACGGCAAAGCTGGCCTGCACTGCATCGATCGGTGCCAGCCCTCGATCGGTCGCGAAGGCGATCGTGAACAGCGTGAAGAAGGCGAAGACGAAGATCAGCACCAGCGACAGCAGACCGAATATGAAGCCGGGCAGCAAGGACAGCGCGTTCAGCACCGCCGAAATCACCGCGAGTAGTGCTCCGGCCAGGATCACGTTGCCGAAGTGGCGCGGTTTGAAGAACGAGCCGACGGTCACCGGTCTGCCGTCGGCGATGTCGAGCAACCCCGACCAGATCGCCGCCTGCACGAAGATGCCGAAGATGAAGGTGACTATCTGCAGGATGAACAGTCCGCCGGCGTCCAGACCTGCCGTAAAGGACGCGCCGTAGTCGCCGTCGGTATTGGTGTTGGCCGAGGCGCCGCCCAGCACCACGAAGACCAGGGATTGCACGACGACGAAAAGGACCAGGTACACCAGCGCCGCAAGGATCAGCGGGCCGATGTTCTTGCTGAACTTATTCCACGCCCAACTGAACGCTTGGCCGATGTCGAATCCCGACCCGGGCGGCGGTCCGTATCCGGGAGGCGCCGGGTAACCGGGCGGGGGCCCATAGCCCGGTGGTGGCGGGTAGCCGGGCGGGGGCCCGTAGCCCGGTTGCGGCGGTCCGTATCCGGGAGGCGGTGGCGGCGCGCCATATCCAGGAGGCGGCCCGTAGCCGGGCGGCGGCTGCCCTGGTGGGGGCCCGTACCCCGGCGGCGGTCCGGGAGGCGGCCCGTAGCCGGGCGGCGGCGGATAGTCACCCGGGTTGGGGTTACCGCCGTACGGTTGGTGGGGATTGCCAGGGTGCTCCGGAGGGTGGCTCATAGCCGCTCCTGCCTCGTCGTCGGGGAGTGGTCCAAGCGGGCGCTTCGCGAACTTAGCAAGTATTCGGCGGCGCCGCTGAGACCTCACACTGCGCGTTCACGTGTCGTTGTGACGTGGTATGCCTGACTTCGTGCCCGACGGTCTGTTCGACGTCCCCGACGAAGCCAGCCTCGGCGATCTCGCGCACGTCAGCTCCGCCGCCGCGCCGTTGGCCGTGCGGATGCGCCCGGCGAGTCTCGACGAGGTGGTGGGACAAGCTCACCTGCTGCAGCCCGGCTCTCCGCTGCGGCGACTGGTCGAAGGCTCGGGTATGGCATCGGCCATCCTCTACGGCCCACCCGGCAGCGGGAAGACGACACTGGCCTCGCTGGTGTCGCAAGCCACCGGACGCCGGTTCGAGGCGCTGTCGGCGTTGTCGGCCGGGGTCAAGGAAGTTCGTGCCGTGATCGATACGGCGCGGCGTGCCGCCGCGCACGGCGAGCAGACCGTGCTGTTCATCGACGAGGTGCACCGGTTTTCGAAAACTCAGCAGGACGCTTTGCTGGCCGCCGTGGAGAACCGGGTGGTCTTGTTGGTCGCGGCGACGACGGAGAATCCGTCTTTTTCGGTGGTCGCCCCGCTGTTGTCTCGGTCATTGATCCTGCAACTGCATCCGTTGACCGCCGAAGACGTTCGCGCGGTCGTGCAGCGTGCGATCGACGATCCGCGGGGATTGGACGGGCGGGTGCAGGTGACGCCCGAGGCGGTCGAGCTGTTGGTCCGGCTGGCGTCGGGGGACGCTCGGCGGGCGCTGACCGCGTTGGAGGTGGCGGCAGAGGCGGGGGAGCAGGTCACCGTCGAGACCATCGAGCAGTCCCTGGACAAGGCCGCAGTCCGCTACGACCGGGACGGCGATCAGCACTATGACGTGATAAGCGCGTTCATCAAATCGGTGCGGGGCTCCGACGTCGATGCGGCACTGCACTATCTGGCCCGAATGCTCGTCGCCGGTGAGGACCCGCGGTTCCTCGCGCGCCGGCTGATGATTTTGGCCAGCGAGGACATCGGCATGGCGGACCCGACCGCGATACAGGTCGCCGTCGCCGCCGCGCAGACGGTCGCGTTGATCGGCATGCCGGAGGCCAAACTGACCCTGGCGCACGCCACCATCTATCTGGCTACCGCGCCGAAGTCGAATGCCGTCACCACCGCAATCGGGGCGGCGATGGGAGACATCAGCGCCGGCAAGGCCGGTTTGGTGCCGCCACATCTTCGTGACGGCCACTATTCGGGCGCTGCCGCGCTGGGCAACGCCCAGGGCTACAAGTATGCGCATGATGACCCGGATGGTGTTGTCCCGCAGCAATATCCGCCGGACGAGCTGGTCGGCGTCGACTACTACCAGCCAACCGGTCGAGGCGCGGAGCGGGAGATCAGCGGTCGGTTGGACAAGCTGCGCGCGATCATTCGACGCCAGCGCGGTTAACGCCCAGGTAAGAAGTTGACGAACAGGATCGCGCTGGGGCGCTGATCGGGGGTGTTCGGCTACGAACTGCGCGCGATTGGGGGCATTGGGCGTGTGGCGCCGAGGATACTGCGGAAATGATTGACAAAGACACACCGCGGCGGACGGCCGTTGTCATACGCAACATCCACGGAGCTGAGGCCGTCGAGTGGTTTTTGTTCTTGGCCATCGCCACCATCTTGATCACCCGCCTATACCTAAAGATCACGGGATACCCCCAGATCGGTAGCGGTCAGCTGCACATTGCTCACGCGCTGTGGGGTGGCGTGCTGATGATCCTGGCGCTCGTCGCCAGCTGGCTGTTCCTGGGATCAACTCCTCGACTTGTTTCGATCATCCTGGGCGGGATCGGTTTCGGCCTATTCCTAGATGAGGTGGGCAAATTCGTCACGAAGACGAACGACTACTTCTATGGTCCGTCGGCGGAAATCATGTACGTCGTGATGGTGATCGTGCTGCTGATCGCACGGATTGTGCGGGATCTCAAGAAGCCGACCGTGCCAGAGGCGCTGGCCAACGCCGCCGCGATCGCGGCCGACGGTGTCGGGCACGGTCTACCGGCGCGGCGGCGCAGTCAGGCGGACGCCCACCTCGACGCGGCCGCGCGCCGCGGCGCTGACGAACACGTGATTGAACACATCCGTGGACTGATCACAGTGAGCAAGGAGGCGCCTGATGTGTTGACTCGGCTCCGCATCGCTTCGAGCAGACTGATGCCCCGTTTCCTGCTCGAGCGCTGGGTTGTGACCGCGGTGGGCTGGATCTTGGTCTTGGCGTCGGCGATGCTCTTGATCGCCTGGACTCTGACCCGTATGCACGACCCCTTGGCGGTGATCGATCACTACTTCGAACTAGGTCACGGAGGCCCGGCGACGCGCATCGTCGTCATTGCTGGCATGGTCACCCTCGCGCTCGCCCTACCGGCGACGGTCGTGTGGACGCGCGGGAGTACCGCGCTATGGCCGCTACGGTGGCTTCGCCTGGCTGCCATGGTGTTCACGTTCTCCAACGCGCTCGTCGACTTCGCCGTGGAGGGGTTCAGTGCCCTGATCAATCTGGGGCTGGGCCTGATCGTGCTCGCCGCTGTCTCGCACTACCTCGTCAGACGCACCGCCGAGCACGTCGGCCACCCGATCCCCGGGTAATACGAAAACGCGGAGGGTTCGCGTGACCGAGGATCCTGTTGATTCTTTGAGGTCAGCCGTCGGGAGGGGTGTCGGCCTGCTCGAGCCAGTCGGCCAGCGACCGGCCCGCGTCGAGCACGTGTCGCTCGGCGATGTGCCGGGCTTTGTCGACGTCGCGATCGGCGAGCGCCGCCACCAAGGCCTCGTGCTCCTCGATCGCGTTGTGCTCGTGGTCGGGAAACATTGCAAAGAAATTCGACGGGACCACCCGGACGGCCTGACGGATCTGCGCCATCAGCCGCCGCGAATGGGATGCCCGATGAATCTCCCGGTGGAACTGCCAGTTCGCGTCGACGATGCCGCCTTCGCCGGCGTGCGCCTCGACATCGGTGGCCAGCTCACGTAATCGGGCGATCCCCTCGTCGGTCACCCGCTGCGCTGCCCATGCGGCGGCCTGGCCGGTCAGTACACCGAGGATCGTGAAGCTGTCGAGCACGTCTTCGGGGCTCATGCCGATCACGGTGATGCCGCTGCGTGGCGCAACGCGCACCAACCCGTCATAGGACAGTTCCAGGAGGGCCTCGCGCACCGGGGTGCGGCTGGTGGCGAATTCTTTGGTGATCGCGTCGAGGTCGAGGCGGGTACCGGCGGGCAACGCACCGGTGAGGATGCGGTCGCGGAGTTCGCGCGCGGCGCGCTCGCGCACCGTGCCACCGATATCAACACCGTCGTTCGGAGCCATGGCGAGGACCTCTAGGGGCAGTGGGAATGGGAGGAGGACTTGAAATCTAATATATCAGATGTTAGACATCAGGTATGACTACTCGACAGATGGCACTCGTGGCATTCATGCAAGCGGGCAGCACCTCGGTGTATGCGGGTTCGTGGCGTCACCCCGCCACTGAGCACGGCTACCTCGACGCGTCCTACTACGCCAAGATCGGTCGCACACTCGAAGAAGGTTGCTTCGACCTGGTGTTCTTCGACGATCGGCTGGCCATGCCGGGTATCTACGGCGGCTCGGTCGCCGACGCGGTCAAATACGGCGCTCGCCCGGTGAAGCTGGACCTGTCCATCGTCCTGGGCGTGCTCGCGCAGGCGACGTCGCACATCGGACTGGGAGCGACCGGTTCCACCACGTACTACACGCCGTTCCATATCGCCCGTACCTTCGCGACCCTCGATCACCTGTCCGGCGGCCGGGCGGCGTGGAACATCGTCACCTCGGTCAACGACAGCGAGGCGCAGAACTTCGGCCTGGACGTGCATTTGGGCCATGACGCCCGCTACGACCGCGCCGAGGAATTCCTCGAAGCCACCGTCGGACTCTGGGACACCTGGGAGGACGACGCGATCCTGCACGACCGGGTCAACGGCATCTACGCCGATCCCGACAAGGTCCACGAACTGCACCACAAAGGTGAGTTCTTCTCGGTGCGCGGACCGCTCACCGTGCCGCGCACCCCGCAGGGGCGGCCGGTGCTCATTCAGGCGGGCTCGTCAGGCCGTGGACGCGAATTCGCCTCGCGCTGGGCAGATTTGATCTTCACCGGTGACCCCGGCATCGAGGTGGCCCGCAACCACTACGCCGACCAGAAAGAGCGTATCGGGGCGGCCGGCCGCGACCCGGACTCGGTCAAGCTCTGCCCGATGGCCTACGCGGTGGTCGGCGAGAGCGAGGATCACGCCAAAGAACGCGAGCAGGTCTTCCTCAACGATCTGGTGCACCCGATGGCCTCGCTGACCCTACTGTCGGAGTTGATGAACTACGACTTCGCCAAGCACGACCTCGACGACCCGATCACCGACGAACTCATCGAAAACGTGTCCGGGATTCGCGGGCTGGTGCAGAACCTGCGCGCCCACATCGGCGACAAGATCACCCTGCGTGATCTCGCCGGTCACCGCGCCACCCTGCTGCAGGGTCCGCGTTTCGTCGGCACCGGGGAACAGGTTGCCGATCAGATGGAGGAGTGGTTCCATGGCGGTGCCTGCGATGGATTCGTCTTGGCCGCAACGCATCTGCCCGGAGCGTTCGAAGAAGTGGTCCGGATGGTGATCCCGGAACTACAGCGTCGCGGGCTGTTCCGTGACTGCTACAGCGGGTCGACGCTGCGCGATCACCTCGGGCTGCAACGGCCGGCCGGCGTGCCTGTCAACGCGTGATGCTCGAAGGCATCCGGGTTCTCGACGTCGCAACGCTGGCCGCCGCACCGCTGGCCGCCACCTATCTCGGTGAGTTCGGCGCCGACGTCATCAAGATCGAACAGCCCGACGGCGGCGACCCGATCCGCACCTGGGGCAACCAGGTCGACGGCGTCGGGCTGATGTGGAAGTCGTTGTCGCGCAACAAGCGATCGATCACCCTCAATCTGCGTGTCCCCGAAGGCCAGGCGTTGCTGCGGCAGTTGGTCGAGCACGCCGACGTGGTGATCGTCAACACCCGGCCGGCCACCCTGCGCAAATGGGGCCTCGACTACGACGCGCTGCGCGCGTTCAACGACAAGATCGTGATGCTGCACATCACCGGCTACGGGCTGACCGGACCGAAAAGTGAGCGGCCGGGGTTCGGCACGCTCGGCGAGGCGATGAGCGGGTTCGCCAACATCACCGGCGAGGAGAGCGGCCCACCGACGTTGCCGCCGTTCATGCTTGCCGACGGGGTGGCGTCACTCAACGCCGCGTATGCGGTGATGATGGCGCTCTACCACCGCGACGTGCACGGCGCCTCGGGGCAGCTGATCGACATCAACCTGATCGACCCGCTGGCACGGCTGCTCGAGCAGACTCTGCTGGGCTACGACCAGCTCGGCCTGGTGCCCACCCGGACGGGCAACCGCTGGGACATCTCGGCGCCGCGCAACACCTACCGCACTTCCGATGATCGCTGGCTGGCCATGTCGGGGAGCTCACCGGCGTTGGCGCTGCGGGTTTTTCGCGCCATCGGTCGCGCCGACCTGGTCGACGACGTCGACTTCTCCGACCCGCAGGGACGGCTGTCGCGAGCCCGCGAAGTGGATCAGGTGGTCGCCGACTGGGTGGCCACCAAGACGCTGGACGAGGCGATGGCGATCTTCGACGCCGCCGAGGTGGCAGCCGCGCCGGTGTACGACATCACCGATCTGGTCGCCGACGAGCAGCTCGCGCATCGCGAAGTCTTCGTCAAAGTCGCCGACGACGAGCTGGGAGCGATGACCGTCCAGGCTCCGGTGCCCCGATTCTCCGGGGCGACCGGTCGCGTGGGTCATCTCGGCCCGCGGATCGGGGCGAACAACGCCGAGGTGTACGGCGAGCTGCTCGGCCTGGGCGGCGACGATATCGACGACCTGCATGCCCGGGGCGTGCTGTGAAAGGAACTGGCCGATGACCTCGAGAACAGCATTGTTGCGCCGCTCGGAGCTTGCCGTCCCCGCAGCCAACGACCACATGTTCGCCAAGGCCGCCGCGTCGGATGCCGACCTGGTGTTCCTCGACCTCGAGGACGCCACCGCGCCCGCACACAAGGAGGCGGCCCGCGCCAAAGCGATCTCGGGGCTCAACGAGCTTGACTGGGGTCACACCGTGCGGGCGATCCGCATCAACGGGCTCGACACCCAGTGGTGCCACGACGATGTCATCGAGGTCGTCACCGGCGCGCGGGAGAATCTCGACACCATCATCATCCCGAAAGCGCTGCGGGCACGCGATGTTTGGTGGGTCGACGTGCTACTCACTCAGCTCGAGGCCAAGCTGGGCCTGTCGCGCCAGATTCGCCTCGAGGTACTGATCGAAGAGGTCGAGGGGCTGGCCAACGCCGAGGAGATCGCCGTCGCCAGCCCGCGACTGGACGCGCTGATCTTCGGCGTCGGCGACTTCTCGTTGTCGCAGGGAGCCCGGGTGGACACCAACTTCGACCCGCTGGGCGAATACCCGGGTGATTTCTGGGCCTACGCCCGCAACAAGGTGATCGTCGCCGCCCGGATAGCCGGCATTGACGCGATCGACGCGCCCTACCCGGACTACGGCAACCTGGAGGGCTACGAGCGCGACGCGCGACGTGCCGCGCTGATGGGATACACCGGCAAGTGGGCCATTCACCCGAGTCAGATCGAGGTGGCCAACAAGGTCTACGCGCCGACTGAGGAAGAGATCGCGCTCGCCGAACGCAATGTCGCGGCCTACCGCGAAGGTGAGAAGAAGGGCCTCGGCGCGGTGGGTGTCAACGGTGTTCTGGTCGACGCGGCGCACGTCAAGATGGCTCAGGCCACCCTGAAGCGCGCCGCAATGATCGGCAAGGCCCGCTAGCGCTACGTAGGCTGGGCCGGTGCATACCGATGTGTTGGATATCGACACCGCGCGTCGCCGCTTCGTTGATCTGACCGAGTCAGTGCGCGCGTTCTGCTTTCCGCTGGGCGACGGTCTCTGCAACGTCTTCGTCCCACACGCGACGGCAGGGGTGGCGATCATGGAGACGGGCGCCGGTTCCGACGAAGACCTCGTCGACGCCTTGGAGCGGTTGCTGCCGCGCGACGATCGCTACCGGCATGCACACGGGTCGCACGGCCACGGCGCCGATCATGTGCTGCCCGCGATCGTCGCCCCGTCGATCATGGTGCCGGTCCGGTCGGGCGAGCCGCTGCTGGGCACGTGGCAAAGCGTGGTCCTGGTCGACCTGAACCGGGACAATCCGCGGCGGTCGGTACGGCTGAGCTTCATTCCGGGCTGAGGTCGCAGGTCGAGGTCCTCGAGTGTTCGGGCGTCGGAGCTGGACCGGTACTGTTATGCGGTCGAAAGAGGCTGGGTGTTCGGCCGGTGTGACCGGGAAAAAGCAGTGTGAAGAGGAAGCGGAAAAGTGCAGACACACGAGATCAGGAAGAGGTTCCTCGATCATTTCGTGAACGCGGGCCACACCGAGGTGCCAAGCGCCTCGGTGATTCTCGACGACCCCAACCTGCTGTTCGTCAACGCCGGCATGGTGCAGTTCGTCCCGTTCTTCCTCGGCCAGCGCACGCCGCCGTACCCGACCGCGACGAGCATCCAGAAATGCATCCGCACACCCGACATCGATGAGGTCGGGGTCACCACCCGGCACAACACGTTTTTCCAGATGGCCGGCAATTTTTCGTTCGGCGACTACTTCAAACGCGAAGCCATCGAGCTGGCCTGGACCTTGCTGACCAACCCGGTCGATGATGGCGGTTATGGCTTTGACCCGGAGAAGCTCTGGGCCACAGTCTATTTCGACGATGATGAGGCCGTCGGGCTGTGGCGGGAGATCGCCGACCTGCCCGCTGAGCGGATTCAGCGGCGCGGCATGGCCGACAACTACTGGTCGATGGGCATCCCCGGGCCCTGTGGTCCGTCCTCGGAGATCTACTACGACCGCGGTCCGGAGTTCGGCATCGACGGCGGCCCGGAAGCCAACGAGGACCGCTACATCGAGATCTGGAATCTCGTGTTCATGCAGAACGAACGCGGCGAGGGCACCAGCAAGGACAACTTCGAGATCCTGGGTCCGTTGCCACGCAAGAACATCGACACCGGCATGGGTGTCGAGCGGGTCGCATTCCTTCTTCAGGGTGTGTCCAACGTCTACGAGACCGATCTGCTGCGTCCGGTCATCGACGCGGTCGCCCGGCGCGCCCCGCGCGGCTACGACGCCGGCAACCACGAGGACGACGTGCGCTACCGCATCATCGCCGACCACAGCCGCACGGCGGCCATCCTGATCGGCGACGGAGTCAGCCCCGGCAACGACGGACGCGGCTACGTGCTGCGCCGGCTGCTGCGGCGGGTGATCCGCTCGGCCAAGCTGCTCGACATCGACGGCCCGATCGTCGGCGAACTGATGGCCACCGTCCGCGACGCGATGGGCCCGTCCTATCCCGAACTGGTCGCCGACTTCGACCGGATCAGCCGCATCGCGGTCGCCGAGGAGAGCGCGTTCAACCGGACGCTGGAATCGGGGTCACTGCGGTTCGATCAATCGGCCGCTGTCGCCAAGGCCGGGGACGCGCAGATTTCCGGCTTGGACGCCTTCACGCTGCACGACACCTACGGGTTCCCGATCGAGCTCACCCTCGAGATGGCCGCCGAAAAAGGCTTGCAGGTCGACGAGGCCGGGTTCCGGGAACTGATGGCCGAGCAGCGCAGCCGCGCGAAAGCTGACGCTGCTGCACGCAAGCACGCGCACGCCGACCTGACCGCCTACCGCGAGCTGGTCGACGCCGGACCGACCGAGTTCACCGGGTTCGACGAATTAACTTCGCAGGCAAGGATTCTGGGGATCTTCGTCGACGGCAAACGGGTGCCGGTGGTCGCCCACGGCGCGGAAGGCGCCGATCGCGTCGAACTCGTCCTCGACCGCACGCCGCTCTATGCCGAGTCGGGTGGTCAGGTCGCGGACGCGGGCACCATCAGCGGCACCGGGTCCAGCGAGACCGCTAAGGCAGCCGTCACCGACGTGCAAAAGATCGCGAAAACCCTCTGGGTGCATCGCGTCAACGTGGAGTCGGGGGAGTTCGTCGAAGGTGACGGCGTCGTCGCGGCGGTCGATCCCGACTGGCGCAAGGGGGCGACCCAAGGGCACTCCGGCACCCATATGGTGCACGCCGCGCTACGACAAGTATTGGGGCCCAACGCTGTTCAGGCTGGCTCACTGAACCGGCCGGGTTACCTGCGATTCGACTTCAACAGCCAGGGTGCGCTGAGCGCCGAGCAGCTCGGCCAGGTCGAGCAAGTAACCAACGAGGCCGTCCAGGCCGACTTCGAGGTGCACACGTTCCTCGAAAAGCTGGACAAGGCCAAGGCGATGGGCGCGATGGCCATGTTCGGCGAGGCCTACCCGGACGAGGTACGCGTGGTGGAGATCGGCGGGCCGTTCTCGTTGGAGTTGTGCGGTGGGACCCACGTGCACAATTCGGCGCAGATCGGGCCGGTGACGATCCTCGGCGAATCGTCGGTGGGCTCCGGTGTGCGTCGCGTCGAGGCTTACGTCGGCCTGGAGTCTTATCGGCATCTGGCCAAGGAACGTGCGCTGATGGCCGGGCTGGCCTCGTCGCTCAAGGTGCCGTCGGACGAGGTGCCGGCCCGGGTGGCGAACCTGGTGGAGCGGTTGAAGGCTGCGGAGAAAGAGATCGAACGCAACCGCCTCGCGAGTGCGCGGGCAGCTGCGGCAAACGCCGCCGTGGGAGCGCAGCACATCGGTAACGTCCGTGTGGTGGCGCAGCGGATGTCAGCCGGCATGTCGGCCGCCGATCTGCGTTCCCTGGTGGGTGACATCCGCGGAAAGCTCGGCGACGACCCAGCGGTCGTGGCGCTGATCGCCGAAGGCGAAGCCGGCAGCGTCCCCTACGCAATCGCGGCCAACTCGGCCGCCCAGGATCTCGGCCTGCGGGCCAACGACTTGGTCAAGCAGCTCGCCGCGGCGGTCGACGGTCGCGGCGGCGGCAAGGCCGATCTCGCTCAGGGCTCGGGGAAGAACTCGTCCGGCATCGACACCGCGCTCGACGCACTGCGGGCTGAGATCGCTCGGGCCAGCTGAGTGGACCCGTCGCATCGGCTGCCGGACCGGCCCGGCGGGGACGACCCCGGACGTGGCCGACGGCTCGGCATCGACGTCGGCAGCGTGCGCATCGGTGTGGCCTCCAGTGACCCGGACGGCATCTTGGCCACCCCGGTGGAAACGGTCCGCCGCGACCGCACGGCCAAACATCTACGACGGCTGGTTGAACTGGTCGCGGAGTTTCAGGCCGTCGAGGTGATCGTCGGGTTACCGCGGACTCTGGCCGACCGCACCGGACCGTCCGCCCTCGACGCGATCGAAATGGCGGACGCATTGGCCGGCCGGATTGCGCCGGTCCCGGTCCGCATGGCCGACGAACGATTGACGACGGTCAGCGCGCAGCGCTCGCTGCGCCAGGCCGGGGTGCGCGCCAAAGGTCAGCGTAGGGTCATCGACCAGGCGGCGGCGGTGGCGATCCTTCAGGGATGGCTGGATGAGCGCCGCGCCATGCTGCCCGGGGAGGTCAACGGTGTCTGACGGCCGGGAGCGCGCTCGGCTCCGTGGCGTCCGCAAGGCCGGCGAAGCCGGGGGCGGCGGGACGTCACCAACGGACCGTGGCGTCCGCGCTCGACCGAAGGCGATCGGGTCGTCACGTCGCGGGGGTTCGCGCGCCGATCGGATCCGCGCCGAGCGGGAACGTCGTCGACGCCACACAACCCGGGGAATCCTGGTGAGCCTGACTATCGGGGTGGTCATCGCCGCAGTGTTCGTCGGCTCCAAAGTGTGGCACGGTTTCGGCCCGCAGAACGACTTCGCCGGTAACGGCAAACAGGATCTGGTGATCGAGGTGCACGCCGGCGACTCGACCACGGCGATCGGTGAGACGCTGCACAAGCAAGATGTGGTCCGGACCGTCAAGGTATTTCTCGAAGCCGCGCAAGGCAATCAGGCGATCTCGGCGATCCAGCCCGGTTATTACCGGTTGCGTACCGAACTTCCGGCGGCGACGGCGGTGAAGCGGCTCCTCGATCCGGGCAGCCGGGTAGGCAAGCTGGTGATTCCCGAGGGTCAACAACTCGACGACACCTCCGACGTCAAGACCAACGCCACCACACCCGGCATCTTCACGATGATCGCCAAGGCCAGCTGCGTCGAACTGGACGGGAACAAGCACTGCGTCGCCGACGCTGATTTGCGTGCGGCGGCCGAAAACACGCCCTTGCCTTCACTTTTGATTCCGCCCTGGGCGGTAGCGTCGGTGACGGCAATGGGTTCCGACCACCGTCGCATCGAGGGTTTGATCGCACCGGGAACATGGAACATCGACCCGTCAGCGTCGCCGGAGGCGATCTTGTCGACGCTGATCAACTCCAGTTCGGAGCTGTACCTGAAGCTGGGCCTGCAGGACAACGCCGCCGCCATGAGCATGTCGCCGTACAACGTCCTGGTGGTGGCGTCTCTGGTTCAGCGTGAGGCTAAGCCGCAGGATTTCGCGAAAGTTGCTCGGGTCATTTACAACCGGCTCGCGGAGCATCGCAAGCTGGAGTTCGATTCGACGGTGAACTATCCGCTGGATCGCCGCGAGGTGGCCACCACCGACGGCGACCGCGCCCAGACGACGCCGTGGAACACCTACGCCACCGACGGTCTGCCGGCGACGCCGATCTGTTCGCCCGGCACCGACGCGCTGACAGCGGCCGAGCATCCCGAGGACGGTGACTGGCTTTTCTTCGTCACCATCGACCCGCAGGGCACCACGCTGTTCACCCGTGATTATCAACAGCACCTGGCCAACATCGAATTGGCCAAGCGCAACGGTGTGCTCGACAGTGCCCGCTAGTCGGAGCGGCACTAAGCGCGCCAGAAAAGCTGGTGTTCTCGGGTCGCCGATCGCCCATTCGCGCTCTCCGCAGCTGCATCTGGCCGCCTACCGGGCCCTTGGCCTGGATGGGTGGACCTACGAGCGCATCGAATGCGGTGCCGACGGGTTGCCCTCTCTGGTAAGCGGATTGGGGCCCGAATGGGTAGGGGTGTCGGTGACGATGCCCGGAAAGTTCGCCGCGCTGCGTTTCGCCGACGTACGCACCGCCCGGGCCGAACAGGTCGGATCGGCCAACACGTTGCTGCGGACAGCGCAGGGTTGGCGGGCGGACAACACCGATGTCGACGGCGTCACGGGTGCACTGGGTGCCGCCTCCGGAGCGGCGGTGGTCGCCGGATCGGGCGGCACCGCCCCGGCGGCAATCGTGGCACTGGCCGAACTCGGCGTCACCGAGATCACCGTGGCGGCCCGCAATCCGGACAAGGCCGCCGGTCTGGTCGAGTTGGCCGATCGGGTCGGCACCACGGCCCGGTTCTGCGACCTGAACGGCGGCTCGGTCGCCGATGCGGTCGCGTCCGCCCAGCTGTTGGTCAATACGCTGCCCGCCGACGTTGCGGCGGGCTACGCCGACGACTTCGCCGCCGCGCCGGTGCTGCTGGACGCGATCTATGACCCGTGGCCGACGCCCCTGGCCGCCGCGGTCAGCGCCGCCGGCGGCCGGGTGATCGGGGGCCTGCAGATGCTCCTGCATCAGGCGTTTGCGCAAGTCGAACAATTCACAGGCCAACCCGCGCCGCGAGCGGCGATGGAGGCGGCGTTGGATTAGCCTGCCGCCCATGCTGATTGGTCTGGTGCTGGTATGGATGGCGGTGCTCTGCCGCTGCGACGTCCGGCAACGCCGGCTGCCCAATCGGCTGACGATTCCGGGTTTCGCGGCGATCACGCTGGGCGCGGTCGGGGCGGGACACGGTCGGGCGGCGCTGGTCGGTGCCGCGGCATTGGCGGCGGTCTACCTGCTGGTGCATCTGCTGGCCCCCGCGGCGATGGGCGCCGGCGATGTCAAGCTTGCCCTCGGAGTGGGCGCGCTGACGGGATGTTTCGGTGTTGACGTGTGGTTGCTCGCCGCGATCGGTGCGCCCTTGCTAACCATGGTGATCGGGACGGTGGCGCGGATCTTCTGGTCGGCGAGAACCGTGCCGCACGGCCCGTCAATGTGTCTGGCCAGCGCAGCAGCGCTGGGACTGGCGATGCTGTAGTCGTCGCACCTGACGGCAATGAGCTCGGCTACGTAATGGGCCAGGAACTTTGGTGGGGGTAGTCGTCGTCGGGCAGGGGCACCGTCTGGTGCTGTTCGAGCCAATCGGCGAGATCGGCATCGGTAAAGCGGATTTCGGGTTCCGGGTAGTCGATTGCGGCGGAATCGAACACAGAATCGATCATGGCTGGCTTCCTTCCCGGTAGGTGATGGAGCGAAAAGTGTTGGGGGTTGTGACATTCACCAATGCTTCGTCACTGGAAGTGGCCAGCTGCCCGCCCCCGGGGAATCGCCTGGATGGGCATCGGCGTGTCCTCACCCGACCAGGTGAGGCGCGCCCGTTGTGTGGCCGGGGGTGCGGGCGGCTCGGCTATATCTGTTGTGATGCCATCACCTGCCTTTCATGTCCACTCGATGATTTTGCCGACGGGCTGTTCTCAGGCTCGGAGGGCCGCGTTGGACGGCGCGAACCGGCTGCGCTGGCCCGCTCCGTACGCCGACAACTGCACCGCTCGACCTGCCACCCAACCGGGGCTCAATGGCGCCGCTGCCGGTGGCGGGTGGCGACAGCCGCTGACGGTCAAGGGTTAGCGCTGCGCACAAGATCTCGTCGATCTCGGCGATCAGCACCACGACATCGGGATCCAGGTACAAGATTTCTGATTCCGGACTATCGCTGGTCTCGCTTGTCGGCGGCGCGACTGTGACTGTGTGACTCATCGTGGCTCACCTCATTCCGCGCTCACCGGCCGATCAAGCGTTGATCACCTTGTGTCCGTTGCCGTGCCCGATCGCGATCTTGCGGGGCTTGGCCTTCTCGGCCACCGGGATCCGCAGTCGCAACACCCCGCCTTCGTAGGAGGCGGCGATGTTGTCGGTGTCGAGGTTGTCACCCAGCACCAGCTGGCGGCTGAAAACCCCGCGGGGGCGTTCGGTGGCCAGCATCTCCCGGCCGGGATCAACGTCGGGACGCCGAGCGCGTACGGTGACGACGTTGCGCTCGATGTCGAGGTCCAATGAATCCTCTTGTATTCCAGGCAGATCGAATTCTACGAAGAATTCCTCGCCCGCGCGCCAAGCGTCCATCGGCATCGCGGCCGGACGCGCCGCGGTCCCCAACACCTGCTGAGTAGAGCGATCAAGATCGCGGAACGGATCTGTTCGCATCAACATGGTCGCCACCTCCAACTCTCCAATCTCGTTCTCAGATGTCAGTTAATGTGTGCCAGTTGGCATAGATTTGGTATAGCACTTGCATCAGTTTTGATCAAGAGGTCGGGTAAAAATTTTCTGGCACCGTGCCAGGGCGTCAACGTCGCCCGCGCTTGCCTACGCCGCGCTACGCACCGTCGGATCTCGCTCGCGGCACCCGGAATTGGCAGCTTCTGGCAGCGCCGACGGTCGATGTGGCAGCGGCTCGCGTCGCAGTATCGACCCATGATGAATTCAACGATTTCGGCCGATCCCCGCCCGATTGACTCTGCGCGCAGGCGGCCCCTTCGCGCCGACCTCGTCTTCTGGACTTCTGCGGGCGCGATCGTCGCCGCCCTGAGCGGCCCACTGGCCCGCTGGTGGGATGTCCCACGCGCAGTGCTTCTCGACGGCGGGCTCGCCTTCGCCGTTCTCGGCCCGATCCTGCTGCTGGGCATCAATCGGATGCACCCGACGCGTGGGCTGGTTGCCGGCTTCGTGGTGACCAATTTCTTGCTGGCACCCCTCGCCGCAGCCGCGGCATGGTTCGACTGGCTGAGGTTGAGCGGTCCTGGGAACTGGGCACTGGCCGACGCGGCCGCCGTCATGCTGGCGCTGGGCGTATGGCAGCTGACCGCGTTGCGGCGGCGTTAGGCCGCCGCGGGGCTGCGGCCCTTGATCGCGCTGCGCAATCCGTAGCGCTTGCCGTTGACCTCGCGCGGCTCCCGCTGGGGAAACTTCTTTTCGGAATGGGTCTCGGGCGCATCGTCGGTGGTGCCGGGCAGCCAACTGTCCGGGACGGCGAGTTTCATGATGGTCCAGAACGATTGCCAGTACTGACGAAGTATCGGCCCGGTCGTGTAGGGCAGGTCGTATTTTTCGCAGAGGGCGCGCACGCGGACGCTGATCTCGGCGTACCGGTTGCTGGGTAGGTCGGGGAACATGTGGTGTTCGATCTGATAGCAGAGGTTCCCGCTCATGAACGCCATGATCGGGCCGGCGTTGAAGTTGGCCGAGCCCAGCATCTGGCGCAGGTACCACTCGCCGCGGGTCTCCTCTTCGAAACTTTCCCGGGTGAATTTCTCGGCGCCGTCGGGGAAGTGCCCACAGAAAATCACCATGTATGACCAGTAGTTCCGGATCAGGTTGGCGATGACGTTCGCCTTGAGTGTGTGCTTCCAGTTGGTGCCCGCCAGGGCCGGGTAGATGATGTAGTCCTTGCCCGCCTGCTTGCCCATCTTCTTTCCCATGATGCGCAGATCTTTTCGTGCCTCAGCCCACGTTTTTTCTTTCTTCCGGATTTTCGCGGTCTCAACGTGGTGCAGCGCGACGCCCCATTGGAAGAGCGTCCCCAGGAGAAGGTTGTAGATCGGGTTCCCGATCATCCACGGCGCCCACCGGTGATCGCGGGTGACCCGCATGATCCCGTAACCGACGTCGGCGTCCAGACCCACGACGTTGGTGTATTTGTGGTGCACGAAATTGTGCGAGTGCTTCCACTGCGACGACGGGCACGCGGTGTCCCATTCCCACTCCGTCGAGTGGATTTCGGGATCATTCATCCAGTCCCATTGACCGTGAATGATGTTGTGACCCAACTCCATATTCTCGATTATCTTGGAGCTTGCCAGTGAGGTGATGCCGGCCAGGCGAGCGATTCTGCTGCTGCTGGCGAACAAGGCGAGGCGCCCGAATACTGCGAGTCCGCGCTGCAACTGAATCGCGCGTCGGATGTACTGCGCATCGCGTTCGCCGCGCGATTCTTCGATGTCGGCACGAATAGCGTCCAGTTCCGCTGCCAAGTCCTCGACGTCCTGCGGAGTCAGGTGGGCGTATGCCTTGATGTCAGTGATAGCCATGAAATCGGTTTCCTCTCAAACCTTGATGGTGCAGTTACCGGATGCGGTCGAAATGCATGTCTGTATGCGATCGCCGGCGGCGTGCTCTTGGCCCGAGCGAACGTCGCGAACGTGGCCGTCTTCCAGCGGCAATACGCAGGTCTGGCAAATTCCCATTCGGCAACCGAACGGCATCTGGATGCCTTGCTGCTCGCCTGCCTCCAGAATGGTTGTCGCGCCGTCGATCTCGATTTCCTTGTCGGATATCGCAAACGTGACGGTGCCGCCTTCACCGCCTTTGTCAGTGGCCGCGATGTTGAATCGCTCCATGTGCAGGGCGTCGTCGATGTCGTTGTCCTGCCACACCTTCTCGACCGCGTCGAGCATGGCCCCGGGCCCGCATGCCCACGCCGACCTGTCGCGCCAGTCGGCGACAATGTCGTCCAGTTTGCCGAAGTCGAGTTTGCCGTCGGTGTCGGTCAGCTGAAGATGCAGGCGGTAGCCGCTCTGCTCCTGCTCGATCTGGCGCAACTCGTCGTGAAAAATCACCGCGTCCTCCGACCCGGCCGAGTGCACATGGACGATGTCCGGGAACTGACCGCGCGCCCGCAACGATCGCAGCATCGCCATGACGGGGGTGATGCCACTGCCGGCCGTGATGAACAGCAGCGTTTCCGGAGGTGGGTTCGGCAATGCGAAGTCGCCTTTGGGCGATGCCAGCCGAATGATGGTGCCCGGTTCGACGCCGTTGACCAGATGGGCGGACAAGAAGCCCTCCGGGGTGGCTTTCACGGTGATCGAGATGTTCTCGTCGCCGCGTTCGGGAACCGACGTCAACGAATACGAACGCCAATGCCATTTGCCATCGACGCGCAGGCCAATCCCGACGTACTGGCCCGGTTTGTAGTCGCCGGAAAAGCCCCATCCCGGCCGGATGATGACCGTTGCGGTGTCATCGGTCTCTGGTTCGACCGCAACGATCTCGCCGCGCAGTTCGCGGGCCGACCACAGCGGGTTGAGCAACGACAGGTAGTCGTCCGGGAGCAGTGGTGTCGTCGCTCGCGCGGCCAGGCCGCGAATCATGTTCACCCACGAACCCGACGTCGATTCCACATTTTTGGCCGGGGATCGCGCCCAGCGCACCGCAGTTCTCAGGGGGGTGGTCATGGACTACCTTTCACCGGCGGACAGTGTGACCATGGTCACGGGACCGGAGTACCCCACTGGCGAGTGAGTAAACACTTGTATCGGTTTCCCCGCTTTTTCTCTGTCGGGACTCGTCATGGGAAGATGGGACTCGTGTTGCGATGGACTACTGCTGGTGAATCCCACGGCCGCGCGTTGGTGGCTGTGGTCGAAGGCATGGTCGCCGGGCTGACCGTCACGTCGGACGACATCGCCGACCAGCTGGCCCGGCGGCGCCTTGGTTACGGCCGCGGTGCGCGGATGAAGTTCGAGCGTGACCAGGTCACCGTGCTGGCCGGACTTACGGCATGGCGTGACGCTGGGTGGCCCGATCGCCATCGAGATCGGCAACACCGAATGGCCGAAGTGGGAGACCGTGATGGCCCCCGACCCGGTCGATGCTGCCGAGTTGGATGTGGCCCGCAATGCACCGCTGACCCGGCCGCGGCCCGGTCACGCCGACTACGCCGGCATGCTCAAGTACGAATTCGACGATGCCCGGCCGGTGCTCGAGCGGGCCAGCGCCCGCGAGACCGCCGCTCGCGTCGCGGCCGGTACGGTGGCGCGGCAGTTCCTCCGGCAAGCCCTCGGCGTCGAGGTGATCTCCCACGTCATCTCTATCGGCGATTCCAAGGCCTATGACGGTCCGCCACCGCAGGCCGGCGATCTGGCGGCGATCGACGACAGCCCGGTGCGGGCGTTCGACAAGGCGGCCGAGGCGTCGATGATCGCCGAGATCGAGGCGGCCAAGAAAGACGGCGACACCCTGGGCGGCGTCGTCGAAGCGGTCGCAGTTGGCTTACCGGTCGGCCTGGGATCGTTCATCAGCGGCGACCACCGGCTCGACAGCCAACTCGCTGCCGCGGTGATGGGCATCCAGGCGATCAAGGGCGTTGAAATCGGCGATGGCTTCGAAACCGCCCGCCGGCGCGGCAGCCGTGCCCACGACGAGATGTACCCCGGTCCCGACGGCGTGATCCGCTCTACCAACCGCGCCGGTGGCCTGGAAGGCGGCATGACCAACGGCGAGCCGCTGCGGGTGCGCGCCGCGATGAAGCCGATCTCCACCGTGCCGCGTGCGCTGGCCACCGTGGACATGACCTCCGGCGAAGAAGCTGTTGCGATCAACCAGCGCTCTGATGTCTGCGCGGTGCCGGCGGCCGGTGTCGTCGTCGAGACCATGGTGGCACTGGTCCTTGCTCGTGCTGCGCTGGAGAAGTTCGGCGGAGATTCGCTGACCGAGACACGGCGCAACATCGACTCCTATCTGCGGTCGGTCGCCGAGCGGGAGCCGGTCAGTGAAGCTCGGGCGTCCGGGTAGCCGATCATGGGGCCCAGAGCTGTGTTGGTGGGACTGCCGGGATCCGGTAAGTCCACGATCGGGCGACGCCTGGCCAAGGCGCTCGACGTCGGCATGCTCGACACCGACGCGGCCATCGAGCAGCAGACCGGACGCACGATCGCCGACATCTTCGCCACCGATGGGGAGCAGGAGTTCCGCCGGATCGAGGAAGAGGTGATCCGGGCGGCGTTGGCATCCCACGACGGTGTCCTGTCGCTGGGCGGCGGCGCCGTCACCACCCCGGGGGTGCGTGCCGCGCTGGCCGGCCACACCGTCGTGTACTTGGAAATCACTGCGGCCGAGGGGATTCGGCGCACCGGCGGTAACACCGTGCGGCCGTTGCTGGCCGGACCGGACCGCGCTGAGAAGTTCCGCGCGCTGATGAACCAGCGGGTACCGCTCTATCGGAAGGTCGCCACGATCCGGGTGAATACCAACCGTCGCAACCCCGGCGCCGTGGTCCGCCACATCGTGTGCCGCCTCAACGACCCCAAACTCGGCATCGCCGCGCGCAATCGACGCCGACCACCGTGGCGCCGCACGTCGGCTCCCGACTCGTCGAGGCTGCCCGAGCCCCGGACCGGACCACCACCGACGCCCGCAACTCCGGCCGCGCTGGCCGCGGCCCGTCGGGAGGCAGGCAGATGACGGACTCTCGCGAGCCGGTCATCGTGCAGGTGGCCGTCGACCCGCCCTATCCGGTTGTCATCGGGACCGGGCTGCTGGGCGAGCTCGGCGAATTGCTCGCCGGGCGGCACCGCGTCGCGATCCTGCATCAGCCGGTGCTGGTCCACACTGCCGAGGCAATCCGAAACCATTTGGTCGACAAGGGTATTGAAGCGCACCAGATCGAAATTCCAGACGCCGAGGCCGGTAAGGACCTACCTGTCGTCGGATACGTCTGGGAAGTGCTGGGCCGCATCGGCATCGGCCGCAAGGACGCGTTGGTGAGTCTGGGCGGCGGCGCCGCGACCGACGTCGCCGGGTTCGCCGCGGCGACATGGCTGCGCGGTGTGTCGATCGTGCACGTGCCGACCACGTTGTTGGCGATGGTCGACGCCGCGGTCGGCGGCAAGACCGGTATCAACACCGACGCCGGCAAGAATCTGGTCGGCGCATTCCACCAGCCGACTGCCGTGCTGGTCGACCTCGCAACCCTGCAGACGTTGCCGCACAACGAGATCGCCGCCGGTATGGCCGAAGTCGTCAAAGCGGGCTTCATCGCCGACCCGGCGATTCTGGACCTGATCGAGGCCGATCCCCAGGCTGCGCTGGACCCGTCGGGGGAGGTGCTGCCCGAGCTGATCCGGCGCGCGATCGCGGTCAAAGCCGAGGTGGTGGCGGCCGACGAGAAGGAATCAGACCTGCGTGAAATCCTGAACTACGGCCATACTTTGGGCCATGCGATCGAGCGGCGTGAGCGTTACCAGTGGCGTCACGGTGCCGCCGTCTCGGTGGGCATGGTGTTCGCCGCCGAGTTGGGCCGGCTGGCCGGGCGTCTCGATGACGCCACCGCGCAGCGCCATCGCGACATCTTGACGTCGCTCGGACTGCCGATCAGCTACGACGCCGATGCGCTCCCACAACTTCTGGAGTCGATGGTCGGGGACAAGAAGACCCGTGCGGGTGTGCTGCGGTTCGTGGTGCTCGACGGGCTGGCCAAGCCTGGCCGGCTGGAGGGCCCTGACCCGGCGCTACTGGCCGCCGCCTACGCGGAGGTAGGCACGCGATGAGTCCGCCGGCGACGATGCAGAGCGCAGCGATGCTGAGGAGCGGCGCATGAGCACGGTCAACGTCGTCAACGGGCCCAATCTCGGCCGGCTCGGCCGCCGCGAGCCGGAGGTCTACGGCGACACCACCCACGATGACCTCGTGGCGCTGATCGAACGCGAGGCGGCCAGCCTCGGGCTGAAAGCCGTTGTGCGCCAAAGCGACAGCGAAGCCCAGCTGTTGGATTGGATCCACCTAGCCGCTGACGCCGGAGAGCCGGTGATCCTCAACGCGGGTGGGTTGACCCACACGTCGATCGCGTTACGCGACGCCTGCGCCGAGTTGAGTGCGCCGCTGATCGAGGTGCACATCTCCAATGTCTTTGCCCGCGAGGAGTTCCGGCACCACTCGTATCTGAGCCCGGTCGCGACCGGCGTGATCGTGGGATGCGGTGTGCAGGGATATCTGCTCGCCCTGCGTTATCTGGCCAACCTGAACGGCTAGTCGTCGGCCTTCGGCTTCTCGATGTGCTCGGTGGCCGGTTCGTGGGCCGGCAGCACCTCGGTCTTCTCGGTGCTGGCAGGCGGCCAGGCAATTTTCTTGGTTTCTGCTTCGCTGGTGGCCGGGCTGACGGCTTCCGTCGTCTCCGCGGCTTCCTGACCGTAGGCCGTCGGCGCCTGGTGATCCTCGCGCTCGGCGGTGGCGACGGCGCTCGACTGCTCCTGCGGCCACTCCGCGGCCTGGGTGGAAGCCGGCTGCTCCGACCGGACAGCGGCGAAGACGTCGGTGTCGGCGCGCTCGTCATCGCCACCGGTGGCGCCGCCCTGCGGCTTGTAGGCGCCCGCGCGGTCGACCCGCCAGCGGCCGACGGTCACCCCGGAGATCGCACCGAGGAAGACCACCAACGCGGTGAACGCCGCGAACGTGGTCAGCTCGTTGATCAGGCCGCCGACGTAGAGAGCTTTGTAGAACACCGCGATCAGCCACGTCACCGCGCCACTGAGCAACCCCGCGATCAAACCGGCCAGCAGCCACGTCATCGCCAGATCTTCGCGACGGTCCGGGTCAGGGTTGGAGGAGGCGTCCTCGCGTCCGTCGATGAGACCCCAGATGACCACGCCCACGGTGAACAGCACCAGCAGGACGATGCTGATCAGAGCCGCATGTGTCTGCCACACGCTGATCAACGTTCCCTGAAACAGCCGAACGACGACCATCGCGGCACCGAAGACCAAGCCGCGCAGCATCCAGTTAGTCATGGGGCCACAGCGTAGCGAGTAGCGTCAGCTGGCGTGACACATTCCCAGCGGCGAGCCGCACTCGGTGCTCAACTTCGCGCCGCCGAACTCGACGCGATGCTGGTCACCGACCTGATCAACGTGCGCTACCTGTCGGGTTTCACCGGGTCGAATGCGGCATTGCTGGTGTTTGCCGACGGTCATGACGCCGTCTTGGCCACCGACGGGCGTTACCGCACCCAGGCCGCTCAGCAGGCGCCCGACCTGGAAGTGGCGATCGAGCGGGCCTGCGGGCGGTACCTGGCCGGGCGCGCGGCGGCGGACAAGGCACGGCGGGTGGGCTTCGAGAGTCATGTGGTGACCGTGGACGGCTACGACGCACTGGCTGCCGCCCTGGGCGACGCCGGCGGCACCACCGAGCTGGTTCGCGCCTCGCAGACCGTCGAGGCCCTGCGCGAGATCAAGGACGCCGGCGAAGTGGCGCTGCTGCGGCTGGCCTGTGAGGCCGCCGATGCCGCGCTGGCCGATCTGATCGACCGCGGCGGGCTGCGACCCGGGCGCACCGAACGTGAGGTGGGTCGCGAGCTCGAGGCGCTGATGCTCGACCACGGCGCCGACGGGATCTCCTTCGAGACGATCGTGGCCAGCGGCGCGAATTCGGCGATCCCGCATCACCGACCCACCGAGGCGGTGCTGGCTGCCGGCGACTTCGTCAAGATCGACTTCGGTGCGCTGGTCGGCGGCTATCACTCCGACATGACCCGCACCTTCGTACTCGGCAAAGCGGCCGACTGGCAGCTGGAGATCTATCAGCTGGTCGCCGACGCCCAACGAGCCGGCCGGGAGGCACTGCACCCCGGGGCCGACCTGCGCGAGGTGGACGCCGCCGCCCGGCTGGTCATCGCCGATGCGGGCCACGGCGAGCACTTCGGCCACGGTCTGGGCCACGGTGTGGGCCTTCAGATCCACGAAGCGCCGGGAATCGGCGCCGCCGCCGCCGGTACACTACGTGCGGGCTCTGTCGTGACGGTGGAGCCCGGCGTCTATTTGCCCGAGCGTGGCGGCGTCCGCATCGAGGACACGCTGGTGGTGGCAGGCGGGACCTCCGGACACGCACCGGAATTACTCACCCGGTTCCCCAAGGAACTGGCGATCCTGTAGGAGATTCACCGACCGTGCCAAGCACTGCCGACTTCAAAAATGGACTTGTACTGGTGATCGACGGCCAGCTCTGGCAGATCACCGACTTCCAGCACGTCAAACCGGGCAAGGGGCCGGCCTTCGTGCGCACCAAGCTGAAAAACGTGCTTTCCGGGAAGGTCGTCGACAAGACGTACAACGCCGGAGTGAAGGTGGAGACGGCGACGGTGGACCGGCGCGACGCCACCTTCCTCTACCGCGACGGCACCGATTTCGTCTTCATGGACAGCCAGGACTACGAGCAGCACTCGTTGTCGGAGTCACTGGTCGGCGATGCCGCCCGGTTCCTGCTCGAGGGTCTGCCGGTGCAGGTGGCGTTTCACAACAGCGCGCCGCTGTACCTCGAGCTGCCGGTGACCGTCGAACTCGTCGTCACCCACACCGAGCCTGGCCTGCAGGGCGACCGGTCCAGCGCCGGCACCAAGCCGGCGACGGTGGAAACCGGTGCCGAGCTGCAGGTGCCGCTGTTCATCAACACCGGCGACAAGCTCAAGGTCGACTCCCGTGACGGCAGCTACCTGGGACGTGTCAACGCGTGAGCCGACCCGTCAAGGGACGGCATCAGGCTCGCAAGCGCGCCGTCGACTTGTTGTTCGAAGCCGAGGCCCGCGGGCTGACCCCGGCCGAGGCGGCCGACTCTCGCACGGCGCTGGCGGAGGCCAAAGATGATGTGGCGCCGCTGCATCCGTACACGGTCACCGTGGCTCACGGCGTCACCGAGCACGCAGTCCACGTCGACGACCTGATCGCATCGCACCTGCAAGGCTGGACGCTGGACCGGCTGCCGGCGGTAGACCGCGCGATCCTGCGGGTCGCCGTGTACGAGCTGCTGCACGCCGACGACGTTCCGGCGCCGGTCGCCGTCGATGAGGCGGTGGAGCTGGCCAAGGAGCTGTCCACCGACGACTCACCGGGTTTCGTCAACGGCGTACTGGGCCAGGTCATGTTGGTGACCCCACAGATCCGGGCGGCGGCTCAGGCGGTCCAGGCCGTCCAGGCGAGCCAATCGAGCCCATCAAGCCCTGAACCCGCCGCGGAGTCATGACGAGGTTGGAACTGCGCGTTGCGATCGCCGCGATTCTGGCGGCGACCGTGGTGCTGGGTGCGGTGGTGTGCGCGGCCTACGGGCAGGCGGCGATCGCGGCAGCGCTGGCGATCTACGCGCTCGGCGTCGGGGCGTGGCTGTACCACTCGATCGAGCGTCTCGTCCTGGCCCGCCGCATCGAGACGGTGCGCGCGGCCGCAACGCCATTTCGACCCCTGCTCCCGGTGATGGCGGCGATCATGGCGCTGACCCAAATCGTCGTGCGATCGCTGACCGATGTCACCGAGGTAGCGCCGCCGCGGCGCTGGATTCCGATCACGCGTGGCAGAAAAGCCGACGACGACTTCGAGGCCTGAGACCGGTCCGTTGTGACAGGTGTGGCGATTCGGGTACAGGTCACAAAATGCCCGCATCGTCGTGGACGGAGGGACACACTGGCGTGATGGATCGAGACGGCAAGCATCCGAGGCGGCTGTGCGTTTCCGCGCTGGCGGCGGTGGCGAACCCGTCGTACTCGCGCATCGATACCTGGAACCTGCTCGATGACGCGTGTCACCAGCTCGCCGTCGTCGACCGCGCCGGGATGGACACCGCGCACGAGGCCGGCAGGGTGCGGCGTCTACTCAATCGGCTCAGTGCATACGAGCGCTACTGGATCTACCCGGGCCCGGAGAACCTCGCGACGTACTGCGGCTACCTGGACCAACTCGCCACGGTCAGCCTGGCCGAGCAGGTATCGCTGGCCGTGCGGCTGTTGTCCGAATACGGTGACCGCGCCGCGTTGTTCGACACCTCGATGTCGCTGGCTGACCAGGAGCTGGTGGCCCGGGCCAAGGAGCAGCAGTTCTACACGGTGCTGCTCGCCGACGACGCGCCGGTCACCGCGCCCGAAGGATTGGCCGGAAGCCTGCGGGCGATCCGCGACGTCGGCGACGACGTGCAGTTCGAGCTGCTGGTGGTCTCCAGCGTCGAGGACGCCATCACCGCGGTCGCCCTGAACGGGGAGATCCAGGCCGCGATCATCCGGCACGACATCCCGCTGCGGTCCCACGACCGGGTGCCGCTGATGACCACGCTGCTCGGCCCGAACGACGACGTCGTGGCCACCGACCGCACCCACGACTGGATCGAGTGCGGCGAATGGATCCGCGAGCTGCGCCCGCACATCGACCTCTATCTGCTCACCGACGAGTCGATCGCGGCCGAAGCAGAAGACGCCCCCGACGTCTACGACCGCACCTTCTACCGCCTCAACGACGTCACCGACCTTCACAGCACCGTGCTCGGTGGCATCAGAAACCGTTACGCCACACCATTTTTCGATGCTCTGCGCGCCTACGCGGCCCGGCCCGCCGGCCAGTTCCACGCGCTGCCGGTCGCGCGCGGCGCTAGCATCTTCAACTCCAAGACGCTGCAGGACATGGGCGAGTTCTACGGCCGCAACATCTTCATGGCCGAGACCTCGACCACCTCGGGTGGCCTGGACTCGCTGCTCGATCCGCACGGCAACATCAAGAAAGCGATGGACAAGGCCGCGCGCACCTGGAACTCCGACCACACCTACTTCGTCACCAACGGAACCTCGACCGCGAACAAGATCGTCGTGCAGTCGCTGACCCGGCCGGGCGACATCGTGCTGATCGACCGCAACTGCCACAAGTCGCACCACTACGGCCTGGTGCTGGCCGGCGCCTACCCGCTCTACCTGGACGCCTACGAACTACAACCGTTCGCCATCTACGGCGCCGTGTCGCTGCAGACCATCAAAAAAGCGCTGCTCGACCTCGAAGCCGCTGGGCAACTGGGCAAGGTCCGCATGCTGCTACTCACCAACTGCACGTTCGACGGCGTCGTCTACAACCCGCGGCGGGTGATGGAGGAGGTGCTGGCGATCAAGCCGGACATCTGCTTCCTGTGGGACGAGGCCTGGTACGCCTTCGCCACCGCGGTCCCGTGGGCGCGGCAACGCACCGCGATGATCGCCGCCGAGCAACTCGAATCGATGCTGTCGTCGCCGGCCTACGCCCAGGAGTACCTGCAGTGGAAGCAGGAAATGCAGGGGATCGACCGCAGCCAGTGGGGCGAGCACCGACTGCTTCCCGACCCCAGTCAAGCCCGGGTCCGGGTCTACGCCACCCACTCCACCCATAAATCGCTGTCGGCGCTGCGGCAGGCGTCGATGATCCATGTCCGCGACCAGGACTTCAACTCGCAGTCCCGCGACGCGTTCGGTGAGGCGTTCCTGACGCACACCTCGACTTCGCCCAACCAGCAACTGCTCGCCTCGCTCGATCTGGCCCGCCGCCAGGTCGACATCGAGGGCTTCCAGATGGTGCGCTCCGTCTACGACATGGCGCTGGTCTTTCGCCACCGCGTCCGCAAAGACCGGTTGATCAGCAAGTGGTTCCGTATTCTCGACGAATCCGATTTGGTGCCAGACGAATTCAGGCTGTCCGCGGTCAGCTCGTATCGGCAGGTGCGTCAGGGCGCGCTGGCGGACTGGAATGAGGCGTGGCGGTCCGACCAGTTCGTGCTCGACCCCACGCGGGTCACCCTGTTCATCGGCAAGACCGGCATGAATGGCTACGACTTCCGCGAGAAGATCCTGATGGACCGGTTCGGTATCCAGATCAACAAGACGTCGATCAACAGCGTGTTGCTGATCTTCACCATCGGGGTGACCTGGTCGAGCGTGCACTACCTGCTCGACGTGCTGCGCCGGGTGGCCACCGACTTCGACCACACCGAAGCCGCGGCAAGCAGAGATGACCGTGCCCTGCAACGGCGCCGGGTCGAAGAGGTCACCGAGGACCTGCCGCCGCTGCCGGACTTCAGCCATTTCGACAACGCCTTCCGGCCCGACGACCACAGCTCCTTCGGTGACATGAGGTCGGCGTTCTACGCTGGCTACGAGGACGCCGACCGCGAACACGTCATGCTCGGGGAGGCGGGTCGACGGCTCGCCGACGGAAAGTCCTTGGTGTCAACCGGATTCGTCGTTCCCTACCCGCCGGGCTTTCCGGTGCTGGTGCCCGGCCAGCTGGTGTCCAAGCAGATCCTGTATTTCCTGGCCCAACTCGACGTCAAGGAAATTCACGGATACAACCCCGATCTCGGGTTGTCGGTGTTCACCGAGGGCGCGCTGAAACGGATCAACGCCGCGCGCGGTTCCGACACCGTGCTCGGCTAGCTTTCGCTCAGCCCAGAGCGTTGTGCACTGAAATTCGGCTAGTCGTGGCTAGGCTTACCGCCCATGGCGTCCTCGGCTAGCGTGATCAAATCTCGGCTGTCGGTGAACGACTGGGTGCAGGAGGGGTTTCGGGTCCTGGCCGAGGACGGCGTGAAATCCCTGACGCTGGGCCAGTTGTGCAGTCGTCTGGGCGTCACCAAGGGCAGCTTCTACTGGCACTTCAGTGATATGACGGCCTACCGTACGGCGTTGATCGACTCCTGGGGCGTGGTCCGCGACGAAGACCGGTCCTTCGACGATCTGACGAGCCTGCCCCCGCGAGAGCGGCTGTCGCGGATGATGACGGCGCTCGTGGGGCCGCGGCACTGATGCTGGAGCGCGCAATGCGGGAGTGGGCGCGATCGGAGCCCACGGTTGCCGCCGCGGTGCGAGCGTCGGACCACAGCGTCCTCGCCGCCGTCCGCCAGGCCTTCCTCGACGCCGGCTTTGACCACGAGGAGTCCGAGATGCGCGCCACCGCGACGTTCGCCGCGGGCATTGGCTTCTTGCATCTGTCCGGCTCGCGGCCGAATCCGGTGGCTGCCGGACGCCGCGAGCAGTTTCTGGAAGTCATGCTGCGGCACTGATATCCAGTTTTGACCGGTCTCGCCGTTGGCGATGGTCTAGCGCAAAGCCTTGGCAAACAACAAACTGTCGAGCGGTTCGGTCCCGAGGTTGGGATAGATGCCATGCCGGGCGAGTCGACCTTCACGGGCGAAGTCGGCACGCTCCAGCAGGCGCACTGACCGCTCATTGTCGACATGGCACGTCGCCCATACCCGGTAGACGTCGGGATCTTCCTGCAGGGTGTTCATCAGCATGTCGAGCGCTTCGGACATCAATCCCTTTCCCCACCAACGCCGACCGACGCAGTAGCCGATCTCGGCGGCGTAGGGCAGTGGGCGTCCGCAACTGATCATCCCGACGATGTCGCCGCTGTGCTGCAATTCCATCACCCAAGTTCGCAGGTGTGCATCGACGTTCATCCGTTCGGCGATCACACGTTGGGTGGTCACCACGTCGGGGTGAGGTGTCCACAGCAGGTACTTGGTGACCTGTGGGTCGCGGGCGACGCGCTGAAAAAGCGGGCCGGCATCGGCGATCACCGGCAGTCGTAACAGGAGACGGGGTCCTTCGATGCGTTCGGGTGTGAACTCGGCCATTACAGGCCCAGCGCCCGGTAGGTTCGGTGCACGAATTTCGGTTGTACCGCTTGCAGTTTCGCGCGCGACGTGTTGCCGGCGACTGCGGCGGCCGCATCGGCCGTCAACGCAGGCATGTTCTGGATCAGATACAGCAGAATCAGGTCGGCGGCCGGATCGGCCTGCCACCAGGTCCCGTAGGCGCCGGGCCAACTGAACGTTCCCAGACCACCGGGCCCGAACAACGGCGCCGACTTCGCCGGATCGGTGACGACTGACAGGTTGAGCCCGAACCCACGCCCGATCCAAAACGGCGCGCCGAGGAACGGATGCCGCTTGTGCTCCGCGGTGAGCCGGTCGGTACGCATCAGGCGTACCGATTCCGATGACAGAACGCGCACGCCCTCGAAAGTCCCATCGCTGAGCAGCATCTGGATGAAGCGCAGATAGTCATCTGCGGTGGAGAAAAGTCCACCGCCCGCGTTGCTGAACGCCGGTGGTGTGATGTGGGGCTGGCCCATCACGTCGTGCTGGAGTTGATTGTTCTCGTCCAGCCGGTACATGGTCGCGGCTCGCCGGCGGCCCTGCGGGGTCACATGGAAACCGGTGTCGTTCATGCCCAGCGGCTGCAGGATTCGCTCGTCGAGCACCTGATGGAACGGCTTGCCTTCGACCCGCGAGACCAGCACGCCGACCACGTCGCTGGAGTGGCCGTAGGTCAGGCGCTCGCCTGGCTGATGCACCAGCGGCAAGTCGGCCAGCGCGGCCAGCCACGGGTCAGGGCCCTGGCCGAACGGCAATCGCATATAGGCGCGCGAGATCGGCCCGCCCACTGAGAATCCGTACCCCAGGCCGCTGGTGTGAGTAAACAGATCCTCCACCAAAATCGCCCGGTCGACCGGGTTCGTTCGATCCAACGGCCCGGTCGGGTCGTCGAGCACCCGCACATCGGCGAATTCCGGTAGCCAGCGAACAATCGGGTCGCGCAACGCCAGCTTGCCTTCGTCGACCAGGCTCATCGCGGCGGCTACGGTGACCGGCTTGGTCATCGAGGCAATGCGGAACAGCGTATCGCGCTGCATGGGCAACTCAGCGTCGACGTCGCGGTAGCCGATCTCGTTGACCTGCAGCACTTTCCCGTGCTGCCACACCATCGTCACCGCGCCGGCGAGCAGTCCGGCGTCGCAGGCTTCGCGAATGGAGGCCTGATTGCCCTCGAGGTTCACCCGATTCAGGCTAGTGGGCGCGCGGCGCGGAAATTTCCCGGACGCTGATGTCGCGCCAGATCGCGACCTCGTCGACGATGTCGGGTGCCCGGCCGAAGAGGTCGGTGAAGAAGGCGAGCAGCTGCCTCCAGTGCTCGGTGGGCCCGACGATCACGTGGCGTACGCCGGCGTCTTTCAGGTCGGCAGCCACCCGTGCGCGGATGTCGCCGCGCGCCACCAGCCAGGCGCCGCGCTGCTGAATCACGAACATGATGAAGGTGAGCTGCGACTGTGCCGGCCCCGAATAGGTTCCGCCGTTGGGCTGCGGCACGTACGCATAGGCCTCGGGCATCCGTAGGCCGTACTCGGCTTCAGCGGCCCACACCATCGGCGCGGCCTCGCCCCCATTGACGAAATAGGGAGCCACGAGCACTGTTTCGTCAGCTCCGATGTGGTGGCTCGCCCAATTACGGAAGAAGGCCGGCGTCGTGAACGGAGCCCGGGCCAGGGGAGCCGGAAGCAGCAGAATCAGCGACGTGCCCACCGCCAGCAGCCATCGCGCCGCCGGTCGCGGGGCGAGGCGCGTTGCCCGGTCGATGACGATCGCAACGACAACGGCCACCGCCAACCAGACGAACACCGTAAAGCGGCCCGGCAGCACGTGCTCGAGCAGCGGCAGTTTCCCCAACGCCAG